>JAXMAS010000018.1:0-135147 GCA_046350275.1 Gemmataceae bacterium
CTTCCGGTCCATCCGGCGGTGCGTCTCGGGCGGCGACAAGATCCCGGCGGAGCTGGAGCGGGAGTTCACGGACCTGGCGGGGTTCGCCATCGAGGAGGTGTACGGCATGACGGAGACGGGCACGTCGGCCATGAATCCGCACGGGGCCGGGAACCGCGTCGGCTCGATCGGCCAACTGGCACCGGGCTTTGAAGCCTCGATTCGCGGCGAGGACGGTACGGAGGCAGCCCGCGGGACGCCCGGGCGGCTGTGGATCAAGTCCCCCGGCAACATGGTCGGCTACTGGGGCCGGCCCGACGCGACCGCGGAAACCATTGTCGACGGCTGGCTGGATACGGGCGACCTGGTGGCGGCGGACGAGCAGAACTACCTCTGGTTCCGCGGCCGGAAGAAGCAGATCATCGTCCACGACGGCTCGAACATCTGCCCGCAGGAGGTGGAGGACGCGCTGCTGGAACACCCGGCTGTCGCCGGCGCGGGCGTCGTCGGCATCCACGACCTGGTTCACGGCGAGACCGTGCGCGCGTACGTGGCCTTTCGGCCGGGCGTCGAGCGGCCGAGCGCGGCGGACCTCGTGCAGTTCGCGCGCGCTCGCGTCGGCTACAAGGCCCCCGAGGAGGTCGTCGCGCTCGACGAGATGCCGACCAACGCTGTGGGAAAGGTGGACCGCACGGCCCTCAAGCAGATGGCCGACGCGGCCGTCAACCGCCACCTGGCGTGACCGAAACCGACCGTCGATTCCGACATTGCCGGGGGCGGCTCCCACGTCTTCCGGCAGACGGGAACCCGGACCCGTCCTCCGCCTCGTGGCGGGTGCTACTCCACCGTCACGTCCAGACTCGCCGACTTCACGCCGTTGGAACTCCCGCCCACCATGATCCGGAAGCGGCCCGGCTCGACGACGCGCTTCATGTCCGGCCCGTGGTACGAGAGGTGCTCCGGTCTCAGCTCGAACGTCACCACGCGCCGCTCCCCGGGGGCCAGGGTGATCCGCTGGAAGCCCTTCAGCTCCATCACCGGCCGGGTCGCCCGGCTCACCTCGGCCCGGATGTATAGCTGCACGACCTCGTCGCCGGCCCGCGGCCCGGTGTTGGCCACCTCGACGGACGCCATCGCCCGTCCGTCCGGCGGTATCCGCGCGGGCGCGATCGTCGGCTCGGAGTACGCGAAGGTCGTGTACGACAGGCCGTGCCCGAACGGGAACAGCGGTCGCGTGGACTCGAATAGGTAGCCACGCATCGCCGTCGGCTTGCGGTTGTAGAAGAGTGGTAACTGCCCCACGCTGCGGGGCAGGCTGACCGGGAGCTTGCCACCCGGGTTCACGTCGCCGAATAGCACCCCGGCCACCGCGGTGCCGCCCTCCTGCCCGAGGTACCACCTCAAGGATGGCTGGACGGCTCGGCCAGGTCCGGGATCGGGGCGGCCGGCCGTTGATCAGCACCAGCACCGTCGGCGTCCCGGTGTCGACCACCGCCTGCACCAGCTCCTCTTGCCCCCCGGCAGCCGCAGGTCCGCGCGGTCGCCCAGGTGGTTCTCGGCGTACGCCTCCCGGCGGTTCAGCTTCGTTGTCCCCACGACCACGATGGCCACATGGCTGCCGCGGCCCGCGCCACCGCCTCGCCGACGCGCCGCCGGTTGGCGATCGGCGGGGTCGGCCGGCACCACGCGGTCACCGACCACCGCGCCTGTGAGCGGGTTCCTGCTGATGAGCGGCTGGGGGCCGCGGGTGAAGGCCGAGGCCTCGGTGATGGCACTCCTCGCTGCAGGCGACGGTGGCTCCTGGCCCCAGGTCGCGCGCGGATTCCTCCAGGATGCTGGCCGAGTACCGCGGCACGCCGGAGTAGCCACCCAGCATCACCGCCGCGTGCGGGCCGATCACCGCCACGCCGCCTTGTCGGGCGCTCAGGGGCAGCAGCCCGCCGCGGTTCTGGAGCAGTACGATCTCCTCGCCGGGCCGCCTCCAGGGCCAGCGGTCGGCTCGCTCGGAGCCGGAGATGGCGTCGGCCGCGGCGGGCCGACGAACGGGTTCTCGAACAGGCCCAACTCAAATTTGTCGCAAGAGCCGCCGCACGGCCGCGTCGACCGTGGCTTCGGGCACCGCCCCCCGCCGCACCTGGCCGACCAGGGTGTGGTACGTCTCCACGTCCGGGAGCTCCACGTCCACGGTGGCCGCCAGTGCCTGGCGGGCCGCGTCCGCCCCGTCCGCGGCCACTCGGTGCCGCCCGGCGAGTTGGCTCACCGCCTGCCAGTCCGAGACGATCGTGCCGTCGAAGCCCCACTCCCCGGCGCGCAGCACGTCGCGGAGCATCCAGCGGTTGGCGTGCGAGGGGATGCCGTCGATCTCGTTGTACGACGGCATCAGACTGCGGGCGTGCCCCTGCTTGACCGCCACCTCGAAGGGGTGGAAGAAGACGTCGCGCAGCGTCCGCTCGCCGAGGCTCGCCGGGCCGACGTTGGTCCCGGACTCGGGTTGACTGTGCCCGGCCATGTGCTTGAGCGTGGCGATGACCCGATCGGCCGGGACGGCCCGGGGCCAAGTGTCCCTGGAAGTCGCCGCACCGCCGCCAGCCCCATCTGGGCCACGAGGTGCGGGTCCTCGCCGTAGGTCTCCTCGAACCGCCCCCACCGCGGATCGCGGGCCACGTCCACCACCGGCGCGAGGACCTGCTGCGCGCCGCGGGCCCGCACCTCCCGCGCGACGGCGGCGAAGGCGCGCTCGACGAGGTCCGGGTTCCACGTACTCGCCAGGGCGATGGCCTGCGGGAAGCTGGTTGCCTCCGCCCCCTGGAGCCCATGCAGCGCTTCCTCGTGGAACATCACGGGAATGCCGAGGCGGGTGTTGTCCCGCACCCACCGCTGGATCGCGTTGGTAAATTCCGCCTCGGCACGCGCCCCGTGGCCGTCGCTCGGCCGCTCGATCCGCCCGATGCCCACCCGGAACCATTCCGGCGCGGCGGCGGGGTCGAAGCGGCCCCGGGCGTCAGTGACCTGCCGCTTGGCGTTCCAAACGCAGAGCATCTGCGCCACCTTCTCCTCCAGCGTCATGCGCGAAAGGAGGTCCTCGACACGCCGCGGCACGGGGAGGGCGGGGTTCCGAAAGTCCGGCCGCGTGTCCCTGGTCTGCCCCGGCACGGTCCCGACCGGCGCGAGGGAACAGAGTACGACGAGGACGGAAAGGCGGTGGGAGCCCATATGGCCCTCGGGATGGGGGTCGCCTGGTCTGGGAGTTGCCCTCAGGCTACAGGCCCGAAGCGGCCCGGCAATTACCGGCTGCCAGACCGGCGGTTATGCCCATGGGTCAACCAGGGATGACAGTGTCCACCGGGAGTACGTGCAGACCGCGAAAGGGCGCGAGCTGATCCTCGTCATCGCGGCTCCCGGCCCGTGGGTGCGAGGCGGACTTGGGCGCGGCTTCCCAGCCTTCGCTCAGGCTGACGACGGCCCCGTGCAGCGCTCGCGCTTCGCCGAGGACGGCCACGAGGAGGGCGACGCGGACGCTGTAGGCGGCGTGCGGCCAGTCGCCGGCTCAGCTAGGGCAAACACGGAAACGCGTGATCGCGGATGATGGTTGGCGCCGATTCAATCTTTCGGGTACAACTGTGCGGCCTTCAGTTGTTCGATGAAGACAGTGGTCCGATTCGGAAAATAGTCTTCCAGCAAGCGTTTCACTTCCGGGCGCCAGTGCTTGTCGCGCGTGTAAAGCTCATAAGGGCCCTCCTTGTACTGATGCACATCGCGCCGATAGTCGCCCCATCGGGCCGACTCCGCAATGACGGCTGCGTCGAGTGAATCCGCAAGATGGCGATAGCGTGCCGCGGCTTTCGAAGGAACGAGGACACCGTTGCCAGCGAGATGCTGTAGCGCCCGCCGTGCGAACAGTTCGCGAAACCCGGCGTCGCCGCGGAGTCTTTGGAACAACCGCGTGGGGCTGAGGTCGTCGTCCTGTTTCAGGATGCTGTCATTCACGTTCTCAAGCGTTCGCTCACCGTCCCAGACGAAGAAGAGGAAACGCCCCGCGCCGGTCCTCTTGCGAGCGGCATACCAGTTGGAGGCCGCATCCCAATCCCCGTTGGCACCGTAAAGGTTGAGGAGGATGTAGTCGCAGAACGCCGGCAAATCGAGCAGTTCGCCGACCGCATCGGACTGCGCCCGGTTGGTCACGCCAGCGTTCACGAGGGCAAAGAGCCGCTTCCAGGTGGCTTCGTCGCCGCTCAGCACTTTGTCCGCGTTGCGCGCGTCGTAATCTTTGTCGCGCCCACCTAAGTGCACTGCAGCGAAATGTTCGTCTGGGCGCTCGGTGAGGTTGTAGATGCCCCAATACAGGCCGTTGAGGTAGAGGTGGACAAAGCAGCCGCGAGCGGACAAACGGCCCATGGCCGCGTAGCTTTCACGCATCCATTGATCGCGAAGATAATCCGCCGAGCGACGTTCCGCGGCGCTCCAATGCAGCCACGAATGATTGTTGCCGCCGCGAAGGATCAATTGATCGAAGTCCTTCACCCCGTCGCCGAAAAGCGGATAACTCAACTTCCCCACGCCGTATTTCTTTCGGAACACGAGCCGGAACGAGTGTTTGGGCGACTCCTCCGGACGGCGATTCCACCCGCCCTGAATGCGCAATCCTGCCGGGACTCGGAAGCCATTGGCGCGGCCGGCTGTGAACCACTCGGCAAAACACGGGCGCTCCCACGCGTCGCCCCTCTCCTCGGGGTGCGAGTAGAGACCTCGCTCACTACCGAAAAGGTCAGCCGGGTCGAGCACGAGGGCGAGCGATGGCAGCGTGCTCAGCGCGGCCGTCATTTGGCCGCGGTATTCGGCTGCGTTGACGACATCGGGGTCCATTTCGTAATCGGCGACGACTGGTTTCCCTTCGCGTGTGCCCCATGTTGGCGGAAAGCCAGCGCCGGTCTGCCGCGCGACGGCCTCGGGGAAGATAAACGTGGCAGCGCCTTCACTTCCGACATGGATCTGGCCGTGAAAGGCGCTCGCGCGCACAACCGTGGTGGTGGCAATCCGGACCGGCGAAGTGTAGCGGATGCCATTAACCGGGGACGGCGCTGTGGCATTGGTGGTGAAGTAAATCGTAGCGTCGGTGGCCTTGGTCGAGAGCGTCAGCATTACTGGCTCGCGATGCAGGCCACCGCTCGTGGAGAATTCGACAGGCGCAAGCGGCCCGGCGGTAACTCCGGCTGCGGCCAGTGCCGACGCCAACAGAATGGAGGTCATCTCGATCACACCCGCTTATCTGGGTAGAGTCGTCATGAACACAGGATAGTACCAGCGGCTGGCTTGTCCCGCACAAGGCGGCTTCGGTCACATCGCCCGGGTATTCAAGTGCGTCTCGGCGACCCGCCGGCGACAAAGCTCGCCGTCTCAAGGCGCAGAATAGCCCGGCGGCGGGGTCACGACTTCGAAGTCGGAGCCTTTAACTCGCCGCAGCTCGTCGTCAAACGCCGGGAGGCGATGATCCGCCGAAACGGATAGGCCCCAGTCCATGCCGTTGTCCGCCATCAACATGCCGAAGCGCTTGAGGGCCTCCAGGATCACGCGGACTTCCGGCGAGAACTTCGACGTGTCGAAGTCCTTGCGCAGGCGGAACCGCTCGCCCATGCGCGGCAGGTTCTCGTCGGTCAGTCGGCTGGCGAAGTGCGTCGCCGGATAGACGTAGGCGCGGCGCGAGCGCCGAACCGTGAATCGCAGCGCATGATCGATGACGCCGCGTTTCATCTCGTCGTAGCGGACGATGGCCGGCAGGATCGGCAGGCCGGCGGCGTCGGAGGAGGTCCAACCGTCGGGCCGGAGCTTGTTGGACGAGAGGTCGAAGACGGACGCCTGGTCGGCGTGCCAACCCTTGTCCGTCTTGGTCAGCCGGTAGAACTCGTAGAGCTTGCGGGCCGCCGGGTCGAACACGATGCCGTGACGGTCCTCGTCGAGCGAAGGTTTGCCGCGCTGCACGTCGTCCAGGGTCAGCGTCTTCAGCTTGGGGTTCTGCTGGAAGGACGCGGGCCAGCCTTCAATCGGCGTGTCGTCCGCGACCGGGTAGGGGCCGGGGTCCGATTCGGCCGGATACTGGACGAGCTTCACGTCCACCTTTTTCTGGCCCGGCGGCACGATGACGAACGCCATGTCCCGGTTGTAGCGCAGGGGCTTGTCGGCACCGACCGACGCGACCATCGCCTTCGAGTTTGGATGCACGGGCCAGTCGTCGACGAGGGTGTTCCACGGGTTGTCGGCCGGGAAGATCTCCGCGGCAGACATGATGGCGTCCGCCTCGGGCGTGTTGTAGAGGACCGGCTTGGCGAACGTCGGCATCCTGGCCGACTTGATCCGCGCCAGGCGGGCGGCGTCAATCTTGATGGCACCCGCAGCGGCGACGCTGGCCTTGCCTTCCAGGTAGATGTCGCCGACGAGGAGCGTGGCCCGCGTTTGGCTCGCGACGTACCAGCGGCGCACCTCGGCGAGCTTGGCGGGCGAGCCGTTGGTGTTCTTGAGGTCCTTGACGGCGATGCGGACTTCGTTCTTGCCCGGCTTGAGGACGAACGGTGCGACGACGCGGGTGGCGAAGGCCTGGGTGCCGGAGTGGAAGAGGTTGAACTCGACCTGGAGGTCCTTCGCGCCTTTGCTGACGATGTCCAGACGCAGCGTGTGGTAGGGGGTCCAGTCTTCGACCGTCGCTCGCTTTTGGCCGAAGGTATCGATCAACTCGATCTGGACCGCCGTGCCGCCGAACTCCTGCGACGTAACCTTGGTCATCTTGGTGCCGTCATCTCCCGCCTCGGAGGGAAGCTCGCCGGCGGTGCCGCGCAGCAGATAGGCCTTCGACGGTGTCTCGACCGGACCGGCCTGCGCCGTGTCACCGTTAGCACCCAGGTTGGCCCGGCCGCCATTTGGCGTCGTCTCGGCGGCATTGATCGCGGGGCTGTTCGAGCGCAAACGGTAGTCGTGACCCGCCGGGTTGACGAACAGCGGGTCCTTGGAGATGTTGCCGGTCCCGCGTATCGCCGTTTGGGACAGAGTGTAAGTGACGGTCGCCCGACTCGTCGCGTCCACCTTGACGTCGTCTCCGCCGTTGTTCCACAGAATGCTGTTCTTGACGGTGAGCTTGGACCGATCCGTCACGGCGATGGCGGTGCCGGGGACGGCCGGCTTGCACGTGTGGTCGGCAATCGTGACGTGGTTCACGTCGAGGGTCGAGCCTACCTTCTCGTCGCCGTCGACGTAGACCGGTGCCACCGCGCCGTCGCCGGCCGGGTTACACGCGTTGGCGTAGATGAGGTCGTGATCCAGCGAGGCGACGGCGCCGTCGTCGACGAAGACGGCGCTGCCGACACTTGGGGCGAAGTTGCCCGTGAAGACGTTGTGGGACAGTTTGTATTTGCCCCCGGTGTTGAAGACGATGATCCCGCCGCCCCAGCCGTAGCCCAGGGCCCGCCCGATTTCGTTGCCCACGACCCGGTTGTGGGCGATCTCGGCGTTTTCCGAGAAAATGTGAAGCCCACCCCCGTGGTCGCTGACGCCGACGTTGCCCTGCACGATGTTGCCGCGAATGACCACCTTCCGTCCGTCCACCGCGATGCCGGCCCCACGTCCCGAGACGTTGTTGCGGATGACGTTATCCAGGATCGAGATGCTCGGGCCGGTGAAATAGATGCCGCCGCCGAGATTCTCCTGGTCTTGCTTGACGGGGGGACACGTCTGGTTCTTCTCGATTACGTTGTTCGAGATCGTCGGCGAACCGCCGTAGACATAAAACCCGCCGCCTAGCCACGAGGGGGCCGCCAGCGCGCTGCGTCCTCCGCCGGTGACGAGAAAGCCGTCGACGATGCTCGCACCGGACTCCTGCAGCGACACCACCGAGTCCTTGCCGTCACCCTTGAGGTGGGAGGGGTTGGCGGCCGGGTCGCGCACGGCGAAGTTGCCCGCCTTCCCGCTGGCGTAACCGGCCTTGGTCCCGCCGACGTACCCGCCGTAGAGGCGGACGGCCTTGTCCTGCACGCGGACGTTCTGCGGATAGGTCCCTCCAGCCACCGCGATGACGGCATTGCCCTTGGCGGCGTCGATGGCCTGCTGCACAGTTCGGAACGGACGGAGGGCGCTACCGTCCTGGGGGCCGGCGTTGTCGTCGTCGACGTAGAGGTCGGCCGGAACCACGGTCCGGGGGCCGCCCGGCCTCGCGCCCGGCGTCGACGGTTGCGCGGGCAGCTGTCCCGACCACAGGGTTAGCAGTGCGCCCGCGAGAACCAACAGGCCTTGGCAGCGTCGTCGTGGCATCATTTCCGACACCTTTCCGGGAGTTGACGCGAAGGGCCGCGCGAGGGGACTAGCGCATACGCGACTTGATTCTCGCCGATGCCTTGTTACAAGGCGAGGACACATAGTCATCCAACCCACACACCGCGTCGAGCCTTGACCACGTCGGTCACATCGACCCGGGCATCGGCCGGCACGTCGAAATCCGCTCGAATTCAAGCCTTGGCCTTCGTAAGCCGGGCACGCATCCGCGATGCCGCCACGGCCAGGAAGGGGACGACGCCGACACCCAGCACCCCGGCGAGGCCCCACCAGTTGGGCTTCGGCTCCGGGGCCGGGTAGTCTTCGTCGATGATGAGGTTCGGGCCGCGAATCGTCAGCGACTTCAGCAGCACGCTCATCTCGGTCAGGGCACCGCCCGTGTCCACGAACACGCCGACCTCGCGCAGCGGCATGTCCCCGTAGTCGGCGGAATGCAGCTCGCGGTAGGGGCCGGTGCCGTCCGACGCAAAGAACCGAACCGTCGCCCCGGTGCGGGCCAAGCGCAGCCCACCCTTGGCAGCCGGGGTCGGGTAGTACTCGACGACCCCGTTGTTCGGCGGCGGGGTGAAGCAGTCGCCGGACTTCAACGGCAGCTTCTCCAGCGACCCGGTGCTGGTCAAGCTAGCGGCCGCCGACCGCGGGTTCACCAACCACCTCGGCATGGCGTTCGTCCCGGTGCCGAAGGGCACCGGCTACCTGGGTGGTGGCGGCGGCAAGCCGGGCACGGAGAAGTTCACGCTGACCGACGAGCTGTACTGTGGCGTCTACCCGGTGACGCAGGGCGAATGGAGGAATGTGATGGGTGACAACCCAAGCCACTTCAAGGACGCCCCGGACGCCGACCGCTGCCCGGTCGAGACGGTATCTTACACGCGCATCGTGGACGAGTTCCTCCCGAAGCTAAACGCAGCGGAAAAGGCGCGGAACGGCGGGCGCGTGTACCGCTTGCCGACGGAGCCGGAGTGGGAGTACATCTGTCGGGGAGGGCCGATTAGTGAGGCCGAGTCGGCCTATCACTTCTACTGCGGCACGCCATCGAACGACCTGTCCGGCCGCGACGCGAACTTCAACGCGAACTATCCCGCCGGCAACGCGCCGAAGCTCCCGGACCTGAACCTGAAGCGGACGTGCAAAGTCGGCTCGTACAAGCCGAACAAACTTGGCATCTACGACCTGCACGGCAACGTATGGCAGTGGACCTCGTCGCTTTCCAGTTCCAGAGGTGAAAGCTCGTATCGGGTGATCCGCGGCGGGTGCTGGCCCTACAAAGGCGAGTACTGCACAGCGTCGTCCCAGCTTATGAACGAACAGGGCAACCCGGTCAACATCTTGGGTTTCCGCCTCCTCGCCGTTCCATCCGACCGGTAAGGCCAAGTCAAGTCGGAGCGCGGCCCGGCTCGACCGGCGGCGAACGGAGTGAAGGGGAGCGGAACGAAGTCGCGGGCGGTCGTGCCGGGCGGAGAGGCCGTTCCGTAGCCCCGAAGGGGCGGGCTAGCGCAGCCCAGGGCAACGCCCTGGGGAGAGATGGCATCCGACCCGAATAGCCCCGAAGGGGCGGGCTAGCGCAGCCCAGGGCAACGCCCTGGGTTCAACGTGTCAACATACGTCTAGCCCTGAAAGGGCGAAATAGGTCGCCCCTTCGGGGCTGTTGCCCTTGATCCCCATCTCTCCCCAGGGCGTTGCCCTGGGCTGCGCTAGGCCGCCCCTTCGGGGCTAAGACATGGTATGTCGGTCGTTCCCCAGGGCGTTGCCCTGGGCTGCGCTAGCCCGCCCCTTCGGGGCTAAGACATGGTATGTCGGTCGTTCCCCAGGGCGTTGCCCTGGGCTGCGCTAGGCCGCCCCTTCGGGGCTAAGAACGTCGCCATCGGGAGAACGCATCATGCCGCAGTCGCTCGCCGCCGTGTACGTCCACCTCGTCTACAGCACCAAGAACCGCGTGCCGCTCCTGACGCCCGAAATCGAAGGCGAGTTGTACCCGTACCAGAATGAAGTCCTCAAGGGCCTCGGCTGCTCGCCGGTCCTCGGCAACGGCACGGCCGACCACTCGCACTGGCTGTTCCGGCTGGGCCGGACGGTTTCGATCGCCGCCGTTGTCGAGGAGGTCAAGACGAGTTCGTCCAAGTGGATCAAGACGAAAGGGCCGGCGTTCGCCGGGTTCAGTTGGCAGGCCGGCTACGGCGCGTTCTCGGTCAGTGCGTCGATGGTGCCGCAGGTGGAACACTACATCGCCAACCAGAAGCAGCACCACGCCACGATGACGTTCCAGGACGAGCTTCGCACCCTGCTGCGACGGTACGGCATCGACTTCGACGAGCGCTACGTCTGGGACTAACGGCCGGCCTCGGTCGCCACGTCGAACTTGATGCCCTGCGCCAGCGGCAGGTCGCGCGAGTAGTTGACCGTGTTCGTCGCCCGCCGCATGTACGCCTTCCACGCGTCCGACCCCGACTCCCGGCCGCCGCCGGTGTCCTTCTCGCCGCCGAACGCCCCGCCGATCTCCGCCCCGCTCGTGCCGATGTTGACGTTGGCGATGCCGCAGTCCGACCCGGCCGGCGACACGAACAGCTCCGCCTCCCGCACGTCGTTGGTCAGCACCGCCGACGCCAGGCCGTGCGGCACGTCGTTCTGGAGCCGGATCGCCTCGGCGAAGTCGCGGTACCGCATCACGTACAGGATCGGCGCGAACGTCTCCTCCCGCACGACGGCCGCCGCCGCGTCGATCTCCACGATCGCGGGCCGGACGTAGTGGCCGCCGGCCGGCACCCCGGCGATGACCCGCTCGCCGCCGGTCACGACCCCGCCGGCCGCCGTGGCCGCGGCGAGCGCCGCCTGCATCCGCTCGAACGCCCCGCCGTCGATCAGCGGGCCGACCAAGACGCCCGGCTCCCGCGGGTCGCCGACGGGCAGGCGGGCGAACACGGCCTTCAGCCGGCCGGTCAGGTCCGCCGCGACCGACTCGTGGACGATCAGCCGCCGCAGCGTCGTACACCGCTGGCCGCAGGTGCCGGCCGCGGCGAAGGTGATCGACCGCACCGCCAACTCCAGGTCGGCCGACGGGGCGACGATCATCGCGTTGTTGCCGCCGAGCTCCAAGAGCGACCGGCCCAGCCGCGCCGCCACCCGCCGGGCCACCGCCCGGCCCATCGCGCACGAGCCGGTCGCCGACACCAGGGGCAGCTCCCAGGCGTCGGCCATCGCCTCCCCGACGTCGGTGCCACCGACGACCAGGCAGGCCACGCCGTCGGGCACGTCCGGCACCTCGTCGAGTACCTCCTTGACGACGGCGTGCGCGGCCAGGGCCGACAGCGGCGTCTTGGGCGACGGCTTCCAGACGATCGGGTCGCCGCAGACCAGGCCGACCATGGCGTTCCACGCCCAGACGGCGACCGGGAAGTTGAACGCGGAGATGACGCCGACCGGCCCGAGCGGGTGCCACTGCTCCATCAGGCGGTGGCCGGGCCGCTCGCTGGCGATGGTCAGCCCGTAGAGCTGCCGGCTCAGGCCGACGGCGAAGTCGCAGATGTCGATCATCTCCTGGACCTCGCCGGCCGCCTCGGCCATGATCTTGCCGGCCTCGCGGCAGACGACGGCGGCCAGTTCCTGTTTGCGGGCCCGCAGCCGCTCGCCGATCCGGCGGACGAACTCGCCGCGCACCGGCCCCGGCACGGTCCGCCATTGCAAGAACGCCTCCCCGGCGGCGGCCAGCGCCCGCCGCAGGTCGCCGGCCGTGGCGGCCGGGAACGCGGCGAGGGCGGTGCCGTCGATGGGCGACCGGGCGGTCAGCGGCTCGCCGCCGCCCGAGAAGGAGCGGCGGCCGATGTGGACGGCGTGGGATGGGGTCGGCATGGCGGTCTCCGGTGGGCCTACCGACAGATTAGGGACCGGGTGTGCCTTTGGATTTTGGCGAGCGTCGCAGCGTCAGCGCGGCGTGGCGAGATGCGTCCACGTCGCGTGACGCTGCGACGCTCGCCAAAGTCCAAACGTACATCCGACGGAGATTGCAAGGCCGATCGCACGGCGGTAGACTCATCCCATTCCAGTAAGGGTGCCGAACGACTTCACGTGGCGAGGATTCCGCAATGGCCCACGAACGAGCCGCCCACCAGGATCGCGACGCATCGACGCCCAGTCTGTATCGTCACGGCGACGTCCTCGTCGCCGCCGTTGGCGGCATTCCGTCCCAAGCGGTACGGCGGCCGCACCTCGTCCTCGCCGAGGGCGAAGTGACCGGGCACATGCACCGCATCGCCGAGCCCGGTTCGGCGGAACTCTATCAGGACCGTGGGCAGACGTACCTCCGCGTCGTCGCGGACAGTGCGACGCTCGTCCACCCGGAACACGGCCCGATCGCCCTGCCGCGCGGCGACTACCGTGTCTGGCGGCAACGCGAGTATTCGCCCCGCGCGATTCAGTTCGTGCGCGACTGACGCCCCGACGACGCGAGGTCACGAGTTCACCATGAACGCCATCACCGCCCATGCACCGTTGACCACTCGGGAAGCCGAGACGCTGATCCGCCAGGGGCGAGCGCGGCCCGGCTTGCGCGTCGAAGGCACGCTCAAACTGACGGGTGACGCCAGGAAGTTTCGCCTGCCGCCGGACATGCGGGCCGAGGTCCTCGACCTGTCGGAATGTCCGTCCTTCGACGAACTGCCGCCCGGGCTGCGGTGCTACGAATTGAACCTGAGCGGCACGAAGGTGCGCGAGCTGCCCGACGACCTGGTCGTCGAGTCGATCCTGAATCTCGCCAACTGCGAGGAGTTGCTCCGGTTGCCGGCGGGGCTGACGGTCGGCACCCTCAACCTCCGCGGCTGCCAGTCGCTCGCGGCCTTGCCGGAAGGGCTGGACGTGTGGTTCCTCGACCTGTCGGGCTGTTGGAACTTCAACGGCTGGCCGCGGCGGGCGACGATTCGGTCCGGCCGGCTGGTCGTCCGCGGGTGTTCGGCCCTCACGTCACTTCCCGACTACCTGGGCACGCTCGCGGCCGTCAACGTGCGCGAGTGCCCGAACCTGACGTCGCTGCCCGATTCGCTGCGGATCACGGGCTGGATCGACGTGGCCCAAAGCGGGTTGGCCGGGGCGACGCGGCTGCCGCCCGCGCTG
This sequence comes from Gemmataceae bacterium, assembly GCA_046350275.1. Taxonomy (GTDB): domain Bacteria; phylum Planctomycetota; class Planctomycetia; order Gemmatales; family Gemmataceae; genus JAXMAS01. The sequence continues at coordinate 13,396 of JAXMAS010000018.1, forward strand.
GAAACCGTGGACCTGCGCTGGCAGGGCGTGCCGATCGACGAGCGCATCTTCCTGCGGCCCGAGACGATCCAGCTCGACGAGATTCTGGCGGAGCGCAACGCGGAACGCCGGCGCATATTGCTCGACCGCTTCGGCGTCGCCCGCTTCATGCAAGAGTCGGGGGCCGAGGTCCTCGACCGCGACACCGATGCGGGCGGGCCGCGGCGGTTGTTGCGCGTCGAACAGCCGGGCGACGAGCCGCTTGTCACGCTCTCGTGCCTTTGCCCGTCGACGGCCCGGCAGTACTTTCTGCGGGTGCCGCCCGATACCAAATCCTGTCACCAGGCCGCCGCGTGGATCGCCGGCTTCGACGACCCCGCCGACTATCGGCCGTTGCTGGAAACCTGACCCGCCCGCACCCTTGGGAGCCGCTCGTGACGCTTAGCGAACACGCCGATGTGTTTTTCAACCGCCCGGTGAAGCTCTTCAACGACCCGGCGGACTGGGAGGGGCCGGACAAGGCGTACCGCGTCGCCACGACGTGGGAGGACGAGGCCGGCGCGATGGGCAAACGGCTCGACCAGTTGATCGCGCAGCCGAGGGCCGACGAGCTGGCGGCGATCGTCATCGGGGCCTGGACGGGCGACGACAGTTCCGTCAGTAGCGAGAGCATCGTCGGGTGGCTCGCGGGCCAAAAGGACCGGTTGCCGGGCCTGCGCGCCATCTTCTTCGGCGACATCACCTATGAGGAGAACGAGATCTCGTGGATCGAGCAGTCGGACATGGCCCCGCTGCTCGCCGCCTACCCGCGGCTCGAAGTGCTGCGCGTACGCGGCGGCAACTCGCTCCGGTTCTCCAAGCTGCGGCACGACGCGCTGCAGGAATTGATCGTCGAGACCGGTGGGCTGCGACGTTCGACCGTGCGCGAGATCTGCCGCTGCGAGTTCCCGAACCTCTCGCACCTCGAGCTGTGGCTCGGCGTCGAGAACTACGGGTGGGACGGCGGCGTCGAGGACCTGCAACCGATCCTCGCAGGCAAGGCCTTCCCGCACCTCAAGTACCTCGGCCTGCGCAACAGCGACATCGTGGACGACATCGCCCCCGTCATCGTCAACGCGCCGATCCTGCGGCAACTGGAGGTACTCGACCTGTCGAACGGCACGATGACCGACGCCGGCGGCCGCGCCCTGCTCAACCTGCCGACCGACCTGCCGCTGCACGAACTCAACCTGTCGCACCACTACATGACGAACGACATGGTCGTTCAACTGTTGAAAACGTTGCCGTTCCCCGTGATCGTCGACGACGGGCAGGACCCTGACGACGAGTGGCGGAGCGTGGTGGTCAGCGAATGAACCCCCGCCTGGTCCTCGTGGGCAACCGCGGCTGTCGGCGGGTCGGATTCTGGAACGCGGCCGCGGACCGACTCGGTTGGCCGGCCCCGACGCTCGTCCCCTACCGCGAGCTGCTCGCGCGGCCCCACGCGTTGGGCGAGGCGCTGGTGCCGGACGCGCTCGTCCGCGTCGAGTCGCCGGCGGGCGACTGGGAGACGTTTCGCGGGCTGCTGCGGCACGGCATCGCCCCGTCGGCCCGCGAACGGTTCGAGGTACTCGACGGGCGGGCGATCGACGCGACGGAGTACGAGCGCGGCCGCATCGTTCATCCGCGTCAAGCCTATCTGGGGTGGACCCGGCTGCTCCGCGAGTTGTACGGGGCCGCGACGGCGGCGGGCGTGCCGTGGCTGCACCCGGTCGAAGACATCGCCGACCTCTTCGACAAGCCGCGGTGCCAGGAGCGGCTGGCGGCGGCGGGCGTGCCGATCCCGGCGTCGTTCGGGCCGGCCCGCGACTACGCGGACGTCAAGGCCCGGTGCGGCGGCGAAGGGCGCGTCATGATCAAACTGGCGCACGGCTCCGGGGCGGCGGGCTGCGTCGCCATCCACCGCTCGAACGGCCGCGTCCGCGCACTGACGACCGTGGCGGAAGCGTGCGTGAACGGCGAAGCCCGGATGTACTGTTCCAAACGCCTGCGGTGCATCGACGACGAGGGCGAGATCGCCCGCATCGTCGACACTCTCTGCCGGGAGCGGGTGCAGGTCGAACGCTGGCTACCCAAGGCGTCGTGCGGCGGCCGCAACTTCGACCTGCGGGTCGTCGTCATCGGCGGCGTGCCGCGCCACGCGGTCGTCCGTACGCACGCGGGCGTGTTCACGAACCTGACGCTGGGCGGCCGCCGCGGCGACCTGCAATGGGTGCGCGAGCGCATGGGGGACGACGCCTGGCGGGCGCTGCTCGCGACGTGTTCGCGGGCCGCCGCGGCGTTTCCCGAGTCGTTCACGCTCGGCCTCGACGTGCTGGTGCGGCCCGACTTTCGACGGCACGCGGTCCTCGAAGTCAACGCCTTCGGCGACCTCTTACTCGGCAGCACACACCGCGGCGAAGACACCTACACCGCCACGCTGGCCGCCTGGGCGGCCGCCCGCGCCCCGGAGGTGGCGGCGTCGTGAACATGAACGAAATCGTCGGCCGCGACGACTTGCTGTTCGTCACGCTCGACACCCTGCGGTTCGACGTGGCCCAGGCCGCGTGGCGGGAGGGGGCGACGCCGACCCTCGCCGGGCGGCTGCCGGCCACGGGGTGGGAGCGGCGACACACGCCGGGCACCTTCACCTACGCCGCCCACGCGGCGTTTTTCGCCGGCTTCCTGCCGACGCCGGCCCGCCCCGGCAAGCACCCGCGGCCCTTCGCCCTGCGCTTCCCCGGTGCCGAGACCGTGACCGCCGAGACCTGCGTCCTCGATGCCGACAACCTCGTCGCGGGCCTGGCCGGGCGCGGCTACCACACGGTCTGCGTCGGCGGCGTCGGGTTCTTCAACAAGCTCTCGCCGCTCGGCTCAGTCTTCCCGTCGCTGTTCGCCGAGAGCCATTGGTCGCCGCGGCTGGGCGTCACCGACCCGGACTCGACCGCGCACCAGGTCCGGCTGGCGGTCGACCGCGTGGCCTCGGTCCCGCCCGACCGCCGCCTGTTTCTGTTCGTCAACGTGTCGGCCCTGCACCAGCCGAACTGTTGTTACGTGCCCGGGGCGACCGCCGACTCGCTGGCGACGCACCGGGCCGCGCTCGAGTACGTCGACCGTCAGTTGTCGCCCCTGTTCGCCGCACTCGAGCGCCGGGGCCGCGGGTTCGCGATCGTGTGTTCGGACCACGGGACGGCCTACGGGGAGGACGGCTACGTCGGCCACCGCGCGGCCCATCCCGTCGTTTGGGACGTGCCGTACGCCGAGTTTCGTTGGGAGAAGACGCCATGACCGCCGCCCTGCCGCTGCCGGTCGCCGACCCGCCGCTCGGTTCGGGCGACGATGCGGGGCCGTACGTCGGCTACGCGTACTCGTACCCCCACAAGTCCGCGTACGGCCCGCTCGACCCGCCCGTACCGCTCGCGCCCTTGTGGCAGGCGGAGCGCCGCGACGCGCTGTTCCTCTACGTCCACGTCCCGTTCTGCGAGATGCGGTGCGGCTTCTGCAACCTCTTCGCGCGGGCCGGCGGGGACGCCGCGCTGGTGGAGGCGTATCTCGACGCGCTGGAGCGGCAGGCCCGCATCGTGGCCGACGCCGTCGCGGGCGGCCGCGCCTTCGCCCGGTTCGCGGTCGGCGGCGGCACGCCGACGTTTTTGACCGCCGCCCAGCTCGATCGGGTGTTCCGGCTCGCCGAACGATACTTCGATTTGTCGCCGCGGGCCGTTCCGACCTCCGTCGAAGTTTCGCCGAAAACGGCGCTGGCCGACCGTCTGGCCGTCCTTCGCGAGTACCGGGTCGAGCGGGTGAGTATCGGCGTGCAGTCGTTTCGCGACGCCGAGGCGCACGCCATCGGCCGGCCGCAACTGGCGAGCGAGGTCCACGCGGCACTTGCCCGGCTCCGTGCGTTCCCGACGCTGAACGTCGACCTCATCTACGGGCAACCGGGACAGTCCGTCGAATCCTGGTTGGGGTCGATCCGCGCCGCCCTCCGGTACCGCCCGGAAGAACTCTACCTGTACCCGCTCTACGTCCGCCCCGGCACCGGCATCGGCCGGCGCGGCGCGGTCGAACGCTCGCCGGACGCGGTGACCCGCGAGCTTTACCGGGAAGGCCGCGACCTGCTCCGCGCGGAGGGCTACGAGCAGGTGTCGATGCGGTACTTCCGCGTTCGGTCGGCATCGGGCGACGCTGCCCCGCACTACTGTTGCCAGACGGACGGTATGGTGGGGCTGGGATGCGGCGCGCGGTCGTACACGCGGGCCGTCCACTATTCGAGCCCGTTCGCCGTCGAGGCGGCCGGCGTCCACGCGATTCTCGACCGCTGGATCGACCAGACGGCCGACGACTTCGCGACCGCGACCTGGGGCTGCCGGCTGACCGACGACGATCGGCGGCGGCGGTTCGTCATTCAATCGATCCTGACCGCGACCGGACTTGCGGAGTCCGACTATCGGACGGCCTTCGGGGCCGAGGTGGGCGAGGCGTTTCCCCTGCTCGGGCAACTGTCCGAGGCCGGGTTGGCCCGTCGCTCGGCGGGCGTGTGGCGGTTGACGCCCTTGGGCGTCGAGTGGTCCGACCGGATCGGCCCGGCGTTCTACTCGTCGGCAGGCCGAGTTCGCCTGGAGAGGTTCGCGCGCGGATGATCTATCGCGTCCTCTATCGAGGCCCGCTGTCGAGCTGCAACTACGCGTGCGGCTACTGCCCGTTCGCCAAGCGCGCCGAGACGCACGCCGAACTCGCGGGCGACCGCCGCGCGCTCGACGCGTTCCTCGGCTGGCTCGCCGGTCAGTCACACCGCCGCTTCGGCGTCCTGTTTACGCCGTGGGGCGAGGCGCTGGTCCGTCGCTGGTACCAGCACGCCCTGGTCGCGCTTTCGCACCTGGACCACGTCCACCGGGCGGCGATTCAGACCAACCTCTCGTGCGGCCTCGACTGGATCGGCGACTGCCGGCTCGACCGCCTGGCGCTCTGGGCGACGTACCACCCGGCCGAAACGACGCGGGACGCCTTCGTGGGGAAGGTTCGCCACCTGCACGAGCGCGGCGTGCGCCTCAGCGTCGGCGTCGTCGGCCTGCGCGAACACCTGGACGAGATCGCGGCCGTGCGGCGCGAGCTGCCGTCCGAGGTGTACCTGTGGGTCAACGCCTACAAGCGAGAGGCCGAATACTACTCCGCGGCCGAGGTTCGCGAGTTGACGGCGGTCGACCCGCACTTCCCGGTGAACAACACCCGTCACGTCAGCCGCGGCGAACCGTGCGGGGCGGGGGAGACGTCGTTCACCGTTGACGGGGACGGGACGATGCGGCGTTGTCATTTCGTGGGCGAGCCGATCGGTAGTATCCATTCCCCCGATTGGGAAGCGGCGCTCGGCCCCCGACCATGCCCCAACGCGACGTGCGGTTGCCACATCGGCTACGTCCATCTCAAGCGGCTCCGCCAGGACGCCGTCTACGGCGAGAACATTCTCGAAAGGATCCCGCTGCAATGGGACACATCGTCCGCGCGGTCGGACCTTGAATAGCGGGAGGCGACGGCCCGTCACCGTTCGGGGCGAGGTGCGCGTTCCCCCGGTGCCGGAGCGGCTCGGCCCCACGTTTGGGCGCAGGGCGTCGGGCCGATCAAATCCAGCCTGACCGGTGCGGAAGCGCGTGAATAGGTTAGCCGCGCACGCCCGGATACCGTTCCGAGTCTCACGAGCTTCCCAACGACGTCGAGGAGGGTCGATGTACAAGCCGTCCGCGCTCATCCTGATCGTAGCGTTCGCATGCCCCGGCGTGTCGGTGGCACAGCCGGTGCGCGGCTACGACGACAAAGGCGCTCCGCCGTTCAAGGTGCTGAAAGACGGCGAGACACCGCCGCTCGACGCCTACGAGAACTTCGTCGTCGGGCCGACGTACACGTCCGCACCGGAACGCAAAAAGGTCGACGGCGTCCCCGAGGGCCGGGTGGAGCAGTTCGTCATCGACTCGAAGGAGACCAAGCTCTTCAACCCCGGCATCGCCCGCAAGGCGTTTGGCAAGGTCGATCCGAACAACCCAAAGACGCTGATCGTCGAGACACACGCCGTCGACTACAAGCGCAAGATCACCGTCTATGTTCCCGCACGGTACAAGGGCGGCACCGACGCGCCGTTCCAGGTCATTCACGACGGCCCCGGCGGGCAACCCAACGCCGAGCTGGTGCGGGTCTTCGACAACCTGATCGCACAGAAGCGGATTCCGCCACTTGTCGTCGTCTGGGTGGCCAACGGCGGCGGCGACGCCCAGGGGCACGAGCGCGGCAAGGAATACGACAACATGAACGGCGATTACGCCGAGTACATCGAAACCGAGGTGCTACCGCGGGTGGAGAAGAACGCCAAGGTGACGCTGACCAAGGACCCCGACGGCCGCGCGGTGATGGGCAACAGTTCTGGCGGCTCGGCGGCGCTCATCATGGCCTGGTTCCGCAACGACCTGTACCATCGCGTGCTGACGACCTCTGGCACGTTCGTGAACCAGGCGTGGCCGTTCGACCCCAAGTACCCCGACGGCGCGTGGGGCTTCCACCAGACGCTTATTCCCAATGAGCCGAAGAAGCCGATCCGCATCTTCCTCGCGGTCGGCGACAAGGACTTGCTCAACCCCAACGTGATGCGCGACGGGATGCACGACTGGGTGGAAGCCAACCACCGGATGGCCACGGTGCTGAAGGCGAAGGGCTACGAATACCAGTACCTGTTCTGCCGCGGTTCCGGGCACAGCGTCGGCAACGCCCAGCGACAGTTCCTCCCGCACGCCATCGAGTGGGTCTGGCGAGGGTACGCCGCGAAGAACGACAAATAGAGGCTGGGTCTTCTCCCACTGGCGGGGCCGCCGGCCCCGCCGGGCCCGTCACGGCGCGGGATACCGTGGCGGTCGCCCGTTCAGGACGTCCACGATGTCGCGCACCACCCAGCTCATGTTCTCGATCGCCGTGTGCGTGCGGGCGGCCATGTGGGGAGTGAGCAGGACGTTGTCGAGCCCGAGCAGCGGATAGTCGGGCCTGGGCGGCTCCGGGTCGAACACGTCGATGGCGGCTCCGGCGATCCTCGCCTCGCGGATCGCGACCGCCAGCGCGGCGGCGTCCAGGACCTCGCCACGGCTAGCGTTGATCAGGACCGCTGTCGGCTTCATCAGTGCCAGCAGCGGCGCGCCGACGAGGCGCTCGTTGCCGGGTCGCATGTCCACGTGCAGCGTCACGATGTCGGCCTCGCGGAAGAGCGTCGGCTTGTCGACCGCCGTCGCCGGGAACGTCAGGTGCGATCGTACGTCGAGCAGGTCATTGTAGATCACCCGCGCGCCGAAGCCGTTTGCGGTGAGGTGCCCGACCCGACGGCCGATCCGGCCCATGCCCAGGACGCCGACCGTCAGCTCGTTCAGCTGCGCGCCGCGGTGCGTATCGCGCACCCGTTTGAACTCCGTCGGCTCGTAGGCACGGTCCCGGAAGACGGCCCACGGCCGCAGCAGTTGTAGCGCGAGGCCGATGACGAAATCGCCGACGGCGAGGGTGTTCGCGTCCGGCGTGTAGACCACCTCCACGCCGCGGGCGCGGCAGGCCGCCACGTCGATGTTCTCGATGCCCACGCCGCCGCGGCCAACGACCTTGAGCATAGGGCAGCGAGTCAGCAGGTCGGCGTTCACGCGGGTATAGGTGCGGACCATCATCCCGACCGAGTCCGGCAGCGCGGCGTAGAACTCGGGAGTATCCGGCGCGGCTTCGACGACGCGGGCTTGGGTTTTCAGCCACGCCAGCGGCGTCGCGGCCGAGCCTTCAGTCACCAGGACGAGCGGCAGGTCAGGCATGCCGCCCGTTATAGCGAAACGAGGACACCCAGGAGACTCCATACGGGGGAACCGGGGTGTTGTTCCCTGGGAATCGGACGACCGATCGCCGAATTCTCGAAGGGCGATCTAGCGCAGGTAACCCCTCGCCTTCATCAACTCAACGATGCGGCTGACGCTCTCGTCAACACGGAGCTGGTCGGTCGGCAGCACGAGGTCGGGCGTTTTCGGCTCCTCGAACGCCGCAGTCACACCCGGCATCTGCGCGATTTTGCCTTCGTCGGCCAGCCGGTACGCGCCGCTGTGGTCGCGGGCTCGCAGCACCTCCATCGGCGCGGTGCAATACACCTCCAGCACGCGGTCCCGGCCGATCAGCTCTTTGGCCTTTTCGCGCACCGCCTCGTGCGGGGCGACGAACGCCGCGATCGTGATCACCCCCGCGTCGTTCATTAACTTCGCCACCTCGGCCGATCGCCGCAGGTTCTCCGAGCGGTCGTCGGCGGTGAACCCCAGGTCGCGGTTCAGCCCGTGCCGCATGTTCTGGCCGTATAGCACCGTGACCGCTCGGCCCTCGTCCCACAGGCGGCGCTCCAGCCCATACGCGATCCGGCTCTTACCGCTGCCGGTCAGGCCGACCAGCATCACCGTCACCGGCACCTGCCCGTAGCGCTGCTCGCGCTCCGCCGGCGCGACCAGGCTCTCGCGGCCCTTGGCGGTGGCCACCACCTCCGCCTGCCGCGGGGCACCGGCATCCAGGATCATGCCGGCCCCGACCGTGTTGTTCGTTAGCCGATCGATCAGGATGAACGCCCCGGTCGCGGCATTGGTGCGGTACGGGTCGCACGCCAACGGCTGTGTTAGGCTGAGCTGCACGTGCCCGACCTCGTTCAGCCCCAGCCGAGCGACAGCCCGGTGCTCCAGGGTGTTGACATCAACGCCGTAGCGGAACGACGCAACCTCGGCCGCCACCTGCCGTGTGGTGTGTTTCAGCGTGTACGTCCGGCCCGGCGCAAATGGCTGCTCGGCCATCCACACCACCATCGCCTCGATCTGACTGCTGACGTGCGGCACGTTGTCAGGGTAGACGAGCATGTCGCCGCGGCTGACGTCGACCTCGTCGGTCAGCGTGACCGTCACCGCCTGCGGCGCGAAAGCCTCGTCCAGCTCGCCATCATAGGTCACGATCGACTTCACCCGGCTGCGCTTGCCCGACGGCAGCACCGTGACCTCGTCGCCCTTGCGGACGATGCCGGACGCCACCGTTCCGGCGAAGCCGCGGAAGTCGAGATTGGGGCGGAGGACGTACTGCACCGGGAACCGCAGGTCGGTCAGGTTGCGGTCGCTGGCGATGTGGACCGTCTCCAGGTGGTCCAACAGCGGCGGGCCGTGGTACCACGGCATCGCGTCGCTCTTGGCCGCGACGTTGTCGCCCTTCAGCGCCGACATCGGGATGAAGGTGATGTCCGGCAGGCCGAGCTTGGCGACGAAGCCGGTGTACTCGTCCTTGATCCGCTCGAAGACGTCTTCGGAGAAGCCGACGAGGTCCATCTTGTTGATGGCGACGACGACGTGCCGAATGCCGAGCAGCGAGACGATGAACGAATGCCGGCGGGTCTGGGTCATGACGCCGTGGCGGGCGTCGATGAGGATGATGGCCAACTGGCACGTCGACGCGCCAGTGGCCATGTTCCGGGTGTACTGCTCGTGGCCGGGCGTGTCGGCGATGATGAACTTGCGGCGATCGGTCGAGAAGTAGCGGTACGCCACGTCGATGGTGATGCCCTGCTCGCGCTCCGCCTTCAGCCCATCGGTCAACAGGGCGAGGTCGATCTCGCCCGCGCCGGTGGTGCCGACCTTTTCGCTGTCGCGCTTCACGGCGGCGAGCTGGTCCTCGTAGATCATCTTGGTGTCATGCAACAGCCGGCCGATGAGCGTACTCTTGCCGTCGTCCACGCTACCGCAGGTGAGCAGGCGCAGCAGTTCCTTCCGCTGATGGCGGGCGAGATAGGTGTGGATGTCTTCGCGTTCTAGGTCGGCAGCGTGCATCTCAGAAGTACCCGGAATGGTGATCAGGACTCGGTGCCTTAGCCCCGGAGGGGCGGTCGTTGGTAGCCAGGGCGTCAGCCCCTGGTATGCGTCAGCGTCGATGCGATAGCCCCGGAGGGGCGACAGACTGCCGCCCCTCCGGGGCTGACCGCTCGTGGGGCCACGGGTCCAGGGCTGACGCCCCTGGCTACCAACGGCCGCCCCTCCGGGGCTAAGGCACCGAGTCCCGGCCAATGCAATGCCCTCAAAAATACCCCTCGCGCTTCTTCTGCTCCATTGACCCGGCCTCGTCGTGGTCGATCACCCGGCCCTGCCGCTCGGAGTTCCGCGCCAGGAGCATCTCCTCGATGATCTCCGGCAGCGTCGTCGCGTCGCTTTCGATCGCCCCCGTGAGCGGGTAGCAGCCGAGCGTACGGAACCGGACCCGCTTCATCAGCGGCTTCTCGCCAGGCTTGAGCCGCATCCGCTCGTCGTCGACCATGATGAGCGCACCGTCACGCTCGACGACCGGACGAACGTCGGCGAAGTAGAGCGGCACGATGGGGATGTTTTCCAGATGGATGTACTGCCAGACGTCGAGTTCGGTCCAGTTCGAGAGCGGGAAGGCGCGGATGCTTTCGCCCTTGTTGACCTTGCCGTTGTACAGGTTCCACAGCTCCGGCCGCTGGTTCTTCGGGTCCCACTGGTGCAGCCGATCGCGGAAGCTATAGACGCGTTCCTTGGCCCGGCTCTTCTCCTCGTCGCGACGGGCCCCACCGAAGGCCGCGTCGAACTGGTAATAGTTGAGCGCCTGTTTCAGCGCCGCCGTCTTCATGATGTCGGTGTGCTTCTTCGAACCGTGGTCGAATGGGTTGATGTTTTGGGCCTGCCCCTCCGGGTTGATCCAGGTTTTCAAGTCGAGGCCCTGCTCGCGACAGTACCGGTCGCGGAACTCGATCATCGCCCGGAACTTCCAGGTCGTATCGACGTGCAACAGCGGGAAGGGCAGCCGGCCGGGGTAGAACGCCTTCTGTGCCAGCCGCAGCATGACCGCGGAGTCCTTGCCGATCGAGTAGAGCATCACCGGCCGCTCGAACTCGGCGGCGACCTCACGGATGATGTGGATGCTCTCGGCCTCGAGGACTTTCAGATGGGTCAGGTTGTAATGACTGCGGATCATCCATCCTCCTGCTTCGACTCTCTGCTATCGATCCTATGATATCCGCGTCACGGTCGGGCAGGGACCGATCGGTTGCTTGGCGTAGCTGTCCGGCGACACGGTAGCCGCCCCGGCCGCGACGATTCGTCCAATCGTGGCATGGCCTTCGGGCTAACCGATTTCGCCTGCCGCGGAATCCGTACTCTTATCCACCGACCCGTTAGCTGTCTGATCAGTTCCTCCCCGCGGTGTCGCGTGACGGAGATCACCCGCATTCTGTCGGCCATCGAGCGCGGCGACCCGCACGCCGCCGGGCAGTTGTTGCCGCTCGTGTACGACGAACTCCGCCGCCTCGCCGCCGCGCGGATGGCCCAGGAGCGGCCGGGCCAGACGCTCGACGCCACGGCGCTTGTTCACGAGGCGTACCTGCGGCTGGTGGCAAGCGGGGATGCGCCAGCGCCGCGTGGCTGGGATAGCCGTGGACACTTCTTCGCTGCCGCTGCCGAGGCCATGCGCCGCATCCTCATCGAGGCCGCCCGCCGAAAGCTCCGGGTGAAGCGCGGCGGGCAGTTCCAGCGCGTGGACATGCCGGACGTGCCGGTCGACCCGGAGTCCGACCGGCTGATCGCTCTCGACGACGCCCTGACCCGGCTGGCCGCGGAAGACCCACTCGCTGGCAAAGTCGTCGAGCGTGCCATTTCGCCGGGCTGGGGCATGAGGGCCGCGGCCGCGCTGGGCGTGACCGTGTACCAGGCCCGGCAGAAGTGGACTTACGCCCGCGCCTGGCTGCGGGCCGACCTCGACGACGGATGATCCGATTTTTTCGACAGCGCGGCGCGGAAACGGCGCATGGTAAGGTGAACCCCCCGGGAGGTCCTGCCGTGACAGTCGATCCCAAACGAGTCCAAGCCGTGTTCCTGGCCGCCGTCGAAGCCGCGCCCGCCGCCGACCGGGCAGCCGTCCTCGACCGCGAGTGCGGGGCCGACCCGGAATTGCGGAAGCGCGTGCAGGCGCTCCTCCAAGCCCACGACGAGCCGGACAGCTTGCTCGACCGATCTGCGTCGGCGGTCGGCGTCACCGCGTCGGCCCCCCGACCGGCGAACGGCCGCATGGGGCGGACGGTGGACTGCGCCCCGCCGGCCGAGGATGTCGGCAGCGTGATCGCCGGCCGGTACAAGCTGTTGCAGGAGATCGGCGAGGGCGGCATGGGCACGGTCTGGATGGCCGAGCAGACGCAGCCCGTCCGCCGGCAGGTCGCGGTCAAGCTCATCAAGCCGGGCATGGACTCGAAGGCCGTCCTCGCCCGGTTCGAGGCCGAGCGGCAGGCGCTCGCCCTCATGGACCACCCGAACATTGCGAAAGTCCTCGACGGCGGCACGACCGACGCCGGCCGGCCGTACTTCGTCATGGAGTTGGTCCGGGGCATCCCGCTGACGCAGTACTGCGACGACCGGCAGTTGACCGTCCGCCAGCGGCTCGACCTGTTCGTCAGCGTCTGCTCGGCCGTGCAGCACGCCCACCAGAAGGGCATCATCCACCGCGACCTGAAGCCGTCGAACGTGCTGGTCACCGAACACGACGGTACGCCGGTGCCGAAGGTCATCGACTTCGGGCTGGCCAAGGCGCTGCACGCGGCGCACGCTCTGACGGACCACACGCTATTCACGGCGTTCGGCACCGTGGTCGGCACGCCCTTGTACATGGCCCCGGAGCAGGTGGCTCTCAACGCCCTCGACGTGGACACGCGCAGCGACATTTACTCGCTGGGCGTCGTGCTGTACGAGCTGCTGACGGGAACGACGCCGCTCGAGAAGAAGCAATTCGCGGACGCGGCGTGGGAGGAAATTCGCCGGCTGATCCGCGAGGAGGAGCCGCCGCGGCCGAGTACCCGGCTGAGTACGTCGCACGCCCTGCCGAGCATCGCCGCCCGGCGGCAGGTCGAGCCGGCCAAGCTCGGCCGGATCGTTCGCGGCGAGTTGGACTGGATCGTCATGCGGGCACTTGAGAAGGACCGCAACCGCCGCTACTCCACGGCCAACGCCTTCGCCCGTGACGTGCAGCGCTACCTGGCCGACGAGCCGGTGGAGGCGTGCCCGCCGTCGGCGGGGTATCGGGTACGCAAGTTCGCCCGCAAGTACAAAGCCGGCCTGACGGCGGCGGCGGCGATCGCGGCGCTGCTGATGACGGGCGTGGCGGTCACCACCTGGCAGGCGGTGCGGGCGGTGCGGGCCGAGGCATTAGCCGTGGCCGCCCGTGACGCCGAAATGGTCGAGCGCCAGGAGGCCGAGCGGCAGCGGGACCGGGCGGCGAAGGCGGAAGCAGACGCGACGCGCGACCGGGACAAGGCCGTCGCGGAGAAGAAGCGGGCCGACGAGGAGGCGGCGACGGCGACCGCGATCCTGGAGTTCGTCGAGCGCGACCTGTTCGGTGCCCAACGCAACGTCCAAGCGGGGGAGCCGGGGCTGCGGAAGAACGCCACCTTGCGCGAGGCGCTCGACGCGGCCGAGCCGAAGATCGGCAAGGCGTTTTCCGACCGGCCGGTCGTCGAAGTCCGCCTGCGGAACATGTTGACGAGCTCGTACTGGGCGGTCGCCGAGCTGGACCTCCGGAAAGACCAGGCGCAAAAGGCTTACGACGTGAGCGCCCGGAAGCTGGGGCCGGACCACCCGGACACCGTACTCGCCGAACTGGCGCTGATCCAGGCGAAGGACGCCCCGAGTCGGAGGGGCGAGTCGATCCAGTCGGCCGAGGCGCTTCTGGCCCGCCTCAACCGGGCGGCCGTCCGGGATTACAAGCTCGTCGCCCGGGCGCAATCCGCGCTGCTCTCACTGTACCGAAGTGCCGGCCGCCCCCAGGACGTGCTGGCCACGTCGGCCGCGCTGGTCGATACGGCCAAGCGGCGGTACGGGCCGGACCACCCAAACGTCCTGCACAGCCAAGTGAGCCTCGGCGTTGAACTGCGGCAGCACGGGTCGCTGGACGAGGCCACGCGCCTGCTGGAACAGACGTTCAAGGCACTCGCCGAGAAGGAAGGCCCGGACGCGAACTGGACGCTGCGGGCCGCCACGTTCCTGGCGGGCTGCTACACCAGCGCCGACCGCTACGAGGTAGCGCTCCCCCTGATGGAGCAGACCTATCAGAAGCTGCTTCGGTCGGTCGGGTTTTTCAACGACACCACGCGGCAGATGCAGCGGGGGCTGCCCGGTGCCTACCTCCATGTCGGCCGGCACGGGGACGCGATCCGGTTCTTGGAGGAAGTCCTCCCGCCGCTTCGGAAGAAGTTGGGGGAATTTGATTTCGGCGTGACCGCCGAGTTGATCAACCTGGCCAACGCCTACAACCAAGTGGGCCGCCACCAGGATGTCGTCACCCTGATCGAGCCGGCCGTTGCCGCATTTCGAGGGACGGACCAGGAATTCCTCAGCGGCAACTTCGGCTTGATGGTCGTAAACCTCACCAAGGCCTACGCCAAGGTGGGCCGCGGCGCGGACGCCGCCAAGCTCATCGTCTACCAGACCGAACGGACGAGAGCGAAGTTTGGGGCTGCCAACCCGGGCTGGCCGGACTTCCTCGCCAACCAGGGCCGCCGGCTGGTGAAGTTCGACCGCTTCCAGGACGCCGAGCCGTACTTGCGCGAACTCTTAGCGACCTGCGAGAAGGCCGCCGCGGACGACTGGAAGACCGCCGAAGCCCGCTCTCTCCTGGGCGCGGCGCTCGCCGGCCAAGCGAAGTTCGCCGAGGCCGAGCCGCTCCTGCTCCAGGGGTACGAAGGTCTGAAGCGGCAGGCGGACATAATCCCCGTGGCCCAGAAGGACCGGCCGGCCGAAGCCCTCGGACGGCTGGTGCGGCTCTACGAGGCGACCAACAACGCCGACGCAGCCGCGAAGTGGCGGGCGGACTCCGGGTGGGGCGACGTGCTGGTGCTGCGGGCCGACGAATTGGCCGAACGCGGGACCCGCGCCCTCGACGCCGGCCGGCCCGCGGAGGCCGAGCCGCCGTTGCGCGAATGCCTGGCGCTCCGCGAGGCGAACCGGCCCGACGAGCGGAAAACCTCCGACGCCCGCTCGCTCCTCGGCCGGGCGTTCGCCGACCAGAAGAAGTACACCGAAGCGGAGCCGCTGCTGCTCGCGGGCTACGCGGGGATCCGGCAGCGGCCCGACAAGACGGCGAACACCCTGGTCAGTCGCTACGAAGCCCGCGAGTGGCTGGTGCAACTCTACGAGGCGTGGGGCAAGCCGGACGAGGCGGCGAGGTGGCGCAAGGAGGCGGCGACCGGCCCCGGATCGCCGTGAGCGATCACGCCAGGTATGTCCGCTTCGCCGCCCGCGTGTAGGTCGCGTCGAGATCGACGGGGATGCCCACGCCAACGGCCAGCGGCAATTTGAGCGTCGGCAGCGGTTGCCCGACCAGGAGCGGCCGTCGCCACACCGCGACGTAGCGGCCGCCCGTCGCTGCCGGCTCGCCGACGCGGTAGGCGGCCGCGCACGGCGGCCGCAGCGGGGTCGTATTCGGAATCGACAGGTCGGTATCGATGGCCTCGGCGAAGGAGAACTTGGCCGGCTGCGGGTGAACGTCCACGAGCATCAGGTGGGCACCACCGACCAAATACCCCGTATAGCGTGCGGCGTAATAACTGCGACTGGCCGGCCGGTCCTTGTTCCGCGGCGAGACGACTTCGACCGCCGCGACGAGCCGGCCTTCGTACTCGACAAACAGCGAGATGTCCGGATCGATCTTCAGGGTCGCGACTTCGACATCGGGCTCATCGGCCTCGCCGTCCGGTGGGGGGCCGGCCTCGGCCGGGTGGTCGTCCGGCCACGAGCGGATGCTCACGTCCGGCTGGCCTCCGGGATCGAGCTCGACCGCGACGAGTGGTGCGTGACCGAGGAACGCCCGGTAGCCCGTCGGCAGGCGGTCCTGCACCCACGCCGCCAATTCCGTCATCCAAAACGTGTGGAAGCCGCTCCAGCCGCGCCGGTCTTTCCAGTCGTGTAGAGGCATGGCCTTCAGTCTACCCGATTTCGTTGACCGCGGAACCCGTACTCTTGACTTCTCTGTGTCCTCGGTGCCTCTGTGGTGAGCCTCTTCGGAGCGTCCCCATGCGCGCGTTCGTTCGCGGCGACCTCGATGGCTTCTTCGGCCTCGCGCTCGACAACCTCGTCCAACTCTTGCTCATCGACTCGCTGTGCCGATTTGTCCTTGGCTTCCCGGACGAATTGATCTACGGCCGCATCCTGCCGGGGGCGGCCGTGTCGCTCCTGGTCGGCAACCTGTTCTACGCCTGGCAGGCCCACCGGCTCGCGGCCCGCACCGGCCGCACCGACGTGTGTGCGCTGCCCTATGGCATCAACACGCCGTCGGTCTTCGGGCACGTCTTCCTGGTCATGCTGCCGGTCAAGCTCGCCGGCGGGTCGGCGGACGACGCGTGGAAGATGGGTCTCGTCGCTGCGTTCGGGTCGGGGATGATCGAGTTCCTCGGGGCGTTCGTGGCCGGGCCGCTGCGGCGGGCGACGCCGCGGGCGGCGTTGCTCTCGACGCTCGCCGGCATCGCCATCGGGTTCATTTCCGGCGGGTTCCTGTTCCGCACGTTCGCCCACCCCGTCGTCGGGCTGACGACGTTCGGCATCGTCCTGCTCGTCTACTTCGGCCGGGTGCGGTTCAAGGGCGGGCTGCCGGGCGGGTTCGTGGCCGTGGCCGTCGGCACCGCCCTCGCCTGGGGCACCGGGCTGGTGACGTGGCAGACGCCGGCCCCGCCGCAGTTCTATCCACCGCACCTGTACGTCGCCGAACTGCTGGAGCCGTTCCGCGACAACAAGTGGCTGGCGTACCTGACCGTCATCGTGCCGATGGGCCTGTTCAACCTGATCGGCAGCTTGCAGAACGTCGAGTCGGCTGAGGCGGCCGGCGACCCGTACCCGACGCTGCCGTCGCTCGCGATGAACGGCGTCAGCACCCTGGCCGCGGCCGCGTGCGGGTCGTGCTTCCCGACCACCATCTACATCGGCCATCCCGGCTGGAAGGCCCTCGGGGCGCGGGCCGGCTATTCGACGCTTAACGGGCTGTTTTTCACCGCCGTCATCTGCTGCGGCCTGCTCGGGTATATCGCGGCCGCCATCCCGATCGACGCCGGCATGGCCATCGTGCTGTGGATCGGCATCGTCATCGCCGCCCAGGCGTTCCAGGCGACGCCGAGCGAACACGCCCCGGCTGTCGTCATCGGCCTGTTGCCCGGGCTGGCGGCGTGGATCGCGGCCATCGTGCCGGGCACGCTGCGGGCGGCCCTCGACCTGACCGGCGGGCAGTCGTTCGCCGATTTCGCCAAGCTCTCCGCGGCGATGCAGGCCAAGGCCGACCTCAACCTGACCGGCCTGTTCGCGCTCGACCAGGGCTTCATCGCCACGGCGATGATCCTGTCGGCGGCGACTGTGGCGCTCATTGAGCGGCAGTTCGTGAAGGCGGGAATATGGTGTACGGCTGCTTCGCTATTGGCGGCGACGGGGTTCTTGCACGGGTTCAAATGGGAAGGAACGTCCGCGGTGAACGTCCTCCAGGTGGGCTGGACGCCGTGGGCAACGGGGTATGCGGCGATGGCTCTGTGCTTTTTCTTAGCGCCCTTTGTAACGGAGGAGTCTGCGGGGCATTGACTTGCGCGCAAAGCCCACCGCTGGCAATCGGTGGGTCGCGCGCGGGGACGGTCCCACCGATTGCCAGCGGTGGGCTTTAGGGAAAAAAGTTGCCTCCGGCACAAATAATGGGGGCGTCGCCGCGAAGTACCTGTCAGATTGGCGGTTTCAACGGGGTTCGGGCACGACCAGACGGCCGTCGCCCGTCAGCGAGGAGAACGACATGGGCATGTTCAAGAAGCTCGTCCTGACCACGGCGGCCGTCGCTGGTGGCCTGTACATCATCAACCACGGCTACAAGGGTAGCGTTCATACGTTCTGGAAGCGGACCACCGCCCAGATCGAGAAGAACATTTCGCCGGAGTTCGAACTCGAGCGGATCAAGGACCAGATCGCCAAGCTCACGCCGGACATGCACCGGAACATCAGCAAGATTGCCGAGGAGATGGTCGAGGTCAAGACGCTCGAAAACCGCGTCGGCAGCCTCCAGGCCAAACTGTCCGACGCGAAGGGCGAGTTGAAGGTCGTCTCCGATGCCATCGAGCATGGCAACAAGCTCGTGTCGATGCCGAGCGGCCGGGAGATCAAGCCGACCGCCACGTTGGTGCGGGATAAGCTCCACTCCTGCAAAAACATCGAGCGCGAATTGACCAACAGTCAGAAGATCCTCGAAGCCAAGCAGAAGGGCCTGGATTCGGCCCGCCTGCAGCTCGCCGAAATGAAGCGGCAGCGCGAGGAGCTGATGGTCATGGCCGCGGACTTCGAGGCTGAGCTGAAGACGCTGCAACTGGAGCAAACTCGGGCTAAGCTGAAGCTCGACGACACTCGGCTCGGCGAGATCAAGCAGGCGTTCGAGGCCCTCCGCGCCCGGATCGAAGTCGAGCGCACCAAGGCCGACGAGACCGCAGCCTTCTTCCGCGACGCGACGCCGGCGGCGGCGGAGAAGAAAGCCGATGCCAAGGACACGCTCGACGAGGCCCGCAGCTACCTGAACGGCGCTGACGACAAGAGCGACACGGCGAAGAAGTAAACCAATCAGGTGTCAGGGGTTCAGGAATCAGGAGTCAGAAATACGCGGCCCCTGCTTTCTGACTCCTGATTCTCGACCCCTGACACCTACTACGAAGCCCCCGCGCCGCCCCGGCTCGGGGGCTTTGTTTCCAATCGGACTCGGCGGACTCGACCATGCTCGGTGCCGGCTGGCTGACACTGCGACAGGTCAAGGCGGCCCTGCAAAACGGCCGGCTCGAAGAGGCGCAACAGCTTCTTGCTCAGCCGGCCGTTCGCGGGCACCGCAAGTCGTGGGAGTTGCTCGCCCGCGTCACCGCCGGTTATGTCGAACGGGCCGAGCGGCACCTCAAGCAAGAAAACCCCGCCGCGGCATGGGACGATTTGCTCCGGGCCGAGGCGCTGGCCCCGGCCGACCCCGGAGCGGTCAAGCTCCGGCAAACGCTGACCCGGCTCGCGGCGACCGAACTGCGTGGCTTGCTCGAAGCCGGCGAGCCACAGCGGGCGGTCGAAGCCCTCGCTCGACTCGGCCAACACAACGTCCCGGCCTCCGAATTCCAAGCTCTCGAAGACGCGGTGAAGGACTGGATCCTCACCCGCGACCTGGCGGACCGCGGTGAGTTCGCCCTGGCCGCGCAGATGTTCACCCGCGTCCGCCGAGTCATCACGGCCGGCAGTGGCGTCGAGCGCTTCCAGGCCGAGCTTGACGAACGGCAAAACCGCTTCCAGGACTCGCTGCCGCAGTTGCACGACGCCGTGGACCAGCGGCGGTGGCGCGACGTGCTGCAACTGGCCGACAAGGTACTGGCGACCGCCCCGCAGCACGGCGAAGCTCGCAAGGCCCGCGGCCGGGCGTGGAAGTCGCAGGAGCCGGAAACCATCGCCGAGCCGCGCGGCTCCTCGTCCCTCGACTCGACCCGGCCCGAGGAGCCGACGGGGCCGCCGAAGCGATTTCTGCTGTGGATCGACGGCGTGGGCGGCTACCTCGTCTGCCTGGGCAACCGGATCAGCTTCGGGGCCGTGGCCGAGGCCAACGTGGACGTACCGCTGTTGGCCGACCTGTCCCGCCTGCACGCCACCCTGAGCCGCGACGGTGAGGGGTACGTCATCGAATCGACGCGCCCCTTGCAGGTCAACGGCCGGTCGGCCGATAAGGTCGCTCTGACGCCCGGCGACCGGGTGACGCTCGGCTCGGCGTGCCAGTTCCTGTTCCAGGTGCCGGTGCCCGTGAGCACGTCGGCCCGGTTAGAATTAGTCAGTGGGCACCGGCTGCCGCTATCCGTGGACGGCATCCTCTTGATGGCCGAGACGCTGGTAATGGGCGACGGGCCGCAGGCGCATATCGTCGTTCCCGGTTTGGAGACAAATATCGTCTTCTATCGGACGAAGGATGGGGTAGGAGTGCGGTATCCAGGTGAGTTCCGCGTCAACGGCGAGCCGCGGACGGATCGCGACGCGCTGCCGCCTTTCGCGGCGGTCAGCGGGAAGGAAATCTCCTTCGCGCTGGAGCCGGCGACGCGGTGGGGGAAGTAGCTGGTTGGCGACGCTTCGCAGAAGCGTCTTCGGAACGCTTCTGCGAAGCGTCGCTAAACGGGGGTTGCCATGAAATTCACCTACACGTCCGGCCAGCGGCCGCTTGACGGTTACACGATCAAGCGTGGCGTCGGCAAGGGCGGGTTCGGCGAGGTGTACTTCGCCGTGTCCGACGGCGGCAAGGAGGTCGCACTCAAGCTCGTCCGCGGCGACGGGGATGTGGAGCTGCGCGGCATCGCCTCGTGTCTCAACCTCAAGCACCCGAACCTCGTCAACCTGTACGACCTCCGCGGCGACCGTGACGGCAACCAGTGGGTTGTCATGGAGTATGTCGCCGGTGAGCCGCTGCATGTCGTCCTCAACAAGCACCCGAAGGGGCTGCCGATCGAGCTGGCGAAGCAGTGGTTCCGCGAGTTGGCCCGGGCGGTCGGCTACCTGCACGACCATGGCATCGTCCACCGCGACCTGAAGCCGGCCAACATCTTCATCGAGAACGGCCTCTTGAAGGTTGGCGACTACGGGCTGTGCAAGACGATCTCGAACAGCGCCCGGTCGGCCCAGACGCAATCGGTCGGCACAGTCCACTACATGGCCCCGGAGATCTCGACCGGCAACTACGGCAAGCAGATCGACGTGTACGCCTGCGGCATCCTCCTGTACGAGATGCTCTCGGGCAAGGTGCCGTTCGACGGCGAGAGCGCCGGCGAAATCCTGATGAAGCACCTGACCAGTACGCCGGACCTGACCGGTCTGCCGTTCGAGTTCGTGCCGGTCGTGTCGAAGGCGCTGGCGAAGAATCCGTCCGCCCGGTTCGCGACGATGGCCGAGATGGTCCAGGCGGTCGAAGCGCTCAATGCCCCGCCGCCACCGCCGGTCGTCAAAGCGGTGCCGGTGGCCCGGGCCGCGCCGCCCCTGGTGCGGGCGGTGCCGGTGATGGAACCACCGACGGTGCTGCCGGCCGCTCCGATCTCGAAGCGAGGCTTTGCGGGCGAGCTGGCCGGGTCGTTGGCGATGGCGTCGGTACTGTCGGCCCTGTCGACGGTCCTTTGGGCGGCGCTGCTCGGGACCGGCAACAACGCTCACCTGCTCGGCACGCTTTTCTTCGTGACGGCCGGCCTGTCGTGGGCGGTGTTGGTGCCGTCGAAGTTCTGGGGGCTGTCCCGCGGCGACGGCTGGGGCCGGCGGCTCGTCCTGCTGGTATTCGGCTCGCTCGTGGGCCTCGGCGTGTTGTGGCTCGACGGGTGGTCGCCGCACTGGCCGCCGAAGGGTGACCTGACGCTGATCCGGGCCGACAACTGGGGAGTGACGAGCCAGGCCGGTTATGTCGCGTACTTCGGCCTGGCCCTGGCGGCAATGCGGTGGTGGCGGCTGGCCGATCGGCGGCGGAAGTCCTGGTTCAGCCTATTCCCGGTGCTGTCGAGCGGATTCTGGGCGCTGGTGCTGTCGATCGTTTGGCCGCGGTTGGAACAGCCGTCGCTGTATGGGGCCGCGGCTCTGGTCACCGCGTCGATGATCGTGCAGTGGGTTAGTCCGTGGGAGCCTCCGCCACCACCTAGCCCGAAGCGGTTGCGGCTGAGGTATGCTTAGCTCGAACGTTCTCCCCTCTCCCGGCGTTGCGGGCAGGGGCTGAGGGATCGCGGTACCCAGTACTGAGTACTCGGTACTCCGATCATCCATGTCCCCCTCCCGCAAGGGCCAGTGGGGGAAGGAGTGATTCTGATGCGTCGCTATGTCTGGTGCAGCCTGTTGCTTTTGATCGTCTGCGTCATGGTGTCGCGCAGCGTATTCATCGTCCGGTCGCGGCCAGCCCCACGTCACGTCGAGGTCTTTCTGGACGAGCCATTCCCGGAAGCACCCGCATTCCCGGAACCGCCGGCGATCCGCGCGATGAGACCCGTGCTGCCGACGCCCCCAATACCACCGTCCCCCTCAACGACCGTCATGGCCGGGAAGCGCGGCGATCGGAACACGACGTCAATTACATCGAAGAAGACCGACAAGCCGTCGAAGTCGGTCGTGGACGACTCGGCCGTCACTCGCCAAGCACGCTTCGAGAGCAAGATACTGCCCGGCGATGCCGCCTGGAACGATGTCTACGACCGCGCCAGCGAGTGGCTGACGCAGGAACTCAGCCTTTGGCACCCTGTGGACCGCGACTTCTTCACGCGGCATGGCCTCGCCAAGCCGGAGGAGATCAAGGGACCGATCGTCGACGGCACCGAGACGCACAAGATCGTTCTGGACATCGCGGTCACGCGGGCCGCGGAGCGGGAGTTGCTCGAAGCCAACCGTCGCCACGTGTCGGACGATCGGCTGGAGTCGGCTGGACGTGGCATGGCCGTGCTGACGGTCTTCCTCGGGGCCGTCGCCGGGTTCGTCCGCCTCGACGACTGGACGAAGGGCTACTACACAAAACGGCTCGGAGCGCTGCTCGGCGGGCTGGTGCTCGCGGCGACGGCGCTGATTGTCTCCGCATGACGCGCCCTTGCGGAACACCGGCCGGGTGGGGTAGCCTGTAGGCATGGCCTCCGACAGCGACCGCCTCCTCGTGCAGCAAATCCGCCGCGGCGATAGCGGCGCGTGGGATCAGCTCATTGCGCGCTACGAGGGTCGACTGCTGGCCTTCGCCGAACGCCGGCTCCGCGATCGGGCCGCCAGTGAGGATGTGGTTCAGGAAGCCTTCATCGGCTTCCTGAACAGCCTGCCGAATTTCGACGAGAAGCGCGAGCTTCAGACCTATCTCTTTACCATCACCGCGCACAAGATTACCGACCAGCTGCGCCGGCTGGGTCGCCGGCCCTACCAAACCGGAGGCGAAAGTACGCCCGAAGTCCTGGGCAACCAAATCGATAGCGACGCGCCCGCGGCGTCGAGCGTGGCCCGTGGCCACGAACGGCGCGACCTGGAGACGGCCGCGGTCGAGCGCTGCCTGGGCCAAATGATCCGGGCGTGGATGCAAAAGGGCGAATACCTGCGCGTGCAGGTGCTGGAGCTATTGCTCGTCAAAGGCATGGCCAACCGCGACGTGGCCAAGTTCCTGCAAATTGGCGAGCAGCAGGTCGCAAACTACCGCTTTGCCGCAGTCCGTAAGCTTGCCGAGCTGATTCAGGACGCCGGACTGCCGGCCGACGTGTTTCCCGAATTGCAGGAGGGGCCGGCCGCGTGACCGAGTTTACCCGCGAACACCTGCGTGCCTACATCGACGATGCATTGACCGAGACGGAATTGGCGCGCATCGAGCAAGCGTTACGCGGCTCGGAAGCCTTGCGGTCGCAGCTCAAACTCGTGATGCAAGAGCGCGACCGCGGCGAACACTCGATCGGCGCGATTTGGCGGCGTGCGCGACTAAGTTGCCCGACCCGCGAGCAACTGGGTAGCTACCTGCTCGAAGCTCTGGAACCGGATTTCCAGGACTATGTGGCCTTCCACCTCAAGGCCGTCGGCTGTCCGTTCTGCCAGGCGAACCTGACCGACCTCGAAGCCCGCCAGCGTGAGGCCGCCCCGCAGACGCACCAGCGCCGACGGCGGTACTTCCAGTCGAGCGCGGGGCTATTGCCCAAGTGAGAAGCCTCCAAAGCCCACCGAAGGCAATCGGTGGGCCTCTCTGACCCACCGATTGCCCTCGGTGGGCTTTTCGGGGTTGTGCGCGTAGAATTCTCCGAACCTCCGCGCGGCGCGGTGGTGCCCACCTGTTCATCAGTCGCGCGAGAGTATCCCCGTCGGCAGCGGCTCCGCAACCATCCAGCATCCGCTGCCCTTCCTCAGAGGATTCGTACCATGACGTTTCGTTCCGGCCTTGGCGCAGTGATCGCCGCGGCCTTCCTCCTGACCGCGGTGAGCGAATTGGCTGCCGACGAAGGTATGTGGCTGTTTACCAATCCGCCGGTCAAGCGCCTCAAAGATCGGTATGGCTTCGAGCCGGACGCCAAATGGCTCGAACACGTGCAGAAGTCGTCCGTGCGATTCAACAGCGGTGGTTCCGGCTCGTTCGTCTCGGCCGGTGGCCTGGTGATGACCAACCACCACGTCGGCGTGGACGCTCTCCAGAAGATGTCGTCGAAGGACAAGAACTACGTCAAGGACGGCTTCTACGCACAGACGTCGGCCGACGAGGTCAAGTGTCTCGACCTCGAACTCAATGTCCTCATGTCGATCGAACCGGTGACGGCCCGCGTCAATGCGGCAGTCAAAGAGGGCATGCCAGCCGAGGAGGCGGCCAAGGCTCGCAAGAAGGCCATCGAGGCGATCGAGAAGGAATCGCTCGATAAGACGGGCTTTCGTTCCGATGTGGTGACGCTCTATCAGGGCGGCGAGTACCACCTGTACCGCTACAAGAAGTACACCGACGTGCGACTCGTCTTCGCCCCGGAACAGCAGATCGCCTTCTATGGCGGCGACCCGGATAACTTCGAGTACCCGCGCTTCGATCTCGACATCTGCTTCTTCCGCGCCTACGAGAACGACAAGCCGGCCAAGCCGGAGCACTACCTCACCTGGAGCAAGGCCGGCTGCGCCGAGAACGAGCTGACCTTCGTCAGCGGACACCCGGGCCGCACCGATCGGCTCAACACAGTGACGGAACTCGAGTTCCTGCGCGACGTGCAGATTCCGCGTGTCCTCGCCCGGCTCAACCGGCTCGAAGTGCTGTACACCGCGTGGAGCGGTCGCAGCGACGAGAACGCCCGCCGGTCGAAGGATGCACTCTTCAGCGTGCAAAATAGTCGGAAGGCCCGCGTCGGTGGCCTCGCCGGGCTGATGGACCCGTCGATCATGGCCCGGAAGAAGGCGGACGAAGCCAAGCTGCGGGCTGCCATCGCCGCCGACCCGAAGCTCAAGGATGCGGCCGGGGCATGGGATAAGATCGCCGGCGTCGTCGCCAAGCAACGCGAGATCGGATTGGAATACGGCCTGCTTGAAGGCCGAGCCGCGTTCAACTGCCAGTTGTTCGGGATTGCCAGGACGCTGGTGCGAGCCGCGGAAGAGCGGCCGAAACCATCCGGCGAGCGGCTCGAAGAGTTCGGCGACGCTCGGCTCGAATCGCTTCAGTTCCAGCTCTTCTCGAAGAGGCCGATCTACGAGGACTTCGAGACACTCAAGTTTGCCGATTCGTTGACTTATCTCGCCGAGCAACTCGGCGGCAACCATCCGCTGGTGCAGAAGGCGTTGGCCGGCAAGTCGCCCCGCGACCGAGCGGCCGAACTCGTTCTCGGCACCAAGCTCGGCGATGTCGAACTGCGGAAGAAACTGTGGGATGGCGGCAAGGCGGCCGTGGATGCTTGCACCGACCCGATGATCCTGTTCGCCAAATCGGTGGACGATCGCGCTCGTGCCTTGCGCAAGCAAGTCGAGCCACTCGCCGAAATCGAGGAGCAGGCGTACGCCCAGATCGCGCGCGCGAAGTACGCGATCGAGGGGTCGAGCAACTACCCGGATGCGACGTTCACGCTGCGGTTGGCATTTGGCCCCGTGAAGGGCTACGAAGAAGACGGCAAGAAGGTGCCGGCCCTGACCGACTTCGCCGGCCTGTACCAGCGGGCGGAGGAGCACAAGGACAAGCCGCCGTTCGATCTGCCGCCGCGCTGGCACGAGCGGAAGAGCCGGCTCGACATGAAGACGCCGTTCAACTTCGTCTCGACGGCCGACATCATCGGTGGCAACTCGGGTAGCCCGGTCATCAACAAGGCCGGAGAGTTGGTCGGCATCATCTTCGACGGCAACATCCAGTCATTGGTGCTGGATTTCGCCTTCGAGGAAGTGCAGGCCCGCGCGGTGTCGGTCCACTCGGCCGGCATCGTCGAGGCACTGCGCAAGGTCTACGACGCCGACAAACTCGCCGATGAGCTGACCGGCTCGAAGAAGTAACCCGGCGGGGATTGGTCCGCAGTTTTCACATATTTTTGCGAATTTCTCGGACCAATCCCTTGGCCTTCGCGGCCGTTCGTCGTCGTTCAATTCTGCTCGATTGCTGTCGCGAATTGCCGCATTCGCGGGCACCTCTTGCGTTTCCGCGTATTTATGAAGATCGAGTGATCGTCTGAACATGCGTTCGGACGGTCACTTGTGTCGTGCTGCCCATTTGATCGTCGTTTGGCACGCCGACTGCTGGGAATTCGGGCACCTACCGCAATCACTCTCCAGCGAAAGGTCGTTGGCAGAGTCCCGCCTGCTGGCCCTCTCCCCAAGCGTTCTCGCCTTAGCGCGGGCGTGACAGGCTAGCCCCGAACGGAACGGGGTTGCTTGAACACCGTGGGATTGGAGTCGCGACTCATGATGAAACTGCACCGTCGTTTTCAGCTCGCCGCCGCTTCGTTGGCCCTGGCCACCGCGGGTGTTGCGTTCGCACACCCCTCGTTGGCGTCGGAGCTTGGTCTCGACTTCTGGAACATGCCGTCGCTCCATCAACAGATCGCCCACGACAAGCAATTTCGCATCGAACTCGAGCGTCGCGACGAGCTTTCGCTCCGTCGCATCGACATGAAAGAGCAGATCATCCGGAAGTTGATTGGCGGCAAAATCGAGTTGCTCGAAGCGGCCGCCGACTTCCGGGCGCTCAATCGCAGTCACCCAGAGGTGATGAAGGTCGTGCGTTTCGTTTTCGCCGCGCCGACCGAGGACGAAACGATGTGTCTCAACGTAATTGCCTTCGTCGATGCATGGGCACAGTTCAATCCATCGCTCGAGTCGACAGCACAACGACTCCGAAGCGACTTGGATCGACACCGTTGCGCCGGGACTTTGAAACTCCCCGCGGTCTCGCTCGACGACGAGGACTGAGATCCATGGGAATCGGAAGCGCCGGCGACGTACACGCTGAGACTCGCGCTGGCGCTTTCGGTTTAGTCATTGACTCTGGGGAAAACCCCGCGAAGTCCGGACCTCTAATCCTCGCTCACCCTTCCACACAAAGCGGGCGCTCACGCCGTCGATGGTCTCGATCAGTTTGATGCTGCGTTCCGATCCCATCACCGACAAACCCGTCGCCAGCGCGTCGCTCGTCGTACCGTCCTTGGCCACGACGGTCACCTGGAAGCGTTCGCCGAGTCCAAGGCCCGTCTTGGGATCGACGATGTGGGCATAGCGCTTGCCATCGATCTCGACGGCCTGCTCCGCGTCGCCGGAGGTTGAGACGGCGGCGTTCGCCAGCAGAAGTGTCGGCGCGCCTTTCTCCTCCTCGCCGAGCGGCGTAACGCCGACACGCCAACCCTTCGTACCCGGTGGCGGATCGCTGACGACGATGTCACCGCCCGCCGCCACGAGTGCTCGCGTGACGCCGTGATCGCGTAGCACCTTTTGCATGGCCTCGGCGGCATAGCCTTTGGCGATTCCGCCGAGATCGAGCTGCATCCCCGGCTTTGCGAGCTTCGCCGTCTTCGCGACCGGATCGAGCGTCAGCTTCTCGTAGCCAACCAGTTCACGGGCTGCGGCCAAGGCCGCCGATTCCGGCAGCACCTTCGTTCGCCGCGTCCGTCGCCACAGCCGGACGACCGGGCCGATGGTGATGTCGAACGCTCCGTCGGTGAGCTTGGCGAAGTGCTGGGACCGCTCCAGGATGGCGAACAGGTCGGGGCTGACCGGCACGGCATCGCCGCCACCTTTCGCGCAAAGTCGCATCAATTCGCTGGCCGGCTGATAGTCGCTCATGATACCATTCAATTCGGCCGCCCGAAGGAACGCGGCCTTGGCTGCTTTGTCCGCGGCGGCCTTGTCAGGAGCGTAGAGGACGACGCGGAAGCGCGTCGCCATCTGTGTCTCGGCGAACTCGAAGCGTGCAAGCGCCGGGTCGCCGCCCGGTGCCGCGCCGATTACAACGAGCAACAACCCGCATACAGTGGTCGAGCCTCGCATGGGCCGGCTCTCTTTCTGATAAGGACGAATCGAACTATGCAGCGATCGTGGAGCCGACCGCTGGCCGTGACGGCCGGCCTACTTCTCGCGGCCCTTGCCATTCAGCCAGCGACACCGCCGGCGAGTGCCGAGCCGACACCTGACTTCAAACCGTATGCCGAAGCCGTCCCCGGCACACAGGCACCCTTGGACATGGTACCGATCCCGGCCGGTACGTTCCTCATGGGCAGCCCCGCGACCGAACCCGACCGCACGCCCGACGAGGGGCCGCAGCACGAGGTCAAGGTCCACGCCTTCTGGATGTCCAAGGCCGAGACGCTGTGGGACCACTTCGACCAGTTCTACAAGAACGAGGGCATCACCGAGGGGTCCAAACAGCGCGAGGAGCCGGTCGTGACCGCCGACGCGGTGACCCGGCCGACACCGCACTACACCGACGATACCTGGGGCCACGGCCGCGAGGGCAAGCCGTGCCTCGGCATCACCCACCACGCAGCCGAGATGTTCTGCGTCTGGCTGTCGCGGAAGACCGGCAAGACCTACCGGCTGCCGACCGAGGCCGAATGGGAGTACGCCTGCCGGGCCGGGTCGAAGACGGCCTACCCGTGGGGCGACGACGCCGACAAACTCGGCGACTACGAATGGTACGCCAAGAATGCCGAGGACGACACGCACGAGCCGGCCAAGAAGAAGGCGAATGCCTGGGGCCTGCACGACATGCTCGGCAACGTGGCGGAGTGGTGCTTCGACCACTACTCGGCGGACGACTACAAGGCTGGGGCCGGCAAGACGCTCGTCAACCCGTTCCGCAAGCCGACGACGGTTCGGTACTCGCACGTCGTCCGCGGCGGGTCGTTCGCCGACGACGCGGCCAAGTGCCGCAGTGCCGCCCGCCGCGGGTCGGACAAGAGCTGGCTGAAGCGCGACCCGCAGCGGCCGCAGAGCATCTGGTGGATGACCGACTGCGATTGGGTCGGTTTCCGCATCGTCCGGCCGGTGACGGAACTGCCCGAGCTGAAGGGCTACCTGCCGCCGGTCGATTGGAAGAGCAAGGACACGGACGAGAAGTGAATCACCCGGGAAGCCCACCGGCGGCGTCCGGTGGGTTCGACCCACCGATTGCCATCGGTGGGCTTTGGCGCGATACCCCACCCTCACACCAGGAGTCTGACTCGATGGACACCCCCCTCTCCGCCAACCGCCGCGACTTCCTGAAAGGCGCGACGACGGCCAGTGCCGTGTTAGCGGCCGGCGCGGCGCTGAACGCGCACGCGCAAGGCACGAGCGATGAGATCCGCGTCGGCGTCGTCGGCTGCGGCGGCCGCGGCTCCGGCGCGGCCGACAACGTGCTGAACTCGGCCCCGCGGGTGAAGATCGTCGCCCTGGCCGATGTGTTCGAGGGTCAGGCCAAGAGCCTGCGGAACAAGATCGACAACCAGTTCTCCAAGAGCAACAAGGTCCGCGAGCTCGGCAACGGCGGCGAAATCACCAACGACCGGATGTTCGTTGGCCTTGATGCATTCCAGAAGCTGATCGATTGCCCCGAGGTCAACTACGTTATCCTGGCGACGCCGCCGGGCTTCCGGCCGATGCACATCGAGGCGGCGGTCAAGGCCGGCAAGACCCTGTTCACCGAGAAGCCGGTGGCGGTGGACCCCGCGGGCGTCCGCCGGGTGTTGGCCGCCGCCGACGAGGCGAAGGCGAAGGGGCTGCGGGTCGTCGCCGGCACCCAGCGGCGACACCAGCTCGGGTACGTCGAGACGGTAAAGCGGCTCCACGACGGGGACCTCGGCACGATCACCGGGCTGCGGGTGTACTGGAACGGCCAAGGCATCTGGTTCCACAAGCGGAAGCCGGACGTGACCGACGTCGCCTACCACCTGAACAACTGGTATCACTTCCTGTGGACGTGCGGCGACCACATCTGCGAGCAGCACATCCACAACCTGGACGTGGCCAACTGGGTGATGCAGGGGCCCCCGATCCGGTGCGACGGTATCGGCAGCCGAACGCCCGGCAACCCGAGCCGCCCGGCCGGCGACCCGAAAGACGTCGGCCACATCTTCGACAACTTCTCGATCGACTACGAGTACCCGGGCGGCGTCCACATGTACAGCTCGTGCCGGCACATCCCCAACACGACCAATAACGTCTCGGAGGCCGTCGTCGGCACGAACGGCGTGTGCCAGGTCGACAAGTACACGATCCGCGGCCGGCGGATCGTCGGCCGCGAGGCCGACCGGCGGGCGACGGACCCGTACGTGCAGGAACACACCGACCTGATCGCCGCGGTGCGGGAGACGAAGCCGATCAACGAACTGAAGCAGGTGGCGGAAAGCACGCTGACGGCGATCATGGGCCGCATGGCCGCGTACACTGGCCGGCCGGTCACGTGGGACTTCGCGATGAACTCGAAGCTCGACACGTTCCCGAAGAACCTGACGTGGGACTCGAAGCTGGAAGTCGAGCCGACGCCGGTGCCGGGCAAGACGCCGCTGATTTGATCCGGGCGAGCGTCGGGGCGTCAGCCCGACGTGGAAGCACCTCGACGCTTTCACGGAATTCATAAGCCCGCGGCGCAAGCAAGGGTCGCCCTTACTTGCGCCGCGGGCTTATGCGTTGACGTCACAGCCCCAGATACCAGTCGTAGCCGCGCTCAGCCCAGAAGTCGGCCGGGCGGCGGTTGGTGAACGCGATTTCGTTCACCTGCTTGATGTTCTTCACGCCGTACTTGACCGGGATGACGAGCCGTAGCGGCCCGCCGTGCTCGGGTGTTAGCGGCCCGCCGTTCATCGAGTCGCACAACAGCGTCTGCGGGTGCAGCGCACTCGCCGTGTCGAGGCCGACGTAGTACCGGCCGTCCGGCGGCTTGGCCGGCGACATCAGGCCGACGTACTCGTAGCGGCCGGCCGGCGGACCGAACTTCGCGGCGAAGTCCGCGAACCGCACGCCGCCCCACTGCACGATCTCGCTCCAACCCTCGACGCACTTGAACTCCGTCACCATCTCGACCCGCGGCAGCCCGGCGAATACGTCGGCAACGGACAACTCCCTCTCCGCCCCGCGCTCGTCGGTCACGCGGACGCGCCACGTCGCCGCGTCGGTCATTTCGAGCAGGCCGTAGCGGCCGTTGACGCGCGGCTCGGCAGCGCGGGCGACGGGGAACTCGGGCGCGAGTCGGTCAGCGAACGCGGCCCGGCTGATGGCCTCGTTCGTCCGTAGTACGCGGCGCAGGAACCACGGGATTTTGTCGTCCTGCGGGCCGTAATGCTTCAGGTACGCCCAGCCGCCTCCGCCAGCGGCCGCGGCGGCCAAGCCGATGGCGAAGTTGCGGCGGGTCAGCCGCTTGATCTCGGCCACCGCAGCCGGCCCAGTGAGTTCGTTAGACCGCGACATGGCTCGGCTCCTTCTCGGCGGCGAGTTCGTACCCGGTGACCATCGCTCGGAAGTTGTTCCAGCCGGCGCGGATCACTTGCCCGATGTGGACGATGAAGAACACGACGTAGCCGACGGTGAGCGCAAAGTGAATCGTCCGCGCCCACTGGTAGCCGCCGCAGAGCGTTGTCAGCCAGGCGAGCTGTGTCGGCTTGTAAATGGCCAGCCCGGTGACGACCGATCCGGCTCCCATCAGGATGACGCCGCTGTAAGCGATGCGCTGGGCCGCGTTGAACTTCGCTGGCGGCAGCGGCTCCTTGCGAATGCCGAGGTCGTGTAGGACGACCTGCCATGCCTCGCGCGGCGTGCTGGTGTTCGGCAGCAGGTGCCGCCACTCGCCGGAGAACGCAGTGTACGCGACGTAGACGAGGCCGTTGGCGAAGAACAGCCACATGAACGCGAAGTGCCACGCCATCCCTTCGGCCAATCGATTGGCCAAGCCGAGCTTATCGTAGAACCACTCGGGAAAGAAGTGGAACAGCACCGTGTCGCCGAACTTGATGTCGTGGGCATCGTGCGCCCAGTAGATCAACACGCCACTCCAAATCATGACGAAGAGGACTGGCACGTTGACCCAGTGAGTGACGCGGACGACGCGCGGGTGTTTGGATTCGAGGCGCATTGCAAGACCTCATGAAGCCCGTGACGCCGCGACCCGAGCTTGCGAGGGGAGCGCATCAACCGCTCCCTCGAAGACTCGGGTCGCGGCGTCACGGGTGGGGGAGCGTCAAATGTGATGCCGGCGACTCGGCGCGGTTACACCGA
Source organism: Gemmataceae bacterium (assembly GCA_046350275.1). Taxonomy (GTDB): domain Bacteria; phylum Planctomycetota; class Planctomycetia; order Gemmatales; family Gemmataceae; genus JAXMAS01. The sequence goes on from JAXMAS010000018.1 coordinate 45,585, forward strand.
AGCGCGGGTGGCGAGGATGGCCTGCACCAGTTCCTCCGGCACTTCGGCTGGCACCGCGTCGTTGGTCGGCGCGAACGCAGCCTTGCCGAGCCGCACCGCTTGGCGGTATGTCCGCAGGTACACCTGGCACGCGGGGCACTCGGCGAGGTGGTCGTCGAACACGGCCCGCTCGGCGTCGGCCAGGCCGCCGGCGTCGTAGGCGTACAGGAACTCGATGAACTCCCGGCAGGTCATGCCGACTCTCGCAGTTGCGGGTCCAACAGCTCGCGCAGCTGCCGTGCCCGGTGCAGGCGGGTCTTCACGACGGCCGTGTTGGTGCCGAGGAGGCGAGCCGTCTCCTCGGTGTCTAGCTCTTCGATGTCGCGGAGGAGCAAAACGGTACGGTAACTTTCCGGCAGCCGGTCGATGGCCGACCGCACCAGCCCGCGCGCTCCTGCGACTCGACCACGCCGTCGGGCCGGGTCGCCCACGGGGCTGGCGGGTCGGCCTGGTGTTCGTCGGCCAGGAACTTCGGCAAGAAGTCGTCGATCGGCCGCTCCGGCCGCCGCTTCTTCGACCGTAGCTTCATGAGGGCCGCGTTGACGGCGACGCGGTGCAGCCAGGTCGAGAGCTTCGCCCGACCGTCGAAACGGTCGAGAGCGCGGAACGCCGACAGGAAGGCGTCTTGCAGGGCATCGCGGGCGTCTTCCTCGTTGGCGAGCAGCCGGCGGGCGGCGGCGAACATGGCCCCGCCGAACCGGCGGACGAACGCCTCGGCCGCGGCCGGCTCCCCGGACCGCAGTCGCGTCAGCAGTTCGTCGTCGCCGCCGTCGTGCATCCCGACAGCGTACCACGTCCCGACACGGGTTGACACCCCCTCTTCCGGCACGCTACCTTACCACCTCGACCTAGCTTCACGGACGACCACCGCGGCAAGGAGTGCCGAGCCATGTCAACCGCGCTGCGCACCATCCCCGTCACTTCGCCCGCTGCGACCGGCACGCTACTGCGGCCAGTGCCCGACACCGCCGACATCCTCGACTTCGACCAATTCCAGCGCTATGAGCTGGTCGCCCGGTTCGTGGACAAGCTCTGTGCCGGCATCGCCGGGCCGGTTCGCGTCCTCGACGTGGGGTGCAATGTCCTCAATCACTTGCCGCGGTTCCTCGACCCGGCCCGCGTCCGCGTCGTGCGATGCGACGCCCTCGATGGCGACCCGGACGACCTGGACTATCACCGCATCGAACCCGGCCGACCGTTGCCGTTCGCCGATGAAGCGTTCGACGCCGTGGTCGCGCTCGAAGTCCTCGAACACGTGCCGTGTGCCGGTCGGGCGGCGTTCCTCGCCGACTGCCTGCGGGTCGCCCGCCGCGGGGCCGTGTTCACCTGCCCCGACGGCCGGCCGGAGGTCGCCGAGGCCGAGCGCGTCGCCGCCGCGGCGTACCTGTTGCGGCACGGCGAGCCGCACCCGTTTTTGCGTGAGCACCAGGAGTTCGGCCTGCCGCGCGAGGACGAGGTGCGACACATCCTCACGGCGCTCGACGTGCCGCACGCCGTCTTCCCGAACGCCCCGCTCGACCTGTGGCTGGCGTCGATTCTGCTGACGGAAGGCGTCCTGGGCCACACGCGGTCGGACGAGGTGCGGCGCGGGCTGGTGGCGGCATTCCAGGCCCGGCCGAGCGGCGGAGCGGCCGCGTACTATCGCAAGGTCTATGTGTGCGCGAAGTCGTTCGACGCGACGGCCGCGCTCGATGGCGCGCCGCCACCGGCCGAGGAGTTCCCGGCGTTCGGGGCGCGCGACCTGGCCGCGTCGCTTAACCATGTCGCCGAGGCCGCGGGTCAGGTGATCGTCGCGCGCGAATCGCGCCTCCGGGCGCTGCCGGCCACGCTCGAAGCCGTTATCAAGCAGCAGGAACTTGGCCTCCGCGACCAGGAGCAGCGGTTCCTGATCCTGCACTCGTTCGCCGAGGCGGTCGAACGGTCGCTGCCGTGGCGTTTGCTCGCGCCCTTGCGGCGGTTGCGGGACCTCGTTCGGCCGCGCGGGTTTGGGGCCGGCGACCTGATGGCGTGGACGGGCCTCGCGCCGATACCGAACGAGCCGGGCGGCTGGAAGGCGGTGGACGACGACCCACAGTTTTTCGTCCCGTGCTGCCTGCCGGCCGGCTGGGCGCGGGTCCGCCTGACGATGCAGTCGGAGGCCCGCGGCGAGATGCTCGTCTACGCCGAGGAACGCGGCGGTTTCGGCAGCGAACCCGTCGGCCGCTACCCGGTCTCCGCGGGGGACAACGACGAAGAGTTCTACCTCAACCTGCCGCGGCCGACGCGGGCGCTGCGCATTGATCCGTTCAGCGGCAAGGGCCGCTTCCGCCTGGATCGGCTCGACGTGACGCCGCGGCCCGGCCCGTTCGCGATGGTCGACGCGCTGCGGCGCAAGCTGCGACTCTTGCGCGCCTACCGCAACACCGGCCCGGTGCTGGCCCGCGGGCTGGCCCTCGCCGCCACCGGCCGTTGGCGCGACGTGGCCGCGAAGTGGAAGCTCGGCCTCGACGACCCGCGCTGCACCCGCCACGGCTTCTACGAACCCGATAAAGCCTATGAGCAGTGGATGGCGAAGCGAGCGCTGACCGACGCCGACCGCGCCGCCCAGAAGGCGTGGGCGCTCGAAGCCGACAATGCGCCGACGATCTCGATCCTGATGCCGACGTACAACACGCCGGAACACTTCCTGCGCGCGGCCGTCGAATCGGTCCTGCGGCAGACGTACCCGCACTGGGAGCTGTGCGTCGCCGACGACGGCTCGCCGGAGCCGCACGTCCGCGCGGTGTTGGAGGAGTACGCTGCGGCCGACGACCGCATCAAGCTCGCCCCGCCCGGCCGCCGCGGCGGCATTGCGGCGACGACGAACGCCGCGCTGGAACTGGCGAGCGGCCAATACGTTGCCCTGCTCGACCATGACGACGAGATCGCCGAACACGCGCTGTACGCGATGGCGAAGGCGATCGTCGCCGACCCGGCGGCCGACATGCTGTACAGCGACGAGGACAAGATGCAGCCGGACGGCGTCCGCCGCGCCCCGTTCTTCAAGCCGGACTGGTCGCCGACGTTCTTCCTCGGCTGCATGTACACCTGCCACCTCGGCGTCTACCGCACGAGCCTGATGCGCGACCTCGGCGGCTTCCGCCCCGAGTTCGACGGGGCGCAGGACTACGACTTCGTGCTGCGGCTCACCGAACGGACTCCGAACATCGTCCACGTCCCGGACGTTCTGTACCACTGGCGGCTCGTCCCCGGCTCGACGGCGACGAGCGCCGCGGCCAAGCCGGAGGCCCACGCCGCGGCGCAGCGGGCGCTCGACGAACACCTCGCCCGCACCGGCCGCTCTGGTCGGGCCGAGGTCGGCCCGTCGGCGGGGCTGAACTTCGTCCGCTTCGATGTCGTCGGTTCGCCGACCGTCAGCATCGTCATCCCGAGCCGGTGCCAGTACGACGTGAAGACCGGCGAGTCGTTAGTGGAGAACTGCGTCGATAGCGTCTTGCGGCACACCAAGCGGACGCCGGAGATTCTCGTCCTCGACCGCAATGAGATGCCGCCGGAGATGGAGCGTCGCCTCGCCGACCGCGGCGTGCGGCGGATCGCGTACGCCGAGCCGTTCAACTGGTCGGCCGTCAACAACCTCGCCGCCCGGCACGCGGCCGGCGATCACCTGTTGTTCCTCAACGACGACACCGAGGTGACGGCCGACGACTGGCTTGACGCGATGCTCGAGTTCTCGCAGCAGCCCGAGGTCGGGGCGGTCGGGGCGAAGCTCGTGTTCCCCGGCGGGGCGCTCCAGCACGTCGGCGTGACGGTCCTCGACGGCCGGCCGGGGCACCCGTTCTACGGCTTCCCGGCGAAACACACCGGCTACTTCTGCCGGGCCGTCCTGCCGCACGACTGCGCGGCCGTGACCGGCGCGTGCCTGATGACGCGGCGGGACGTGTTCAAGCGGGTCGGCGGCTTCGACGAGGCGTTCCCTCTGAATTACAACGACGTGGACTACTGCCTGGCGGTGCGGCGGCTCGGCTACCGCGTCGTCTTCACGCCACACGCCAAGCTCGTCCACCACGAGTCGGTGACGAAGCCGGGCGTGTTCGCGACCGAACTCGATGCCTTCCGCGCCAAGTGGGGCACGATCGGGCTGGACCCGTACTACAACCCGAACCTCAACATGGAGACGTTCGACTACCGCATCGGTGGATGAACCTGTCGCCGCTAAACCTGTAGGGTGGTACGACCGCAGGGAGTGCCACCGCGAACCGCCAGGGCGACCGGCGGTTCGCGGTGGCGCCCTGCGGTCGTACCACCCTACGGGGTCGCCGGCTTCGGCTTCGCGGTGCCGACCTTGCCGCCCTTTAGCACGAAGCGGATCGGCCCGACGCCGCCCAGGGCTTCCGCCGGCACGGTCAGCTTCACGTCGCCCTCCGCCTCCGGGGCCGGGAACACCAAGACGTCTTCCACGTACATCGCCGGGAAGAACTCCGTCTGCCGGGCGTACTTCGCGGTCGTTGCGCCTTTGGGGAAGGGCACGAGCGAGGCTGTTTTCCCCTCGGCGTCGGTCACGCTGGCCTTTTCGCCCGTGCCGTCGCTCCACGGGGTGAACCGCACCTCCTTGGGGATGCGCTCCGCCGGCATCACGCGGAGGCGGATGACCAGACACTGGCCCTCCGGCGACGCGACCGGCTTATCGTTCACGCGGAACTCCACGCGCTCGCGGATCGCAGCCAGGACGCCGACGTAGACGCCGTTGACTTCGACGGCCGTCTTCTCGGCATCGACCCAGTCGTCGGTCTTCGGCGTGCGGAGCAGTTGTCGGCCGTCGGGAAACACGACGTACTGCCGCGCGGTTTTCTCCTCGGCCGACATCGGCACAGCCCGTGGCCCGCCACCCCCAAGCCGGAAAGCCACGACGACGAGGGAGACGACGCCAGCCATCGTGCCGATGCCGCTGCATGCCGCCCGCAGCGCGTCCCGCTCACCGAGAATGAAGGCGACCATTGCCACGATCGGTGCGAGGGTGCCCAGGATCAAGGGCACGATGGTCCAGCCGACGGCCGTGGCGATGGACAGCGCCGCACAGCCCAAGGCCAACGCCAGATGGCATAGCCCTGTCTTGCCTTTGCGGCGCCGGCCAGTGCCGCGGCGCCGGCCGGGCTTGCCGGATTCTGCCTCGGCTGGCTCGTCGACCGCCGGCGGCGGGGCCGGACGCGGCGCGTCGAAGGATGGCGGGGCCGGACGCGGGTCCTGTGGCGGTGGCGGTGGGGGGGAGGCCGGCCGCGGAGCCGCACGCGGGGCCGCGGCGGGTCCGACCTTGGCCTTCGCCGGCGGTTGGGCCGGCTTCGCCTCGGCGACGAAGCGGCGCGTACACGTCGAACAGGTGACGTGCCGGCCAGCCATCGCGTCCTCGACTTGCTCTTTGGCGCTACAGGTCGGGCACATAACCGTAAACGGCATCAGACGCCTCGTGGAAGGGACGGCGATTAGTAGTCGTTGGCACCGATGACTTGGCCGTCGGCGACGTTCCCGAGGTTCTTGAAAACGCTCGGCTTGACCGAGTAGCGGATCTGCCGGACGGAGCCGTCGGCGAACGCGGCGTTGAACGCGGCGGTGTGCAGTGACCCGAACCGCCCGTTCCATTGGTACGCCCCGCCGATCACGCAGTCACCGATCGCGTCCTGGTCGGGCGGGAAGTCGGTGCGGGCGACGGTGTCCATGTCCCAGCCGATGCTGTAGCCGTGGTCGTCGTCCACCACGCCAGTGTTGAGCGTCGTCAGGCATAGTCGCTTCTCGCCGACCATCAGCGTCTCCGACGTACCGTCGACGATCGCGGCGATGCGGGTCTGTTGGTTGTACCGGATGACGCCGGTGCCGTCGTTGTTGCCACCGTCTGAGCGGTCGAGACCGTCCTGGTTGCTGGCCGCGTAGTCCATCAGCGCGTTGCCCTCGCTCCACCCCCCGGCCGAGCGGGACGGTCCCCGCCGGCTCGGGCAGAAGTACAGCTTGACCGGCGTCGACTTGATCGTCGCCAGGTCCGCCCGATGGAGATTCTGCTGCTCGATGTACGGGAGGATGTGATACGCCCACCCGCCTTGCAGATCGTTGCCGCCGCCTAGAGGGTATATGCGGACATCGCCGCCCGACGGGAAGCCTTGAGCGGCGTCGTGATGATTGTGGAACGCGAGGCCGATCTGCTTAAGGTTGTTGACGCAACTGATACGGTTGGCCGCCTCGCGCACCTTCTGCACAGCCGGTAGCAGGAGGCTGATGAGGATTGCGATGATCGACATGACGACGAGCAACTCGATGAGCGTAAACGCCGTGCGGCGGGAGCGAGCGGTCACGATGCCCTCCACGATTGGTCCGGCCGGCCGGGGACGACTAGGCCGCACCTGGGTGTACTATGCAGCCGCCCGCGGGCCGGACACTGGCCCCGATCCGTATGACAACTCCACCTCCAACGCCGAGACGTTTTTAATGTCCACCAATGCCCCCGGTCCGACCATCGTCCGATGGCGCGTCGCTTGCGGCTTAGCCGCCATGATCCTCGGGATCGTCGCCGTCGCGATGCCGTTCGTCGCTGGCCTCGACGCGCCGTACCCGGTCGGCTGGTTTGCCGTCCTCGGCGGTACTGTCGAACTGCTGTACTCGTACACGATTAGCGACGAGCGACAGCGCCGGGTGCGCGTCGTAAGTGGCGAACTGACTGTCGGGGCCGGGCTGCTTCTCTTCGCACGACCGATGCTCATCGCCAGCGGCCTAGCGATACTTCTTGCCGGTTGGTTCGCCGTCGACGGCATCACCAACGTGATCGCAGCGATGCGCCACCGGACCGAGAAGAGCCGGTTGGTGCTGCTCGCGGGTGCCGCCATCAATCTACTCCTCGCGGTGTTGATCGCCATTCAGTGGCCGTTGTCCGGGTCGCAGGCCATTGGCATGTATGTCGGCATCCACGTCGTTGCCGCCGGTTGGGCCATGTTGGCCGACCGGGCGGCCCCTTATGGTGTCGTGTCGGACGATCTCGGCCACCCGGATCGTCGGCTTGGCTTGGCTCCTCACGCGGAGGTCTCGCGGCTGTCCAAGGAAGTCCGCGAGCGTGAGGAGGCTCGCCGGCCGCTTGACCTTTATTGGCAGACCACGTTCGTCGTGACGTTTCTGTTCATTCACATCGGCCGCATGGAAGCGAACTGGAACCTCGTCGGCCTGGTGTCGCCGATCGTCGCCGTGATCGGCGATCTGCTCTACGCGATGATCTTCGCCCTCGCGATCATTACGCCGCTGGGACTCACATGGCGCTGGCTGACGCGGCCCATCGAACGGCGGGCCTGGTCGCGGCTGCTCAGCCGAGTCGATGCCGGCCGGAAGTTGGGACCCATCTCACGGATCGAGCGCCGCTGGTTGATCCATCGCATGCATTTCGCCGAGCGAGTCGATAGTGCGTACCGGTCGCCACGAGCCGCGGTGCGGCGGGCGCTACATGTCGGTCTGCCGCCGGCCGCGATCCTCGTGGCCATGAGTCCGTTGTTCGCCGCGAGCTGGTTCTTCAACACCGAAAACTGGGGCACCGGGCTGTGGGAGCGGTGGACGGAGTTGCGAGTCGATGACTGGCGGACGGAGATGATTCGGGCCGTGCGCGGCACCTCTGGCGACGACGCCGAGCTGTTTCGCGTGACGCCGGAGGGCGTGGCTGGAACGGCCGATTTCAGCTTCGTGGTCATCGGCGACACGGGCGAGGGCGATGCGTCGCAGCACGTCTTGCGCGACCAGTTCCTCGGGCTGATGAGCCGGCCCGAGTTCAAGTTCCTCGTCGTGTCGTCCGATGTGATCTATCCGTCCGGGGCGATGAAGGATTACGAGCCGAAGTTCTACCTGCCATTCAAAGGCGTGACGAAACCGATCTATGCGGTACCGGGCAACCACGATTGGTACGATGCCCTCGAGGCGTTTGGCGCTAACTTCCTCGAACCGACCGCGGCCCGTGCGGCGCTGCGGGCGCGAGTCGCCGCCGACCACGGATTGACGACGACAACCGAACGCCACATCGATGCCCTAACCGACGAAGCCGCCGTGCTCCGTCGCGAGTACGGCGTGCAGGCCGGACGACAAAAGGCGCCCTACTTCGAGGTCCAGACGGATCGGTTCGCGCTGATCGTCGTGGACACGGGCATTCTCAAGTCCGTCGATGCCGATCAGCTCAACTGGGTACGGTCGGCTCTGAAGCGGTCGCACGGCAAGTTTACGATGGCGATTCTCGGGCACCCGCTCTACGCCGGCGGCCACTATCGCGGCAACGATCATCCGACGTTCGCTGAGGTTCACAAACTGTTGCACGACCACGGCGCGGAAGTCGTCGTCGCTGGCGACACGCACGACTTCGAGTACTACCGCGAGCCGTACGAGACCAATGGTGTGGCCCGGTCGATGGCGCACTTCGTGACCGGCGGCGGTGGAGCGTACTTGAGCATCGGCACCGCTCTCGCTTGGCCAAAGACGCCAGCCGTCCGCGACACGGCCAATTACCCGCGGGCGGATGCCATCATCGACAAGCTCAATAGCGAGGTACAGTGGTGGAAGCAGCCGATGTGGTACTGGACGAAACGGCTCGGGGCGTGGCCGTCGTCGCCGGAGCTGATGTCGGCCGCGTTCAATTTCGACCGGGCACCCTTTTTTCAGCATTTCCTGGCGATTCACGTCGAGGGATCCTCGCGGCGCGTCCGCGTGGTCGCCCAGGGCGTGAACGGCCCATTACATTGGCGAGACTTGCAGCTCCACGGAGATGCCCTGCCGACCGGTCAGAATCCCGATGGCGTGGTCGAGTGGGTATTCCCGCTCGGCACAGCTGCCAAAGATCGCTAGCGTCCGTTGTCAACCGTTGGAAGATCGACCGTGCGTGTCTGACGTGTGGTCCGATCGGTCCGCGCAAGCCTATTATGAGGGACGGCGACACGGGACGGGGGTACTGCGATGAAGGTATTCGTGACCGGCGGTACGGGGTTGATCGGTTCAAGGCTGATTCGGGCACTGCGCAAGCGCGGCGACGAAGTGATGGCCCTTTCGCGCCAGGCGGACGCCTGGGAGCGCGTCGGCCAGGACGTGACTGTGATCCAGGGCGACCCGACGCAACCCGGCGATTGGCAAGACGCATTGGCTGCCTGCGATGGCGTCGTCAACCTGGCTGGGGCCGGGGTCTTCGACAAGCGCTGGAACGCCGCGTACAAGCAGACGATGCGCGATAGCCGCGTGAACGGCACGGCTAACGTCGTCGCGGCCTTGGCGAAGCCGGGGGCGGCATGCAAGGTGCTGGTCAACGGCTCTGCAATCGGTTACTACGGCCCGCACGGCGACGAGGAGTTGACCGAGGACAGCCCAAATGGCAACGACTTCATGGCCAAATTGTGTGCCGAGTGGGAAGCGACGGCGCGTAATGCCGAGGCGTCCGGCGTGCGGGTTGCGATGATCCGTACGGGCGTCGTACTGGACCGGCGCGGCGGAGCTCTGAAGCAACTCCTGCTGCCATTCCAAATTGGCGCGGGTGGCCCAGTCGGCTCGGGCCGGCAGTACTTGAGTTGGATTCATCACGCCGACATTGTGGGTATCATGTTGCTGGCCCTCGACCACGCCGAGGCTCGCGGCCCGATCAACGGCACTGCGCCGCAGCCGGTGACGAACAAGGCATTTGGCAAGGCCCTCGGCGCGGCTCTCGGCCGGCCGGCGTTCATGCCGACGCCGGGGTTCGGCTTGCGTCTTGTCCTCGGTGAAGTCGCGCAGATGGTGACCACCGGCCAGCGCGTGATTCCAGCCAAGGCGAAGGCCCTCGGCTACCAGTTCCAGTACCCTGAGATTGGGGCGGCGTTCCGGTCCATTCTGAAGCCGACGGCCGTCTGACCTGACATCGCAGTCGAGGATATTGCTATGACCCGCCTCGCATGGGTGGCGATCGTGTTCGTCGGCACGGCCGCGGCCCAGGACCCGCTGCCCTCGTGGAACGAGGGGCCGACAAAGAAGGCCATCGTCGAATTCGTCGCCAAGGTGACAAAGCCCGGTTCGCCCGACTTCGTGCCGGTGCCCGAACGGATCGCCACCTTCGACAACGACGGCACGCTCTGGGTCGAACAGCCGATCTACACGCAGGTGCAGTTTGCCTTCGACCGGGTGCGGGCACTGGCCCCCCGGAACGCCGACTGGAAAGAGAGGCAGCCGTTCAAGGCCGTCCTTGACGACGACATGAAAGCCATCCTCGACGGTGGCGAGCGACGGCTTGTGGAGCTGATCATGGCCACCCACACCGGCATGTCCACCGACGATTTTGAGGCCATCGTCAAGGACTGGCTGGCGACGGCCCGACACCCGCTGTTCAAGCGGCCGTACACGGAGTGCGTCTACCAGCCGATGCTCGAACTGCTTGCCTACGTCCGGGCGAACGGCTTCAAGACGTTCATCGTCTCCGGCGGCGGCATCGAGTTCATGCGGCCATTCACGGACAAGGTGTACGGCATCCCGCCCGAGCAGGTGATCGGCAGCTCGGTGAAGACGAAGTACGAGCTGCGCGGCGACAAACCAGTGTTGTTACGGCTGCCGCAGATGAACTTCGTGGACGACAAGGCGGGCAAGCCCGTCGGCATCGGCCAGTTCATCGGTCGGCGGCCGGTGATGGCGTTCGGCAACTCCGACGGTGACTACGAAATGCTCGTCTGGACAACGACTAGCCCCGGTCCGCGGTTCGGCCTGATCGTTCACCACACGGACGCCGAGCGTGAGTATGCTTACGACCGCAACTCGCTGGTCGGCCGGCTCGACCGGGCGCTCGATGAAGCACCGAAGCGCGGCTGGGTCCTTGCAGACATGAAGAAAGACTGGAAGCGGATCTTTCCATTTGACCCGCCCCGCTAAGCCGCCAGCGGCTTCGCACCCGCGCCTTCCCTTGGAGCGATTGTGATGACCACCGACCGCCGCAGCTTCCTGGTTGCGATGCTGGCCTCCGGCGTGGCCCCAGCGTTCGTGCGAGCCGACCGGCCACGGCTTGCCCAGGGTGTCGCCGCCGGCGATCTCGACGGCGGACGGGCCATCGTCTGGACCCGCGCCGATCGGCCGTGCCGCATCTTGATCGAACACGACACCACCGACCGTTTCGCCAACCCGACCCGTATCGCTGGGCCGGACGCAGTTGAGCATGCAGACTTCACCGCCAAGCTCGACCTTGCCGGCCTACCGTCCGGACAGCGAGTTTTCTACCGCATCACGGCCGTAGACTTGCGAGACGGCCGCAATGTCGGCGAGCCGGCCGTCGGCTCCTTTGCCATGCCCGGCGGCGAGCCGCGGGATACGACGATTGCATTCACCGGCGATGTGTGTGGGCAAGGGTGGGGAATCGACCCATCTCGCGGCGGCATGCGCATCTTCGACGCAATGCACCGCGCCGGGCCGGACCTGTTCGTCCACCTCGGCGACACGATATACGCCGACAATCCAATCGTGCCGCAGGTCCGCCTCGACGACGGCACGATTTGGCAGAACCTGATCATTCCCGAAAAATCGAAGGTCGCCGAGACGATCGACGAATTCCGCGGCAATTACCGCTACAACCTTCTCGACGACCATCTGCGAGCGTTCAACGCTTCGACCGCGCAGCTCGTGCTGTGGGACGACCACGAAGTGCGCAACAACTGGTTTCCCGGCAATCTCCACGGCGACGTGCGCTATACCGAGCGCTCCGACGACCTGCTGGCCGCCCGCGCACGGGCCGCATTTTTGGATTATCAGCCCGTGCGGACATACCCGGGTGAACCGCACCGGCTCTACCGCTCGACCAGGCTTGGGCCGCAGGTCGAGGTCTTTGCATGGGACATGCGATCCTTCCGGGGGCCGAACTCGGCCAACCGCCAGCCGACCCTAACGCCCGAGTCTGCCATTCTCGGGGCGACGCAACTTGCCTGGCTCAAGCGCGCCTTGAAGGCATCGACAGCAACGTGGAAGGTGATTGCCAGCGACATGCCGCTCGGTGTGATCGTAACGGATGGGCCGCGCGACTCGACCGCGAGTGAAGCGGTCGCCAATGGCGACCACGGCCCACCGCTCGGCCGCGAGTTGGAAATCGCCGACCTGCTCAAGTGGTTGCACGACGAAAAGGTCCGCAACGTCGTGTTTGTGACAGCCGACATCCACTATGCGGCCGCACACCACTACGACCCAGCACGGGCGAAATTCACGCACTTCAACCCGTTTTGGGAGTTCGTTGCCGGACCGGCCCACGCAGGTACGTTCGGCCCCGGTCGGCTCGACGCAACCTTCGGTCCGGAGTTGAAGTTCCTCGGCATCCCGAAAGGCATGAAGGGGAACCGCCCGCCAAGCGATGGGTTCCAGTTTTTCGGCACTCTGCGCGTAGACGCAAAATCGCGAACGCTGACGGCTCGATTGCACGACGTGACCGGCAAAGTGCTGTATTCGGTGGACTTGGAACCGAAGCAGGGATAGTCGCCAATGCTATCCGCGACTTTAGCCGTCGGGCATGCTGATCGGGTTGTCCCCGGAGCGGTGACAGCGTCTAGCGGTCACCACTTATCGATGGGGCCTTTCGGAACCGGAATCGCCGGGGCAGCGCCGGCTTGCCAGCCGGGTGGTGGGCCTTGCTCGCGCAGCTGGCCGACGATTTCGTCGAACGTCGCCAGCGTGTCGAGCATCACCAGCACCTGTTGCACGTTTTTCCCGGGCTTCAGCACCTTGCAGTACCAGTTCGCCACTTTGCGGAACTGGAGACAGCCGAACCGTTCACCACGGAGGTCGCACAGCCGGCGGACGTGCGTTTCCATGTAGTTGAGCCGCTCGTGATACGTCGGCGGCTCCCCAGGGTGGCCGGTCGACTCCCATTGGCAGAGTTGCTTGAAGAACCACGGGTTCAAGAGCGCTCCGCGGCCGATGGCGATGGCCCGACAACCGGTGACGGCGAACATCCGTGCTGCATCGGCCAGCGTTCGCACGTCGCCGTTGCCGACGACCGGAATCCGCTCGACGGCCTCGACGACACGAGCGATGCCATCGAGATCGACCGATCCACTAAAGCCCTGGGCGCGCGTTCGCCCGTGGATGGTGATGCCTGCGACGCCGACTTGCTCAAACTCGCGGGCAAAAAAAGGAGCGGTCAACTGCACTGCATCCCAGCCGAGTCGCATCTTCACCGTGACCGGTACCGGCACCCCTTCAACCACACGACGCACGAGATCGATCGTCTTGCCTGTCGTGTCGCACATCATGGCGGAGCCGCCGCCGGTCTTGGTCACTTTGTTGACCGGGCAGCCCATGTTGATGTCGATGTGTTCGACACCCAACGCGACGAGATGCTGCGCTCCGCGCGTGAGGTAGTCGGCATCGGGGCCGTAAATCTGAATCGCCGTCGGCCGGTCGTCCGAGTGAAGGGCGATTAGCTCCTTCGACTTTCGACTGCCTTCGAGCAACGAACGGGCATTGACGAGGTCGCTGGTGGCAAGGCCGAGACCGCCGACCTCGCGCAACGTCCGTCGCAAGGCGAGGTTCGTATAGCCAGCCAGCGGGGCAAGGAAGTACCGCGACGGCATCGCACGGCTGCCAAGGAAGACAGGGCCGGCGAACTGCGGTCGCGGTGGCACAATCGGTGGCGTTAACAGCGCGGACATGTCATACAGGTTAGCGACATCGCATTGGCGCGTGAGCGCCAACTGGCCCTTGACGGGGCCGCCCGGTCGGCCCCACAATTCTAAGACGCCCCTGATGCACTGATGCGACCTTTCCCGTCAGGGGATTTTACCGCATGGCTCGCGCTGCCGTTGTCGGGCTCGCGCTCGTCGTACTCACTTCCTCGCTCCGGGCCGAGGAGCGACATCTCGACTTGGTGCGGGCACTGCGGGCCAACGGCATGGCCGACCTGGCCGTCGATTACCTCGAACGCCTCGGCAAGAATCCGCCGGCGAATCTCAAGGCGATCCTGCCGCTCGAACTAGCCAAGGCACGCCTCGACCTTGCCGTCTACGAGGGCAATGACCGTAAGCGCAACAAGCAGTTCGAAGCGGCCAAGCAGGCGTACGACGATTTTCTTCAGGCCAACCCCAATCATCCACTGGCGGCCGAAGCCCGACTCGATCTCGCAAGGCTGACGACTCTGCAAGGCAAGCAACTCCTTGCCCAAGCCCGTCGTACCGACGACAAAGCAGCCCGCCGTGACCTCGTGGCCCGTGCCCGACCGCTATTCGGTGAGGCTGCCGCGAAGCTCAGCGAGGCGACCAAGGCGATCGACGCCAAGATGCGACAACTTGCCGAGCCATCCAACGACGACGAGAAGGCTCTCAGGGAATCGCTCGTCCGCGCGAAGGGACAAGCGCGGCTCGAGACCGCGATCAACAAGCTCAACCAGGCCATGGCGATGTCTGACGGTAGCGCGACCGAGATCAAGGATCGCGCCAAAGTCGTTCGCTCGGCCCAGGACGATCTGTCGGCCATCTACGCTGACGAGAGGGACAGCGCCTTCGGCTGGCTCGCACGTGTGTGGGCGGGGCGATGTTACGAGGAGTTGGACGACAAGCCGAACGCCGTGCGGCTCTACGAACAAGCGGCGAAGGAAGAAAAGCCGGTCGCCGCCGAAGCCGCCCGGCTCGCGCAGTTCAGACTGCATCTGATGAAGTTCAAGGATGTGGCAGTGCTGAAGCGGGTCGAAGCCGTCAAGGATGTCGTCGATGGCTGCGAGAAGTGGCTCAAAGACCATGCCGCCGCAACGGACACGGCGGAGGGACAGGGCGTTCGGTTTCTGCTGGCGAGCGCGCTCGAAGAGCAGGTTCAATCGGGAATCATCCGGGACGCCAAGGGCGCGGCGATTCGGGTGACACCCGCTGCACGTCCGGTATTCGTGCGGATCGAGCGCCTTCTCAAGTCATTGGCTGACGGCGAGAACGAATTCACCGAGCGTGCCCATGCCAAGCGAGCCAGCATCCTCGTTGCCCTGATGGCCGAACGAGCCGGCGGCCCGGTGGCAAACCTCCAGACCTTCGAGGAGTGCTACCTTGCCGCTCAGGTCGAAGCATGGGAAGCGACTCAAAGTGGCAAGCCCGACGCTGAAAAGGCACGTCGGTACGCGAAGGCGATTGCTGCGCTCAACCGCGGGTTGGGACTGGCCGGCCGCAGTGACGCTCCCCGTGACTTGGCCGACGCTCGCGTCATGTTGACCTACGCGCATCTGGTCAGCGGCGATCCCTATGCGGCAGCGGTCCTCGGCGAGTGGATGGGTCGATCGCACTCGGCTGGGCCGCGCGGGGCCGAGGCGACGGCCTACGCGCTGCAAGCCTATTCGGCCATCATCGCCGACGACCGCCGCCGTGCGGCCGACGAAAACGAGCTGAAGGCCGACCAGCGCCGCCTTCGCACTTTAGCCGAGTACATGGAGAAGACCTGGCCCGACGAGCCTGTCACTGACTACGCTCGTCACCAACTGGCGACGTTTCTGGAGCAGGATGGCAACGTCGTCGAAGCACTGGCCATGCTCGCTCGAATCTCCCCGACCTACCCCGGTCTCGCGGCCGCACGGTTCTTGCAAGGCACGAGCACGCAGCGGGCCCAATCGCGTGATGTGAAGCTGCCCGAGGACCAGAAAAAGAAGCTGCTCGCGCAGGCGATCGCTGACCTGGAGAAACTTCCCGAACCCGTCCCAGGCGCGAGCGAGGAATCGACCATTGCGTCGTCTATGGCCAAACTCCAGCTTGGCAATCTACTCCTGATCGCGGGTGAGGACGCGAAGGCCGAGGCGCTTGGGAAGCGCATGGCCGACCTGACGCCAAAGCTGTCGTTGGAAAAGTCGTTGGTGCCGCAGGTGGCCTTGGAGGCGGCGAAGGTGCAGCTTGCGGGCGCGCTCGGCCGGGCGGCGAAATTGTTCCAGGCCGACAAGGCCGACGCAGGGGCCAAGGCGCTGGCCCCGCTTTACGAGCGCGTGCGAGCTGAGTTGACGGGTAAGCCACCCGAGGCGGCTACCGAGTCGTGGTACGCTCCGTACCGCGAGGTACAGGTTCAGGTGCTGATGCTGGCACTCCGAGTGGCCATCGAAGCGAACCGTCCTGGCGATGCTCAGACGGCCCTTGGCCTCGTCGAGATGGCGGCGAAGGGTGCGGGCAACCTCGGCGTGTCGACGAACGATCGTCTATTGCGGGTCGTCTTCGACTTGAAAAAGGAAGCCGAGGCGTCCAAGGCCAAGGGCGAGTCGGACAAACGCGAAAAGCTCGAAAAGGGCCTGACGTCATTCCTCGACGAAATGGCCAAGCCGAAGGATTTGCCCGGCAACGTGCGAGCATTTCTGGCCCAGGCATACGCCAGCCTAGAACGGCATGACCGGGCGGCGGAAGTCCTGGCTGCGATCCCGCAGCCGAAGGGCGACGACGAGGACGCGAAGCGCTTCTACCAGTACGCCCGCATGACGCTGGCGAAAGAGTACCGGCTGGCGAAACAATTCGACAAAGCCGCGGCCGTGCTGACCGAGATACTCAAGGACTGGGGCAAGACCAACCTCGACGTGCGAGCCGAAAAGGTATTCCTGTACGAAGACCGGCCCAATCTGCCGGCGGCGGTCAAGGAATGCCGCGACATCCAGGCGGCACTCGCCAAACCGCGGGCCGAGTTCGACAAGGCGGTACGCGACGAGCGATTGGCCGACGACGAATTGCGCAAGGCAAAGACCGATTCCGAGCGCGAAGCCGCCCAGGCGAAATTGGCCACGGCCCAGCAGGCAAAGGCTTCGGCCCAGCCGATGCGCGACCGTTACTGGCAGTTCTACTTCTACGAACTGCGGATCGTCCTCAAGAGCGGCAATCTGCAGAAAGACCCGGCGGCGAAGGAGAAGCGCATCGCCGATGTAGCCGGCGCGATCCGCAAGTTCGAGGATGGTCAGGACGACTTCGGCGGCGGGGACCTCAAACAGAAGTTCATCGAGATGCTCGACGGCGACCCGCTCTTGAAGCGGAAGTACGCGGAAGCGGGCGGGACGAAGCTGTTGGCACGGTAAATGCCCGTCCCATCGATTGCCATCGGTGGGCTTTCTTCAATCATCCCAAAGGTCCACCGATGGCAAGCGGTGGGGCGAGTGTCCGCATATGCGTACCCCTCTTTCCATCACCCTGCTTCTGCTCCTCACGGGTCTTGCCCCAGCCCAGGACAAGGTGAAGTACCGCGACCGAAGTGGAAAGGGCGGCGAATCGCTGGCGAGCGGTAAGGTCGAGGCCGAGTCGGTTGCGGGTCTTAAGGTTGGGGCGAAGACGATCGCCAGTGGCGACATTCTCGACGTGCAGTATGAAGTCACCGGCGATTTGCGGCTGGCCTACGGTCGGGCGCTCGGCGAGGAGGCCAAGAACCCGGCCAACGCGGTGAAGGAATACGAGGCAATGTTGAAGTCGCCGGTCGTGCAGGAGCGAAAGCCGCTCAAACGCCACTTCGAATACAAGATCGCAACGATCATCGCCAACCGGGCTGAGGACTCGGTCGAGGCAACGCAGAGGGCCGTCGAAGCCCTATCGAAGTTCCGCAAGGACCACCCGGACGCGTGGCAGGTCGTGCCGGTGACTCGGCTGCTCGGTCGGATGCTCGCGGCCAAGCAGCCGCCCGATCTCGACGGGGCGCGTAAGGCCTACGAAGACCTGGCCGCCACCAAAGACGCCCCGGCCGAAGTGAAGCAGGAGTGCATGTACCTGGTCATCGACATGCTGCTCCAAGCGGGACGGACGGAAGAAGCTCAAGCCCGGCTCAAGTCGCTACCGCCGACGGACCCGCGGGCCAAGCTCTACCAGATTGGCGCACAGGCCGGCGAGCCGGAGGCCATCGTCAAGCAACTCGAGGAGTTCATCGACAAGACGCCGGACGCGAGCCTCAAGGCGGCAGCGTACAACATGACCGGCGACGTGCTAAGTCGCGACCCAAAGTTCAAAAAGGACGCCCTTTACGCCTACCTCAAGGTCGACTTGATCTACAACCAGGACGCGGTGGAAGCGCAGAAGGCAGCCCAGCGCATCGCCGACTTGTTCCAGGAACTAAGGGACGAGGATCGCGCCAAGAAGTACCGCGAAAAGGCGCGAGGGAAGTAGTTCACCTCCGTGACGCCGCTTGCGGCTTTGCAAGGCCGTGACCTGCGAAACCCCAAGCGGCGTCGAGTGTCGTTACACGTCACAAATCTTGAACCCCTGCGCCAGCGAGGTCAGCGGGTCGCGCTTCGGGATAAACTCCTGCGCGACATAGCCGGCGTAGCCGGTTGCCAGGATGGCCTT
This sequence comes from Gemmataceae bacterium, assembly GCA_046350275.1. Lineage (GTDB taxonomy): Bacteria > Planctomycetota > Planctomycetia > Gemmatales > Gemmataceae > JAXMAS01. Next base: position 63,857 of record JAXMAS010000018.1, read on the forward strand.
CATGATTGCCGGGTAGTTCAACTCCTGCGTCTCGTCGATCTCGTTGCGGCCGGGGTTGCCGCCGGTGTGGTAGTGGCCGATCCATTCCTTGTTCTGACGCAGCGTCCGGATCACATCGCCTTCCATGATCTGCATGTGGTAGATGTCGTAGAGCAGCTTGAATCGCGGCGAGCCGACGGTCTTGCACAGCTCGACGCCCCACGCCGTCCGGTCGCACATATAGTCTTTGTGGTCCACCTTGCTGTTGAGCAGCTCCATCACCAGCGTGACCTTCTTCTCTTCTGCGTACCCGACGACTTTCTTGAGGCCCTCGGCACAGTTCTTCAGGCCCACGTCATCTGGCATGCCCTTGCGGTTGCCGGAGAAGCAGATAACGTTCGGCACGCCTTCGGCCGCGGCGAAGTCGATCGACGCCTTCAGGTCCTTGACGTTCTTCTCGTGGTTCTCGGGCCGGTTCAGGCAGTTGCCGATACCGATCGACGGCCCACCGTTGAGGACGGCGCACGTCATGCCGAACTTCTTGACCGTCAGTACCTCGTCAGGCTTGAGTAGCTCGACCGACTTATAGCCCATCGCCTTCGACTTTTCGGCGAGTTCGTCGAGCTTGATCTTGCCGTAGCACCAGCGACAGAGCGACTGATTGATGTTGCCCTTGGGCTTGGCGACCTCGTCGGCGAACAGATCGCCGGCGGCGAGCGTGCCGAGGGCGGCGGCGGATGAGGCGAGCATGGTCCGGCGGTCGGGATGGCGCATGAGAGGGTCCTCCGGGTGGCGGGTGATGCTGGGATACTACCGGAAAAGACGCAAGAACCAAGAAGTAAGAGCCAAACGAACGAGGACGCCGGGTTCACAGGCCCGCGCGTCCGGAAGACTGCTCTTCCCAAAATCCGCGCGACATGTTCCAATGCGGTCCCTAGTAGGGATACTCCCGGACTTCGGCCCACGGATGTGCCGCCAGGATGGCTCACGATCCAACTCTTGATACGTCTCCGGCCGTGCGCCTGGAGCTGCGCCACGGCGGCGGTCGGCCTGTGACCTACGACGTGGTCGGCGGCGAGTTCCTGATCGGTTCCGTCCCCGGTTGCGATCTGCGGCTTTCCGGCACCAACTTGCCGCCAGTCCTCTGCGTCGTCTCGCGCCACGCGGACGGGCCACACCTGCGGAAGCTCGCTCCGACATTGCCGTTGCTCCTCAACGGGCAACCTGTGCAAGCGGCCGCGCTGCGCGATGGCGACACCGTCACGCTCGGCACGCTGGCCATTGTCGTGCGCGTCGATGTGGCCGCTGCCTTGACGGGTGGCATTCGCTTCGAGCCGGTCGCGGCCGCCCCGTTGCCATCGTTCGACTCCGAACGCGCTGAACTCGACAAACAGCGCCGGCAATTTGAGCAGCAGGCCGCCGACTTGGAGGCCGATCGTGCCTTGTGGTATCGACGCCGCGAGGACATCGAACGCGAGTGCCAATCGCGCGAGGCCCAGATCACGGACCTGGCACGACAACAGGACGAGACGGACAAAGTTCGTAACGAGTTGACCGACCTGCGCCGCGACCTATACGCTCGCTACCAGGAACGGCGCGACCGGCTCGCGGGATTGCAGCAGTCCGTCCAGACGGCTGCTCGAAAGGTGCAGGAAGCCAAACGCACCTTCGAGGCAGAGAAGGCCAAGGCGGCTCCGCGGCTCGCCGAACTCGATCGCCGTGAGCAAGCTCTCGCCGATACGCGCGAAGAACTCGAACTCGCCAAGCGAGCGGCCGACGACGAACAACGCCGTCGAGAGGAAGCCCAACGCGAAATCGAACGTCGAGTCGTCGAGCGGGAAGCCGAGTGTGTTCGCAAGGAGCAGAAATGCACCGAGCAGGAAGCCCGCTATCAGTCCGATCTGGCCCGAATGGATCGGCTTCAGGGAACCATTGAACAACGAGAACGACAGCTTGACGCCCGGTCCGCCGACATCGATGCGAAGAGCGAGCAACTTCAGCGCGACACGCTGGAAATGGAAGAGCAAGCGCGTCAGCTCGATGCTGCGCAAGTGAAACTCCGCGAAGCCCAGGAGGCGATGGCGGCGCGCGATGCCGAGGTCAACGACGCCGCCGCGAAGCTGGCCGAGCGAGCTGCGCTCGTCGAAGGCCAGCAGTCCATGCTCGCCGCACTGCGGACGCGTCTGGAGCGCATGCGCGACGAGGTGCGACAAGAGGCAACCGCACTGGCCATGAGCCGGGCTCAGCACGATGCGGCCGCGCGTGAGGTCAACGAGAAACTCAAGACGGCCGAGGAGTTGAAATCCACGGTCGAAATCGAGAGCCAGGCCCAGGCGGCCCAGCGGCAGCAGTTCGAGGAACGCAGTGCCGCGCTTCAGACGGCCATCGGTCGGATGCGCGAGTTGCAGGATCGGCTAACCGCAGCCGAGGCGGCAACGCGCGAACGAACGGCAGAAATCGACGTGCGCACGGCTGACATCGACCGGCAAGCCGATGAGCTGCGCGTTCGCGCGGCCCAGGTCTTCGAGCAACAGCAAAAGCTCGACGCCGACCGCGCGGCCCTCAAGGAGCGGGAAGCGGCCCTGGCCCAGACCGAGGCAACGCGCACGGCCCTTCAGGAACAACTACGCCGCCGCGGCGAAGACCTGAACGCGAAGCAAAAGCAGCTCGACGAACAGGCGCAAGCGATCGCCCAGCGTGAGGCCAACGTCGGTCAGTCGCACGAATCGGTCGGCCAGTTCCAGCGCGAGGCCGAGACGAAGCTGACCGCGGCCAAGGTGGAGTTGGAACAACGAGCCGCGGCGATCCAGCAGGAGGCCGCCGCCGTCGCCGTTCGCGAGGAGGCGCTGCGTCGGCACGTCCAACGGCTCAAGGAGGCGGGCCAAACGCTTGCGGCCGAGCGCAAGACATACTTCGAGTCCAAGGCCCGCCACGAGTCGGAGAAGGCGCTCACGGGGGCCGAACTGGAGAAAGTGCGGCAAGAACTCGACGCGTTTCGTGAGCAGACGGCTCGCGAGGCAGCCGAGGTCGCAAAGCAATTGCCCGACCTGGAGCTGCGAGGCTCGGCGGTCCTCGAACGGCTGGCCCAGGCCCGCGAGCAACTTCGTGGGCACTTGGGCGAATTGCACACCTACGCCCGTCAGAGCCACGATGATCTGCTGATGCTCCGCACGCAGGTGCAAGCCGAGTCCGAGCGGCTGCGGCAGCAGGATGTCGCTCTCCAGCGGGCGCGGACCGAACACCGCCACGCCGTGACGGCGTTCCGGCAGCAGCTTATCGATTGGCAGGGCCGGGTGGTCGAAATGCGGCAAGTGATCGCCCACGACGGCACAAGGCTCGAACGTCAACAGGCCGAGGTCGTAGCAGCCGCGAAGCACGTGGACGAGACGACGCAGCAGCTTGCGAAACAGGCCGCCGACTTGCAGGCCCAGGAGCGTGTTGTCGTCGAACGCCGGAGCGAGGTCGAACGCCACTTAGGCGACATGCGCGAGTGGTACCGCAAGAAGATGCGCGAACTCGCGCAAGGCGACACTGCCGCATTGGCCCGGTCGCGAGCCAGCGCCGACGACAACGTCCCGGCCGTCGTACCTATGCCGGCCGCGTCGGTCGCGACATCGCACCCCAATGCCCTTGCCACGGCCGAAGACGAGGGCGTTCTGTCAATCACCGACGACCTGGACCCGGGCGACCGCAAACTCGGCGAGTTGCTCAAGTCGCTGGAGCTAATCGACGGCGACACGTTGACGGCCCTGTGGCTCGAAGCCCGGCGGCAGCGGCGGTCACTGCGGCAGGTGCTCCTCGCCGGCCGGGCTGGCGGCACTCCGCTGTTGACGCTCTATCAGCTTGCCCTGATCGAAGCGGGCAACCTGGATGCGCTGGTCCTCGGCCGGCTGCGGGTCGTGGACCGGGTGCGGGTGACGCCGCGGGAGACGGTCTACCGTGTGTTCGACCCACTGCGGGCCGATCTAGGTGGTGCGGCCCTGTTGCGGCACCTATCGGAAGCCGAGGTTCACGACGCGGTTCACCCGGACGAGTTCCGCCAGCGGTTCGCCGCGTTGGCCGAAGTCCGGCACCCGCACTTGGCCGCGACGTTTGAGGTGACAGAAATCAACGGTCGACCGGCGGCGCTTCAGGAGTGGCTGAGCGGCCTGTCAAGCGCCGAGTGGCCGGCCGCGGTGGCGGTGGCGGGGGTGTGGTATCGGCTAGTGACGCAGGCCGCGCTTGGCCTGCATACGGCCCACCAGGCCGGGCTGGTCCATGGTTCGCTCGGCCCGCGGTCGGTGGTGTTGACGGCCGAGGGCACGGTGAAGCTGTGCGGCGTCGGCGAGCCCGCCTGGCTAAATGGCGACGCCGCGGAAGGCACGGTCGAGGGCGATCTCGCGGCCCTCGGCGAGCTGGCCGCGGCATGGTCCGCAGCGACGCCGAAGCGGAAGGGCGCGAAAGCCCCGAAGCCGTTGCCGCTACCGCTGCAAGCCGTGCTGTCACGACTGCGGCCGGCGTCCGAAGTACGGATTGCGTCGGCGGCGGAGCTCCTCGACGAGTTGGAGAAGGCCGGCAGCGACGTGCCGGACGCGGCCGAGATGTGGGACAAGCTCATCGCGTTCGCCGGCGAGAACGCGACCGACGGCGTGGCGTGGCGCAAGTCGGCGTGACGCCGCCTGCGGCCCCGTCTTGCTGATCAGGACTGGCCGAGTTCGAGTTCCAAGCGATAGCCGGCCGGGAATCGTTCCCACCAGTGGACGCACCACGGGCCGATCGGCACGACCCGGTTGGCCCGAACGGCGGTTCCTTCGGCCAAGTGCTTTTCGACGATGCCCTCGAAGCCCTCTTCGGCCACGCAATAGTGGTGTTCTTCCCAGCAATAGGTGTTCTCGACGGCCAACCCGTCCTCCCAGGCGGGGCCGAGCCAGTCGGCCGCGACTGTCCGATACAGGGCCGCGCCGTTGGGCGAGAAGTCGAATACCCCGCACCGATAGTCGGATGGCCAAGGCGCGGGGATCATCTTGCCGGCGCGGTACTGGTAGCAACAGGTCTTCGGGCGCTTCTCGGCTGTCAACGGTATCGCCAAGAACGCCGGGTCGCGCCGGAGGAGCGTGCGAACCTCTTCGACGGTATCGCGGTCCACGACCCGCAGCCACCCGTAGCGGAGACAGTTTTCGAGCGCCCCGCGGTACTCGTCGTCCGTGGCGGACAGGCCGAACCGCCTGCCGAGCGTCGCGGCATATCGGGTGAGGCCGGCCGCCGTGTCGCAGGACCAATCGCATTCCATCGCCGCCAACAGCAGCCACTCCGCGGCCGTGACGTTGTGCCGGTCGATGGCGTGCCGCAGCCGCCGCGGGTCGGCCGCGCCGGCCGGGATGACCAGGTGGCACGATTCGCCCCCGCCGGACCCACGGCCCTGCCACCGCCACCGCTCCTCGACGTCGATGCGGTACCCCTCGGGCTGGCGACGCCACCACTGGGCACGCCACAGCCCGGTCGGGGTCGGGCCGGTGACGGCGACGACTTCGCTCTCGCCCCGCGCTTCCTCGACGGCCGCGACCGCGGCGGCCCGGGTTCTGTAGTACCGGGCCGTTTTCTCGCCGACGACATCGGTGTAGGCGCAGGCCAGCCGCCGGTTCGCCGGGCCATCGTGGAGGCGTCGCCACACCGCCACCCCGGCGGTCGTGAAATCGACGCAGCCCACCGGCGGGAGGCCGCCGTAGATGGGGCCGAGAACGCCGCCTTCGCGGAGTTCGTCGGCGATAGTCGCGAGGGCCGGTTCGTCGAGGACTTGGAGCCAACCGTTGGCCAGACAATCGGCCAGCGCGGCCCGGCACTCGGCCTCGGTCGCCGTGGGGCCGTCCGGGTTGTAGTCTTCCCGCGCGGCCCAGTCGGGCAGGTCCGACAGTGGCACCGTGATGCCGTAGTGGACGGCGGTGAAAAGGGCCGACACCGGGCGTGGCACGCTCACGTCGGCGAGGAAACTCTCGGCGTCTGACAAGGAACGGGGTTGTGAGTTGGATGCCGCCAAGCGTCGGCCGCGGTCACACGGACAGCCGTGTGGCCACCGGGCCGACCCCGCGACTCACACTGATGAGGGTACGCCATCCCGGCGACGGTCGCAAGAGGCACCCGTCCGCGCCGCGGTTCAAGGCGTCGTCTTGGCAACCTCGTCCACCCACCATCGGTACTCGGGCATCGACTGGTTCGGCTGGAACCTGGCGAGCGTCTGTACCTGCCACAACACCGCGGCCAGCGTGGCCGGATCGGGGCCGGGCGCGTCGCGCACGCCTTGATGATCTCCGGGCAACTGACGACGGTGAGGCCCGCCTGTCGGGCGATCCGAATCGCCTTGCGGTCGTCCGTCGCCACGGCCCACCCGCGCCGCTCCGCGAGCACGATGCACATCGCCTCGCAATCTCTCCGGGGCATCAATCGAGATCGGCCGAGACGGTTCACGGCGTCAACTGCGGCCCGTAGACCAGCGCCTCATCGACGGGCACGCCGCCGAACACGACTTCCTCCCGGAATCGGGCACCGCCCGGCACGGGGTATCGGTGGCTCAACTCCGCAATCGTCTTCGCGACCCGGTGGCCCGTGCCGACCAATTTCACGTCGAACGGGCCGACCCACGCCGGGGCAACGTCCCGGAACAGCTGGCCCAACTCGTCGTACGCCGCGAGGCTGCCTTTGGCGTCCACGACCGGCGACACGAGGTAAAGATACCATCGCTTGCCGTCAGTCTCCTTCAGCCAGCTTGCGTCGACGACGGGGAACCCTTTGCGGTTCAGTTCTCGGACGATGGTCTCGCACGCCGCCAAGCGCGTGTCTACCAAAATCTCCGGCTCCATGTCAGTACCCCGTGGGTGCGGTCGGTGATAGCCTCGTACAGCTCTTGGACAGGTCAAGCGCGCTTTCGAGTCAGCAGCGACACGACAACCAGCGTCAGGTACCCAAGCGGGATCGTCACGATGCCCGGCTGGCTGAACGGCACCACGGCCCGCTCCGGCGGCAGGCCGTACACGTCGCGGAACGTGTCGCCGCTCAACAAAATCCACCCGAGCGACGCCGCCATGCCGACTGCCACGGCCGCGATCACGCCCTGCCGCGTCGTGCCGCGCCAGAACAGGATCATCGTCAGCGCCGGCAGGTTGGCCGACGCCGCCACGCTGAACGCCCAGCCGACCAGGTAGCTCACGTTCATCCGCCGGAACACGATCCCCAGCGCGATCGCGACGACGCCGACAACGCCGGCCGTCAGCTTGCCGGCCCGCACCTTCTCGTGGTCCGTCAGCCGGACGCGGAACACGCCGTCGATCAGGTCGTGGGCCACCGCCCCGCTCGCCGCCACGATCAGCCCCGACACCGTGCCCAGCACCGTCGTGAACGCGATGGCCGAGATGGCCGCGAACATCCACTCGCCGAACGTGCGGGCCAACAGCGGGGCGGCCATGTTGCTGTCCGTCACGTCCAGCGCCCCGCTCGTCATCGCCCCGAGACCGAGGTACAGGGTCAGCACGTAAAAGAAGCCGATCGCGCCGATGCCGACGACGGTGCTGTTGCGGGCCGCGGCCTGGTCCTTCACCGTGTAGTAGCGGATCAGGATGTGCGGCAACGACGCGGTGCCGCCGAACAGAGCCAGCATCAGCGACAGGAAGTTCAGCTTGTCCGCGAGCTTGTCGCTGCGGATGCCGCGGAAGGCCGGCAGGTTGCCCGGCCGCAGCACCTCGCCGCCGGGCGTCGGCTTCGGCGTGTACACCGTCGTCACCGTGCCGTCCGGGTTCGGCGTCCGCTTGCTCGTCCACAGCTCGATCTCGCTGCCCTGGATCGTCCGCAGGAACTCGACCGGGCCGAGCGGCCCCGTCGAGGATTGGCCGTCCGGCAACCGCAGGACGCGACCGACGGGGTGCAGCGCGTCGGCCGACCCCGGCGTCGTGACCGTCTGCGGGGCCGACGGCGTGGGGTCGGCCGTCAGCCCGCGGTCCAGGATCATCGCGGTCAGGATCAGGCTGAACAGGACGAGCAGCGATCCTTTCAAGAACTGCACATACGTCGTGCTGACCATGCCGGCCGTGGTGACGATCAAGGTGACGACGGCCCCGACGATCAGCACGCCGGCGTAGTGCGGGAAGCCGAGCAAGGGTTGGATCAAGACGCCCGCGCCGACCATCTGAGGGATCAGGTAAAAGACGCTGACGGCCAGGGTGCTGACGGCCGCGGCGAGCCGGACGCCGCGGGAGTGGAACTTCGCGTCGAGGGCGTCGGCGAACGTGAACCGGCCGAGCCGCTTCATCGGCTCGGCCACCACGAACAGCGCCACCACCCACCCGGCCAGGTAGCCGATCGAGTACAAAAAGCCGTCGTACCCGTAGAAGGCGATCATGCCACAGATTCCGAGGAACGACGCGGCCGACAGGTAGTCGCCGGCGAACGCGACGCCGTTGACGAACCACGGGATCTCGCCGTGGGCCGCGAAGTACCCCTGGGCCGACCGCGACCGGCGGGCCAGCCCGAAGCTGATGCCGAGCGTCGCCGCGACGAACGCGACGAAGACGCACACGGCCGTGGCCGACGTTTCGTGGGTCACGGCTCACCCCCGGTGGCCGGGCGGCGGCGGCACAGGGCGGCGTAGACGAGGGCCAGGGCGAACGCGGCCGCGATCAGGCCGAACCCGTAGGCGACGGCGAGGTTGACGCCGGCGACGGCCGGTCGCTCCATCGCCGCCGGGTCGAAGGCGCTCAAGCCGACGAACCCGCCGTAGAGGACGAGGTACACGGCGAAGAGGACGAGGCCGGTGCGGGCGTTCGTCGGTTCGGGAGGTGGTGCCGGCATGTCGCCGCCTTGGGTGCGAGAGATCGGTCGGGGGTGGGGAGAGGATAGCGGCGGCGGCCGGCGTCGCCCAGCGCGTCGGGGACCGCGCCAATTGTCCAACTCGACGAGCAACCGTGAGGTACACTACGTAACGAGTGCCCCGCCGTGCGAGCCGTCCCGTCATGTCCCCGTCCCATCCCGCGTCCATCGACTATCGCGCGCTGGCCCGCGAAGCGGCCGACGCACGGTCGCTCCGGCCGGCGTACGACCGGCTCCAAAAGTGTCAGCTGATCGGCCGATGGTGCTCGTTCGCCGAGTTCGAGGATACCATCGAACGGTGGTGGCGGCGGCACGAGCCGGACGCCGCCGACCCGCCGTTCGGCGAACTCGTCGAGGCCGCGCTGGCGCGGGCGATCCTCGCGCTGGACGTCGAGGGGCTGCGGCAAAACCCGGCCGTCCGGGACGCGGTTCGCGCCAACTGGGTGTGGTTCGTCGACCGCCTCCGGCTGCAAGCCGTCCCGTCCATCCTCTCCGCTGTCCGCGTCACGCCGCAGCCGGCGGCGGTCGTCGCGCTACCGGCGGGGCTGCGGGACGCCGTGTGGCTCGCGGAGACGGACGGTGGCTATGACCTTTGGGTCAAGCTTTCGGACGGCCTGGCGGTCGGGCGGGTCGGACGCGGGCACTGCCAGGTCGGCCTGCCGGCACCGGCGGTCTTCAACCCGAAGACGTTTCGTCCGCGGCGGTGGTGGCAGGAGTCGTCGCTAGTTTGGCTCCGGTTCCGCGCGTTCGGGCTGGTATCGTTCGCCTACCAGTTCCAGCCTGCGGACCCCCATCACGCCTTCCACCCGCCGACGCAGGTCCTCCGCGGCTACCCGGCCGGGGCGGTCGTTCGGCTCGTCCCCGACGACGGTCCCGCGGACGAGCCGCGGGCGCCCACGGGGCCGGTTTACAACGTGTGGGTCGACGAGGTCCATTCGGACGACGTCGTCGACGTCCTGGACTTCCCGCGGCACCCGGAGACGGCGGCGGCCCTGTGGCGGCGGGACGTGGCGGAACCCGGCTTCTGGGCGGCGATGGAGGCCGCCCCGGTCGACGCCCTGCCGCGGCTGGTGTACGCCGACTGGCTCGACGAGCGCGGCGACCCGTTCGCCGGCCTGCTACGGGCCGACCGCCCGTTCGTCGTCCACTACGCCATCAACGAGAATCGACGGTGGGTGCCGACTCACCGCCGCCCGGCGGGCTGGACTCTAGCCGCGGCCGAGTTGCAGGCGTTCGTGGCCGGCGGAGAGGACGCGAGCCTGCCGCTTGCCATCGGCGACTTCAACCATCTTGAGATGAGTCGCGTGGCGGACGTCAGTCGGGGCCACCCACGCATGGTGCAACGCCAGCGGCTCACGGTGACATTGGCCGACGCGACGCCGGCCGAGCCGTTCGTGAACTACCTGCTCGCGCGGATGGCCGGGTTGATCCTGGTCGAGCCGGGCGGGCCGTGACCGGTCGCCCAGCGAGTCACGGGCCGAGTGGCATGGCGTTGCGCACGCCGTCAATGGTGGCATGGGCCAGCGCTGGCATCAGTAGGCTGCCGCCGATCCGCCACGACATCGTGAGCGGCACGCCGACGACGGTATGGGTCACGCCGAGTACGAGAGCGATCGCAAACAGGTTGTCCGAAATGGGCACCGCGCCGATGTGCCAGACACCCCACAGGAACGACACGACGAAGGCCGTCCACACGCCGCGCTTGTCCCCGGGCCGGTACACGTAGGCGTCGAGCGCACCGCGGAAGGTGACTTCTTCGAGAAAGAAGCAGACGGGGAAGTACCGCAGCGTCCACTCGCCCGCGGTGAGGATGGCCGAGGGTGTGAGGACGCTTACCCCGTGTCTCGCGACTCCGCCGGCGATCATCAGGACCGAAAATAGGGCCGTAACGCCGGCTGCGGGAATGGCCGAACGGGCCATCCGCCGGTCGGCGTTGGCGACTGCATACGCCGCTGCTGGCGCGCCCGCGATGGCACAGGCATACCAGAAGACGCCGATCCACTCGTAGCGCAGACCGGTCTGGTACAGCGAGTACACCGGCATCGCGGCGAACGCCGCCGTGGTGACGAGCCAGCCGGGCGTCACCCGCAAGCGCGGCGCGTCGCGGACCCACAGAGACGCGAGCGGCCGACGCGCGACGAGCCGTTGGAACGCGATGGTCAAAGGCACGCCGAGGAGCAGGTAGGCGTTCGGATCGAGCCGCAGCGACATGCCGAGCGCCACCCAGAGTGCGACAAAAGCGGCGACGACAGCCAGTCGCTTCGGGTACGAGTTCGGCGGGACCGGCATAGCCGTCGGGAAGGCCGAGTAATCGGGGCATTCGTCGGGCATGGAAATACCTCGCGATTGAGCCGGCGACGTGTCGCCGATCGGCCCTGGCAATCTACCTCTGGATCGCCGCATCGGCCTCTAGCAGCACGAGCTTGTCGCCCGTCTGGTTGTCGCCCTCCCACGGCCGCACCGGCTCCTCCAGCACTGGGCGGGCCGGCAAGAACGTGCCGGCTAGATATCGACGACGGCCCAACACCCAGCGAACGCGGCCCGCCCGCAGAGCGTCGGCCAGGTCGGCGGCCGAGTCGTACTCCGGCGCGACCCGCGCCAGGTCGTAGACAACATCGCCCGCGTGAAACAGGGCGAGTAAACCGGGAGCCGCGTCGGTATACGCTCGGACCTGGGCCGCGAATGGCCGCAGGGTGCGATAGCCGTCCGCGGCTGGGTATACAAGCCAAAAGGCGTAGACGCTGCCGGCGAACGCGACGACTATCCCGGTCGGCAACAGCCGAGACACCGGTCGTCGCGCTGCCCATGCCATCGCCCCCAACGCGATGAGCCAGATGGCGGCGAACAGCCCGCGGGCCGGCAGGTTCGGAAGTTTGTCGTACGGGGCCGGCAGGCATGTCGAGGGGATCAGGACCAAACCAGCGGCGGCCAAGGTAAGGGCAAAGATAACCCAACCGATTGTCCGAGCCACGATGGCCTTTGGTCGAAGTCCCGAGGCCGGCCGCGTCAGCATGGTGGCGACGAGTAGCGCGGCGGCAGGTAGCACCGGTAACAGGTAATAACTCCGTCGTGACGCTGAGGCGGTGAAGAACGCGAACACCGCCCAGAAATACGCACGAGCTAGGCGGTCGCCATCGTCGGCGGAGCGGGGCGGGATCAGCGCGGCCGGCAGAAACGCCGACCACGGCGCAGCGATGACGACGATCACGCCGACATACAGGTACGGTGGCCCCGTGTGATTGTGCGGGGCGAAGAAGCGGCGGACGTTCTCGCGCCAGAGCATCGCGAGCCCGTCGGACTGCCCAGTTAACCCGATCGAGACAAGGAACGGCAGGGCGAACAGCCCGGCCGCGAGAGGCAGCGCAATCAGCGACCAGCGATTGAATAGCCACTGGTTGCCGTACAAAGAGGCCCTGAGAACCCGGTCCCCGCGTGCGAGCGCGGTCCAGGTGCCGTAGGTGACGAACACTGCGACCGGCAGGGCGAACCCGAGCAGCCCTTTCGTCAGCGATGTGGCGGCCATGATGAGCCAAAGGCCGATCACCCACGGTCCGGGTGGGCCGTCGCGGCGACGGGCGAATAGCGCGACGGCGGCTAGCACGCCGGTGGTGGTTTCGAGGTCGGCCGTCGCCCTGCGGGCATAGAAGGCGTAGCTGAAACTCGTCGCCAGGATTGCGCCGGCGGCCAGCCCAACGCGACTGTCGTAGAGCCGGCGGCCGAGGAGCATGGCGAGCGCGACGCCGGCGAGACCAGCAACGGCGGCCGGCAGCCGGGCGGTGGTCTCATCCACCGAACCGGTGAGCCGGGCCGCGGCTAGGATCAGCCAGTAGGAGCCGAGCGGCTTGTCGTAGTACGTGTGGCCGTTGATCGTCGGGTGGAAGTAGTCGCCGGTGGCGCGCATCTCCCGCGCGACCTCGGCCCAGCGCATCTCTTCCGAGACGACGCCGCGGTCGCCGAGCCGAATTAGGAAGAGTGCCGCGGCCCCGGCTAAAAGCAATCCGGCCCCGGCGAGTCGACGGGGCCGGCCGGCGGACGGCGTCACCCCTTTTTCTCCGGGACCTTCCCACCCTTCGGCTCCGGCTTCGGCGGCTCCTTCTTCGTCTCCTTGAGGAACTTGCCGTCGGGGGCGACCTCGGCCTCGTACTCGGTCTTGTCCGCCGCGACGACGATTGCCTCGAAGTAGTCGGTCGCCTCCTTGCCGTCCTTGACCTTGATGACTTCTTCGACGATCTTGTAGGTCGCACCTGGGTACTTGGCGGTGAAGGTGTCGGCGACCTTCTTGGGCAGGTCCTTGAAGGCGAGTTCCTTCTCGATGAGTGTGATAACGCCGTCCGCTGTCAGCGAAACGTCGATCCCTTTGCCCGCTTCCTTGATTGAGACTTCGTAGGTCGTCTTTCCATCGGCAGTGTCCTTCGAGCCATCCTTCATCTCGGCTCTCGGGAACCGCTTCTTGACCGCATTGGTGACGGCCTTAGGCAGCTTGTCGATCGTCACCTTTTCGCCGGCTCGGACGCCGAAACCGACTGCCCCAACGGCGATGGCCATAACTACTAACGCGAGCTTCTTCACGACCGCTCCTCCTATAGCGTGTGGGTGAATAATGCACTCTAACACCCGCGGATAAGGCCAACGTGAACCGAAGATAAACTCCGGGTCATCAAGGACGGCTCGTCTGGGTTAGCCGGCTGTGCGTTCCATACGGTCGACGAGTTGTTGCATGTGGTGCCGCATCATGTCGGCGGGCAGTTGCACCCGTTGGCCGTGGCCGGGCAACACCCACTCGAAGCGGAACTCGGCTAACCGCCGCATCGACTCGACCTGCCGCGGCCACGAGTACCAGCAGTAATCGTGGAACGCTTCCAGTTCGTGGGCGTGGCGGTCCCAAGCCAGGTGGTCGCCCGTGAATAGGAACCGCCGCCGGTAGAGCAGAACGCAGTGCCCGGCTGTGTGGCCCGGCGTCGGCATCGCGAGGAAGTCCGCGGCCAGTTCGATCGGCTCCTCGCCATCGAGGACGACCTCGGCGTTTGGCTGGGCCGACAGTTCCAGGCGGTGGATGATGCGGCGTGCGCCGAAGTGTTCGGCGTAGCGGTCGGCGTCGGCCACGTCGTCGCGGTGGGTGAGGAAGATGTGCGCGAGGCCACCCCATTCTTCCAACCGGCGAACGAGCCGGGGCTGGAACTTCGGCGCGTCGATCATCCAGTTGCCGGCCGGGTGCCGCACGAAGTAGCTGTTACCGCCGTACGACTTCGGCGAGTTGAAGCCGCAGTAGAAAACCGCGCCCTCGACTGGCAGCGGGAAGTCGTCCATCACGGATTGCGGCCGGTCGCCGCCGCGGCCGCCGATGGAGCCGGTCGGGCACGAGACGAGGGCGTGTAAGGCGTGCCGGCGGTCGGCCGGCGTTTCGGGCTGGCGGTGAACGAAGGCGTGGCCCGGCCCCTCGGCGAAGATGGCAGGCGCGACCTGCCGGCAGGTGTCACAATCGATGCAGGTGGAATCGACGAAGAAGTCGCCGGGGACGTTTTCCGCGACCGCTTTGCTGAGGTTCGCCATGACGTATCCGCCGGGGCGATACCGTTAGCATACAGCCGGCGAGCGTCGGGGCGTCAGCCCGACGTGGAAGCTGGACGACACTTCCACGTCGGGCTGACGCCCCGACGTTCGCCTGGATCAGTCGAGGAACGCGACGTTCCGCATGGCCCGCGACTGGTTCTCCGTGTTCATCAGGACGCGGTGCCAGCCGTGCAGGGTGATCGTAGCGTGGTCGGCGTGGCGGACCCGGCCGCGGGCGAACACGCCGGCGTTCCGCCGCATCGGCCGCCAGCCCCACGTCCTCGCCTTCGGGTTGCCACCGAGGATCGCCTTGTAACGATCCTCGGTGACGCCGGTCGAGTAGCGAGCGCAGACGTACACGAGTTCGCCTCCCGCGCGGTAGCAGAACTCGACGCGGTGCGGCTTGCCACCGTTGCCGCGGGTGATCGGCTCATTCGTCAGCACCAGCTTCGGGTCGACGACGAGGTCCGGGGCCGGCAGGAAAAACCACTCGCCCTGGCGGACGTAGGCGGCGTTCTTGCGGCGACCGCGGGCCGGGGCGCGGAGCCGCTCGCGGGCCTGGGCGGCGCGGACCTCGGCCGGCTTCAGCGCCTCCTTGGCCTGCCGCACCGTGCCGACCGCGGCCGCCTCCGGGATGCCGGCGACGAACCAGTGCCGCTCGTCATGGCCGCAGAGGAACTTGCTCTTGTCCGCCCCCTCGCGGACGAGGAGCAGCAGGTGACGCTCGCCCGGCTGCACGTCGAGGATATCCACGGCCGCGTCGGTGCCGGGCCGGCGGGCGATCTCGAAGAACTCGCCCTTGCGGTCGGCCCGTACGTCCAGCACCACGGCAGCGGCGTCGCGGCGGCGGGCCGGCACGTCGGCGAACTTGAGCCGCGCGCCGATGCGAGAGAACTTGGTGTCGAGGAGCGTCGTGTCCATGACGCGGGAGACACGCCATCGGGCCGGAAGGTTCGGCCGGCGGGCCATGAACGTAGCACCGAGAGTTCACGCTTAAATACTGAGGAGCTTGTCTTGAAATGATTTGCGTCGAGCCAACCGTCGAAACCTGGGAATTGCTTATTCCTCGACCCCAAGCGTCTGTAGCAGTTCAACGATTTCCCGGTAGCCTTCGCGGTCAAAGAACTCCTCGTAGGCACCGGCCAGTCCGTTCCGGGCGCGCTTCAGCTGCCCTTCCGTCTTTGCACCGCGCCGAACGAGGATCGGAATGATCCGCTTCTGCCGATGTATGACCGCGGCGGTCAGCGGCGACGAACCGTAGTCCTGTTCGCGGCATTCAATGTCGGCCCCGTGGTCCAGAAGCCACTCGACCCATTCCGGTTTGTCGTCGTAGACGCAGCAGTGAAGCGCCGGCGGGACGACATACACGGAATCGATCTCATCGGGATCGGCCGTGATGACTCGAAGGGCCAAATCGAAATCGTTCGCGTAGATGGCATCGAATATGGACGGTTGTTCCGCCGGGTATTCAATCGGTGGACTCAGATCGAAAAACGAGCCGGTCTTTGCAGCGAGCAGTCGGAAGCCGCAATAGCGTGATCGCCCGTTTGGACCAAAACCCCAGCGCTGGGCACAGCGGCAGAAGCGGGCACTGCTACGGCAGCTACCCCCGCGAACGGACCGACAGCCCACGTAGCAACAGCTCACAAAAAAGCAGTCCTGACACCATTCCCAGACATTGCCGAGCATGTCATGGAACCCCCACGGGTTTGGCGTCTTCTGACCGACGGCGTGCGGCTTTCTGTCCGCATTGTCCTGATACCACGCAACATCCTGCAGTTGACCGTGCCGTGGCTCCGGGCACCCCGCCCGGCAGGCGTATTCCCACTCCACTTCCGTCGGCAACCGATATTCCCAGTCGTGACGGAGCACTCCGGCTTCGCGATCGAGGTGGGTGAGCTTCTGACAGTACTCCTTCGCCTGGTCCCAGGATACCGAATCGACCGGTGCGTCCCCAATCCGCTCATGGTCCGTCGGGTTTGTGCCCGTGACCGCTTCATACTGACCCTGCGTGACCGGCGATCTCCCCAGATAGAAGTCGTTCACGAAAGTGACTTCGCGCTGCCGTTCCCAAGCCCGATGGCCGTCCTCGGACTCTGGGCTCCCCATGGTGAAAGAACCGGCAGCCACCCGGATCATCACAGCGCCGACGGAACTCTTGAATTCTGAAGTCGGTGGTTTCGACATGACGATCCATCCTGTCGGGGCAGACTACGGCCGGCTCATTCCGACGAAGCTGCCGTCGTTCTCGCGGGACAAGGCCCACAGGAACGCGCCCACGTCCGGGCTTTCGTAGAAGAACCCGACCGAGTTCAGCCGCACCTTCGGCTTGCCCGGCTGCGGCGCGTTCCACTTCGTCTTCAGCGCATTCCGCACTGCCTTCGTCAGCACGTCCGTCCGCTGCGATTCCGTCATCGTCCGGGCCATGTCCACCGTCAGCCCCTCGCCGACGTTTGGCAGGCCGTCGGACAGGAGGTACACCGTATCCAGCCCCTGCGCGCGGTACTGGAACGCGGCGTCGAGGGCGGCGTACATGTTGGTGTTGCCGGCCGGGCGGGTGGCTGTCAGAGCGGCGTTCACCTTGTCGGCCGACGAGGCCGCTGCAAAGTCGAGCCACTGGCCGGGTTGGCCGAGCGGGTACGACACCTTGTCCGAGAACAGGATCACCTGGAACTTCTCGAGCTGCGGCAGGCTGCCCATCACCTTCAGGATCGTGTCGCGGACGCCCGGCCACTTGAGCGGGGCGGGCGTCTTGTCGTCGATCAGGTCCATGCTGCCGGACATGTCGACCAAAAACACGACCCGCCGGCCGGTCAGCGCGATGCCCTCGAACCGCTCGTCGGCCGCCCGCTTGGCCCGCGCCAGTTGGCCAGCCAGTGTCTGTTCCTCGGTGTGGGCCGCGTCCAGCGACCGGCGGGCGTCGGCCAGGTCCTTCTCGAGCGCCTTGACCCGCGACTCGGCACCCGACGCCGACTCGCGGGCACTGGCCGCGGCGTCGCGCAGGTCGGGCAACTGGTCGGCGAGCTTCTTCATGTCGGCGAGCTTCCGCAGCGACTCCTCGGCTTGCAGGTCGCGGTCGCGGAGCAACCGCTCCAGGTCGGAGACGCGGGCCAACGCGGCCGCCTGTTGTTTCGTCAGTTGTTGCTCGCTCAATTCCTTTTTCGACAGCCGGTCGGCCATGTCGAGGGCGCGGTTGCGGGCGTCGGTCAGTTGCTTCGACAGCTCGTCGGCGCTCGACCGGGCCGACGCCAAGTCGGCGCGGGTGGCCTCGGCGTCCTGACGCGCCTTGGCGAGCGCGGCCTCGGCGTCGGCGAGCTTGGCCTTGAGGTCGTCGGTCGCCGACCGTGACGCGCTCAGGTCGGAGCGGCTCAGCGACAGGTCGCGCAGGGCGTCCTCGGCCGCCTTGGCCCGCGACATCGCCTCCCGCTGGTTGACCAGCCACAGGAACGTCACGCAGCCGAGCGTGCAGCAAAACATGTCCATCATGGACAGGCTGAAGATCATCGGGATGCGGTGGCGCGTGCGCATGACTTGTCCCGTCAGGGCTGCTGGCCGGGGCGGCGAACGCTGTCGCGCAGCCGTACCAGCGGGTTCATATTGGCCGTAGCGGGAGGGGCTGGCGGCGGAGCGGGCAAGCCGTTCGCCGCCGACGGCTTCGCGGCGAACCGCGGCACCAAGGCATCTACGTGACCGCGGGGCAGTTCACCGCGCTGCCAGCGACCGGCCAGGGCGTGCGCGGCCGCGGCGACGAACTCGGCCGGCAGGACGTTCACCGGCGCGTCGGCTGCGACCGCGGCGATGGCGGAGTGCAGACCGGGCAGGCGGGCGGCGCTCTGCGTCACCCAGACCAGGTCCGGCTCGTCGAGTTTCGGCGAGGCGGCGTGGGCCTGTTCCAGGACGGCTCGCAGCCCGTCGGTTGCCTTGCGGGCGAGCGATGCGCCAAACGCTTCCAGGTCGTCGGCGGCGAGGGTGAGTTCCTGGTACCAGTGGGCGGTGCGGATCGTCAGCGGGACTGGCAAGCCGGGCGGGCGGTCGAGGGCGGCGATCAGTTGTTCGTACAGGTACTGCTCGGCCGCGGCGCTGTCCCGCGGGTCGCGGCGGCAGAGGCGGACGCAACGGTCGGCCGTCGCGTCCAGTAGCCGGTCGAGCCAGACCTTGGCGCTCAGGTGCGGCAGCGGCAGCGTCGCCACGGCGCGGGCCTGTGGCCCCTCGGCCGTGAGGACGGTCCACGTCAAGGCGTGGTCGTCGGCATCGACCAGCAGGGCGGTGCGGAAGCGGTCGGGCGACACGGCGGCGACGGCGAGCGGCGACGCGATGCTGCCGAGGACGGCGAGCTTGGCATGTTCGAGGGCGGCGACGGCGAGCGCGACTTGCTGCTGCGTCAGGTATGGCGGCACGGCGACGCCGAGTGCGGGCGACCCGGCGACCGCAGCCCGGATGCGATCGGCGGCGAGCGCCGTCGCACCGGTGGCGTCGATGCGGACGCGGCCGGCTCGCCAGTCGCGCGGCTGGCCGAGCGCGGCCAGGAACGCGGGGGCCGTCAGGTGCGGCAGCTTGCGGGCCAGCGCGAGGGCCGCGTGGCCGACTTCGGGCGTGCGCTTTTCGAGCGACACGGCCATCGGCAACTCGTCGTGCGGCGGGTCGAGCTTGAGCGGCCGCGGGGCCGCGTCACCGGCTGGGCCGTGGGCGGCCCGGGCCGCGGCGGGCGTCAAGGTCGAGTCCGACCAGGCTCGCCGCCGCCACCGGCTCGGCCGACTTCCGCGACCACAGGCCCCAAGACATGCGTTGCCTTTCTTCCCGCAAGGTGGGCCGAGTTCTGCGAGGCCCACCGGGAACCATCCAGCACCTGCAGCGTCGCGGTGGGCCTCGCAGAACTCGGCCCACCCTACGAAAATCATACCTCGGCCGTCTCCGGCTGCGGGTCGTACAGACGCAGCACCAGATGCTCCTGACAGAACTGCTGGCAGTCGAGGACCAGCCCCTCCTCGGCCCGCTGGATCGCGTGCAAAAGGTACATCACCACCAGGCTCAGGGCCAGCGCGACGAACGTGCAGTCGAACGCGACCGTCAACTGCCGCGTCGCCTGGTCCATGAACTTGGCCGTACTCTCCTCGCTCGAGTTCGCCATGCTCAGCCCGCCGGCCAGGCCGCGGACGGTGCCGAGGAAGCCGATGGCCGGGATCGCCCACGCCAGGTATTGCACGGTGGCGATGCTCGTCACCAGCCGGCCCTGCTCGACCTCGGCCTGGGTTCGGACGATCTCGCTGGC
This sequence comes from Gemmataceae bacterium, assembly GCA_046350275.1. Lineage (GTDB taxonomy): Bacteria > Planctomycetota > Planctomycetia > Gemmatales > Gemmataceae > JAXMAS01. The sequence continues at coordinate 83,487 of JAXMAS010000018.1, forward strand.
GTCGGTGGCGCTGCGGCTGACGGCGAACTTGCCGAGGGCCATGCGGGCCATTGTCGCCAGGATCGATGGGCCGCGGCGGCCGACCGTCAGGTCGAGCTTGCGGATCAAGGGCCGGGCGTCTTCCGGCAGGATGCGGGCACCCTCGTCGGTCGGCAGCAGCTCCTGGTCGAACGCACGGCGTTGCCGCAGCACCTCGCCGTACCGGCTCAGGATGATGAATCCGGCCCAGACGGTGCAGCAGTAGATGGCGATCTGCTCGGGGCCGAGCAAGAGCCGGCCGACCCGCTCGGGCGTCCACTTCGCCCAAAAGTCAGCGTCGGCCTGGCCGGACCACTTCCACAGCGGCAGACAGATCGCGGCGACGAGGCCGAACGCTCCGGCGAGGAGCAGCCATTCGCGGGTCGGCTTCTGGGATGGCGTCAGGGCCATGCGGCGGTCCGTTGCGTTGGTGGGCGATCGCCAGTTATTCGGCGGGCGAAGGTTGTCATTGTCCGCCGGGGCGGCGCACCAAGTCAAGGGCTGCGCCGGATTGTCGGTCGCCCGCGGCCGGCGGCGCGGTAAAATGGCGTCGTCCGCTCCGGTCCCGAGGAGGTTGCCGATGTCGGCCGCTGCCGCCCCTGCCATGCCCCAGGTTGCCCCACCGCTGCCGGTGCCGCCGCCGGCCGCGCCGCCATCAAGCGCGCCACCAGAGCCGGACCTGACGATTGCCGACGTCCGGCGGTTCACCGTCGACGAGTACATGAAGCTGATCGAAGTCGGTATCTTGTACGCACACGATGGCGTCGAACTCCTCGACGGGTGGGTCGTACAGAACATGCCAATCAACCCCCCGCCCAACGCGATCGCCTCGAACTGCGTCGCCTACCTGGCCCGACGGTTGCCCGAAGGGTGGGATTGTCGGGGTCAGGCATCCGCTCGAACAGACACGAGCCGACCGGAGCCAGACGGTGCCGTCGTCCGCGGCCGCAATCTCGACTACCTGAACCGCGACCCGTCGGCCGACGACATCGCCGTCGTGATCGAAGTCTCCGACAGTTCCTTGGCGCGCGATCGCGGCACGAAGAAGGTGATCTACGCTCGTGCTGGCTACCCGGTCTACTGGATCTTGAACATCGAGGAGAAAGCGATCGAAGTCTACACCGACCCGACCGGTCCCGCCGACGAGGCGGGCTACCGGCAAAGCCGCACCTACAAGCCCGATGACACGGTGCCGCTCGTCCTCGACGGCGTCGAAGTCACCCGCATCCCCGTCCGCGACCTGCTCCCGTGAGGCCAATGCCATGACCCGCACATTTGCCGCCGCACTCGCGCTCGCCTTCGCCGCCCGACTCGCCGCCGACGACAAGACGGCCAAGGCTCCGCCGGCGAAGCAGCCGCCCATCGCCGAAATCGTCAAGCAGCTCGAAGACAAGGACGCCAAGGTGCGCCGGCAGGCCGCGCACGACCTCGGCCGCCGCAACGACGCGGCCGCGGTCGCACCGCTCGTCGCAGTGCTCAAAAAGGATAAGGACGCCGGCGTGCGATGGACGGCGGCCGAGTCGCTCGGCGCGCTCAAGAAGCTGGCCAAGGCCGCGGTGCCGGACCTGCTCGCGGCGCTCAAGGACGCCGACCCGATGGTCCGCGAGACAGCCGCCGAGTCGCTCGCCGACATCAACCTAGAGCCGGCCAAGGTTGTGCCGGCCCTGGTCGAGCTGCTCGGCGACGCCGACATGAACGTGCGGTGCGCCGCCGCGGCGTCGCTCGGCGACTACAAGGTGGCGGCGCAGTCGGCGATCCCGGCGCTCGAGAAGGTCCGCAAGAACGACAAGCACCTGTTTGTTCGCGAGGCGGCCGACGAGGCGATCCAGGCCATCAACAAGGCCGCCAGCAAGGTCGGCTCGTAACCCACAGAAGTTCCAAGAACCAAGAGCCAAGAACCAAAGTAAGGCCGACGTTTGGTTCTTGGTTCTTGGAGTTTGTCGAGGATTCTCCCCATGTGCCGCACCGCACTTGCGTTGCTGTTGGCCGCCGCGGCTGTTGCCGCGCCGCAGCCGCCCAAGGATGAGCTGACCAAGACGCCGGCCGGCTTCGTGCGGTTTCGCGTCCAGGAGATCGACCGCTCGCTCAAGGTCGGCTACGCCGTCATCACGACGGACGTGAACGGCGACGGCAAGCCGGACATCGTCGTCGTCGATACCAACCAGGTCGTCTGGTACGAAAACCCAACCTGGAAGAAGCGCGTCATCATCTCAGGTCAGACGAAGACCGACAACGTGTGCATTGCCGCTGCCGATATCGATGGCGACGGACAGATCGACTTCGCTCTCGGGGCCGACTGGGGCGCGCTCAACCGCACCCGCGACGGTGGCACCATTCAATGGCTTCAGCGTGGCAAGACGCTTGACGAACCGTGGACGGTCCACGCCATCGGTGAAGAGCCGAGCGTCCACCGGATGCGCTTTGTGGATTTCGATGGCTCCGGTAAGCCGAAGCTCGTCGTCGTCCCACTCATGGGCCGGAACGCGACGGCCAAGGCGAACTGGGTAGACGGCCAGCCGACGCGCGTTCTCGCATATCCGATCCCGGCCGACCCAGTGAAGGGTCGGTGGGTGCCCGACGTGATTTCCGAATCCCTGCATGTCATCCATGGCTTTGCGCCGGTGGCGGGTGCCGGCGGGCGACCGGGGTTCGACTTGCTGGCCGCCAGCTATGAGGGCGTCAGTCTGATCGGACCGGACGCCAAAGGGGCGTGGAAGACAAGGCGGGTTGGCGAGGGCGATCAGGGGAACCCGACGAAGGAACGCGGAGCGAGTGAAGTGAAGCAAGGCCGGCTCAAGAACGGCAAGCGATTCCTCGCGACCATTGAGCCGTGGCACGGCAACCGCGTTGTCGTGTACACGCCGCCGGACGACCCGACCAAGCTCTGGGATCGGCAGACACCGGTCGATTCACGGTTGCGCTGGGGCCATGCGGTTTGGTGCGCCGACCTCGACGGCGACGGCGACGACGAACTCATCGTCGGCGTCCGCGACGACCCGCGAGCGGGCGATACGTTTCCGGATCGTCGTGGCGTACGGATCTACCGTTGCACCGACGGCATTGGAGCGCACTGGGACGAGCGTATCGCGATCGACCCGAACGGCGTGGCTGTCGAGGACCTGACCGTCGCCGATCTCGATGGCGACGGCAAGCCCGAGATCATCGCCGTCGGCCGAGCGACGGGCAATCTGCGCGTCTACTGGAACATCGGGAAGTAGCCTCCGTGCAAGCGGCTATTTCGCTGCCTGGGCTTTGAGCAAGTCGCGAATCTCCTCGAGCAACGCCTGGTCCTTCGTCAGAGGCGGAGTCGTCTCGGCCTCCGCCTTCTTCGTTTGCATGATCCAGCCGAGGAACTTGACGATAAAGACAAACAGGACCGCCGCGACGATCAGGAAGTTGACGACCTCGCCGAGGAACAGCCCATAGGGGATGGTCTTGCCGCCCACGGTCAGCACCCAGCCCTTGTATCCCTGGTCGCCGGGCAGGATCAGGCCGATGACCGGCATGATGATGTTGTCGACGAGCGACTTGACGATCCCGCCAAACGCCCCGCCGATGATGACGCCGACGGCCAGGTCGATGACGTTGCCCTTGAACGCGAACGCCTTGAACTCGTCGAGGAGTGTGACCGCCTGCTTCGTTGGGGCGAGGGACTTGAGTTTGTCGAGTGCCATCGGTGCCGGCCTCCGGGTGCGGGACGTGTGCGACCATTCCGTGTCGTCATAGCCGCCCGGTCAGGTCGTGTCTCGCTTACGGTCCGGCCGCGTAGAACAGCGAATCGAGCAGGTCGGTCTGCTTGATCGTCTGGACGTGCCCGTCGCAGAAGAGGATGTTGAACACGCCGTCGTGCCGCCGCACAGGAAAGTGCGTCGTGTCGGTGTCGAGGACGAACCCGCCGCCGGCCTGGTGCCACGGGCCGCGAGGGGCGGCGATCGTCCAATTCGCGCAGCCCGGCGTCCGGCCGTGGTCCCAGACGATGACGACGTTCGACGTGCCGTTGCCGACCGTCAGGTCGGTCAGCCGCTTCCCGTTCGGTCCGCCGGTCACGTAGTTCATCCCGTAGCTGCACTGGAAGATCTGCCCAAACGTGGCGCTGGCCGGGTCAATGTCCTGGCCCTGCGGGCACTTGAAGATTTTCGGGTTCTGCTCGATGTATGGCCACAGGGTGCCGCGTTGGTAGTTATCGTCGACGGTCTGCGTGACGTTCGAGCCGGGGCGGTTGTCGTAGGGTGCCCACCAGACTTCGTTCGGTCCCGTGAAAGTGCTGGGGCTGGTGAGCGAGTTGCAGTCGATATCCGGCCGCTTGCCAGTGATCGGGTCGGCGGCATTCAGGTCCGGGCACTGGCGGTACTTTGGCAGACCGTTCAGGGCGTCGTGGTAGTTGTGGCAGGCCAGGCCAATCTGCTTCAGGTTGTTCGTGCACTGGATGCGGGCCGCCGCCGCCCGGACCTTCTGCACGGCGGGCAACAGCAGGCCGATCAAGACGGCGATGATGGCGATGACGACCAACAACTCGATCAGCGTGAACGCGGCTCGCCTCGACATCGGCACAACCTCCTTGCGACTCATGGGCTTCTCAGATGGCGGCCCGGACTTCGCCGGCGCGGCAAGTGTCGATCCCCGGCAGGTCGCCGAGCAATTGCCGGCACCCGGCCGAGCGGACGAGCCGCACGAGCGCCTCGACCCGTGGGTCGCGCTCGGCTGCCGCCGGGTAGCACAGGTCGAACCACTCGTGGCGGACGGGCAGGAACTGCAGCCCCGCCTCCTCGGCCGCAAGCCGGTGGCAGACGCCGACGTCGGCCCACCCCGCGCGGACAGCCTCGGCCACGCCGCGGTGATCCCGCGCGACGTGCCGCGGAGCCGGGCGGGCGGGGCGGAGTTCGTCGAGGCACTGGCGGGCAGCGGAGCCGGGTTCGCGGCCGACCCAGCGGAGCGACGAGCGGAGTGTCCCCGTAACCGTGGCCGCGCGGGTGCCGTTGGCAACGGCCAACCCCTCCTGCCAGTCGGCGACGCGGACGAGGCGGAACCCCGGCCCGAGCGCGTCGTGGACGGCTTGCACGTTGGCGTCGGGCGCGTCCGGCGTGGCAAAGTGGACGCCAGCGGCGTGGACGAGGCCGCGGCCGAGCAGCGCCAGCGCTTGCCGGCCGGAGCGCGGCAGGACGACGAGTCGGAAGCCGGTGGCTCGACCGTACTCGGCCGCGAGCAGCGCCGACGCCGGGTCGCACGACGCGATCACCAGCGTCGAATCCGGGTCTGCCCCGTCGCGGGGTGTGAAAGCGCCGTGAGCGTACACGCCGTCGTGAGCGATGGCTGTCGCTCCGGCCTCGACGGGGTAGCGGACGAGACGGTTGCTCACTTGTGCCTGCCAGTAGCGGCAGAGCGTCTGCGGCGGGTCCCAGGCCCATTCGGGTTCATCCACCGCGGCGGGTGACCGGCCGAACAGGGCCTCGACGGTGCAATCGAAGACCGCGGCGAGGGCCAGGGCGGCGGCGACAGATGGAACGAGTCGGTCGATCTCGATGGCGCTGACGGCCGCCCGCGAAACGCCGGCCCGCCGGGCCAACTCGGCCTGGGACCAGCCCCGCCCCTCGCGATAGAGCCGGACGCGGTTCGATACAACGTGTGGCTGTGACATGATCGTGTCAATATATGACACGATCATGTCCGTCGCAACGCGAGTTGCCGTTCGGGCGTGCCGGTGGGTTTTGGCGAGCGGCGCGGCGTCAGCCCGACGTGGAAGCAGCGGAACTTTCCACGTCGGTCTGCCGCCGCGCCGCTCGCCAAAAAGCCCCACGCTTACACCGGTGTTACCGCGGCCGCCACCTCCAAGACCGGTGGCAGGCTCCCTATTCTTTTCCGGGAGCGCGACGGCTATACGGCCAACTGGTTGTCACCCCCACCCGGGGGCACCTCAGGGGGTGCAAACCAATGAAGGTACTGATCGCAGACAAGTTCCCCGAGGTCGGGCGGGCCGCCGTGGCCCGAGCGGGCGTCGAGGTTGTCTACGACCCGGAGCTGAGTGATGCCGCATTGACAGCGGCGGTCCATTCCTCAGGCGCGGACATCCTCGTCGTTCGCGGCACGAAGGTGCCCGCTGCGACACTGGCAGCCGGCCGTCTGAGCCTCGTCGTCCGGGCCGGGGCGGGCTACGACACGATCGACGTGCCGGCGGCCTCGGCGCGCGGCGTCTACGTGTCCAACTGCCCGGGCAAGAACTCCATTGCCGTGGCTGAGTTGACGTTTGCGCTCATGCTGGCACTCGATCGCCGCATCCCCGCCAACGTCGCTGACCTCAAGGCCGGCCGTTGGAACAAGGCGGAGTACAGCAAGGCCCGGGGCTTGTTCGGCCGGACGCTTGGCCTGGTCGGGCTGGGCCGTATCGGTCAGGAAGTCGCCGGCCGCGCCCACGCCTTTGGCATGCCCGTGGTGGCCTGGAGTCGGTCCCTAACGCCCGACCAGGCGGCAGCGCTGGGCGTGCGCCCGCTGGGGTCGCCGGCGGAGGTGGCCGCAGTGAGCGATGTGCTGAGCGTTCACGTCGCGCTCACCGGCGGCACGCGCAACCTGATCGACCGCGGAGTGATCGAAGCCCTCCGTCCCGGATCGTACTTCATCAATACGGCGCGGGCCGAGGTCGTAGACCAGGCGGCGCTGATCGAAGCGATCCGCGACCGGGGCATCCGCGTTGGGCTGGACGTATTCGCGGGCGAGCCTTCCGGCGGCGTCGGCACTGTGACGGACCCAATCTTCGAACTGGATGGGGTCATCGGCACCCACCACATCGGCGCGTCCACCGAGCAGGCCCAGGAGGCCATCGCGGAAGAGACGGTGCGGATCATCAGTGAGTACGCCCGCACGGGCCGGGTGCCAAACGTCGTCAACCTCGCGAAGAAGAGTCCGGCGACGCACTTGTTAGTCGTCCACCACTACGACCGCGTCGGCGTCCTCTCGGCGGTCTTCGGCCAGCTCAAACGAGCCGGCATCAACGTCCAGGAGACGGAAAACGTCGTCTTTGAAGGGGCGGCCGCCGCGGTGGCTCGCATCCACCTGGACAGTAGCCCGCCGCGGGAGACCCTTGACGCCATGCGGGCCGAATCGCCGGACATCATTGAGTTGAGCGTGCTGACGCTGTAGCGCGTGTTCGCCGTGGCGGGGTGGTAATGGTCGCCCGACCCGACTCAATTCGCCGGTCGCTTCCGCCAGTAATTCGCCAGCACCGAGCCCGAGACATTCATCCACGGGCTGAAGATCGCAGCCGGCAGTCCCACCGTGGCTAGCTTGCCCATGGACGCCGCCAGGCCGGCCGCCATCCCGCCGTTTTGCAGGCCCACCTCGAACGCCACCGCCCGTGCCGAGTTCTTGTCCAGCCCACACACCCGGCTCAGCCAGTAGCCGCAACAGTACCCGGCCGCGTTATGGGCCGCCGCTGCGAGGAACAGCAGCCCACCCACTTGCAACAAGTTGTCGCGCCCCGCCGCCGTCGTTACGGCCGTGAAATAGACGATGCCCGCCATCGACGCCCGTGGCATGAGGCTATCGAGCCGATGGAATCGGCGGGTCAGCCCGTGATAGGCCACGCCCACGACCGTCGCGCCAAGGAGGAAGCCCAGCACATCGATGGCCGTTGCCGCGGCCGCGTCCGACGATACCAAGCTGCCCCGTCCTTTCACGACGAGGAACGCCAACCAGGTCGCGCCGACAGCCGCCGTCCCCAGCACCAATCGGCGACCCTGTGGCGAGGCGTGCTTGAGGTAGTCGTGCACCAGCGCCGCCGTGATCGGCACGAGGACGATCTTGACGATTTCCATCATCATGTCGAAGACGTGGACTTCCACCAGCGTCCCGGCGAGCAGCTTCATCCACAGGGGCGTCATGATCGGGGCCAACATCGTCGTGACCGCCGTCACCGTCACGGCGAGCGGCAGGTTCGCCCGAGCCAGGTAGCACATCACGTTGGACGCCAGCCCGGACGAGCACGAGCCGATGAGGATGACCCCCGCCGCGATTTCGTCAGGAAACGCGAACGCCTTGGTGAGCGCCCAGCCGACGACGGGCATAATGGTGAAATGGCCGGCGATGCCGACGAACACCGTCCAAGGCATTTTCAGCACGCCGGCGAAGTCCTCAAGGCGCATCTGCGTGCCCATGCCGAACATGACGGTCTGCACGACGACCAGGAGAAGCCAGCGGTTGCGCAGGTCGAAGTCGCCCCAGCGCAGGAATGCCGGCGGGTAGATCATGGCGGCCGTCACCGCGGCGATGATCCAGGCGGTGAACTGGTAGCCGGCCAGCGCAGGCACGGCAGCCAGGCCGACGGCCAACCCCAGACAGGCCGTCACCGCTGCCGGTCGCCACAGCGGTGCACCCGTTAACCAGCCCGCGATGGCCAGGAGCAGGCCGACCGCGGCTATGCCCAGGCAGATCCGTTGAAGCATCCGCATGGCCGGCTCACAGGATCTTGGCCAGGTGATCGATCGCCAGCGGCGGACTGGTCAGGACCGGAACGCGCCGGTCCCGCTCCGGCAGTCCCTCGGCCACGCGAGCCATGGACGCCTGCGCCAGCACGATGACGTCGGATTGTGCTGCCAATTCCGTCAATGCCGCCGCAACCATGGCGTCGTGCGTCGCCGCGTCACCGCCCATCAAGGCGTCGAACGCCCCTTCGCACAGCCGCGGCATCAGCGCGACGTCCTTCCCGGCGAGGGCGGCTCGCCGCCGGATCAAGTCGGCCGTCGGGGCCAGTGTCGTCGGCAGCGTCGCGATCACGCCGATCCGCCGGCCGACCCGCACCGCTTCGTCGGCCATCGGCTGATCCACTCGCAGCACCGGGATGCCAGTCAGTGGGGCTGCCGCCTCCACCGCTGCCCCGATGGACGAACACGTCACCAGGATGAACTCCGCGCCGGCCTCTTCGGCCGACGCGACGTGCCCTGCAACGCGCCGGGCCGTCTTGGCCGTCAGTTCGCCGCGGGCAATCACGTCTTTGATGAGGCTGTCATCGGCGATGTTGAACACCTCGACGCTCGGCAACCGTTCGCGGCACAGTGCCGCAAACACCGGCACCAGCGTCGCCGATGTGTGGATCAGTCCGAGCATTTTTCGTTGCATGGGCCGCTCCTTGTTACGCTTTCCCCCGGGCCACGACCGCGAAGTAGTCCGCTCCGCCCACCTGTCCGCGCTTGAAGTTCACCCCCAGCCCGTCGGTTGGCGATCCCGACACAGTGGTGCCGCCGGCTACGAGCGGGGCGATCATCTCCACCGCCGCGATTTCCAGCGCGCGGGCCAGTGCCGTGCCGAAGAGGCGGGCGCTCGCGCCGGTCATCGCGTTCGATGGAAAGAGCCACAGATGCCCACAGAGTAAGGCAGAAGCACCAACCGCCGAGGCACAGAGAGGGAAACGACAAACGGAAGATCGAGTTCGATCGACTTGTCACTCTTTCTGCTTTCTGTCTTATCTGTGTATGTCTGCGTGCATCTGTGGCTCTTTCTTTACGGTGGTGGCTCCAAACGTCTCGACCGGCCGTACCAGTTCCGGCGACTTCGCCGCGGCGCGTTCGACCGCTAGCGGTGCGGCGTCAGCCCGACGGCAATCCGATGGCGACGCGGAAAACAAGCTCGGGCATCCTCTTCCGATGGATCGCTGCGGCCACGGCTTGGCGTAACACCGGCCCGGCCTCCGCGAGTTTGGTCATCACGACATCGGCCGTCACCGGCTCCGCCGACGGGGCCGCCGCCACGCTGACCAAGAGCCGCTTCTCAGTCGGGGCCGGCCGCACGTCCGATACCAGCAGGCCGCGCAGTACGTCGTCACCGCAATCCGATAGAGCGTCGCCGATGGCCGCGCCTACCTGGTGGGCGAGTTGCATCGCCTTGCGACCGGGCGGGTTGCGCCGCTCGCGGTCCCAGTAGCGCGGGTCGGTGCCGTCGTCAGGGCGGACGTCGGTCGCGCCGGCCAATAGTTGCCGCCGCGACGGTCGTTGGGGGGTTGGCTTAGTCGCAAGGACTCCGCGGCGGCGATTTGGTTCACCTGGCCGTCCAAGGGCAGCCAATTCCCTTACAATAGGCCATGATTCACCGGAACAGTCCGGCTGCCCAATGTCAAGGAAAATCCGCACATGAAGCCTCGTTTGCTCACCCCCGGCCCGACGCCCGTCCCCGAGGAGACGCTCCTCGAGCTGGCCAAGCCCGTCACGTTCCACCGCACCGGCGAGTTCAAAGCTATTCTCGGCGAAGTGGTCGAAGACCTGAAGTACGTCTTTCAGACGAAGGGCAGTGTGCTGGTCCTGACGGCCTCGGGCACCGGCGGGATGGAGTCGTGCGTGAGCAATTGCGTCGCCCCCGGCGAGAAGGCGATCCTGCTCATCTGCGGCCGGTGGGGCGAGCGGTGGCGGGGCATCTGTAAGGCGTGGGGCGTCAACATCGTCGCCGTCGAAGCGCCCTACGGCGAGGCCGTGCCGCCTGCGGCGCTGGAAAAGGCTCTCGCCCAGCACCCTGACGCCGTGGCCGTGTTCGCGACGCTCAGCGAGACCTCGACCGGCGTCGTCAGCGACATCGAAGCCTACGGCAAGCTGGTTGCGAAGACGCCGGCCCTGTTCTGCGTGGACACGATCTCCGGCCTCGGCGTGATGGAGTGTCGGACGGACGAGTGGAAGATCGACGTGAACGTGACCGGCTCGCAGAAGGCGCTAATGCTGCCGCCGGGGTTGGCCTACGTCGCGGTGAGCGACAAGGCGTGGGCAAAGATGGAGAAGACGCCGGCCAAGACGTTCTACCTCGACCTGAAGCGGTACAAGGCGAAGATCGCCGAGAACGACACGCCGTATACCCCGGCCAACACGCTCATCAAGGCCCAGCGGGTCAGCCTGAAGCGCCTGCGGGCCGAGGGCATCGAGAACGTCTGGAAGCGGCACGCCCGCGTCGCCGCCGCCTGCCGCGCCGGTGTCCAGGCGATGGGCCTCGAACTGTTCGCGAAGCAGCCGGGCGACGGGCTGACGGTCATCAACGTGCCGGAGGGCATCGACGGGACCGCGGCCCTGGGCAAGCTCGAAAAGAAGTACGGCCTGAAGCTCGCCAACGGGCAGGACAACCTGAAGGGCAAGGTCTGGCGGCTGGCCCACATGGGCTACATCGACCAGTTCGAGGTGTTGTCGGCCTTGGCCGGCCTAGAACTCGTGCTGTTGGAGATGGGCTTCGGCCTGGAGCCGGGGGCCGGCGTGGCGGCGTTCCAGCGGAGCCTGGCGGACGCGGTGGCGGTGCCGGCGGGGGTGGCGTAAGGTCTACGGGGAGGGCACGGCCGTGCCGAAATCGAAGTCGGCCAAGGCGCGCGGCAACGCGAAGGCCGTCCGGGACGCTTGGCTCGCGGAGATCGAGCGGTTCTTCGCCGAGGTGGAAGCGTGGGCGAGGAAGCAAGGGTGGGCCACCCTGCGCGACTACCGGCCGAAGCACGAGGAGGGGCTCGGCGACTACCGCGTCCCGGTGTTGCTCGTCCACACGCTCAAAGGCCGGGTGCTGTTCACGCCCGAGGCCCGCTACGTTTACGGCGCGGACGGGCGGATCGACGCTTGCGTGTACCCGTCGTTCGACGACGCCGCGATGCTCGTCAAGACGAACGGCTGGGGCATCCGACACGCCGACCGCGACGACGACGAGCCGTGGACCGAGGCGTCGTTCGTCCGGGTCGTCAACGAGGCGTTGGACCAGCCGTGAGCCGGCGGCGCGGTGGTGGCTCCAACGCCTCCGCGACGTCGAGGCGGAGTTCGAGGTCTGGTCGGTCGCGGCGACAGTTCTCGCGCGGCTTCTCACCGCGAACCCGTCGGCGCTCAATCCGCACCGGCTCGAGCGGGGCGACTTCGCGCGGGCGACCGGTCGGCTGCCCGCGACGTTTGTCGTCCGATTGTTCGCCGAGTTCGAGGCCGGGTTGCGCGAAGCGTGGCAGCGTGCGCTGAATAAGGCGTCGGTTCCAACGACCGGCCAGCTACTTCTTGGGGTTGCCGCCCGCCGCTCGATCACCGGCCCGTTGTTCGGCAACGCCGACCGCGTACGAACGTACCGCAACGCCATCGTCCACGAAGGTAATGAGTCGGTCGAACCTGTCTCCGTGCCGGAAGCGGTTCGCTACCTCCGCCGGTTCTTTAGCCATCTGCCGCCCGACTGGTGATCGCCCCACAATCTCACGGACAAGGTTGATCCATGCCTCGCGTGTTCATCGCCGACAAGCTCGAAGCGTCCGGTGTCGAGATGCTGAAATCGGCCGGCCTCGACGTCGATAACCGGCCCGGCCTCAAGGGCGACGACCTTAGGGCCGCCGTCAAGGCCGCCGACGCCGTGATCGTCCGCAGCGCCACCAAGATCACCGCCGAGTTGCTCGCCGACCCCGGCAAGCTCAAGGCCGTCGCCCGCGCCGGCGTCGGCGTGGACACCATCGACGTGCCGGCGGCGACCCGGCGCGGCATCGTCGTCATGAACACGCCGAGTGGCAACACCGTCAGCACGGCCGAGCAGACCGTCGCCATGCTGATGGCCCTCGCCCGCAACGTCCCTGCCGCCGACGCCAGCATGAAGGCCGGTCGGTGGGACCGCGCCAAGTTCATGGGCACCCAGCTCGCCGGCAAGACGCTCGGCATCCTCGGCGTCGGCCGGATCGGCACCGAGGTCGCCAAGCGGGCGCTCGGCCTCGACATGCGCGTCCTCGGCTCCGACCCGTTCCTGACGGCCGAGCGGGCCGGTCGGCTCGGCATCGAGGCCGCCGCGTCGCTCGACGACATGCTGCCGCGGTGCGACTTCCTCACCGTCCACGTCCCTGGCGGCGACGAGACCCGCGACCTGATCGGCCCCGACCGCATCGCCAAGTTGAAGCCCGGCTGCCGGGTCATCAACTGCGCCCGCGGCGGCATCTACAACGAGGCGGCGCTCGCGGAGGCGCTGAAGAGCGGTCACGTCGCCGGGGCGGCCATCGACGTGTTCACGGCCGAGCCGCCGCCGCCGGACAACCCGCTCCTCACCGCCCCGAACGTCGTCCTGACGCCGCACCTCGGGGCGTCCACGCTCGAAGCCCAGGACGCCGTGGCCCGCGAGGCGGCGGAGTTGCTCATCGACTACCTGACCCGCGGCGTGGTGCGGTTCGCGGTCAACGTCGCGGCCGTGGACCGGGCCGAACTCGACGAGCTGCGGCCGTCCATCGACCTGGCCCGCCGGTTGGGCCTCTTACACGCGCAGATGGCCCAGGGGGCGACCCGCAAGGTGACGCTGACCTACCGCGGCGACGTGGCCAAGCGGAACACCAAGTTGCTGACCGCGGCGTTCGCCGTCGGCCTCCTGGAAACCCGGCTCGAACTCGTGAACGTCGTCAACGCAGAACTGCTGGCACGCGAGCGCGGCATCGAGTTGGCCGAGGTGAAGAACCCGACGGCCGGCGACTTCGGCTCCTTGATCCAGGCCGACGTCGAGACGGACAAGAAGGAGTACACGGCCGCCGGGACGCTGTTCGGCAACCAGTACGTGCGGCTGGTGCAGCTCGGGCCGCACCGGCTCGACGCCTTCCTCGACGGGGTGATGCTGATCTTCACCCACCGCGACATGCCGGGCCTGATCGGCCACATCGGCACCGCGTTCGGGCAGCACAAGGTGAACATCGCGCAGATGACGGTCGGCCGGCAGATGCCGGGCGGCGAGGCGATCGCGGTGCTGAACCTCGACTCGCCGCCGCCGGAGGCGGCCCTCGCCGAGGTGCGGAAGCACCCGGAGGTTTCGAGCGTGTGCGTGGTCAAGCTACCGGCCGCGGGCGAACTGCCGGCGTGGCTCGGGTAGGGGTTCGCGACGCTTCGCAGAAGCGTTCACGCTTCTGCGAAGCGTCGCGAACCGTTTATGGCACGTCCCCCGTCGGCACCTCGCCGCCGGCGTAGGTCGAGATCGCCCGGAACGTCGCTGGGGCGATCGACTCGCGCACGAACCGGACGCTGCCGTCGCAGAACGCCGCGTAGCAGCCGCCGCCGTGCCGGCTGCGGAAGCCGCTGATCTGGTCCAGGCCCGAACGGTTGTCGCCGTACGGGTCGCCGCCGTAGACCGTCGGCGTCAGGTACTTGCGGTTCATCGGCTCGTCCTGCAGATTCGTGCCCAGACCGTACTGGGCCGTCGTCACGAACACCGAGCCGTACCACGGATGCGAGCGGTCGCCGCACCCGGCCGCGCCCCACGACTGCTCGATCACCGCCGGCGCGCCCGTCTCCGGGTCGGTCACGGTTGCGTTCGGGTCGTTCAGGTCGCGGACGAGCAGCGTCGGCGTGCCGCCGGCCGCCTCACCGATTGCCATCGTCATACTCGTTCCGTCGGCGATGTCGCTCAGCTTGACGACGGCGATGGCCTTCGAGTGCTGTCGAATGTCGAACACGCCGCGGGCCTCCCGTGGCACCTTGTCGCCGTCCGGGTGCAAGGCCCCGGTCGCCCCGCGGACGAAGCCGTAATCGGTGGTGGCGGCGACCGGCGGCAGTTGGTAGCCCCACTGGGCCGACGCGGATGACAGATCGAGCTGCCCGCCGTCGCGGTTGCTCGGGCAGAAGAACAGCTTGATCTGGATGCCAACAGCCTGGAAATTCACGGTCTCGAACCACGGCTGGTCGTAGTGGTACAATCGGTGGGCGGCGTCCTGCTCGATGTACGGCAGCAGGCGGGTGAAGCCGGTCGCTTCGCAGTCGGTGCTGGCGGTGTTGCCGTCCCACGTCACCATGCCGGCCGGGAAGCCGTGGTTGGCGTCGTGGTAGTTGTGCAGGGCGAGGCCGAGCTGCTTGAGGTTGTTCTGGCACTTCGAGCGGTTGGCCGCCTCCCGCACCTTTTGCACAGCGGGGAGGAGCAGGCCGATCAGTACGGCGATGATCGCGATGACGACCAACAGCTCGATGAGGGTGAACGCCCGGCGGCGCATGTCGCAGCCTCCTGCGGACGGATATGAGGTCCAATTGATCATGACCGAATCGGCACGCCGATGCAAGCTGCCGGCGAGCGTCGAGGCGTAAGCCCGACGTGGTTGCGAAGGCACGTCGGGCTTACGCCTCGACGCTCGCCGGACTCGCTCTTCTGATCGTCGGCTGTGGTTCCCCGAAATCCGCGACGGACGGCAAGAGCGTCGCCGAACTCGAAGCGATGCTCAAGAGCGCCGATGCCACGACACAGGCGACCGGTGCGCTTGGTTTGGCGAAGCTCGGGCCCGTGGCGGCACCGACCGTGCCGGCGCTGATCGACGCGGTGAAGTCGCCGACGCCGCTGGTACGCCAGAACGCGGCTGCGGCACTTGGAGCGATCGGTCCCGAGGCGCGAGCCGCGGTCCCCGTGCTGACCGACGCGCTTAAGGATGCTGAGTGGACGGTTCGCCGCCAAGCCGCCGTCGCACTGGGTGCGATCGGCAGTGATGCGAGACCCTCGTTGCCGGCCCTCAAGAAGCTGGCGAATGACCCGCAGAAGCTTGTCCGCACGGCTGCGACCGATGCGGCCAAGAAGATCGGCGGCTGATGGCGTCAGGCGTTACACGACCGTCGTTACACGACCGTTGCGCCGGCTTCGACCAACACCGATTACAATCGAAGACGCTGCGACCGTCGTCGGAACGGTTGCCCGCCCGAGTCACGTCCCGCTTCAGGAGGTGGTCCATGCACGTTCGCTTTGCTTTGCTCGCCGCAGCCTTCGCCGCGGCACTTGCTGTCGCCATGCCGCAACCGCCGGCGGTTTCGCCACCCGCGGACAAGCCGCCGGTCGCCCCGCCGCCGCCTGCAGCCCTGAAGGTGTCCGGTCCTATCACCCACGCGAACCTGACCGTCTTCATTCTGAACGGTCCCGACGCCCTGCCGGACAAGCCGTTCCTCACGCTTCAGGAAGCCATCGAACAGAAAAAGGCCGTCGTCCACGAGACCTCACAGGTCAACCAGTTGGCCATCGAGAACATCTCCGAGGTTGAAGTGTTCGTCATGGCCGGCGACATCGTGAAGGGCGGCAAGCAGGACCGGACGTTTGCGTTCGACACGATTCTGCCGCCGAAGTCCGGCAAGGTGCCGGTCTCGTCGTTCTGCGTCGAGGCTGGCC
Source organism: Gemmataceae bacterium (assembly GCA_046350275.1). Taxonomy (GTDB): domain Bacteria; phylum Planctomycetota; class Planctomycetia; order Gemmatales; family Gemmataceae; genus JAXMAS01. The sequence goes on from JAXMAS010000018.1 coordinate 99,570, forward strand.
GCTGGCGCGGCCGTGGCAGCGAAGTGACGGCCATGTTTTCGCTGTCGGACAACCAGGTCGTCGGCAACGCATTGAAGTTGGCTGTCAACGGCGAGCAGAGCCAGGGTCGGGTGTGGGACGAAGTGAAGAAGGCGCAGGACAACATCGGCCGGAACGTCGGCAAGCCGGTCGCCAACGCCGCGTCGCCGTCGAGCCTACAACTGGCGCTCGAGGACAAGGACCTCGCGGCCAAGCTCACCGCCTACGAGAAGACACTCGCCGACGTGCTGAAGGATAAGCCGGACGCAATCGGCTTCGCCTATGCAGTGAACGGCAAGCTCCAGTCGGCCGACGTGTATGGCTCCGGGGCGTTGTTCCGGAAGTTCTGGCCGAAGCTGGTCAGGTCGGCCGCAGCCGATGCCCTTGCGCAGCTCGACGCGAAGAAGGTAGGCGAGCCAGTCGCCGTCAAAGCCGTCGAAGAGTTCCTCGCGGAAGCAACGAAGACGACGGCAAAGGAAGTCGATCCCGCGGCCGCCCGCGCCGTGGGACAAGGGGAAGGCCGCGGTCGTGCGGGGCAGGTGCTTGTCAACAACAATGTGCAATCCGGCGCAATTCCGACCCAGATCGTCGAAACGAACCCGCCAGCCCAACAACCACCGGCTCCTCCGGCTCCGCCGCAGGCGCCCGTTCAGGGCCGCGGCGGTCAGCCGCAGGGACGGAATCCAGACAACAACGCTACGCCCGCTCAACCAGCGACTCCCGCCCCGCCGAGTCCGGTGCGGATCGTGAAGTACGAAAGTGCGAAGTACCTGTGCGTTGAGTGCGGCCTGCGCGGTGCCAACGGTGCCCCGACCGGCCCGGTCTTGCACCGGACGTACATCGCGAAGTAATGACTGATTGCGAGGCGAGTGACAAAGCACGTTGTGGTTTTGCGCTCGCCTCGTCGACTCGGCTCGCAGCGTCACGGGCTATAACATGGACGACGGCCGATCACGTACCGCCGAATGCCATGAATGCCAGCCTCCTTGTTGTCGACGTCCAGCGTGGGTTCACCACGCTCTGCCCAGATGAACTGCCGGTTCCGGGCGGTGTGGAGATCGGGCCGGCCGTCAATCGCCTTCTTGCCTTATCGTGGCGACGGATCGACGCGAGCCAGGACTGGCACCCGCCGGACCACTGCTCCTTCCACGGCCAGCGCGACAACCTCTACCCGCCGCACTGCGTCGCGGGGACGCCGGGGGCGGAGTTCCTTCCCGGATTGCGTACCGATCGCTTCCATACAGTCTGGCGCAAGGGCTACGACCGCGATGTGGAAGCCTACGCGGTGACGGCCCAGCACCCCGGCTTCGCGGCCAACCTCCGGTACAGCGGCGTGGACACGGTGATCGTCTGCGGCATTGCCACCGACATCTGTTGTTTCTTCGCCGCCCGCGACCTGCGGTCCGCTGGCTTCGCCGTCTGGATGGCCGAGGATGCGAGCGCCGGCATTGACGTGCCTGCTGCTGGTCTGTTTCAGGCGAAGGCGAAAGCCCAAGGTCAAGCGCTCGGCATCCGCTACACGACCGTCGCGGAAATCACCGCGGCTCTGTGAGCTGCGACGGCCGGCGATTGTTCTGGCGCGACCGCGCCACCCCACCCCAGAACAATGTCACTTGGCCGGAATCATTTGGCCGATGCGCCCGATCATATTGCAGACACAGGCTTTACGAGAAGTAGCCCGCGCCGGACGAATTCCGGCCGCACAGGAATCTTTTTGTGCTACAGACGAGATCATGGCTATCAGGGCGAACGCCTCGTCGCCGCCACTTCCGGCTCGGCGAGTTCGCGCGGGTGCCGCAGCGCATAGAAGTGGACGAACCGGCCGGCCCAGTGGACGAAGTCATTGGCCACGGGATCCGAGTAGCCGCAGGCGACGTCAGCGGTTCGAAGTTGGTCGAGTCAGCGATGCGGCTAAGACGGCGTGGGTCGTAACCGAAAAGCCGAGATAAGCCGAGCTATCCCTTGCGACCGTTACGGGGGTGTGGTGCAATGTGGTTGACTCGGATCGACGGCTCAGGTGCTCCGTATGACGACTGATCATCGCCATGAGTTCGATATCGGCCCGGCTTCCGAAATGCAGCGAAAGTACGGTTGGTACGCCGAGAACCGCCCGGTAATCCGTGTCGAGTCGCAGGACGTTCCGGAGCACCTCCGCGAACTGATTCCCTATGTTGAGCGGTGGGCCATCCCTTGTGACATCACAAGGCATGACTACTTTGCAAAGCAGTCCGACGACGATGTGCGCGACCTTGCGAGAACAGTCGGGAAACGCCAGGCCGAGATAAATGCTTGGTTAAATTCCTTTGGCGTCAATCGGCCCGAGGCGGCTTATCAGTTTATGTGGTTGCTCGCAGCCTGGTGCGAAGCGGCGTGCGAATTTCCCGACGAGTAGTTGCGCCGAACCAGGCGCAAATCTTGGCTTCGCTGTGCTTGAATGTGGGGCCGCCGCCGAACAAGCCCCTGCGGCAGACCGCGGGGGCATGTAGCGTTTTTGAGACTCACAGCTCACTGAACCCCCGCGGCTGCTGAGTGGAGTCGTTCGCTGGCAGAGGTGTCGCGTGGATTATTTCTGGATCGACACCGATTGGGACGCGACGTTCAACTCTCCGTGGGATGCTTTGTGGTACGAAGATGACGAAGCACTCGGCTGCTTGGAGGGCTCACTTCCGCTCGCGGCGATTTGGAAGCCACCGGCGGCTACCCATGAGAAACGGCTCAAGAGGCCAGATATCTACAGTTTTGTCCTGCATTATGCGGTTACCGAGACAGTCCGCGATCTCTGGGCTCCGATTGTTGGCGAAGAGGCCGAGTTCTTGCCTCTCGCAGTGCCCAAGATTGCAGCCGTTTGCGTGGTTCATCCGCTGTGGCCAGTTGACTTCGACGATGGTGCTGAGGTGACATGCAACGGGGTCAGCGGCAATATCACGGCCGTCCGGAAGTACTCTTTCACGTTTGGCCCAGACTCATATGATGGCCCGCGCCATTTGTTTCGCATGCGTCAGGCCAAAGGCTCGGCGGCCAGAGATCATGGATGTACTCTGAGCAGACTCGTCGTATCTGAGAAGATCAAGCGTGTCAGTGAAAAGGCGCGAGTCACCGGCATCGCCTTCAAGTTCGCCTGTACTGCTTGAGGAGTGCCAGCGAACCAGGCCTTGCACTTAACCGGGCCGGCATTACGGCGTTTCGCGACACCACGTTCCTTGCAGCCGGCCCGGCAAGTGAAGGGTGTCGTTCGGCCACCGGAGGCTTGTGGACCGTGGAGGCTTCAATGCGCGTTGCCGTCGTTACCGTCGTCCTGGCCATCTTCGCTCGGCCGTCGATCGCTGACGAGTGGAAGCCGCTGTTCAACGGCAAGGACCTGTCCGGCTGGCGGGCGAACAACGACCCGGCGTCCTTCACCGTCAAGGACGGCGTGCTCCGCGTCCAGGCGTCCAGCAAGACCAGCGCCCACCTGTTCTACGTCGGCGACCGCCGGGATGGCTTCGAGGCGTTCAAGGACTTCGAACTGGAGGCCACCTGCCGGGCCGAGCCGAACTCGAATGGGGGCATTTTCGTCCACACCGACATGACCACGCGAGACGCCCAGAAGCACCTGGCCAAGGGGTACGAAGTCCAGCTCAACAGCTCCACGAAGGAGAAGCGGAAGACTGGCAGCCTGTACGCGGTGGTGGATCTGGACAAGTCGCCGGTGGACGAGGCGAAGTGGTTCACTGTCCGGGTGGTGGTGCGGGGCAAGCGGATCACTATCGCGCTGGACGGCACGGCGGTCGTCGATTACACCGAGCCGGCCGACGTGGTGCGGCCGAAGGAGCGGGCGGGGCGTGTGTTCTCGGCCGACGGCGGGGCGATCGCGCTGCAGGCTCACGACGCGGGGAGCGTGTGGTACTTCAAGGACATCCGGGTCAAGCGGTCGCCGTGACGGGCCGAACTTGGCGCTGTCGCGGACGGCCTCGACGCGCCGTCGCTTGGTGGTGCCAGTTCCTCCGGAGCCGCCGCTGAGCTAGTCGTTCGGTAGGGGAGTTGCTTGCTGGCGCACACGCCAGCGGGTCGGATGTCATAAGTTGGTTCCTGGGGTCGCCCAGGGGACAAGCCGTCGGGGCCACCGGGCGAGCGGTTCCACCCTTCGGAGGGCTCGCCGATGCAGCCCGTGTTCAATGGGGAAAAGGCCAACGACCTGATCCGCGAGGTTCACCAGCTCCGGCAGCAGGTGAGCCAGTTGGAGAAGCGGCTGGACAAACACGGCAGCGTGCTGCGGGCTGTGTTCGAGCTGATGCAGGACGAGCGGAATGTCGAACCGGCTGCCCTGGCCGAGCGGGTGGCGGCCGTGGTCCGCGCGAAGGCCGAGCGGGCGCGGGCGACCTGCGCCGGCTGCCAGCGCCCGCTCGGGGACAAGAAAACGTGCCTGTACTGCGGCGCGGTGCGGCCGGTTGAATCGATCTTCGACCTCTTGTAGCGTGGGCCGGCTCGGCCGCCTACGTCCCGTGGGCCGGCCGCGGTTAAGTGGGTGTGCGGCCAGCCGGCCAAACTAGCCGCTGCAGTGAGCCGCGGCCACTGAGCGGGTCGTTCGGCGTTGAAAACGGAGGGGCAAATGAGTGCGGAAGGCTGGTTCACGATCGCCGGGCTAGTGGTCCAAGCGGTCATCTTCGGCACCATCTTCCGCAAGGCCGGGTACTCCGGATGGCTCGGCCTACTGATGGCCGTCCCACTGGTCAACCTCGTCACCTTGCTGTGGTTCGCCACCGCCCACTGGCCGCTGGAGATGGGGTACAGCGGGCAGGACGCGAACCAGCGGGTGGATGCCGCGTGGGAGCTGAAGATGGCCCTGCGGAAGGCGCTCGCGCTGGAGAAGCGGGGCGAGTATGCCGCCGCGATCAAGCAATTCGAGCTGGTCGCGGACAAGGCCGGCGACGGCCACCCGAGCGCGGCGATGGCCCGGGAGCGGATCAAGCAGCTCCAGGACAAGGTGTAGCCCAGACGGTGAACCATCCGCTGCCGATGTAACGATGAATATCCAGTCCGTTCCTCGTGATGACGGGTCGTAGAACGGCTGGGGCGACGCACTGGCGCAGCTATTCCCATCCACGCACATTTGAGTGAGCATGTGTGCATCGGCTGGCGCGCCGCGGGTCAATCGCTTCTATAGCGTCCTTCGAGTATTTGGGACGGGCTTCGGCCCGTCCCTCGAAGACCATGTACAGAATCCAGGCACTGCAGCCGATGGCGCCGCTCCGCGAGCGGAGGGCTTCGGGCATGGCAGACGCCGATAAGCCAGACGTCGATCGGCCGGCCGACGACGTGTCTTGCCGGCTGGAGCCGGGGTCGCCGTGGGATGGTACCACTTCCTGTCGCGAAAATCGTCGCGGCCTTCGCCGCGGTCGGCCCGTAGAACGATGCGGACCAGTGCCCGCCGCGAGGGTCCGCCATGTTTCGCCGATCGATCCACGTGTTGTTGCTCGCCGCCGTTGCCGCCCCGGCCCAGTCGCCGCCGGACAAGTACAAGCCGGTCGTCGCCGCGCTCGACGAGTTTGTCCGGCGTGAGGTCGCCGACAAGAAGCTGCCGGCTCTTTCCGTCGCCATCGTGGATGACCAGCAGCTCGTCTGGTCGGCCGGATTCGGGATGCGCGATCCGAAAGCTGGCGCGAAAGCCGATGCCAACACCGTCTACTGCGTCGGCTCCGTATCGAAGCTGTTCACCGATCTCGCCGTTATGCGGCTCGCCGAACGTGGCGAACTCAACATCGACGCCCCGGTCACTGACTACCTGCCCGACTTCAAGCCCGAGAACCCGTTCAACGAAACGATCACGCTGCGGCACCTGATGACGCACCGGGCCGGACTGGTCCGCGAGCCGCCGGTCGGCAACTACTTTGACCCGACCGAGCCGACGCTCGCCGACACAGTCGCCAGCCTCAACTCCACGAAGCTCGTCCTGAAGCCGGGCACGAAGACCAAATACTCGAACGCCGGCATCGCCGTCGTTGGCCGCGTCCTCGAAGCCCGCACCGGCAAGCCGTTCGCCGAGGCCGTGCGCGACGAGGTGCTGCGGCCCATCGGCATGACGCACTCGGCGTTCAATCTCATGCCCGAGCAGAAGCCCGCCGCGGCTCAGGCGATCATGTGGACGAGCTTCGGCCGCGAGTTCCCGGCCCCGACCTTTCGCCTCGGCATCGCCCCGGCTGGGAGCCTGATGGCCGACGTCAACGACATGGCCAGGTTCCTGTCCGTCCTGTTCGCGGGGGGCAAGCCGGTCGTGAAGCCGGAGACGCTTGAAAGCATGTACAAGCCGCAATACACCGCCGCGGGAGCGCGGTCGGGCTTCGGCCTCGGCTTCATCGTCAGTGAGTTCGAAGGCCGGCGGCGCGTTGGCCACGACGGCGCGGTCTACGGCTGCGCAACCGAGTGCGCCGCCCTACCCGACGACAAGCTCGGCGTCGTCGCCATCACGTCGTGTGACTTCGCCAACGCTGTCACCAAGCGCGTTGCCGATGAGGGCCTGCGGCTGATGCTCGCCGCGAAGGCCGGCCGGCCGCTACCGACGACTGCGATGGCCGACCGGCTCGCGCCGGAGGAGGCGCGCAAGTTGGCTGGGCACTACACGGCCGGCCCCAGGGTTATCGACCTGGCCGAGCGTGACGGGCGGCTGACGGCCCTGTTGCGCCGCGGCGGCGTTGAGGTCGAACTGAAGCGGCGCGATCCGGGAACACTGATTGTTGACGACCGGCTCGCGTATGGCCCAACCCTGACGCTCACGTCTGGCGGCTTCCGCATGGGCAACGACGAGTACCGCCGCGCCGATGTGCCGAAGCCGGCCGCGTGCCCGAACAAGTGGCTCGGCTTGATCGGCGAGTATGGCTGGGACCACAACACGCTCTTCGTCCTCGAACGCGACGGCCGGCTGCACGCGCAAATCGAGTGGCACTACCTGTACCCGCTGACTGAGGAGTCGGAGAACGTCTACCGCTTCCCCGACTTCGGCCTGTACCACGACGAGAAGATCGTCTTCACCCGCGACGCCAACGGTAAAGCGACGAAGGCAGTGGCGGCCAGCGTGCCGTTCCTCCGCCGGCCCATTGACGGCGAAGACGGCCGGACGTTTCGCATCACGCCGGAGCGACCGGTCGTGGAGCTGCGCAAGGAAGCACTGGCTGCAAAGCCACCCGCGACACGGGGCGAGTTCGCCAAGCCGGATTTGGTCGAGTTGGTAACGCTCGACCCGACGATCAAGCTCGATATCCGCTACGCGTCCGACAATAACTTCCTCGGCGTGCCGCTGTACACGTCGGCCAAGGCGTTCCTCCAACGCCCTGCCGCGGAAGCGTTGGCCCGGGCGCACAAGAAGCTGGGTGAGCAGGGCTACGGTTTGTTGATACACGACGGCTACCGACCGTGGTCGGTGACCAAGATCTTCTGGGACGCAACGCCGCCGAAGCACCACATTTTCGTCGCCGATCCATCGACTGGTTCCCGGCACAACCGCGGCTGCGCTGTCGACCTGACGCTGTACGACAAGGCGACCGGTCAGCCCATTCGCATGGTCGGCGGCTACGATGAGTTTTCGGATCGTAGCTTTCCGAACTACCCCGGCGGAACGTCCTGGCAGCGCTGGCACCGTGAACTACTGCGGCACGCGATGGAAGCCGAAGGCTTCACCGTGTACGAAGCCGAATGGTGGCACTTCGATTACCGCGACTGGAAGAAGTACCCCCTCGGTAACACGCCATTTGAGGAGATGACCGGGAACACCGCGCCGGGAAAGATCCCGGCGTAGTTACTTCAACGATAGCCACGCGATGAGGTTCCATGAATGAGCAACTCAATGGAAAGCCGTAGCGACGCTCGTGAGGCCAGTTACGACACCAGCCGACTCGATGCCCTTCGACTCGGTCTGGTTCTGGTTCAAATATCGTCCCGGCGCTACGTCGTGGTGAACATCGGGCCATCGCGACTCGATGCCAAATACGACCCCATTCCGGGGGGAAGTGTTTCGCAGACTGAAGCGGCCGGACGCACTCACCACTACCTGCGTGGCTCGGTTGTCTGTGGTCCCGCGGCCTACGACGAGTGCCTGATCTACATCAAGGATTGGTTGGCCGCTCGACGAGCGAAAACGTAATCGGGCGCGAATAATCGGTATCGGCAAATTCGGTTTGAGCGCACGCTCCAAAAACGTGAGCTATGCTCCCAGTGTGGCGTTCTAAACGTCCCATCGGGGGCAAGTCATGTTGCAATTCAGCCGCGGGTCGATTTCGACAAATTACTGCGAAACAGAGAAAGTCGCCAGCGGGCACAATCGGATTGGCGCTTTTACCGATACAGCGTCCGAGAGGATGGTCGAGAACGCCGTCGGTGGCTGGCAGAGCCGAACGTTGTATAGCTTGTCGGACGCAGAGGAACTCTGCGATTGGCTCGACATGCATGGGATCGCCGATCAGGGTTTTCAGATTCTCGGCAACGCGATGTTCGAAGTGCGATGGCGATCGAGTTGCTGCTAAGTTCGAACGCGCCGTGCTGAACTGAGATCGCCCATCATATCGATGCGCTACCGATGACTATGCATCGGTCAGGCGCAATTCAGGACCGATACAGCGAATCGCTCAGGAGCGGAGGTGGCCGCGCCTTGTACTCTGCGCACGCGCCGACGCGGCAGTGCGCCGACACCTTTCTGTTAGGGGATGCCCGACGTGACGAAGCAACTTCCGACTTCCAACGGTCGTGCGACCACTCTCGATCGGAGAATGCTCCATGTTTTGCGGGAGGCCCTCCCGCCGGAAGCGTATGCCAATTTCCTGTACAAGCTCGACCGCTTGATCGCAGCCTATTTTGATCCCACGTCAATGCCCGATCCGAAGGCGACGCCGGTTGATCCTATCCGGCTCGACGGTCTCCGGGCTCATATGCTGGAACGCAGCGGCACTGCGACGTAGCGATCCATGCAACAGCTCGGGATAGCCACATCGGCTACCAGAACGACGATCCTAAGGGGCGTGGGCCGGGGGTAGCGTGGGCGAGCGCCACCCTCCGGCCGTGTGCCGGGGTAACGTCGCACGATGTTGGGCGGGGAAGGGCAGAGTATCGCGAGGGAAACAAAAACCCCGTCGCGGCAGAACTGGCGTCGCCCAATCACCAGTATCCACTCACGCCGGGGCAACCGAAGTATACGAATCCACGGGCACTGTGTAAAGGCATTCTCGCGAGCCCATTTTGCAGATCTCAGATGTCGTCGGTCTCGTCAGCGCCAAGAGTTGCGGATGGCGGAGCGTCGCGACCGTAGCCAACGGTAAATCAACCAAACGGACGCTCCGGCCAGTGGCAACGATAGCCACGGCAGCCAAGGCGATGACGGAATGAACGGTCCGGTCTCGCGTCGCCAGGCTGGTGCCGATCGAAGACCAACCCACAACATGGCAACAGCTACACCCGCGAGTGCAACTCCCGCGACCAGCCCGATCGGGTGGTGCGGCCACAGAAGATCGCCCAACCACCGACGTCCCGTCGTTGCAGTATGAGATGCTTTGCAGGCCGGGCATACGACATCGCGACCAAGGAATTGGCCTCGGACTCGATGACGATTCCCGCACTTCGGACAGACAACCGGAGGCATGAAGCTGCGGACCTCCCCCGGCAACGAAACCGTCGGCCGGTCAATCATCGACAACGCATTGTGGGAGGGCGGCCGCGTGCGAGTTTGGTGCGGCAGGCGTGGCAAAGTTACCAGTCGCATCCACCGTGACCAGTTGTGCATTTTACGCACGGATTACACAGGCGTAGCCATGCGGACAAACGCTCGTGCCGACAACGTAACGAATTGCCACGAGTATCGCTTGCGTTTTGGAACTCGGTCCGTCACAATCGCTACATTTCATACAACCGATACCCGATCTCGAGGCATTGATGCCATATTCCCTCCGCTGGGCCGCGCGGGCAACGCTGGTCGGTCTCCTTCTCCTTGGATCGGCTCGATTGGCCACGGCACAGACCGCCTGGGTCAATCCGTTTAGCGGCAACATGGCCAACGTCGGCTCGGGTACCAACTACAGTTGGTCTACTCCGCCAGCGACGCTGGCTGGATTCGCCGGTAATCCCGGCCTGCCGGCCAGCGGCTCGACACTGCAACTGTCGTTCACCGGTCTCGGCAGTAGCTCTGGCTTCCTCATCAACGACGATGTCACCGGACTGACACTCAACCGCTTGCTGTTCGACGCACCGGCTGGCAACACCGGTGCCGTGTCGCTGATCGGCAACTCGTTCACGCTAAGCGGTGCCGGGGCAGGCATCACGCTGTCGAACGATGCCGTCGTCAGCATTGCCAACGCAATCGCGTTCGCGCCTGGTACGGCGATCGGCGTGACGTCGTCGGGTCCGACGTTCCTGACACTCGGTGGAGCGATTACCGGTGACGCGACGTCGAGCCTCACGTTCGGTGCGTCCAATGCGGCTGCGACCTACGCGCTCACCGGCAATAACAGTGCATTTGCCGGCAACACGACATTGAACGCCGGTTACCTCCGGCTCGGCAGCGCCACCGCCCTCGGGACCGGCACGCTGACAGTCGTGGGCGGCGTCCTGGCCCCGACGACGACTGCGTCGATCGCGAACAACATCGTTTTGTCGGGAGCGGCAAGCTTGAATCTCGCCCCGACGACCGGTGTCACGGCCACGCTGGCAGGCATCATCTCCGGCGGTGCCGCGACTGGCGTCGTCTACCGCGGCGGCTCGGCACTACCGACTGGAGTCAATACCTATGGTGGCTCGACCGCTCTTGTCGGCGGTCGGCTGTTCTTCAACTCTGACATTGGCTCTGGTGTCGCTGGCCCGTTCGGCAATAGCACCACGGCCGTCGTGCTGGGTAGCGTCATCGGCGGTGCCTTCGGCGGTGGCGGCGCGCCCGGCGGGACGTCCAACCCACCGTCGGACAACAACGCGACCGCTGTGCCGACTGGAGCCGTGCCGGGGCTAGAGCTGAACATCAATAGCGCCAGCATCACCAGCTTTGCGCGGAACCTGGTCGTCGGCGAACTCACGGCCACGCGGGTGACGATCGCCAGCCAGTTGGCCGCGACCAGCACCGTTGCCTTTTCGGGCAGCATCGACCTGCGGCGCAAACTCGTCCTCGATACCGACGACTACACCTATTCCGGCAACATCACTGGCCCCGGATCGTTGGAGTCACTGACAAGCACGAACCATCTCACCGGCACTGGCAACACGTTTACCGGCGGTGTACTCATCACCGGCGGCACGCTGAGTGTCGACGCGAACTCGAGCGCCGGGACCGGACCCATTTCCGTCGGGCTGCTCGGCGGCCGGCTTCAATCGCAAGGCGGCGGCCGGACGTTTGCGAACACCATCTTCCTGTCGAATGGTGTGACAGCGACAGCAACGGCGGGCACGGTTTCGACCAACTTCTTTTCGCTTGGGGCGAATGGGACCGACACCGCGGCCAACACGTTTGCCGGCACCATCTTCGGCAATGGCCTGGTCGCCATCGACACCGGGGCCGTCACGACGACACTGTCGGCGGCCAACAACTATATCGGCCAACTGTCCAGCACCTCCGCCAACCCGACGCTCGACATCGGCACCGGTCGGTTGAACCTCGGCTTCATCAACGTCGCGTTCGGTGTTAATTACGCGGGTAGCATCCTTGGCAGCGGCACCGGTCGGCTCGCCAAGTACGGCAGCGGCAATGTGCAGGAGTTCCGCGGGGCCGTCAGCATTCCGACGATCGACGCCTTCGCTGGCAACATTCGGCTGGCCGGCCAAGGGCAGATCATCACGGGCGGCGTCAACACGGTGCGGCTCCATGCCGGCGGTGGCCTCGTCTTCGAGAACGCATTGGCTGCGATCGATCGCTTTCCCGACACGCTTGGCCTGGCCAGCAACGCCGGATCCATTGCCCTCAATGGAAATGCAACCGGCCCCGCCAACGAACTCATCGGGACATTGACGGCCACCGGGTACAGCACCGTTACGCTCACGCCGGCTGCTGGTGCGGTCGATACGACCGCGATTACGTTTGCAGCGCTTAGCCGCACGGCGGGCGGCGGTGGGACATTCCTGTTCCGCGGGACCAACCTCGGCCTCGCGCCAGGGGCCGGCAATACCAACGTGTTCTTCACGACCGCGCCACCGATCCTCGGGGCCGGCGGCACGGGAACGCAACTCTCCATCATGCCCTACGCTGTCGCTGCAACGACCACGACGGGCACCGGCAACACGTTTGCAACCTACACAGCGGCGAGCGGCGTTGTTCCGCTCGATCTCGTAACCGGCTACGCTACCTATGCGGCCGGCACCGCGTCCGACAACGTCCGTGTGGCCGGTACCGCGACGGGACTTGCCTCGGCGAGCTTCAACAGCCTCGTCATCGACAACTCGACGACTGCACCGGTTACGATTGGCGGGGTCGGAGGCTCAACAATCGTGCTCGGCAGTCTCGGGGCTGCGGGCGCTCCCGCCGGGTTGCTCTTCAGCGGTACGCAGTCAACGCTCATCAACGGCTTTTCGACGCTTGATTTTGGCAGCCACGAGGCCGTGGTCTTCGTGACGAACACGACAACGGCGATCGGAGCGATCATCTCGTCCTCAACCCCTGCGACAGCGATCGCGACCACGGTTGGACTAACCAAGGCTGGGGCCGGGCGGCTCATCCTCAACGCCAATTCGGCGTTTGTGGCTCCCGTCGTTGTGGCCGGCGGCTCACTTTATGTCACCGCCAACACCCAACTCGGCAACGCCGCCAATTCCGTCCTGCTGGCCGGCGGAACACTCGAATGGAACGTTGGCGGAACGACTACGATTACGCGCCCCGTTAGCGTCGGCCCCGGTGGCGGCACGTTAGCGATTGTGGCCGGCAACACGACGAACATTAGCGGCATCGACGGGGCCGGCAGTTTCACCAAGACGGGACAGGGAACGCTAATCTTCACCGGGCCGAACACGTACCAGGGCCGTACGGTCATCAACGGTGGCGCGCTGCGATTCTCGGACCCGGCGCATTTCGGTGCCGACATCATCGCGTTCGAGGGCGGACTCGGAGGTACACTTCAGTTCGGCGCAGGCGGACTGACTCTCGGCAAGGACATCTTCACTCAAGCCAACGGGATCATCGATACCAACGGTTTCGACGGTACGATCTCCGGCCGCATCTTCGGCGGCAGTAGCGGAGCGAGTGCTGGCCTCAACAATGCGACCGTCGGGCTAACCAAAGTCGGCACAGGGACGTTGACGCTGACCGGATTCAATCCCCTCATGGGGCCGCTCGCCGCCTTCCAAGGTGGCGGAGTGACGCTCTCCGGCCCGGACGGGTCACTACGCCTTTCGACCGGCACACCCTTGTGGGTAAACGGCACGCTGTCGTCGACCACAGGGGGCACCTACATCGCCTTTGGTTCGACGCTGACACTCGACAACACCGGCGTCGTCGCCAACAACAACCTGGACCGGCTGAGCGACTACCAAAACCTGCGGCTGCACACCGGCAACTTCACATTCCGCGGCAACGCCAATGCGACCTCGACCGAGACACTCAATGCGCTCGTTCTCCAGGACTCATCGTTCAACGTCGTTACTGTGACGCCCGGCACGGGACAATACGCGGCCGTAGGATTTACGACCATCGGCACCAATCAAGGCGGCGCGGTGTTATTCCGTGGAACGAACCTCGGTACAGTGCCGACCGCCGGTAGCACGACTGCGGGCATCCAGGTCGTCGGTGCGACGACGCAGTTCGCGGCCCCGGCACTTGTCGGCGGCGGCGGGCTACCAGGCTCGACAACCGTCAGCATCCTGCCCTACGCGATCGGAGACACGACCGATACCGGCCTGGGCAGCACGTTCGTGACGTTCGAGTCATCGCAACTCTCGGGCGTCGGCATTCGGCCGCTCGCCACAAGTGAGTACGCCACGGCCATCGCCGCGACGCCGAACTCGGCGACGGTCAACGCTCAAAATGTGCGGCTCGGCAGCGCGACCACGCTGACCACGCCAGCGACCATCAACGCCCTGCACCTGAACGGCGGAACGGTCGGCGGTTCGCCATTGGCCGTGACCAGCGGAGCGATCCTCAGCACCGGAGTCGCCGCGACGTCGATCGACACGCAGTCGCTGAACCTGGGGACTACCACGGGCTTCTTCTTCGTCAACAACGCGCTGACAGTGTCCGGGTCCCTTCTCGGGGCGAACAATGTGTCCGGAGCAGTCGCGTTTACCAAGGCCGGCCCAGCGACGCTGACGCTCTCAGGCACGAATTCGTTCTCCGGCAGCGTCGCCATCGCGCAGGGGACGCTGGTCCTAGCGCCGACCGCGACGCTCAATCCGGTCTCCGGCGTGACGATCCAGAACGGCGGCACACTGCAGCTACAGAGCAGCCGGACCATCGGCGGCCTGTCGGCGAGCATCAACACCGCGGCCCTGTTCACGCGTAACGGCTTGGGCGCTGGCGGAACGCTGGCGCTCGGAGCCAACACAATCACCATCGGCGTCAACAACCTCGATGCGACCTACGCCGGCAGTATCACGGGGAGTGGTGGCCTCGTTCGTGCTGTCACGGGTTCGGCAGCAGCGGCTCAGTTGATTCTCGGCTCCTTGGCCCACACCGGGCCGACGACTATTCAAAGCGGTCAACTCACGCTTTCCGGTCCGGCGGGGGCGCTCGCTTCGACATCGGCCATCAATATCACCGGCGGCATCCTCCTACTGAGCAACGCCGACACGAACTCGTTTGGCAACGTGAACAACAACCGTTTGCCCGACAACGTCCCGGTGAGCCTGACGGGCAGCCTATCCCTTACGGGCAACGCCAACACGTTCAGTTTCGAGAACATTGGCGTGCTGACGTTTACGGGCGGCTCGACCCTGACCCTAACGCCGGGCGCGATCGGTGGCGCTCGGATACAAGCCAACCTGCCCGTGAACGGCCTCATTCCGCGTACGAATCGTGCGACGGCGCTGGTCCGCGGTACCAGTCTCGGCACCGCGCTTTTCCCCACGGGCGATACGACGGGCTACGGTACCGCGACCTTCGCTTTCCTCGGCTTCCCATCGGGCACGAACACGGTCGGCGGAACTGGAACCGCCGGTACGACGACGATCCCGATCGTACCGTGGATGGTCGGCGACACCTCGGCCACCGGAAACGGTGCGACGTTTCTCACGATCGACACCCTGACGGCCGGCCTTCGCCCGCTGAACCTGACAACGGAGTTCGCTACGTCGTTACCCAGCGCCGGCACGACGAACTTCGACAACGTGCGCCTGTCGGGATCGACCGTCACACTTTCGGGCGGTCCCGGCACGGTGGGTGTCAACAGTCTGATCCTTGCTGGCGCGGCCGCCCAGACGGTCGCTGGGACCGGCGAGACACTGACGCTCAACAGCGGTGCGCTCCTGCTCGCGAACACGGCTGGTGCGACGATCAACAACACCGTGACGCTCGACTTCCTCGGCCGTGAAGCGGTGATCCACACGGCGGGTACCGCGGTCCTGACGGTAAACGCTGCGATCAACGGCACTGGCGGACTAACGAAGGCTGGGGCCGGCACGCTCATCCTCGGGACGGCGAACACCCTCTCGGGCGGGCTGACGATCTCGAACGGCACGGTGCGCTACTCGGCCGACAACCAACTTGGGCTTGCTGCCAATGCGATCACGTTTGCCGGCCCTTATCTCGGCCCGACGTTGGAGTACGCCGGCACGACCGACCTCGCGCTTTCGCGCGACGTGACCATTGCTTCCGGCAGTGGCACCTTCAACGTCAGCGGCTCGGCCACGGTTGTCTACACGCTGAGCGGAAACGTAGGCGGAGCCGCCGGGGCGACCCTGGTGAAATCGGGGGCCGGCATTTTGACGCTGGCCGGCACGAACACCTATCTGGGACCCACACGGCTGGAGGCGGGCACACTGCGATTCGACGCGGATTCGCGCCTCGGCGTCGGCGGCGACCTGATCGTCACCGCGGGTACGTTAGAGGCGACCGGCAACTGGACATCGGCCCGCACGGTCTATGCCAACGGCGTATTCACTCTTAACACCAACGCCAACACGGTCGTTCTGAACGGGACGTTGACCGGAACGTCGGCAGGCACGCTGACGAAGACCGGAACCGGAACCCTGACGCTTGCCGGCAACAACACGACGAACATGGGCGTCACGGTGGCGGCGGGCACTCTGCGCGTGCAGTCGAGCACCGGCCTCGGCACAGCCGTTGGCGGCGTGGACGTGGCGGCCGGCGCGACGCTGGAGTTGGCCAACGGTATCACCATCGCATCCGCTGAGCCGATCTCACTCAACGGTACCGGCGTCGGCGGTGCGGGCGCGCTCTCCAATTCGTCGGGCACCAACGCCTTCTTCGGTCCGGTGACTCTGACGACGGCCTCGACCGTCGGTGTCGCGGCTGGTTCATCGCTGACGCTCTACGGCCCGATGAACGGGGCGGGAGCGTTGACGAAGGTTGGTAGCGGGACGCTCGCCATCGCCAACCCGGCCGGCGTTGCTATGACCGGCGGCGTCGCCGTCACCGCCGGCACGCTCTTGGTCAACAACGTAGCCGGCAATGGTCCTACTGTGGCGACGGCCAACTCGGGGACCGGTATCGGCCCTGTGACGGTAGCCACCGGGGCAACGCTCGGCGGCTCGGGCAGTGTCGGTGGTGCGCTGACATTGGCAAACGATGCCGTGCTATCGCCTGGCAATAGCGTCGGTAAGCTGACCGCCAACGCGGTCGGCACCGCCGTGACGTTCGGCTCGAGCACGGCTGCCGCTACGCCTTCGTTTGTCATGGAAGTGTCGAGCGCGACCGGCACAGCCGGTGGCCCGCTTGGTTGGGACTTGCTGACAGCGCCGAATGGCTCATTGGCTCTTCCAGGTGGCGGCACCACGTTCCGCGTGCAGCTCGTCAGCCTTACGCCGTCCCAGACGCCGGGCCTGGTCAGCGACTTCGTTGCGACCGTGCCCTACACCTGGACGTTTGCGACGGCCTCTGGTGGTGTGGCGAACTTCGCGGCGACGAACTTCGTCGTCGATACGGCCGCGTTCACGAACGCATTGGCGGGAACGTTCACTGTGACGCAGCCGACACCCAACGTGTTGGCGCTGAATTACACGCCGGTGCCGGAGCCGGCCACGACGCTGTTTTTGTGCGGCGTCGGTTGGGTCACGTTTCGGACGCTGCGACGTGCGCGCCGCACTCCCTGACCTTTTGGAGTCTCTTGGCTCGACACGTTCTTGGAGTGCAATGCTCGACTTACTTCTTCTCGTCGTCCGTTGCCGTCGCGAAACCACGGCGCAGGTCGACCGTAACTTCGCCCGTTAGGTTGACGGGCCGGTTGTTGAAGATCGACTCCAGTTCGAAGTCCACCCGCGCGAAGCCACGGGTCACGCGGCCGGTCTCGCGGTCCAATACATAGATGCCATTCAGCGATGCCGCCGGTTTGCCGGCAGCGGACGTCACCAACCCCGTCGATGTCACGAGTGCTTCCTCGCGGCCGCCTGGCCCGGGCCGGACGCCTTCGTAAGTGAATGTCATCTCCGCTGACGCCGCGTCATTGATCGCGGGCACCAGGTTGATCGCGAGCGGTACCTTTGCCGTCCACGTCTTGCCCGGTTCCATCTCCTTGTCCGGCAGCGGGGGTGTCGCAAGGGCGAGCGTTAGTTGCACGTGCTCGGCGAAGCTGGTTTGGTCGTTCTTCGCCCCTCCGGCTGGCTCCGGCTGCAGCCGTGCTCGTTGCACGGCCCCATCGCGACCCTGCACGACGTCCATCGCTGCGGGCAGGTTCTCGCGGGCCATTTGGACCGAAGGGCGGTCGTCCAGCTTCTTAACGAAGCTGCCAGCGGTCAGTGTCCAGCGGGTACGCCCAGCGAGCGACGTTTCGTTGGCCGTCGCGGAGAGTTCCAGTGATAGCCGGCCCAGTTCCTCGCTCGACCGCACGGTCATTCCGTTCGGGGCCTTGAGATCGACCTTGACCCGCCCTTGGCCCTTGGCTGGCGGTGCAAACTTCAGAGCGACTGGCTTACGCTCGACCGGCGGTTGGCCCGTGACTCTTCGGGCGTCGTCCCAGGCCAAATCGCCGGTCGCGAACTCGACGCGCGGCTGCACCCACGTCGTCTCGCCGGGGTTGGGCGTTGGCAGCCGAACCTCGCCCACGGCCACACCATCCTTGACGGCCAACTCAACGGCGACGCGCGGTGAGTCGCCGGGCCGCGGCTCCGGTCGCGTCGCCGACCCGGCCCGGGGAGTATCGTCCTTCGCTGTCCAACTTTCGAGCGCTACCTTCTTGATCTTGTTAAGCGGGTCCACCAGGGGCACTCGCACCGGCAGCTTGATGACGTCGCCATCGCGGAACGGGATGCCGAGAAACGGCTTGTCGGCCTTGCCGCGGATCAGGGCCGTTACCTTCTCGCCCGGAATGGCAAAGTTGATCTGCGTCGCCCGAACCTTCGAGACCGACACACCGACGACTCGTCCCGTCGCATCGACGACCGGTCCGCCCGAGTTACCTTGATCGATGCCACCCTCAACCTGCACGCGGTCAAGTGCCCCGCCCTCGCGCCGCAGGCTCGACACGGTCGCTCGACGGACGCTGATGTTTTTGCCCAGAGCCGAGCCGAACGGGAAGCCGAAGACATAGACCGATTGCGTCTCCTGAAGCTCGCTGGCTCCGACGATCGGCAACGGTGGTGGCAGCTCTTTCGGCTCGACGCGCACCACGGCCAGGTCGGCCCGCGGGTCGACGTCGAGAACGGTTCCGGTCACAGTACGCTCGCCCGACTCGCCCGAGCGGACGACGACATTCACCAGAAGTGGCTTCTTGCTGCCCGGCACGTTCATGCCGACGACGTGCGCATTGGTGACGACGAGACCGGGCTGAATTGCAAAGAACCCGCTACCCTCGGCGGCGCTTCGGTCGGCCAGCAGCACTCGCAGCAGGACGCTGCTGTCCTTAACGCGGCGCAGCACCTGGGCGTCGAGCCGCTCATCGGCCGGAGCAGGTGTGGCGAACGCGGCGGCGATCAGACCGGCGGCGGCGAGGCCGACGCAACTGCGGCGCGGGGCGGCGGTCATGACGGAAGGCCCTCGGTAAATGGTCGG
The DNA here is from genome assembly GCA_046350275.1 of Gemmataceae bacterium. Lineage (GTDB taxonomy): Bacteria > Planctomycetota > Planctomycetia > Gemmatales > Gemmataceae > JAXMAS01. The sequence continues at coordinate 118,675 of JAXMAS010000018.1, forward strand.
TCAGACGCACGGGAGAACGGCGAGATGGGCCGTTTCTTCCAACTACTGTATTTGGCGCGATCGCGACCGCACTCTTGTCTCGATCCGACAACCGACCTGTTGCGACGACTCGGGGACGGATAGGGTAAACGAGGGTCGTATCCAGGAGGTCGGGCGTGACATTGCGCTGTGTGATCGATGGACTTCTTTTGCCGGCCGATGTTTATCGCGACGGTCCCGTGGTCGCCCACGACGGGGACGAGGCATTCGGCCTCGAAGCGGTCGAGGCCATTTACTACGAGGTCGTCGCTGCGACGGCGGACGAACTACTAGAGGTCACGCCGCGCTACCGCATGCTCCGGATCGCGCCAGACTTCCGCAAAGTTGCATGACCCCGCACAGGGAAAGCCTACCGATGGCAATCGGTGGGGCGTCCCGCGCGAGACGCCCCACCGATTGCCATCGGTAGGCTTTGGTGAGGCCACTCTACTTAGGAAGCGCTCCCTTCCACCCCGCACGCAGTTGTGTGGTTAGCTCGCGCAGCTGCGCCGCATACTCCGGTTTACTTGCGACGTTTTCATTCTCGGCCGGGTCCGAGGCGTGGTCGTACAGCTCATACTCCGGCTCGCCGTCCTTCATTCGCCATTCGACCAGCCGGAAGCGATCGGTGCGCATCGCGTAACCCTTCCGCTGGCCGCGCGGGTACTGGCTGAACGCGGCCGCCTTCCAAGGTTTCGCCGGGTCATCGAGCAGCGGTACGAAGCTGGTGCCCTCGCAGGTTGCGGGGGCTGGCAGTCCGCATAGTGCCGCGAGCGTCGGGTAGATGTCGACGAACTCGACGAGCGCGGTCGACTTCACGCCGACGGGGCTTTTGCCAGGAGCCGAAACGATCAGGAGCGAGTGCGTCGATGTCTCGTAGTTGCAGTGCTTGCACCACATCGCGTGTTCGCCGAGCTGCCAGCCGTGGTCGCCCCAAAGGACGACGACGGTCTTCTCCCGCAGGCCAAGTTTGTCGAGTTCCGCCAACACACGGCCGATGCAAGCGTCCGTGTAGCTCGTGGCCGCGAAGTAGCCATGCATCAACGACCGCGCCTGGTCGTCGGAGACGGGGCCGGTCTTCGGGATGCCATAGTAGGCGCGCAGTTCGCCGGAGTTGTGCGGGGCGTACGACGGGGCGTTTTTGGGGAAGAACGGGTTGTCGGCCAGCTTGATCTGCTCGGGTTTGTAAAGCTCCCAGTATTTCTTCGGCGATACAAACGGCAGGTGTGGCTTGTGGAAGCCCACGGCGAGGAAGAACGGCTTGTCCTTGATCTCGCGCAACACCTCGCACGCATGGGCCGCGGTCGCGCCGTCGGGCAGGTCGTCGTCAGCCACGTCTGCGGCTTCCCACGCGGGGCCGCGGGCCGGTTGGGCGGCCTTGGCTTTCGCCTTGGCCTTGGCCTTGGCCTTCGCCTTGGCCGGCGGCTCACCGGCTTTCTCCGCGGCCTCCTCCCGAGCCTTCTTCTGGATCGCCAGCCCCTCGGGGCCGTAGCCCGGCTTCTTCGGTGCCCAGTGCGGCACCGACCACGATGGCTCGTCGTCGTAACCGGGGTGGTAAATCTTGCTCAGCCCCTGCGTGTGATAACCGTGCTGCTTGAACAGTTGCGAGACGGTTACGACGTCGGGCAACGCAGTGCGGAAGTGCGTCACGAGGTCGTAGACCTTGGTCGTGTCCGGCCGGCAGCCGGTCATCAGCGACGACCGCGACGGACTACACACGGCTTGCTGGCAGTAGGCCCGCTCGAAGAGGACGCCGCGGCCGGCCAGGGCGTCGATATGCGGCGACTTCACGATGGGGTCGCCGGTGCAACCGAGTTGCGGTCGCAGGTCGTCCACGGCGATCATCAGGACGTTGAGCTTGTCGGCCGCCCATACCGGGCCGGCCAGGGTCATGATGAGGAGCGCGGAGAGCGGTCGCATGGGGTGGTTACTCCAAATCGGGGCGTGTCGTGTGGTCGTAGTCTTGTAGGGTGGGCCTCGCCTGCAGCCGATCCATCCTACTTGGATTTCGACTTGCTCTTGCCGGGGTTGGGTCGGTCGCCGAAGTACGGGAACTTGTCCCAGCGGTCGTCGGCCGGATCGCCGGTGTCGCGCTGCCATCGGTCGAGGTCCGCCCGCAGGCCGGCGAGCGGCTTGGCATACTCCGGCCGGCCGACCAGGTTGACGATCTGGTGCGGATCGACGGACACGTCGTACAACTCCTCCGCCGGCCGCTTCGCGAAGCACAGGTCAAAGAACCGGCTCGTACGATCGGCCAGCACCGCTTCCTTGGTCGGCCCCGCGTCGCAGTCGCCGAACGGGCCGACGGCTACATGCTTCTCCGGGTCGCCGCCCGGCCACCGCTCCGGTCGCAAGTTTCGGATGTAAAGGAACTGTCGGGTACGCACGGCCCGCGCCGGGTAGCTGAGGTCGCCCTTGCGGACGTTGGCGTGCCGCTCCCGCTCGACGTACACCCGGTGGGCCTCGGTGAACTCACGGCCGTTGAGTTGCGCCAGATAACTCTTGCCGGTCATCTCTGGGAGAGGCTTCAGACCCACCGCTTCGAGGATCGTCGGCGCGTGGTCGGCGTGGTTGATGAAGCGATCGGATTTGCTGCCCGGCTTGACCCGGCCGGGCCAGCGGATTGCGAGCGGCATCCGTGTGCCGGCGTCGTACAGGTTCGCCTTCGCCCGCGGGAACGGCCAGCCGTTGTCGCTCGTCACAATCAGCAGCGTGTTCGCCGCCTGGCCCGATTTGTCGAGCAGATCGAGTATGGTCCCGAGTTGGTTGTCGAACATCTGGACGTTGGCATAGTAATCGAGAATGTCAGAGCGAACGGCCGGCGTGTCGGGCCAGAACGGCGGCACCGACACCTTATCGGGCGACAGGCCGACCTTGAGACCGCACCCCAGTTCGTAGGGGCGGTGCGGCCGCGTACTGCCGAAGAAGTAGCAAAACGGCTTGTCGGCCGGTACCGTCGCCAGGAACTTCTCGAAGCTCGGGAAGGTCGGCCCGGCCGGGTTGCGGGTGCGGCCGCCGGCGGTGAAGTCGCCCGGCCCCCAGCCCTTGCCGGTCAGCCCGACGGCGTAGCCGGCTTGCTCCAAGAGGTCCGGGTAGACGGCGAACCGCTTCGGCAGGAAGCTCCACAGGTTGCCACCTTCGTCGAGGCGGTGGATCGTCTGCCCGGTAAGGAGTGCCGCCCGCGATGGCGTACAGGACGGCGACACGCAGAAGGCGTGCGAGAAGAGCATTCCCTCGCGGGCCACGCGATCGAAATGCGGCGTCTTCACCACCGGATCGCCGTAGCATCCGGCGTGCGGCCACGACATGTCGTCGGCGATGGCGATCAGGACGTTGGGGCGATCCGCGGCGCGTGCGAAGGCGGCAACGAGAAGCAGTGCCGATACGGCATATCGCATGGGAGAGGCTCCGTGATGCTGCGAACCAGACTGCGAGGAGAGCGGCCCCGCTCGCAGTATACAAACGGCCCGTCCGGGTCGCCCCTTGCCGCCGCCCGCCACCCCAGAGACGATGAGGCCATGCACACGGCATTGACGCGGCTCGACCACCGCCCGTGGCCCATCCCTGCCGGCCCGTGGACGTGGCGACAGAACTGGCACGACCTCCTCTTTGCCCATTGGCCGGTCCCGGCTGCTACTCTTCGCCGGTTCGTCCCCGACGGCCTGACCGTCCAGGAACACGGCGGCACCTCGTGGGTCGGCGTCGTCCCGTTCCGGATGACCGGGGTGATGCGTCGCCCCCTGCCGGACCTACCCTGGGTGTCCGCGTTCCCCGAACTCAACGTCCGGCTGTACGTCGAGCGGGACGGCAAGCCGGGGGTGTGGTTCCTCAGCCTCGACGCCCCCAACCCGCTGGCCGTGTGGGCGGCGCGGCGGTTCTTCCACCTGCCGTACCGGCTCGCCCGGATCGCGTTCGATCGCGGACCGAACGGGTTCCACTTCCGCTCCGCGCTCGGGGCGGGGCCGCCAGCGCGGTTTGAGGCAGTGTACCGGCCAGTGTCGGAGCAGTTCGAGTCGCGGCCGGGGTCGCTGGAGTCGTTCCTGGTGGAGCGGTACTGCCTTTACGCCCGCTCGTCGGCCGGGCGGCTGTACCGCGGCGAGGTCCACCATGCGGCGTGGCCGCTACACCGGGCGGAGGGCGAGGTGGACGCCGCGGGGCTGTTGGAATCGCACGGACTGGCCGTCGAGGGGCCGCCGCTCCTGCACTTCTCTTCCGGCGTCGATGTCGTCCTCTGGCCATTCGAGCGGCTGACGTGAGTCGCAGACGATATGGATCGTGTCTACGTTAGGTTGGATGAGGGCCCAATCTTACGCTAGACCCGGAGCAAATCCCCTCGGAATCGGCTCGTCTCACCTCACCATTCCGACTCCGAACGTAATTCGGGAAATCACTGCGAAAGCGCTTGCAATCGGCGGTGGCCGCGCGTTATTGTCCCAATTACCGGTGGCGAACCGGTCCCCGCTGATTGGGCGACGGCGGGAACTGATCGCCGCCGGTTTTTTACGCGCCGCGGGTCGGCTAAACCCGGCGGCAGGCGACGGCCGACGAATGGCGTCAACGTCGTGGTGTCGATCCTCGCTGTCGGAATTCTCCTGAAAGTAGTGGCTCACGGCCCGTGACGCCACGGCCGTTCCCCGCCGTCCGACAAATGCCATTTGCATCTGTGAACGCCGTGACCTACGGTTGCGGCGTCGCCACGTACTTCAGACCCCGTCATAAATGCGTATGGCACATCCGCGAGCAATCCGCCTACCACGGCCCTCCGAGGTGTTGGCCGCGTTCGCCCGGTTCGTCAAGGATGGAGCGACGGCCGCCGAGCGGGGTGAGGCGTTCCAATCGGTGGCGTTGGCGGTGGGTTGGCCGCGGCTGGCGGCGCGGCTGGCCCGGCGGGAGCGCGCCGTGTTAGAAGCCCGCTACGGGACCCGGGTCGGGGCGGTGATGCCCGTCCAAACCGTGGCATTGGTGGTCGGCCTCTCAACCGCCGCGGTGCGACGGTTGGAAGGTCGGGCGATTTATCGGCTCGCTCGGCGACGGGTTGGCGTGCGACGGCGGTCGGGATGCGATGCGGTGACGGTAGCCCGTGGCCTGACGGGGCGGGCTACCGCGGGCTGCGGCATTGCGTTCTGAATTCGTCCTTCCATACATCTGCTGAGCGGCGGGAGCGCACACTCGCCCCACGCGACCGGCGGATCGCTCGGCCCTTTGTCTGGACCACCGGAGTACGGCGGTCGCCGGCTTTTTGCTCTTCCGGCCCCTGTCCTGCCCCGACACGTTTGGCAAGTCGTGCGTCTCGGGAATGACGTAGCCCCGCTTGCCGTCTCGTTGGGGTCAACGGGTTCTTGAGAAAACGATGAATGCGGCGGCACTTCTGGCGGCCACGCGCGGTGGGCGGTACGATGGGTGTGCCTGCTCCCCCGGAGACAACTACCGTGAGAACGATTCCCTTGCTAACGGCCCTCGGGCTGTCGCTCGCGCCGGCCCTATGGGCGCAGCAACCCCCGCCGTCCGCGGCACCGGCGGTGAAGACCTACGCCGCCAAGTACGAGCCGCCCGGCGTGCTGGCGGCGAGCCTATCGAGCCTGTTCCCGTCGGGCGTTTCCGCCGTTGCCGCGCGGGCCGGAAACGCCGTGGTGATCTCGGGCTCGCCGGACTACGTCGAGCGGGCGATGCAGGCCCTGGAAGCGCTCGACCAGCGGACGGCGGTCGTGGCCGTCGAAGTCGCGTTCGTGGACGGCGGCGAGGGCGTCGATCCGAAGGCGCTGACGGGACCGGCCGCCGAGGTCATGGCCAAGCTCGAAGGCATGAAGCACAAGGGCACCATCGCGGGCTTGCGGCGCGTCCGGGTGGACGGGACCGAGGGCGTGGCGGCGGTGAAGCAGGCCGGTGAGGAACGGTCGGTGGTGATGGGCAGCAGTGTCACCGCCCGCGGCCTCGTGTCGAACTCGGTCGATCGGCGGCGGCTCGGCACGCTGGTGGACGTGGTGCCGCGCGTCGCGCCGGACGGCCGCATCGCGTTGGAATTGAAGATCGACGACGCCCGGCTGATGCCGACGGAAGCCCCGGACACGCCGGGAGTAATGACCACCGAGTCGTTCAAGGGGACGGTGAGCGTGACGCCGGGCCAGGCCGCGGTCGTGTCGGCGGCATCCGAGGACGGCAAGGCGCGGCGGCAGACGATTTTCGTCGTGTTCGCGCGCGTCGTTGAGCCTCAGGGCAAGTAAGGACGCGATTGGGTTGCGGGGGCGGCGTCGGGGTCGATTATTGCCCAAGGGCCGCGTCCGGAGGCAAATATCCGACAGCCCGTCAGTTCAGCCTGCGGCCGCGGGGTCGGCGGTGAGCGTGCACCCGTAGGGGAAGGTCGGCGGTTAAGCCGCTACCGCCTTCGCAGGAAACATGGACAAGCTCTTCATCCTACTCGTCGGTCCACAAGGTTCCGGCAAATCCACCTACTGCCGCGAGCACCTGGCCGACTGCGTGCGCATCAGCCAGGACGAGCAGGGTAAGTCCGCACACCTGATCGCTTTCGAGGAGGCTCTGGCCCGTGGCGAACCGCGGATTGTCGTGGACCGCATTAACCATCGCAAGGAGCAGCGCCGCCGCTACCTCGGCCCGGCCCGGCAGGCCGGCTACCGCACGAAGGTCGTCTGGCTCAACGCCGACCGGGCCGAGTGCTTGAAGCGGTGCAAGGCCCGCACCGACCACCCGACGCTGGAGCCGCGCGAGGCCGAGGAGGCGATCAACCTGTACTTCCGCCAGTTCCAAATCCCGTCACGCCGCGAGGCCGACGAGATCGAGATCATTGGCCCGCCACCGACGTTCGTGCCAGTCATCGATCTCACGGAAGAACTCGCGGGCCGGCGCTACCTGATCGTCGGTGACGTTCATGGCTGCTATGACGAGCTGCAAGCGTTACTGGCCGAGCTGCGATTCGACCGCGACACCGACGTATTGATCTCGGTCGGCGACATCGTCGATCGCGGGCCGAAGGTCCGCGAATGCATCGAGTGGCTATTCGCCCTGCCGCGGTTCCGCATGGTCCTCGGCAACCACGAGGAGAAGTTCCTGCGCTACCTCCGCGGCCGGGACGTCAAGATCGGCCACGGGCTGGAGACGACCATCGCCGCGTACGGCGGCGCGTTCCCGCCGGACCTTGCCGACACCCTCGATGCGCAACCACTGATCCTCAAGACGCCGGCCGGGTACATCGTTCACGCAGGCTTCGATCCGGAGATGCCACCGGAGGAACAGAACTCCGCCGATTGCCTCTATATGCGCTTCCACGGCGGCCGGTCCTACTTCGACGAGTTGAACGGCCGGGTCTGGTACAGCCTATGGCCGAAGGACGGCCCGCGCGTTTTCTTTGGCCACATCCCCGACCCCGAGGGTCCGGACGAGGCGCACGTTACATCGCTCGACGGCGGCTGCGTCTTTGGCGGCTGCCTCAAGGTGTGGGACAGCCACGACGGCCGGGTTCACAGGTTCACGGCAAAGTCGCAGTATTCGCAGGGCACCTTCTTCCAGGGCCGCGTCCCGACCGCCGCCGAGTCGCTACGGCTCCGCGAAGATTATGTCGCTCGGGGCCTCCTGCGTGGCGACCGCACCGATGACGGCGAGTTGGTCGTCTACACTTACACCGATGGGTGCGTCTACGATGGCGCGTGGGACGAGATCACGCTGAACTCGCGCGGCCACGTCTTCGACACGGGCACCGGTGAGTGCGTTGCCTGGCCATTCCCCAAGTTCTTCAATCTCGGCGAGAACGCTCTGTCGCAGCCCGGTATGTACCCGTGGCACGACCCCTACGAGGTCTACGAAAAGGTGGATGGCTGGCTCGGTGTGCTGTACCGGCACCACGGCCGGTTCAAGGTGTCGTCCCGCGGTTCCTTCCACTCAACCGGCGCGACATGGGCGACCGAGTACCTGCAACAGTTTGACCTGTCGGGCCTGCCTGACGAGGTGACGCTGGTGTTCGAGATCATCCATCCGGAGCACCAGATCATCCTCGACTACGGTGGCCGGCGGGAGTTGATCGTCCTCAGTGCGTTCGACCGGCGCACGGGCCGCGAATACCCGCGCACCCAGGTTGCAGCGTGGGCGCAGGCTGCCGGGTTGCCGCTGGTCCCGCTGGCCGCGCCCATGTCGCTCGACGATCTGCTTCACACGCAGAAGATGCGCGAGGGGTTAGAGGGCTATGTCATCCGGTTCGCTGATGGCCGGCGGGTGAAGGTTAAGACCGAGTGGTACGTCGGCATGGCCCGCATCATGAGCGACCTCACGCCGATCAGCGTTTGGAACGCCCTAGTCGATGGCAAGGTGCGGACCGACTATCTCGTGAAGATCCCCGAAGAGCTGCGACCGTTGGCCGAGAGGTACGCGTCCGTCCTCGAAGGGCAGTACGCGCAGGTGATGTTGGCGGTCGAGCGATTCGCGTCGCCGCTTGTGACCGCTGCCGGCGGCGACCGGCGAGCGCTCGCCGAGCGCGTCAATGCGCTGAAGGCGGCGCATGGCCGATTCGCATCGACGGCGTTCTTCGTCGCCGACGGCAAGCGGGCGCGGCTCGACGAGTTCGCGAAGAACCTGATCTACCCGCAGGGGAACAAGTTTGCGACGCTGGACGTGCCATAATCGGGGTTCGCAGCCGGTGCGACGGCTCGGCGCCGCGCTCTTGCCGTCAGTACGTCAGCGCGAATGTGCCCCGTTGCCCGTCGTAGTCGAGCCGACACAAGGCTAATACGTCGCGGCCGAGCAGCACTTCGATGCCCAGGGCGTTCAACGGCAATTCCGCAACGAGGAGGTCCGGCAGGACGAGGTTGTCCGCCGACTGCCCGGACGGGTGTAAGACGGTAAGCCGCAACTCGTAAGTCATCTGGTAGGATAAGCCGCCGGCCGCCGGGGTGTTGACGGGGACGACAGCTCGCCGCCCCGCGGACCGCAGGGGCCGGGCCGCGAGGGCGTCGATGCACGTTACCTCCGCTCCGGTGTCGATCAGGGCGGTGAGCGAAACCGGCTGTGGGATCGGTCGGCCCTTGGCGAAGTACTGACGCCGCCAGGAGTGACTGATGCCGACCTCGACCCGGACTAACGCGCCGCTCAGATCGATGGCGTCCGAGACCGTGGGCATTAGCCGGCCTCCGCGACGGACCGCGGAAGCAGTCGGCGGAACAACGCCGAATCGCGAGCGTGGATCGGCTGGGTGCAGAATTCGCCGTCGATGCCGAACTTCTCGTAGCCGGCTTGGAGCGCGTCGCCGAGCGTGTCCCAAACGCTCAGCAAGTCGTTTCCGCGGATGAGAGCGTACCGCCCCTCGTCGCCCTCGGCGATCAGGCGGGGCAGCTCGCGCAGATAGGTGTTGATCTCGGTCGCCATCGGCCGGATGTTCTCCGGCAACAGCTCAGTCGGGATTTGCAGCACGTCGGTCGCGGGTTCGGTCGGCATTGTCCGGCCCTCCAGGGCGGTGGCATTCTACCGCGGCCGGAGGACACGAGGAAGGGCGGGCAAAGCCCGCGGGTGACACGGATCGGATGAGAGAGAGCTATGGATGGTCGATGAACTGAAGGTGATCCGTGTCCCCGTCGGTAGCCAATAGCGGCAAACTTATAACGGCGCTCGACGGCGAACCGGACAGGGATTATCACCGCCGGCGCACGTGACACGTCAGGTCGAAGGCCGCGACCAGTTCGTCGAGCCGCGGCGAGAGGCGGTCGAACGTCGCCGCATCGGTCGCTAGCGTTACCTCGACTTTGCCATCAATCGGTTGCTCCGCCGCGACACCGATCGGCTGCAATCGCAGGTCGGCCAGGTCGGCGAGGGTGAAGCCGGTCGTCTCCAATTCCGGCAGATCGCTCAATTCAGTGAGCAGGTCGGCGAGCTTGTCCGAGTCGTACCGGCCTTGAGCTTCCAGGTTGTTCAGCACCACGTTCAGTGCCTTCTCGCGTTCCGGCGACAGGCGGACGACCGACACGGGCACTTCCACGATGCCGAGCGATCTCAGGATGCCGAGCCGGGCGTGGCCGCCGACGACGTAGCCGCTCAGCTCGTTCCAGACCAGCGGCTCGACCAGGCCGAACTCACGCAGGCTGCGCTCCAGCTTCCGGTAGCGCGGGCTGCCGACTTTCAGGGCCAGCCGCGGATTGTACGGGGCCGGTTTCAGCGATTCGAGAGAAAGGACGCGGATTTCCACGGTATCCTCCAACGATGTGTGGGCGACCGAAGCATCGGCTCAAATTGCGAGAAAGCAAGTAGTTGCCTCACTGCCGACGACTCGGATACTATGCCAGGCCTCTTGGATCGCTCATGAGGAGTAGCCGCGATGCGTCGCATGTGCCCCATGATCGTGATAGCCGCCCTCGGCTGCACCCAGAGCACCGTGCCGCAGGCCAAACTGGACCCGCCAGTCGTCATCGTCGGGCCGCCGGTCGAAAAGGAGGTCCAGGACTACTCGGACTACACCGGCCGGACGGACGCGGTCGAGTTCGTGGACGTGCGGGCACGGGTCAGCGGCTACCTGACGAAGATCAACTTCACCCCTGGCACGGAGGTCAAGAAGGACGCGGTCCTCTTCGAGATCGACGAGCGACCCTATCAGGCGGCGCTCGACAAGGCGATGGCCGACATTCAGCTCGCCGACGCGAAGCTCACACAGACTGCGGCCGACGTGAAACGGAATGAGCCGCTCGTGCGGAGTGGGGCAACGACCAAGGCCGACTTCGACAAGCTCGTCGCCGACCGCGACGTCGCCGCCGCCCAGAAGAAGGCGTACGAGGCTGCCGCCGCGGCCGACAAGCTAAACGTCAACTTCTGCAAGATCCTCACGCCGATCGACGGCCGGGTCAGCCGCAATTACATCACCGTCGGCAACCTCGTGACGGCCGACAGCACCCTGCTGACGACCATCGTCTCGGTCGACCCGATCGACGTCTACTTCGAGGTCGACGAGCGGACGGTGTTGCGGATCCAACAGTTGATCCGCGAGGGCAAGTTCAAGAGCGCCCGCCGGCACAACGACGTGGGCGTCCTCGTCGGCCTGGCGAACGAGCCGGGCAAGTATCCGCACAAGGCGATGGTCGACTTCGTCGACAACCGCATCGACCCCAGCACTGGGACGCTGCGGTGCCGGGCGGAACTGAGCAACCCGATTGTCTCGAATGGCGACCGCGTGTTCTCGCCGGGCCTGTTCGTCCGCGTGCGGCTGCCGCTCGGGCCGCCGCACAAGGCCGTCCTCGTCAGCGAACGGGCCGTCGGCACCGACCAGGGGCAGAAGTTCGTCTACGTCGTCAACGACAAGAACGCCGTCGTGCGTCAGCCGGTGACGCTCGGCCAGGCACACGACGGGTTGCGCGTCGTCGAGTCTGGACTGACGGGTGGCGAGCGCGTCATCGTCACCGGCCTTCAGCGCGTCCGGCCGGGGATCGTCGTGACGCCTAAGTCGCAAGCCGAGTTCGAGTCGGCGTCGAAGGGCAAGGGCGTTTCGTAGGGTGGGCCAAGACGTGCAGCGCCGAGGCTCGCCGCAAAGCGGCAAGCGGCCTGGGCGGTTCTTACGGAAACCTGACGGGACGGAATACCAACCACCATGTTCGCACGCTTTTTCATCGATCGACCCGTCTTCGCGTGGGTCATCTCGATCGTCATCGTCTTTGCGGGCCTTGTGGCCGCGGTCACGCTGCCGGTGGCCCAGTACCCCGAGATCACGCCGCCCACAGTGTCGGTGACGGCCTTCTACCCGGGGGCCGACGCCACAGTCGTTGCCAACACCGTTGCCGCCCCGATCGAGCAGCAGGTCAACGGCGTCGAGAACATGCTGTACATGTCCTCACAGTCGTCCAACGACGGCAGCTACACGCTCAACGTGACGTTCAGCCTCGGCGTCGATCTCAACATGGCCCAGGTGCTCGTGCAGAACCGTGTCGCGATGGCCATGCCAAGCCTGCCGCAGGCGGTGCAGGCCGTCGGCGTGACGACGAAGAAGAAGTCTCCCAGCATCCTGCTCGTCATCAACCTGATCTCGAAGGACAACCCGGCGACGGGGCGGCCGTACTTCGACCAGCTCTACATGTCGAACTACGCCACCATCCAGCTCCGCGACGAACTCGCCCGGCTTGATGGCGTCGGCGACGTGGGCTTCCTCGGGCAGCAGGACTACTCGATGCGGGTCTGGCTCGACCCGAACAAGCTTGCGAGCCTGGGAATGACGGCCGGGGACATCGTCAAGTCGCTCCAGGAGCAGAACGTCCAGGTGGCCGCCGGAGCGATCGGCCGACCACCGATTCCCGCCGGCCAGGACACCCAGCTCACGATGACGACCCTCGGCCGGCTCACCGAGGCCGACGAGTTCGGGGACATCGTCGTCCGCGCCGCCTCACCTAGCCCCGCGGCGCAGAACCCGGCGGCCGAGGCGGGGCCGAAGGCCGGGGCCGTCGCTGCCGCGCAGGCCGGCCAGACGGCGGCCGGCGTCGTTCGCTTGCGTGACGTGGCACGGATCGAGTTGGGCGCGAAGTCCATGGACCAGGCGGCGACGCTCGACGGCAAGCCGACCATCGGCATTGGCATGTTCCAACTGCCCGGCTCCAATGCCCTCGACGTCGGCGATCGCATCAAGGCCAAGATGCGAGAACTGCGCGACTCGAAGAACTGGCCGGAGGGCCTCGACTACGCCATCGTCTACGACACCACGCCGTTCATCACCGAGTCGGTCGACGAGGTGTTCAAGACCCTCCGTGACGCTGTGATCCTCGTCACCGTCGTCATTCTTCTGTTCCTCCAGGACTGGAAGGCGACGATCCTGCCCCTGATCGACGTGGCCGTCTCCCTCGTCGGCACGTTCCTGATCTTGAAGCTGATGGGCTTCACGATCAACAACCTGACACTGTTCGGCTTGGTGCTGGCCATCGGCATCGTCGTCGATGACGCGATCGTTGTGCTGGAGAACATCGAGGTCTGGCTGGCGAAGGGCTACCCGGTGCGGGAGGCGACCATCCACGCGATGGACGAGATCACCGGCCCCATCGTCGGCATCACGCTGGTGTTGTGTTCGGTGTTCATCCCGAGCGCCTTCATCCCCGGTATCACGGGGCAGTTCTACCGGCAGTTTGCGCTGACCATCGCGGCATCGATGCTCTTGTCGGCGACCAACGCGATGACGATGACACCGGCGCGGGCGACGGCGATCTTTGGCAGCCGCAAGCACGGCGCGGCTGAGGGTGAACACGACGGCCGCGAGGCGCTGCCCTGGTGGGGGATCGCGGCGCTGGCTGGGTGGCTCGCGGTCTGGCTGTTTGCCCCTTACGTCCAGGAACGGCTTGGGATGGCCGGCCGGCTGCGGCTCACGGCGATCTGGGTCTGTTTGTTCCTGCCGGCGGCCATCGTTGGCTGGGGCCTGTCCCGGCCCGTCAACTACACCCTGGACAAGTTCCTCCGCGGCTTCAACAAGGCCTTCGATGCCATCACCAAGGGCTACGGCCGCACCGTCCGCTGGTGTGTCCGCCTGAGCGCGATCATCTTGCTCGTCTACGTCGGGCTGCTGGGGGCGACCTACTTCGGTTTCACCCACATCCCGGTCGGCTTCATCCCGCAGCAGGACAAAGGCTACCTTGTCGTCAACATCCAGTTGCCGGACTCGGCGTCGGCCGAGCGCAGCCGCGACGCGATGCGGCGGGTGAGCGACATTGCCCTGCACACCGAGGGTGTGATCCACACGGTCGGCAACGCCGGCCAGTCGTTCGTGCTGAATGCCTTCAGCTCGAACTTCGCCGGCATGTTCATCACGCTCGAATCGTTCCACGAACGGGCCGGCAAGCCCGAGCTTTACGCCGATGCCATCGCGGCCAAGATTCGCCGGCAGGTCAACGCGGAGATTCCCGAGGCGCTGGTCTCGATCTTTGGCGCGCCCGCCGTGGACGGGTTAGGCAACGCCGGCGGGTTCAAGCTGATGGTCGAGGATCGCGGCGACTCGGGCCTGGACGTGTTGCAAGGGCAGGCCGACGAACTGGCCGCCCAGGGCAACCGCCAACCGGGCCTGGTGGGCTTGTTCAACGGCTTCCGGGCCAACACGCCGCAGCTCTACGCCGATATCGACCGGACCAAGTGCAAGGCGCTCGGGGTGCCGCTCAACGACGTGTTCACCACGCTGCAGGTATACATGGGCGGGTACTATGTCAACGACTTCAACCGCTTCGGCCGGACGTGGCAAGTCAACCTCCAAGCCGACCAGACCTTCCGTGTCGACGCCGAGCAGGTCAAGCAACTCAAGGTGCGAAACGCCAAGGGCGAGATGGTGCCGCTCGGTACCATGACGGACATCCGCGACTCGTCCGGCCCGGTCACGGTGACGCGGTACAACATGTACCCGGCCGCGCCGATCAACGGCGGCTCGTTGCCCGGCGTCAGCACCGGCACAGTCATCCAGGAGATGGACAGCCTGGCCCGGCAGGTGCTGCCGACATCGATGACGACCGAGTGGACCGAGCTGACCTACCTGCAAATCATCGCCGGCAATACGGCGATCTTCGCCTTCCTCGGCGCGGTTACACTCGTGTACCTGGTGCTGGCGGCGCAGTACGAGAGCTGGTCGCTGCCGTTGGCCGTGATTTTGGTCGTGCCGATGTGCCTGTTGTGCGCGATCGCTGGCGTGGCGATGGCGAAGATGGACATGAACATCTTCGTGCAGGTCGGGTTCGTCGTGCTGGTCGGCCTGGCGAGCAAGAACGCGATCCTGGTGGTCGAGTTCGCGCGGGACCGGCAGAAGGAGGGCAAGGGCGCGGCCGACGCGGCCGTCGAGGCGAGTACGGCCCGCCTCCGGCCGATCATCATGACATCGTTCGCGTTCGTCCTCGGCGTGTCCCCGCTGGTGATTGGTACCGGGGCGGGGGCGGAGATGCGGCGAACGCTCGGTACGGCCGTATTCAGCGGCATGTTGGGCGTGACATTCTTCGGGCTGATCCTGACGCCGGTGTTCTACTACGTGATGGTCTCGCTCGCCGGCGCGCCGGCCGCGGAGACGAAGGAGCAGGCCTCAAAGTAGCCGGCACGCTCCGCGTGCCGGAATGCGGCACACGGAGTGTGCCGCCTACCTTAAGGCGCGTCACACGATCTCAATCCGCCGGACCGGGATCGCGTTCTTGCCGCTCTTCTGATAAGGCCGCGGTTCCGGCTGGGCGAAGCCGTTGGCGTCCACGGCCCGCGCCCGCACTTCGTATCGGCCCGGCTTCAGCCCGGTGATCGCCGCGGACCAGCCGACCATGCTGTAGCGCAGCGGCCACGCCGTCGGCCGGCCGGTCGCCTTGTCGAAGCCCAGCACGTCCTTCGCCGAGACGCCGGCCGGCAGGGCGCTCGCCCAATCGCTCGGCGGGCCGTCGAGCCGGGCGGCGGTCCATTCGGCCCCGGCCCACGCCGGGTCGTCGTCGGCCAGGTCAACGGGCTTCTCGGCCGCGGGCCGCACCCACACCTCGACTCGCCTCAGCCCCGACAGGCCGCACACCGCCACGCCGGTAACGGCGACGGGCCGGCCGGCCGGACTTTGGCCGGCGAGCTTGTCGAGGTACGCGGCTGTCTTGAGGTGCGACTCGGGATCGTTGTTGTCGTTGGCGTAGGTGTCGTTGGCCCGGAAGTCGTTGGTCAACGCGATATGTTGCAGCCACTTGATCGACTTGAACCCGTAGGCCCACGGGACGACCATGCGGACCGGCCCGCCGCGGGCGAGCGGGATCGGCTCGCCGTTGAGCCGGTAGGCCAGGAACGCCGGCAGCTCGCCCGGCGGCGTCTCCATCGCCTGGGTGTAACTCATCGACGAGCGGAAGACTTGCTTCGGGTCGTTGTTGTGGAAGCCCCAGTAGTAGATGCGGCGGACGTTCGTCACCCGGCCGCACAGCCGCAGCACGTCGCGGAGCGGCACGCCTTCCCACAAGCCCTGGCCGAGCGGCGTGGCGATGTTGAGGCACTGCATCGCCTTGAGGAAGCGGACCGCGTGCGTCTTGCCGAGGTCGAGAAGAGCCGGCAGGTCGAGCGTGACCGGCTTGGCGATCGTCGCCGGCTTCTTGACGACATCGTCCACGGTCGGATCGGCGGCGATTTCGAGCCGCCACGTTTCCGGCGTGAGGCGGGCTTGCACGAGCGCGTCGCCGGTGAGCGTGTGCGGCTTCGGGTTGCCGCGGGACACGTCTTCGAAGTCGGTAGCGGGCGTGAGGAGCGGCCGCGATGCGTTGACCGGGGCCGGCGGGTCGGCCGCGGCCGCTTTGAGTTGGGTGGCGAGCGCGGCGACGGCCGTCGTTGCCCGCACGAAGTCGCGGCGTGACACGCCGTCGGTGGGAGAAGGCATGAGTCGTCCTTTCGCGGGTGCGTCGAAGGTGTCGGCGTGCCGGTATGCTAGGGCGGCGTGTTCGTCGTTTGTAGTTCCGCCTTCAGGCGGTCTTCGGAGCGGCGTAGACCGCCTGTAGGCGGTACTACGAACCAATTGCGCGCGGG
>JAXMAS010000019.1:0-124539 GCA_046350275.1 Gemmataceae bacterium
CGTTACGAGTCGGCCAGCGCCCTCGCCCGTGACCTCGAGCGCTATCTCACCGACGAACCCGTGTCGGCTGGGCCGCCGGGGGCCGGATACCGGGTACGCAAGTTCCTGGCGAAGTATCGCGGGCCGGTCGTGGCAGCCGGGTTGCTGCTCCTAGCCGTCACGATCGGCGGGGCCACCAGCACGTACCTGGCGTTCCGGGCGATGCGAGCCGAACGTACCGCACGAGCGTCCGCAGTGGCCGAGGCCGTCCATCGCGCCCAGGCCGAGGCTGTCGCAAACGTCCTGGTCCGGGCCTTCCGCAAGCCCGATCCCGGGATCGTTGGAAAAGACCTAAAGGTCACGGAGTTGCTCGATCAGGCAGTCGCCGACTTGAATGCCGCCCACGACCTACCGCCGCTCACCCGGGCTGCGCTGCAAGACGCGCTCGGCCAGACGTATCTCGGGCTCGGGGAAGCGAAAGCGGCGCGCGACATCCTCCGAGCCAGCTACGCGACCCGCCGCGTCGAACTGGGCGACGACCACGCTGATACGTTGGCCAGCCTCCATCACCTCGCCCAGGCGTACAACGATCTGTCCGAGCATGAGACGGCGATTGCCCAGTTCGACGAATGCCACCGCCGCCGCCGTGCTCAACTGGGGCCGGACCATCCAGACACGCTGACCAGCTTGATCGGTCTCGCAACGGCCAAGCAGAATGGCAAGGAGCGCTACGAAGCCGTGCGACTGATGGAAGACGGCCTCGCCCGCAGCCGGGCCGCCCTTGGCGACGACGACCCAGTCACCCTGAACTGCCTAGAAACCCTGGCCGAGAGTTACCGCTACGCCGGTGAGTTCGCTCGCGCCGTGCCGCTCTTCGAGGAATGCCTGCGGCGACGGCAGACGGCCAAGGGGCCGGACCATCCCGAGTCGCTACTGACGACTAACTTGCTCGCGTATGCGTACATGGACGTGGGTGCGGACAAGAAGGCCATTCCGCTGTTCGAGCAATGCTTGCGGTCAAGGCGGACCAAGCTCGGCGACGATCATCCCGATACGCTGACGACGCTCGACCAACTCGGCATGGCGTTTCGCCACACCGGCGAGTACGCGCGGGCCATCGAGTGTTACGGGGAGAGTGCCCGCCGGCGCCGGGCGAAGCAAGGCAACGACAACCCAGACACCCTGTCGAGCGTTCTCGGCCTGGCAACGGTCCACCGAATGTCGGGTGACTTCGCGCGGGCGCTGCCGCTGGCCGAGGAGTGCCTGAGGCGGCTGCGGGCGAGGGGCGGTCCGCCCGACATCGGCCTTTTGCTCGCCCTCAACGAACTCGGCAGTCTGCACCGCGACGGCGGCGACCCGGACCGAGCAGTCGAGTACCTCGACGAGTGCCTCCGCGGCTACCGCGCCGTGCTGACCGACGACCACCCAGACACGCTCATCATCATGGGCAACCTCGCTAGCGCGCTGCGTCAGACCGGCGATTTGAGCCGAGCGTACGCTTTGGCCGACGAACGGCTGCGGCGGGCTACCGCCAAGTTGACCGATGACCATGTCGAGACGCAGTACGCGGTGGATTCGTTCGGCGTGGCCCTGCGCGATCGCGGCGAGTTCGAGCGGGCCGTCACGACACTGGGCGACTGCCACGCGAAGCTCGTGGCCCAACTCGGTCCGGACAACCCGCACGCGCTGGCCGCGGCGCTGCACCTGGCGGTCGCCCGACTGGCCGCCGGCGACACGTCCGCCGCCATCGCGGGCCTGGAGGAGTCGCGCGCGGCGACGAAAGCGAAGTTCGGCGCGGACCACCCGAGGACGTTGGCCATCGCGGCTCCGCTGGCCTGCGCGTGCCGCGCCGCAGGCCGAACCGGCGTGGCCGTGCCGCTCTTGGAACAGACGCTGCTGACGCAGCGGACCAAGATCGGGGCCGGCCACCCCGATACCCTGATCACGCTCGCCACCTTGGCCGAAGCGATGGAGGACGAAGGCCGCTGGACCGACGCACGACGGCAGTGGGAAGAGCTTGTCGCCGCTCGCCGCAGCGCCGCGGTCGGCGACCCGCCTGCCGCCGCTTGCGGCCTAGCAGGCCTGGCCCGTAATCTGCTCCGCCAATCGGTGCCCGACCAGGCCGAGCCGCTGTTGCGCGAGGTACTGATGCTTCGCGAGTCGCGTGAGCCGGACGCCTGGACGACGTTCTACACCCGGGCGCTGCTCGGCGAAGCGCTCTTGGCGCAGGGCAAGTCGACCGATGCCGAGCCACTACTCGTCTCCGGCCAGCGCGGCTTGACAGAGCGGGCGGCCAAGGTACCGGCGTGGGACCGGGCGAAGCTAACGGAATCGCTGGCCGCGCTGGTTCGCCTCTACGAATCGACGAACCGGCCGGCCGAAGCCGCGAAATGGCGCGCCGAGTTGGCGAAGCAATAGCTTACGGCGGTCGACGGGTCGGAGCGCGTACCGGTAGTGGGCTTCGGCTTTGCGAACCCACTCTCGCGTCAGGCGCCTCAGAAAGGACTTTGCCTTTGGTCGTGACTTCCGTCAGGAACGATTCGCCCTCCTTGAGCCGCCACGCCATCGAATATGGCGTCCGCACGATCAGGTCGAGTGGGAACGGCGGGTCGAGCGCACGGTCGATGCGGCACGCCTGGTCGATCTGGTTGCGGCACGGCATGACGACGAGGATGTCCACGTCGCTGTCGGCATGCGGGGTGCCGTAGGCGTGCGACCCGAACAGGATGATTTTCTCGGGCGCGAACCGCTCGGCGACCTGCCGGGCGAACCGGCGGATGACCCGCATCGGCACGTCGGCCCCGCGGTACCATTTCGACGACGGCGGTTTGGCACTCTTGCGCGGCATAGCGTGCATTGTACCTCCGCGGCTGATTCCGCGTGACACGAATCGGATGCCGTCGTCCGCCAACAGTTCCCGGTACAGGTTCTTCCGACGCTCGGTGATGTCATCGACGATGGCGACCCTAACCCGCTCCCTCAGCAGACCCGCACACTTGGCGACGAAGGCATGGCGCGTCTCAGGCCGGTCTTTGTTCGACGGGCTGACGAACTCGACGGCCGCGACCAGCGTGCCGTCGCGGCGAGAGTCGTAGACGCGGACTTCGTAGGCGTCGGCGTCCGGCGGGGAGCCAGCGACGGTGCCCGTCGGCTTCGCCGGCGTCCAGACCGCCGTGGCGGCACCGTTGCCCGCGGCCGGCCGCGGCGTTCGTCGAACGCCCCCAGGTCGACTTCGACGACCGACCCTTGGTACACGAGCGGTGACACGCTGAATCCCGAGGGCAACTTGGCCCGTATCCGGGTCGCCAGCGCCATCGGCCAGCCGCCGTGGACGGCGTCCCAAGAGGGCGTTTCCTTGGGCGGCCCGAAAAAATGGGCGCGTAGCGGCATCGCGTTGTCCCCCGTGGCGGTATTCTACCCGCGTCGTCGACGGCGCAAATTCGTATCCTATCTCGAATTTGCGCCCCACTCCTCCCCGGAGCGACTCACCCACGATGCCGAAGCGTACTGACCTGAAGAAGATCCTCCTGATCGGCTCCGGCCCCATCGTCATCGGCCAGGCCTGCGAATTCGATTACTCCGGCACCCAAGCCTGTAAGGCCCTCCGGGAAGAGGGCTACGAGGTCGTCCTGGTCAACTCGAACCCGGCGACCATCATGACCGATCCCAACACGGCTGACCGCACCTACGTCGAGCCGATCACCTGGGAAATCGTCGCCCAGATCATCGAGCGCGAGCGGCCCGACGCGCTCCTGCCCACGCTTGGTGGGCAGACCGGCCTCAACACGGCCATGAAGCTGCACCAGAACGGGGTGTTGGAAAAATTCGGCGTCGAGATGATCGGCGCGCGAGCCGACGTGATCGACCGGGCCGAGGACCGCGAGAAGTTCAAGCAGTGCATGCTGTCGATCGGCCTTGACCTACCCAAGAGCGGCGTCGCCAAGTCGCTCGGCCAGGCCCGCGATATCATGGAACAGGTCGGCCTGCCGTGTGTCTTGCGACCGAGCTTCACCATGGGCGGCTCCGGCGGCGGCATCGCCTACAACCGCGAGGAGTTCACCACCCTCATCGACAATGCACTCGAACTTAGCCCGGTGCACGAGTGCCTGGTCGAAGAGTCGATCATCGGTTGGAAGGAGTATGAGCTGGAGGTCGTCCGCGACCGGGCGGACAACGTCATCATCGTCTGCTCGATTGAGAACCTCGACCCGATGGGTGTCCACACCGGCGACTCGATCACCGTCGCCCCGGCGCAGACGCTCACCGACAAGGAATACCAGCGGATGCGGGACGCCGCCAAGGCGATCATCCGCGCCATCGGCGTCGAGACCGGTGGGTCGAACATCCAGTTCGCGATCAACCCGGCCGACGGGCGGATGATCGTCATCGAGATGAACCCGCGCGTCTCCCGGTCGTCCGCCCTCGCATCGAAGGCGACCGGCTTCCCGATCGCCAAGGTCGCCGCGAAGCTGGCCGTCGGCTACACGCTCGACGAGTTGAAAAACGACATCACCAAGACGACGCCGGCGAGCTTCGAGCCGACCATCGATTACGTGGTGACGAAGGTGCCGCGGTTCAACTTCGAGAAATTCCCGGAGGCCAACCCGACGCTGACGACGCAGATGAAGTCGGTCGGCGAGACGATGGCCATCGGCCGGTCGTTCAAGGAGTCGCTGCAAAAGGCGCTCCGCGGCCTCGAGACGGGCCGGTTCGGCCTCGGCCTCGACCGCGGCGACCGCTGGGGCCGGCCGGACCAGCCGGGCATGGACGAGATCGCCGTCAAGCTGGCGACGCCGAGTGCTGAGCGTCTCTGGTACATCCGCTATGCCTTCAAGGCTGGGCTATCGGTGGACGACATCCATGTGCGGACGAAGATCGATCCGTGGTTCCTGCACCACATCCGCGAGCTGGTCGAGTTTGAGGACGAACTGGCCGAGTGTCGGAGCCTGGAAGCCGCGTCGCCGGAACTCTTGTTGAAGGCCAAGCAGTGGGGCTTTGCGGATCAGCAACTCGCACACGCCTGGCACACCTACGAGCGCGAGGTACGGCAAGTCCGCAAGGCGAAGAGATTGTCGTCGCGACGTTCAAGCTGGCGGTCGACACATGCGCGGCCGAGTTCGAGGCGGTCACGCCCGTACTACTACAGCACCTACGAGGCTCGGTCGGACATGGCCACCGATGAACACGCCCATCAACACCGATGAATTCGGCCGATGACTCTATCAGTGTCGATCTGTGTTCATCGGTGCTTCATCTGAAGACGAAGCCAAGCCCCTCGGCGACAAGCCCCGCATCATGATCCTCGGCGGCGGCCCAGGCCGCATCGGCCGAGGGCATCGAATTCGACTACTGCTGCTGCCAGGCGGCGTTCGCTCTCCGCGACGCCGGGTTCGAAACGATCATGGTCAACTCGAACCCGGAAACCGTCTCGACCGACTACGACACGTCCGACCACCTGTTCTTCGAGCCGCTCACGAGCGAAGACGTGCTGAACATCTTCGATCGGATGCACCCGCAAGGCGCGATCGTCCAGTTCGGCGGACAGACACCACTCAACCTCGCGAAAGCGCTCGAAGCGGCCGGAGTGCCGATCGTCGGCACGTCGGTCGATTCGATCGACCGGGCCGAGACCGTGAGCGGTTCCAGAAGCTCGTCCACGAACTCGGCCTGGGCAGCCACCATGCCAGCGGCACCGCCCTCGACCTGCCGCAAGCCCTGCGTGCGGCCCGGCGGATCGGCTTCCCGGTGCTGATGCGGCCGAGCTACGTCCTCGGTGGTCGGGCGATGGAGATCGTCTACGACGAGGACGGCCTGACCCGGTACATGGCCCGGACGCTCGAGATCGCCGGTGGCAAGCCGATCCTGATCGACCAGTTCCTCGAAGGCGCGATCGAGGTCGACGTGGACTGCATCGCCGACGGACAACGGGTCGTCATCGGCGGGGTGATGCAGCACATTGAGGAAGCGGGCATCCACTCCGGCGACTCGGCGTGCGTGATCCCGCCCCACAGCCTGCCGGCCGACGTGATCGCCGAGATCAAGCGACAAACGAAGGCGATGGCGGTCGCGCTCGAGGTCCGCGGCCTGATGAATGTGCAGTTCGCGGTGCAGGCGAACACCGTCTTCGTCCTGGAAGTCAACCCCCGCGCTAGCCGCACGGTGCCGTTCGTTTCGAAGGCGACCGGGGTGCCGGTGGCGAAGTACGCGACCCTGGTCATGGTCGGCAAGACGCTCGATGATCTCGGCGTCGCCGACGAGGTGGTGCCGACACACTACTCGGTGAAGGAGAGCGTCTTCCCATTCAACAAGTTCCCCGGCGTGGATATCATCCTCGGCCCGGAGATGCGATCGACCGGCGAGGTCATGGGCATCGACGACAGCTTGCCGGCCGCGTTCGCCAAGAGCCAGATCGCTGCGAACTCGGCCTTGCCGCTGTCGGGCACCGTCTTCATCTCGGTCGCTGAACGCGACAAGCCGGAGGCGGTCGCCGTCGGCCGCGGGGTGGCGGAAATGGGCTATAAGGTGATCGCGACCCGCGGCACGGCGGCGACGCTGCGGGCCGCCGGCGTGGCCGTCGAGGAGATTCCGAAGCTCCAGGAAGGTCGGCCGAACCTGATCGACCGGATGAAGAACGGGCAAGTGGCGCTCGTCATCAACACGCCGTCGGGCAAGGGCAGCCGGACGGACGAGGGGAAGATTCGCGCCGCGGCCGTCGCCCACGGTGTGACGTGCATCACAACCTTGGCCGCGGCTCAAGCCGCGGTCGAAGCGTGTCGGTCACTGCGCGATCGACCACTGATAGTGCGGTCTCTTCAGGAACGATTCGCGACGACGAGCTAAGGGTTACGGTGCGATGGTACCGTTGGTCAGATCGACGGTCAGTTGCACCGGTGTCCCGCGGACCACGTCGATGACGCAGTTCGCCTTAAACAGGTTCTTGTGGACCTTGCCAGTGAGGTTGGTCCCTTCGGCGTTCAGCCGGACCTTGTACTTGCCCGGCGGCAATCCGGCTCCGGTGCCGTCGTTCATATCGGCGACGAACGTGCCGTCCTTCTTGGCGAACGCCCCAAGAGCCAACGGCGGATAGGCGTTATCCGCGGTCGACAGCTCGACCTGCACGCTCTCGCCCTTCGCCAGCGCGTACGGCTGGCCATTCAGCGTCACCTGACCCGTGACGCGACCCAGATTCGCACCGCTGCACCCGACGACGAGAATGACTGTCACGCCGATCAACGCCGTACGCATCGTTCCACCTCAAGGATGATTCCCGGTTCGCAATGCTTCGCAGAAGCGTGGACGCTCCTGCGAAGCATCGCGAACCGACTCGCGCTCAATTCTCTGGCTGGTTGACAATGCCGTCGTCGGGCCGGCGCAGGCCGATGGCGTCGATATTCAAGCCAAACTTGACCATCCGCACGCTACCGTCGCACATGACCATCGGGCACGCCTCGAACGGGCTGCCCCAGTTGCGGGTCGTCGCTGCGTTGATGTCGTCCTTGAATACCGACGACCCGTTGCGGTTCGCGCCGCCGTTGACGACGAACAAGGACTCGTCGTAGCTACCACCGGGCTGCTCGTATTGGTTCGGGTTCAGCATCTTCTCGCCAATCAAGAGCGTGTTGACCGTGCCGTCGGGGATGCCGGCGAGCGACCGCCGTGCGTTCGGCTGGCCTTTGAGTCCACCCGCACCGTCGTTGGCAACCCAGGCCTGCGTCGTCGCGTCGAGAGATAGGCTGCCGTTGATCCAGGCGTTCAGCGCATAATCAGTCGCCGCGCCGCTCGACCCGCTGGTCACCGCCGTTCCGTCCGGCTTCAGGTCGCCGACGGCAGCGAAGCCCTTTCGGCCACGGCCGGGGCACTGGAACGACTTCAGAGTAATGTCGCGCGTGGAAACCGTGGCCGTGACGCCGCGGGCGGCCGTGTCTTGCTCGATGTAGGGCAGAATCTGGTATCCCCACGTACCACTGTCGGCGACCGCGCTGTTGGCCGTCGTCTGCCCCGGCCACGGGAGGTAGCCGCGAGCGTCGTGGTAGTTGTGGCACGCAAGGCCGAGCTGCTTGAGGTTGTTTTGGCAACTGATGCGCATCGCCGCCACCCGCACCTTTTGCACGGCGGGGAGCAGCAGACCGATCAATACCGCGATGATCGCAATGACCACCAGCAGTTCAATCAGCGTGAACGCGGAACGTCGCGTCGACGGACTCGTCATCGGAGAGGCTCCTTTTCGGGCGTATCAATCGGGTCAGGGCGCAGGCCGGCCGGCCCGGTACAACTCGGCGATCTCGCCCTCGGATAGAGCGGCGTCGAAGATGGCGAACTCGTCCATGCGACCGTTGAGGTTGCGGATCGGCGACTTCGTCTGAGCGAGGAACGGGCTGCCGTAGTTGCCGATCTCGGCCGCGTTGATTCGCAACGGCGTTGTGAACACAATGTCGAACGTGCCGACGGGCCGACCGTTCACATAGTGGGTAATCGTCCCGGCCTGGTCGTCAAACGTGACGGCAACGTGTGTCCACTGACCCAGTACGTCGGCCCCGAGAACACGGCCCGTGCGGGTACGATTGTCGTTGCCCTGCGAGTGCTTCACGTTCAGGTACAGCGTGCCGGCGTTGTCGCATTGCCAGTGGACCGACCCATCGCCCCAGCGGTCGGTCATCAGCAGGCCGCTGTACACGTGATCGAGCGCGTCGAACCGAACCCACGCGGCAAACGTGAGTGCGTCGTACTCGCCGGGGACGGTCAGCCGAACGCGGTCGCCGGGCCGTTTGAACTCGAGTGCCTGCTTACCGGGCCAGCGGCCGACGGCCCACTCGCAGCCAACTACCGCGCCGTCCCGTCCACCCGGCCCTCGGTCGCGCAACACGCGGTCCCAGGGCTGCTCGGGCTGGAACGAATAGTAGGCCAACAGCCGCTTGTCCTTGGCCAGGGCGTCGCTGGCGCTCTTCCACTCGGCGAAGCGACGGCGGTGCTGGTCGTCGGCGCGAGCGTTTAGCTCGCGAGCCGTCACAAACGAGGCGGAGTCGGACACGATCGGCTGCCCGGCTGCTGCCCCGGCGACTCGCATGCCGCGACCGGTGGTCAACTCCTGCTTCTGTGCCGCCGACCGACCGGTACCAGCGTCATACAGTTCAACGCTACCCTGGAAGACGTGGACTTCGGTGGCTGCGTCGCTGCCGACCGATACGCCGAACTCCGTGCCACGGTCGATCAGGTCGAGCTTCGGCGTGCCGACGGTGAACCCCTGAGCATGCGGCGGCACAGTCGCCCGTAACTTGCCGCGAGCGCAATACGCCTCCAACGGGCCAACCAGCCGGAAGTCAGCTGGCCCTTCGAGGACGACGGTCGCCCCGCTGTAGAACTGAACGTGTACCACGCCCGACTTGAGTACGAGCCGGCCGGGCCGCAGCGTCGCGCCGGGTCGAGTCGGCAAGCCGGTGTCCTCCCAGACAGCCCCAAACGACTGCAACAGCACAGCCACGCCATCGTCGGTCGGCTCGGACAACGGAGCGCTCGGGGACTTCGTCGGCACCAGTCGGCTCGGAAGCGCTAAGGCCAGTAGCAGACCCGCGGCCATTCCCACCGCACCAACGGCTCCCGACAGGATCCAGCGCCGTCGCGGTGCCGATCCCGGCTCCGCGATGCGCTCGGTGGGCGTCGCGGCAGCTGCGTATTCCCAATGCAGTGCCGTTGCCAACGAAACGTGGTCGATGTAGTACGCCCGTGCCTCGCGGTCTTCGCGGAGAATCTCGGCAAGACGCCGCTCCGATTCCTCGGAAAGTAGGCCGTCGGCCAATTCCGCGAGCAGCCGCCGCAGTTCCTCGGGCGGGACGTATTTGTCGCTCATCGCCCGCCCTCGATGGCCAGCCGCCGTTCAATGCAATGCAACAGCGCTTCGCGGATCCGCCGCAGCGCCTCGGACACGGCCTTGGGCGACCGGCCGCCGGCCCGCGCCATCTCATTGACCGAACCGCCCGGCTCGTAGCGTCGGGCGAGCAGTGCCCGCTGCTCGGGCTTGCACCGGCTCAGACATTCGTGCAGCGCCTCTTGCCGGCGGTCGAACTGGCCGAGCCGCTCCTGTGCCTCGTCGGCCAGCCGGGCAATCAGGGTGTCATCGAAGTGCTCGCGGGCGCGGGCCTTCCGCTTGCGAAACGCCATCACCTGGAGTTGGGCGATCCGCCAGGCCCAGGCCATAAAGTCGGTCCCCGGTTGGTATTCGGCCGCCTTGCGCCAGAGGACGAGGTTGCACTCCTGCAACACGTCCTCGGCGTCGGCCGGATTGCGGACGAGCGCGTAGATGAAGGCGTAGAGACGCCGCTGGCAGCGAGTCACCTGCCCGACGAACTCGGCCGACGGCCCCAGCGCTAGCGGTTCGCTCTCGACGGCTCCCCTCCGCGACGAACCCGGCGAGTGTCACCCGCAGTACATAGCCGTTCGCGGCCGAATCCCACGGCAGAAATGTGGTCAATGGCGTAAGTCGTTATCGGCGCGGCGGGTCGGTCACGGCCGCGGCCCGAGGATGCGGCCGGACGGCAACCATTTGACGAGGGTCGGCAGGGGCGGCGTTCGGGCCATGAACGCATTGTACCGGATCGGCCCGGCCGCAACGCTGGCACCGCGTTTGGTATGATGCCAGCAGAGAGGGCCTACCGTGTCGCGACTCGCGGCGTCCGGGCGACATCCTCGGCGACTCGGGGAAGGCATCGTGACCCGTGAGGTGCTGTGGTCGAAGGCGACCGAGCGGCAGTTTCTCGCCCTCGTTTATGCCCGGCCGGGGGAGCATTCCGATGGGAGCCGCGACGATGGACCGCGTGGTGACGGATGCGCTGATCGAGAACTCGGGCGACCTCTGGAACGCAATGAGGGACCTCGTCGTCGACACCTGGGCGCAGCGGCTGACCGGCAACCCGGCCCATGGCGGCGAACACGTCCTCGAGCTTTACTGACCCGGCCACGCCCCGCGTCACACCCGTGCCGTCGCCGGCTTGCCGCGGCGTTCCTTCACAGCTGCGACGGCCGGCTTCGCTTGCGAACCGGAGCGGAAGCCGAGGCTCTGCCATACCGTCGGCGGCAGCATGCCAACACCAGCGATCGTCAGGAAGCCGATGCTCGTCGCCACAATCGTCGCGGCCATGCCGCTGCGGAAGCCGTAGGCGTGTAGGCCGACGCCAAGCTGGTTCGTGCCGAACCAGCTCCACGTCGTCACGATGCAGCCGAGGACGGCCAGCACCGCGACGCCGCGGGCCTTCACCATGCCGCCCCAGCGCGCGTGCAAGATCAGGGCGTTCCAGATCACGATCAGCACTGCCCCGTTCTCCTTCGGGTCCCAGCCCCAGAACCGGCCCCACGACTGGTCGGCCCAGATGCCGCCGAGGACCGTACCGAGGAACGACGCCAAGGTTGCGAAGCAGACAATGCCGTAGATCACGCCGGACAGCGCTCGCGCGGTTGGCGCGTCGAGGTTGTCGCGGACTACAACCGTCGCGATGTACGCGATGCCGAAGAACCCGGCGATGTACGTCGCCGCGTAGCCGAGCGTCACAACGGTGACGTGCGTCGAGAGCCAGAAGTTGGTGTCGAGGACCGCCTGCATCATCTGAAGCGTGTCGCCGTCCATGCCGAGGAAGTGCGCGATGAGGAGCGACGCGAAGCCCATGATCGCGGCGACGGCCGTACCCAGGCCGCGGCCGAAGACCAGTTCGACCGTCAGCCCGAGCAATACTGCCGCCCAGCCGATAAACACGGCCGACGAGTACAGGTTCGTCACGAACACCCACGGCCGGTCGAGCAGGTACATGCGGACGAGTAGCGCCGCCGTATGGACGACGAGCGTCGTCATCAAGAGGCCGACCGCCGCCCGCCGTAGCGGATCGGGGAAGACGACCCACGACGCAGCCGCGAGGATGAACGCGATGACGTACAAACCGGAGCAAGAGATGAACGGGGCAACGCGGTTGAACAACACTTCCAGGCGAGCCTTGCTAGCCTCGCGCGGTTTGACCATCGACTCGGTCGCGGCCTTGTACGCGGCGACGGCCTCGGCAAACTTGGCCGCATCGCCGGCACGGCGGGCGGTCAGGATGTCGCTAAATGCTCCGGCGACTGCGCTGACTTCGCCGCGTTTCTGCTCGGCGAGTTGGGCCAGGACCGGCGCGGCCATGTTCCGGGCGGCCTGATTGATGCGGCGCTCGGCTTCGGGGCCAAGGTTATCGACGTTGACCTTGTCCTCTTTGAGCATCGCCAGGATGCGCTCGCGGGCCTGGGCGAGAACGGCATCGCGGAACGGGGCGACGGCCTCGGCATCCACGTCGGCCAACGACCGCCAGCCGTCGGCGGAACCGTCCGCGGGCGGCACGACCAGTGGTTCCTCGCGCTTGGCGAGTTGCTCGAACGCGCGCAGGTGCTTCGCCAATTCGAGGATTGCCATATCGTAGCTGTCGCGCGTCTTCGGGTCGCGGTCGAACGCTCGCTGTCGCTCCTTCTCCAACTCGTCGTAGTGCTTGCCGATTTCCTGGAGCGAATAGCGATAGAAGCCCGGCCGCGGCTCCAGCTTCAGAAGGCTCAGGACTTCCAGCGACGTGATGCGGAAGACCTTCAGCTTGGCGGCCTCGCCGGTGAACGGCTCCTTGGCGGCCATCACGTCGAGCAGCCACTCAATAGCCGGCTTGCCGGTGACCTCATCGCTGACGTCAAACGTCTGCCGGCTGCTGACGATCGTCAGGTTCGTGCGGGCCACCGTGTCCATCGGCTTGACCCGGCCGCCCTCGACGACCGGCAGCGCAGCGAACTCCGTCAGGTCCGTGCTCCCCTTGTACGGCGAGCGCATCGCCGGCGCGGCCACACACAGGATGCCGACCACCGCCGCGGCCCAGGGGGCCAGTCGTGTCCAACTGCTCATGCCGACACCCTCCGCGCCAGAAACTCCGACAGCATGATCCCAAAGTGCCACAGCATACCGAACGTCACGAGAGCGCAGGCGATGTACGGCAGCGTCCAACCGGGGTTGCGCACGACTTGCAGCACCGTCCCCTTCTGTCCCTGCAATACGCCGGACTGGTAGAACGTCTCGCCGCGATAGCGCAGTGGGGCGTTCATGCGGATGAGGACTTCGCGGTCCTCCTTCTCCGACGGGTCGGTGAGCCGAACCTCGCTCGAATAGTTCTTCGGCGTGTCAGTGCCGACGTACACGTCGTGCCGGAATTCCAGCAGCTTCATCGCGTACGGACGGTAAGCTCGCTTCGGCCGCAGCTCGATTGTGTAGTTCTTGCCGCCGATCGGAACCGACTGTGGTGCAAAGGCGTAGCGTGGCAGCCGCGATGTGAAGTTCGGCTGCAACCACAGCGACACGACGTAGGTGCCGATCTCCTTCGTCGTGCCCTTCTCCAGGAGCGTCACGCGAACGAGGGCGGCATCGTCGTGGGCACCCGTATCGACACCGGTGCCTTCCTTCCGCGTCGATAGCCGCACGCGCCGGCCAATGCTGGTCGTGAACACGTCGGGTCCAGTCGCCATCCCGGCTTCCATGAGGTCCGAGTTCTCCGCGTACTCATCGACGCGAATATCGACGGGCAGGTCCTTGTTCGCGATGACCTTGCCGAGGTTATCCCGCAACATCGTGCCCGGCACCACGACAACATCGTCGGACTTGGGATCGGACGAGTCGGTCATGGCGAGTTCGACCTTCCGGCTCATTTCCAGGTAATTGACCGTCTCGCCCTCGGCCATGGTCATGCGGGCTTCGACATCGTCGGCGAACCACAGGACGGCTTCACCGACGAATAGCACGATCAGCCCCGTGTGGACGATCAGCACGCCGGCCCTCTTCCACGTCAGTCGAAATCGCGTGGCATGGGCCGCGAGGATGTTGACGAGCAGCAGCGTGCCCAGCGTAATGCCACCGGGGAATGGGAACGCCAGGCTAAGTCTGTACGTCGGCGGCACGCCGAGGAAGACCTGTCCCAATTGCACGAACAGCTGCACCGGCACCCAGACGTAGACCGAGCGGAAGTACCGGTCCACGACGGTCCAAACGCCATCGTTGAGCTGCGCGAGCGTGCCGACGAACACGAGGAACATCGACAGGACGAATAGGACGACCGTCAGCCGCAGCGACGCGATCGCCTTGATCGCCTGCCAAACCGGATTGGCTGCGGCGCGACGGGTGCGGGCCGCTGGTTGTTCGGCGATGCTCATGGCTTTCCCCCCGCGTCGGTGAACCGCAACGACTTTGCGAATGTCTCAAACGCCGACTTCTGCTTCGACACGACATCGTACGGCCCGCGGGCTTGATGAACCATGTCGTCGTCCTTGCGTACAGGATCAGGCCGAGGGTCGCTCGCTGTTGTCGCCGGCTGACTCGGCCCCCGCGAAATCGACCGCCACGCCCGACCCGCCGCCGATATCGATGGGAGTGGAGTTCTTCGGCCGTCGGCCTCGGCCAGGTTCGCCAGGCCAACCTCGCCGCGCCAGCGGTTGACGTTGGCAAGCAGGCCACCGGATTGTCCGCTCAGCGGGATCACGGTCACGTCCACTGGCTTGCCATCGGCCGATGTGCCGACGCGAAACGCAGCCACTCGCATGCTGCCCGGCGGCACGGGCTGCTCCGTCCAGCCCGGTGGCAAGTCGTAAGCGATGGGCTTGGGTGCCGGGGCAGGGCTTGGTCTGACGGCGCCGGGAGCGTCAGCGACGGTCCCCTTCACAGTCGCCGGCGCGAGGTCGGCATGACCCGTCATATCGACGTAGGTCACGTCCTTGTCGCCGAGCTTCGCGACGCGCGTGACCGTGGACAATTCCGTCTCGGGAATCGGCGGCAGCCCAATCTGCCCGCGCCAGCGATCGACGTTTGGCTTGAGCGCGGCCGCCTCCTGACCGAGCGGGATGATGGTTAGCTCCATATTCTCGGGACCAACCTGGAAGGTCGCATGGCGGAGCGACTGCTTGCTCGGCGCCTCGCGCCAGTCACCTGGGACGGTGTACGTCACGGGCGGTGTGCCGGCGGCGAACTTCATGGACCCGACGAACGCTTCGAACTCCGCCTTGCGGCCCTCGACGGTTTCCGGCTTACCAGTGAGCTTGACGAACCAGATTTTGTCGCCGCCCGGCACCACTGCGGCGAGCAGTCGCACCGCCGGCTTCTCGGGCTTCTCGACGCGGTAGCGGCGAATCTCTTCGGGGGGCGCACAGCCGAAGGCCGCGATCAGCAGCAGGGGGAACAAGCGCATCGTGCAGGCTTTCAGAGGAACACGGGCGGATTCATTATAGGGTCGGGTTGGCGCGGGGGCGGGACGCACGAGCAAGGCGAGGGCCAATCGGCAGGGTCTGTGTAGTGTCTCGGAAATCCGCTCGGCCGGCAACGGCAATTGGCCAGTGAAGCGTCCCACGTCTGGAAATCCGAGCCGGTCCGCGTCCTTGCGGAGGGAGCAGACTTGCTGTAACGCGTCGGCGAGTGCAGCGATTGACGGATGGCTCGCGGCGGACTCTACTGAAAAGGATCGCACCACCGCCAGCGCCGGATCCAGCCAGGACGTGGCGATGACTCGGCTCGTGCCTGAAGATTTGAGCGTCGCCGTGTGGGCGGTGCCTGTGTCCAGTAGAGTGTCGGGTGTTCGTCTGGTGCCCAAAAGGGACCGACCATGATTCCCACCTGGATCGCTCCGCCGCTGCATCGACTCGCGACCGTCCTCCTGACTACAGCCATCGTGACCTTGCCTGGAGCCGCCCCCGCCCAAGTGCTCTATACCATCCAGGATCTCGGTACCCTGGGCGGCGCGGTGAGTAGTTTCGGCCAGGGCATCAATGCGGCTGGCCAGGTCACTGGATACTCGCTTACCAGCGGTACTCCGCGCGCCTTCCGGACGACGGCGACCGGATTAGTCAGCGACGCCGGCACCGACCTCGGCACCCTCGGCGGCACCTTCAGCGTCGGAAGCGGCATTAATGCCTCCGGCCAGGTCACCGGCGAGACAACCACGGCCGGAGGTGCCAGCCACGCCTTTCGCACCACCGCGACCGGCCTGGTCAGCGACCCCGGAGCCGACCTCGGGGCACTCGGTTTCGGCCGCAGCGTCGGCACCGCCATCAACGCCTCCGGGCAGGTCGCAGGCTGGTACGACCGGAATATCAACGGCAACCCGTACCCCCAAGCTTTTCGGACGACCGCGACGGGCTTGCTGACCGACCCCGGCACGGACCTAGGTACCCTCGGCGGCCTTACGAGCCGCGCTGGCGGCATCAACGCGGCCGGACAGGTGACCGGCCTCTCGACGACGGCCAGCGGTGCCCAGCACGCCTTCCGGACGTCGGCGAGTGGCCTGGTTAGCGACGCCGGCACCGACCTCGGCACCCTCAGCGGGGGCACGCTCAGCGCAGGTCTTGCGATCAACGACTCCGGCCAGGTCGTCGGCTATTCGACGACGGCCAGCGGTGCCCAGCACGCATTCCGCTCCAGCCCCAATGGCCAGCCGGTCACTCTCGCTGACCTTGGCACGCTGGGTGGCGATGGTAGCGTTGCCAATAGCGTCAACGCCCTTGGCGTGTTGGTCGGATCGTCGACGATCACCGTAGGCGGCAGCGATTCCCACGCCTTCGTGTACGACACGCAGATGCGCGACCTCAATGCGCAGCTGGTCAATGGGCCGGGTTGGATACTCGTCAGTGCGTCGAGCATTAACGACGCCGGCCAGATCACTGGTTGGGGCACGCTCAATGGCCAAACCCACGCCTACCGTTTGACGCCGACACTCGTGCCCGAGCCATCGGCCCTGGCCTTAGCCGGCTTCGCCTTCGCCCTCTGGACGGCTCGCAAGCAATCGCGACGGAAATGAACGTCCGGTCCGGTCGATCGTGAGGTGACTCGGGGTCACGGCGTCCCTTGAGGCAGCCACGACCGCTGAAGCGTGCTTTCCATGCGACCGCTGGTCTCCACACCACGATCCATACGGCGGCCTGACAACGCGCCATACGCCGTGGCAATGCGCTCGCGGTCCGCCGACGGCAGGTGGATCATATCCAGCGTCGTGTCATCACCCGCTGGGACGGCCAGGAAGTCGCGTTTGGGAGTTAGCATCAAACGGCCGCCATCGAGGGCGGAACCACATTCCGTATGATGGAGATAATTCAACTCACATGGAGATCCGGCCCGTGACTGAGCAAGATCTCTTCTTGTCCGCACTTGCCATCCCGGACGACATCTCGCGAGCGGCATTCCTCGAACGGGGTTGTGCCAGCGACCCGGACCTCCGCGCGCGGATCGAAAGCCTGCTCGCCGAGCACGCAGCGACACGAAGCATCCCGCAGCCATCCGCGACCGTCCACTACGAAACGGAAGGGACTGCCGACGGCCACGGCCCCACGACCGACCATGTGGGACCACCGATCCGCCGAGAAGCATCACCCGGCTCGCTGATCGCAAGCCGTTATCGGCTGGTCCGCCCGCTCGGGGAAGGCGGGATGGGTACCGTCTGGCTGGCCGACCAGATCACCCCGGTCAAGCGGCAGGTCGCGGTCAAGCTCATCAAGGCGGGCATGGACTCGGCCCGGGTCATCGCCCGGTTCGAGGCCGAGCGGCAGGCTCTGGCCCTGATGGACCATCCACACATCGCCCGCGTGTTTGATGGCGGCACGATCTCAGACGGCCGCCCGTTCTTCGTCATGGAGTTTGTCGAAGGACAGCCACTGACCTCGTACTGCGACAGCCTTCGGCTGACCATCCCACAACGACTGAACATGTTTATCCAGGTATGCGCTGCGGTCCAGCACGCTCATCAAAAGGGCGTCATGCACCGGGACCTGAAGCCGTCCAACGTGCTCGTCACCACGATCGACGGGATTCCCGTCCCCAAGGTAATCGACTTCGGACTGGCCAAGGCCCTCCAGGCCGGGGTCATCCCTGACGCTGGGTTTGAGACGGCCTTTGGGTCGGTCCTCGGCACTCCGCTATACATGGCCCCCGAGCAAGCTGGGCCGGACCCCACCGACATCGACACACGGGCCGACGTTTTCGCCCTCGGTGTCCTGCTCTACGAGCTACTCACCGGGTCGACGCCAATCGACCAGGCGACGGCCAGCCGTGCCGGCATCGGAGAAATCCTGCGGTTGGTCCGAGAAGTCGATCCGCCGACCCCGACGAAGCGCATGGCCGGGATTGACACCCTGCCGTCGATCGCGGCCGCTCGTGGGACCGATCCGGCCCGCTTGGCCAGGTCGGTTCGGGGCGACCTTGAGTGGGTGACGATGAAATGCCTGGAGAAGGACCGGGGCCGACGGTACGATACGGTCAACGCTTTGGCGGCCGACGTCCGGCGGCACTTGGCTGACGAGCCGGTCCTGGCCGGGCGGCCGAGTCGATGGTACTCGGCCCGAAAGTTCGTCCGCCGTAACCGCGGTCCCGTGGCAGCCGTTGGGCTGGTCGCACTCGCGCTGGTTGCCGGAGTCATTGGGACGGCCGTTGGACTTGCCGAGGCTTGCCGTCAGCGGGATGCGGCGACCACCGCCCGCGACAATGAAGCCTCGGCCAAACTTGTCGCAGTCACGCGACTGGCCCAGGTCGAGGCGGGTGTCGAGTTGTTCGCGTCGGTCTTCGACGATCTTAACCCAAATTTGGAGGAACGGGAGAAAAAGCCACTTCGCGCGATCATTGGCGATCGGCTCGAACGAGTCGCTGCGACGCTGGCGCTCGAAGGCGTCGCCGACCCACTCGGAGTGGCCAAAATGCAAGCGACGCTCGGCCGTTCTTTCGAAGGATTAGGGCGATACCCCGCGGCGGTCACAGCCCTTGAGAAGGCCGCGGCAGCGCGAGCCGCCGGCCTCGGCCCGAGCCACCCGGACACCCTGCACACGCAATACAATCTTGGTCGAGCATACCAGTCGGCCGGCCGCCTCGACCTAGCCATTCCCCTACTGGAGGGTTCGCTGAAGTCCTCCGAGGCCGGCGGGGAATCGGTTGCCAACAACACCCAACTCCTTCGCAACCAGCTTGGAGAAGCGTACATCGCGGGCGGCCGGCCGAAGGACGCCATCCCGCTGATCGAGCGGACTCTCGCGGACCGAGAGGCGACCTACGGCGCTACTCACCACCTTACACTCACAAGCCGCAACAACCTGGCGGAAGCGTATTGGGCCAACGGGCGACTCGACCTCGCCATCCCGCTTCACGAGCGAACTCTACGGGACCGAGAGGCGACCCTCGGCGACAGCCATGCATTTACGCTCGTCTCGCGCAACAACCTGGCCTCGGCCTATCAAGACGCCGGCCGGCTCGACCTCGCCATCCCGCTCCTTGAGAAAAACTTGAAGGCCAAACAGGCGGCGCACGGGGAAGCCCACCCGAGCACCCTGATCTCCGCCAACAACCTGGCCACGGCGTACCGGGAAGCCCACCGGGTGGAGGAAGCCGTCCGGCTCAGCGAGTCGACCCTGAAGGCCGCCGAGGCGGTTCACGGGGATGAACACCCGACGACCCTTGTCCTCCGCAACAACCTCGGCACGGCGTACCGAGCCTCCGGCCAATTCGACCTCGCTCTGCCTTTGATGGAGCGAACCGTCGCGGCCGCCGAGACGAAACTCGGCGAAGCCCATCCGAACACCGCTAAATTCCGCTCTAACCTGCTGTTGGTCGCGATCAAGACCGGTCGATACGCCCAGGCGATCGCGGTGGCCGAGCGCCTGCTGGCCGAACGGCGGAAGCGGGACGGAGCCGAGAGCGCGGGCGTCGCCGGACAGCTCGCCGAGATCTCCGACGAACTGCTCAAGGCCCAGCAGTTTGCCGCGGCCGAGCCATACCTGCGGGAGTGCCTGACGGTTCGCGAGAAGATCGCGCCCGACGCGTGGACGACGTTTAACACTCGGTCCATGCTCGGTGGCTGCCTCCTTGGCCAGGGGAAGACGGCCATGGCCGAGCCGTTGCTGGTGTCCGGCTACGAGGGAATGAAGAGCCGAGCGAAGACGATGCCTTCGGGCAACACACGGCTGCCGGAGGCGGCCGACCGACTGGTTGACCTGTATGAGCGGCTGGGCCAAGCGGACGCGCTCAAGACGTGGCGGACCGAGCGTGCTACGTACCCGCCGCCCTCGCCGCGCGAGACGAAGCGGTGACCTGCCAGGCCCAAAGGGCGGTGGAAAAATAAATCCGGAATCGGGTGTCGTGTTTCTGGCCGGCTCTCGCTGATGCGGGTGTGAGTCGGAAGAACCCCCAACCGGAGACAACGATGAACCGCTTCCTGAAGTCCTTGTTCGGCAAGACCGCGACCATCCGCAAGGCGAACGCCAAAGCTCGCCTCCGCATCGAGTGCCTCGACGTCCGGGACGTCCCGGCATATTTGGGAACGACGGCGTTCGTCAGTCAGTTGACGCCCGCGTCATCCTCCCAGGCCGCGGTCGGACTATTCGGCCCGACCTCGGCCGATCTAAACACGACCACCGGCGTCCTCCAGGTGACCGGCAACGGATACGACAACGCCATTTCCATCGCCGAGATAGTACTTCCCGTCGGCATCAGCATGCTCACCGTGTCCGGGGTGGACGCCGTCACCGTCAACGGGTCGCCGGCGGCGCTCCTTCCGACCGCGTCGGTTCGGTCGCTCAAGATCGACACGGGTGGAGGGAATGACACGGTTACGGTAGGCCGCATCCCTGTTTACTACGACGCAGTGCTCAACCAAGTGCGGGTCAACCCGTCCTACGGGGTCGCCATCCCGACGACGGTCAACGCCGGTGCCGGGTACGATCGGGTGGACCTATCCGGAGACAACGCCTCGCCGGCCACCATTTCCGGGGGCAGCGAAGACGACACCCTGATCGGCGGCCCAGGCAACGACCAGATCCACGGGGACGATGGGAACGATACCCTGGTCGGCGGATTTGGGAGCGATACGCTCGCCGGCGGGAGCGGGGACGACACCCTTTACGGCCTGGTGGTCGGGACTGACTCCCGGACAGACGGACGGAATTTCCTGTGGGGCGACGCCGGCAACGACCGGCTCTACGGAGGGAACAATGGGAACGAAATCCACGGCGGCATCGGCAACGACGCGCTCTACGGAGGCAGTGGGGCCCTCGCCACCTCCATCATGTACGGCGACGCCGGGGCGGACCGGTTTCTGACTCAGGCGTACCGGCAGTCGCTCCGTGTGGACATCGCTGCCGACAAGGCAGCCGAGGACGCCCAGGTCTACTTCGCCAACGGGAACGACATCACCACGGGGAAGTCGTGGACCGACGGGGACGTTCAGACGGTGGATGTGGCCCTGGGCAAGCTCGTGGCCGCGACCAACAACACCCGCCTGCTGAAGCTGTCCGCCGGGGGCGAGCTGACGTTCCAGCGGTTCAGTAACCTGGGCACGATCCCGTACACGACGCTTACGGCTGCTGCCGACAACGACAGTCAAGGTCACATCCGAGTGGCTGACGGCGGGCTGTCGAGCACTGTCCTGATCCACGAAATTGGCCACAACTGGGACGCACCCGAGGAGAATGCGAGTGTCGGGCAATTCCGTGCCCTGAGCGGGTGGACGACTTCGGCCCCGCCGGCGGCCCTTCTCTCGCAATACACCAAGACGCAAAGCGGCGCCGGGGTGTGGTGGTACAAGGCCGGCTCGGCGTTCCTGAGGAGCTACTCGAGCCTCAACCCGTTCGAGGATTACGCCGATTCGTTTGAAGCGGCGATTGACGGCACCGGCGCGGCCATTCCGCAGAAGGTCAACGCGGTGAACGCCTTCCTTCGCACCATCCGGACGTAACTCGCGGGTCCGTGATGCCAGCGGAACGTTCACCCGGCAATGGAGCCGGCCGGCCCGCTGGGCCGAAGGTTGACGCGGGGGCACAGTGGCCCCCGCGCTTCGATTCTCGCGCGGGTCGCCATATCTTACCCCACACCTCCTTTCTCGTGCGGAGCCTTCCCGTGGCCGACGAGCTCTCGCTGAACACAGCGGACCTGACTTACTGGGTGGCCGAGTTACAGGCCGGCCGACCACAAGCTGCTGGGCCAGAGTTCCGCAAGATTCTGGCCCGCGTGGAGCTTCTGTCGCGCGCGATGTTCAAGAAGTTCGTCCGCGTCGGCCGGTTCGTTGAGGTCGAGGACGTGACCCAGAACGTCCTCGTCCGGATGCTCCGGGCGCTCGAGTCCACCCGTCCAAACTCAACGCGCCACTTCTACTCGCTCACGAATGAACTCATCCGCCGTGAACTTCTCGACTTGGCCAGACATTACTACGGTCCACGTGGGCACGGCAGCAATCTGACGGGCGTGGTCGTCGGCGGTGGCGAGGGCGAATTCGCCCCGGCCGACACCGGCGCCACCGATGCAGGCGGAGCCGAACTCGATCGCCTGACCATCTTCCACGAAGCGATCGCGGAATTGCCGATCGAGCAGCGGGAAGCAGTTGGATTGACCTATTATCATGGGTGGACGCAGGCGCAAATTGCTGAGCTATTCCAGGTAAGCGTTCGCACTGTCCAGCGTTGGACTGAGGCCGCTGCGACCGCTCTCCGAGAAAAGGTTGGGCAGAACTAGAAAGGCAAGATGACGCCCGAGCCTTATCACTATCACCGCGATTCGTTCGTCCCGCGCTTTGGGCCTCATTTTCGGTTCGTCTGTTCGGAGGAATTCCCTTCATGGTGCTCTCCCAACGCCGCGTGCGGCACGACGCTGCTGGCTTCACCCTCGTCGAACTGTTGGTAGTCATTGCCATCATTGCGGTCCTCATCGGCCTCCTCCTGCCGGCCGTACAGAAGGTCCGCGAGGCCGCTGCGCGCAGCACCTGCCAGAACAACATTAAGCAGATCACACTGGCCTGGCACAACTACCACGACGCCGTCGGTAACCTGCCTCCCGGCGCGTATGCCCCACCGACGGCCTACACCCTCAACGCGGCAACCGGCATCTATACTTGGGGCAACGACTGGAGCGATCCGCGGTCGAATGCAACCTTGCCGTGGGGCGTGTGGAGCTGGGCGGCCCGCATCCTGCCGTACATCGAAGGCGACACAGTTTACCACTCGATCAACTTCAACATCCCGGCCTACGCGGAGTACATCCCCGAGAACAATTCCGGCGACAACCCGGCCGGCTGGGGACCCGCTAACCGTGACCGCGGACCGGGGCAGGCCACCTTTGGCGGCTCACCGAACCCGAACATCGTCGTGGCCAAGGCCTCGCCCAAGTTCTACTCGTGCCCGGCCGCCAACCGCACGGCCCCGGAATCGACACAGAAGGACTACTCGCTCAACTACGACAACAACCCAGCGGGCGAGAACTGCTGCCCCGAGCGGCGCAGCATTGGCAGCCGCGGAACGTTTACCGGCATGGGTTGGATCAACAGCGATCTGAAGATCACCGACGTGACTGACGGGTCGAGTAACACGTTCCTCATCATGGAGAAGTCGCACAACTTCCCACAGAGCTGGTGCCCGGAGAACACTGGCTGCAACGAGGTATACTGGACTCACCACCAATCGCAGGGCTTCGTCTACACAACGCTGCCGATCAATAGCACGCAGCCAAACACACGGGCCGCGGCTAGCAACCACACCAACGGGCTGAATGTCTCGTTCGCGGACGGCCACGTCGCGTTCATCCGCAACGATATCGACATGACGACATACCAGGCGCTCTCCAGCCGAAGCGGCAACGAGACGATTAGCACGTCGTACTAGCTCCAGTAATGTCTCAGTGTGTTGTGGCTGGCCTCTGTGTGGCGGGCCACAACACACTGAGACAGGGCCCTAGCTCCGAACGAGTGACGCTTCGCCGAAGCTTTCTTTGTGTCCGCAAACGTTTGAGCGAAGCGTCGCCCAACGCACCTCGTCAGCGATGGAACCAGCATGGACCGTTTTCCCTCGGCGATCGCTGTCGCCACACTATTACTGGCCGGTTGCAACGACGGACCGAAAGTGGTCAAGGTCGTAGGCACGCTGACGTACAAGGGCCAGCCGGTGACGAACGCGATCTTGCAATTCCGGCCGGAAAAGGGCCGGCAGACGTGGGCGCAGACCGACGAGCAGGGCCGGTTCAAGGTGAACTACGATAAGACTCAGGACGGCGCGGTCCTGGGCAAGCACAAGGTCTGGCTTGAGTTCCGCCCGCAGACCGCCGCCGAGCAGGACGCCGTGATGCAGGGCAAGCGGCCGGCCATGTCGAAAGAGATGCGTGTGCTATTCGACAAATACGGCGCAGAGAAATCGACGCTGACCGTAGACATCACGCCCGACACCAAAGACCTCAAGCTCGATCTGGAATGAGAGACGCGCTCATCGTTCCTGTGCGTTGCCATATATTCACCGCAACGCCCCGAACCGCGACGGGACCCTCCCATGAGTGACCTCGGCTTCTGCCTCGTCGGCTGCGGCATGATCGCCCGCTTTCACATCAAGGCCCTCGCCGACGTGCCCGGCACCCGCATCGCCGCCCTCGTCGATACCGTCGCCGGCGCGCCCGAACGACTCATCGAAGGCACCGGCATACCCAAGGTGCCGTGCTTCGCCGACGTGACCGAGGCGGTGAAGCAAAAGGACGTCGATGTCGTCGTCGTCTGTACGCCGTCGGGAGCGCATATGGAGCCGGCCGTCATCGCGGCCGAGGCCGGCAAACACGTCGTCGTCGAGAAACCCCTGGAAGTCACCGTCGAGCGGTGCGACCGCATCATCGCCGCCTGCCAAAAGGGCAAGGCGAAGCTCTGCACCATCTTCCCGTCGCGGTTCGCCGACGCCAACGCCACCCTCAAAGCCGCGGTAGACGCCGGCCGGTTCGGCCGGCTCACCCTCGGCGAGACGACGTGCAAGTGGTGGCGGTCGCAGGAGTACTACGACAAGGGCGGCTGGCGCGGCACCTGGAAGCTCGACGGCGGCGGCGCGCTCATGAACCAGGCCATCCACAACGTCGACCTGCTCCTCTGGATGATGGGGCCGGTCAAGCAGGTGATGGCGTTCACCGACCGGCTCGCCCACGAACGGATCGAGGTCGAGGACACCGCGGTCGCCTGTTTACGGTTCGCGTCCGGCGCGCTCGGCGTCATCCAGGCAACGACGAGCGTCCACCCCGGCTACCCGAAGACGATCGCGATCCACGGCGATCGCGGCTCGGCCGTCATCGAGCAGGAGGACGTACTGCGTTGGGACTTCAACCCGCCGACGGCGGAGGACGACGCGGTGAAGGCGAAGTTCGCGGCCAAGGTCGGCGCTTCGGGCGGGGCGAGCGACCCCGGCGCGATCTCGCACGTCTACCACGCCCGGCAGTTGGCCGATTTCGTGGCATCGATTCGTGAAGGCCGCGAGCCGCAGGTGGACGGCCGCGAGGGCCGCAAGGCGGTGGCGGCGATCTGCGCCATCTATGAGAGCGCGAAGTCCGGACGCGCGGTCGACATCGCGTAGGCGTGCCACGTCGACGGCCCGATTGGTGTGCTACATCGCCGGTGTACGCCGGCCAATGCACTCGTGTAGCGCCCCGCGAATCTCGTCAAGTCGGCGGAACATTGTCCGCCGACTAACGCCGGATCGCTTGACCAGCTCATCGGTGCCGACCTTGCCCACATAGCGCAGGCGCACCAGCTCACGACTCGCTGGCGGCAATTCCTCCAGGCACAGTTCGAGTGCCTGTAAACGCGCTGCCAGCTTCGGCTCCAGGGCGGCCCGCTCCTCCGCCAGCCGGGCCATTAACTCGTCATCGAAGAGCAACGCTCCCCGGCGCGAACGCGATCGCTGCTTGAGGCACTCCAGGTACGCGAAGCCGCAAGCCCATGCCAGGAACGGTTGGTTCCGGTCGTACTCGGCGAACTTCCGACATAGGGCGAGATTGGTTTCCTGAAGCGCGTCGCGGGCATCCTCTTCGTGCGGCAACAGCGAGAAGGCATAGCGGAATAGGTCGTCCTGGTGCCGGGTCAGCAGGCGGACCATCAGCTCAGTACGCTCGGCATCCATGAGAGAGGTTCCCGGCGGGCCTGCCCGCGTCAGCGTCAGGAGGGTTCGCGGCACTGCTCCTGCCGCTGACGCGGGCAGGCCCGCCGGAGAAAAACCGCGATCAACGTGGCACTTTTTGCCCCGACGTGAGGATTTAGTGTAGCCGCCGCCCCAGGTGAGGTCCGATGACGCCGGAAACGCGCCGCGAATTGCTCAGCCTACTTTCCGCACTCTGCGATGGTGAACTTGCTGTCGAGGGTCGCGATCGCTTGCAGCGTCTCCTCGCCAGCGATCCCGAGTGCCGCCGCGTTTACCTCGAATACGTCGATACTCACGCGCGATTGCTGACACACCCCCAGCCCGGCGGGTCGGCCGCCAAAGCAACGCCGGCGAATCCACCAAAGAGGCGAGCATCGCAGATTCTGCATTACGCTGCCGTGTCGTTTACAACCATGGCCGCGACGCTGCTCTTGCAAGTGGCCCTGGCGCCGGAACCATCGCGTGTCGGGCCGATCATGCCAGTGGCATCGCGGACGCGGCCGTACATCGCCACGCTGACGCAAGCCTCCGGCTGCGAATGGGAAAACACTGGTGAGACGTGGCGCGTCGGAGCACGGCTCGTACCGGGGCGTCTGAAGCTTAAGGCCGGCGTCGCAGAGGTGCGGTTCGACAGTGGCTCGGACCTGATCCTCCAAGGGCCGGCCGAATTACGCTTAGAGACAACGGCCGCCGCGACCTTGTTGGCCGGCAAGGTTGTGTTCCGCGCCACAGCGACCGGCACGCCGTTCGATCTGCGCACACCGTCGTCGCGACTCGTCGATTTCGGCACCGAATACGCCGTCAGCGTCGGACCGCACGGCGAAGAGGTCCATGTCTTCGACGGCGAAGTTGAGCGCACCGGCCACGGCGCGCCGGAGTCGTTGAAGGCCGGTGCGGCGATGCGATTCGACGGCGGCGAAGCTGGGCGGCCAACGCCGCTCAACCCGACTGCATTCGTCCGCGCGGTGGCCGTCCCG
Source organism: Gemmataceae bacterium (assembly GCA_046350275.1). Taxonomy (GTDB): domain Bacteria; phylum Planctomycetota; class Planctomycetia; order Gemmatales; family Gemmataceae; genus JAXMAS01. Next base: position 26,880 of record JAXMAS010000019.1, read on the forward strand.
AACGCCCCCGCCGGCAACGTCGCCGGGCTGCTCGCATACGAAGGGTTCGATTACGCCGAGGCTGATGCGCTCGCCGCGGGCCGCGCCAATGGCGGCTCCGGCTGGGCCGGCCCGTGGCAGATGGCGTTCGCCCGGCCGCAGCCGCCCGACATCGCCCCAAAACTGTTCGCGCCAGCCGGCCTGACTCGCACCGGGGCCATGTCCCCCGCGGTCGGCGGCGCGTTCGACTTCACCGGCTTCACGAAGCTGTTCCGCCGCCTCGCAGAGCCGGTGCGGCTCGATCGCGACGGCATGTACTACCTCAGCTATCTGTTCCGCCGTCAAGGTCCGGCTACCGATCAGACGAACGCCGTCGCCGTCTTGCTGTGGACCGACGCGGACCAGAAGGAGCAGGGCAGCGACCCGCGCAGCCGGCTCAACGTCGGCGTCGGCGGCCCAGCCCATGAACTGTTCACGCACCTGCATGGCGTCAACTCGCGCACCCCCGTACCGCTCGCCTACGGCGAGACGTACTTGATGGTCGCCAAGATTGTCGCCAGTGCCGCCCATCCCGATCAGGTGTTCATGCGCGTCTACGGGCCGGGCGAGCCGGTCGGTACGACGGAGCCGGGAAGTTGGACGGTCGTCGGCCCGCCGTTCGAAAGCGACCTGACGTTCAATTGGCTGCAAGCGCACGTCAACAGCAGTGCCCGACAAACGCTTGACGAAATCCGACTCGGGACGACCTGGGCCTCGGTGACGGCCGCGTGGGCCGCGCCGGCGAAGTAGTTGTTGGCGAGCGTCGGGGCGTAAGCCCGACGGGTCATGGAGCGATTCCCACGTCGGGCTTACGCCCCGACGCTCGCCTTCAGGAGGATGACAATGGCCGGTATCTCTCCCGCCCGCCGCCGTGACGGCTTCACGCTCATCGAGTTGCTAGTTGTCATTGCGATCATTGCCGTATTGATCGGCCTCTTGCTCCCCGCGGTGCAAAAGGTCCGCGAGGCGGCCGCCCGGCTCAAGTGCCAGAATAACCTCAAACAGTTGGGTCTCGCGCTCCACAACCACCACGACTCGCAGGGCTTCTTCCCACACACCGGCACTACCTGGGGATCCACCCGCGGCACATTCACTTCGAACGGCATCGCCTACGACAACTGGGGCTGGACCTGGCAACTGCTGCCCTTTCTGGAGCAAAGCGCTCTGACCGTACCCACCCTCGCCAACACGGACGTCGCCTCGACCTATGTCGCTGTGTTCCAGTGCCCGTCACGCCGGCAGGCGGCGAAGTGGGTCGTGCCGTACCAGGTCAACGCAGGTAGCCAAATCCTGTTGCCGGCCAACTCCACCGTGGCCGGGTTGGACTACGCGGCCAACCTCGGGCCGACCGGCTGTAACCTCCAGACCAATTGCACCTTCGGCTTCGTCCAGCGGTTCCGCAAGCTGACCGCTCAGGACTTCCCCGATGGGCTGTCGAACACAATGGCCATCGGCGAGAAGTACGTCAAATCGGACATGTACGACGGCCTCGATACGAGCGACTGCTGCGGCTGGCTCAACGGCGCGAGCCACGAGACGCTGCGCACTGGCCAAAACCAGCCGAAGCGCGACAACCCGAACGACACCACGGTCGGCGGTGGTGGCAATACCGCCTTCTTCGGCTCGGCCCACTCGGCCGGGTTCAACGCCGTGGCCGGCGACGGCTCCGTGCGGATGATCAAGTACGACATCGACCTCGTGAACGTCTTCCGCCGTTACCTCCAGCGCGACGACGGCCTCGTGTTCAGTCAGAACGATCTGTAACGGGAGGATGCCGTGCGACATTCCAAGAGTCTGATTGTGCTGGTCGCGCTACTGCCGCTGGCCGGCTGTGCCAAGGTCGGCCACGTGTCCGGCACGGTCGTCGAGGACGGCCAGCCATACCAGCAGACCGACGAAATGGTGGCGCTGACCTTCACGCGAATCGAAGCACCATCGATCTCGGTGTCCGTCTCCGTCCAGAAGAATGGCTCGTTTGTCGTCTATGGACCGAACAACGAGGGGCTTCCGCCGGGCAAATATAAGGTCGGCTACTACAGCGACATCGAAGGCGGCCGCAAGAAGCGCATCAAGGATATGAAGCCGGACAAGACTCCGCTCGAACTGGACCTCGCCGCCGGCGACCGCGTCAAGATCACCGTCGATCTGGCGAAAGGAACGCTGACGCGCGAGTAGCCGTTTTCATCGGCGTCGGATACGTCAGCGGCGGTTGCGAAAAGGGCCGTCGCTGACGCTGCCGAGGTCAAAGCCGGGCCGAACGAATTGATCAAGTGGGACTTGAAGAAGTAGTCAAAAAACGCCGCAGGCGTTTCGCCCTACGGCGCGAAACGCGAGGGATGCTTTGGCTCACGAGGCATCAGCGGATGATGTTACTTCACAAACACAGCATGTCCAATACGTTGGTTCGACCAGTGCCTCTGATGCTCCATTAGACCCGCATTTTTTTGGAAATCTCTACGGTTTTCACTTGCCTGCAAGCGACTGTTCAGTATGATGCATGCCGGCTGAGGCCCGCACCTGTTTGCGAAGAGAAGACCACTCGACTGCACAAGGAGTTGCTTGAGGATCGCGGTTCATAAAGAAGGCGACCATGCACTAGCGCCGAAAGTCATCGCCCCGGCACTTGTGCCGAAAGGATCTTTCCATGGTTCGCAGTATCTCTGCCGCACTTGTTAGTGCAGTTACTTTGGTGGTCACCCAGACCCTCGCCCAGGTCGATGGCTGCCGCACGAGTGACTGGACGCCGGACGGCCAGCAACGACCCTCAGTCACTTTTGACTCAAACCAGCCCCCCACTCCGCAGAGCGCGAAAATCGAAGCTAAGGGTGCTTACCAACTGAGCGGCGGTCAACTCGAATCGATAAAGCTGAAGTATTCGCCGACCGCAGGTGGAGAGCAACACGAGAAGGCTGCCACGACCACGAACGGCAAATGGAACTGTGAGATCAAGCCCGTGGCTCCCGGCACATACAGGGTTTGGGCCGAGATGAAGCTCACAAACGGTTCCACCTATAGCACCGAAAGTAAGACCGTCACAGTACAGTAGTCGCGGCTTGACTAACGAAAAATGTGGGGCACCGGAAATGCTGGTGCGAGAAGCCAGAGCGTTCCTGCGCGCGGAGGAGCGGCGCTGACCGCGCCGTTGGTTGATTGTACGTGCTTGCATCCAGGTCAAGTATCAATGTCACCCCATTGCCGTGTAGAGGCCCGTGGCAATGGTCCGTAATACGGCGAAACAAGTTGTGGCTGCCGTGGGAATGTCACACATACTGAAGGAGCCTTGAGATGACTCGCACACGTTCCTTCGTCATGCTCACCGCACTGGCAGCGGTCGCCGTTCCGGCCACGGCACTGGCGCTCCAAGACGGGGAGATTTGGTTCAACACAAACCAACCCCCTTCGCCACAGACCGGCCAGATCAGTGCGGCTGGCGGGTACAGCGTCGCGAATGGGTGGCAGGTCGTTTCCATCACCCTGAAGTGTGCCCCATAGGGGGGCGGGCAACAACTTTCAAACGGAGCCTCGTATCAGAATGGGGCGTGGTCCGCCGTAATCAACCCCGTGTCTCCCGATCATTACGATGTCTGGGCGGAGCTGATTATTCAGAAAACTGGTCAGGCGAACAAGACATACATAACCGACACCGCCACAGTTACTGTCCAATAGTTCCTATGGGCATGCGGTCTTTGGGCGTCTGATTGCGATAGGTAGAGCTATGCGCCGCCAGGCCATTACGCTCGTCGAGCTGCTGGTGATGATCGCCATTGTCGCCGTGCTGATCGGCCTGCTACTGCCGGCTGTTCAGAAGGTGCGTGAAGCGGCTGCGCGCACAAAAAGTTCGAACAATATCAAACAGGTGGTGCTGGCGGCACACCACTACGCCGCTGATCACAACGGACAGTTGCCGGTTTTCGACGGAAGGTACCCCGGCAGCGTGAACGGGATGTCAAGCTTGTTCTGTGCCCTGCTCGGGTACGTCGACGGAGGTCCGGCGGCCCTAGCTCGGTGGGAGGCAGAGCCGCTGAACCCGCCGCCTTTCGTGAGCCTGTTCATTAGCCCCGCCGACCCCAGCCCCACGATGGATACCGAGGTCAACGGGGTAGGTTTTGGCAGACAGGTGCCGCTCTGTAGCTACGCAGCCAATGCCCAAGTGTTCAATGGCGCTCCTCAACTGCCGGGCAGTTTCACAGACGGCACAACGAACACCATATTGTTCGCGGAACACTACGCGGTCTGCGGGCCGGGCCTTGTTAGCCCACCCCGAGCCATCTACACATGGCCCAATTCCTTGAACAGTGGATCCGCCGGACGGCGGGCGACGTTTGCGGATGGCGGGCTGATCGCAGGTTTTGCGCGTCCCTTCGACGACGTTTACCCTATGACTGTGAGCGGGGCGACGACGGGCAGTACGGCCGGACTTACCTTCCAAGCTGCCCCGGCACCGCCCGATTGCAACCCGAAAGTCGCCCAAACGCCACATCCTGGCGGGATGCTCGTCGCGCTGGCCGACGGCAGCGCCCGCGTCATCGCGCCGACAATTTCCGCTCAGACTTACTGGGCGGCGGTGACGCCAGCGCGCGGTGACTCGCTAGGTTCAGACTGGTGAAAAGCGAGGGTTCTTGGAAACGAAACCACCGCATCGTCACCACAGCCTTTTTGCTCATGGGGTGTCAGTGGTGAGTCGGGGTCGGCTCATGGGGTGGCTGCCGGCCGGGATTCAGTCGCAGAAGCAGATGAAGCGCGGCACGGTCGACGAGGGGGCGGCGCTGGAGGAGATGATCCCCGAGCGCTACAACTCTCGCACCGAGCTGACGGCCGACGTCAAGCCGGGGCCGAACGACTGGAGGTACGACTGGAATAGGCGAATGAAACGCCGCAGGCGTTTCACCAACATAACGCCTGCGGCGTTTTCATTGCATTATCGGCGGCCGTTAACGCGAACGCCGAATGCACCGATGGCCAACCCGGTCAACGCCAGCGTTCCCGGTTCCGGGACCACGACCGCCGAGAAGTAGTTGTCGAATGTGGCATCGGCCGAGCCGATGGAACCGCTCGATGCCACAACGAGGCCCGAGAACCCCGATGCATAGGTGGCGTCGGTCGCAGTGACGGTCACTACCGGAACGGTCGGAGCAGCCAGTCGAACGCCTGACCCGTGAGGTTCGGAGCCGGACCCAGAGAATGCAGCGGTACTGGTGCTCGGGTCGACGGGGCAAAGATCTGCGGCGTCCCAACCATGTCGGGGATTCGCCCACGCGGCTGATTTGGAACACGCCCGCGGAAGGCCCGTAGCTGAACAGGTATCCGTTGGTCGTAGTCAGGCCGGGCGTAGTGATGCGGCCACCCAGGCCGAAGAACTGGTTGAGCGAATTGTTCCAGGCGATCACGTCGGACGCCACGTAGTGTCGAGTAGGTCGGCATCCCGGCAGCCGCCGGCGTAGTCGTCGCCGAACGTCGCGACGGTTGTCGTCGACTGAATGCGGTAGCTGTTGCCGTTGGGGAAGCTAAAAGTCGCCGGGTTACCGACGCCGCTGAGCGGGTCATAGCGGGTAAAACCGGTGTCGTTACCCGAGTTGAAGTTGAAGGTAATCGTCTGCGACCGGGCGGCGGGGGCAACGCACGCAGCAACCACTAGCACCGCAGCGAGACGAACTGAGCGTCCCGGAAACCGCACCATAACACTGACTCCTTCGGAGCCGGAGAGGGAGAATCGGACGGAACCCACGATCACAATGGATCATTCTGATGAGGAAGGATATTACGCCACCACCGGCTGACTTGCAAATGAAAATCCATGAGAATTCGAGAGATAGGTCGATCTACTGAGACCGGACACCTACTTGAGTTCCACCGCCACTTCCGCGTCGAATATCATCTTCGGGTCGCCGCGGCCGGCGAGCGTTTTCGCCAGCGTCGCAATTGTCCGAGGTGCCGTACCCTCGAATAGCGTCTTGCCCTGCGACTTCACCGTTACCGGCTTGTCCAGGTCGACCATCCGGTCATCGAGCCGGACGAGCAGCTTTGCCACGTCCTCGGCCGCGGTAATCTCGATGGTTTGCTCAGACCGCTTCGCGTCTACGAGCGTGTTGAGCTTTGCCATGCCGTCGGGCACGGCCAGCCAGTAGAAACGGTCGTGCGGCGTACCCGTCTGCTTCCAGACCACGCGGTCAGGGATCGGGTTGCGAGTGAACTTGGCCATCCACGGCAGGGCCACCTTGTCCTGTCCGCCCATCCAGTGTGGCTTGTCCTCGTGGACCTTGAGGAAGTGTTCGTAGCCGGCCGGGTCGGCTTTTCTCAGTTGATCGAGCTTTTCGCCATACTCGGCCGTGACCTTGTTGCGGTTGTACGCCGCGTCTTTGCCGCCGACCTGGAGCGCGAACGGCAGGTTGCGCAGGCTCAACACCGACACGCCGTTAGGGTGCCCAGCCATCATCGCGGCAGCAGCCAACGAGTCGGCCATCCGCGGGGCCAGGGCGTACACGCCGTCGCCGCCAGCCGAGTAGCCGAGGATGTATACGCGATCCGGGTTCACGTTCTTGAGGACGATCAGGTCTTCGATCAGCCGCGTGAACAGCCGGTCGATGTGCGGTTCGTGCCAAAGATTCCAGGTGTTCGTCGGGGCGCGCGGCACCGCGTAGACTCCTTCGTCGAGTGTGTACAGCCGCTTCTGGTTCTCCCACTGGGAATCGTTCATGCGGGCCGGGCCGTTGCCACCCCCGTGCATCGAAATCCACAGGCTACGGCCGGCCTTCGGCTCATCGCCGAAGGTCTTGAGGAAAATCGGCATCGCTTTGTCGCCGTCGGTCAGCTTGAGCGCTTCGATCTCGGCCGTACGGTCCTTCGCCATGCGAGCCGCGTGGGCCTTCCACAAGAGCTCGCGGGCGGTGGCGGCGTCGGCCTTTGTGAGCGGGACCTTGACGAAATCCTTGCCGGAGAAGTCGGCGTCGGACGCGAGAGCGGTACGCAGCGACTCGACGGCGGCGGCGGACTCCGTCGGCTTTGGGTCGGCAACGAGCACAAGTACAAGCAGTGCGAGCATCGGAGTATCCTCGGTGTCGATTATCAGGGGCACCATATCGCCGCGCGGGAGGGCTGGCCACGATTCCGGCTTGAGGCCCGACCCGTTGCAAGCCGATCCCTGTCGAGTCGAAACCACCTGGATCCAGCCGAAACGGGGAAGCGATGCAAACGAAACGATCCGTCTCTTCGTGGGTCGTCTATCAAATGACCATCCACGGGAAGCCCAGCGAGATGCGAGCCGTCTGTGAGCAGCGCGAATGGGATGCGATGGAATTGGCTCAGCCGGGCCACCACAAGCTTCTGATCGCCGGCATCACTAACGAGGGCGAGGCGGAACGGTGGGCTCGCAACGGACCCGCGCCCGAGCCGGCGGCCAAGGTGGGCCGTCGGTAAAACCATCCGAGCCGGAAGCGTCAGCGACGGTCACTCCGAGCCGGAAGCGTCCGCGACGGTCACTTGCCCGAAAGGCCGTCGCTGACGCGTCCGGCTCCGACAGTTTCTAACGACGGCCCTGCACGCGCCAGCGGCTCAGGGCAGTGTTCGCAATAATGATGACGCCGATGAGGATGTGCTGAATCTCAATCGGCACATTGAACAGACTCACGCCGTTCGACAATACCTCGAGCACCAGCACGCCGAGTAGGGTGCCGCCGACTGTGCCGATACCACCGGTCAGTGCGGCTCCGCCGATCACGACCGCAGCGATCACACGCAATTCCAAGCCTTCGCCACCCGACGGGTTGCCGCTTGCGCCGTGGGCAAACAGCAGCACGCCGGCCCAGCCGGTCAACAGACCCGTCAGCGTATAAACGGCCACCTTGGTCCGTTCGACCGAGATGCCGCACAGCCGAGCCGTAGGCTCGCTCGACCCGATGGCGTAGATGTGTCGGCCAAGAACCGTCTTCCGCAACAAAACAGCCACGAGTCCAGCCAGGACGACCAGGGTCCAGAACCCAGGGTTGAATACCGTCGCGCCGGCGTGGACGCGAGCCAGCGAATCGACCCAACCGGGCCGAGAGTCACCGGGTGGAAAGGCCAACAGCTTGCGGTCGGCGACCCAGATGGCCACGCCACGGGCGATGCCGAGCATGCCGAGCGTCGCCACAAACGGTGGCAGCTTCAACCGCGTAATCACGAGCCCGTTGACCAGCCCGCACACGCCGCCGGACAGCACTCCCGCGGCGATGGCCACCACGCTCGCCATCGTCATCGATTCCGGCCCGGTGTAGAGGGCGCTATACGTTCGCATCGTCACTACGGTTACGAGTGCGGCGATGGAACCAACCGACAGATCGATGCCGCCGGAGACGATGACCATGAGCATCCCGAGGGCGATCACGCCGGGGATTGTCCCCTCGTGGACCAGAACCTGCAGGTTGCGCAAACTGAGAAAGCTGCCGAGCTCGCCTTTGATAGCGATCAAGGTGGCGAACAATGCCAGGACGGCACAAAGGCCGATGACCGGGCCGGACGGCAATGCAGGCCGGCGGATGGCGGCGGATTGTGGGGGCGGTTCGGCGATGCTCATGGGATGGCCCCGTTGGCGTGTCACTTGGCGAGCGGCGGAAACTGCGGCATCGTCATCGGCCGACGGTCCTGGGCCGCTTTGTCGAAGAGCGCGAGGGTTGTCTCAGCCCGCACGTTGTCCTTGGTAATCACGTTCTCGCCGGTGCTGAGGTTCAGACCACCGACCGATACATCCCGGCCCTGCAAGTGTGCGACGATCACCCGGGTGCCGAGGTATCCCATGCGGTACGGATCCTGCACGATGGTGCCGTCGAGATCACCCTCTTCGAGTGCCCGCAGCAAGTGATCGCTCGAATCGAAGCCGACGAGCCGTACCTTGTCCGGGGCATTGGCCGACCAATTCATGCCGAGGCTCCGCAGCGCGTCGATCATGCCGCCGGCCGACGACTCGTTCGGGCAAAAGATGCCATCGATTCGCCCACGAAACTGGTTGAGGAGCGGTGCGGCGACGCGCATCGCGCTATCTTTGGTCGCCCCAGCATACTGGTCATCGGAGAGCCAGGTGATGGTCGGCTGACCGGCCGCCTTCTGTTTCGCAATGGCCGCGTTTACCACGTCCACGAATCCTCGCTCGCGCTGCTCGGTACTCTCGGAGCCAACGGCGTAGCGCAGGAGGACGATCCGCGGGGCCGGCTTGCCGTCGGCCGCTAGCGTCGCCAACAGCCGCTCGGCAGCAAGCTGGCCACCGTGGTAGTTGTCGGTCGCCACGTATTTGAGGAACCCGCCGCCCTCCAGCCCGGAATCGACAACGACGACGGGGATGCCCTGCTCGATGGCCCGGCGGACGGGCAGCGCCATCGTCCGGCTGTGCTGCGGGGCGAGGACAATGCCATCCACCCGCGTCGAGATGCGGCGGTCCACGATGCGGATTTGTTCGAGGGCGTCCTGCTCGCGCAATGGACCGTCCCAGATGATCTGGACGTTCGGTCCGCCTTCGGCACGAATGTCGGCCGCCGCACGCTCGGCGCCACGATGGATCGACACCCAAAACTGGTTGGTCAGTCCCTTGGGGATGACGACGATGCGGTAGTCGGGCACGTCGTGCCGGTTGCAGCCGGGCACGGCGGCGAGCAGCAGGAGAAGCCAGGTCGCCCGGCGCAGCATAGGAGAGGCTCAAGGTGCAGGGGATGATTGAGGCGTAACGTACCCCGGCCGCGCGCTCGGGTCAAGTAGCGGCGAGGTCGATCCACAGATTACGCAGATTTCACGGATTCAGACGACGGGATGCCCCAGCGACCATTCAAGACATCGTGATGTATCTCTCCGTCCTCCTGTCTTCTCAATCTTTGAAATCTGCGTAATCTGCGGATCAACCTCTTCCACCAAAGGTGTCACGATGACCGACTTTCTCGGCGAGTTCTTCGGCACGATGGTCCTGATCTTGTTCGGCGGCGGTGTCGTGGCCGGCGTTTTACTGGAGCGCTCGAAGGCGCAGAACGCCGGCTGGATCGTCGTAACGACCGGCTGGGCCTTCGCCGTCATGTGTGGCATCTTCACGTCCAAGGCGCTCGGCGGCTCCGGCGACATCAACCCAGTCGGCCCCGTGACGGAGCTGGTAACCGGCAGCGTGGCAACCAACATCGCCTTGATGCGGATTGCCGGTGAGTTTGCGGGAGCGTTCACAGGTGCGGTCCTGGTTTGGTTGCACTACTTGCCCCATTGGGAAGAGACATCGAACGCCGACGCTAAGCTCGGCGTCTTCTGCACCGCTCCGGCGATCCGCAATGTGCCGGCGAACTTCGTTAGCGAGTTCATCGGCACGTTCGCGCTGGTCTTCATCGCATCGGCCATCGGCAAATTCGTGAAGGCTGAGGGAGCGGTCGCGCCGCTCGTCGGCGGACTGGTCTGGGCCATCGGCCTGAGCCTGGGCGGCACGACGGGCTACGCGATCAATCCGGCCCGCGACCTTGGCCCGCGGCTCGCTCACGCTATCCTGCCGATCCCCGGAAAGCGCGACCCCGACTGGAGCTATGCGTGGATTCCGGTCGTCGGCCCATTCGCAGGTGGGGTCGCAGCGGCGCTTCTGTTTGCGAAACTATCGGCGTAGGATCGACGTCCGGAACAAACGCCGTCTTTACAGGCTGCGACACAGTACGCGACGTTCGGAGGACCGAACGGCCCGGCGTTGCTAGGCCGCGACTGGCGGAATACGATGCCCCGAAGTCACCCCTAACGAGGTCCCTCCCATGATGCGACGATGGTTGGCCGTCTCTGCCGTGGTTGCCTTGCCGGTTCTCTGGCTGATGGCCGATTCGCGGGCTGCAGACCCTGCGGCCCCCAACACGCTCACAGCCGAGGAAACGAAGGCCGGGTGGAAGCTATTGTTCGACGGCAAGTCGTTCGATGGCTGGCACAATTTCAAGCGCGACGGCGTGCGACCCGGCTGGCAGATCAAAGACGGCACGCTTGTCTGCGCCGACCCAAAGAACGCCGGCGACATCGTGACCAAGGACCACTTCGGCTGGTTCGACCTGTCGCTGGAGTACAACATCACCGAGGGCGGAAACAGCGGCATCATGTTCCACGTCACCGACGAGGAGCGCACCCCCTGGGCGACGGGCCCGGAAATCCAGCTCCAGGACAACGTGAAGGCCAAGGACCCGCAGCTGAGCGGCTGGCTCTACCAGCTCTACAAGCCGGCCGACGACCCCAAGACGGGCAAGCCGTTCGACGCTACCAAGGCCGTCGGCGAGTGGAACCTCGTCCGGGTGGTGATCGCCGCGCCGCCGGCAAAGTCGTTCGTGTCGATGAACAACGAGAAATACTACGAGTTCGAGTTCGGCAGTGACGACTTCAAGGCCCGGATCGCGAAGAGCAAGTTCAAATCGATGCCGAAGTTCGCCAAGGCCGGCAGCGGCTCCATCGCCTTGCAGGGCGACCACGGGTCGGTCGCGTTTCGCAACATCAAGATCAGGCCGCTCGAAGGCGCGAAGTGAGCGGGTAGGGTGGGCCGAGTGGAGCGAGTTCCACCGCGAACCATGAAGTCGCTTCGTGGTTCGCGGTGGGACTCGCAGAATTCTTCCCACTCTACACGGCGCAACGCCGGGTCAGGCACGACCGTGGACCACTCGCACCTCATCGCCGCCGCCCACCGCTTCGGCGTCCCGGCTGACACGCTGCGGCTCGTCGTCGCGCCGTATCGGGTCTGCCCGCTCGGTGCCCACATCGACCACCAACTCGGTCCCGTCACGGCCCTGGCCATCGACCGCGGTGTCGTCTTCGCCTACGCCCCGACCGCCGACGGCCGAGTGCGGCTCGGCAGCCTCGACTTCCCCGGCACCGTCGAATTCGCCCTGAATGATGTACCTGCCAAGCGCGACGGTGACTGGGGCAACTTCGCCCGCGGCGCGGTGCTGGCCCTTCAGCGCCATCATCGGCTGATCCAGGGCGTCGTCGGTGTGACGGCCGGGTCGATCAGCGGTGGCGGGCTGAGTTCATCCGCGGCCGTCGGCGTCGTGTTGCCTGCCGGGCGTCGAAGCGGCGAACGGGCTGGCATGTCCGCGAAGGCGCGCGCGAGAACGTCCGGCCTGACCAGGCTATCGAGAACGACTACCTGGCTGCGGCAACGGCGTCCTCGACCAGCTGGCCATCCTCTACGCGCGCCGCGGCACCTGGCTACATTCACCTGCGCTACGCTCGACCACGAACTGATCCCGACGGCCGCGGCGATGCCGCCGTTCCGCATCCTCAGCCTTCTCCGGCATCCGCAAGGCGCTTTCCGTCGGCACCGACTACAACCGCCGGGTCGAAGAATGCATGGAGGCGGCGACGACCTCCTGCAAGCCGCAGGGCATCGCCGAGCCGGCGAAGCTCGGCCGGCTGACCGACGCCGAGTACGCGACCCACTTCACCAGCTCGCCGGTTCGGCGGCGAAGCGGGCGGCCCACTTTCCTCTCTTCTCGGAGCCGCGAAGGCAAGCTACTCCGCGGCGTCGAAGCCTGGTCCGCGGGCGACATCACCGCATTCGGCCGGCTGATGACCGAATCGGGGACGAAGCTCGATCGACAACTACGAGTGCGGCTCGCCACCGCTCATCGACCTGTACCGTCTACTCGTCGAGACCGACGGCGTGTACGGTGCCCGGTTCAGCGGGGCCGGGGTCCGGGCGGCGCTGCGCGGCGTTCGTCGCCGACGCCGAAGCGCGCGGCCGCGCGGGTCCGGCATGACCGCGCCGCGGCACCTGCCGGAATTCGTCAGCAACACGTCTTGCTGTGCGACCCCGACGACGCGAGGTAATGCATGAAGTCGGTCGCCATCGCCGACGTGGGGGTACATCGGCCGCAAGTTCGTTGACGCGGCCCTCGCCCTCGGCCTCGACGTTCACGCTCTCGATCCCGGTCCCCGACCGGCCGATGTCGATCCGGCGCGGCTCACGATCCACACCGACGAGCGGGCGTTCTACCACGCCGACGCCGACCTCTTCCACTTGGCCCTGCACCCCGAACACCGACGCCGTGGCTTCGGCTGGCTGCTGGCCCGTGACGAGCCGTTACTCATCCTCAACGAAAAGCCGATGGCCGCGCCGGATCGCCCGCACGAGTGTGCCGACGTCGAGAGCGCGGTCGTCGGATCGCGGGCGACGGTCCTCTACGACTTCCCGGAACTGTACGACGACCTGACGGCCCGAATCCTCGACCACCTTGGCCGGTTCCGCACCGTCGAAATCCGGGAAGCGTTCGTCACCCGCTCGAAGGACCGCGAAGACCCGGCCAACCCGCGGAACGCCAAGCGAATGGTGACGATCCAGTACCAGGAGTCGGTCCATTGCCTCGCGTTCGTTCTGCACGTCCTCGGCCGGCTGCACGGCAGCGTGCGGCGCGTGCTTGAAGGCGGCGTGATGGTGACGGCGGAGGCCGAGCGCTACGCCCCGCCGAACCCGGAGGCGTACCCGCATCCCGTGGACGGCCGCTGTCAGTTCGCGCTCGACCTCGGCGGCGTGCGCGTCGGCGGCGACACGAACTTCAAGCGCGGTGCGCCGATGTCGAAGCGCCGGGAACTGCGCGGCCTGGCCGACGGCGTGCCGTTCGAGATCATCGTCGATTACCTGGAAGGCAAGAAGTGGCTGTCCATCGACGGCGTGCCGCAAGCGGTGGACGCGGGGGCGTCATCGTACGAGCAGGTGCTGCGCACGGCCGACCGCTGGCACGGCGCCGCCGACCTTGCCACTGGCGTGTACCCGACGCCGCACTTCGCCCGGTGGACGTACCAACTGTCGGCCGCGCTGTGGCGGTCGTCGCACGACCGCGCGCCACTGCATTTCGCGTCGGCCGATGACCTGCTGGCGTTCGACGCCGGCTATCGGCCCGATCCAGGAACCGACCGACCATGACTCGCACACTCTCGATCGTCGTTCTCCTGACGGCCAGCCCGGTCGCGGTCGGACAGACGGCCATCCTCAAGCCGGACGACTTCCGGCACCACGTCATGCGCTTCAACGCGATGGGACCGGAGGACGTGGTGAACGCCGTCCCGGACACGGCGGCATGGGACTGGATGAAAGCCAACGTCCCCTTCTTCGCTTGCCCCGATCGCGAGTTCGAGACGACCTACTACTACCGCTGGTGGGCGCTGCGTAAGCACCTGAAGAAGACGCCGAAGGGTTGGGTGTTCACCGAGTTCCTCAAGCCGGTGTCGCACGCCACGGAGTTTAACGCGATCAGCTGCGCCCTCGGTCACCACGTCGAGGAGGGCCGATGGATCCGCGACGGGCAGTCTGTGGACCAATACCTCCGTTTCTGGCTGCAGTCCGGCCCGAACGGTGGCTTGCAGAAGGACTATCACAAGTACAGCTCGTGGGCGGCGGCCGCGGCGTACGATCGCTGGCTCGTGAACCGCGACCGGCCGTTCATCACGTCCCTGCTCGACAGCCTGGTCCTCGACTATCGCACGTGGGAGAAGGAGCGGCTGCTGCCAAGTGGCCTGTTCTGGCAGTACGACGTGCGCGACGGCATGGAGGATTCTGTCAGCGGCGGGCGACGGGAGAAGAACGCCCGGCCGACAATCAACAGTTACATGTTCGGCAACGCGCGGGCCGTCGCCGCCATCGCCCGACTGGCCGGGAACGAAGCGCTGGCCAAGGAATTCGACGCCAAGGCGGCGCGGCTCAAGGAACTCGTCCACGACAAGTTGTGGTCCGAGAAGCTCGCTTTCTTCGTGACCGCGCTCAAGGGCGACACGCCGGCCGACGTGCGCGAGCTAGCCGGGTACACGCCCTGGTACATCGGCCTGCCCGACGGGGGTGCGAAGTACGATTCCGCGTGGAAGGAGTTGATGGACGCGCGCGGCTTCTTCGCCCCTACGGCCCGACGATCATGGAGCAGCGGCACCCTGGCTTCCGGATCGCCGACACCGGCGACGACTGCCAGTGGAACGGCCCGCTGGGCTATCTCGCGCCACCGTGACGCTCAAGCGCGCTGGCGAACGTCCTGCACGACTACGACTACCGCACTGGTGACCCGCGACGACTACTTCAAACTGCTCAGCATCTACTCGAACAGCCAGGTCGGAAGTTGCCGACGGCCAAGTCATTTCCCTGACCGATGAGAACTTGCACCCGTTCACCGGCGAGTGGCATGCCCGCGCTTTGAAGATCAAGAAGGGCAAGTTCAACGGCCGCGGCGACCACTACAACCACTCGGGCTTCGCCGACCTGGTGATCTCCGGCCTGGTCGGGCTGAAGCCGCGGGCTGACGACACGATTGAGGTCAACCCGCTCGTGCCGGCCGGTCGGTGGGACTGGTTCTGCCTCGACGGTGTGCGCTATCACGGCCGCGACCTGACAATCCTCTGGGATCGGGACGGCACGCGGTTCAGCCGCGGAGCTGGCCTGCGAATCCTCGTCGACGGCAAGGAGGTCGCCCGTGCGGCGACGCTCGAGCGGGTCACGGGGACGTTGCCGCCCGGGCCGTGATGTGCTACCGGTCGTGCGTCAGCGCCGCCCCCAGAAGATGGCGATCAGGTCGATGGCGAAGAACACCGTCATGATGAGTTCGAGCCACAGAATCCGGCGGTCGAACGCCTCGCCCTGGACGACGCTGTAAAGCTGGTCGAGTTGGCCGGAGCCGCCGCTCGACGCTTCCGTGCCAGCGGTCGATGTGGAACCGCTCGCGGGTGGCCAGGTACACGCGGGCCAGATGTCGCCGACGAACTGGTGATGTCTGCTTCGTCGGCCAGCTTCTCGTCAGGTCCACACGGAACCAGCCGCAGCTTCCAGCATGGCGGCGGTCGAGCCGAACAGCGGGACCGCTGCGACGTTGCAGGTCGTCGTACGCGCCGTTCAGGTAGTCGAGCCGCCATGCGGCGCGGAACTGGAGCTGGAAGGTTGGCGACCTCCAGGACGTATAGCACATCCTCCGGCGGCCCGGCCAGGTCCACGACGAGCGCGGCGTCCCAGTCGATGACCACCAGGTCATCGCGCTCCAGCGACCAGTACAGCCGCAGCGATTCGGCGACCTGGGCGTCGCTGAGCCGGTCATGCGGCAGGCCGGCGAGCAACCCGGCCACGGCTGACCGGTTGGCGGCGAACCATCGGCCCGCGTCGGCCTCACCGTCCAGGTCGGACAGTACGAACGCCGTGTAGGCTTCCGGCCCCGCAGCCGCCGACGGCCGGATGAGCGCCGAGCCGAGGTCACGACAGGCAGCGGCGCACAGCGCCTCGGCGACGCGGTCGAGTGGTTGGCTGTCGTCCAAGGTCGGGCGGTGCAGCGGCCGCAGATCACTCAGGTCGCCGACATCAAACGGCACGCGCAAGCAGATGTTGACGGTGCCGACCTCGTAAACGTGGACCTGCACCTGGACGGGCCGACCGCCCAATTGCGCGTCGGGCGAAGGCGGCTCCACGACGAGCGGCCGGTGAAAAGCCACATCCTTCGGCGCGGCGTGTTTGAGCCGCAGTGCGAGCGGAGTCGGCTGCAGTCCGAGGACCGTGCCGACGCGCCCGACCACGATCTCGTTGGCCACGTCGAAAGCGTACAGGTAGACGACCTCACCTTTCATGCCCGGCCCCCGCGTCAATAGTCGGTGAGCGTGTGTGGTGAGACGGCCACGCGCAGGGCGTTCAGGACCGCGGCCACGTCGATGATTTCCTGGAAGATCGCTCCAGCGACCGGCGGCAATAGCCCGACGGCAGCCAGGAGCATCCCGCCGAGGCTCAGGAGGATACCGCCGACCGCACTCTGAAGTGCGACCGATCGCAGCCGACGGCTGATGTGTAGCAACTCATCGACTCGCTTCAGGTCCGCATCGAGGATGACCGCGCCCGACGCCTCGGCCGTCACGTCGCTGTTCCGCCCGAACGCCAGACCGACAGTACATGCCGTCAGCGCCGGGGCATCGTTGATCCCGTCGCCGACGAACACGGTACTCGCCTGAGCCGTCTCGCGGCGGGCGATGTCGACCTTCTGCTCCGGACTCTGCCCGGCGTACACCTCGGAAATGCCGACCGCGTCGGCCAGGTAGCGGACCTCCTCCACCCGGTCGCCGCTGACCAGCAGCACCCGATGGATGCCGTGCTTCGCCCCGAGGTGATGAATGAACTTCCGACCGTCGTCCCGTGGCCGGTCGCGAAACCGGACCGTTCCGGCGAGTTGGCCGTCGATCAAGACAACGCATTCCAACCCGCCGCCGGGCGGAGGTAACTGAGCTGCGAGGTCGGGCTGGGCGATAGCCAGCTTCGGCCGCCCCGTCACGCGGATGGCCCGCCCGCCCACATCGCCGACCAGCCCCTGCCCCGGCCGCTCAGCGACGTGAGCCGCTTCGAGCAGCGGCAGCTTCGCGGCCGCCGCGGCTTCGAGGATGGCCGCTGCGAGAGGATGACGAGAGTAGCGTTCGAGGCTCGCCGTGAGTTGCAGCACGTCGTTCCGCGCGAACCCTTCGGCAGCGACAAGGTCCACCAGGGCCGGACGGCCATAGGTGAGCGTCCCGGTCTTGTCGAAGATCGCCACCCGGCACGAATCGAGCGTTTCCAGCACGGCTGGATCTTTGACGACGATCCCGCGGCGTGCAGCGAGCGACACCGCACCGATGATCGCGACCGGGATGGCGATGAGTAGCGGGCACGGCGTCGCGACAACCAGGACGGCCAGGAAACGCACCGCATCGCCACTCCACGCCCACGCGGCCAGGGCGACAGCCACCGCAAGCGGCGTGTAGAGCGCCCCGAGCGTGTCGCCGAGACGGCGAAGCCGCGGCCGGCGTTGCTCCGACTCCCGCATCACCCGCATGATCTTCGCGTACCGCGAATCGTCCGCCAGCCGCTCGGCACGAACGGTCAGGGCGCTTTCGCCGTTGACCGCGCCCGACAGGACAGCCGATCCCGGAGCCTTGGCGAGCAGGTACGGCTCGCCGGTCAGGTACGATTCGTCCATTGTCCCGCGGCCGTCGGTGACGATGCCATCGACGGGGCACGTCTCGTGTGGGAAGACCAGGACCAGGTCGCCGACGGCAACCGCAGCCAACGGAATGTCCTCTATCGCTCCGCTGTGACTTCGATGCGCGACCGATGGCATTCGCCGCGCCAGCGCGGCCAAGGCCGACGACGCCCGCCGGACAGCGTACGCTTCGAGCGCCTCGCCGCCGGAGAGCATGAGGACCACGAGCGTCCCGGCCAGATACTCGCCGAGCAGTACGGAGGTCACGATGGAGATGCCAGCCAATAGGTCGGAGCCGAACTGCCCGCGGACGAGCTTGGCGAGCAGGCCGAGAACCAGGTACAGCCCGCCGGTGAAGAGCGCGGCGAGGAGCGGGAGGTCGGCGGATCGAACGCCTGAGTCGGTCGACGGCGGCCCCGCTGACTTCCAGGCCAGATGCGCCGCGATGGCCATGATCGCGATGGCCGCAATCGCGGTCTGGATCCGTCCCGTCTGGGGACCGGGGGCGGCATGGTCGTCCGAGTCGGTCATTGCGGCATTCTAGCGGGTCGCACACTTTCCCTTCCCACCTGCAGCCATCGGCATACAACGTGCCCACGAGCAGGAACGCTCATCGGCCCAGGCCTTCGGAGGGACCCGCGTGCCCCGCCTCCCCACAGCGCTCGCCCTCCTCACGTTCGCGTCCACCGGCTTTTGCGCGCCAGACGACGGCGTTATCCGCCTCGCTGATGCGGCTGAGCGCGGCGTGTTCACCGTCGGCACCGGGCAAGGCACCGTCACCCCACAGCGCGACCCGACAGCCGGCAGCGTGTTGAAGCTCGACTATACGCTGCCGCGCGGCACCGCCGCCGGGCTATGGGCGAAGGCGTTTTCCGCCGGCCTCGACGCCGGGCACATCGACATCGTGAGCCTCGGCGCAAAGGCGGCGGACGCCGAGCAGCCGCGGCACGTCGCCGTTACGGTGGAGATCAAGGGCACGAAGGGCGTGCAGCGCGTCCCGCTGCCGCTGACGGCCGACTGGGCGCACCGCGAGGCCGCCGTGGACTGGCCGGCCATCGGCAGCGTCACAGAGGTCGTCGTCGCCGTCGCTCGCACCGGAGATGCCGAGGCCGCGGAAGGTTCGCTCCTGCTCGATGTGCGGTTTGAGCCGCTGGCCACGACCCGCAAGCTTGCGATGCTACCGGCGGCGCGGATCGGCGGCGTTGTGGTCGTAAGTTTGGTGGGAGCGATGTTGGTTCGGTTGTTGGGGGCGCGTCGCAAAGCCGCAAGCGGCCTGGTCGAAGGGGTGCGGCGAGATGTTGTGCAGGGCGTCGGGGTTGTTGCCATCGCGGTGCTGGGTATTGTCATCTATCAACTGGGCGACCGCGGACGGTTGGAGGTCGGCTGGGCGGCGCTCGGCGTCGCGGTCGCCGGCGCGGCCGTCGCCGAGTGGTGGGTATTCGGCCTCACCAACCGACACCTGACGGCCGGCGACGTTCTCGTGAGCATGCTCGCGACCGGGCTGCCGGCGGCATCGGCCAGCACGCTCGTCGTCCTCCAGAAGCCGGAGTCGTGGTCCGACGCGCTGCTCCTGAGCCGGACGACCGCGGCCGTGGCGGCAGTCGCGTATCACGTCGCCAACGCCGTGCGATTGTCGAACGCAGGCCGGCCGCTCAGCGCCGTCGGCGGGGCGCTCGTCGCCGGCACGCCGTACGTCGTCGGCAGCCTGCTTCTGCTGCGGGCCGACCCGCTGATGCAAATCCTCGGGGCCGGCTACATCTTCGGAGGGCGGGTCGTCGTCCTGTTCGCGTTCAACGCGATCGTCGCCAACGCGCTGAGCGTGGCCACGACCCGCAAGCCGCTGCGGTCGCTCACGGCATACCTGACGCCTTTGTCCGTCGCTGCCGCAGCCGCGGCCGGCCCGCCGATCGCCGACTACGGGGCCGGCTCCGATGTCGCCGCGTGGCCGTTCGCGCTGCGACCGCTGGCCGCGATCGTGACGGCCATGCTCTCGCAGGCGGGGCTGTGGGCCGAGGTCTACCTCGTCACCGGCCTGCTCATGGATGCGCTCTATGGCCGTGCGCCGTCCACGGCGTCGGTCGTCGCGCTGCCGCGGCAGGGCGCGACGAAGGGCATGATCTACAGCGGCACCTTCCTGGCGATCCTCACCGTGCCCGGCGCGCTCGCGGAACTGCCAGCCGTCCGGACGCTGATCGACGTGTCGCCGACCTTCGTCGTCGCGATACTCGGAACGCTGGCGTTCCCGCTGGTCAAGACGGTCGTCGAGTCGTTCGACGGCAGCCCGCCGTTCGTCCAACGACTCGCCAAGAGCTACCGCGACCCGATCCTCTACCTCCGCGGCTTCGTCGTTGGGCTGGGCGTCGGCACTGCGATCCTTTGGGGGTTGCCGGGGGATACGACGCCGGCGCGGGCGTGGTTCGGTTTCGTCGCGGGCGTCCTGGCGTACGCCGGCGTCAACCTCGTGCGCGACGCCTTCGATGGCCTCAAAGACCGCGGCCGGCCGCAGCCGGGGCGCGTCTACCTGGTGCAAGCCCTGTTGGGCGGCGGCATCGGCGCGGCCGTCGGGTTCTACTTCGACGCGGCCCAGGTGACGGCGGTTGTGGCGAAGTTCCGTGAGTACCTGGCCGTCGGCACCGCGCCGCGGTCTTTCGACGTGTACCCGTTCCTCAGCAAGTGGGGCCGGGTCGAACTCGGCAGCGTTACCGGCGGCGTCAACCTGCTGTACGCGGAGTCGCTCTCCGGCGTCATCGAGTGGTCGATCCCGGCGTGGCTGTTCGCCCTGAACCGCACGTTCCTGGCGGCGTTCTTCCAGAAGGAGGCGACGCCGATCACGGCGCTCTTCACCCGCGCCGGGCTGGTCGGGCTGACCGAGAACATGCTGGCCGTGTTCCGCTGGGGCCTGTGGATGTCGCCGATCATCAAGTCGTTCCTTCGACCGGTCGGCGAGCCGACGTGGTACAACCAGGACGGCGCGATTCGCACGCTATTGGCCACCTACCAGGACGCGACGCTCAGCCCGTCGGCGTTTCGGGCGTGGAGCCTGCAACTGTTCACGTCGCTCTTGGCCTACGACGCCGTGCGCGTTCTGATCTGGCTCGACCACATGGGCTTGCGGGTGGCGACGCTCGTCAACCTGAGCTTCCTTGGCATGGACAAGCTCGATGCCCGCCTCGCCCGGTTCCTCGCCCCGGCCGCGACGGCCCGGTGCGTGCCGGAGGCGGTCAAGCGGTTCACCACCTGGGCACCCCTGTTGATCCCCTTCTACATCCCGCGCGGGGCCGACTGGGCCACGGCATGGTCACAGTCGCAGGCAATCCAACAACAGGTCACGGCCGGGCCGCTTTCGGCTCTGCCGCTCTCGGGGCCGCTACAGACCTTCGGGGTCGCCGCGGCGTACACCGCGCTGTTCGCGAGTGCCGCCGCGACGTGTACCGTGTTGTTCGCGGTCGTCCGTCATCTGGGCGCGCGAAATGTGAACCGGGACCGCACCCCGCACACACTCAGCAACGCCGTCTACGAAGTGGTGCTGCGAGACACCGGCGAGACGTTCAGCCATGTCCCCGCCCGCGGCTACGACGTGACCCGCCGGGCCTACGACCGCATCGACCCGGCCGGCCGGGCGCTCTTCGTCGTGGACGGCGACGCCGCGTGGCCCGTCCTCGGCAACTACCCCGCCGCCATCGCCGAACCGTCGCAGGTCATTGCAGGGGACCAGTCGCTGACCGTCGTCAACACCGCCCACCACCTGAGTGTCGCCGTAGACATTACCCTGCCGGGGCCGGCCGACCCGGTGGAGCTCTGGACGGTGACACTCAAGAATCCTTACGACACGCCGCGTCACATCAAGTTGGTGCCATACCTCGAATGGGTGCTGAACAAGCCGGAGGCCGACCGCGGTCACACGCAATACAACCGCTTGTTCGCCGAGATGGAGTACGCCGCGGGGGCGGCTGCCGTCCTCGCCTGGGACAAGCACGCCAAGGCGATGGGCGTACTCGCCACCGACCTCGCGCCGGACGGTTTCCTGTCGTCCCGCATCGACTTCATCGGCCGCGGCCGCAGCCTGTGGTCACCGCGAGCGCTGGAAACGCTCGCGTTCACGCCGGCCGCGGACGTGGCCGCGCACCCGACCTTTGACCCCATCGGCAGCTTGCTACTCAGCATCGCCGTGCCCGGCCTTGCCTATGTGCAAGTCCGGCTGCTTGTTGGCCTCGCGAACGACAAGTCGCACGCCCTCGACCTGATCGCGCGGCACCTCAAGGTAACCGGCACACGGAGTGTGCCGGAAAGGGTCCGGCCCACGGAGTGTGCCGGCTACCATCCCATCAACCACGGCGAAATCCCGCCCAAGACCCCGCAGCCCTACGCCGACTTCAGCGCCGATGGCCGCTGCCTCACGGTCCGCACGCCATTCACGCCGCGGCCGTGGGACCACACGCTGTCGAACAGCCGCGGGCACGTCGTCAACGTCACCAACCGCGGGCTGAATACGACGTCGAGCGTCAACGCCCAGCAGAACCGGCTCACGCCCGACTGGCCCGACACGGTGACCCGCGAGGTGCCCGCCGAGGCGATCTACCTCTACGACCCCGACCGCGGCGAGTGGTTCTCGCCGACCTACCAGCCGCTCAATGACCCGACGGCCGAGTACGAAGCCGACTTCGGCGTCGACGGCACGGCGACCTTCCGCATGACCCGCAATGACTTGGAGACGGAGCTAACCGTCTTCGTGCCGCCGGACGACCCGACCGGCGTGTACCTGCTGACGGTGCGCAACCGCGGCAACGTCCCGCGGCGGCTGCGGATCGCGCCGTACTTCCAGATGGTCCTCGCCGGCCAGCCGGAATACGCTGGCCCGCTCATCGTCCGCCACGACACACTGCTCAACGCCGTGTATTTCGTGAACCCGCGGAACACGTTTCGCACTGGCCCGGCGTTCGTGGCGCTGTCGCAGCCGCCCGAGCGCGTCGAGACGCGCCGCGGCTGCTTCTTTGGGGCCGGCCGTGGTGTCGGCCGCCCGGTCCTCATTGAGCGCGGCGAGCCGGACGCCACGTCGCCCGACGACCGGCCGATCGCCGCGTTCCTCACGACGCTCGACGTGCCGGCCCAGGGCGAGGCGGCCGTCGCGGTGCTATTGGGCCAGGCCGACGACTGGGTGCAGGCCAAGGCGACGATCCGCAAGTACCGCACCGCCGACGCCGCCCGCGCCGGCCTCAACGATACTCGCCGCTGGTGGCTCAAGTTCATGGATGCGGTTCGGGTCGAGACGACCAGCCCCGAGTTCGATCGCTACCTCGACTGGCTCCGGTATCAGGCGCTCGCCGAGCGTATCTGGGCGCGGCGCGGGTTCTACCAGGCGAGCGGCGCGTTCGGCTTCCGCGACCAGTTGCAGGACGCCGTCAACCTGATGTGGGCCGACCCGGCGATCGCCCGCCGGCAAATCCTCCTGCACGCCGCTCAGCAGTTCCTCGAAGGCGACGTCGTCCACTGGTTCCACCTGCTGCAAGATGGCCGGACCGGCTTCGTCGGTCGGACGCACGCCTCCGACAACCTGCTCTGGCTTGCATGGGCCGTCGTCGAGTACCTCGCCGCGACCGACGACGACTCTATACTCGACGAGCGCACGCCCTATCTGGAGTCGGATAAGCCGTTCCCGCCGCTGCCGGCCGACAAGCACGGCATGGGCTTCGACCCCTTGCGCTCAGCCCGCAACGACACCCTGTACCGCCACTGCTTGCGGGCCATCGACCTGGTGTTGGAGAAGCGCCTGGGGGCGCATGGCCTACCGCTGATCGGCACCGGCGACTGGAACGACGGCCTCGACGAAATCGGCAGCCAAGGGCGCGGCGAGAGCGTCTGGCTCGGGCTCTTCCTCTATTACATCCTCGACCGCATGGCCAGCGTCGTCGGCCGGAAGGACGGGGCCGTCCGCGCGGAGTATTACCGTGGCCGGCTGAGGCAACTCGGCGAAGCCGTCGAGAAGACGTGGCGCGGCGACCGCTACCTGCGGGCGTTCCACGACGACGGCACCGAGATCGGCGTCGCCGGCAGTGGCGTCTGGGAGATCGACGCGCTGACGGCCGCGTGGGCCGTCATGGCCGGCATCAACGAGGAGCGCGGCCGGATCGTCTTCGACACGGCCGTCTCCATCCTGGAGAAGGAGACGACGATCCTGCTCGGCTGGCCGCCCTTGCACGAGGATACGAAGCCGTACCTGGGCCGCAGCAGCGGGTATCCCGAGGGCGTGCGCGAGAACGGCATGTACTGCCATGGGGTCCAATGGCTCGTCGGGGCCGCCCGCCTCCTGGCCGAGCGTGCGAAGAACCCGGACGACGCCCGCCACTACCGCGAGACGGCGTACCGGCTATGGCTGAAAACATCGTCGATCCCGCATACGACGCCGGAGCGGGTGGAGACGTTTGGCGGGCAGCCGAACCAGCAGGCCGCGGACATGGTGACGACGTTCGACCCGGGCCGGATGATCTGGAACGGCTACACCGGCTCGGCCGGGTGGATGTTCCGCCAGGCGCTCGAGGGCGTGCTGGGCCTGCGGCTCGACCGCGGCACGGTCGTCGCCCCGGACGAGCCGGCGGCGGGCGACGTGTGTTTGGTCCAAGTGTCGCGCGGCGAGCGTGGCGTGTCAACGCCCCGGTCCTCCGCCGCCGCAATACCGGGGCGTTGACACGCCCCGCTCGCCCGCGATCAACACGACGAAGGGACAAGCCAATGCGAATCGTCCGCCGGATGTGTGTCGCCTGTGCCGCCGGCGCAGCAGCCCTGGCCGCGTCCGCCGTCGAACCGGAGGGCCGCGTGACCGCCGCACGCTTCCCGACTGTGCCGCCCGATCACACGCACGTGCGCCTCTTGCTCGACAACGCGATGCGCTACGCCGCCCCCGATGCCAAGACGACCGACCGCGCCTCCGGCTACCCCTACGAGGGCTGGAACCACGACCCGAAGCGCAGCCTGTTCCTGCGGTCGTTTACCCAGTTGACGGCCATCGGCCTGTGGATGGAGTTGCTCGCCGACGTGGCGGCCGGCCACGCCGAGACGCCAGCCCTGTCGCGGGACAAGGCGCTCGTCGATCTGACGAAGCTCGTCGGCACCCTGCGCCACGACCAGCGCGACCCGCGACTCAGCGCAAAAGGGCTGCTCGGCAACTTCCTCGACCTCGCTTCCGGCAAGCGGCTCGGGCCGCTGACCAATGATGTGGAGAAGCGGAAGTTCGTCGCCGCGTTCGGCGAGGCGAAGGCCGACGCCATCTGGAAGGCGCTGATCGACCGCGGTTGGATCGCCCCGCGGAAGGACGGCCACGAGGCCGACGTGAAGCGCGGCGACAAGTACGGCTGGGACCACTTCACCGGCGCGCTCCAGCCCTACGCCGACGAGCCGACAAAGAAGCAGGTCATGGCCTTGCTCGACGACCGCGGCGTCACGATCGTCTTCGTGGACAACGCCAACCTGTCGGCGTCGGCCGCGAAGACGATCGGCACGCTCCTGCATCCCGCGGTCAAGGACCGGCCCGAGGCCGCGGCCCTGCGGAACGAGTTGGAACAGTTCCTGGAAGTGCAGCGCGATGGATACGCGCACCTTTACGACCGCAAGGTCGGCCTGTTCTACTTCGGCTGGGACGCGGTAAAGGACCGGCTGTTCGGCTGGGTGGACCTCGAAGGCAAGTGGGTGACGGGCCACGTGGATTACCTGGTCAACGAGTTCCGCGGCCCGGCGACGTTCGTCGTCACCCGCTACGGCCTGCCCGTGGACGCCCTCAAGAACCTCGGCTTCAAGATGAAGCCATACCAGACCCAGGACGGCCGCGAGTTGTTCGCCCTGGCTCCGTGGGAAGGGTCGGCGTTTCAGGCGCTCGGTCTCGGCCTGTGGCTCAACGAGCTTCAGCACCCATCGTGGCGAACGCTGCTCAACAACGTGGTGGACATCGAACTCGACTTCGCCGCTCGCAAGAAGCTGCCTGGCTTTTTGTCCGAGTCCTACACCGGCAACGGCACCGAGTACACTGGCTCGGTCGGCATTCCAGCAATCACGGTCAGCCCGAAGCCGCGGGTCACTGACGCCGCGTCGCTCTACACCCTTGGCCCGGCCTACGCCGTCGCGCCGGCCAAGGTCGAGCGGTTCCTGGCCGCGAACTGGCCCGTCATCGAGACGCTGCTCACGGAGCATGGCCCGTGGGAGGGGTTCAACGTGACGACGCAGGAGCCGATCAAGTTCCAGACGACGGCGCACACGCTGTCCTTGGCCCTCGGCCTGCTCAACACCGGCTCCGACGCGATGGCCCGTTACCTGGAATCGAAGGGCCTGGCCGGCCGGCTCGCCGAGGTCTTCCGCCCTGGCGATGCCGCCGACCTGTTGGCGAGCGGGGCGCAGGCGTATGCGTGGGCACCGAAGGGCGAGGCGATCCGCTCGACGCTGGCCAACGGCGTCTTCCGCGTGCAGAGCGAACGGCCGAGCGAAACCGGCATCGCCGTCGTGCCGCCGCGGGCCGTGAACTTGTCCGGCGGCATGCTGACGCTGCGCTACCGCTCGACCGTCGCCGGGCCGACCACGGTCGAGATCAAGCCGACCGAGGCAGCGCTGATCCCGACGCAGATCTTCACCCGCCTGACCGACACGGCCGGCCGCGACGCGGAGGTGGCGGTGCCGCTGCCGGCGACGCCGGGGCTGACGCGGGTGAAGGAGGTCGTCGTCGTGTTCAAGCCCGAGGCCGGCGAGCGGGCGATGGATGTGTCGGTGACGGGGCTGCGAACAACGCCGGTCGCGATTCAACCCCGTTGATACGAGTTGGACGAACCCCCGTCTTGGACGAAATCCCCGTAGGGTGGTACGAGCGCAGCGAGTGCCACCAGAACCGCCGGGTCGCTCGACCGGTCTGGTGGTACTCGCTACGCTCGTACCACCCTACGGAGACACCACGACAGAGACACCACGACCGGAATACAACGACCAAATCACCGCACGGCAGAGACGGCACATGTCCGGCTATCGTCGCAACTGGGTCGAGGGCGGAACGTACTTCTTTACGGTCGTGTCCGCGTCGCGCCGTCCGATCTTCGCCGGCGACGCGGCCCGCGCCCACCTGCGGTCGGCCATCGACTCCATCCGGCAACGGTTCCCGTTCGCCATCGAGGCGTTCGTCTTGCTGCCCGACCACCTGCATACCATCTGGACGCTGCCGCCGGGCGACGCGAAGTACGCCACACGCTGGAAGCGTATCAAGGAGGAGTTCACGGTCCGGTTCCTCGTCAACGGCGGCACCGAGGCACCCGTGAGCGCGTCGCGGAGCCGTCGCGGCGAGCGCGGCGTCTGGCAGCGCCGCTACTGGGAACACACGTGCGACGACGCCGACGACTTTAAGCACCACCTCGACTACCTGCATTGGAACCCGGTCAAACACGGTTTGGTGACGCGAGTGCGCGACTACCCGTGGTCGTCGTTTCACCGCTACGTCGCGTTGGGCGAATACGACATCGACTGGGGATCGGCCGACCCGTGCCCCCGCTACCATACGCCGGAATGGGAATAAGGCCGTGGCGTCGTCGGATGGCGTCTCGCGTGGCGGTCTTCCGTGGGGGTGGTCTTCCGTAGGGTGGTACGAGCGCAGCGAGTGCCACCAGAACCGTCGGGTCGCTCGACCGGTCTGGTGGTACTCGCTACGCTCGTACCACCCTACGGAGACTCACGATCGCCATCGCGGCCCCCGCTCAACGGGCCTCCGAGGGAAACCGTGGCGGCGCGCCGCCACGGTCGCCCGACGGGCCACGCTAGTAGTCGCCACCGATGGCTTCGCCACCCTTCGTGGTGCTCAGTGACCGCCACGTTGCGATCGGGATGTTGTTGCTGATGAACCGCACGCTGCCATCGCACATGGCCACGTTCACGCCGCCACCGCCATGCAGACTGCGGGCACCCATCAATCGAGCGCGAGCCGCAGTCGATGTGGTCGTGCATGGCAGATTTGGGTTGGCGGCCGTATCGCAGATGCCGCCGGTCTGTACGTCCTGTTCGCTACTATTGGGCGCCATATACGCCGTGAACCCGGCCGCCCCGCCCCACCACGTATAGCCGCGCAGGTCGTTGGCCCGGCCCTGGATCGCCTCCGACGCCATCATCGTGTTGCTGGTACCGTCGGACGCAGTCACCTCCGTACTACTCGCTTGCTTTCCCATCTTCCCGAGAGCCGGATTCGTAGCCGCGGCGTTGTAAGGCAGAGGCGAGTCGTTCACCAGATCAGAGTCGTTGTACCAACCAAACGGGGCACCCAGGAACGGAGTGCATCCCGACGATCCGGCAGTGCAGCCGAGCGGCAAACCGACCTGAAAGAAGGTCGTATTGCCGGCGTTCAGCACATAGTTGTGCTTGGTCGTGTTGTTCGCGGAGTACACTTGCGGCTCATCGCTCGGACAGGTGAATACCTTCAACCGTGTCTGGGCGACCGGAAGATTCGTCCCACCGCTATAGCGCGGTCCGCCCGGCGGCCCCGCAGTATTGAGGGGCACCGAGTCGAGGCCACCGAAATTGCTATAGGTGCGGAACAGAGCGTCCTGCTCAACGTAGGGCAAAATTGTGACCATCCACGTGCCCCAGCAGCACCCATTCTTGCCGACGCCGGGGAGATACAGGCCGTTGGCGCTTTCGTAATTCATGTTGCCCAAGGCAATCTGCTTGAGGTTGTTCTGGCAGGCCGATCGTGCCGCGGCCTCGCGGACCTTCTGGACCGCTGGCAGGAGCAACCCGATCAAAACAGCAATGATCGCGATGACGACCAGGAGTTCGATGAGCGTAAAGCCGTGCCGCTGTTGCCGCCTCATCCCGCACCCTCCTCAGAGATTGGGCGATGCCATCGTTCGGGACGGCCCGCGGTCGCGGACCGATGCCCGCTAGCGCCGTTTGGCCTTGGGGTTGACGTTGGGGATCTCGAAGTCGAACCGGTTCGGGCTGGAGGCTTTGACCTCGCGTTCCTGTTTCGACTTAACGTTCCATTCCTCGGGCACCTGATCGACGGACACGATGTTGGTCGACCCACCCGGAGCCGCTACTTCCTCATTCGCCGGCGTTCGGCCGTCGCCGGCTGTGATCTGGATCAGGTACTTGCCGGGCATCAGGCCGCTCGCGCGCGGAATGCGGTATTCGCCATTGGTGATCGCCGCCCCGCTCTGCGTCTGTTGCTTTTCGAGAGGGATGAAGGTGATCGAGCCATCCTTAAGCGGCTGACCAGCGAGCTTCACTGCGCCGGTGACTTCCAGCCGGCCGGCATAGGGATCGGAACATCCGGCTGCGACCAGCAGGACAAGAGCAACGGCCGAACGCCGCCGATGGCGCGAGAGCATGATCGACCTCAATGGACGAGCGAGTCAGGCAGGTGGGTGAGTTGCGAGGTCGTCGAGTCAACCTCGCGCGGGCAGTGTACCCGCACATCGAACCGAATCCAAGCAAAATCATGAGAAATCATGAGGAATTGTGAGAAATCATGAGAACTACGGAGATGAAGGAACTCGAAGCAAGCGGAAGACATCGCTCGTCACGGCAACATCAAGTGGTTCCGCCGACCCGCAGTCCTAGCAACTCCCATTGCGGACACGGGACCGCGACAAAGACGTTTGCTGGACCATCGGTCCCACGACGGCTACGATGGGCCGTCAGGACACACGCCCGACCTCCGACCTCGGAGACCAGCCATGATCCGCCAAACCACCGTCTGTGCCGCCTTCTTCGTATCGTTCGCCTCAGCCGTCGAGCCGTTTCGGCCCGATCCGCAGTCCGTCCGCCGCCACGAGGCCGGCTATCGCTACCCGCAACACGGCTGGGTTGTCCTCCACATTGAAGGTGAACCCTACGATCGCGGCGTCCAGCATGGCCGGCTGATGGCGAAGGAAATCGAAACCTACATCGCCGCCCTGTCCGAACACCGCGCGCCGCAAAACCCGGCCGAGTACTGGGACCTGTACCGCACGCAGGTGGGCGGCATGTACCTGCACCGCTTCGACCGCGAACACCTCGAGGAGATGAAGGGCATCGCCGAGGGGGCGGCGGCAGCCGGGGCCAAGGTCAACGACCGGCCGATCGACCTGACGGACATCGCCGGCGTCAACCTGTGGGTCGAGTTGGCCTGCCTCGACGACGCCCTTCGGGCCACGCCGGACGGACTGGCCGACCACCCGCTGCTCAAGGGCGTTGCCAAGCTGCCGCCCCCGCCGCAGGAGCATCACTGCTCGGCGTTCGCCGCGACTGGTGCGGCCACGGCCGACGGCAAGATCGTCTTCGGCCACATCACCATGTGGAACGTCCACCAGGCAGCGCACTTTTTCGTCTGGCTGGACGTGAAGCCGGCGAAGGGGCACCGAGTCGTCATGCAGACGTTCCCCGGCGGCATCTACTCGGGCATGGACTACTACATCAGCTCGTCCGGGCTGATGCTGACCGAGACGACGCTCGACCAGACGCGGTTCGAGCCGGACGGCACGCCGCTGGCGTCCCGCGCCCGCCGAGCGATGCAGTACGCGAACACCATCGATGAACTAGTCAAGGAACTGACGCAGAAGAACAACGGCCTGTACACGAACGAATGGCTGATCGGCGATACGAAGACGGACGAGATCGCTGCCCTGGAGCTGGGCACGCACGCCCACAAGCTACGGCGTAGCTCGAAGAACGAGTGGATGCTGCCGGGCGTCGAGGGCTTCTATTGGGGCTGCAATAACACCAAGACGCTGGCAGTGCGGCTGGAAACCGTGGCGAATGTCGCCGGCCGGCCGGAGGACGTGTCGTGGCGGCCGGCCGACAGAGACCTCGGTTGGCTGAGCCTGTATCGCAAGTACCAGGGCAAGATCGACGCCGACTTCGGCCAGCGCGCGTACTCCGGGCCGCCCCTCGCCAAGCTGCGATCGCTCGACGCCAAGGTCACAACCACGGCGATGGCCAAGCAGTTGCAGGCCCACGCGGTATTCGGCCCACCGTACGGCCGGGTATGGGACCCGGAGCCGTGGCAAAAGGAGAAGTGGAAGATCGTCCGCTCGCTGGTGCCGAACGACTGGACGGTACTGACTACCGCCGATCCGGGCCGGGCGACCAAGACTGCGGCCGATCTGTCGGGAACGCTGCCGTCCAGCGCAGCCGCGCCGCCGACCGTCGCGGCGTGGCACGGCACCCTACTACCAAAGACAGATGCCGACCTATGGCTGACGGCCGGGTTCGCACGCTACGAACGGCTGGTCGCGACAGAAAACGCTCGCCGGGCCAAGTCGGGCGGCAAGCTGACAGCCGACGACCGGCGCGAGGGCGAGTTGGACTTGTACCGATACCGCTCGGACTACCTCTCGGCCCGCGCCGCGCGACCGGCGTGGCGGATGGGTGGCGGCGAGCCGAGTCCGCTCGATGCGGAGTTCGACCGCGCCCGCTGGCACCGCGAGCAGACGGCTTACGGCGTCCTCCGGCTACACGCGCTGCGGGAGCAAATGGGCGACGAGCGATTCACGGCGGCGATGGACGAATTCGGTCGGGCCAACGCCGGCAAAGGAACGACGGTCGGAGACTTTGCCGCCACCCTGGCCGCGCGCGGCGTCAAGGACGTGATCCGCATGTTCTCCGACCGGAGCAGCGACGAGCCACGGGTCGGCGGCCCGGCGTTCACGACGGCCTACTGGCTCGATGAGACGGAATCCGCCGTCATCGTCTACGGCACTGCCGGCGACACGGCCGCCAACCGCGCAGCGGCGATCGCCCTCCAAACAGCCATCCGCGTCGGGCACGGCAACAATGTCGTCCCGGTCAAGGCCGACACCGAGACTACCGATGGAGCGATGGCGGGACGGCATGTCGTCCTGATCGGCGGCCCGACGACAAATGCGATCGCCAAGCGGTTTGCCGCGACGTTCCCGGTGAAGTTCGGCAGTGGCTCGGTCGCCGTTGGCGACGACGTATACGCCCACGAAGGCACGGCCGTCGTGGCCGTCGGCCTGAACCCGCTGTCCCCAAAACATTCGACGGTCGTCCTGGCCGGCCTGTCGGCAGACGCAACCTACCGCGTTGCGGAACAAGGTTCGTTCCCAGCGGCCGAAGTGTGCATATACCCGAGTGAGGGCGGACCGCGGCGACTGGTCGTGACCAAGCCGTAGCCGCAGTGACGAGCGACGTTTCTGAACGGGGTCATCGGACAGGCGGGTCAATTCGCCTGGATGGTAATCACCGGCAAGTTCTCCTTGGAACCGGTGTCCGCCAGTGCCAGGAGGGCCAAAAGATAAGTCAGGGTGCGCTTGGATCGAAAGTCGCACTTTTCGATCCAGAACCAGTGGCCTTCATAGCACACGGCGACAAACGGGTCACACGGCCGCTTGGCGCAACTCAGCACTCGGAACATCGGCTCACCGTCGACCGACGTGTCGCCAAGGAATGGGGCACTACCACTGACCTGGTGTTCGATCGGCACATCCACAAACGTGGATAGCTCCGAGAGAATGCGCAGGGGCGAACGCGACAGAATGGCAATTTCGTTGGAGTTCGCCGCGTTGGCTCCGAAGACGACCCGAAACTCCCGCGGTTCGGATTCCAGGCGCAGGATTCGACGAACGTCCGCAAGTTCCGCGGCCAATTCGGGATCGATCTCCTTGTTGTGGAAGAACAGGGCCATCGAATCCGGCTTATCCTTTTCTCGCTGAATCCGGATTCCGACATGCCCATCGACTTGTGCCTTGCGGAGCGTCTTGACAACGCGGGCAAACTCGGAGTCGGCTGGCTTCACCTGGCCGCCGGCGACCGTGCGATTCCGAACGCCGTTGATCGAATCGACCGTCAGCTCGAATACGACATCCGCAGGATAACCTGACTGAAGCAGGAACAGCACGGAGCCGGGGTTGATTGGGCTAGTCAAATTGCGGACGAATTGGGAGCCGGTTTGGGGGGCATAGGAGATCGTGGGCCGATCCTGGTAGGCCCCTTGGAGATTGAGCGTGATCCCCAACTGTTGCGCAAAGGAGGCCAGGTTACTGACGGGTGGATAGATGCCGCCATTCGCGGTTGCGGTCCCTTGCAGTGTGTAACCGCTGGTAATCTGGGGAACGTCGAGGAAGAACGGCGGGTCGAGATATCGCAGCTTCACGATGTTGAGCAGAGTCTGCTCCTTCCAGGACGCGGCAATCGCTTCGTTGTACGGGAGCCGATCGGCCACGATGGTCTGTGGCCCGATATGGCGGCACCCGCCGTAGCCCGGTAGGGTCAGCGCCGCTAAAGCCAGGACGAGCAATCTCGGCCTCGTACGGAGCAAAATGGCTTCTCCGGTCGGCCAGGCGGTTGCCAATGTCGCGGATAAACTGGAGGGCCTTTGAGGATTCTTCGGCTTTTGCTGGACGTGGACCTGAGCGAATGCAAAATCGTGGCCCCGTCACGACGCTCGCACGCCCTGGTCGGCGGCGGGGCCTGGGGCTAAGTCGATTAGCGACCGAGCTGGTTGCCCCTTCGAGTTGCCACCCCTCTCCAACGCCTTCCGAGGCCACGGTATGACGAATTTGTCCCTCCTCACCTTGGTTGTCCTGAGTGCCACCCCGTGCGCCGGAGCGGCACTTCCGCGCAGCAGCCCGGAAAGGCAAGGCGTGTCGTCGTCGGCCGTCCGCGCGTTCGTCGAGGCAGCCGACCAAACCGTCGACTCGTTTCTCAGCTTCATGCTGGTGCGGCACGGCCACGTCATCGCCGAGGGGTGGTGGGCACCGTACGCGCCGGAGACGCCATTCGTGGTGACGCTCCGGCTGACGTTCACCGGGGACGAGGTGAAGTGCGAGTCGGAGACGAACGTCGGCTTTGCTGCGACGCGAGAGGCCCCACTCGTCGGCAAGGCGAACTGACAGCGGTGATGATGGAGTCAGCTAGCTCGGCGTCAACTCGTCGTGACAGCTCAACCTGTGGTGATCGCATTGAACGCTTTCCGCCAACTCGTCGTTCCGTGCGCCTGCGGTTTGCTGCTTGTGCTCGCCTCGGCTCAAGCGACGGGCGCCGAGCCGGTCCTCGTCTTCTCGACCCGGTCCTGGGTGGGTGAGTACGCCTCCAAGGATGTGCCTGGCGGTGTCGAAACCACCCCGGTCGTCTCGGCGATCTCTGCGATCGCCTTCGACGGCAGCGGCCTCCGGACGATCGTTAGCGACGCGGAGTACCCGACGGCCAGCCCGGACGGCCACTGGGTCTACTACCAGTCGAAGGCGTCCGGCGATAGCCGCATCTATCGCTGCCGGTGGGACGGGACCGGGGCCGTCTGCCTCACGCCGCCCGAGCGGCTTCGGGGCCTGGCCGGCTTCGCGGTGAGGAGCGCGTACGGGTACGCCCTCGCGGCCGACGGTCGGACCATGGTCTTCACCGTTCACGACGGCCAAACCGGGCGAATGGTGCTCGCCGATGCCGACGGCTCGTCACCCCGATGGATCGCCCCACAGTTGGGTTATACCTACATGGGCCGGCTCAGCCCCGCCGGTGATCGCGTCGTCTTCTCCGGCCCGGCGAGGAGTTACCGCCTGCTGACCGCGAGCCTGCCGGACGGTCAGCCGATCGAGCTGACGCCCGACCACCCCGAGAGCTTCGTGCCGCAGTTCACGCCCGACGGCAAAACCATCGTCTTCGTCCGACGCGACGGAGACGTGTACCGCGTCGACGCCGACGGCAAGAACCTCAAGCGGCTGACCGAGGGCAACCGCTACGTCGAGTTCCGGCTCTCACCGAACGACCGGCACGGATCGACCGACGGACCGGACGTCTCGCCGGACGGCAAGCAAGTTGCCTTCGTTGCCCGGAAGAATGGCGTGGCGAATGTGTTCGCCATGGACCTCGATGGCGGCAACCGGCGGCAGCTCACGACCCGCACGGCGCCGTGTGGCCGGGTGCGCTGGAGTCCGGACGGCAAGCATCTGGCGTTCGTGTCCTTCGAGGGCAAGTACCCGCAATTATTCGTCGTGCCGACCGCGGGCGGCGAACCGCGACAGCTCACGAAGCTCGACACGGCGGTGTATTTCGTCAGCTGGGGACGGGTCGCATCGTAGGGGGCCGCATGGACTCGACGAGTCACACCCTGTTGCAACAGGCGCAGGCCGGCTCTGCCGGAGCGTGGACGCAGCTCGATGCCCTCTATCGCCCGTTCCTGCGCGGCTGGCTCCGCGCCCACGGCTTCGCCCATGCCGAGGCCGACGATCTGACGCAAGAGGTGCTCCTGACGGTCGTCCGCGACCTCGGTGGGTTCGCCCACCCCGGCAAGACCGGGGCGTTCCGTGGCTGGCTCCGCAGCATCACGCTCAACCGGGCGCGGACTGCCTGGCGCACGCGCCAGAGCCGTGGTGGCCCGATCGGCGGCAGCGAGTTCCAACGAGCCATCGACGAGTGGGAGTCGCCCAACAGCGGCCTGGAGGAGCGCTGGGACCGCGACCACGATCGTCATGTCTTGCAACATCTGTTACGCGAAGCGGAATCGACCTTCGGGTCGACGACGCTGCAAGCGTTCCGCCGGCTCGCGCTCGACGGGGCATCGCCCGAGGCCGTGGCCGCTGAGACCGGGCTGACCGTGGCGGCCGTCTACTTGGCCAAGTCACGGGTGCTACGTCGGCTGCGGGCCAACGCCGCAGAGTTGTTGGGCGACGAAGACGCTCTGCAGCGGTCGTGAAGCCGATTCGGCCGATCCTTAGCCGAGCTTGGCCAACCGGATCCAACTGTCGATGTGGTCGGCAGCTTTGCCAACGAACGGCTCAACCACATGTTCGGCGGCCGTCGGGTCTGCCGAGACAGCAATGGTCGAGTCGGTGGTCTGTGCAATTTCGATCGCCGGTGCCGGCTTGGGCACGATGATCGGAGAGGCAACGATGGCATGGACTTCCACGATCGTCATCGGCATGATGCGACCGTCGAGGCTTTCGACGCCAAGACGGGCGCGGGTCGTCGACTGGCGGATGCGAGGGGCGTTCGTTCCGAACAACTTCGACAGAAGACTCGTCATGGCTCACTCTCCGTCGCAAGGGGTTTGATTGTCGGCCTCCGACACCACAAGAGTGCGCGAGCCGGCAGGTTCTATCTCGGCTCACACATTTTTTTCGACCACCGACGTGGGCGGGTATTTCGAGCGGGGATCCGCCCCCTCCGCTTTAGAGCAACGCACACCGTACCCGAGGACGGACATTTCCCGGGTGCCTTTTCGCGACCATGTCGGCTGATGGACAAGTGACGAGTCGATAGCAGATTGGGCCCGTCTCTCCTCGAACCCGGCTTTGCGGAGGAAGGGTCGCGCGTCACCGACAACGACTGTGCGTAGCCGACCGATTCTTTTCAGCAAACGACGACACAGCGCGATAGAATCCGGCCGTTCGCGTCCTCTTGTTGCGGAATGCCACACTCGGGAGCCATCGATGACCGACCCGCATCCTTCCGCCGACCGCTGGCGCGAATACCTTGCCGGCCGCGTCGATGACAAGGACGCCGCCGCCCTCGATGCGCACCTCCAGATGTGCGCCGCGTGCGCCGCTAGCCTGGCCGCCCTCAGCCCGGCCGCCTCCGCGTTCGTCGACCGCCTCCGCTCGGCCGCCGGCACCGGAGCGTACCAACCCGAACCGGTCGGCGCGTCGGAGGCCTTCGGCTCGAAAGTCGCTGCCGGCTGCACCCTGGCTGGACGATACAAGCTCGTCGAGGAAATCGGCGAGGGCGGCATGGGGGCCGTCTGGATGGCCCAGCAGACCGAGCCGGTCAAGCGAACCGTCGCCGTGAAGCTCATCCGCCCGGGCATGGACTCGAAGGCCGTCCTCGCCCGGTTCGAAGCTGAGCGGCAGGCCCTCGCCCTCATGGACCACCCCAACATCGCCAAGGTGCTGGACGCGGGGGCGACGCCCGATAGCCGACCGTTCTTCGTCATGGAACTCGTCAAGGGCACGCCGATCACCACGTTCTGCGACGATCGGAAGTTGACCCCGCGGGAGCGGCTGGAGCTGTTCGTGCCGGTCTGTCAGGCGATCCAGCACGCCCACCAGAAGGGCGTCATCCACCGCGACATCAAGCCATCGAATGTCCTCGTCGCCTTGTACGACGACCGGCCGGTGCCGAAGGTCATCGACTTCGGCGTGGCCAAGGCGACCGGGGCGGCGCTGACGGACCACTCGTTGATGACCGGGTTCGGGGCGGTGGTCGGCACCCCGGAGTACATGTCGCCGGAGCAGGCCGGGTTCAACCAACTCGACATCGATACCCGGAGCGACGTGTACGCCCTCGGCGTGTTGCTGTACGAACTGCTGACCGGCACGACGCCGGTCGACCGGAAGTCGTTACGGGATGCGGCGGTGCTAGAGGTGTTGCGGATCGTGCGGGAGGTCGAGCCGCCACGGCCGAGCGAGAAGCTGAGTACGGCGGAGGCCCTGCCGACGATCGCGGCCAACCGGCAGACGGAGCCGGCGAAGCTGGCCGGGCTGTTCCGCGGCGAGCTGGACTGGGTGGTGATGAAGGCGTTGGAGAAGGACCGCGCCCGCCGGTACGAGACGGCCAATGGCCTCGCGCGCGACTTGCAACGGTATCTGGCCGACGAGGTGGTCGAGGCCCGGCCACCGACGGCCGGGTATCGGGTGCGGAAGTTCGTCCGGCGTAACAAGGGCCGGGTCGCCGCCGCGGCGCTCGTGCTGTTGACCCTCGTCGGCGGCATCGTCGGCACGACCTGGGGATTGGTCAAAGCCCGCGAACAGCGGGACGCGGCCGATGCCGCCCGCGGACAGGCAGACCGGCGGCTGACGCAGGTCGAGAAGGCCAACGAGATCCTTGGGGCGGTGTTCAAGGACCTCGACCCGCGGGACGGGGAGCGGATCGACAAGCCGCTCCAGGTCGTGCTGGGCGAGCGACTGGACCGGGCGGCCGCCCAACTCGACGGCGAGGCGATCGGCGACCCGCGGACGGTGGCCAAGATGCAACTCACGCTCGGCGTGTCGCAGCTCGGGCTGAAGCGCGCCGAGGCGATCCCGCTACTGACGGCCGCCCGCGCCACGCTCGCGAAGGAGGTCGGCCCGACGCACCGTGACACCCTGCGGTGCATGAGCAAGCTCGGCGAGGGCTACGAACTCGTCGGCAAGGTTCGCGAGGCGGAGGCGCTCGACAAGGAGACGCTGGACCTGCAAACGGCCGCGCTCGGCCGCGGCGACTACGACACGTTGGAAACCATGAACAACCTCGCCGCGGTGTACATGAACATGGGCCGGCTCGGCGACGCCATCGCGCTGTTTACGGAAGCTCTCGGGCTGGCGACCGAGCGGCTCGGGGACCGAAACGCCCTGACCGTCGGCATCATGAGCAACCGTGCGGTCGCCGTCGTGCTGGCGGGCGACAAGGCCGAGGCCATACCGCACCTTGAGAAGGCGCTCGAGTTGTCCACAGCCGCCCGCGGCCGGGACCACCCCGACACGCTGACGATCATGAGCAGCCTCGCGGACTGCTACAGCACGACCGGCCGAATCGGGGCCGGGCTGCCGCTCTTTGAGGAGGCGCTCCGCCTCCGCTGCCGCCGCCTCGGCCCCGACCACCCCGACACCCTCCGGGGCACGCTGAGCCTGGCCGCGGCGTACCGGCTGGCCGGCCGGCCCGGCGACGCCGTGCCGCTGCTCGTGGAGGCGGTCGGGCGTGTGACGGCCCGGGGCGGCCCGGACCACCCCGTCGCGCTCATGTTCTCGGTTTCACTCGCCAAATCGTACGCGGCCGCCGGCCAGCCCGACGCCGCCCTGCCGCGCTTCCGGGACGCGGCCCGCGGCGTTCAGAACCGGCAATTCCGCGACCCGAACGCCGGAGAAATCGTGACAGGCGCGGCCGACGGGCTGGAGTTCCTCCGGCGATTCGAGGAGGCGGAGACGTTGCGGCGGGTGTGGCTGGCGGCCGTCGAGGAGCGGGGTGGCACGTCCCACCCGGTCTATCCCGTGGCGTTGGCCCAGCTCGCCGACAACCTCATGAAGCAGCAGAAGTGGGCGGACGCCGAACGACTCGCACGGACGCAGGCGGACGCCGCGCGGCGGACGCCCGGGCCGGAGTCGCTGGAATACGCCGGTGCCCGGGTCGTCGTCGGCTATTGCCTGCTGCAACAGAACAAGTGGGCCGACGCGGAGCCGATCTTGCGCGAATCGCTGGCCATCCGCCAATCGACGCAGCCGACCGCTTGGACGACGTCCAACACCGCGTCGCTGCTCGGCGAGGCGCTGACGGGCCAACAGAAGTACCCGGAGGCCACGCCGTTACTGATCGACGGGTACGAGGGCATGAAGCGGCAAGCCGCGGCGATCCCGAAGGACGCCCGCGTCCGCCTGACCGAAGCGGCGCTGCGGCTGGTGCGACTCTACGAGGCAACGGGCGCCGCCGCCGCCGCGGCGAGGTGGCTCGACGAAGCGTGGGCGTGGGCCGAGACGCCGACCGCCTAGCCCTGACCGGAGACGACCGATGACCGACCCGCACCCGCCGGCCGACCGTTGGCGCGAATACCTCGCCGGCCGCGTCGATGACAAGGACGCCGCCGCCCTCGATGCGCACCTCCAGGTGCGCCGCGCGCCGCTAGCCTGGCCGCCCTCAGCCCGGCCGCCTCCGCGTTCGTCGACCGCCTCCGCTCGGCCGCCGGCACCGGAGCGTACCAACCCGAACCGGTCGGCGCGTCGGAGGCCTTCGGCTCGAAAGTCGCTGCCGGCTGCACCCTGGCTGGACGATACAAGCTCGTCGAGGAAATCGGCGAGGGCGGCATGGGGGCCGTCTGGATGGCCCAGCAGACCGAGCCGGTCAAGCGAACCGTCGCCGTGAAGCTCATCCGCCCGGGCATGGACTCGAAGGCCGTCCTCGCCCGGTTCGAAGCTGAGCGGCAGGCCCTCGCCCTCATGGACCACCCCAACATCGCCAAGGTGCTGGACGCGGGGGCGACGCCCGATAGCCGACCGTTCTTCGTCATGGAACTCGTCAAGGGCACGCCGATCACCACGTTCTGCGACGATCGGAAGTTGACCCCGCGTGAGCGGCTGGAGCTGTTCGTGCCGGTCTGTCAGGCGATCCAGCACGCCCACCAGAAGGGCGTCATCCACCGCGACATCAAGCCATCGAATGTCCTCGTCGCCTTGTACGACGACCGGCCGGTCCCGAAGGTCATCGACTTCGGCGTGGCCAAGGCGGCTGGGTCGCCACTCACGGATCGGTCGCTGATGACTGGGTTCGGGGCCGTCGTCGGCACGCCGGAGTACATGTCCCCGGAGCAGGCCGGCTTCAACCAGCTAGACATCGATACCCGGAGCGACGTGTACGCCCTCGGCGTCTTGCTGTACGAACTGCTGACCGGCACGACGCCGGTGGACCGGAAGTCCCTACGGGATGCGGCGGTGCTGGAGGTGTTGCGAATCGTGCGGGAGGTCGAGCCGCCACGGCCGAGCGCCAAATTGAGCACCGCCGAGGCGCTGCCGACGATCGCCGCGAACCGGCAGACAGAGCCAGCGAAGCTGACCGGCCTGCTCCGAGGCGAACTCGACTGGGTGGTGATGAAGGCGCTCGAGAAAGACCGCGCCCGCCGGTACGAGACAGCCAATGGGCTGGCCCGCGACGTGCAACGATACCTGGCCGACGAGGTGGTCGAAGCCCGGCCGCCATCCACGGCGTACCGGGTGCGGAAGTTCGTCCGGCGTAACAAGGGCCGCGTGACGGCCGCCGCACTCGTGCTACTGGCCCTGGTCGGCGGCATGGTCGGAACGTCGTTGGGCCTGGTCGAGGCTCGCAAGCAACGCACCGTGGCCGACAACCGACTCGCGCAGGTCGAGAAGGCCAACGACATCCTCGGGGCAATCTTCAAGGACATCGACCCTCGCTCCTACGAGAAGACCGGCCAGCCGTTGCAAGCTGTCCTGGGCCAGCGGCTCGATCGGGCGGCCACGCAGATCGAAAGCCAGGCGATCGGCGACCCGTTGACCGTCGCCAAGATGCAACTGACGCTCGGCATCTCGCAATTCGGACTGGGCTACCCCGACAAGGCGATCCGCCTGTTAACGACGGCCCGCCCGGTGCTGGCGGAGGAACTCGGCCCGACGCACCGCGACACGCTCGCGTGTATGAACTGGCTCGCCGCGAGCTACTACGCGGCCGACAAGTTCGCCGAGGCGGGGAAGCTCCACGAGGAAACGCTGAAATTACGCGAGGTGGCCCTGGGGCCGAACGATCCCGACACGATCGAGAGTGTGAACGACCTCAGCGCGGTCTACATCGCCCTGGGGGATGTCACTCACGGGTTGCCGCTGGCCGAGGAGGCTCATCGGCGTAGTAGCGCCACGCTGCCGCCCGACCACGCGCTCTCGCTCCTCTGCCTGGCGAACCTCGCGGGGGCCTTCGTGCGAGCGGGCAAGCCGGCGGACGCGATCCCGTTGATGGAGAAGTCGGTCGAACGCTCAAGCACTGCGCTCGGCCCCGATCACCCGGACACGCTCATTGCTAAAAGCAACCTGGCCGAAGCGTACGCCGCCGTCGGCCGGCACGCCGAGGCCTTGCCGCTCTTACAAGAGACGCTTCGGCTCCGGAAGCTCAAGCTTGGTCCCGAGCATCCCCAAACGCTCGCGAGCCTGCTGGGCGTAGGCGCAGAATACATCGCCCTTGGCAAGCCGGGCGACGCCCAGCCGTACTTTACGGAAGCGTTTGCGAACACGAAGGCCAAGTTCGGCCCGGAGAGTGCCAAGACGTTCGTCCTCATGAACCAACTCGCCAACCTCTACATGCTCCGCGGTCAGCCCGACGCCGCCTTGCCGCTCTACCGCCAAGCGGTTCAGGGCATGGAGAAGCTGCAATTCCGAGCGAACGGTGCCGCCGCCGTCGTGACCAACGTCGCAAATGTCCTCGAACAGCTCGGGCGGTTCGAGGAGGCCGAGAAGTGGCGGCGGGCGTGGCTAAAACTCGTCGAAGACCTGGGCGGCACGTCCCACCCGCATTACGTCGATGCGTTGGCCAGCCTCGCCGAGAACCTCATGGCTCAGCAGAAATGGGCCGACGCGGCATCGGCCTTCCGGCAGGTGGTTGACGCCATACGGCCGACGCCGGGGACGGAGTCTCCGAACTACGCGACGGACGTGGCCAAGCTCGGCTATTGCCTGCTGCAACAGAACAAGTGGTCGGACGCCGAGCCGGTCCTGCGCGAATCGCTGATCATCCGCAAAGCCAAGCAGCCGAACGCCTGGACGACGTTCAACGCCATGTCGCTCCTCGGCGGGGCGCTGGCAGGGAAACAAGAATACGCGGAGGCCAAGCCGCTCTTGCTCGACGGGTACGAGGGGATGAGGAAACAGGCCGCGGTGATCCCGAAGGATGCTCGCGTCCGCCCGCCGGAAGCGGCCCTTCGATTGATGCGTCTCTACGAGGCGACGGGCAACGCCGCCGCGGCGGCGAAGTGGCTGGACGAGGCATGGGCGTGGATCGAATCCCCGTGACCGGCGCTTCGCCGCCGTCGGTTCGTAGACTGACCCGGTGGACGCCCGCCGCCCGCCAGGATGGGACCGATGAAGTCATTTCTGCCCGAGCCGCTCGCGCGCTACGTGTGCGAGTCCGCCACCCGCCAGACGCCGCTGCAACGGCGGCTCCACGAGGAGACCGCCCGGTTGCCCGAAGGCGGCATGCAGACGCCGCCTGACCAGGCTGCACTCTTGCGCGTCCTCGTCAAAATGACCGGGACCCGGCGGGCGCTCGAGGTCGGCACGTTCACCGGGGCGAGCGCCCTGGCCATCGCGTCGGCCCTGCCACCCGGCGGGACGCTGACCGCCTGCGACGCAAGCGCCGAGTGGACCGCAATCGCCCGCCGATACTGGGCCGAGGCCGGCGTCGCCGACAAGATCGACCTGCGGCTCGGGCCGGCGACGGAGACGCTCGCGGCGCTGGAGCGCGAGGGCGCGGCGTTCGACTTCGCGTTCATCGACGCAGACAAGGCCCCGCAAGACGCCTACTACGAGGCGTGCTTGCGGCTCGTCCGGCCCGGCGGCCTGATCGCGGTGGACAACGCTCTGTGGCACGGCGCGGTGATCGACCCGGCCGCGACGGACGCCGACACCGTGGCGATCCGGGCGCTGAACCTGAAGGTGCGCGACGACCCGCGGGTCGAGGCGTGCCTGGCGACCGTCGGCGACGGCGTGTTGCTCGCCGTCAAGAAGCCCGCTTGACCGCCCGTCACGGAATCCGCAGCGTCCGGCACGTCTCCTCGTAGCTCGCGTCCAGGTCCACGGTCAGGCTCGTCTGGTCGTCGAGCCACAGCGGGATTTGCGGCAGCGGCCAGCCGACAGCGAGCGGGTAGAACCACGAGTCGAGGTGCGTCGCGCGGCGGGCCGTCCGCTTGCGGGTCGTCGCCGCGTAGACCGTCGGCGGGGCGTCGCCGAGCGTCGGGTCGGCCAGCCCGATGAGGTCGAGCGCGGCCGCGTACAGGTTGAAGTGACGACTCGTCACGAGGTCCACGACCGACACGCACACGCCACGGCGCACGAGCGTCGCGACCTTGGCCGCGAACGCCGCCCGCGCCTCCGGCCGGTCCTTGTTGCGCGGGCTGACGATCTCGATGGCGGCGACGAGCGTCTGCTCGCCGTCGCGCTCCGAGTAGACCAAGACCTCGTCCTCGTCGGGGTCGGCCAGATCGGCTTGAACCGTCCATGTCGGGGCCGGGGCGGAAGTCACCGGCGGCGCGTCGCCAGCGATCTCGAAGTCGTCGCTGTAGCGGACGCGCGGCTCGGCGTGGTATCCCTCCGGCAACTGTGGTTCGAGGTGGCGAACAATGTCCGGCGGCCACATCGCGCCGACG
Organism: Gemmataceae bacterium; assembly: GCA_046350275.1. GTDB lineage: Bacteria > Planctomycetota > Planctomycetia > Gemmatales > Gemmataceae > JAXMAS01. Next base: position 70,587 of record JAXMAS010000019.1, read on the forward strand.
CAGTCCCACTGGCGGTGTTCGCTGAGCGGCGGGTGAAAGTGATCGCGGAGCGGCACGGTCAAAGTCCTCTGTTGCGTACTGTGGTCGTCGCTCGGCTACGACGGGTCACGCCCGCTCGCTGCCCACACGGCCCGGATCGCGTCCTCGTCGCCCAGCCCGGTCGGGACGGCCGGGCCAGGGTTGTTGGCGTGGTACCACCGCCGACCGTCGAGCGGCGACCGCATCGTTCGGCTTCCCGGCATTTGCAGGTAGCCGTTCGGGTCCGTCGTCCGCACCCAGTCCCAGGCGTACTTGAGCCAGTTGGCCCGGTACTCGCGGCTCTGGTGTGCGAACCAGGTGATCTCGTCGTAGCCCCAGACCCAGATGCCGCCGGCCTTCGGCTGGCCCGGCGTCCGGCTCGCGCCCCAGTTGTCGATCTCGACGAGGTACGGCAGGTGGTCGCACTGCCATCCGCTCGGCGTCGTGCCGCCCTTGCTGCGGTTGTAGATGCCGTCGGAGAAGCCGAGCTTCAGGACCGCCTCCTGCGGCTTGTCCGGCGTTTCCATGATCCGCAGCGGGAACGAGTGGAAGTCGCATAGGAGCTTGCCGTCCTTGACCAGCCCGCCGCTGGGGACGTGGGCGTCGCAGACGACCAGGTGCCGGCGGGCGTGCTTGGCCGCGTGGTCGCGGACCAGCGTCAACACCTGCGCCCAGTGGTCGAGGCCGCGGTCGTTGCCGTTCACGATCTCGGCCTGGCCGAAGTGGATCGCCTCGATGCCGAGGTCGATGTACGACCGCGCCAGGAAGTAGAACCAGAGCTTCGTCTCCGGCCGGCTCACGTCCGGCACCGACGCGTTCGCGCCCCAGTTCCGCCGCCGGCCCTCGGGGTAGAGCATGTCGGCGTAGCGAAAGTTGCGCGTCTCGACCGGCATCCCCAGCGCGGCGAACGCCCACGCCGGCACCGGCACCTGCTCGACCGCCGTCGAGACGGACTCGAAGACGCACGCTTGCAGGATCATGTCCGGGTCGGCCGCGTGGACCTTCGGCACCTGCTCGCGCGCCCGGTCGAGGTTGCGCAACAGGTTGGCTTCGCCGGTCCACAGGCACAAGGCCCGGCCGATGAACTTCGCGCCGGTGGCCTTCAACATGCGGATGTTGTCGTCGAGGTCGCCGCGGCCGTTGAGCAAGCCTTCCATCGAGATCGACCGGGCGAGGTAGTTTTCCAGCACCGGGCGCGACATGGCACCGTCGAAGCGGTAGTCGCGCGGCGCACCCGCCGCCTTCGACGCTTGGTGCCCCGCGATGAACTCGACGATCGGCTTCGGGTCGCGTGGCGCGGTCGGGTAGTGGCCCTTGCCGTCCTCGACGATCACCGTGGCCTGTCCGCCGAGTTCGCGGTAGCGCTTTTCGAGGACGCGCGTCTGGCTGTCGAGCCAGGGGTCAAGGCTGCCGCAGACGTGCAGGACCGGCACGTTCGCCTTCGCCAGTACGTCGAGCCGGTCGAGCGGTTGGGCCTTGGTCATGTGGCTGCGGAGGATTGGGTTCTCGGCGTAGACGCACGACACCTTGTCCGGGTTTTCGATCGCCCAGGCGTAGGCTTCGCCGGCCGCGCCACCGCAACCGGCCAGCACCGGCGTCTTCGACAGGCCGGCGTCGGTCAGGTGCTTGTAGACGGCGTTCCACTGCTGCAACACCGGGCCGTCGGTGTCGGTCGGCACCGGGCCGGTGATGACGTGGAAGCCCTGGCCGAGAAGGGCGAGATCGACCGTCGAATCGCGGGCCACGGCGTCGGCCCGGAAGACCCACGGCTTGCCCGGTGCCGGCGTCTTCGGCACGATGGCGGTCACCGGCATGCGGATGCCGTCGAGGCGGAACTCGTAGCGGTCGTAGCACGGCGCGAACAGCGGCCCGCGGCAGGCGGCGAACGTCTTCTCGCTCGGGACCTCGCGGTAGTCGTTGGCGACGCCGTAGAAGGCCGTCCGCGTCGCCGATTTGCCGACGAACGCCGGCGGCTCGACGATCGCGGTCTTCTGGCTCTGCTCGATGAAGTCCGCAAGCGGCTTCGGGTCGCGGAGGCTGTGCGGGTGGTGGGCCGCCCCGTCCTTGACCATCACCGAGATGCGGCCGCCCAACTGCTGGTACGTGGCCTCAACCAAGAGCGTGTGGCTGAGGATCGGGTCGATGCTGCCGCAGACGTGCAACACCGGCACGTCGGCCTTGGCCAACGCCCCGAGCATGGCGACGGCCTCGCGGCTGACGGCCGGGTTATCGACGTATAGGCACGACACCTTGTCGGGGTTGGCCGTGGCCCAGGTGTACGCGTTCCGGCCCCCGCGGCTCATGCCGATGAACGCCGGCTTCTTCGACAGGCCGTGCTGGGTGGTGAGGAACGTGTACCAGGCGTCCCACGGCTTGCCGGCGTCGCACCAGACGAAGCCGACGTGGAACCCGCGCTTCAGTAGCTCGATCTCAGTCTGCGGCTCGTGGTCGAAGTAGTAGCCGCGCCACGTCCACGGGTTGCCCGCGGCCGGCTCCTTCGGGGCGACGACGACGCAGCGGTACTGGCCCTTCACCTGGGTGCGGACGGCGTTCCGCTCGTCCGGCGATGCCTTGTGCGGCTTGATGGCGAGGTCGGCCTCGTCCATCAGGAAGTCGTAGCGGTCGAAGCCGTGCCAGGTCGTCTTCTCGTCGCCGAACTTGGGCGGCGCGGCGTGGACCGCCGGGACCGCGAGTAAGGCGGCGACGATAGCGAAAGGTCTCATCGCGGTCTCCTTCTACGCTTCTGCGAAGCGTCGCGAAACGCAGTTGGTTCGCGACGCTTCGCAGAAGCGTTCACTCGTTCGGCGCGGGAAGCGGTTCGGGGATCTTTTCCGACAGCGGCGCGTCGCCGCGGATCATCTTCGTCGCCGCCCCGGTGAGCCGCAGGTAGTAGTCCGACGGCAGCCCCTCGTAGGTGACGAAGTGCTTGCCCACGGGCGTCTTGTCGGCCACCTTGTAGATGGCGGTCCCCTCGTCCACCTCGTCGAACATGCCGACGAACACGGTGCGGACGCCGAGCGCCCGGAAGATGGCGAACTGCCGCCAGTAGACCTCGCCCTTCCGCCGGGCGATGTTCGTCGACCCGGGCTTCGCCCGCTTCAGGTTGTCCCACGAGAAGCCGGGGAACGCCGTCGGCATGTAGCCGATGCCGGTACCCTTTAGCTCGGCGAGGTCACCCTCCCACACGTCGCGGCGGAGGCGGTCCATCGACGCGTCGTCGCGGTACCGGCCGGCGTCCCACGGGCTGATGGCGTCGAACGAGCGGTACACCTTCGCCCATTCCGGGTCCGGCCGCGACGCCCCGCGGAGCGTCCGCCAGTGCGGGTCGATGCCGCCGATCAGGTACACGCCGCCGTAGGTCGGGTCGGTCTTGAAGAAGTTGACCAACTCCTCGCCCTGCGCCGGCGTCCATGGCCGGTCCTTGAAGCCCAGGCCCCACAGCAGGACGACCGGCTTGCCGTTGTGCCGCAGGTACCGCGCGTCCTCGCGGACCTTCACCTTGTCGCAGAGGAACTTCCAGTCGTTGGTGACCATGGCCGTCGAGGCGTTGCGGCCGGTCGAGAGGTCGAGCATCATCGCCCACACCCGACCCTCGCGGTGGCAGCCCTCGCGGACGTTGGCCAACACCTGGTTGACGTGGCGGGATAGGGCTGGGCTATTCGCCTCGCCGATGAACCGGCTTAAGAAAACGCCGTCGAGGCCGTACTGCCGCATCCACTGGTGGTGCAGCAGCACCGGCCCCTTGCGGAAGGCGCTATAGAGCTTCGCCGGGGAGCCGTCGGGCAGCTTGAGGCCCGGCACCTCGCGCAAGTCCTGCGGGTCGTACTCCGACACGTCGGGCCACATGTCGATGGTGAATCGCCCGCCGTCGGGCCGGTCCAAACCCTGGCCCCAGTGCCGGAAGCCGAACGTCGTTCCGTCGCCGGGGGTGTTGAACCAGCCCTGGTAGCCGCACAGGACCTTGCCGTCGAGCGTTGTCGCGTCGACGTCGGTGCGGGTCGGTCCGGCGTACGGCCGCAGCCACGGGGCGTCGTCCGGCGGGTCCGCGGCGACGATACACGTTGCGAGGAACAACAGGCCGGCTGAAAGGGTACCGCCGAATCGTGTCATGGGGTTACGCCGTGGCCGTGGTTTCGGGTCGTCGCCGTGTAAGGCCGTCCGGGGTGCGTTGTACACGTCAGTACAGAACTTCCCAACCAGGAGCCAGTCATGGCGACGAAACTGAGCGGAAACGGGGGCGGTGGTGACCGGGGCGTCAAAGGCGGTCGCGTTCCTCGCATCCGCGGCTGAACAGGGACCGGTCAGGTTGTACTGATACGAATGGACACCATTGAAGGGAGTTGCAACTGTGAAAGCCAAAGCGTACGCCGTCCAGAGTGCGGAAACCCCGCTCGCCCCATTCGCGCTCACACGGCGGGAGCCGCTGCCGACGGATGTCGCACTCGAAATCCTGTACTGCGGCGTCTGCCATTCCGACCTGCACCAGGCCCGCAACGAGTGGCGGGAGTTCGCGCCCACCGTGTACCCGTGCGTCCCCGGCCACGAAATCGTTGGCCGCGTGACGAAGGTCGGGGCGGGGGTAACGAAGTTCAAGGTGGGCGACCTCGCGGCCGTCGGCTGTATGGTCGATTCGTGCCGTACCTGCGCGAGTTGCAAGCGCGGATTGGAGCAGTACTGCGAAAGCTTCCCGACGTTCACCTACAACAGCACGGACAAGCACTCGGGCGGCGTGACCTACGGCGGTTACTCCGACGCCATCGTCGTGGACGAGGCGTTCACGCTGAAGCTCTCGCCCAGCGCGAATCTGGCTGGTACGGCCCCGCTTCTCTGCGCCGGAATCACCACCTACTCGCCGATGCGACACTGGAAGGTCGGCCCTGGCCAGAAGGTCGGCATTGTCGGGCTCGGCGGCCTCGGCCACATGGGCGTGAAGTTCGCTCGCGCGTTTGGGGCACACGTCGTCCTGTTCACCACATCGCCCGGTAAGGTTGAGGACGGCAAGCGGCTCGGGGCGCACGAGGTCGTCGTCTCGAAGGACGCCAGCGCGATGGCGAAGCACCGATCGAGCTTCGACTTCATCCTCGACGCCGTGTCGGCTCAGCACGACATCAACACGTACCTATCGCTCCTGAAACTCGACGGGACGCTCACCCTCGTTGGCGCGCCGGAGAAGCCACTACCCGTCGTCGCGTTCAACCTGCTGTTGCCGCGCCGCAGCTTCGCTGGCTCCGGCATCGGCGGCATCGCCGAGACGCAGGAGATGCTCGACTTCTGCGCTGACCGCGGCATCACGTCGGACGTCGAGGTGATCGACATCCAACAGATCAACGCAGCGTACGACCGCCTGACGAAGGGCGACGTGAAGTATCGCTTCGTGATCGACATGGCGTCGCTCAAGCGGTAGGCCGGTCGGCCGCGGGCGGCGGGCGGCGGGCGGAGTGGGGCCGTCGCGAGTTCGTCGAGAGGACGCCGTGGGCCAGGTGTGAGTTGACGCCGCGCCTGGAACCGGCGTCGCCGAATACGTTAGCCGGTAGTGCCCGCGACCGGAGCCATCTCCATGCCACCCGCACCATCTCGCCGCGAAGCGCTGGCCGTCGCCGCCAGCGGTTTGCTCGTGCCCGCCCTCCGGGCCGATACGCCGGCCGGCGTCGTCGTCGGCCATCCCCTCGCGGCCAAAGCGGGGACGGATGTCCTCGCCGCCGGCGGCAACGCCGTCGATGCGGCGGTCGGCGCGGCGCTGGTCGCGGGTGTGATCGTACCGCATCTCACCGGCTTCGGCGGTTACGGCGGACACTTGATCGCGGCGATCGACGGCGGCACCAAAGTCGTCGCCATCGACTTCAACTCGGCCGCGCCGGCCGCGGCCACACCCGATATGTTCCCGATCGACGCGGCCGGGCAGGTCAAAGACAAGATCAACACGTTCGGCTGGAAGGCAGCCGGCGTGCCGGGCGTGTTGGCGGGTCTGCAACTCGCGCTCGACCGCTTCGGCACCCGCAAGCTCGCTGACCTGCTGCCACCGGCCGTGCGCTACGCGCGCGACGGTTTCCCCGTCGAGCCGTCGCTCGCCAATGCACTGAAGGCGCTGCGGCCGCAATTGCAGAAGGACGCCGCGTCGGCCAAGCTTTTGCTCGACGGCGGCCCGACGCTACGAAACCCGGACCTGGCGGCGATGCTCGAAGCCCTCGCCGCCGCGAACTCGGTCGAGCCGTTCTACCGTGGCCCGATCGCTGGCAAAGTCGCGACCGCGTTTCGCGCTGGCGGCGGTCTCGTCACCGAGGCCGACCTCGCCGCGTACCGCGCGCGCAAAGTTGAGCCGCTCGCCCTGGCGTGGCGCGGCCGGACGATCTACACCCCGCCGCCGACAGCCGGCGGGGCGACGGTGCTGCAAGCGCTCGCCATCCTGAAGGCGCTTGGCTGGGACCGATGGGCCGCCGACGAACCGCGAACCGCGCGGGCGAAGCTCGAAACGCTGCGGCTGGCGTGGGGCGACCGCTTGAAGCACCTCGGCGACCCCGTGGCCGGGCCGGTGCCGACCGAGCGGCTGCTGAGTGCGGCCCACGTCGCCCGGCAAGCCGAGTTGGTTGAGAAAGCCCTGCGCGACGGAAAGCCGGTCGTCGCGGCTACCGATGGCCGCACGGCCGGCGGCACATTGCACCTGAGCGCCGCCGACACGACCGGCAACGCCGTCGCGCTGACGTTCACCCACGGAGGCTCGTTCGGCGCGGCCGTCACGGTACCGGGCCTCGGCCTGACGCTCGGCCACGGCCCCTCGCGGTTTGAGCCGCGGCCGGGGCACCCGAACTCGCCCGGCCCCGGCAAGCGGCCGCTGCACAACATGTGCCCGACCGTCGTGTTGAACGGGGGCCGCGCCGAACTGGCGCTCGGCGGCCGCGGCGGGCGGAAGATCCCGAACGCGGTGTTCGCCGTCCTCGCCGAGTCCGTCGGCCGCGACGCCCCGCTCGACGCCGCCTTGAAGGCCCCGCGGCTGCACACCGAAGGCGGCCTCGCGGTGAGCGTCGAGGCGAGTTGGCCGAGTTCGACCGAAGAGTGGGCGAAGATCGGCTACGTGGTGAAGCGCGAGGCGTCGGCCTACGTCAGCGCCGTGGCCACGGACCCGACGACGCGGCGGTGGACCGGCGGCTCGCGATGAGCATGTCGAGCAACTGCCCGCCGTCGGTTCGTAGGCCGGCGGCCCGGCCAGGGACCAGGGTGCCCGCGCCGAGGTACAGGCTCACGAGGCCCGTGATGTTGAGCCAAGCGGTGAGCGCGCTGCCCGGCCAGGCCAGGGCGACGTCGCCCCACGAGCTGCGAGCGAGGCCGGGGAACGCGGCGGCAGGTGGGCCGGGGTTGACGAGGGCCGCGACCGTCAGGCAGACCGCTCCGATGGCCAAGTTCGTCGCCGGGCCAGCGGCGACCATCACCGCGACCCGCCACCGCTCGTTGGTCGGCGTAAAGAACCGGACGATGCCGGCGTGGCGGAACCAGTCGCGGTTAAGCCGCCACCGCGGTCGGCCGGCCCACATCTCGACGCGCACGAGGCCGATGGTGACCGATTGGAGTGGCAGCCCGGCCAGCCGGCCGCCGGCGAGGTGGCCGAGTTCGTGGGCGGCGAAGACCGCGAACCCCGATGCGACGCCACCCAAGGCGACGGCCATCATCTCGTCGCCGCCGCCCGCCAGCCCGCGTGTGAAGACCTGCATGAGGATGCCGAAGCACACGGGCAGCGCAATCGCGGTCGATACCAGGCCCAGGAGCAGCCGGTGGCCCCACGGTTGTGGTCGCGAAACGTGCATGTCGTTGGTATAGGTTTGGAGTGCGACGGCTTGACGTCGCCTTGGCTGTTTGGATTATTTGGATGTTCGCCGTCGAATATCCAAGTATCCAAAGTGGCGTCTAGCCGTCGCACTCCAGAATGGACCCCGAGGGAGTTCGCATGACCGCGCTACCGGATCGCTTTCGCCGCTGGTACGACTACGAGCGGGACTGCAACGCCAAGACGCTTGACATGCTCGCGTCGGTGCCGGCCGACAGGCAATCGACGCCGGAGTTCGAGAGGGCCGTCGGCCGGATGGCTCACCTCGTCGCCGCTCGCCGCCGGTGGCTATTCCGGCTCGGCCACTGGCCCGAGGCCCCGGACATCTTCCCGAAGAACGTCGCGCTCGCCGACCTGACGACGCAAGTCGCGGACACCGAAGCGGCCTGGGTCGCATACCTGGGCCGGCTCGATGACGCCGAGTTGGCCCGCGAATTTGAGTACGAGGCCGCCGGCCAGCGGTTGCGCTGGAACGTCGAAGGCGTACTGACACAGACGTTTGGCCATGCGTGGTACCACCGCGGCCAGATCGCGCAGCTCGTCGCCATGCTTGGCGGCAAGGCGGTCGATACTGACTACATCTTCTGGAACAAGCCGACGAAGCTGTGACACCCGGCGAGCGTCGAGGCGTCAGCCCGACGTGGAAGTCGGGCTGACGCTCGCCAATTCTGAGCCGCTTCGGCAGCGCCCGGCACTATAACGGGTACGCCCGCGCCCGGAGCCGCCGCCATGCCGGACTCGCCGCTCGACCCGGTTGTCCGCCATCTGCACCGCCTCGCCCACGGGCCGGATGTGGATCGGCCGGACACCGACCTGCTCCGCCGCTTCGCCGCCGCCAACGACGCGGCCGCGTTCGAGCAGATCGTCCGCCGCCACGGCCCGACAGTTTGGGGCGTCTGCGCGCGGCAACTGCGCGACCGACACGCGGCCGAGGATGCGTTCCAGGCCACGTTTCTCGTCCTCGCCCGTCGGGCCGCGGCCGTCCGCAAGCCAGCCGCGCTCGGGCCGTGGCTGTACGGCGTCGCTCTGCGCGTCGCCGGCAAGCTGCGGGCCCGGCGACCGCCGCCCCTCGCCACGACGGAGCCGGTCACGGCCACGACGCCATTGATGGATGCCAGCGCCCGCGAGGTGGCGGCCGCGCTCGACGAGGAGTTGGCCCGGCTGCCCGACCGGCTGCGGGCACCCCTGGTGCTGTGCTATCTCGACGGCCGGACGCGGGACGAGGCGGCGGCCGACCTCGGCTGGTCGCTCGGCACGCTGAAGCGGCGGCTCGAACAGGGCAAGGCCGTCCTGCACGCCCGGCTGACCCGCCGCGGCGTCGGCCTGCCGCTCGCGGCGCTGACCGCCGCCCTCGCCGAGACCGGGGCCGACGCGGCCGTCCCTGCACCTCTGTATTCGGCGACCGGCACCGCCGCGGCCGCATTCGCTGACGGCACCCTCGGCCCGACGCCACCGGCCCTGCTGGCGAAAGGAGTGTTGACCGCCATGTCCTGGTCCCCCGCGAAACTCGCCGCGGCCGTCTTGGTCGCCGGCACGCTGTCCGCTAGCGTCGGGCTAGCGGTGCGCTCGCCCGCGCCCGACGACCCGGCCCCGAAGCCGCCCGCGCCAGTCGTCGCTCGTGCCGACAGATTCGGCGACCCGCTGCCGGACGGGGCCGCGGCACGGCTTGGCACCATGCGCTGGCGGGCCGGCGCGCGCGTCGACCAGGTGGCGTTCTCCCGCGACGGGTCGCTCGCCGTCGGCGGCACGTCGCACGGGGTGCAGTTCTGGGACGCGGCCACCGGCCGGCCGCTCGACCGCCCCGCCTTCGACCACCTGGGCTTCGAGCGCGAGGGACGGCAGACGATGAACGCCGTCGCCCTGTCGCCCGACGGCAAGCTGCTGGCGACGGGATCGCGAGGCCTCTGGCCGGACGTCAGCACCGTCCGACTGTGGGACATGACGTCCGGCTTCCAGGTGCCGTCCGAGAAGCAAGATGTCTCGATTCAGGAACTGACGTTCGGCCCGGACGGCAAGACGCTCGCCGGGCGGCCGCCGTCGGGGTTCTACGTCTGGCTGTGGGAGGTGCCGACGGGCCGGCGCATCGGCAAGCTCGGCCCCGACATCAAGTTTCCGATCTCGTCGTCGCCCTGGCTGGCTTACGCGCCGGACGGAAAGACGCTCTACACCGCCGCCTACCCGCGGAGCGAGATTACCGCCTGGGACACGGCGACGGGGCAACAGCTGCGCACGGTCCCGATTCCGAGGGTGCTATTCGACCGCGGCTTCGCCCTCAGCCCGGACGGCGGCACGCTCGCGTTGGGTTGCGCCAACGGGGTCGTTCTCCTCGACGCCGCGACCGGCCGCGAAACCGGCCGCTTCCCCGTTAAGCGGCCCGGCTACTATGCCCTCGAGTACCTGCACGGTGGCAAGGTGCTGGTCGGCCGCACTCCGAAAGCCGTGGATTTCCTCGACCCGGCGACCGGCAAGGTGTTGGCCACCCGGCCGACGCCGCAGGCGAACGTCGGCGGCAGCCTGTACGTCAGTCCGACCGGGTCGCGGGTCGTCCTCGCGTCACAGGGCAGGCACGGCGTCTGGGTCTGGGACGCCGCCGGGGCTGAGTTGGGGGAGCCGGCCGAGAACTTGGCCCCCATCGCTGACCTGGCCATCGCCGACGGGGGCAAGACGCTGGTTGCCGCGCCGAGGGACGGCGACAGCCGCATCCGTTACTGGGACGTGGCCACGCGGCAGGAGTCGCCGGCACCGGAGGTCTCGTTCGCGGCCAGCGCGCTCGTGCGGAGCCGGGCCGTGGCCCTGTCGCCCGACGGCCGGTTCCTGGCCTCGGCCGAAACCAAGGCGCTCCAAGGCCGAGGCGATGTCGGGCCGCAACAGCAGTTGATCGGCGTCATCGAACTGAGGCGGGGTAGCGTCGCGCGGACGTTCGACAACCCTCACTCGACGGGCCAAGCGGTAGCGTGGTCGCCGGACGGCGCGACGCTCGCCGCCAACGCACCGAACGGCGGGGTGCGACTCTGGGCCGTCAAGACCGGTCGGGAGGACGGCACGCTGGCCGGCGAATCGCAAGCCGTCGCCGACCTGGCGTTCACCCCCGACGGCCGGACGCTCGCCGTGGCGTATTACATCCCGGCGGCGTTGTGGCTGTGGGACGTGTCCGCCAGGAAGGTCGTGCAACGGCTGTCGCCCGGCGAGGCAAACTGGTCGGCGGTGGCGGCGTGCTTGGCATTCACCTCCGACGGCAAGACTCTCGCGGCCGGCGACTTACGCGGCCAGGTCCGCCAGTGGGATACAACGACCGGTACCGAGCGACCGGCCTTCGCCGGCCCGAAGGCCGGCGTGACCAAGTGCGCGTACACGCCGGACGGCAAGCGGCTGATCGCCGGCGGCGCGGACGGTTCGGTGTGGGCGTGGGATGCGACGGGGCGCGTCGTGCGGCAACTCACCGGCCACCGCCACGCCGTCACGAGCCTGGCGCTGACGCCAGATGGGAAAACGCTCGCCACCGGCAAGCGCGGACACCACCGTGCTGCTGTGGGACGTCGCCGAGTGGCAATGAGGAGCCGGGCGAGCCTGCCCGCGTGAGCGGCAGAGCTAGGTGTCTGAGACTTCGCTCCTGCCGCTCACGCGGGTAGGCTCGCTTTGTTTGGAGTGAGCGCCGCGGCTTCAGCACTACAACAATGACGGAGGGCCAATCGCCATGACACCGTTTTCCGCGAAGATCGCCGCGGCCGCGTTGGTCGCCGGCACACTGTCCGCCGGCATCGGGCTGGCCGACGATCCGGCCCCGAAGCCGCCCGCGCCGGTCGCCGGCCGTGTGGATCGCTTCGGCGACCCGTTGCCCGACGGCGCGATTGCTCGGTTCGGAACCGTGCGCTGGCGGGCCGACCGGGATGTCGCGCAGGTCGCGTTCTCCCACGACGGCACGCGGGCGGTCGGCGGCACCACCGGCGGCATCGTCATCTGGGACGCGGCCACGGGCCGGCCGCTCGACCCTCCCGGCGGCGGGGCAGCCCCCGACTGGGCGGGGGCCGTGGCTCTGTCGGTGGACGGCAAGCTCCTCGCGACGGGAGGCGGAACGCGGTCGCCCATCGGCCCCGCCCGCCTGTGGGAGCTGGCGACCGGCCGCGAACTGCCGCTGGAGAAGCAGACGGCGCAATTCAAGTCGTTGACCTTCTCTCCGGCCGGAACGACGCTCGCGGGGACAGCGGAACCGTCGTCGCTCGTCTACCTTTGGGAACTGCCGTCGGGCCGGCTCATCGCCAAGCTCGACCACCGGGCCGGCGGCAACCCGCAGCGCCGCGCACAGAACGTTCGCTGGCTGGACTACTCCCCGGACGGCAAAACGCTGTACACGGCTGCCGACCGGCAAGCCGAGGTTCGCGTCTGGGACGCGGCCGCGGGCAAGCAATTGCGATCGATACCGATTCCCGCCGACGAGCGTAGCGGTCCGCGCGACGACGGCCTGGCCCTGGCCCCCGACGGGAAGACGCTCGCGGCCGCCGGCGACCGTTGCATCGTCCTCCTCGACACGGCGGCCGGCGGCGAGACGGGGCGGATCCCGACGGACGCGATCCGCCACACCGCGCTCGCGTACGCGGACGGCGGTAAGGTCCTGGTCGCGCGGTCGCCGCAGGCGCTGGACTTTTTCGACCCAGTGTCCGGCAAGCGGCTGGCGTCCGCGACCGACCCGGAACTCGACGCCGGCGTCTCGACGTTCGCGGCGGGGAAGCTCTTCGCGGCTCCGGCCGGCCGCCGGGTGGCGCTCGCGCTGCCGGGCCGCAACGGCCTGCGCGTCTGGGACGCGGGCGGCACCGAACTCGGCGAGCCGACCCAGTTCGCCAAGGCGGTCGTTACCGCCGCCTTTGCCGACGCGGGCAAGGAACTGGTGGCCGTCGTCGGAGTCGCCGTCAGCCAGAAAGGGGACGCCGCCTTCCCCGACCAAGGCAGCCAGCCGGCCATCCGCCGCTGGCAGGTGGCGAACCGGAAAGAGATGCCGCCGCCCAAGCTCGAGTTGCCGGATCGCAAAACGTTCTTCCAACGGTCCGCCGAGACGCTGTCGCCAGACGGCCGCTTCCTCGTCACGGCGGACACCGAGCCAGGCCAGAGGCCGCGCTTCGCTCCGGTCGCGAAGGACGGCAAGGCGAACCTGGCCGGTCGCGGGTCTGGATTTCGGTACTCTGTGCGGGTCATTGACCTCGCCACGGGCAAGACCGTCCAGACGATCGACACCCCGCAAGCGCTCAGCCGGGTGCTGGCATGGTCGGCCGACGGCAAGACGCTCGCCAGCACCGCGGCCGACAGCGGCGGCGTGCAACTCTACGACGCCGCGACCGGCACGCCGGGCCGCACGCTCGCCGGCGAATCGCGCCTCGTCACCCGCATCGCGTTCGCCCAGGATGGCGGGACGTTGGCCGTCGCGTACCACAACCCGTCGGCCCTGTGGCTGTGGGACTTGGCGACCGGGAGCGTCGCCGCGCGCCTGCCGGTCAACCGGCAAGACTTGCCGACCGGCGGGCCACAAATGGCGTTCGCCCCCGACGGCAAGACGCTCGCGGCTGGCGACGCCCACGGCCAGATGCGGCGGTGGGACACAGCCACCGGAACCGAGCGGTCGCCCTTCGCCGGCCCCAAGAGCGGTGTGACGAAATGCGCGTACACACCGGACGGCCGGCTGTTGATCGCCGGCGGCACGGACGGTTCGGTGTGGGCGTGGGACGCGGCGACGGGGCGCGTCGTGCGGCAACTCACCGGCCACCGCCACGCCGTCACGAGCCTGACATTGACGCCAGACGGGAAAACGCTCGCCACTGGCAGCGCGGACACCACCGTGCTGCTATGGGACGTCGCCGGCTGGTGACGAGACTCGGACGAGTCTCACGAGGAGGTTCCGATGCCCGACGCCTCGACTGAAGTCACCTGGGATGACTTCCTGCGGGTCGATCTCCGCGTCGGCACTGTGACCGCCGTCGAAGAGTTCCCGGAGGCCCGCCGCCCGGCGTACAAGCTCTGGATCGACTTCGGTCCCGAACTGGGCGTCCGCAAGTCGTCGGCCCAACTGACCCGGCTGTACACCGTCACGGAGCTGGTCGGCCGGCAGGTGGTGGCGGTGGTGAACTTCCCACGCAAGCAGGTCGGGCCGTTCATGTCGGAGGTGTTGGTGACCGGGTTCGCGGACGCCGCCGGGGCAATAGTGCTGGCCCAGCCAGAGCGGCCGGTGCCCAACGGGGCACGGCTCGTGTAGGCGGGGTGGCAGTTCAATCTCGTCGGCGGCGAACGGTTGTGCGTCGGGCGGCCGTTTCAGGCGTTATATTTGTCGCCCTTGCGACGCCATTTCTTCTGATGGGGGTCGCCGCGACCAACGCCGACGAACTGATCCGGCAGACCGGGCCGGCGGTCGGCACGGACAACACGTGAGGTGTGGCATGTATGACTGGCGTACGATATTCGCCCGCGTCATCCTCTGGGTCGCCAGGCTCGCTGGGATCGCCGCCATCGTACCGTTGATGCTGATCGTCATCTTCGAGTCGGGGACCGGGCCGGCCAGCGTGCGCGCGTGGGTGTACCTAGCGCTGTTCCCGTTCGGCTTCTCGATCGGCTACCTTCTCGGGTGGCGGTGGCCGCTGCTGGGCGGATGCGTCAGCCTGGCCTGCATGGCCGCGAGCCTGCTCGTGCTCGGCCGATTCGTCGGCGTGCAGCCGTACTTGATCTGGGGCGTGCTGAGCGTGCCCGGCGTTATGTACGTCGTCGCGGGGCTGATGCTGCGGAGCGAGGCAAACGTCAGCGCGACACGCGGATCGGCATTTCTGTAGGATGGGTCGAGCCGAAGGCGAGGCCCACCCTACGGGGTACGAAGACTCACCACGTCTTCGCCCGCAGCACGGTGTCGCCGGTGCCGAAGTAGACGTTCGCGAACGTCCGCGAATAGCGGTCCCGGTCGGCCAGGTACAGGTGAAAGTATCCCGGCACCGCCATTCCGTGCATCAGCTCGAACTCGCCGGTCTCTTTGTCCACCTCGACGGTCTGGCAATCCACCGTCGTCGCGGGACCCGATTCCGCCGTCGTCGTCTCGTAGAAGTAGAGTTTGCCGCGCTGGCCGGGCGGCAGCCGGTAGCGGCCGCGGACGACGTAGACGCCGCCCACCTCGATCTTCGGCCGCGTGCCCCACACCTCGCGAATCTCGATGCGGCCGCCGTCGTGGGTTTCCGAGGAGCCGATCTCGACCGTGACCCGGTGCCGGAAGAGCGGCCGGCGGGGGCGGGTCGTCGCGCCGCGGTGTCGCGTCCCGTTCGAGCCGGGCGACCTTCTCCTCGATCTGGCGGAGTTGCTGCCGCAACTCCGCGGCCCAGTCCCGCAGCTCGCCGAGGTTCGCCGGCCAGGGGTCGGTGCCCGGCCCCTGGGCGATCAGGACGCCGGTACCCAGCGACGCGCCCCCCACGAGCAGCACCCACGCGGCCGCGGTCTTGAGCTTGGAAGCGAACATGGATCGCAACACTCCTTCCGTTAGCACGGCGACGGCCGCCGAAAGCGCCCCATGGGCGGAATGACTCGCGGCCGACACCGTGGCCGCCACCAGGGCCGACGGCACGCCGCCGGTCCGCCAGGCCGTCCGCGAGCGCCGCCGCCAACAACGCGCCGGCGAAACCGCGACGGCCGAGTCGCTGCGCCAAGAGGCCGCGGCCGCGGGCCAGCCGGCTCGCCACGGTCCCTTCCGCCCACCGAGTTGGCGGGCGGCTTCCTTCCGCGTCTTGCCTTCGAGGTCGCACAGGACGATGGGCGTGCGGTACTTGTCCGCCAGCCGTCCGAGTTCGTGGTCGAGCGCCTGCCAGAGGTCGTCGCGGTCGTCCGTCGGCGGCACGCGCGGGGGCACGGCCGCTTCCTTGGCCCGCCGCGTCTCGGCCGCGCGACGGGCGTGCAGGGCCGTCCGGCGGGCGACGCCGTAGAGCCAGTTGGCGAGGGCGGCCGGCGACCGCAGGGCTGCTATCCGCCGGGCCAGCACGAGGAACGTCGCTTGAAAGGCGTCCTCCGCGTCGTGGTCGTTGCGCAGGATACGGCGGCACACGCCGAGGACCATCGGGCCGTGCCGCCGGACCAGAACGTCGAACGCGACGTCGTCCCGCTCGCGGACGTAGCGCTCCCAGAGTTCGGCCTCGCCGAGCCGCGCGGCGTCCTGCACGGCCAGTGTGCCGCGCAACTGCCGGACGAACCGATGCAAGTGGACCGCCGCCATGCCGATCGCCTCGGGCGTGTCGAACTTCGGTCACACTATACTGGCGGGCGGCGGGGAATTTGATCCGCCGATTTCCGAGCATCTTCCGTAGTCGTGGGGTGGGCCGAGTGGAGCGGGGACACCGCGAACCAGAAAGTGCCTCCGCCGTCGCGGTGGGCTTCCTCGCTCCACTCGGCCCACCCTACACGACTGACGGCCGAAGCCGTCACCCCGTCAGTACGTCGCGGACGACGTGCCCATGCACATCCGTCAGCCGCCGCTCGATGCCGTTGTGGTAGAACGACAGCCGCTCGTGATCGAGGCCGAGCAGGTGGAGCAAGGTCGCGTGCAGGTCGTAAATGGTCGTCACGCTCTCGACGGCCTTGTAGCCGAACTCGTCGGTCGCGCCGTAGCTGGTGCCGGCCCGCACGCCCGCCCCGGCCAGCCAGACGGTGAACCCGTGCGGGTTGTGGTCCCGGCCGCTCGCCCCCTTCTGGAACGTCGGCATCCGGCCGAACTCGGTCACGAACGCGACCGCCGTCTGCGCGAGCAGGCCCCGCGCCTTCAGGTCGTCGAGCAGGGCGGCGCACGGGCGGTCGAGGATGGCGCGGTGAACGTCGTACTGGGCCTTCAGCGTCTTGTGACCGTCCCAGTTGCCCACCCCCTCGCCCATCGCGTAGCTGCCGTTGAACAGTTGCACGAACCGCACGCCGCGCTCCAGCAGCCGGCGGGCCAAGAGGCAGTTCTTCGCGAACCTCCCTTCCAGTGCGTTCGCCGAATCCACCCCGTACGCCGTTAACGTTTCGCGCGTCTCCTTCGACAGGTCGGCCGCCTCCGGGGCGGCAAGCTGCATCTTCGCCGCCAGCTCGTAGCTGGCGATGCGCGCCGCCAACTCGCCGTCGCCGGGGTGCGCCGCCAGGTGCCGTTCGTTGAGGAACGCGAGCAGGTCGCGGGCGGCCTTGTCGTCGCCGGCGGACAGCCCCTTGGGGGCGGCCAGGTTGGGGATCGGCTTGTCGGCGTTGAACGCGGTGCCCTGGAACACGGCCGGCAGGAACGCGCTGTTCCAGTGGTTCGGGCCGACCTGCGGCACGCCGCGCGGGTCCGGGATGGCGACGAACGCCGGCAGGTTCTCGTTCGCGGTGCCCAGCGCGTAACTCACCCACGCCCCGAGGCCGGGGAAGCCGTCGAGGGTGAAGCCGGTACTCATCTGGTTCTCGGCCGGGCCGTGCGTGTTCGACTTCGCCGTCATCGAGTGGATGAAGCACAACTCGTCCGCATGGTCGGCGATCCGCGGCAACAGGTCGGAGAGCATCTTGCCCGATCGGCCGCGGGGGCGGAACGACCAGAGCGGCCGGGTCAGGTTGCCGTTCTCGCCCTGGAAGGTGACGAGGCCGGCCGACCCCGGCAACGGCGTGCCGTCGCGCTTCAATAGCTCCGGCTTGTGGTCCCACGCGTCGACGTGGCTGAGCGCGCCGGAGCAGAAGATGACCAGCATCTGCTTCGCCTTGGCCGGGAAGTGCGGCGGCCGGGCGGCGTGCGGTCGGGCGGGCGACCACGCGGGCCGGATGGGGTCGGCGGCCGCGAGCCGGCCGTCGTCGGCGAGCAGCGCCGCGAGCGCGACGCCGCCGAGGCCGGTGCCGGCGTCGGCGAGGAACGCCCGGCGGTCGAGCAGCGACCGGCCGGCGTGGGAGAGAGGGAAAGCCACGGCGAAACTCCAATCAACGGCCACAACCGCCTGTCTTAGCCCCGGAGGGGCGGCCGTTGGTAGCCAGGGGCGTCAGCCCCTGGTCGCCGTCACCCCACCCGATCCCAGCCCCGAAGGGGCGACAGTCTTTCGCCTCTTCGGGGCTAACGCATCATTGCGCATCGATACCAGGGGCTGACGCCCCTGTCTACCAACGGCCGCCCCTCCGGGGCTAAGGCAAGACTCACGGAAGGAACAGAAACTCGTTCGCGTTCAATAGCGCCCGGCACAGCGTCGCCAGCCCATGCTCGCGCACCGCGGCCGCGCACCGCTCGGCTTCGTCCGCCGCCGGGTCGCGCTGCACGGCGAGCCGAAACACCCGCGCCACCTGCGCCGCCGCGTCGTCGCCGGCCTCGCGGCGGACGCGCTCGGCAAACGCCGCGGCCTGCCCGGTCACGAACGGGCTGTTGAGCAGGTTGAGCGCTTGCAGGGCCGTCGTGCTGCGGCCGCGCTTCGGGGCGACCTGGCCGGCGTCGGGGCAGTCGAACGCGCCGAACGTCGGGTCGGGCTGCATCCGCACCTTGGTCGCGTACACCATCCGCCGGAACTCGGCCGGGCCGAACGCCGTCTTCGGCGTATACACGCGGACGTAGTTCGTGTTCGGCTCGAACGGGCTGAAGCCGGGACCGCCCGGCGTCGGGTCGAGCGTGCCGGCCACGGCCAGGATCGAATCGCGGATCGCCTCGGCTTCGAGCCGCCGGGCGGGGAAGCGCCACAACAGCCGGTTGCCGGCGTCGCGGGCCAACCCGTCGGGCGTCATGGTGCCGGCCCGGCGGTACGCGGCCGACGTGACGATCAGCCGGTGCAGGTGCCGCAGACTCCACCCGCTATCGATCAACTCGGCGGCGAGCCAGTCAAGCAACTCCGGATGGCTCGGCGTCGACCCGTTCGCGCCGAAGTCGTCGGGCGTACTCACCAGCCCCTCGCCGAAGTGCCACAGCCAAATCCGGTTCGCGATGACGCGGGCCGTGAGCGGGTTGTCCTTCGCGACGATCCAGCGGGCGAGCGCGAGCCGGCGTTCGACCCCGGACTTCGCATTGGCCAACTCGAATGCGACTGGCAGCGCGGTCAACACGCCCGGCGCGACCTCCTCCCGCGGCTGCATCGGGTCGCCGCGATGTAGGCGGTACGTCGCCGACGGGGCCGTCATCCGCCCGGCGTACACCGCGGGCGTCCGCGTCAAGTCGGCGATCTGCTTGGTCAACGAAGTCCGGCGTGCGAGCAGGTCTGACCGCTCCGCCGTTGCCGCCGGCGCGCCGCGACGGAGCCGATCGGCCGAGGTCGCGACCGTCGTCCACGTCGCGCCGTCGTCGGACACCTCAATGCGGTACTCGGTGGCGACGCGATCCTTGTACCGCGGCGGCTCGGTGCGGTCGCGGCTCCAGACCACGCGGTCGATGCGGGCCGGCCCGGCGAACTCGACCCGCACCCAGCCGCCACCGGCCTCGTTCGAGATCCAACTGTATTCGTTGCCATATCGGCCATCGGTGAGATGCTCCAACGTGTGCGACGGATTGTTGGCGTAGGTGCCGGACGCGGCGAGCTTCGCCGCCCGCGCGACGTTCCGCGGCTCGTCCTCCGCGGTGAACACCTCCAACTCGTCGATGCACGGCTCCGCTCCGCTCGTCCCGCGCACGGTGAAGCGCAGAAAGCGGGCCGTCACCGGCGCGAAGCGGTCCACGGTGCGGCCGTGCGTCACCGCCGCCCGCGGCCGATATGGCCCGACCGGCGACGGGTCCGCTTCCGGCTCCGACTGATCGAGCGCGCGATCCACCTGCCGTAGCTCGCCGCGGAGCGCCTCGGCCTTCACCAACTTGTCCGCCGTCTCGGGCCGACGGAGCGGCCGGTCCCCGTGCTGCACGCCGGCGAACACGGCCTTGAGCGCGTAATAGTCGGCTTGCGGGATCGGGTCGAACTTGTGCCCATGGCACCGGCCGCAGCCGACAGTCAGCCCCAAGAGGGCGGTGCCGGTGGTCGCCACCATGTCGTGTAGTTCGTCGGCCCGTTGCGTCGCGGTCAGCACGGGGTCGGGGCTTTTCACCTCGTCCCACGGCCCGCCGGTCAGAAAGCCGGTCGCCTCGTCGGTGCCGAGAACGTCGCCGGCAAGTTGCTCCGTCACGAAGCGGTCAAACGGCGTGTCGGCGTTGAAGCTGCGGATGACGTAATCGCGGTATGGCCAGGCGTTCGGCCGGTCGGTGTTCGTCTCGAAACCGTTCGTCTCGGCGAACCGCACCACGTCGAGCCAGTGCCGGGCGTACCGCTCTCCGTGCTGCGGCGACGCGAGCAGCCGTTCGACCAGCCGCTCGTACGCGGCCGGGTCCGGGTCGGCGACGAAGGCCTCGACCGCCGCCGGCGTTGGCGGCAGGCCGATCAGGTCGAGGTGGAGCCGGCGGGCGAGCGTCCGCCGGTCGGCCTCGCCGACGGGCTTCAGTTGCTTCGCGTCGAGGGCTGCCAGCAGAAAGCGGTCAATGGGGTGGCGCGCATCCGCTGCGACGTGTGGTATCGGCGGCCGGCGAATCGAGCGGAACGACCAGTGCGTTGGCCCGGCGCTTACCCACGCGGTCAGCATGGCGATCTGGGCGTCGGTCAGCCGTTCACCCTCTGGCGGCATCCGCTCGGCCGGATCATCGCTGCGAACGCGGCGCACAATCTCGCTGCCGATATGCCCGGCCGCGATCAACGTGTCGAGCCGCAAGCCGGCCTTCGGCTTCGTCGGCCCGTGGCACTTGGCGCAATGCTGCTGGAGGATCGGCCGCACGTCGCGGTCAAAGTCCGGCGGACCGGCGACCGCGGCGGACGCGACGAGGAGTGTGACGGCGAGAGAGCGCCGAATCATGCGGCCGATTCCGGGCGGTGGTGGGTCTGACGTGCAGATTTTACCGCGATCGATGGCGGATGCAACGTTGCATCGTTTCCAGACCCACCGCTAGTCGCGCGGCGGGGAGTAGCGGAACGGCCCATCCGGGCCACGATAGCCGAGCGAGGCTGCCGCTGCGTCAAGATCGGGCAGCCGCGGCTTCCACCCGTTGCGCGACAGACCGAACACAACCTCGATCCGCCAGCGGTCGCCGACGGGGTGCCGGTTGACGTAGGCCAAGTACACGCCGGGGTGCGAGCGGACGAGTTGCTGGAGGCGGTCATCATCGGGCGGGACCGAAGCGAACTCCGCCTCTCGCGCGTAACCCAGGTCAAACGGAATCCAGTGGAGGGCATACCACGCGGCCCCTAGCGTAGCCGTGAGGACGGCCAGGACGATCAACGCTCGTCGCACCATCGCGACCACCTCCGCCGTAGCGACCGACGCGCCACTTGCCTCATTGCACCCGACCGCCGCGGCGGCGTCAACGGGACCACCAGCCGCGCGCCGCGGGCGGCCCGCGCGGGAGTATTACGATAGACTCCCGGAGGGCCGCCGATGACCGCAACTCGCCGCTTTGCCCGCACGCTCGACCACATCCGCGGCCTCGCCGGCAGGCCGGGGCCGGCCGATGACGAGCGGCTCTTGCACCTCTTCCTCGACCGGCGAGACGAGGCCGCGTTCGCCGAGCTGGTCCGCCGACACGGGCCACGGGTGCTGGGCGTCGCCCGCCGCCGGCTGGGCGACGGGCATGGGGCCGAGGACGTTTTCCAAGCCACGTTCCTCGCGCTCGCCCGCGCCGGCCATCGCCTGGCCCGCGGCGGGACGTTGGCCGGCTGGCTCTACACTGTCGCGTTCCGGCTGGCCTGCAAGGAGCAGGCACGGATGGCCCGCCGGCCGCAGCCGGCGACCGAGACCTTGGCCGCGGCCGGTCCGGACCCGCTCGCCGAGATCAGCGGCCGCGAACTGGTCGCGGTCATCGACGAGGAGATCGCTGCGCTGCCCGAGCGCTACCGCCTGCCGCTCTTGTTGTGCGGCCTCGACGGCCTGTCGCGCGACGAGGCGGCCGCCCGGCTCGGCTGGAGCCTCGGCACTCTGCGCGGCCGGCTGGAGCGCGGCCGCGAGCGGCTGCGCGGCCGGTTGGCCGCCCGCGGGCTGCCGGCCTCGGCCCTGCTCGCCAGCGTAGCGGCGGACGGCCGGGCGGCCGTGCCGGCGGCGCTCGCGGCCGGCACCGTGCGGGCCGCGCTGACCGTCGCCCCGCCGGTGCTCGCGTCGGTCAAGGCGTTGGCCGTCGCCGGCGTGTTGCTCGCGGCAGTCGGCGTCGGCACCGGGTTGGCCTTCTTACCCGGCGACGACCCGCGGCCGCAAGCCGCGCCGCCCCCGCCCGTGGCCGCCGGACCGCGCGCGGACAGCCACGGCGACCCGCTGCCGGACGGGGCCGCCGCCCGCCTCGGCACCATGCGCTTTCGCCACGAGGGCGAGGCCGACTCCCTCGCCTACTCGCCGGACGGCACCACGCTCGCGGCCCGCACCGCCGACGGCACGGTGATCCTCTGGGACGCGCGCACGGGCCGAGAACGGCGGCGGATTCACGGGATGGCCGGACAGTCGAGTATCGGCGGTCTGATCGCGTTCTCGCCCGACGGCAAGTTGCTCGCCGCGCCCGAGGACGCCCACCACGTTCGCCTGTGGGACGTGGCGACCGGCCAGCCGCGGCAGCGGTTCATCCTCCCAGGTGAGATGTTGCAGCCCGGCTTGCCGCCGCACGATTCGGCGATGCACACCGTCCGGTTCTCGCCCGACGGCCAGCGTTTGGCCGTCGTCGCCGCCGGGTCACGGGCGTTCGTGTTCGACGTGTCCGCAGAGCGGCCGCGGCACCACTTTGCGAACTCGTGCAGTTTGACGTTTGCCCCCGACTCGCGGTCGTTCGTCTGTCAGTTCAACGACCTTCGGGCGGAGGTAAATCGGCTGCAAGCCCAGGACGCCGCCACTGGGGCCGTGCTGTGGACCCGCGACATGCCGGCCGTGGACGGCAAGTCGTGGGCCGGCGGCACGCTCGCCTGCGACATCGCCTTCTCCCCGGACGGCAAGACGCTGGCCACGGGTTGGACCGACAAGGTTCTGTTGTGGGACGCGGCCACCGGCGCACCCCGTGGCAGCCTCGACGGGCCGATGGGTCAGATCAAGAACCTGGCGTTCACGCCGGACGGCCGGACGCTGTGCGCCGGCGGCGAAACAGGTGGCAAGGTCTACGTCTGGGATGTGGCGACGAGGACGGAGCGGCAGCCGTTCGGCTCGCGGATCGGCATTCTGCGGTCGATGGCTCTGTCCCCGGACGGCAAGACGGTGGCGGCCGCCGGCGTGCACTGCGCCGTCCGGCTGTGGGACGTGGCCACGGGGCGGGAACTGTTCGACGAGCGCGAAGGGCCCACCGGCCAGGTCAACTCCGTGGCCTATTCGCCGGACGGTAAGCGGCTGGTCTCGGCCGGGGAGAACGGGCAGGTCTGGGTCTGGGACACGGCGACCGGCAAGCCCGTACGTCGGTTCCAGGGCACGAGCGCCAGCCAAGTGGCGTACTCCCCGGACGGCAGGCAGCTCGCCCTCGTCGCGCCCGGCGTCACCTCGCGCGATCGATCCGTTCGAGTCTGGGACGCCGCCACCGGCGAAGAGCGGTTCCGCACGCCGCTCGTGGACCGCAAGCGCACCACCGCCGCGGCATACGCCAAGGACGGCAAGACGCTGGTGACCACCGACTTCCCATTCGGCGGCCCGGGCCGCACGCTCAACACCTGGGACGCGACGACGGGCCGGCACCTTCGCACGATCGACCTGCCGGCGTTCCGGGCGGACTGCCTCGCCCTCAGCCCGGACGGCACGACCGCGGCCGTGGGCGGCACGGCCGACGCGAACCTCGGCAGGATCCGGCTATACGACCTCGAAGCGGGCACGGAGCCGCGGACCCTGCCGGTCACCGGCCACCTCATCACCGCTCTCGCGTTCGCGCCCGACGGCCGGACGCTCGTCTCCGGCGGCTCGGACCACGCGGTGCGGCTGTGGGAGGTAGCCACCGGCCGAGAGGTCGTTGCGATCAAGGACCACGAGCGGCCGATCACCGCCGTGGCGTTTTCCCCGTACGGCCGGCTCGTCGCCTCGGCGAGCGGGTCGAGCCGCGACGACGCGCAGCCGGAGCGCGACGGCATCCGCCTCTGGGACGCGACCACCGGCCGGGAGGTGCGGCGTTGGCAGGGGCACAGTTCCGTGACCTCCTTGGCCTTTTCGCCGGACGGCTCGCACCTGGCGTCTGGGCTACAGAACGGCACCGTGCTGCTCTGGGAAGTGCTGCGCGACCGGCGTGGGCCGGCGACGCCGCCGGGGCCGAAGGAGTTGGAATCGCTCTGGTCCGACCTGGCCGGCGACGACATCGCGCGAGTGTACCGCGCGCTCGGGGCGCTCGCCGACGCATCCGGCTCGGCCGTTGCGTTCGTCGCCGCGCGGGTCCAGCCGGCGGCCGGGGTCGAAGCGGCTCGCGTCGCGTCCTTGATCGCCGACCTCGACAGCGACAAGTTCGCCGTCCGGCAGCAGGCGGAGCGACGCTTGGCCGAGATCGGTAGTCCGGCGGTGCCGCACCTGAAGGAAGCGCTGGCGAAGCAGCCGACCGCAGAGATGCGGCAACGGCTGAAGGCGCTGCTGGACCGAGCGGAGACGCCGGCCGCATCGGGCGAGGAGATTCGTGCGCTACGGGTGGTCGGGTTGCTGGAGCGGATCGGCACGCCGGAAGCTCGGCAGACCTTGCAGCGCCTGGCCGCCGGTAGCCCCGATGCACGGCTGACGCGCGAGGCAAAGTCCTCGCTCGGCCGGCTGAGCGAGCCGCGCGGGGCAGTGCCGTAATTCGCTCATCGGCAGCAGACGCGACGGCGGATATGCCTACGATGATCGAAAACTGAGGCGTATCCCATCAGCGTCCCCTCGACGAAGACCGGCCTGCTCGCCGCAGCCATCTGGCAACTCGGCCTACCGGCCATCGTCGGCTGCCTGACCGGCACCTGCGTGGCTGGTGCCGCGGCCTTGCTCGAGGTCTGGTGGCTGCGGCACCTCGCGTGGCTGCCGGGAGCGTGGCCCGCGCTGGCCCCGCCGCTGGCAATGCTCTTTACCGCCCTCGTCACCCGTTTCGTAACACGAGCCGACGGGCCGGCCACCTCCGAACTCTACATCCTCACCTACCTGAAGCCGGGCGCCTGGCTGCCGGCCCGCCAGTTGCCGGGCCGTTGGCTCGCCGCGGCGACGACCGTCGCCTTCGGCGGCTCGCAGGGCTTCGAGTCCGCGTCGGCCCTGATCGGCAGCGCCTGGGGCAGCCTGCTGACATACTGGCGGCGGGCAACGATGTCGGAGGACGACCGCCGTGGGTGCCTGGCCGCCGGGGCGAGCGCGGGCATCGCAGCCGTATTCTCGTCGCCGGGCCTCGGTGCCCTCTATGGCATCGAGGTACCGTACCGCCGCGGCGCGGATGCCCCGCGGCTGGTGCCGTGCGCCGTCGCGGCCGTGTGTTCATTCGTAACACGCGACTGGCTCGTCGGCAGCCGGACGCTCGAATCACTCCACGGCCCGGTGGAAATCGACGGGCGGTGCCTCCTCGGTTGCCTGCTCGTCGCCCTGCTCTGTGGCCTCGGCGCACGGCTCTTCGCGCTGGCGGAAGACGGTTTGCGCGTCCTCGCCCATCACACTTCACGATGGCAACGCGTCGCAGCGTCGGGTGTCGCGCTGGCGGCGCTCGCGTGGGCGGGCTACGTCGCGTGCGGCGAGTGGATCACGTTCGGCCCTGGCTACATCGCGGCCGACTGGCTGGCGATGGATCGTCACCCGCTCGGTCTGCTGGGCATCGCACTGCTGATCCGCGTCAGTGGCAACCTGATGAGCGTGTACGGCGGTGGCGGGGGTGGCGTGTTCACGTCGCTCGCGCTCAACGGTGTCTTCGTCGGCCGAATCGTCGCCGAAGCGCTTGGCTGCCCGCAGATGCATCTGCTGGCTCTGCTCGGCGCGGCGTGTTTCCTCGGCTCCGGCTATCGACTGCCGCTCGGCTGCATGCTCTATGTCGCCGAGGCCGGCGGCGGTCCGGCCGTTGCCGCCCTTGGCATCGCTGCTGTCGCAATCGGCCAGGTGCTGATGGGCGACGCTTCGGTGTCCGACGCCCAATCCGACGGCCGAGAGGCCACTACGCCGGCGGCGTGAGGCGGGCGATGAACGCCGTGTGCGCCGCGTCGGCCAGCCCTTGGTGCAGGACCGCGTGAACTCGCACGAGGTCGCCGCGGGCCAGGGCCGCGGTATCGAGCCACAGCCCCGGCAGCACTTCGCTACGGGTCACTGCGTCCGCGCCGGGCGGCAGCGGGTCGAACCGACCGTCGCGGAGGACGAACCAGTCGACGGCCGCGTCCTGCACCCGCCAGACCAGGTACTCGCGGACGCCGTTGCGGCGGTAGGCGGTGAGCTTCGGCCCCAGGTCGTGGCTGACGGTACTGGCCGCGACCTCCGCGACGAACTCCGGTGCCCCCTCGATGTACCCGTCCACGATCCGCGCGGCCCCGCCGCGGGCGGGGTCGATGTACAGGCACACGTCGGGCTGAGGTTCGTTGTCCAGGTCCAGGCGCACCGTTGCGTTGTCGCTACAGCGGACGCCCGGCGTGTGCAGCCGGTATATGCCGGCCCACGTCAACAAGTCGGCGTGCTGATCGCCGTGACCATCGGCTCGGACGGGTGACGCCATGACGACGACTCCTTCGATCAATTCCGCCCGAATGCGCGACGGCATCGCTCGGTAGCGCCGCTCGAATTCGTGGCGGGTCAGCCGGTCGCCGTTCTCCAGCGGCGGAACGAACGTCGGTTCGTCGGGCGGCGGCACGGTGGTTTGGCGCGGGGTCGCGAGTTGGCTCATCGGTCGGAACCTCCCTGAATGTGAG
Organism: Gemmataceae bacterium; assembly: GCA_046350275.1. Taxonomy (GTDB): domain Bacteria; phylum Planctomycetota; class Planctomycetia; order Gemmatales; family Gemmataceae; genus JAXMAS01. The sequence continues at coordinate 97,176 of JAXMAS010000019.1, forward strand.
AGTACCGGCCGAGCGATCCATCCGCTAGATTGATTCTCCATGATCGTGCTCCACGCCGGCCTCGTCGGCGGCCGCTTCCTCGCCTGGGGCGAAGCCGCCCCCGAGGGGCCGTTCGCCGACCCGGCCGCGCTGCGCGACGCCGTGCCCGGCGGCGGCGCATCGGCGAAGGTCGTCGCCTGGCTGCCGGGCGTCAAGAAGCGGCCGGTGCCGTCCACCCCGATCCTCGGCGAATCCCCCGACGGCCCCACCGAGGTGAAGCCGTGGCGCGTCGCCGCCCTGGAGCCGGGCGACGCCATCGAACTGCTGGCCGCCGTCACCGGGCCGACGCTCGCGCCCGGCGTCGCCGTCGGCGCGACGCTCGCGTACTGGGCCGCGGCCGCCCGCTTCGCCGCGGCGATCGTCGCCAAAGAAGCGTTCCTGCCGGACGTGGCCAACGGCTACGACGGCTGGGTTGCGCGGTGGACGCCGGCGCTCGCCGGCACCGACGCGACCCGCGCCGCCCGCCTCGCGGCTGCGATGCCGCCGGCGTGCCGGGCGCTGTCGGAGCGGCACGACGCCCCGCCGTCGCGGGCCGCGGCCGACGTACTCCGCGATTTCCTCGCGTTCGCCGTCGATGCGCTCGTGCGGCGGTCGCTGCCGCCGCGGCCGCGGCGCAGGCGGTACGACAGCCTGCACGACCAATGGCTCGACGCGCTGCGGTCGCCCGACGGCGCGATGACCGGCGACGACGGCGAGATGGCGCGGTTCGCCGGGCAGATCCGCGACTGGCGGCGGCCCGTCACCGCGGGGGCCGACGCCCCGTTCCGGCTCGGCTTCCGCCTCGAAGAGCCGACGCCGAAGGTCGAGTCCTGGTACGTCCGCTACCTGCTGCAAGCCCGCGACGACCCGAGCCTCTTGGTGCCGGCCGCGGACGTGTGGAAGGGCCGCGGGGCCAAGGTCCTCGGCCGCGGCGGGTTCGAGCCGAAGCCGTTCCTGCTCGCCGGCCTCGGCCAAGCGGCCGCCCTCAACGCCGACATCGAAGCCAGCCTCACCCAAGCGACGCCGGCCGGGTTCGCCGCCGACGCCACCACCGCCCACCGCTTCCTGACCGAAAGCGCCTGGCTGTTGGAGCAGGCCGGGTTCGGCGTGTTGCTGCCGGCGTGGTGGACCGGGCAGGCGACGAAGCTCAAGCTGACGGCGTCGGCCCACGTCAAGAGTCCGCCGATGGTCGGCGGCAGCGGGCTGACGCTCGAAGACCTCGTGCAGTTCGAGTGGCGGGTGGCGGTCGGCGACGCCGAGATGACGCTCGCCGAGCTCCAGGCGCTCGCCAAGCTGAAGGCTCCGCTCGTCCGCGTCCGCGGGCAGTGGGTGCAGGTGTCGGCCGAGGAGATACAAGCGGCCATCGACCTGTTGAAGCGGAAGGCCGAGCCGGCGACGTTGCGCGACGTGGTGAAGCTGGCCGTCGGCGCGACGCCGGAGGCCGGCGGGCTGCCGACCCGCGGCGTCACCGCGGACGGCTGGGTCGAGCAGTTCCTGGAGCAACTGACGGCCGACAGGTACGCCGAACTGCCGCCGCCGGCCGGGCTGACGGCGACGCTCCGGCCGTACCAGCTCCGCGGCTACTCGTGGTTGGCGTTCCTCCGCCGGTGGGGTCTCGGCGCGTGCCTCGCCGACGACATGGGCCTCGGCAAGACCGTGCAAACGCTCGCCCTGTTGCAGCGCGCCCGCGACGACGGCGAGCGGAAGCCGGCGCTGCTCGTCTGTCCGACCTCGGTCATCGGCAACTGGCTCAAGGAGGCGGCCCGCTTCACGCCGGACCTTGCCGTCGTCGCGCACCACGGCCCCGGCCGGCCGAAGACGAAGGCGGCGTTCGCGAAGGAAATCACCAAGGCGGGTCTGGTCGTGACCAGCTACGGCACGCTGTTGCGCGACAAGGCGCTGTTCGAGCCGGCGAAGTGGTCGGCCGCGATCCTCGACGAGGCGCAGAACGTCAAGAACCCGAACGCGAAGCAGTCGCAGGCGGCGCGGGCGCTGACGGCCGACTTCCGCGTCGCCCTGACCGGGACGCCGGTCGAGAACCACGTCGGCGACCTGTGGGCGCTCGGCCAGTTCCTCAAACCCGGCTTCCTCGGCTCGCAGACCGCCTTCCGGCAGACGTTCTTCGTGCCGATCCAACTGCACCGCAACGCCGACGCGACCGCGCGGCTCAAGAAGCTGACCGCCCCGTTCCTCTTGCGGCGGGTGAAGACCGACCCGACGGTGATCGCCGACCTGCCGCCGAAGATCGAATCGACCGCCTATTGCCAACTCACCAAGGAGCAGGCGTCGCTGTACGAGGCCGTCGTGCAGGAGCTGGCCGACGAACTCCAGAGCGCCGACGGCATCCGGCGGAAGGGATTGGTGCTGGCGGCGCTGTCGAAGCTGAAGCAGGTGTGCAACCACCCGCGGCAGTTCCTCGGCGACAACTCGCCGATCCCCGGCCGATCCGGCAAGCTCGCCCGGCTGACCGAGATGTTGGAGGAGGTCTTCGCGGAAGGCGACAAGACGCTGGTGTTCACGCAGTTCACCGAGATGGGCGACATCCTCAAGGCGCACCTGCAAGCGACGTTCGGCCGGGAGGTGCTGTTCCTACACGGCGGCACGACCCGAAAGGCCCGCGACCGAATGGTGACGCGGTTCCAAACCGAGAAGGACGGCCCGGCCGTGTTCCTGCTGTCGCTGAAGGCGGGCGGCACCGGGCTGAACCTGACGGCGGCGACGCACGTGTTCCACTTCGACCGCTGGTGGAACCCGGCCGTGGAGACGCAGGCGACCGACCGGGCGTTCCGCATCGGCCAGACGCGGACGGTGCAGGTCCACAAGTTCGTCTGTTCGGGGACGCTGGAAGAGAAGATCGACGAGATGATCGAGCGGAAGCGGGACGTGGCCGCCCGCGTGGTCGGCACCGGCGAGGCGTGGCTGACGGAGCTGGACGACGGGCAGCTGCGCGACCTGCTGGCGCTGCGGCCGGGGGCGACGGAGGAGTGACTGGTTTGTAGTTCCGCCTTTAGGCGGTCTTTGGAGCGACGAAGACCGCCTAAAGGCGGAACTACAAACGGGGAGGCGCTGCCATGTGGTACCGCGAGTTCTACGAGCCGTCGCGGCCGCGGGCGGTCAAGGGCGGCATCAAGGCCCAGTCGAAGCAGGGCGCGTTCGGCACGTCCTGGTGGGCCAAGCGGTGGATAGCCGTCCTCGAAGGCTTCAACATCGGGGCCCGCCTCGGCCGCGGCCGGTCGTACGCCCGCAAGGGGCAGGTCGTCTCCATCGACATCGAACCCGGCCGCGTGACCGCCGAGGTGCAAGGCTCCCGGCCGACGCCGTACGAGGTGGCCATCGAAATCCCGACGCTGACGGCCAAGGAGTGGGACAAGCTCGTCGCCGTGCTGGGCGAGCAGGCGGCGTTCGCGGCGAAGCTGCTCGCCGGCGAGATGCCGACCGACATCGAGACGGCGTTCGCCAAGGCCGGCCTTTCCCTGTTCCCGCGGAAGCTGTCGGAGATCGCCACCGACTGCTCGTGCCCGGACTGGTCGAACCCGTGCAAACACGTCGCGGCCGTGTACTACCTCATCGGCGAGGAGTTCGACCGCGACCCGTTCCTGCTGTTCCGCCTCCGCGGCCTGGACCGCGACGCCCTGTGCCAACGGCTCGCCGCCGCCGGCCCGGCGACGCCGCGGGAGGCCGCCGCGCCGGAGGAGCCGTTGCCGGCCGACCCGGCCGCGTTCTGGGCCGCGCCCGAGGTGCCGGCCGACCTGGCGACGGACGCGCGGTTGCCGCCGGTGTCGGCGGCGCTGCCGAAGCGGCTCGGACACGTGCCGTTCTGGCGCGGCGAGGAGCGGTTCCTCGACGCGATGGCCGGCGTGTACCCGGCCGCGGCGCGGGCGGCGCTCGCCCGGCTCGAAGCGACGACCGCGGTGACGAAGTGACGCCCGCGAATTGCATTCGCGGCCGATCTCCCGTACCCTGGGCTGTCGTGAACGACGTCACCCAACTGTTGAACGCGATCGACCGCGGCGACCGGCACGCGGCCGACCGGCTGTTGCCCTTGGTCTACGACGAACTCCGCCGCCTCGCCGCGGCGCAGATGGCGCGCGAGACGCCCGGTCAGACGCTCGACGCCACCGCGCTCGTCCACGAGGCCTACCTGCGACTGGTCGGCGACCACAGGTTCGCCGACCGCGGCCACTTCTTTCGGGTCGCGGCCGAGGCGATGCGCCGCGTCCTGATCGACCGCGCCCGGCGGAAGCGGCGGATCAAATCCGGCGGCGGGCGGGAGCGGGTGCCGCTGTCGGACGCGGAGCCGGCCGCCGACGCCCCGGCGGACGACGTGCTGGCGCTCGACGAGGCGCTCGACCGCTTCGCCGCCCTCGATCCGGTCAAGGCGGAACTGGTCAAGCTGCGCTACTTCGCCGGCCTCTCCGAAGAGGACGCCGCGGCGGCCCTGGGCGTCTCCCGCGCCACCGCCAGCCGGTACTGGACCTACGCCCGCGCCTGGCTCATCAACGCCCTCGAAGGACCGCGGTGAGGCGCGCGGCCGGGAAACCACGCTTACCAGGGGGAGACCGCTGGCACCGCGAGGGCCGACCCGTGAACGAGACCGCCGACCGCACCGAGTCCCTCTTTGTCGCCGTCGTGGCCCTGCCGACCGCCGAAGAGCGGGCCGCGTATCTGGAGCAAGCCTGCGGCGACGACCCGGCGTTGCGCGGCCGCGTTGAGGCCCTGTTGCGCGCCCACGACCGGGCCGGGCATCTCCTGGACCGGCCGGCCCTGCGCGACCCCGAGCGGACGGGGGCTTACGTTCCGCCGAGCGAGCAACCCGGCACCGTCGTTGCCGGCCGGTACAAGCTGCTCGAACAGATCGGCGAGGGCGGCATGGGCACGGTTTGGGTCGCCGAACAGACCGCCCCCGTCCGCCGGAAGGTCGCGCTGAAGCTGGTCAAGGCGGGCATGGACTCGAAGGCCGTCCTGTCGCGGTTCGAGGCCGAGCGGCAGGCGCTCGCCCTGATGGACCACCCGAACATCGCCAAGGTCCTGGACGGCGGCACGACCGAGACCGGCCGGCCGTTCTTTGCGATGGAGTACGTCAAGGGCGTGCCGATCACGCAGTACTGCGACGACGCCCGGCTGAGCATCGCCGAACGATTGGCGCTGTTCGTCCCCGTCTGCCAGGCCGTCCAGCACGCGCACCAGAAGGGGATCATCCACCGCGACCTGAAGCCGTCGAACGTCCTCGTCTGCCTGTACGACGGCCAGCCGATCCCGAAGGTGATCGACTTCGGCCTGGCCAAGGCGATCCACCAGCCGCTGACCGAACGCACGCTGCACACCGCCCACGGCGTCATGATGGGCACGCCGCTGTACATGAGTCCCGAGCAGGCCGAGTTCAACAACCTCGACGTGGACACGCGGACGGACGTCTACGCCCTGGGCGTGATCCTGTACGAGCTGCTGACCGGGACGACGCCGTTGGAGAAGCGGCGGTTCCGCGAGGCGGCGTGGCAGGAGATCGTCCGGCTCATCAAAGAGGAAGAGCCGCCGAAGCCCAGCACCCGGCTCGGCGGCAGCGGGTCGCTGCCGAGCGTGGCGGCGCAGCGGCAGTTGGAGCCGGTGAAGCTGACGAAGCTGGTCCGTGGCGAGTTGGACTGGATCGTCATGAAGGCGCTGGAGAAGGACCGGACGCGGCGGTACGAGACGGCGAACGGCTTCGGCCGCGACATCCAGCGTTACCTGGCGGACGAGGCGGTCGAGGCGTGCCCGCCGTCGGCGCGGTACCGGCTGCGGAAGTTCGCGCGGAAGCACCGGCCGGCGTTGACGACGGCGGCGGCGATCGCGTTGCTGCTGCTGGCCGCGACCGCCGTCAGCACCTGGCAAGCGGTGCGGGCGGTGCGGGCGGAAGAGCGGGCTGTGGCGGCCCGCAAAGCCGAGGCCCAGCAGCGCACCGACGCGGAGACGCAGCGGGACCGGGCGGTGAAAGCCGAGGGGCAGGCGCAGCAGTCGGCGACCGAGGCCCAGGCGGTGCTGGCGTTCTTCCAGGATAAGGTGCTGGCCGCCGGCCGGCCGGAGGGGGATCACGGCGGGTTGGGCAAGGATGTGACCTTGCGGAAAGCGCTCGACGCGGCGCGGGCGGAGGTCGGGCCGACGTTCAAGGACCGGCCGGTGGTCGAGGCGTCCGTCCTCCGCGTCCTGGGGGACACCTATTGGTACCTCGGAGAACGCGAATCGACCGTGCCGATGTTCGAGCGCGCCTTCGAGCTGCGGACGACGCACCTGGGCGCGGATCACCCGGACACGCTCACCAGCATGAACGACCTCGCCTATGTCTGCGTCCATACGGGAAAGCTGGATCGCGGCCTGGCGCTGTTCGGGCGAACCGTCGAACTTCGCGAGGCTCGGCTCGGCCCCGACCATGCCGACACGCTCATGTCGATGAGCGACTACGCCGAGGCGTACCACGTCGCCGGCCGGTTGCCGGAGGCGATCGCGTTGCAGGACAAGGCGCTGAAACTACGGCTGAAGAAGTTCGGTCCTGACCACCCAGACACGCTCACGTCGATGGACTGTCTCGCCACTTACTACCGAGAGGACGGCCAGTTGCCGAAGGCTATCTCGCTGCACGAGGAGACGCTCCAGCGGTCCCGGAAGGTGCGTGGTCCCGACCACACCGACACCGTCGCGGTGATGAACAACCTCGCCCTGGCCTATTTGGACGCCGGCCGCTGGCGCGAGGCCCTGCCGCTGCTCGAACGGGCGCTGACGCTGCGGCAAACGCTGTCGGGCCCCGATCACCCCGATACGTTCGCGGCGATGACCAACCTCGCCTCGGCGTACAGCTTGGCCGGCCGGCGGGCGGAGGAACTCGCGCTGAACCAACAGGTGCTGGCGCTCGCGCGGGCGAAACTCGGCCCCGACCACCCGGACACGCTCATCGCGAGGTATAACCTCGCGGCCGGCTACCGAGCGGGCGGACGACTGGCCGACGCCCTGCCGCTGGCCGAAGAGAACCTCAAACTCGCCAAGGTCAAGCTGGGCCCCGACCACCCCACGACGCTGCGCGCCCGCGACGGTCTGGCCGGAGTCTATCAGGACGCCGGGAGGCTGGCCGAGGCCCAGGCGCTGTTCGCGGAGAACCTCACGCTCTCCCGGGGTAAGCTCGGCCCGGAACACCCCCTCACCCTGGGCGCAATGGGAGCGCTCGCGGAGGCATACCAGCACCGGGGCGACCACGCCCGGGCCGAGTCGCTCTTGCTCGACCTCCTGCCGCTCAGCAAGAAGGTGCTCGGCACAGACCATCCCGACGTCGCCGGCCGGCTGTCCATGCTGGGCCTGACGTACCTCCGGCAGAAGAAGTTCGCCGAGGCCGAGCCGGTCGTGCGCGAGTGCCTGGCCATCCGCGCGACGAAGCTGCCCGACGACTGGCGGTATTTCAACGCCCAGAGCCTACTCGGGGCCTGCCTCCTGGGGCAGAAACGCTACGCCGAGGCCGAGCCGCTCTTGCTGGCCGGCTACGAGGGGATGAAGGCGCGCGCGGCCAAGATCGACGCGTCTTACAAGGTCCGCCTGCCCGAAGCCGTGGAGCGGCTGGTCCAGTTCGCCGAGGCGACCAACAAGCCGGACGACGCGGCGAAGTGGCGCAAGGAACTCGACGCGCTGCCGAAGCGGTAGCGGGCATTGTGGCCGGCCGACCGCGGCGGGTATGATGTCGCCGGAGGACAATCCATGATCTCGACCCCAAAGCCCGCCGCCGACCCGTTCGCCATCGGCTGGCGCAACGTCCGCCACACCCATGCGGACGGCACGACCGTCGTCGAACAGGTGCCGCTCACGTTGCAGGACGCGCTGCACCCGCGCGAGGAGGACGAGATCGTGAATAGCACCCTCCATTCGCTCGTCCTCACATACCTCTGCATCGTGGCCCGCAGTCGAATCGCGAACATTCCCGGCGGGCTGGTGTTGTGCGATACCAAAGTCCTGTGGGCGGACGGAAAGCACCACTCGCCGGACCTGGCCGTCTTCCTCGGCGTAACAGACCCGGACCGGCCGCGCGGCCAATTCGACGTGGCCGCGGAAGGGGAACTCCCGAGCCTCATCGTCGAGGTCGTGTCGCCGAGTACGCGGGAGAACGACGTGACGACAAAGGTCGAACACTACCACAGGTATAAGGTGCCGCTCTACGTCATCGTGGACCGCGAGGACGAAGAGTCAGCACCGCGTCTGATCGGCTATCGATGGACACCGCGGCGGTACGTTCGCATGGAGCCAGACGATGGCCGCCTGTGGTTGGAGCCCCTGGGCATCTACCTCGGGATCGTGGATGGCCGCGTCGTTGCCTACGACGGTGAGACGGACGAAGAACTCATTGACTACCCGGAACTCAAAGTCGCACTCGTTGAGGAGCGAACGCGGGCCGACGAAGAGAAGGCACGGGCTGACGAGGAGAAAGCCCGCGCCGACGCCGAGCAAGCTCGCGCGGCGCAGCAGAAGGCGCGGGCCGATGCGGAGAAAGTCCGCGCTGAGACCGAGAAGGCCCGCGCCGACGCGGCCGAGGAACGACTACGCGTACTCGAAGAAGAGTTACGTATCCGCCCGCCTGCGGCCGGGTCGTGAGGCCGGCCCGCCGCTAAACTACTTGCATGAGCGACCCCTCTCGCCGCTTCCGCGTCCTCTTCGCCGCGTCCGAGGTGGCCGGCTTTGCCAAGACCGGCGGGCTGGCCGACGTCTGCGCCGCCCTGCCGCGGGCGCTGGCTCGCCGCGGGCACCAGGTCGCCGTCGCGCTGCCGCTCTACTACCGCGTCCGTCATAGCTCGCATCACCTCACGCCGACCGGCATCATCTTCACAATCCCGCTCGGGCACCGGTCGTTGCCCGGCCGGATCTGGCGGACGACCCTGCCCGAGAGTGACGTGCCGGTCTACCTCGTCGAGCAGCCGGAGCTGTTCGAGCGCGATGACCCGGCCCACGGCAACAGCCTGTACAACTTTTCTGCACCAGGCGGCCGCAAGGAAGACTACGGCGACAACGCCGAGCGCTTCATCTTCTTCTGCCGGGCAATCATGGAGGCGCTCCCGAAGCTCGACGTCAAGCCGGAGATCCTCCACTGCAACGATTGGCAAACCGGCCTGTTGCCCGCTTACCTGAAAGAGCTGTACGCGCGGTCGAGCCACTTGCATGCCTCGGCGTACCACGGCATCCGCACGCTCCTCACCATCCACAACATCGCTTACCAGGGCAACTTCCCGGCGAGCGCGATGGCCGCGACCGGATTGCATCAACGCTTGTTTAACCATCGCCAACTCGAGTTCTACGGCAACCTGAGCTTCCTGAAGTCCGGCTGCGTCTTCGCGGATCGGCTCTCGACCGTCAGCCCGCGGTATGCCGAAGAGATCCAGACGATGGTCTTCGGCTACGGTCTCGAAGGACTGCTTGGCGACCGCCGCGACGTCCTGAATGGCATCGTCAACGGCGTCGACTACGACGAGTGGGACCCGCGGAACGATAAGCTGATCGCCGCGACCTACGATGACGAGACGGTCTTCGAACGCAAGCCAGCGAACAAGTCGGCGCTGCAGGCGGCGTTCGGGCTGCCGCAGCGCCCGGAGGTGCCGCTCCTCGGCGTTGTCGCCCGGCTCGCCGAGCAAAAGGGCATTTCGCTCATCACCGAGTCAGCGTGGGAGTTGTTGTCGCACGATGTGCAGCTCATCGTCCTCGGCGACGGCGACCCGATGTACCACCACCAATTCGAGCAGATCCGGAGCCGGTTTCCCCAAAAGTGCGGCATCTACCTGGGCTTCAATGAAAGACTGGCCCATCAGGTCGAGGCCGGGGCCGACATCTTTTTGATGCCGAGCCAGTTCGAGCCGTCGGGTCTGAACCAGCTTTATAGCTTGCGCTACGGCACGGTGCCCGTGGTGCGGGCCGTCGGCGGACTTTACGACACGATCACCGACTGCACGCCCGAGACGCTCGCGGCCGGCACAGCAACCGGCTTCCGCTTTGGCCCGTACACACCGCCGGCCTTCCAGCATGCCGTCCACCGGGCACTGGCGTGCTACTGGCAGCAGAAGGACGTGTGGCGACAACTCGTGCAAACGGGAATGCGTCAGGATTGGTCGTGGGGCCGCAGTGCGACGGAGTACGAACGGCTCTATGGCTGGATGACCGGCGGGTAGGTCGGGGCCGCTCTCAAATCCGAGGCAAGTGGCCGGCGGATTCCCGTAGGGTGGGTACGAGCGCAGCGAGTGCCACCAGACCCGCCCAGCGACCCGGCGGTCGTGGCGGCACTCGCCGTGCTCGTACCACCCTACGGGATGACCGGCGGGCAGGCCGACACTCATCACGTTGCAACCTGTTCTTCCTCCTTTGAGTCCGTCGTGGGCGCTGGTGGCGCAAACGGTCGCTGGTAGCGCTGGTGGTCGTTGATGCCCCGGCATGGTATGGCCGCAACACGACTCTCCGCTCTCGGAGTCATGGCCATGCCCGCCGCGTCCGCCGACCGCAATCTGCTCTTCGGCATCCTGGCCGTGCATCTCGATTTTGCGGCGATGGGCGACTGGCTCCGCGACAAGGCGAAGCCGCTCGGCAACATCCTGCGCGCCTCTACGTTGTTTGAACAACTGGCCGCCGACTCCCCCGCCGCGGCGACGACACCGCCCTGCTCTAGGACCTGGCCGACGGGCTGTCGGCGTGGAGTTGGTCAGCGAACATGTCGACGTCGTAGTATCGGTTGCGCAGAGCCACTTGCCGCCCATCGGGTGAGAAGCCGTCAGGGAAGTGCCCGTCGGTCGCCGCACTGTATCGCGGCCGACAGGGAGCCTAGCCCGCGAACAGCAGGAACGCCGCCGCGGCGACGAAAGCTGACCGACGCAACGGCGTACGGAACGGCCACAGGAGGCGGGGCATGGCCGCATTCTACCCCGCGGTATGACGGCGACGCCAGCGGCACACGCCCAAGTCGAACATGGCGTACACCCCGGTCGCGAGAGCGGTCCACGCGGCAATCAAGTGCCACGGCCGGTGCAGAGGCAGGTCGTAGACGTGCAGCACGCCGCTGCCAACAAACGCGAGTTGTCTGCCGTCATCGGAAAAGACAGCCGACGGGATCGAGCCGTTCACGTCCGGGTTGCCGCCAAGCTCGGCGATCACGCGACCGCTCGCTGTATCGAGCAGCCACAGCTGCGACTGCGCTTGAAGGTTGATGCCCGTCCGGTCGGCCAAGTCGACGAGCCAATCAGGCAACGGCGAAGTGCGGCCGCGCGGCATGACCGCGATGGCCGCTCGCGTGCCGTCCGGCGCAAGGCCAGCGGGCCAAAACGCGTAGTCTGCGGTGGCGCGAAGCGTGAGCGGTCGGTCGCGGGCCAGGGAGTCGATCTCTAGCCAATTCCCCGGCCCGTCGCCGCCGCCCGTGGCTACGCTGACGAAGCTATGGCCGCGAACCCAACGGCTGTCGAGCCAAGCTGGGCGGTCGATGGGGAAGTGAAGCGACCGAACGAATCGACCGCCGTCGTCGAGGTCGTAAACTCTGCCGAGATCGTAAACCTGGCTCTCCGGCGGATGGGCCAACCGGAAGGCAACGGCATATCGTCCATCCGCCGTCAGCGCGGGCCGCTCCGGAAATTGCGGCCAACCCGGCGGCGTCACTCGTTGGCCCGTCGTCAGGTTCCAACGATCGATGCGGTATGCTGACGTGGGGGCCGCGGGTACGAGATGAACGGTCGTTAGCAGGTCTGGCCCTGGCCCGAACGCACACGAAAGGAAGTCGCCATCCGTCGTCACGGCCACCCGTCCGGTCGCAACCCCGCGGACGACGAGTTGCGTTGCCCCGGCGCGGTCGGCAGCTCCGACATCCGGTTGGCCGCCGACCGTCTGATAGGCCCAATACCGGCGGTCGGCCGACGCATCGACGACGCCAAGCGACGGCCACCCGCCTTCATCCGGCCCAAGGGCCGCGTCGCCGTACACCTGGGCGAGCAACCGGCGGCGGATCGACGGATCGCGGAGGTACTCCCAGAGCGGCCACAACGGAAACGGCTCGTCTGGTGGGCGGGGCATGTAGAGGTTTACCTCGACGCACCTTTCACCAGGGCCGCCCGCGGTCAAGTCGTGAACGACTACTTTGCCGAACAGTAGGCTGGAGAGGTCGGTGTGCAGATACCAATTGTGGAGAGCAAGCTGCCGACCGTCGGGGGAGAAGCCGATGGGCAAAAACCCGCTGGTCGGTGCGCAGTAGCGCGGTGGGTATGGAGCATAGCGCAGAAGCAGTAGGAAGGCCGCCGCAGCGACGAGCGCGGCACGGCGAACTGGCGTGCGGACGGGTGCGAGCAAGCGGCGCATGGCATGGGCTTCCGGATTCGCGGCAGCATTGTACCACGAGCGGCGGATCAGCCTTTTCGACCGTAGGTCCCCATCACCTCGCCCTGGCCGAGGATGTGGCCCTGCATAGCCTGCATCAGTTGCAGGCGGTTCGACGTTGGATCCAGGGCGAGAACCGTGTCGAGGGCGTAGAGCAAAAAGTAGTAGCGGTGCGGCTTGCCCGGCGGCGGTGCGGGACCATTGTAGCCGACTCGGTGAAAGTCGCTGATCCCTTGCCGCGTCCCGTCGGGTAGCACGGCCTGTTGCGACACACCCTCGGGTAGCCCGCGGGCCGTGGTCGGCAGATTCCACATCACCCAGTGCGACCACACGCCCCGCGGGGCGTCCGGGTCGTCGCACAAAAGCGCCAGGCTCTTGGTTCCGGCCGGCACATCGCCCCACGCTAGCGGCGGCGATACGTCCGGTCCATCGCCGGTGTGCCGAGGCGGGATCGGCTGACCGGGTGCGAACGCGGTCGTCGTTAGCGGGATTGCGACGGGAGTCGTCATGGCGTCACCTCGATGGTTCGGGGAGTTGGCGATCGGGAGTGAGCCGCCCCCGCCTCCATTCTCGGCCGTCGCCCGCTCGTCGTAAACCGCGCCGGACGGGGCACAGCATTCGTACCATGACCCGATGACCGCGCCACAGTTGCGCAAGGACCCCGTCGTCGATCGCTGGGTATTCGTGTCGCCGGAGCGTGGGGCACGGCCGCTCGAATCGCGCGTGCCACCCTTGGCCGACCGCGGCGGCCCATGCCCATTCTGCGAAGGGCAGGAACGCGAGACGCCGCACGAGATCGCCGCCGTGCGCGACGCCAGCACCCTGCCCGATTCGCCGGGCTGGCAAGTCCGCGTCGTGCCGAACATGTACCCGGCCGCCCGCATCGCGTCCACGGCACGAAGCCGTGACGACGAGTTGTTCGCCGCCCGGCCTGGCGTCGGCGTTCATGAGGTCGTCCTCGAATGTCCGCGACACGAGACCTCGTTCGCCCGGCTGTCGGTCGATCAGGCCCGCCGCGTCTTCGACATCTATCGCCAGCGGTTGCGGGCGCTGACGCCCGACGAACGGCTCGCCTATGTGCAGGTGTTCAAGAACCACGGGGCCGGGGCCGGGGCATCGGTGACACACGCTCACTCGCAGATCCTCGGGCTAGCGCTGGTGCCGCGCGAGCTGCGTGCCGAGTACGGGGGGGCGGAAGCGTATCACGCCCGCCACGGGCATTGCATCTACTGCGATCTGATCGCCCGCGAAACGGCGAGCGGGGAGCGGCTGGTGTGGGCGGGCGAACACGTCGTCGCGGTCTGCGCGTGGGCGGGACGGTTCCCGTACGAGACATGGGTCCTGCCGCGGCGGCACGGCGGACACTTTGCCGATGCGTCCGCCGCAGAGATGGCCGAGGTCGCGGAAGTGATGCACCGGCTCGTCGCCCGGATCGGCGAGTTGGTCGAAGACCCGCCTTACAATTATCTGCTGCACGAGCTGCCGCTGCGAGCGGCCGAGTCGCCGGCGTATCACTGGCACTGGGAGCTGCTACCGCGACTGACCGGCGTCGCCGGGTTCGAGTTGGCCGGCGGTACGTTCCTCAACCCGCTGCCGCCGGAAGAGGCGGCCGCCCGGCTGCGGAGCTAGCGAAAGAGGACTAACCACAGAGGCACAGAGTCACTGAGAAGACAAATACAATGCGTTTTGTCTTCTCGGTGTCTCTGTGGTTAGCGCATCTTGATGGAGGCAGGAATGCGGCTCGGCGTCTTCGGCGGCACGTTCGACCCGGTGCATTACGGGCACCTGATCCTGGCCGAGCAGTGCCGCGAGCAGGCCCGGCTCGACCGGGTGCTATTCGTCCCGGCGGCCCGGCACGCGCTCAAGACCGACCACGCCATCACGCCGTTCGATCGCCGCGTTGAGATGCTACAACTGGCCATCGCCGGACACGAATGCTTCGGCGTGGATGAGTTGGAGAAGGGCCGGGCCGGGCCGAGCTACACGGCCGACACGCTCGACGAACTGCACGCCCAGCAGCCGGACGCCGAGTTGTTCTTCCTGGTCGGCAGCGATTCGTTGCCGGACCTGCCGCGCTGGCACGATCCGCAGCGCGTCGTACGGCGGGCCGGGCTGATTGTCATGGAACGGCCGGGCCATACGGTCCTGACCCGCGACGAGTTGGCTGCGGCCGTCGGCATGCCAGCATCGGATGTGCGGTTGGAGCGCGTGGAGGTGCCGCTGATCGACCTGTCGAGCCGCGACATCCGCCGCCGCGTCGGGGCTGGCCGCAGCGTGCGCTACATGCTGCCGCGGGCGGTCGAGGTGTACATCAAAGAGAAGCGGCTGTACACGGGTGGGTAAGCGATGGCGACGGATCCGACGAGACTGACGCGGAGGTCGGCATGGGCGTTCGCCTGAGCCTCGTCGTCGTCCGCGCAGCGAACCTGGAAAAGTCACGGGTCTTTTATGAGTCGCTCGGGCTACGGCTTTCGCGCGAGCGCCACGGCACTGGCCCGGCGCATCTCGCGGCGGAGGTGGATGGGTGTGTGTTCGAGGTCTACCCGCGCGGCGACGGCCCATCGTCCGCGGGCGTGCGGCTCGGCTTTCGGGTGGAATCGGTCGCGGCGGCCGTCGCCGCGACACAGGGCGTCGGGGCCGAGGTCGCCGCGCCGCCGGCCGACGGGCCGTGGGGCGTGCGGGCGGTTGTTGTCGATCCCGACGGGCATCGTGTCGAGATCACGCAATGAGGCGCAGGCTATCTCCGCGGTCGGGGCGGACCTTGGACGGATGCTGACCGGCGCAGGTGACACGAGGGCGGGCCGGACCATGAATGCACAACAGGTTTCCTGTGCGACGCACGGTGCCCAAGACCTCGCCTTCGCGTGCATCCACGTGTGTCGAGCGATCGACAGCGGCGAGAAGGTCGGATTCTTCTGGAGTGCCGACAGCGACGGCCCACGACCGGAAGCGTGGTGCAGCGCCTGCGATCAATGGTCCCGTGAGCATCCGAACGCGACCACCAAGGAATGGATGAAAGCCGCCGAGTTTCAACTACTCTGCGTTCGATGCTGGGACGAGGCCAAGCGGGTACTCTACAGTCAGAGTCCGTAGGGTGGCACGGCCGCGAACCGCCGCCGTCACGCCGCCGGCGGTGCGACGCCGGCGACGCCCTCCGCCCAGGCACGGTCGGCGTCGGACAGGGGGGCCGGGAACCGGCCGGCGTACCGGACGACGCGGTCGAAGTCGTTGCCGTCGAACGTCTGGCGGAACACGTCGGCCAGGTCGAGGGGCAGGTCGGGGTCGCCGGCCGCGAGCGGCACCGGGATCGTCGGCAGCGGGTCGCGGACCGACCAGCACTTGACGCCGGCCCGCGGCCGCTCGCCGGCCCACGACACCAGGAAGAAGTAGTCGCCCGCCGGCCACGGCTGGTCGATGGCCGGCCGGGTGCCGCCGGCCAACAGGTCGATCTCGACGAGGTTGATCGGCAGTTGCAAGAGCCGCCGCCGCTTCGCGGCGTACTCGGCGTGGCCCACGTCCGCGGCGTCCTTGTTCGTCGGCGACAGGAGTTCGATGACGGTGACGAGCTGCTCGTCGGGGTAGCGGACGATGCGGATCTCGTACTCCTTCTCTTCGACCAGTTCCGGGACCGTCACCGTGACGGGGTCGAGGACGACGGTCGCGGCCGAGGCCGCGGACCCACTCGCCGGCGCGCCGGGTAGCCGCGTCACGCCGACATCCGGCAGGAACGAGCGGTCGGGGCCGTCCGGCGAGCGGACCAACCGCACGGTCGCGCCGACGCGGGCGGTATAACTCCGCGGCAGGCGCTGGAGCAGCCAACGGCGGCACTCGAAGATGAAGTTGCCATGGAAGTCCGGCCAGACGCCGGGGTACTCCAGGTACGGGTTCATGCCGGGGAACGGGTTCGGCATCGCGTCGCCTCCGCGCTGCGGGCGTCGGCATTGTATCACGTCCGCCGACGGCGGGCGGTCACGCTCCCTCCGTCAACTTCAACACTTCGGCAAACGGCATCGCGGCGAGTCGGCCGAACGCCGGATGCTTCGTCAACTTCGCCTTCGCGGTCGCTGGCGACGACAGGCCACACAGGAAGCGGGCCATCTGCCGCGGCGTCGCCAGCGCGTCGTGCATCTCCGCTCGAAGCGACCGCACCAACGCCCGCTCGGCGTCACCGATGGCGGGCCAACTCGGCGGCGGCAGCGGGCCGGGGCGGTCGCCCTGGCACCAGCCGCAGTGGCCGCAGTCCGTGCCCGGTGGGTCGCCGAAGTACGCCGCCAGCTTGCGCGACCAGCAGCCCGGGTGCTGCGACAGGTTCAGCACCATCGCCAGCCGCTCGACGTCGCGCTTCTCGCGCTCGACGAAGCGCTCGGCCAGCCGTGCCCCGAGCTTCTTCGCGTCGGCCGGCGGCTTCACCAGGCGATAGCCGATCGACGCGCCCGACACCTTGAGTGTCAGGTCGCCCTGTTCTTCGAGGTAGTTCAGGGCCGCGACGATCCGGCCACGCGGCTCACCGAGCGCCTTGGCCGCGGCCGGCACGTCGAGGTTGAACCACGTCTTCGCCTTCTTCGCTCGGCGGAATAGCTTGCCGAGGAACTCGGCCCGCGGGCCGTCGAACTTCGCCAGGATGTCGGCCGAGGGCTTCAGCGGCTGAAACTTGTACTCGCGGAAGAACGGCCCCGTCGCCGCGATGACGCCTTCCAACTCCAGATAGGTGAGCAGCGTCTCGACGACGAGCGGGCGGATGTCGTATTCGTTGGCCAGGTCGTAGGTCGAAACGTCGAATGCCGGGCCACGCTTGGTCAGGCTCTGGACGAGCGCCGTCACCGCGTCCGGAGTCGGCGTGTCGCCGAAGGTGAAGTTCTCCAGCGCGACGCAATCCTCCGGGCAGATGAACGCTTCGCAGACGCTCTCCAACCCGTCGCGGCCGGCCCGGCCGACCTCCTGGCCGTAGTTCTCCAGGCTCTTCGGCAGGTTGAAGTGGTACACATAACGAATGTTGGATTTGTCGATGCCCATGCCGAAGGCAATCGTCGCGACGACGACGGCGTTCGACGATTCCATGAACCAATCCTGAATCTGGTGACGCACCTCAGCGTCGAGGCCGGCGTGGTACGCGCGAGCCGGTGTGCCCTTCGACGTGAGCATCCAGGCGACTTCCTCCGCCGTGCGCTGGAGCGTGACGTACACGATGGTCGCCCCTCGTGGTCGGTCGTCGAGCCGGCGGCGCAGGAGCATCGCGGCCTCGCCGGGGCGGCACGGCGTCAGCCGCAGGGTCAGGTTGGGACGGTAGAACCCAGTGCGGACCTGGTCGGCCGGCTTGACGGCGAACGCCCGCGCGATGTCGTCGGCCACGCTCGGCGGCGCGGTCGCGGTCAGTGCCAGGATCCGGCCAACATTCAGCTCCCGCGCGAGCTGGCCGAGCTTCAGGTAGTCGGGCCGGAAGTTATGGCCCCACTCGCTGACGCAATGCGCCTCGTCCACGGCGAGCATCGCGATCTTGAGCGCGCGCAGCGTTTGCAGGAACCGCTCGTTGGCGAGCCGTTCCGGCGAAACGTAGAGCAGCTTTAACTGGCCGGCGTGCAGGCGACGGTAGACGGCACGGGCCTCGTCGGCCGTCAGCGTTGAGTCGAGCCGGGCAGCGGGGACGTGCCGGGCGGTGAGGAAGTCGAGTTGATCCTTCATAAGCGCGATCAAGGGCGAGACGACGAGCGTCAAGCCGTCGAGCAACATCGCGGGTAGCTGGTAGCAGAGGCTTTTGCCGCCGCCGGTGGGGAAGACGGCCAGGACGGAATGGCCGGCGAGCAGGCGTTCGATGACTGCCTGCTGCCCCTCGCGGAAGCCGAGGAAGCCGAAGGTGTGTTGCAGGACTTCGCGCACATCGGACACGGGCACTCCGGACTAACTGCCGAGACACAGAGCCGGGAAGGCGGAAGAACTCATTCTACCGTCTTATCTGTGCCTCTATGTCTCTGTGGTGAATTCCTTCCCCTCCCTACCTTGGGCCGCGAATTCGTGAGAAACGCGCCATCGCGCGACGAAATTGCTTGCCCAGACATCACAGGTTCGTTAATTGTGAATGACCTACCTTTCGTTGAAGTTTGACGCGCCTGCCGTGGGATGGTGACACCATGCGTCGCTACAGCCTTCTCCTTGGGCCGGTGGTCATCGCCCTTGCAACCATCATTGGTGGTTGTGAGCCGCCGGGCGAACAGCCCATCGGCGAAGCCCCGAAGGACACGCCGGTCGCCGCGGCCAGCCCGGTCGAGCGGGCCGCGCCCGTGCCAGCTCCAAAGTCCGGGGCCATTGCCATCACCGGCGCACTCATTCACACACAGACGGACGCCGGCAGCTTCGTCGGCACCATCGTCATCGACGGCGGCAAGGTCGTCGCCCTTGGCAAGGACGTAACGGCCCCCGCCGGCGCGCACGTCATTGACGGGGCCGGCCATGTCGTGACGCCGGGGCTGATCGATGCGCACGGCATCCTGTGGCTGCAAGCGGCGGCCGCGAAGGAAGGCGGCAGCGCCGGGACGCTCAATATCCTCGACGCGGTGGACCCGTACGCCGATGAGTGGCGCGATGCAGCGGCTCAGGGCGTGACGGCCGTTTACGTTCAGCCGGCGGCCGGCAGCTTCGCCGGCAACGGAGCCGTCTTGCGGGTCGGCCCGGCCAAGTCGATCGAGGACCTGGCGACGAAACCCGTGGCCGGCATGCAGGCATCGATCGCCTCCGCCGCGCCGGCAGCCGGACCTCAGGGCACCGCTCCGGCCAGCGGCAACTCGATCAGCCGTGCGGCCGCGGCCGAGGGGTTGCGCGGCCAACTTCTCGGTGCCAAGAACGGCGCGGCTGGCAAAGGGCCGCCAGCGAAAAAGGACGCGGCTCGGGATCTGCTGACCAAGGTCGTGAAGAAGGAAATCCCGCTGCGGCTTGCGGTGTCGCACGAAGATGACGTGCGAAACGCCCTGAAGTTCTCTGCTGAACTTGGCATCCGCCCCGTGTTCGAGGGGCTGGACAAAGTCCGCACCGTGCCGGATGGCCGGTTCGCCGCCGTCCTTGGGCCCTTCCCATCCGCAAAGAAAGCGCAACTCCGCAAGCTGATCGTCGAGGGCGACAAGCCGTTCGCACTTGGCACCTTTGGCGACGACGCGCGGGCCACCGCCGGTCTGCGGCTGCAAGCGGCGGCGGCCGTGGCCGAGGGCTACCCGCGCGACAAGGTGCTACGAGCGCTAACCCGCGGCGCGGCTGAGTTGGTCGGTGTCGAGGACAAGCTCGGATCGCTAACTGTTGGTCGCGTGGCCGACCTCGCTGTCTTCGCCGGCGACCCGCTCGATGCCTCCGTGCCGGCCCGACTCGTCATCAGCCAGGGCACCATCGTCCACGACGCGACCGCAGACGCGGAGCCGGCGTCGCCGCACGGGGACGGGCTGAAGCTGCCGGCCACGTTCCCACCGAGCTTCGTCTTGAAGACCAAGCGACTGCTGGCCGACTCGGGTGAGTATGTCCCCGGCGAGTTGACCATCGAGAACGGCAAGATCACGGCCCCGAGTTCGGCGAACCTGCCCGTGATCGATGTGGGCGACGCGGTAGTAACGCCGGGGCTGGTCGTGGCCCACGCGGCGACGGCCGGCGGCAACACGGCCGACCCGGAGGCATCGCACGTCCGCGCCACCGACGGCGTGGCCCCGGACTCGGCCAACATGAAGGCGTACCGCGAGGCTGGCTTCCTCACAGTCATCGCGGCCCCGGCAGCCGACAACACGATCGGCGGCGTGATCGGCGTCGTGAAACTCGGCGACGGCGGCATGACGGTCGCGGCCGACGCTGGGCAGAAGTTCACGCTGACGGCCACGGCCCGGCAAGTTGAACGGTATCCAGCCACCCTCGGCGGGCAGGTCGAGTTCATCGACGCCCGTCTCAAGGGTCTGCCGGCCGTCACCAACATGTTCCTGCCCGAGCCAGTCGAGCGGATGATCCTGGCCCAGCGCGATAAGGCGCTGGAGCCGGTGAAATCGGGCAAGCACGCCGCGGTCTTCGAGGTCGGCAACCGGGCCGAGGTCGCCGCGGCGCTGCGGCTCATCACCGACCACAAGCTCCGCGGCGTCCTGGTCGGCCCACGGCAGATCAACGAAATGGCATTCGAGATCAAGACGGCGCGGGCCGGCGTGATCGTAACGCCCGTGAAGCCGTCGGACGCAGATTACGTGCGCACCGGCCTGGTCGAACTCGGCAAGGCGGGAGTGCCGCTGGCGTTCGGCTCGGGCACCGCGACGGAATTGCGTTCGACCGCGGCGTGGCTCGTCAACGGTGGCCTGGGCCGGCACGACGCTCGGCGGGCGCTGGCCGGCCGTGGCAGCGAGGCGCTGGGCTTGCCGGCAAACACCGGCCGACTGGCGGCAGGGGACGCGGCCGACTTCGTCGTCTGGGACGGCTGCCCGCTCGACCCGTCGAGCCAGCCGCTCGCGGTCGTGGCACAGGGGAAGAAGCTGGGGAAGAAATAGCTTACGTTTCGCGACGCTTCGCAGAAGCGTCTGAGGCTCTGCACGCTTCCGCGAAGCGTCGCGAACCGGGAATCCGCACCATGCTCCGCACGCTCTCGACACTCGCCCTCCTTGCCGTCGCGGTCCCCGCGGCCGCGGAGGAGGTTGTTGTCCGCGCCGCCAAGGTCTACACGGCGGCCGGTGACCCGCTCGCGCCGGGGGCCGTCCGCATCAAGGATGGCAAAATCGCCGAAGTCGCGAAGGAAATCGCCGCCCCCGCCGGCGCGAAGGTCATCGACCTCGGGCAAGGCTGTCTGATCCCCGGCCTGATCGACGCTCACTCGACGGCCGGCCTCACTGACGATGCCGAGTTCACCGAGGAAATCACGCCCAACTTCCGCGTCCTCGACGCCGTTGACTGGAAGGCTCGTGCCTTCAAGGTTTCGCTCGCCGACGGGGCGACGACCTACGGCCTGGTGCCCGGCACCGACAACGTGATCGGGGGTCTCGGCAGCGTCGTGAAGCCATCGGCTGCACCGGCCAATCGCGTCGTGAAGAAGGACCACACGCTCGCCATCGTTGTCGCGTCGGACCCGGCATCGCGCAACAGCTCGCGGAACCGGCCCGACTCAATCTACGTCCGCCAGCCGACCAACCGCATGGGCGTGGTCTGGATGCTCCGCAACGACTTCCTGCGAGCCAAGTCGGCCTCGGAGTCCGACGTGGTACGCCAGTCGCTCGACGGCAAACGGCCCATCGTCTGCGTCAGCCGGATCGACTCCGACATCCTCAGCGCCCTGCGGCTGCAAAAGGACTACGGCTACCCGCTCGTCCTGGCCGGCGGGCAGGAGGCGTACAAGGTGACGGGCGAGATCGCCGCGGCCAAGGTGCCGGTGCTACTCGGCCCCTTGCCGATGGCGCTCTCGTTCAACGGCCCCGAGGGCAGCGACCCGATCTGGAACCAGCCGGCGATCCTGAAGAAAGCCGGCATCCCGTTCGCCTTCACCGGCGGCAACCTCCTGACGCAAGCCCGCTTCGCCGTCCGCTTCGGCCTGTCACCGACCGACGCGCTCGCAGCCGTCACGGCGTCGCCCGCGAAAATCCTCGGCGTCGAGAACCGGATCGGGAGCATCGCTCCGGGCCGCGACGCCGATCTTGTGGCACTCTCCGCCGACCCGTTCGACCTCACCGCCGCCGTCTTATGGACCATGACCGACGGCGCGACCCGCTTCGAGGGCCGATGACCATGACGCGCACTCCGCATTTCGGTTCGATCGGAGCCGCGACCGTTAGGGAGCGGTTGCCGCTCCTCCGGTCGCTTACGCTCGCGGCTCTGATGATCCTGGCCGCGCCCGCCGCCGCGCAAGAGCGGCTGGCCGTCAAGGGCGGCAAGGTGATTCCCGTGGCCGGCCCGCCCATCGAAGGCGGCGTCGTCCTGATCCGCAACGGCAAGATCGAGGCCGTCGGCAAGAACGTCCCCATCCCGGCCGATGCCAAGGTCATCGACGCCACGGGCAAGGTGGTCGTGCCCGGCTTTGTCGAGGCTCACTCCAGTCGAGGCATGGACCAGCCGAACGAGTCCAACCCCAATGTACCGTTCCTGTCCGTCCTCGACGCGCTCGACCCAAGCGCCGAGTGGTTCGACGAATGCCGCCGCAACGGGGTGACGACCGCGCTCGTCATCCCCGGCAACGCCACCATGCTCGGCGGGCAGGGCGCGATCGTGAAAACGGCCGGCGGCTACGTGGACGAGATGATCGCCAAGCGCTCGGCCGGCATCAAGATTTCGCTGAAGCCGACGGCTGACCGCAATCGCATGGGTCACCTCGCGCTACTGCGCAAGGAACTCGACGACGCCCGCGACGCGCTCAAGACCAGTGAGGCGAAGGTCGAGGCCAAGCCGGAAGTGAAGGCCGCTGACGGTGGGATTGGCGAAGGCGGAGCCGCGGCCGAAGACCGGCAGCCGCCGCCGCGCCAACGCCCCGGCCAACGTCCGGGTCAGGGTGGACCGGCCGGCCGCAACGATCCGACCGATGCCACGCTTGTCCGTGAGGCTCTCGGCAAGCTGCTCAAGGGCGAGTCGCTCGCCGTCGTCTACTGCGAGCTGGCGATGGACGTGCCGCAGGCGATCAAGCTCATCAACGACTACAAGCTCAAGGGCGTTTTGGTGCTAGGCCAGGACTGCTACAAGGCCGCGAAGGAGATCGCCAAGTCGAAGCTACCGGTCGTCCTCGACCCGACGCTCGTCTTCTGGGAGACGGACCCCCGCACCGGCGAGGAGAAGCAGATCGTGCTGCCGAAGGTGTACCGCGAAGCGGGCGTCTCCGTGACGTTCCAGTCCACGGGCATCGCGGCCGGCAACCTGTTCCGCGCCCCGCCGCTGCCGCCGACCGTGGGCACGAACTACCTGTGGTACCAGGCGGCGACAGCCGTCAAGTACGGCACGCCGGCCGACGAGGCGCTGGCCGCGGTGACCCGCGACGCGGCCAAGGTGATCGGGGCCGACAAGTTCGCCGGCACGCTCGAACCGGGCAAGGACGGCGACCTCGTGATCCTGACCGGTGACCCCTTGAAGCTCGGCACCTGGGTCGAGACGACGGTCGTCAACGGCAAGGTCGTCTACGAGCGCGAGAACGACCGAAAGATCAAGCAGTTGATGAAATAACCCGCGGTTCGCGACGCTTCGCAGAAACGTAATGGCTTCTGCGAAGCGTCGCGAAACGGATCATACCCATGAACACGTTCGCACGCATCGTCGTTGTCACCGTAGCGCTCGCGGCGACCGCGCGCGCCGCCGAGACGCACGTCTACCGCGCCAACCGCCTGTGGACCGGCACCGGCCCGGCCATCCCCAAGGCGATGTTGGTCGTGCGCGACGGCAAGATCATCGAGATGGGCACCGGCGACAAGCTGCCACTTCCCGCCGGGGCAACCGTCCACGACCTTGGCGACGTGACAATCATCCCCGGCCTCGTCGTCGCCGAGACGACGCTGGCCGAGAAGGGCCGCGACGACCTGATGACGCTGACGCCGCACTACCGCGCGGCCGACGGCTACGACCCGTACGCCGACTACTCTGCGGTCCTCGCGGGTGGCGTGACGACCGTACAGATTTCCCCCGGCAAGGCGCGCCTGTTGCCCGGCCAGGGCTCGGTCGTGAAGCTGGCCGGCGACGCGACGAAGCGCATCGTCCGGGCCGAAGAGAGTCTGCGGGTCATGCTCGGTAACGGCTTCCGAAACGCCCCGAGCATCTATGAGCCGCCGGTCGGGGCGATGTCGGTGGCGAAGCCGCTGCTTCCTACCCGGGCGCAGCCGGCTGGGTCGCTGGCCGAGGCCGTCGCCACGTTGCGGGCCACGTTCCAAGCGGCCCGCGCTGATGCCAAGGCCGACCCGTTCCTGAAGGCCGTCGCCGAGGCCGGCACCGCCAAGAAGCCGCTCCGCGTCAGCGCCCCCGCCGCCGCCGACCTGCGGGCCGCGCTCACGCTCGCCGACGAGTTCGACCTGAAGCTGATCCTCGTCGAGCCGGACACAATCGCCCCGTACCGCGACAAGCTCTCGACGCTGACCAAGCGCGTGGCCGGCGTCGTCTTGAACCCCGGCGTTCGGCCTGGCACCGTCGCGGACGCTCCGGCCGACGGCGACAAGTCGCCGGCCCTGGTCGCGAAGGAGCTGCGAGCGGCCGGCTTGCGGATCGCGCTGAAGCCGGTGGCCGACGCCGACCTCAAGGAGTTGCTCTACCTCGCCGGCCTGTTGACGACGCAACTGACGCCCGAACAGGCGCTCGCCACCATCACCTCCGACGCGGCAGCGATGCTCGGCGTGGGCGACCGCGTCGGCTCTCTGGAGCCAGGTAAGGACGCCGACTTCGTGGTGCTGACCGGCTCGCCATTCGAGCTGCACACCCGCGTCAAGGCCGTGTACGTCAACGGCACGGCAGTGTATGAGACGGCCCCGGCGGCGAAGGCCCACGTCGTCCGCGGCACCCGCATCATCACCGGCACCGGCGAGACACTGGCGGGTGGCGCGGTTTTGATCGAAGGGCGGACGATCCGAGCGGTCGGCACCGGTGTATCGATCCCGGCCGACGCCGAGACGGCTTCGTTCCCGACCGGGGCGTATATCGTGCCCGGCTTCCTCGACCTCGCGAACGGGTTGGGGTTGGGCGGGCCGCTGACACAGGCGGCAATCTCGACGAAGCTCGGCGACCGGCTCGTCAACGGCGACCCACAAGTCGCGATCGCCCGGCAAGGCGGCGTGACGACGGCGCTTCTGTCGGCCGGCGGCACGCAGCCGGGACCGGTGCTGGCGTTCAAGATGGGCGAGACACCGCGGGCCGTCAAAGACCCGGTGGCGATCCGCTTCGCGATTCGCGGCAACCTGACGACGGCCGGCCCGCAGCTCCGCGATCAGCTTCGCGCGGCCAAGGCATACCACGAGGGCTGGGCCAAGTACGAGGCCGAATTGCCCGAGTACGAGCGGAAGAAGAAGGAGTACGACGCGGCCAAGGCAAAAGCGCCCACGCCGGCTCCGAAGGCCGACGAGAAGAAGCCCGAGGAGAAAAAGGAAGAGCCCAAGGGACCGCCCGAACCGAAGGCACCGACGAAGCCACAGTCGGTTGAGTCGCTGGAGCCGTTCCGGGCGCTGGTGGCCGGGAAGATTCCGGCACTCGTCGAGGCCCGCCGCGAGGACGCGATCAAGCTTGCCGTCGCCATCTTCCGCGACGAGTTCAATCTGACGACGGTGTTGATCGGGGCCGACGACGCCTACCGCCTTGTGGACCTGTTGGCCGGGAAGAATATCGCTGTCGCGGCCGCGCCGCCATTCGTCAAGACGGTCGAACACGCCGAGGTCAACCTGCCGCTGGCGCTGGCTGTCCGCAGCGTGCCGTTCGGCTTCGAGTCGCAGGCGACGACCGGGGCGAAGCAGTTGCCGACAGCCATCGGCTACGCGGTCCGCCACGGTCTCGGGACCGACGACGCCCTCCGCGGCCTGACGGCCGGGCCGGCGAAGTTCCTCGGTCTGGAATCGGTCGGCACGCTGGCGACCGGCAAGGACGCGGACCTGGTGGTGGTATCGGGCGCGCCGTTCGCGCTCTCGACGCGGGTGCTCGCGGTGATGGTGGACGGGCAGTGGGTATACCGGGAGAAGGAATGACCCCCGCGCAAAGCCCACCCGTGGCAACGGGTGGGGGAGGCGTGGTCCCACCCGTTGCCACGGGTGGGCTTTCCGGCGGAGAGAATCTCATATGCGTAACCTGACATTCGTGTTCGCGGCCCTGTCCCTTGCCGCCCCCGCGTCGGCGGCCGAGAAGCCGAAATTCGCCGTCCACGTTGGCAAGGCAATCACCTGCGCCGGCGAGCCGATCGTCAACGCGACGATCCTCGTCTCCGGCGGCAAGATCGAGGCCATCGGCCCGCGGGCGCAAATCAAGGTTCCGGACAGCTACACCGTCATCGACCAGCCGGACAAGTTCGCCATGCCGGGCCTCGTGGACGCCCACAGCCACGTCGGCGGCACCGGTGACTTGAACGAGATGGTCTACCAGACCAATCCGGAGCTGCGCGTCCTCGACCAGATTCGGCCGAACAACGACCAGCTCAAAACCGCGGTCGCTGGCGGCGTCACGACCATCACGTTCATCCCCGGCTCCGGCACCAACATGGGCGGCTGGGGCGCGCTGATGAAGACCGGCCCCGGCACCTTGGAAGACGTGCTGATTCGCTTCCCCGGCGTCCTCAAGATCGCGCAGGCCGGCAACCCGGAGCGGCGCGGCGGCGAGGTGGGCTCGGGCCGGATGGGCATGAACTACGTCATCCGCGAGCAACTCCGCGAGGGCATGGGCTACGTCAAGGACTGGGATGAATTCGAGAAGGGCGAACGCAAGGAGAAGCCGGCCACGAACCTGCGGCTCGAATACTTCAAGCCGCTGTTCCGCCGGCAGATTCCGGTCGTCGTCCACACGCAGGGCTACCAGGTCATCATGAGTACCCTGCGGATTCTGCACGACGAGATGAAGCTAAAGGTCGTCATCGACCACGGCTGCTTCGACAGCCACCTGCTATCGGCTGAGATCCTCAAGCGGGATATCCCGGTGATGGCTGGGCCGCGCGGGTTCCGCGTGGACATCGCAACCGGGCAGATCGAGGGGCAGGCGGCCGGGTTCGCCCACCGCGGTGTCAAGGCGCTCGGCGTCAACACCGATGCCCCGGTGGTGCCCGAGGAAGAGTTGGCGTTCCAGGCGACGATGGCCGTCCGCCTCGGCTGGAACGACGAGGCAGCGCTTCGGGGCCTGACGATCGAGCCGGCCAAGGCACTGATGGTGGATAAGCGGGTCGGTTCGCTCGAAGTCGGCAAGGACGCGGACATCCTGATCACGACCGGCTCGATCCTCGACCCGCGGCATTACGTCGTGCAGGTGTTGATCGATGGGTCGGTGGCGTACGACATCAAGAAGGACAAGCGGCGGTTTTAGCCTTTGGTTCGCGACGCTTCGCAGAAGCGTCCACGCACAAGAACGCTTCTGCGAAGCG
>JAXMAS010000020.1:0-121476 GCA_046350275.1 Gemmataceae bacterium
CCGCGGAAGAGGTTGCAATCGGCCGGCCGTCGCACGACAATTTGGGCTGTCACACCACGCGAGGAGATCGGTCCCGTGTCCGACCAGCCCACGCTCCCGCCGCCCGACCCCGACGCGACCCTCGACCCACCGCCGGTGCCGCGCGACGCCCTGACGCTCGACCCCGAGGACGGCGGGGCGACGAACTCCCAGCCGCCGCCCGGCTTCGCCGACGCGCCGACGTTCCCGGAATACATCGGCCGGTACGAGGTCCGCGGCGAACTCGGCGAAGGCACGTTCGGCGTCGTCTACCGCGCCTACGACGCCGACCTCGACCGCGAGATTGCGTTGAAGCTGGCGAAGGCGTCGACGGACGCCGGCAAGCGGGACCGGGTACGGCGCGAGGCGAAGGCGGCGGCGGGGCTGCACCACCCGAACATCGTGCCGTTGTACGAGGCCGGCGAATGGCAGGGCCGGGCGTACCTGGCCAGCGCCTTCATCGAGGGCAAGACGCTGCACGACACGCTCGACGAGCGGCCGATGGAGCCGTGGCGCGCGGCCGACTTGGTGCGCAAGCTCGCCGATGCGGTAGGGTATGCGCACGCGCAGGGCGTCATCCATCGCGACGTGAAGAGCGCGAACGTGATGCTCGACGCGGGCGGCGAGCCGCACCTGCTCGACTTTGGCTTGGCCCGGCGGCTGGAAGACGCTGCGGCGATGACGCAGGACGGCACGGTGCTGGGCACGCCGACGTACCTCGCCCCCGAGGTCTGCCGCGGCGAGGTCGGGCGGTGGAGTCCTGCCGCCGATCAGTACGCGCTCAGCGTTCTGCTGTTCGAGCTGCTGACGGGGCACGTGCCGTTCGAGGGGCCGACGGCGGTGGTGCTGGGGCTGCACCAGCACCAGGAGCCGCCGGCGTTGGCGGCGCGCGGCGTCGCGGTGTCGCCGGACTTGGAGGCGGTTTGCCGCAAGTGTTTGGAGAAGGAGCCGGGGCGACGCTACGCCGATTGTGCGGCGCTGGCAGCGGACTTGCGGCGGTGGCTCGATGGCCAAGCAACCGCGGCCCGGCCGCTGTCGGCGGCGGAGCGGTTGCGGCGGTGGGTGGTGCGGAACCCGGCGTGGACGGGGCTGTGGGCGACGCTCGCGACGGTGGTCGTCGGCGTGACGGTTGCGGCGTTCGCGTATCAGCGGCAGCAGTTGGCCCACGAAGCGAGCGAACGGCAAACGCGGCTCGCGGCGCTCGTCGATGCGTTGGGATCGGCGGAGCTTGCCGGCGTGCCGTTGATCGTCCGTTTGTTGGAGCCGATGCGGGCCGACGCTGAGCCATTGTTGCGGGCCAAGCACGCCGCCGCCGAGCCGGGGTCGCGCGAGCGCATCCGCTACGCCCTCGCGCTGCTGCCGACGGACGTGAGCCGCGGCGATGAGCTATTGGAGTGCTTGCCCAAAATACCTGGCCGCGATGTCACGACGTTGTACGACGTGGCCCGCGAACTCGCCCCGCCGAGCGGCGCGCCGGTGGCACCGGCCGACAAGAGGCTGAGGGTGGACCTCGGCGGTGGCGTGACGATGGAGTTTGTGCGCATCCCGGCGGGCGAGTTCTTGATGGAGGCACCGAACAGCGAACAGCATGCGTCCGAGGGCGAAAAACCGCGGCACCGCGTCCGCATTTCGCGAGACTTCTACCTCGGCAAGTACCCGGTGACGCAGGAGCAGTACGAGGCGCTCGCCGGAGAGAACCCCAGTTGGTACAGTCCATCGGCCGGCGGCAAGGATCAGGTCTCTGGGATAAACACGCGGCAGTTTCCGGTCGAATGCGTGTCGTGGAAGGAGGCGACGGCGTTTTGCATGCGGTTGTGGTGGCGCGACCGGCGGCGGACGGTGCGGCTGCCGACGGAGGCGGAGTGGGAGTACGCCTGCCGCGGCGGCACGACGACGGCGTTTTACTGGGGCGACACGTTCGACGGCACGCAGGCCAACGCCAACGGCGAATTCCCCTACCGAGCCTTGGCCAAGGGGCCAAATGTCGAGCGGCCGACGCCGGTCGGCCATTACGAGCGGGTGGCCCACACCCGTGGGACTTGTGTGACATGCACGGCAACGTCTGGCAGTGGTGTAGCGACGGCGTTGCGAAATGCGGAAATAAATCATCAGATATTGATCCATTCAATGATCGCGGCTGGACACGGGCGATGCGTGGTGGTTCGTGGCAAACCACCTATCGGGATTGCCGCGCGGCCAACCGTAGCGGGCATGCGCCGTCCGACGCTGGATCCGAAACCGGATTCCGCGTTTGCTGTCTACTGGACTGACTTTTGGCTCCTTGCTCCTCGTCCCGAACGACCACGACCTCCGTGGGACACCCAGGCGAGGACGGCCGCGCGTCTGCCGCTGATTGTGCTGGCCTCCGGCCCGGCCGGCTCGGTATGATGGGGTTCGCCGTTCCGTCCCAGTCAGGAGAGCCGCGATGATCGCGCAGCCGCGGGCCACGCTCGACGACCTCTACCGCGTCGAGGGCAAGGCCGAACTCGTCAACGGAAGGATCGTGGAAATCATGCCCACCGGCCACCGGCCCAACCTCGTCGCCGGGCGGATTTACCGCAGCCTCGGCGATTACGCCGACCGCGCCGGCCACGGCAACGCGTACACCGACGGCATGGGCTTCGCGGTGCCCGAACTGTCCTCCGGCCGCGAATCGTTTTCGCCCGACGCCTCGTACTATGATGGCCCGTTGCCGGCCAACGACATGCGCTTCGTCGAAGGTCCGCCGACCTTTGCGGCCGAGGTCCGGAGCGACTCCGACTATGGCCCGGCCGCCGACACCGAATACGCGGACAAACGAACTGATTATTTCGGGGCCGGCACCCGCGTCGTCTGGGACGTCGATCCGATCAACCGAACCGTCACCTGCTACCGCGCCGCCGCGCCGGCCCAACCGACCATCTTCCGCCCCGGCGATCAGGCCGACGCGGAGCCGGCCGTCCCCGGCTGGCGGCTCGATGTCGCCGCGTTGTTCCGCTAGCCGGCCGCGGCCCGCGCTCTACGGCTTCCACGTCCGATAGCGAGGTGCCGGCCCCGCGTCGGCCCCGGCCAGCTTCTTCTTCAGCCACGCCAGCCCGTCGAGGTTGTCGGCCAGGCGCTCGGCCGCGTCGTCCTGCGTGTGGCCGAGGATGCCGATCGGGCCGGCGTAGCCGCTGTCGCGGATCAGCCGCAGCAACTCGGCGTCGCGGTCGCCGGCACCGAGCGGCACGATCTTCTTGCCGAGCCGCTCGCCGTCCGCGACCATGCCGTTCAGGTTCAGCGCCAGCAGGTGCGGCTTCATCGCGGTCAGGAGCGCGGGAAAGCGCGGCAGGTGGTCGTGCCCGTGGTGCTGGTTGTAGACGATGCCGACGTTCGGCCGCTTGAGTCGGTCGATGACCGCGATCTGGTTCTCCGGCTCGCCGGCCCATCCGCCGTGGTTGTAGATCGCGACCTTGCAGCCGAGCTTGTCGGCCGCCTCCGCCACCGGCCGAAGCTGGTCCGCCGCGGCCGCCACCTTCGCCGCCTGGTCGCCGGCGGGTTGGCCGAGCATCACCCACAGTTGCGGCTTGACGCCGTGCTTCTCGATGACGCCGAGGAGCGCGCGGGCGTCCGGCCCGAGGGTCGCGGGGAACCACACGGCCGTCAGTTCGATGCCAGCTTTCTTCAACAGGCCGACCTCCTCGTTGAAGGTCGGCAGGTGCTCGGCCCGCCAGTCGTAGGCGTAGCGCTTGAACCCGAGCTTCGTGAGCATTTCGACGCGCTCGGCCGGGCCTCGCTTCTTGGCGTCGAATGGCACGATGCACCACGCCACGAGGTTATCCGCGGCGAATGGGTTCGCCGGCCTCGCCGGGGCAGCCGCGGCGAGGAGTACGATCGTCACGACGGCGAAGCGGCACGTCATCGGAACTTCTCACTTCAACGTTTCGAGATACTTCAACACGGCCTCGGCGTCCTTCTTGCCCATCTTGGCGTGGTCGATGAGCGGGATGCCGTGCGGCCCCGGCGACTTGACGATGCCAGGGTTCGCCGCGACCACGGCCTTCACCACGTCGAGCTGACCGAGCATCGTTGCCGCAAATATGTCGAGGCGAGCGCCCTTTTCCAGGAGGAACAGGGCGATCGCTCGCTGGCCCGTGTGCGAGGCTCCGCCAAGCGCCGTCTCAAAGTCACCGCCGCCCCAATCCATCGTCGCGTTCAAGAGAGCCGGCTGCTTCTCATAGAGAGTCTTCACGTCGTCGAGGTTTTTGTGGGCCGCGATCACGAACGCCTTCACCTGCTCGGCGTCGAGCGGTGGCTTCTTCTCGCGAGCCTTCTTGGCCGGCTTCGCCTCCTTGACTTCCTTGGCCGGCGGCGGGTCTTGGGCCGTTGCCGCGGCGAGACCCGCGACGACAGGGGCGGCTACCAGGAAGTGGCGGCGGGACACGGTTCGGCTCATCGCTTGTCTCCCACGGGCGTCGGCTCGAACTTCTGTTGGTACACGCGAACCCAAAAGACGGTCGCCGGGATGCCGATGGCGCTCGGCAACAGCCACGGCACGAGCTGCCAGGGGCCGGTCAGGTAATTGCCAGCGAGTCGGCCCAGGCCGAAGACGGTGAACGCCGTGTGGAAGGCGATGCCCGTCGTCAGCATGTGTTCCATGTGCAGATACCACCAGTGCATCCGCGGCGGGTGCGAGGCCGTCACCTGCCGGTACGACTTCCACGCCCCGCGCAGCCCGGCCACACCAAGGCCGAGCAGGATCGCCCCAGTGCCCATGCGATCCCCGCTCACGCGCACGCTACCTTCCACCATCAGGGCCAGGCTGACGAGGCCCATCCCCGCAATCAGCGTCCGCACCCAGCCGGCCGCGAGCCGCTCCGGCGTCCGCCGCGTCCACACAGCCCAAAGGGATAGAACCAGCGCGACCAACGTGAAATAGGCCAGTGTCCCAAGCAGGATGCCGACGAACTGCAAGTCGCCGCCGGGTTCGTGGCCGCCGCTGAACCCTACCGGGTCGAGCAGCATCCATAGCGACGAGGTAAGTGCGCTGACGATGACGATGAGAGCGCAAACGCCAAAGGCCTTGCCGAAGACAACGTGCCACCGACCGCCCTTCGCGGAGAAGATCGGTACCCAGAACGCGGCGAGGCCGACGAACCCCGGCACGACGTGCATCAGCCGCAGCCAACCGTGAATAGTGCTCAGGTCGAACGTCACGATTTCATTCCGCGGAGGACGGCGCGTCGACGGCGTGGGCCGACAGCTCTTCGAGTGAGGCGAACTCGAGGGCCGACATGTGCGTGGCCGCGAGGACGACCGGTGGGGCCATGCCGGCGTCGAACGCCTCCTTCCACCGAGCCGCACATAGACACCAGCGATCGCCCGGCTTGAGGCCGGGGAAGTCGAATTCTGGCACTGGCGTCGAGAGATCGTTGCCACGGGACCGACTGAAGCGCAGGAACTCGGCCGTCATCTGGGCGCAGACGACGTGCAACCCGTGGTCGCCAGGGCCGGTGTCGCAGCAGCCGTTGCGGTAGAAACCGGTCATCGGCGAGGTGCAGCAGACGGCGAGTGGCTCGCCGAGGACGTTCTTTCCGCGGGACACGGTGCGGCACTCCGGAAAGGGCTGGGCCGAGTCATCCTATGAGGACGACCTCTGGCCGTTGACGCGCGGAGCCTATTCAGCCATGATGACGCTAACGGTCCGGTGATGGAATGGCAGACATGCAGGTCTTAGAAGCCTGTGCCGCAAGGCGTGCGGGTTCGAGTCCCGCCCGGACCAGTTCCAATCTACTGTCGGCGGACGGCGAGCCGCACTTTTCTCGCCGGCCCCGATCTCGAATAGCACGTTGTCCGGCACGACGATGGCGCACCGGCCGCCGACCTTGAGCAGCGATACGACGTGCTGCAAAAAGGTCAGTTGCTTGTTCTTCGTCTCGGCCACGAAGTCCGGGCGGACGTAAGTCGTCTCGTCCTTCTCGACTTCGCCCTCTTCGTTGGTCGTGCCGATGCTCGACTTCTTGCCGAACGGCGGGTTCGTCAGCACGACGCTGAAGTTCTCGGCGGGCACCTTCGTCAGACTGTCCTCGAACCGGATCGCAAACGCGATCAATGGCCGCAGCCCGGATCAGGTTGCGGATAAGCCGGTACAAGAGAGCTGGGTTCTGGATGTCGGGGCGGGCACGATGGGCTTGCGGTTGTGCGGCGGTTGCGTCAGTTCGTGGGCCATCTTGAGGAACAGCAGGAACGTGATCTGCTCCGTGTAGGCCATGTACGAGAGGTCCACGTCGCGCGCCAGGTCGGCGTCAATTCCCTATCGGGAAGATAGTGTACTTTCGAGACCTCGTTCGTTTCAGGCGCAGCTCGACGCGGACCCGGCTTGCACGGCCGCTCGCTGCGAGCAGGCGAGGAGTGAGAACGACTAATGAACGACGCGGAAGCGGGTGCACTCCTCCAGGAAATCCGCGCCATGTTGGCCCGCCAGGAGCGTGTGCTGGAAGAGCATTGCGCCCGGCAGGAGCAGTCGCTGGCGGAACACCGGGCTCTGGCGAAGGAGTCCGCCGAGCGCTTCCTGGCCCGGCTGCGGGAGGAGTACGACGAGGTGAACGCCAAATCTCAGGAGGCGTACAACGGTTACCTCGCGGAATGCCGGCGCGACTACCGCTGGCAGAACCTCTACTGGTACATCAACCTGTTTGTGACGGTCTTCTTCGCCGCGGCCGTCGGAGCGCGGTGGGGGCGGTAATGACGACGGCGGCGACAACAGGATGCCCGTAAAGCGTGCGTAGCCGCGGGGTCGCACCCGCCGTGTTTACCAGTCGGTCGCGGTGGCCGTGCGGTTCCATGCGGCTGTGACGGCCGACTCCTGACTTACGTTCGCGTCCAACAAAAGGGCTAGCGTCAGACCATCGTCGGGGCCGCTCCGCGGGTGTGTGGCCGTGGCGAGGACGCGCACGCCGGCGTCGGCGAGGTGGGCCTGAAATAGCTCCGCAATCACTTCGCGAACGACCATCGACCCGCACGGCGGACTGTTGTCGAAGAATGCCAGGGTGTTGTCATCTTTGACCAGAATGAGGCCACGAGGGCAGGTCCGCCGCTCCTGGTACCCGCGCTCCGCACACAGGGCCGCCAGTTTGGCCCAGTCCCGTGGGCCGCGCGTTCGCGTTTGCATGGCAAGAGTCCCAATGGCGACTCATTCCGAATCTCGTCGAAGGCTAACCTTCTCTAGACTTGGAGAGGTTAGCGTTTAATGAGATTCGGTATGATTCGGATCACGCGCGGCGGGTTGCCGTGACCGGCCGATCGGGCGAACGTAGGCATGCGGTTACACAATCGGCGTGCCAATCCCCGGCACCGGCGGGTGCGATATCGAGTCGAACGCGAAAATGTGGCTTCCCAACAGGAAAACTGCATCAAACGAGCCAGGGCACGGCTGTGGCCGGACTTTGCGAAACAAGCCGCTCGGCGTGCCATGCCTGATCGGAACCCGAGCGAATTGGCCAATTTTCGCGCACACGGGCCATATTGGTATCGGTCGCACGGGTTCGACCGGCCATGAGCTATGGTCGGCTTCGTGGAAGAATCCTGCTAGCGGATCGTTTTCCGATGGCGTAGACTCGATTGCAACCTTCTCCGCCGCGGAGCCGACACCATGCGCACCTCGTCGTTGGCTGCTTCCGTTGTGCTCCTATTAACCGGTGCCGTGTTGGCCCAGCCGCCGGGAGGCAAGAAGTATGCTCTGCTCGTCGGCGTTAACCGCTATGACGACCCGGCGTTTCGGTCGCTCGAATTCGCCGTCAACGACGTGACCGCCACGGCAGCATTGCTCAAGGCTCAGGGCTACTCGGTTGTCCTTCTCACGGAGGCCGAGGGAAAGCGTAACTCGGGCCGAATGCCGACCGGGGCCAACGTCCGGGCCCGCGTCGCAGAACTGCTCAAAGGCACGGCCAAAGGCGACCTCGTGTTGATCGGCCTCGCTGGCCACGGGCTGCAGTTCGATGACACCGACGATGCATTCTTCTGCCCGAGAGATGCCCGGCCCGACCCAACGCGCACCGACACGCTCATTTCGCTGGCCACGTTGTATCGGCAGCTCAACGACGATAGCCGGGCGGACGCCAAGCTCTTACTCGTGGATGCCTGCCGGAACGACCCGCTCGCTTCGCGGAGCGCGGGTGTCGAAGCCACCAAACTGCCACGGCCGCCGCGCAATGTCTCTGCTCTGTTTAGTTGCAAGGCCGGCGAGCGGGCCTACGAAACCGAGACGCACAAGCATGGCGTCTTCTTCAAACATGTCCTCGACGGCCTGGCTGGCAAGGCGGCCGACAGCGACGACGAAGTAACGTGGGCCGGGCTAGTCAACTACGTCTCGAAGCGTGTGCCGGCCGATCCGGCGATCAAGGGTGTCGGTCGCAAGCAGACGCCAACGCTCAACGCGGGCGAGTTTTTCGCGACAGCCGTTCTCACCAAGTCGTGGAAGTCGCTCAGGCCGACGCTGCTCGAATCGCCATTCCCGCCGGATCGCGCTCGCGAGGTCCGCGAACTCTGGGCGCAGCTCCGAGGCGTTTCGGAAGAGGGCGTCGCGCCAACAGGCATTCGACTCCTCCTGATCCCGCCGGGCAGTTTCACGGCCGGGGGCGACGAATCGCCGGAGGCCGTCGTTCGCGGCTTTCCCGCCGAAGACGTGGAAGTGTTTGCCAACGAGCATCCGGCTGCGCGGGCAACGATCGCTAACCCGTTTTACGTCGGTGCGACCGAGGTCACGGTCGCCCAGTTCCGCACGTTTGTCCAGGCCAAGGGGTACGTCACGGATGGCGAGGCCGGCCGATCGACGAAGAACCCGACTGGAGCTGCGTCCGACGCGGACAAGAATACCTGGAACAAGCCCGGCTTCTCGAAATGGAGCGAAGACTGCCCTGTAACGCACGTCAGTTGGAACGACGCTCAGGCGTTCGTCCGCTGGCTCAACGAAGTCGAAAAGACGCCGGGACGCAAGTACCGTCTACCGACACAGCTCGAATGGGAGTACGTCGCTCGAGCTGGCACTACGACGAGATACTGGACCGGCAACGACCCCGAACGGCTGGCGACCGCCGCCAATGTACCAGACAAGACACTGTCACTCGCCGAGTTGGGCCGGAAACGCGACGCTCGGTACTACACCGATACGCACGCCTTCAGTTACTTCGAGGGTGCCAAGGACGGCCACGATGTATGGAAGCTCGCTACGTGCGTTCTTGGCGAGGAGATCACGCTCGAACAGACGTTTGGGGCCAAGCCGGAGACGCGCGAAGCACGCCGGACCGTAGGCGACTTGTCGGCCGGGGAAGTCCGCGTTGTCAACGCTTCCGCTCAGAATGCGCTGTACGTCCGCAGTGGTACGACTCCGGTCAAGATTGAGCCGCGCCGATCTGCAACAATTCGACCGACAGGCATTGGTGCCTCGCACGCCATTCGCGGTAGCGATGGCTACGCCGAGGTCGCGCCGGTGGCGTCATTCCGGCCCAACCCGTTCGGCCTGCACGACGTTCACGGCAACGTCTGGGAATGGTGCGAGGATCCGTTCGTCGCCGGCGGTCCGGCGGCACTGGTGGCAGGCACCGGCCGGCCGACGGGGCAGTACGTCATCCGTGGCGGCTGCTTCTTGTGACGGCTCGCATTGCAACGGGCGGCAGTTCGCCAGCCCTCCCTCCCCACGGCTCGTGGGCAGAACATCGGCTTCCGCGTGGTGTGCGAGTTGACCGACGGGTGAGTCGTCCGATGGTCCAGTCGCCCACGGTCACGCCGAGGTCGTGGGCGCTACTTCGGCTCCCCGCGCCGTCAGCTTAAGGAACAGCGCTCGGACGCGACGCGTGTGGCTTTCGACATCGGACAAGAACCGCTCGGCGGGATGCCCCTCGGTTGCCTCGTAGCCGAGCCGGCGGGCCAGCTTTGCGACGTCTGCGGCATCTTCGGGAAGGTCATCCGTCGCTCGGTTCGTGACAGCTCGCAGACGACTTTCGACCAGTCGCAGGAAATCGTAACCGAGCCGAAGTGGTGCGTGGTCGGCGTCGGCGAGTAGGCCGGCCGTTAGCAGGGCATCAAGGGCATCGCGCGTGTTCGGCGTCTGAAGGTCGGGATGACCCAACGCGTATCGGAGCTGATAGAGCTGCACGAGGAACTCGATGTCCACGACGCCGCCGGGGCCGCGCTTGAGGTTGCGGGGGCTGCGGCCGGCTTCGAGCCGCTCGCGCATCGCCCGCACTTCGTCGGCTACTTCTGGCCCGCACGGCTTACCGTACGCCGCCTGGCGGGCTGCCGCTTCGACCGCGGCCGCGAAAGCCGGTTCGCCGAAGACCGTGCGGGCACGCGTCAACGCCTGCCGCTCCCAAAGCTGCGCCCCGCCGCCATCGTAGTAGCGCTCGAATTCCGATAACGAAACTGCCAGGCTTCCGGCGCTGCCGGCTGGTCGCAACCGCGCATCCACCGAGTAGAGCCGACCCATTGGTCCATGCTGGGTTAGGATGCGGATCGTGCGCCGGGCTAGCTCGCTGAAGTAGTGCTGGTTGTCCGTCTCCGCGCCGCCGCGTGTCCGGCCCTCGCCCTCATAGACAAACACGAGGTCGAGATCGCTGTGGTAGATCATCTCTCGGCCGCCGAGTTTGCCAAGCGCCAGTACGGCGAACCGGCACGGCGAACCGTCGGGCAGCGTCGGCTCACCGTACTTCGGTGCGAGGGCCGGAGCTTGAAGAGCGACGACCTGGGCCAGGATCGTCTCGGCCAGGTCGCTCAGTCCCGCGGCCGTCTCGGCGACCGGGTTCTTTCCCAGCAGGTCGCGGACGCCGAGGCGCAGCAACTCTTTGTCCTGGAAGCTGTGCAAGATCGGTTCGACGTCGGCGGCGTTGGCGCACAATGCGGCCAGCTCCTCGCGCAGTTCCGCGGCCGCCCGGGGGCGGTTGAGCACCAAGGAATCGAGCAGTTCGTCGATCATGCCCGGGTTATTGATGAGGACTTCCGCCAGAAACTGGCTGCCGGCGCATAGATCGACGTAGAGCTTGAGGCTCGGCGCGTTGAAACTGAACAGCTCCCACAGAATCGCCTTCGCCCCAAGGGACGCTGTCACTTTCTCCAGGTTAATCAGGGCGAGATCCGGATCGGGCGTGTCGGCCACCTCGCGCAACATCCGCGGTGCGATCGAGGCGAGGAAGTGTCGGCAGCGCCGCGCCGACAAGAATGGCACCGACTCCCGGGCGAGCAAGACCAGGTTCTGGTAGGCCCCGCGAACGTCGCGGAAGCCGTAGCGGCCCAGCACCGCCTGGATTGTTGCCTCGTCTGGGTTCGGGTCCAGCACCAGGTCGGCTTCGGGTGCCGGTAACCCGTCCTCATCGGTCCCCTCGAACGACGAGTGCAAAAGGTGGTCGAGGATGGTACGGTTGAGCCGTGTCTTGCCCTGGTAATCGTGCAGGAAGGCATCCAGCGGATCGATGAGCAAGGGCCGCATGGTCAACGGCTTTTCGTGGGGAATCTCGTCGAGTTGCGGCCGCCGCCGCGCTTGCGGTGCCCCCGAAAGCCCACCGACGGCGGTCGGTGGGTCGCGCGGCGATGTCCCACCGACCGCCGTCGGTGGGCTTTGCCGCTCCTTGTACCCCATTCGTCGAGCCAGTTTCCGCAGCTCCTCCGGCGTGTCAGGCAGCCGGTGCGTTTGCAGGTCGAAGAGTAGTTGTAGCCGGTGCTCGGTCTTGCGCAGGAACCGGTAGGTATCGTCGAGGATTTGGTACTCCTGGTCGGTGAGACAGCCGGCCTGTGATAGCGATTGCAGGGCCGCGAGCGTGTTGCGCTGGCGGATGTCGGGCAAGTCGCCGCCATTCAAAAGTTGCAGGAACTGAACGACGAACTCGATGTCGCGGATACCGCCGCGGCCCGTCTTGACCTCGGTGTCGCCTACCCCGGCCGCCGACACCTTGCGTTCGATCTTGCGCTTCAGAGCCTTGACCTCGTTGATCTCCGAGAAGCTAAAGTACTTGCGGTAGACGAATGGCTCGATCTCGCGCAAGAACTCTGCGCCGAGGTCGAGGTCGCCAGCAACAGGTCGCACCTTGATGAGTGCCTGGCGCTCCCACGTCCGACCCATCGCGTCGTAGTAGGAGAGCGTCGCCGGAAGCGACCGCGCGAGCGGCCCGCGGTCGCCCTCCGGCCGCAGCCGCAGGTCCACCCGATAGGCTTGCCCATGCGGCGTACGCGCTGAGAGGAGGCGGACGACCTCCGAGACGACTCGGCCGTAGAACTCATCGTGCCCCACGGAACGCCGGCCGCGGGTCACACCGTCGCGGCTATAGACAAACATCAGATCGATGTCGCTGGAGTAGTTCAATTCCTCGCCGCCGAACTTGCCGAACGCCAAGACGACGCATGTTGCTTCTGGTTCCCCATAGCGTGCTGAGCACTGTTTCATCGCTACGGCGAGTGCCGCCTCGACGGCGACTTCGGCGACGCGACTGATGTCGCGGGTGATCTCGTCGAGCGGCCGGTCGCGGATCACGTCGGCGACACCGATTCGTAGCGTCTGCCGTTGTCGAAAACGGCGAAACGCCCGTAGGAGCGCGGCGTCGTCGAGAGCGGCGTCGATATCGGCATGAAGCTGTCGCTCAAGCTCAGTGAAGGACGGCGTCTTGCGGCCGCGAACGAGGTCGAGCGCGTCCGGGTACGCGACCAACGTATCGGCGAAAAGTTGACTCGTGCCGAACAAATAGAGGACAGTTTCCAGGGTGCGGGCCCGCCCTTCGATGAGCGCCGGGAACGACATTCGCCCGGTCGAGCCAGCCAGGTAGCGCTCGAGGTTGTTGAGTGCCATGTCGGGATCGGCGTTGCGTGGCAGCAGACGGGCAAGATGTGGCATCAACGGCGCGGCCAAGTCGCCGAGGGCGGCGAGGTTGCGCCGGCCACGGTCAGCGTCGCGCAGCGTCGAAAGCAAGTCCATCCCAGTAATTCTATCTGTTCAAGATAGCCGCCCGTCGACGTATGCTGTCTATGACCTCGGCAATGGAGAGCGATGCGGCCGCAAATTGGCGAATCCCCTCCCGCGCTGAGCCGACTTCCGGTACATTATGGTTCCAGCCTTCGCTCTCCACACCTTCCTCCAGAGGACCTCGCCGTGAGTACTCGCGTCAGCCGCCGCCGCTTCCTCAAGACCACCGCTGCCATCGCCGGAGCGGGCTACTTCCACACCGCCACCGCGCTGTCGGCTGACCGCGTTGGGGCCGGGCCAAATGGCCGTGTGCAGTTCGCCGGTATTGGCGTTGGTGGTAAGGGCGGTGGCGACATCAGCCAGGCCGCCAAGCTCGGGCCGGTTGTCGCCATCTGCGATATCGACGACGCCCGGCTGACGGCCAAGGCCAACGAGAAGAGCCGTGACGGCGAGCAGCACTTCCTCAGCGCTAAGCGCTACACCGATTACCGCAAGCTGCTCGACGAGTGTCACAAGGATATTGATGCCGTCACCGTCGGCACGCCCGACCATACGCACGCCCCGGCCGCAATCATGGCCATGAAGCTCAAGAAGCACGCCTACGTCCAGAAGCCGCTCTGCCACACCGTCTTCGAGGCGCGCAAGATGCGCGAGATCGCGAAAGAGTACGGCGTTCAGACGCAGATGGGCAACCAAGGCTCCGCGTCCAACGCGCTACGGCGCGTCGTGGAGTTGGTGCAGTCCGGCGTGCTGGGCCAGGTGACCGAGGCCCATGTGTGGACCAATCGCCCAGTCTGGCCGCAGGCCCCGGTGGTCATGAAGCGACCCGACGAGCAGCCGATCCCGGCCGGTGTGCATTGGGAGGAATTCATCGGCTCGGCCCCGATGCGGCCTTTCAACGGCGACGTGCAGTCGAACAAGCACCCGCGCTATCACGCCTTCAACTGGCGCGGCTGGTGGGACTTCGGCACGGGGGCCTTGGGCGACATGGCTTGCCACACGGCCAACATGGCGTTCCGGGCGCTCAAGCTCGGCTACCCGACCAGCGTGGTCGGCGACGCGACGGACTTGAACCCGGAGACGTACCCATCGTCGGCGAAGGTGACGTACCAGTTCCCGGCCCGCGGCGAGATGGGGCCGGTCAAGTTCGTCTGGTACGAGGGCAAGCGCGACGGCAAAAAGGTGCTGCCGCCAGAAAACCTGATCGCTCGGGCACTCGAGGCCGACACCAACCCACGACGCAATGGCAAGCTGGTCGACAGCGGCTCGATCCTGGTCGGCGAAAAGGGAATCCTCTACTCACCGGATGACTATGGTGCGGAGGCGTTCTTCCAGCCGGCCGAGGCGTTCAAGGCGCTCCAGACAAAGGAGCCGGAGCGGACGCCGAAGAACGGCAAGCAGGACGACGGCATGAAGATTGAGTGGGTCGAGGCGATCAAGGGCGGAGTGGCCCCGTACTCGAACTTCGATTTCGCTGGCGTCATGACCGAGGCGATCCTGCTGGGCAACATCGCCATCCGGATGAACGGCACGAAACTCGACTGGGACGGTCCGAATCTGAAGTTCACCAACAGCCCCGAGGCGACGAAGTTCGTCACCAAGGAATACCGCAAGGGCTGGTCGATTTGACCGTTCGGGACGCCTCTGGCGCGGGGGGCGGCGGGGTCAGCCCGACGTGCTGAGATGCACGTCGGGCTGACGCCTCGACGCTCGCCCGTTCTTTTCGCCGATAGGCGTTCCCATCCTTTCCGGTAGACTGTGTGCGCTGCTCACTCTCCACACGTTCCGTCCGGGGGACCGCTAGTCGTGACCACTCGCATCAACCGTCGTCGCTTCCTCAAGGCTTCCACTACCATTGTCGGGGCGGGCTACTTCCATACCGCGACCGCGCTCTCGGCCGCCCGCGCCGCCGACGGGCCGAGCGGCAAGGTCCGCTTCGCCGGCATCGGCGTCGGCGGCAAAGGCTCTAGCGACATGGACGGGGCCGCCCAACTCGGCCCGGTCGTCGCCATCTGCGACATCGACGACAACACACTCGGCCGCAAGGCCAACGCCAAGCACGATAAGACCGGCGAGCAGTACTTCCTCAGCGCCAAGCGGTACGCCGATTACCGCAAGATGCTCGACGAGATGCACAAGGACATCGACGCCGTCACCGTGTCGACGCCGGACCACACGCACGCCCCGGCCGCCATCATGGCGATGAAGCTCAAGAAGCACGTCTACGTCCAGAAGCCGCTCTGCCACACCGTCTTCGAGGCCCGGCGGATGCGGGAGATCGCCAAGGAGTACGGCGTCCAGAGCCAGATGGGCAATCAAGGCTCCGCGTCGAACAGCCTGCGCCGCTTCGTCGAGATCGTGCAGTCCGGCGCGTTGGGGCAGGTGACCGAGGCCCACGTTTGGACCAACCGCCCGGCCCAGTACTGGAAGCAGGCCCCAGATATCGTGGCCCGCCCGCCGGAGAAACCGGTGCCGAAGAACATCCACTGGGACGAGTTCATCGGATCCGCGCCGATGCGGCCGTACGGTGAGTTGGAGCAGGGCGGCCGCCGGGGTGGCAGCCCGTACCTACCGTCCGGCTGGCGTGGGTGGTGGGACTTCGGCACTGGGGCGATGGGCGACATGGCCTGCCACACCGCCAACATGGCGTTCCGGGCGCTGAAGCTCGGTGCCCCGACCAGCGTCGTCGCCGACGCCACCGATGTGAATTCGGAGACATACCCCAGTTCAGCGAGGGTGACGTACCAGTTCCCGGCCCGCGGAGACATGGGGCCGGTCAAGTACGTCTGGTACGAGGGCAAGCGGGACGGCAAGAAGCTGCTGCCACCGGCCGACATCGTGGCCAAGGCGCTGGCGCTCGACCCCAGCACCCGGCGGGCCGGCCGGCTGGTCGATAGCGGTTCGATCCTGATCGGCACCAAGGGGATGCTCTACTCACCGAACGACAACGGCACGGAAGCCTACTTCGGCCCGGTCGAGGAGTTCCGCAACCTCCAGAAGACGGAGCCGGAGAAGCTGCCAAAGAACGGTAAGGGCGACGATGGGATGAAGATCGAGTGGGTCGAGGCGATCAAGGGCGGCCCAGCGGCGTACTCGAACTTCGACTTTGCCGGGCCGATGGTCGAGGCGATCCTGCTCGGCAACATCGCCATCCGGATGAATGGTACGTTGCTCAACTGGGACAGTCCGAACTTGAAGTTCATCAACAGTCCGGAGGCGACGAAGTTCGTCACCAAGGAGTACCGCAAGGGGTTCTCAATCTGACTACACGGAATATCGGCAAGTGTCGATGCGTCAGCCCGACGTGCCCTCAACGCACGTCGGGCTGGTATCTTCCATTCTCAGCTCTCCGGCCGGCACTTATTACACCACCGTGATATTCGACGACGTTGCCCCCTCGGTCGCGCCGTTCACCTTGAACATTGCGCCGGTTCCCGTCGGCACGTTGCTGAAATCCGCCGACCATTTCGGCGGCCCCGCGACCGCGATCGTTCCGTTGTGATCGACGCCATCGACGACGATAAATGCCGAACGAACCGCTTCGGTCGTCGTCTGTCCATCGGCAGTAAACGCTGTGGAGACTGTGGCATTGGTCGCATGGTTGCTCACGGTTATCACTGACGCGAACCTCCAGGGAACTGGGCCGGGGCGACCCCGGCGGATTGACCCCACCTTATGAGGGTGGCGGGGCAGGAAGCGGTCCAACCGCGACGTTGCGGAAGGCCGCCGAAGCGTGGCGAACGAAAAGACCAAGTCCACCCCGAACCGGGAAACGCTCGGTTGGTGGCAGGCTCTTCGCAATCAGCGGATGCAGGTTCCGCAGCTGAGCAAAGTTGCGTTCGAGGTCGGCAAAGCGCAGTACACTCCCGTTCGGATCGCCTCGGCCGTCAATCGTGGCGAGAATACCCGCGGGCGTCACATCGACGCCGATCGTCCGCCACGTCGGCTTGCTGAAGCCCGCCGGTTGAAAGAACGTCGGGTAGGGACCGCTATAGGTCTCGGA
Source organism: Gemmataceae bacterium (assembly GCA_046350275.1). GTDB lineage: Bacteria > Planctomycetota > Planctomycetia > Gemmatales > Gemmataceae > JAXMAS01. Next base: position 16,923 of record JAXMAS010000020.1, read on the forward strand.
AGCATAGGGGTTGCCGTCACGCATCGCCTGGAGCAAGGCGTCCTGTCGGAGTGGATTACTGGGTGACTGCGCACTGGTTTGATACAGATCGCTGAAGTTGACAATCACCGCCGACTGGGCAACAAACTCGCCCTGCGCCAGCGATCGGCGGGCAATGTAGACGCCGACCGCACCCGTTTCGTCGCTCTGTAGCTGGCACACTTCGGCCGTCAACCGATAGTGCGTCTGGTACGGGTCGGACAGTAACTCGATCAGCGTATAGTCCCAACATCCAACCTCGAACGGCTTCGCGCGACTCACCGAAACCTGAGTATCTTGAGGGGCATAACGAACAGCATGCCACACCGGCAGGCCGCGTTCGCCGATTAATTGCACGCGCTCCCCTCGTGCGATGCGGGCTTCGATCGAACGGATATCGCGACCCGGATCAGGAGCAAACGCGGCTCCAAATGCTGCCATGGCCAGAAGCATCAGAGCCATCCCAACGGCGTGGTTGCGTAAGAAACGGCCTATTCGCCCTCTCGGGGCGGCCAGTGGAGTCGCACTGCCGTCGAGGAATCGCTGCAGCGCGTCGGCCACGGCGGCAGCATTGGCTGGACGGGTCGACGGATCGTTTGCCAGACAACGCTGGCACAGTTTGTCCAACTCGGGCGGAAGGCCAGCCCGCACCTGCGACGGCGGCCGCACTGAGGTGGACGAGACAGGGGATGACACTCCCAGCTGGCCCTGATCGGTCTGCACAGGCAACTTGCCAGTGAGACATTCGTACAGAATCGCGCCGAGACCGTACACATCGACGGCCGGCCCAACTGGCTGGCCCGGCTGAGCCTGCTCGGGAGCCATGTAGTTAACCGTGCCGAAGACGCAGTCTTCGTGATCCGTCGAACCGACGAAGTGGGCCAGGCCAAAGTCGGCCACTTTCGGCGTGACGAGGTACGGATCGAGGGCCGGCGAGCCGCTGTCTGAAGGACATGTGTTGAGACCCGACGGGGAATCGTGGCTCCGCGATAGCAGAATGTTGGCTGGTTTCAGGTCGCAGTGCATGACGCGGCGATCATGGGCGTACTGCACCGCTCGGGCCAGAGGCGCGATCAACGTCGCTGCGGCGCGTGGCTCCAGCGGTCCGTGCGTCAGCAGCAAGGCCAAGCTCCCGCCGTCGAGCAACTCCATGGCACAGTACGGTTCGTCACGTTCCTCGCCGTAGTCATAGACACGAACGATGTTTGGGTGGTCGAAGCCCGCGACGACAGCCCCTTCGGTCAGGAAGCGGCGTCGCATGTCGTCATCGAAAACGGACTTGTGGCGCAGAAGCTTGATCGCCACGTCTCGACCCAGGAAGACATGCCGCGCGCGGTAAACCACGCCCATCCCGCCACGGCCCAGCAATCCACGGACTTCGTACGGCCCGTAGCGCGATTGGAGACGGATGACCTCCGCGGACGGCCAGACCGCATCGGCCAAGGGGACGGTTGGGCTATCGGGGTTGGGCGTGGAAATGTCGACCGTGGGCGGAACTGGAAGGTTGGCCGAATCCTGGTTTTTGGAATCCATCGTCGGTCCCCCTCGGGGCAACGCGGTGCAGTACCGAGTCACACCAGGGTAAAACTCCGACGTGGGCCATGCAAGCGTATTCCTCGCCCCTCACGATCGATGTTGCAAGACGGACGCGGAATCTGCGACCAAACGCCATTACGTTTGCGGTCGGCGCGGACGTTTACCATTGTGGCCGAATTGCTTCAGCCAGCGGTCGAGCGTCGGCCGCGTCACGCCGATGAGTTTCGCCGCGAGCGCCTTGTTACCGCCCGCTCGCTCCATGGCATGTGGAACGACGAAGCTCCGCAAGAGTTCCTTGAGGTTGACGGGCAGGTCGGCAGCCGGTGCCTCGCCCAGAGTAAAATCAGCGGCATCCAGTCGGTCGCTCGTCGAACGCACAAGGGCACGGACCAACTCGTGGTGCAATTCGCGGACGTTGCCCGGCCAGGCGTACGCGCGCAGTTTGTCGTAGGCGGCCGGCGTCAGGATGGCGGCGCGACGACACTCGGGCGGCAATCGCGAGAGCATGTGTTCGACCAATGGCTCGATATCTTGCGGCCGCTCGCACAACGGCGGAACGTTCAACTGAAGCACCTTGAGGCGGTGATACAGTTCGAGCCGAAATTCCTCGTTCTGTACTCGCGTGGGGAGGGAGCGGCTCGACGCCGCGACGACGCGAACGTCGGAAGCGACATCCGCTTTGGCTCCATGCGGGCGGAATTGCTTTGTCGCCAGGACGCGCAGGAGTCGCCCTTGGAACTCCCAACTCAGTTCTGCAACCTCGTCGAGGAACAGTGTCCCTTCGTCCGCTTCGCGCAGCGATCCATCCGCACCGAACAGTTGCTCCTCGAGCGCTGCGTCGCCGGCCGAGCAATCGACGACGATAAACGGGCCGCTACGACGCGAACTACGGCGGTGGACTTCCAGCGCGACGATTTCCTTCCCCGTACCGGTTGGGCCGGTGATTAGCACCGTATAGGGCAAGGGAGCAGCGCGGGCGATCTCGGTGCGTAGGACGGTCACGGCCGGGCTGTCGCCAATCAATTCGTCGGACGGGAACGAGCGATTCCGCAGGCGACGATTCTCGGCGGTCAGTCGAGCGCGTTCCCGTGCATGGGCAAGCATGTAGGCCAGGTGCCCGACTAAGACCTCGGCAAATTGAACATCGCGCGCGCCAAACTGGCCGTTGCGCTTGTAGAGGTGGACGGCCGCGAGAGGCGGGCCACCGACACGCACGGCCAAGCCGATGGCGTCTTGATAGGCTCCAAGACTCTCGCTCGGTGCGACAGGGCGACCCGCATCGAGCCACACGGGTCGTTCGGATTCGGCGATCCGGCGGGTCATTTCGCGGCTGAGGTGCCAATCGACCGCGCTATGGACCGGCCAGACGATTTTCGCGACCGGCTCGGCCGGGTCGAGCGCGAGGTAGCCAGCGACCGTGGCTCCCGTCCGTTGGGCGAGCGCATCGAGTGCAACGCGAATGAGTTCGGTCGCCTCGGCCGTCGCCGCGGCCTTGTTCATGAACGCGACTAATGCTCCCAACTCATCGGGATGCAGCACCGTCGCTGCCGACGAGGCGGCCGTCACCGACTCGGGGCCGGCGGAGGTCACCGTGATTGGACCGTGCGTACCGGTCGGTTCTTCGGCTTTTCCGAAGTCAATCGTCGTCGCACCAATGACGATCCGGTGTCCCGGCGTTAGCGGAACGGTGACTTTGGCTGGTACCGGTTCGCCGTTCAAGTGCGTGCCGTTGCGGCTGTTGTGATCCGTGAGCCGCCACGAACCGGAGACGTATTCGATTGTCGCATGGTGGCGCGAGGCATGTTCGTCGCTGAGCACCACGGCGTTGCGTGTACTACGGCCGAGAGTGATGGGTCGGCCCGGTTCGATGGTATGGATTGAGGTGCGTCCGTCGCGAACGACGGTCAGTGTTGCCCGCATCGTCTCCTCTGCCCCCGAACGCGAGGGCCGCCAGGGCATACCAGGACGGAATCCAAGGCGAGAAGGCTTGGGGGAAGGCAATGGTGCGCGTGTAGCTCAATTGTGCGCAATACAGCGCCGCGCTGCAAGTGCTAATACCAGAACCGATATGGGCAAACGATAACTTCCTTACCTAACAGTCAGACGAAGTAATCTACCTTACGAGTTCCGAACTTCTGTGCGTATAACCCAAAAATGGGCCGAATCCTGCGACAACAGGAGGGAATCGGACGGGGAATCCCAAATCGGGTTGTCTGGAAATCGGTAATATGGGTTGATATGACAATATAGGTATTCTGGCCCGACTCGCCGTGGGGCCAGCGTTTCGCGTTATTACCCCCTCCCGAGACGCACCCGATGAACGTTCCGTCCTTGAAGCGCTCCGTCCGCCAAGTTGAGCGGCTGGAAGATCGAACCGTGCCGGCTACCTTCCAGGTCACCAACACCGCCAACGCAGGAAGCGGGTCGCTCCGCCAAGCGATCATCGATGCCAACGCATTAGTAGGGGCCGATACGATTACCTTTGCCATCGGCACGGGGGCTCAACGCATTCAACCGACCACGGCGTTGCCGACGATCACGGATGCCGTGACCATCGATGGTCGCACGCAGCCCGGGTTTGCCGGCACTCCGCTGATCGAGATCGATTTCAACAATCTCGCCGGACTCGTACTCGGCAGCTCGTCCACGACCTCGTCGCAGTCGGCCATCCGATCGTTGTCGCTGGTGAACTCCGGGGCCAACACGCCAGCCATCGCAGTGCAGACCAACCAGAACCTCATCGCGGGGTGCTTCATCGGACTTCGTCCGAACGGCACCACGGTTGTTGCCAATCGCGAAGGCGGCATCATCGTCACTGGCAATAACAACACGATCGGCGGTGCGAACGCGGTCGACGTCAACGTCATCTCCGGCAATCAGGACACGACGCCGACCGCGACCGGCGGTAACGGCGGAATCGAAATCGTCGGCGACGGCACGGCCGTGTCGGCGACCGGCACCGGTAACACCATCATCAACAACACTGTCGGGGCTAACCCGGCAGGTGCGACCGCGATCGGCAATCAGTACATCGGCATCGAACTCCGAAATGGTGCGCGAACCAACACGGTTGCCCAGAACCGGGTTTACGCTTCAACGATCGTCTCGGCCCTCGGCGGGATTGGCATCGGCATTCGCGGCGGTGCGAACAACAATTCGATCGTCGCTAATGCCGTCGGTTCCGTGTTCAACTCCCTGGGCAATCCGGGTTCGGGCATCTATCTGAGCCTTGCTGCGACGACCAATATCGTCTCCAACAACATCGTCGCGGGCAACGGCGATGGCCTTCGGTTCGAGGATTCCGGCACTTCCGGGAATACGGCGACGGGCAACCAGATCTTCGGGAGCGTTGCCAATGGCGTCCTGCTGCGCGGAGCCGCCAGTAACAACGCGATCACTGGTCGCAACATCATTTCGGGCAACAGCGGGTTCGGGGCACTGATTACCGGCGCTGGTACATCGGGGAATGTGCTTCGAACCAACGACTTCGTCGCCAACGCTCTCGGTGGAGTCCACATTACGACATCGGCTGCCAACAATCAGATCGGCGGCACGGCAGCGGGGCAGGGCAACGCCTTTAGTAACAACGGCAACGTCCAGGTCCTGCGCGATACGACCGCAGGTACCGGCAATGCCGTGCTTGGCAATTCGTTTTCAGGTGTTGCGCCGGTTATCAACAATACGCCGGCCAATTTCGTCGTCGTACCCAACATCGCAACCGTCACCACCCTGGGCGGCGGCACAACCATCCAGGGCTCCATCACGGGCGGCGTCGCGGGGACCACCTACCGGTTCGAGATCTACGACTCGTCCACCCAGGCCGGAGCGGGCGTCAGTAACGGCGGCGGGTTCCTCGGCTCAGTCCAGGCGACGACCGACGCGACTGGCTTCGCCAGCTTCTCGTTTTCGACGGCATTCATTTCGCACCTAAGCTTCTATAGTGCGACGGCAACGGACCTGACGCTCAACAACACATCGGAATTCAGTCTCGTGACGGCCGAGCGCATCTTCGCGGCTGGAGCGGGACCTGGCGGCTTGCCGCTCGTTAGCGTGTTCAACACCAACGGTTCGCTACGGATGCAGTTTCTGGCCTACGATGCGGCATTCAATGGCGGCGTTCACGTCGCCACGGCCGACTTCGATGGCGACGGAGTCGAGGACGTCATCACCGGCGCAGGCTTCGGCGGCGGACCCAACGTCAAGGTCTACAGTGGCGTGGACGGTAGCCTGCTCTTCGACGTCATGGCCTACGAAGTCGAGTTCACCGGCGGTGTCTGGGTGGCCGGCGACGATTCCGGTCTGATCGCGACGGGGGCGGGTGAAGGTGGCGGGCCGCTCTTGCGGGTGTTTAACCAAACTGGGTTACTGACCGAGGCGTTCGTCTACGACCTCGCCTTCCGCGGCGGCGTCACCGTGGCCTTTACTCAGGACATCGATGGCGACGGATTCGATGACATCCTGACCGGTGCCGGGGCCGGCGGTGCCCCGCACGTCAAAGCGTTTAGCTTCGACTCCGCGGGTGCGACGCTGACGCAAGTCACCGAGTTCTTCGCACTCGACCCGAATTCGCGAAGCGGAGTGGTCGTTTCCGGCGGCGATTTCAACGGCGACGGCTTCGGCGATGTCTTGACCGCCTACGGCTTCGGCTCAGCGCAGAACTATGTCGGCCCGGTGCCGGATGGATTCCCGCGCAACGTGCCGTACGCACCGGTGCCGGTCGTCACCGACCCGCGGGCACAATCGTATGTCTTCGACCTGGGTGCGTTCATTCCCGACGCCGAAGCGTTCCCCTTCGGGACCAATGCCGGTGTCGGTGTGTTTGTCGGTAGCGAAGATCTCAACGGCGATGGTATCGACGACGGAATCTACGGTCGTGCTCTCGGCTCTCCCGACGTCGTCGTCCTCGACGGCGTGAACGGAACCGAACTGGTGAACTTGCCAAATGTCTTCCCCGGCTTCCGGGGTGGCGTGTTCGTGGGGTAATCGCGAGACATTCCCATTTCGCACCGCCGCCGGGTGGCGCGAAATGGGACTCACGCGGCCGATTCCGGGATGGGACGTTTGCTACCATATCCCCTAGCCCACTCCCACCCGGAAATCTACTGTGCGCTGTCCCTTACGCGTTACACGACTTGAAGACCGCCGAACTCCCGCCATTGTCGTCTGGGATGGCGGTGGGTTTGACGCCAAGTGGTCCACTGCGGGCAACTGGGTCGGCGATGTCGCCCCGCGGGCTGGCGACTCGCTGACCTTCCCCGCCGGGCCCGCCCGGCTCGCGAACGTCAACGACTTCGCGGCCGGCACCGCTTTTGGCGAGATCGACTTCACCGGCCTCGGTTACCAAGTCACCGGCAACGCTATCGTCCTCTCCAACGGGGTGCGCGTTGACCTGCCAACGACGGTGACGGCGTCAGCCGCCGAACTTGGCCTTGCCCTAACGTTCACGGCCGACGGCAGCATCACGGCCAGCAGTGGCGGGTTGACCGTCTCGGGAGCCGTGGACCTCGGAGGTCACACGCTCAGCGTCTACGTCAATGGCGGTCCCGTCCGATTCACCGCTGCCGTTGCCAGCGGTTCTGTCACCCAGAGTGGGACCGGCACCGTGACGTTCGACGGGCCGAGCTACCCGGCCGGCGGCATCACCACATTGTCTGGGGCGACCTACGTCAACGCCACGAACGCCGTGGCTCCCGGCCCGGTGACGGTCTACGGCACCCTCGGCGGCACCGGCGTCGTCGGTGATGTATCCGTCTGGGGCTCGGCCGCGATCGACCCCACCGCAGGTAACGCGATCGGCACGCTGACGACCGGCAATCTCACCGTCGGCTCGGTGTCGACCTTCGGCCTACTCATCGGCACCGTGAAAATCGACCTGGCTTCCTCCGTCAGCGCGGTGGCGGCCGACAAGCTGGTCGTCCACGGGACCGTCTCCCTTAGCAGCGGCACGCTCGTCCTGGGCACGGCCACCCTAAACGTCCTCGTACCCGGCCTGCGCGTCACGATTATCGACAACGACGGCACCGACAGTTCCGGGACGTTCTACCATCTGCCCGAGGGGTCGGTGGTCACCACGATCCGGGGCGTGGCGCTCCGCATTACTTACAAGGGCGGCGACGGCAACGACGTGGAGTTGTTTGCCGACAAGGAGCGGACGTCCCTGGCCGTCGGGGCCGGCGAGGGTGGGCTGCCGGTTGTCAACGTCTATGGCGGCGGTGGCAACCTGCTGACCTCGTTCCTGGCCTACGGCGCCGGCTTCCGCGGCGGGGTTCGCGTGGCGACGGCCGACGTGACCGGCGACGGCATCAAAGACGTCATCACCGCGGCCGGCGTCGGCGGTGGGCCGCATATCAAGGTGTTCGATGGGGTGACGTTCGCCCTCGTCCGCGAGTTCCTCGCCTACGACGCGTCGTTCACCGGCGGTGTGTGGGTGGCGGCCGGCGATGTGAACGGCGACGGCTCCATCGACATTGTGACGGGGGCCGGAGCCGGTGGCGGGCCGCACGTCAAGGTCTTCGACGCCACGACCTTGGCCGTTAAGCAGAGCTTCTTCGCCTACGATGCCTCGTTCGCCGGCGGCGTGACGGTGGCCGTGTTCGGCTTCCGCGTCGCGACCGGCCCCGGCGTCGGTGGTGGCCCGGTCCTGCGCGTCTTCAACGGCGGCCGCTTGGAGAGTGAGACACTGGTGTACGACGCGGCCTTCCGCGGCGGCCTGTTCGTGACGGGCATCCCGGGTGCCGGCACGCGCGTCGACACCGTGGCTGTCGCTCCTGGCGTGGGCGGTGTTGCGACGGTAGTCGAACTCGGCTTCGTTGGCTTCCGAAACGTCAACCTGCAACAACTGACGACGTTCCAGGCGTTCGATGCCCGCTTCACGGGCGGCACGCGGTTGGCCGCGGCCGACCTGGACGGCGACGGTATACCGGAACTGGCCGCCGCGCCGGGCGCCGGCGGCGGCCCATTGTTCGCGAAGTTCAAGCGGGCCGACCCGACGGGGTTCTATCCGCAATTCGCGGCCGCTGGTGCGACGATGGTGTTCGACCCTGGCTTCCTCGGTGGCCTGTACGTCGGCTGAGCGGAGTACGATACAAACCCCCGGATCCGATGCGCGACGCTTCGCCGAGACGTAAGGATCGGCGAAGCGGTGCACTTTCGCGATTCTTCGCGAACCGACGTTAGGGGATTGCCATGCGCCGCGCCGTACTGCTCACGTTCCTCTTACCCGCGCTCGCGTTCGCCCAAGCCGACCGACGCGGCCGCTCGTCGCCCGGGCTGGTCCTTAACACCGGGGCACGAACAGGCGCGTGCGACGTGCTGTTCTTCAGTGCGAACGGTCGCGAACTGCTGGCCGCCGGCGACGACAAGGTTGTCCTGACCGTACCATTGATTGACGGCAAGGATGGACTCGCGTTGGACCCGACGGCGACGCGCTCGTTGCGCTGGCCCATCTGGCGCGAGCAGCGCGGGGCAATCTATACGGCTGCGCAGTCGCCCGACCAATCGCAGGTCGCCGTCGCGGGCTTCGGCGTCAAGACCGGGGCCGTTGCCGTCCTCGACCGGGCAACCGGCAAGCTCCTGCATCTGCTTGACGACAAACTCCAGGACCAGACGATTTGGGCCATCGCGTTCACCTCCGACGGTAACGGCGTCGCCTTCGGAGCGATGGATGGCTCGATTTGGCTATGGAATCTGGCGGGGCCGAAGAACGACGTGACACGGCTGGTGCCGCCGAATGACAAGCCGAACGCTGTCCGCCTGCTGTCGTTCCGCGACGCGACACACCTGCTCGCAGTAACCGCCGATGGCGCCGTCCGCGAGTACGATACCGCCAACCCGGCCACACCGACTGAGATCTACCGACTGACGATCCGGCATCTCCGTGTCGCCGCCCTCAGCCCGGATCGTCGGTGGCTCGCCGCGGTCAGCGAGTTCGATTCGCCGCAGGGCTGGCTCGAAGTCGCCGACCTGCAAGCGAATCCGAAGCAGAGCAGCCGTCCGGAGAACCCGCTCCAAACGCCCAACGCTCAGGTACAGTTCACGCTGCTCGCACTGCGTCGCATTCAGTCCCGACAACGACACGTTGGCGGTCGGCTACCGCAGCGTGCAGACGGAAGCCCAACGTCCCCACGTTTGCAAGGTCAACCACGGCAACGTCGGCTACAACCTGACCCGTGGCCTGCCGCCGGCGAAGGGCGCGGTCGAGACACCATCGAGCTGAACAACTACCCGGAATCGCTCGCGTTTCACCCAACCGACCCAAACCTGTTGGCGACGGCCGGTGGCGATAACCACGCTCTCATCCTCTGGGACGTGCCAACCAGGCGGCCGCATGGCGTTGTGCGCGGACCGGGGGCCGGGGTGTGGGGCGTCGCGTTTTCGACCGACGGCCTGGCGGTCGGCTTCCAGCAACAACGCAAGCCCGACCCGGCGACCCCGAACGACCGCGGCACCGGACCGGTCCGCATCTTTGACCTCAACACAGCTGATCTACGCCCGACCACCACCGGCTTTCAGCCAGTCCGGCCGGTGGAGACGTTTGAAGGTTGGTCGGTGAAACCCGGTTGGGGCGCGTGGGCGGTTGTCGACCCCACGGGCCGCGAAACCCCGCTCGTGGACAAGCAGTTGTTCGACTTGCCGATGTGCTACACGTTCGTGAAGCCGAGCGCCGGCGGCCCGCCGCGGCTGGCCATCGGCCACTACTGGGGGGCGAGCCTGTACGAACTCCGGCCCACCGGGCCGAAGCTAGTGCGGCACTTTATCGGTCACGGTGGCGAGGTCACTTCGCTCGGTATCGACCCCAACCGGGAAAAGCTCGTTACCGGCTCGCGCGATCAGACGATCGCTCTGTGGAGCCTCGCCGACTGGCCGAGTCAGCCTGAGCTCGGTGCGGCATTCCAAGTACAGGGCGGCAAATTGGTTGTGACCGCCGTGGATCCCGGCAGCCCCGCGTGGGAAACCGGCTTGGAAGCCGGCGACGAGGTGGTCGGCCTGCACCTGACGCATTCGAAAGACGCTTTCACCTACACAGCAGACGGTCGCGACCTGCGGGTGAAGCACGGCATCCGCGTTCCAGCGAATGCCAAGGTCGGCGATGCCGCGGAAGCCTCGCGAAGGCTGCGGGACGAAGTCGTGCCGAATGACGAGATTCAGTTCGTCCTGAACCAAGGCGGTAAGGACCGGCACACACGGATGACGACGGTGCAGCGGCCGATCGTCCGTCTCGTCGCCTTCCGGCCAGAGTATCCCGACGAGTTCCTGGCCTACCGCTGGCGCGACTACGTGTACCACGCCAAAGGCGCGGAGGTTGATCGTTCGATCGGCTGGCACGTCAACCCCGCAGCCGACGATGCAGACGGCACGCCGAGCTTTCAGCCGCTCGGGACTCTGTACAAGACGCTGCACAGCGTCGATAAGCTGCGCATGACGCTACGGCGGTTCAGCGGCGACGCGTCGCTCGTGCAACTTGGCGAGTGGGAGCAGCCGAAGGCATCGGTCACGGTGCCGCGCGAGTTCACTGGCCGTGGCAACGTGCCGCTCGTGCTGTCCGCGAAGCCCGTGAGCGAGGGGCCACTCCAGAAGGTGACGCGGGCCGAGCTATGGGTGGACGATCAGCGGCACGCCGCCTTTGATCTTCCACGCGATGGCATTCTGCAAGAGTCGCTGACGCTGGATCGAGCGAAGCTGCCGGGCAATGCCTTCCGCGTGCAGGTGCGGGCGATCAACGCAGCTGGCATCGAGGGGCGTTCGGAGGAATTACCGATCGTATTGCCCACGAATACTCTCGTCCCGCGCAAGAAGGGAAAGCTACATGTCTTGTGCATCGGTGTCTCGACGTACAAGCAGTTCCCCATGCCAGGCGGTGCGCTGCCAGACCTTCCGCGTGCGGTCAAGGACGCCAAGGCACTCGCCAAAGCGCTGAATGCTCAGCGCGGTCGCCACCTGTACGAAGGAGGTGAGACGATCATCCTGACAGAAGAGCAGGTGACGCCGGACCGCGTGATCCAATCGATCGATGCCATCGACAACCGGACTTCGGGCGGCAACGACCTGGCGGTGCTGTTCCTCGCGGGGCACGGTGTCGCGGCGGCGAAGGATGGGTCATTCCAGTTCGTTGGCTTTGGCGGCCGACGGCTCGACGGCGGTGACCTGAGCCGAGCCTGGGCAGGCGTGAAATGCCACAAGCTCGCTTTGCTCGACACGCACCACGCTGGCAAATTGACGCTCGAAGGCAGTGCCGTGCGAGCGCTGTCCGAAGGGATGCCGATGTTGATTTATGCTGCGTCGCAACCGGACGAGCAAGCGGCCGACGACGGCGAACATGGCCTGTTCACGCGAGCGCTGCTGGACGCCCTGGGCGACAAGTTCCGGCAAGCGTCGGCCCAGCAGACGGTGATGACATCCGACGCACTGATGAACTACGTCGATCAGAAGGTGCCGGAAATGTTCCAGCGGCTGAAGCAGCGGCGCCCGGACTTGTTGGGTGGGCAGGTGAATCAACGGCCGGTCGTGTTCCGCCGTCCGCCGCGTGAGCTGGACCTGTTTGCCGAACCGTGAGCGTCCGTGTTCGCCACGGTCGGTCGCACGAGAAACTTCGATGCCCCGACGTAAGCTGTCCGCCGAGACCGCGGCCATGACCCCGGCCGATCCCTAAGCGACCGATTTCGACGCAGTGGTGGTGATGATCCGCGCCGCCCGGTCGCAGGCGGTCGCGGCCGTCCATCGGCGTGCTGCTGTGCGCCACCAAGGACGCCGAGGTCGTCGAGTACACCCTGAGCCGGGCCGTCTCGCCGGCTGCCCGCCGCCGAGGAAGCGGTACCGCCGGAGACGCCCCGGCGCAAGCGGCGGCGGCCGTAGACTCGGTTTGGTTTGACGGATTTGAGACGCCGCTTGTGTTCCGCCCCGACGATGGGTAGGCTGGCGGAGAGTCTGCGTGCGATTGGTTGCCCGGCCGGGGGCTGGTGACATGCGGCGTCGGAACCGGGCCTTCGCCCTCACGGCCGTACTCGTCCTCCTCGCCACGGCGATCTACGGCTACGTCTGGGTCCGGCGCGTCGTCGGCTACCGCATCGCGCCCGGCAACTACGGCCGCGTCGAGGTGGGGATGTCCCGGGCGGACGTTCAGCGGGCGATGGGTTGGCCGAGGCACTCCAGCATCGGGCCGACCGACTGCTGGCAGGGGACCAACGGCGTCGTCCTCGTCGGGTATGACCAGTCTGGGCGGGTGCGGCAGAAGTCGTTCGGCAAGGATCCTGACCTGTGGCTGCGGCAACTGTGGTTTGCGCTGAGCCTCCCACCGTTTTCACGGTAGGAGCAACGGCCTGTCCGGGCAAAGGGATGGCGGCATCGGACCAGAGCGAGTCGTCCGCCCATCGAGTGGATCGTCTGGCGTCCGGCACTTCTTTCAGACGCTCGATGAGCCACGTGGTGGCTACAGACGCCGACACGCCCGCCCTGGCCACATCGCCTGATCGGCGACCACGTCCTTCCCTCGGGTGGTGGGCGGTATTGGCCATTGCCTTGGTCTGGGCCTTGAGCGCCAATCCGATCGGGCCGGCAACCAGGCGGTACGCGAGTACAATGTTCGCCGTCGGACGTGCGGGATACGGGATGATCGCCGCGCGCGCCGCCTTCGCGCTACTGTTCCGCAACCGGTCGTGGTCTTGGATCGCGTACCTGGTGTTACTCGTCTTCGTGGAACCCCTCATCGTCGGACTGGTCGACCAGAGCCAATGACGTCCCGCTGACGCGGCGGGCATACCGCACTTACGGCCTTGTCCGACTGGCGGGCGGCTGACGGCGCTGGGCCACGTCCCACAGGCGGACGCCGTGGTCGGTCGGCCTCGGCACGCCGTCGCCGGCAACGGCTCCGCCGTCGTCCTTGCCATTGGGACCGATCGAGTAGATGACAATGCCGTCCGGCCGGCGGACCAAGCGCAGCGGGGCCAGGTCGAACGGATCGGCCGGCACCGCCGCAAGATACCGGGGCACGAGTTCGTCGAGGGCTGCCGGCCAATGGCCTCTTTCGCGGCGGAACTGCTCGGCGGCGACGGCCACGGCCGCACAGCGGACGAGGGCCGTATATTCGTTGATTTCGCGGAACATTTCGAGGGCGAGCCGACCGTCCAGAAAGAGGGACTGCGGCATCTGGGCGAGGCGTGTCTTCCACTCCGACACGTGGCTCGGCATGGCGTCCGGCGACTCTTTCAGCCGCTCGACGAGCCAGGTGTAACCGCGCAACATAACGGTCGCGTTCGACCGCTTGAAGTCCGCGCTGGTCACCCCTTGCAACCAGGAGTTGAGCGTGGGCCAGGATGTCGGGGGCGGGTCCGCGAACAATCCCCACTGCGCGACCTCGGCCCGGGGGAGTCGGCCCTCGTCCACCGCCCGGATTGTGTCTTCGATCGTTGCACGTTTGCCGCGGTAGTACGGCAGCAGCAGATTTCGCTTGCCCTCCGCCTCGAATAGCCGGCGGATGGCGTCGAGCGTCGCGGGCGACAGCTCGCTCTGCGCGAGCATCCGCTCGACGCCCCGGGCGGCATACGCTTGGATCGCCCCGGCGATCAGGTTGTACATGTCACCGTTCGGATATTCGGCCGGCGGCCGCGAGGCCGCATTGAGGGCACGAATGCTCCCCAGAGCGGCGTCCATGTCGCTGTCGTCGCACCGCAACACGAGTTGCAGGTAGAGAAAGTCCTTGCCGAGCCGGACGTAGTCGAGCGGGTCGGCCCCGACGGGGTTGGACTGGTGGTCGATCAAGACGGGGCTGTTCGGCCACGGGAGCGGGGCGGCCGGCAGGTCGGCCAACGCCTCGACGGCGGTCAGCGCCGGGTCCGGGGCCGTCGCCGCCCGGAGTTGGGCCACCAGCTCGGGCGCGAGCCGCCGCAGCAGGGGGACTTTCTCGATGGCTGTGTGAACTTCGGCCCCATTTGCCGGCTTCCGCGCCTTGAGGACTTTGGCCGCGGCCGCGATCTGGTCGACGCCGACGCTGCGCCGGGGCACGGCCGGCCGGGCCATCTCATCCCACCGCCAGCCGGGGTCGAGCCGGTCGGCCTCGGCGCAGGCGTCGGTCCACGCCTGCCGATCCAGCCGGCGGAAGTGCTGCACGACAACGGCCCACAGCCCGGCCACGACGAGCAGCGCCAGGGCGGCCCGGCGGAGACAACGCCAACGGACGCGGGTCGGGGCCATCGTTCACGGCTCCTTCCGGCCCGCTCGGGGTGTCGCGGGCGGCTGACGGCGCTGGGCCACGTCCCACAGGCGGACGCCGTGGTCGGTCGGCCTCGGCACGCCGTCGCCGGCAACGGCTCCGCCGTCGTCCTTGCCATTGGGGCCGATCGAGTAGATGACAATGCCGTCCGGCCGGCGGACCAAGCGCAGCGGGGCCAGGTCGAACGGATCGGCCGGCACCGCCGCAAGATACCGGGGCACGAGTTCGTCGAGGGCTGCCGGCCAGCGGCCGGCGTCCCGGCGGAATTGCTCAACGGCCAGCGCCGCGACCGCGCAGCGGACGAGCGCCCTAATGTCGTTCATTTCCAGCGCGGCGCGAGCAATGTTGTCGGCGACGGATCGGGCTCCGCCGGTCATCGTGGCTCGCAATGCCACCCATTCGGCGTCGTGCTTCGTCAGGCTATCGGGAGATTCCTTGAGTCGCTCGACGACCCAGGTGTGGTGCCGGAGGAGTGCGACGGCGTTGCTCCGGTTGAGGTCCCGGCCGAGCAACCAGCTCACCCAACGGTCGGCCGCGGGCCACGGGGTTCGGACCGGGTCGGCGAACATGCCCGCGGCAACAACGTCGCGCCGCGCGAGGCGGCCGTCGGCCATGGCGCGAATCGTGTCGTCGACAAACGCCCGTTCACTTCGAAAGGCCGACAATAGATGCGTCCGGCCAGCTTCAGCGTCCAAGCAACGGCGGGTTGCCTCCAAGGCGGCGGACGACGGCTCGCCGTGGGCGAGGGTCCGCTCGAGGCTGCGGACGGCCAACACCTGGATGGCCCCGGCGACCAGGTTGTGCAGTAGCCCCGGGTACTCCATCGGCGGGCGGGACGCGGCGACCATGCCCCGGACGCTGGCGAGGGCCGCGTCCGCGTCGCCGTCATCTGCCCGCACCGCCGACGCCGAGACGAACAGCCCCTTGGCGATCGTGAGATAGGGGAACACGGCCGGGGCCTTGTTATGTAGTAACGGGCTCGCCGGAAGGGGGATGTAAGCGCCGGGGCCGTCGAAAAGCGCCTCGGCTTCGGCGGGCGGCGGGAATCCTTCGATCGCCGCGCGCAGCCTGGCCAGCACGTCCGGCGGAAGGCGGCGTGGCACGGGCGTTTCTTGTGCAAGGATGCTCCGGCCAACCCCGTCGCGCGAGTCGATTAGCCGGGCCAGGTCGGCGACGCGCTGCGTGTCGCCGGCCGTCGGAAGTTTGGCGGTCATGTCCTCCCACCGCCAGCCCGGGTCCAACTGGTCGGCCTCGGCGCACGCCTCAGCCCATGCCTGCCTCGCTCGCCATTCCAGTGTTGCGAAGATCATCGCATACACGGCGGCGATGGACAAAAGCGTCCAAGCCAGCCACCGGAAGCGACTGCGGCGGCCGCGGGCCGGGGTTGTTGAAGTCGTTGCATCCGCCATAGTGGCATCCGATCCTGTCGAGACCCGGCTCGATTTTTCGAGCCTGATCGCACTGTAGCCAGCATGTCGTGAAGCTAGGCTGAGAGCCATCGATCGCTTCTCGACAGAATGTAAGAGTATTCTTACGTACACTGACCACTGGCCGTTTTTCCAATTGTCCCGTCCGAACCGTCCTGGTTTCGCGTTTGCCTGAATGAACGCCCTAACACGGCAGTCTCTCATGCCCCCGTGTGGAGACTTCGGACCATGGCCCGGATCTGTCTCTTGGCCGCTCTGTTCGCCATCGTGCCAGTTGCACGGGCTGACGAGCATGTCCGTCGCTTTGCCTTCCTCGTCGGCATCAACGAATACCAGCATCTCCCGCGGCTCGAATGGGCCGAGAACGATGTGGCCGACCTGGCCAAGACCTTGACTGATGGTCGCTATGATGAGGTCGTCGCTTTGACGGGCAAAGCCGACGGTCGGCTCAAAGCCACGCGGGCGAACATCGCGGTTCGGCTCAGCGAACTGGCAGCCAAGTGCGGCTCCGATGACTTGTTGCTGGTCGCCCTTGCTGGCCACGGCTGGCAGTTCGGCGACAGCAACAGCCAATGCTACTTTGCCCCAGTCGACGCCGACCCAACGAACCCAAACCGTGCCAAGACCTTCTTTGCTCTGAGCGAGCTGTACGACATCCTGCGAACCTCCAAGGCTCGCACCAAGCTCGTCCTGATCGATGCCTGCCGCGAAAACCCGACAATGGCCCGCGGAATCGGTTTCCACGGTCGTCAGGAAGTCGAGCCGGGCGTCCACGTGCTGATGAGCTGCTCGTTCGAACAGCGGGCCTACGAGGTGAAAAAGTACCAACACGGCCTGTTCTTTTACCACATCCTCCGTGGCCTGCGGGGCGAGAACGCTGCAGCACTCGACCAGAATGGCAATGTGGACTGGTTGTTTCTGTGCAAGAGCGTGATCGACGCGGTGAAGGCCGACGCCCCAACCGCGGTCGGCTTTGGAGCGAAGCAGCACCCCAACATGTTGGCCAATATCAACGACACGGTCGCCGTGCTGGTGCGACCGCGTTCGGCGGTCAAGCGTGCTTTGTCGATCCCGAGGGCCGTCGAATCGTCGGATCGCTCGCTCGATCTTGGCGGCGGCGTCACGATCGTATGCAAGCGAATCGACGCGCCGGCCAACAAGACATACACACTTGGTTCGGCCGCAGCTAATCCCCATCCGTTGGAGGTGCCCCAAGTCGAGTTGCCCCTCGCCAACTCCTACTTCCTTGGTGCGAGTGAAGTGACGGTCGGCCAATACGATCGCTTCCTGCGTGCGAACGGCCTGGCTCCGCCGATCGATGCACGCGAATGGGCCGATCGGCTACGGACGCCGGACTTGCCAGCGACGTACGTTCGTTGGGATGATGCCGTAGCCTTCTGCCGCTGGGCAAGCCAGGCCACGGGTGAAACCGTCCGGCTGCCGTACGAGGTCGAATGGGAGTACGCGGCTGGGGCAAAGTTCCCGCACCCACGAGCCGCGTCTGTCCCGGTGCAGGTCGGCCGTCTGGTGCCGGTCACCGAGATGAAGCCAGACGACCGCGGCCTTGTCGGCATGCGCGGAAATGCTTGGGAGTGGTGTGGTGATACGTGCTTCTTGCG
The DNA here is from genome assembly GCA_046350275.1 of Gemmataceae bacterium. Classification (GTDB taxonomy): domain Bacteria; phylum Planctomycetota; class Planctomycetia; order Gemmatales; family Gemmataceae; genus JAXMAS01. The sequence continues at coordinate 34,727 of JAXMAS010000020.1, forward strand.
TTATGACGTCGCGGCGAAGATCCGATATAAGCCGGGCCAGATCGTAGCCGGCGCTCCGGCGGGCAAGCGTCCGGTCCGCGGCGGAGCGTGGAACACTGCCGCAGCCGACTGCACGGCGACGCGGCGTACGGGCTTCGTACCCGACCACGCTGACGGGCTGATTGGCTTCCGGGTGCTGGTGGAAGCAAAATGAGTGGATTGACCTTGCGGCGAGACGAACAAGAAAAATCGAGGGCCGGGTGCTCCTCCCCATCGCGGTAGCACCCGGCCCTTGGTCATCACGAAACCCGTTTGCCTATCGGCAATTCGGGCAATATCCGCCGCCGAATCCGGGGAAGAACGACTGCGGGTAGAACGATTGCACCGGGGCACCCGTCGGGGTGGGAGCCGTTGTCGGAGCAACCTTGCGGCTTTCCGTTACCATTCCGGTGTAGCTGAGCAACGTGCGGCTCAGTTGGTCGACCGGCAGCTCGCCGGCTGTCCGGAACTCCTGAAATTCGCCGGAGCGGTCGCTAATGACCAGCCCTGGCCCACTCATCTCGAACGCCTTGGCCAGTTTCTGACCAGCCTCGGTCGCCGTATCCACAAACAGACAGACATACTTGTCGCGCAGCGTAGCGTTGATCGTAGGGTCTGCTTCGACCGCCTTGGCCAACTTCGCCCACGACGAGCCTTCGGTCCCGAGGACCACAACGAGCGGCTTTTGCTCGCGGCCACCGGTTTCTCGGGCCTGGCGGTAGTCCGTCATCCAAGTCGGGGCGGGATTGGCCGCCGGGGCGAACGATGCGGCCAGAGCGAATCCGATCAGCGAGGTGTACATCCAATGCCCTCTATCCAGGTGCCATCTCATCGGTGCTGGACCCAGTCCGTCTGAGTCCTGATCAAGGATGGGGAGTGGGCTATTGATACTGGATTACCCAGACTGCACAACCCATAAAGTCGGCGAGGATGAAAAAAACATCCCAGACTGCGTTATCTGAATAATCGCCAAATACTTAGGGATATTGACTGATGCGAGTGGCTGATGAATATGGGAGAGATGGGTCGACTACACAGTTACGCCAGCCGTCTGACCCAGTCGATTAGGATATCGCGCCCGGATCGGTGCGACGACCTCCGTGAGGAATTCGGTGACCTGTTCGGGAGCGCGGCCGACGTATCGCTGAGGATCGAGTTCCGACGCCAAGTCGACGCCGGCGAAGGCCGGGTCGTCGCGCAAAAGGGCGACCAGGGGGTTCGTCGCGGCGCCGGCTTTGATCTGTGCCGTCGCGGCATGGCTGTGGCGACGAATGCGTTCGTGTAACTCCTGTCGATTCCCGCCCTTGGCGACGGCCGCCATCAGGAGGTTCTCGGTCGCCATGTACGGCAAGGCGTCGGCTGCATGGCGCGCAACGACGGCCTCGTTCACCACCAGTCCGCTGGCGACATTTAGCATTAGGCGCAAGACGGCATCAGTCCCCAGGTACGCTTGCGGAATATACAGGCGTCGAGCAGCGCTATCATCGAGCGTGCGCTCTAGCCATTGCGTGGCCGTCGTCTGAGCTGCCATTGCGGGCAGGCCCATGACGAACCGGGAAAGCGAACAGACACGCTCACAGCGCATGGGGTTACGCTTGTATGCCATTGCCGAGGAACCAACCTGTTCGGCCTCGAATGGCTCGTCGATCTCCTGTTCGTGAGCGAGAAGCCGCAAGTCCGTCGCACACTTGTGAGCCGACTCCGCGATGCCCGCCAACGCGGTCAGTACCTGCGTATCGACCTTGCGAGTGTACGTCTGGCCAGTCACCGAGTACGCCGCCTTAAAACCCATCTTGGACCCGACGAGGGCGTCCAGTCGACGAACCGCGTCGTGATCGCCGTGGAACAGCGCAAGGAAGCTCGCTTGAGTACCGGTCGTACCTTTTGCCCCGCGGAACTTCAGGCCCACGATCCGGCGTTCGATTTCCTCCAGGTCGAGAACGAAGTCGTAGCACCACAGGGCAGCGCGTTTGCCGACCGTCGTAAGCTGAGCCGGCTGATAATGCGTGTAGCCAAGTGTGGGTACATCCTTCCAGCGCTCGGCGAAGGTGGCCAGCGCGTCGATGACACCCACAAGTCGGTCGCGCACCAGGCTGAGACCTTCTCGCATCAGGATCAGATCGGCGTTGTCGGTGACGTAGCAACTAGTTGCGCCGAGGTGGACGATGTCCCGGCTTAGCGGTGCGACCTCGCCGAGCGTGTGGATGTGGGCCATGACGTCGTGACGCAATCGCTTTTCGTGAACGGAGGCGCGGGCAAAATCGATGTCGTCGAGGTGTTCGCGTAACTCGGCCAGTTGCCCGGAAGCGATGCGAGCCGATCCGTCCTCGGCTTGCAATCCGAGTTCGGCCTCGGCTTCCGCGAGCGCGAGCCAAAGGCGTCGCCAGGTGGCGTGCTTGCGCTGCGGTCCCCACAGTTCGACCATCTGGCGCGAAGCGTAACGGGCGACGAGCGGGTTATCGTACTCGGTCATGCCATCTGTTGTAGAAATGTGCGATTCATCTGCGTCGTCGCTTGCCAAACTGGTCATTCACCGCAAACTCGACCAATTTCGTCAGCATCGGCCCATCGACGGCCGGGCAGGGCAGGTCCGGGAACGCAGTGCGTGTGTGAGTCGTGTCAAAGAGAGGCTCGTTGCCAAGGTACTCGCTGTGAGTGTGGATATAGTCGGTAAAGGCTGTTTCGAGTTCGGTCATCTGGTCGGCCGGCAGACCGCGTTCGCCAACCAGCGTCACGCCGACGACATTGAAATAGTCGAGCAGGGCATTGACGATTTCGCCGTAGGTCGTCGGTTTCGGCGGAGCGAGGTGATAGGTTGTCCCCCATTTCGCCGGGTCGGCGACGCCCCGAGCGATAACGGCGGACACCCAATCGACCGGAACGAGATTGTGCCGCTCGGCTCCGTCCATGGCGAAGCGGATTGGGATGTGTCGCTTGCCATCGTCATCGGGATCGATCTGCTGCACCACGAGGGACGCGAACTGAAACGTGCGGTAAGGCCCGTGGTAGGTCGAGGTGTACCCGGTCAGCGAATCGCCGACAATGACAGCGGGACGGTAGACCGTGAGTGACTCAAAGCCACCTTCGGCCGCGAGCCACGATTCCGCGGCGCATTTGCATTCTTCGTAGTCGTTGCGAAACGCCTGGCCGACGTTGCGTTCGTCTTCGCGGATGATGCCGGCGCGGGTGCCACAGACATACGCGGTCGAAACGTGATGAAACGATCGGATGCCGGCTTCACGGGCCAGAGCGGCGACATGCTGGGTACCGAAATAGTTGCTGCGCCAGGGGTCGCGGCCTTGGTCGGCACAATGAAAGACGAGACTCGCTGCCGAGTGCAACACGCGGTCGCAGTTGGCGGCGACCCAGGCGCGATCCTCGGCAGACAAGCCCAGTCCCGGTTCGGCGATATCGCCTTCGAGGACCTTCGGCATCGGCGCGTCGAGCGGAGCCATGGCTTCGGCCACGCGCTCGGTTCCCGATTGCTTCTCGGACGGGCGAGCGAGCGCGGCCACCGGCACACCCAGCGAGACGAGATCACGGACGAGATAGCGTCCGAGCAACCCGGTCGCTCCGGTCAGCAGAACGTGAGACATCATTCCCCTTCGTCGGCAGACACCGATGGTTTCGGACGATTGACTTGGCCCCGCGTCACTTGTGTCCCAGCTTGTTGACCAACTCGTGGTAGCTCGGGATGAAGTGGGCACTGAGGCGAGTCTTCACCTCGCCCCAAACTTCATCGACAACGTGACCCGAGAGGATACCCCCGGCCGCTTTCGACGCCAGCGCTTTGAACATCTCAATGGCGTTGCCAGCGGTTTCGGTCAGGCCCATCCGGCGGTCGCAGTGGGCGAAGTCGTTGGCCAGCAGGCTGACCGTCGGCAGCATCGGCACCGGGTCGATTTCGTTGCAATAGCGGAAGACTTTGCCCTTCAACTCCTTGTCGAACGCCTCTTTGGCGACCGTATTACCGATCATCGGCGCGCCGAACGTGATAACCTGATGTACGTTCACGAACTTACGCTGAAACAGCCAGGCCGATAGCAGTGCAAGCGCACCGCCCAGACTGTGGCCCGTAATCCAGAGCGGCCGATCTTGCTTCTTGACCTCGCTCTCGACCGCCGCAAAGAGCGGATCCCAAATCTCCGCAAGGGCACCAATGAAGCCTTGATGGAACTTCGCGCCGACTCCAGCAGCCGCAAAGTCGGTCCCGAGCCGCCCTTCGGGGACGATCAACAGATTGACCGCGTCGGTGAGCAGCCAGTCCTTGAGGCCGTCGATCGAAGTCGGGTCTTCGGTTCCCCGGAATGCGACGACAATGTGATTCGCATTTGTACAGACGTAGGCTTGCGTGTTATCGACGCTCACAAGCTTGGCGTCGAGGCCGAGTTCGTCCTTGTACTTGGGTAGTCCCTGGTCCGCGGGTAGATACGCGAAGTCGGAGGCCAATGCCATAAACCCGGCGTTTCCGGGGTCACCGCTGGCGTCTTCGTTGAGTTCGAGAGACATAGCTGTTCCTCTGGTTCCTTTTCTCTTCTCCCGCCGTCGCCGGCGATGGGAGAACGAGTCACTTCAGGTATTTCCGCTCCGGCTTGGCATTTTTCCACTCGCGAGCCGTGGCTGCCTTGACATCCGTCTCGCGGAGATCGAGTTCCATGATAGCTTCGCGAGGCAAGACGTGTTCGCGAAAGCCAGCGTCGGTGATCTTGGTGCCTTTGAGCCGGAGCGTTGTCAGGGGCAGGGCCTTGAGCTTGGCGAGACCCGCGTCGGTGATCTGCGCGTCATTGAGGTCGAGTTCCCGAAGCTTGGTCAACCCCGCTAAGTAATCGAGCGTTGCGTCGGTGACGTCGGAGTTGGCCATTTGAAGGACGACCGTGTCGGGCCGTGCGGCGATGTCGGCATAGTTGCCGTCCTTCCAGCCGGTGAGCGTCAGGTGTCGTTCGCCGTCGACGATCTTGTCGCGCGGGCCGAAGTCGATGTAGTGCGACGCCAGTCGATTGACCGCGAACGTGCCCGCGACAATGATCGATCCGAACAGCAATAGTGCGACCGGCTTCCGAGCACGCTCCGGCCGCGCGACCAGAAAGATTGGTCCGAGGATCGGAAACAGCACGGTAACGCCGAGCCCCCAACCCCAATGCGTTCGGAAGGCGGCGACAATCAGCCAGAGACACGCCAGGCCGGCCAGGATTGCGCCCGTGACCAGGGCGTAAAAGTAGTACGCTTCCATGCGCGTCGTTTTAGTACCACGACGATTATGTGGTTAGGTCACGTCCCTTTCGTTCCGACGTATAGCGTCGCGATGCCAAACGTTAGCGGATGGAAGTGAGCATCGCGCAAACCATGCGTTTCCATCTTTGCCGTGAGGGCCTCGTAGTCGGGGAACTCCAGTACGCTCGCGGGCAAGTAACTGTACGCCTGGTCGGGACTGCGGGAGCACAGTTGGCCGACGCGTGGCAAGATATGCCGAAAGTAGAAGCGGTAGAGCGGTCCGAATACGGGATCGCGCGGCTTCGAAAACTCCAGAATTGCGACGCGACCACCTGGCTTCGCCACTCGGACCATCTCCGCAAGCCCGCGGTCCGTATCGGTGACGTTCCGCAGGCCGAAGGCCACGCAGACGATCTGGAACGAGTCGTTCGGGAACGGAAGCGCTTGGGCGTCGGCCTCGGCAAAGCGCACGCGGTCCGCAACGCCGCGCTGGCTGGCTTTCACGACCGCCCGTTCCAGCATGGGGCGACAGAAATCGGCACCGATGACCTCGACCTGTCCCTTCGCCGCGCGATCGTAGGCGAACGCGAGATCGCCGGTGCCGGTGCAGAGATCGAGAATGGGATCGGTCCCGATGGGGGGCACGAGTCTCGTGGTGCGCGAACGCCAGTAGCGATCGACGTTTAGACTCAAAAGGTGATTGAGCAGGTCGTAGCGCGGTGCGATCGCGCCGAACATGCGACGAATCTTCTCCTCGCGCTTATCGAGAAGGGATGTAGACATCGAAACTCTCCACGCTTCTGCAAAGCGCCGTGACCAGTAGACTACGCATTGTAGTCCGCGGCCAACCACCGAACCGAAGGAGTCCCGCGATGTTAACTGCTGATGGCTGTCGGGCCCGCCGTGAGCGCCTCTGGCAACGGCCGGAAATCCCGGCTGATGTGTCTGTCCTCGCGCTGGCCGACCCCATTCATCTGGGCTATTTCGCAGACGCCTACTCGGATCCGATCAATCTTGGCCATCCGATGCCGATGGTCTTGCTCGTTCGCCGCGATGGCTCGGCGACGCTCATCAGCGATCGACGTGCCCCGGCCTCTGTCTGCGCGGCTCACGTCGAGGACAAGGTGATGACTGACTGGTACGACGGTCAGTCGCCCGGCGCCGGCCCACGGCAGCTTGCGATCGATGGGCAGCTCGCCAAGCTGGGCGTCGCGCGGATCCACGATCGCTTTGGTGACCCGTTGCACGTGCCACTCACAAAGGCGATTGCCGCGATGCGCCGTGCCAAAGACGCCGACGAGATCGCCGCGCAGCGCGTGTGCATGAGAGCATGCGAGGCGGGCCACGCCTGGGCGCGAGCGAACTTGAAAGCGGGCATGAGCGAACTCGACGTGTACGGTGGTGTCTCCGCGGCGTGCGTGAAAGCGGCCGGTCAACCCGCGATCGTCTATGGCGACTTCGCTGTCTCCCCCGGCCCCGAACGGAAAGGCGGCCCCGCGACGGCGCAAGTTTTGCGCGACGGCGACATGTTTATCCTCGACTACTCGGTGGTGATCGGCGGTTACCGAAGCGATTTCACGAATACGCTCGTTGTCGGCGGCAAGCCGAACGATGCCCAACGACGGCTCTACGATTCGTGCATGGCGGCCATGAAGGCTGGCGAAGGGAAACTGCGGGCCGGCATGTCGTGTCTCGCGGTGTACAACGCGGTGGCCGACGCGTTCGGTGACTCGGCGGCGCACTTTCCGCACCACGCGGGCCACGGCCTGGGCTTATCGCATCCTGAAGCGCCGTACTTCGTGCGGAAGGCGACGGAGACGCTCGTCGCTGGCGATGTGGTCACGCTCGAACCGGGCCTTTACGTCGCTGGCGTTGGTGGCATCCGCATCGAACACAACTACCTCGTCACGGAGGATGGATTCGAGCGGCTGAGCAATCATGTGATCGCGCTGGCATGACGCTTCGGTTCGCGATGCTTCGCCGAAGCGCCCCGCGGCTTCGGCGAAGCGTCGCGAACTATGGAGTCACTTCCCCTTCTTCTTCTTCGCGTTGGCGACGCCCTTGGCGATCACGTCGGCGAAGGTGACGGCGTCCATCGCCGCGAGAATCTTGAACGCTTCCGACAGCACACGCTTGGTCTCGGCGGCTCCAATCTTGGTCTTGTCGGTGTCGGCGTGGCGGGCCACCTCGTCGTAGAATTGGCTCAGGTTCATGCAAAAGGCTCCGGATGGGATGTGTTACCCCCGCGCACCACGCAAGGGTTTGACTGAAAACATACGTGCGACCGCAGGCAAGTCACAGCCAAATCGGCTGGAATTCGGCGGAGTTAGCCGTCTTTCGCTTTCTCGGGGGGCGGCGCGTCGGTGAGCTTCTGTTTGAGTTTGTCGGCGATCTGGGCCATCTTCTCCTTGAGGCCTAGCGCCGCGGTCAGGTGACGGGTTAAATCGGCGGAAATGCCAGGCGACAACGACTCGCGGGGCAGCGCTGTCAGTTCGTCGATCACCTTTAGGTGTTGCTTGGCCACAGCGTCGAGTTCGGACGTGAGACGTCGCACCTCATCGGGCAAAGCGCGGTCGAACGCACGATCGGATGGAAAGCGAGCAATCAGTTGCAGGTACTCCGTCGACAGGTCGCGCGACTGAGCCATGAGTGCGTCCGCCTTGGCGTCGGCGGCGCTGACCGGCCGCGCCGGCAGACTCGACGACCGATCGTCGGGGCCGGGCCACAATTGCCAGACGATCGTTCCGATGACGATGGCTGCGGCGACAGCCGGAAGTGCCAACTGTGCCCAGCGTGCGGAGCCGGGGTTGGGAAGACTCGCGTCGGTCCGGTTCATGCGGCGCATTGTCGGCCCAAGCCGGCTGTCCGTCCAGCGCGCTGCCTTGGTTGCTGCTACCGCGCCACGCACTTAGAATTGCCGCGTCCTACTTCACTCGGAGATTAGCCGCGATGTCCTCTCCTGCCGCGAATATCACTAGTGTTCTCAAAGAAAACCGCGTTTTCTCACCGTCCGCCGACTTCGCGGCTCACGCCCACATCCCGAATCGAGCAGAACTCGACCGCCTCCGCAAATGGGCGGCCGACGATCCCGACGCCTTCTGGGCTGAGTGCGCGAAATCGCTCCACTGGTTCACACCGTGGACGAAAGTACTCGACTGGCAACCGCCGCACGCCAAGTGGTTCGTCGGCGCGACCATCAACGCTAGCTACAACTGCCTCGATCGGCACCTGGCGGGGCCGCGCAAGAATAAGGCCGCGATCATCTGGGAGGGTGAACCCGGCGATACGCGGACGTACACGTATCAGCAACTCCACCGCGAAGTGTGCAAATTCGCCCATGTGCTCCGATCGCTCGGCATCGAGAAGGGCGACCGTGTCACCATCTATTTGCCGATGATCCCCGAGGCGGCGATCGCGATGCTGGCTTGCGCGCGCATCGGTGCGACGCACTCGGTCATCTTTGGCGGCTTCTCGGCCGACGCCGTGGCCGACCGCAACAATGACGCCCAGGCCAAGTGCGTCATTACCGCCGACGGGGGCTACCGTCGTGGCAAAGTCGTGCCGCTCAAGGCCAACGTCGATGCAGCCCTCGCCAAGTCGCCGACGGTGCAGAGCGTGATCGTCGTCAACCGTTGCGGGTCGCCCGTTGAGATGGAGGACGACCGCGACTACTGGTATCACGATCTGATGAAGGCCGCCAGCCCCGACTGTCCGGCCGAGCCGCTCGACAGTGAGCATCCACTTTTTGTGCTTTACACCTCGGGTTCGACGGGCAAGCCGAAGGGCATCGTCCATTCGACGGGTGGCTACCTGCTTGGTGCCGCCATGACGCACAAGTGGATTTTCGACATCAAGGAGGAAGACACCTACTGGTGTACCGCCGATGTCGGTTGGGTGACCGGGCACACGTACATCGTCTACGGCCCTCTGGCGAACGGTTGCACGACGATGATGTACGAAGGCGCACCGAACCATCCGCGCGAGGATCGCTTCTGGCAGCTCATCGAGAAGCACCAGGTCAACGTCTTTTACACCGCCCCAACAGCCATCCGCGCGTTCGTGAAGTGGGGAGATCATTGGCCAAAGAACCGCGACCTCTCCAGCCTGCGCCTGCTCGGATCTGTCGGCGAACCGATCAATCCCGAAGCGTGGATGTGGTATCACGATGTCATCGGCGGCGGTCGCTGCCCGATCGTCGATACGTGGTGGCAAACCGAAACCGGCGCGATCATGATCGCCCCCGTTCCGGGAGCCGTGCCAACCAAGCCTGGCAGTGCGACGTTGGCGCTCCCCGGCATCCAGGCCGAGGTCGTGGACAAGCAGGGGCGGCCCCTACCGCCCAACCAGGGCGGTTTCCTGGTCATCAAACGCCCCTGGCCATCGATGCTACGTACCATCCTCGGCGACGATGAGCGCTATCGCCAACAGTACTGGAGCAACTACCCCGGAGTCTACTTCACCGCCGATGGCGCACGCTGCGATGAAGATGGCTACTTCTGGGTAATGGGTCGGGTGGACGACGTGCTGAACGTCAGCGGCCACCGGCTCAGCACGATGGAAGTCGAATCGGCGCTCGTCAACCATCCGGCGGTCGCCGAAGCGGCGGTCGTCGGTCGGCCGGACGAATTGAAGGGTGAGGCGATCGCATGCTTCGTCACGCTCAAGGCTGGCCATGATCCCAACGATGCCTTGAAGGTGGCGCTGCGCGATCACGTCGTCAAGGAAATCGGTGCGCTCGCCCGACCCGACGAAGTCCGCTTCACGGATGCACTGCCGAAGACTCGTTCAGGAAAGATCATGCGCCGACTTCTGCGAGACGTCGCTGGCGGCAAGGCGACTACGCAGGACACAACGACACTTGAGGACCTGTCGGTGCTTGCGAAGCTGCGCGAGGACGAGGAGTAGGCGAATGCCATCGCGCGATCGCCCAAGTCGGCCGCACCATCGGGACTGTCGAATACCGGAGGAGCAATGCCGCGGTTGCGGGTATCAATGATTTAGCAACAGCCAGTACGTCCCAGCAGCGGCTGCCAGCACGATAGCGCCGAGGATTGTCCACGGCAAGAACGGCGATCGCTGCTTTGTCGCGGTCGCGGCCGACGGCGATCGGACCGCGACCTGAATTGGCTCCTCGTTGAGGAATCGACGTAAGTCGTCTGCCAACGCTTGGGCCGACGGGTAGCGTAGTCGCGGCTCCTTACGCAGACAGCGGAGCGCGATCGCCTCGAGGTCCCGCGGTACGCCGGGCCTGAGCGTCGATGGCCGTTCGGGTTCGCTCTTAAGAACGAGCGCCAGGGTCTCCACGATCGTCGTACCCTGGAACGGCGGTCGGCCCGTCAGCATCTCGTAGAGTACGACACCGAGCGCATAGATGTCGGCCGGCGGACCGACGGTTGCGTTGCCCGAGATGGCCTCGGGCGACAGGTACATCGGCTGACCCATCAGCGTGCCCGTCATCGTGACGTGCTGGGCCGTCTCGAACCGTTTGACGAGGCCGAAGTTGGTGACCTTCGCCGCCGGGGGATCGCTGCGGGTCAACAGGATGTTGGTTGGATTCAAGTCGCGATGAACGACGCCTTGTGCGTGGGCGCAATCGAGCGCGCGCGAGAGCATCTCCGCGAGCGCTGCGGCGAGTGGAGTCGGTAGCGGCCCGTCAGCGAGGCGTCTCGCGAGCGATCCGCCGTCGGCCAATTCCATCGACACAAAGGCCCAACCCCTGCGTTCGTCGAGGTTGTAGATCTGAACGATGTTCGGATGGTGCAACCGGGCGACGACAGTCGCTTCGCGCTGGAAGGCGTGCCATTCGTCGGTCTCGCCATTGTCGCGACCATGAACCGGCAGCAACTTCAGCGCGTCGAGGCGATTCAAATTCACGTGCCGCGCCTTGTAGACGACAGCGGTTCCGCTCCGGCCGATCTCGTCGAGCAGTTCGTAACCGGCCTGCCGCGCCCAGCGACTCAGGCGCTCGCGAGCCGTTACCGGCGCGGCCTGAGTCGGGTCACCGTCGAGCCAGGCCCGCAAGTCGTCGGCTAGTTCCGCGGCTGTGGCATAGCGATCCTCCGGCGCACGCGCTAGGCTTTTGAGGCATATGGCCTCTAACTCGGGCGGGGTTCCTGGCGCGAACGTATGCGGCGGTATCAGTTCTCCTTCGAGGACAAGGCGGATCGTCTCCAGGAGTGTCGCGGCTTTGAACGGCGGTCGGCCCGTGAGGCACTCGTACAGGATGGCACCGAGGGCATACACATCCGCGCACGGTGTGGCGGGCCGACCGCTGCCATCGGCGCACTCGGGAGCCATATACGACGGGGTGCCGAGCAGACCACCGGATCGCATCGACCCATGAGCAGTGTCGAGACGACGGGCGAGGCCAAAGTCCGATACCTTCGGGGTGAGCAGACTCGGATCGGACGCCAGGCGAGCAGTGTCTATCCGCCGTTCGTAGATGTCGGTCGCGGAACGCTTGCCCCCCGCGAGCAGCACGTTTTCCGGCTTGAGATCGCGATGCACGATGCCCGCCTGATGGGCATGATGCATGGTGCGCGCGAGCGTCTCTGTCAGGGCGGCACCGATGTCGGGTGCGATGCGCCCCGCTCGAAGGCGAGTCGCAAGCGTGCCGCCCTCGACGTATTCCATCGAGAAGAATGGCAGGCCATCGGCTTCGCCCAATTCGTAGATTTCGACAATGTTTGGATGCCGCAATTCCGCCACCGACTTGGCTTCACGCAGAAAGCGGACGCGATCGGTCGTATCGGCGTGGGCACCGGCCAGAATCATCTTGAGGGCAACGACTCGGCCGAGGCCCGGCTGACGGGCTTTGTAGACGACACCCATTCCGCCGCGACCAAGCAGGCCGAGAACTTCGTAGCCCGCCACTTGCAACGGCAACGGTGTATCGTCGAGCGGTCGTCCGAAGTCGGGTAGTGTATCGTTGGCGGAGGTCAGCCGACCGCCGGCGTCAGCGGAGCGAGTCTTGTTTTCGTCGGGCTGCGACATGGGAGTATCATACCGGGCATTTCGGAACGAGGCGACTGCGCCGCAGGCATGTCGGAGCCGACGGGCCGTTGCTCATGTTTTTTCTTGCACCCAGCAATCGGATCGGTATATTGACACCCGCCAATACTCCGATGCGTGCGGATCGGCCGGTCCCGGCCTCCCGTCGTGCCACGTTTTCCTGGGGGCCGTGGCCGTCCGATCTCGCCCGTCCACTCGCCGCACCCTGGCCCTTCGACTCGCAACCGGTGGCCTGTGGTGCCGTACTCTCTTTCGGGAGGATTCGTTTCATGCCGCCGGCTGTCAAGAAGAAGTCCGAGGTTCCCACCCTGCCGCTCTCCGACCGCACGCTGAACCGGCTCACGCAGGTGTTCAAGCTGCTGGCCGACGAGTCGCGACTGCGCATCTTGTTGACGCTCTCGCGCGAGGGCGAGATGCATGTGACCGCCCTGTGTACGATGCTTGGCCAATCGCAACCGGCCGTCAGCCATCACCTGACGCTGCTGCGTATGGCCGATCTGGTCGGATTCCGGCGCGACGGCAAGTTCAACTACTATCGCATGGACGCGGGCCAGCTCGGGGACACGCTCGAGCGTCTATTCGCCGATGCCGGGAAGGGGTCATCGCTAAACTTCGGCGACTTCGCACTGACGTATTCGCGCAGCGGTGTACTGCCAAAGCGGCGGTAGGGCCGAATAGCCGCCGATGAACCGAGCGAAACACGGATCAAGGACGCTTGTCCGCGTTTGGCTCGGTTCATCGGCGATCGCTCACTCGATTACGATAATCTTCTCATCGCCGGCGCGGATTTCGACGCGCTGCTCGCGGATGGCTGGTTTGCCGTCCTTCTCGAACTCGGCGCGGAGCGAATAGTAGTACACCTTGCCCGACTTCAAGTCCGGCGTCTCGAAGCGGCGTTCAGTCGATGTTTGTTTCGTCGGTTCGCCATCGATTAGCAAGCGTGCGCCGGCCGGCAGCCGTACGACAATCTCGGCCGGTCGCGGCAGCGCGTCGATCGTTCGGATAGTGTCCCCGTTGATCGGGGCCAATGACGGTGCCTCGGGAATCGCCGGCGTCGCCGGGCCAGGATCGATCGGTGACAGGGGCGTCAGCGTCTGCGTGGCTTGTTCGCGATAGGCCCGCTTCTCATCCGCGGGCACGTTGTCGCTCATCAGCACGACACCGCGGTATTGCTTGTAGAGCCGATCCAGATTCGTCGAGGCGGCTGTGACGAGCGAGGGCCATGCGGCCGGCCCCTTGGCCAGATCCTGCACCAGCGCGAGCGTGAAAAGACCGCCCTCGTTCCCGCGAGGGAAGGCCAGTTCGCTTGACGCCGAAGCGTTCAGGTCGATCAAACCCTTCGCGTCGAGCAACAGCTTCTGCAAGGACGCGATCGAAGCAGGATACGGGAGCGGCGGTACATTGGCGGGTTGCACGGCATTGGACGGCGTGTCGGTCAGCAACACGATCAGGCCGGGCTTATGCAGTTGAAGTTCGGCCCGTAGTTCGCTGCGAGGCAGCTTGGCACCATCGGGCGTGAGCGTGTACGACTTACTGGCGTCGTCGTACGTTGCAGGACCGGAGTAATAGCAGAGGATCGAATCGTCGGGCCGGATCGGCAAGGTAGCGAGTCGATCGCGAATCTTCTCCTGCGTGGCGTCGGCCGCCGCGATGCGAATGACGGCGCCAATCCTGTCCTTCGGCAGCCCCTGCCGTACCAATCGCTCCATGAGCGTCGCACCGGCCTTGTTCGCCTCGCCACCGTCTTTCGCCGTTTCGTCGGCGATCAGCAACACGTAGAGCTTCGTACCTGGCGCTGGGGTCGCTGGCGGAACGGCCGGCGTGGGAACGGGTTCGACCGGGGCGGTCGTCGGTGCAGCGGCGGACGGCGCGGATGGTGCTGCTGCAGGCGGGGTCGGTGGTTCGGCCGCGGCTGGCGGCGTCGCGGATGCATGACCGTACGCGAGAGGCCAGACCTTGGTTGGCAGGCACGGGTCGCAGGTTGGCGGAGGGCACGGCACGCAGGCGTTGGGGGAGCAAACGGTCGGCCGTCGTCGGAGTAAGCGGGCTTCCGTCTCCGGCACGCAACCGAAGTATGCCAAGGCCGCTATGGTGCCGATAGCCGCGAACCACGTTTTCATTGCGACTCCAGACGGCGGTCAATTGCCAGCGCCGAGAGGGTGGAGACATTCCTCACCATGTAGCATGACCGAATTCCTGTCGGCCGGCAACGATGAACACCCACGAGAGGCACGCATCACCGGACGGCCGAATCGCGTGTACGGAGGGTGCGGATTGAATGGGTTAGCGGCGAAAGGAAGCCAGCGTCGATAGGTTGTCGCGCAGCTCGAGATTTGTCGTGCCACCGAACGCAGACATCAGCACCCGGCGGCCTGTTTCGGTGATGCGGTTACTATTGAGTTTGAGGGATTGGATGCCGGTTCGGTGGGGGCACTCGGCCAGGGCGATCGCGCCGATATCGCTAATGGCGTTACGACTGAGATCGAGGTTGCGAACGGTCGCCAGTCCCGACCAGCGGGCCAAGGCGCTGGCGCCGGCATCGCCGAGTTCATTTCCCGAGAGGTCCATCTCGACGAACGGCGGGGTCGCGGCTTGAGAGGCAAGTGGCTCGACGGCTTCCGGGCCACAGCCGACGTTTGCGATATCGAGCGCTGCCAATGTCGTTAGTCGGGTCGAGGTAGCGAGCGCCCCCGCGCCGGTTGTGCCGATCGGATTCGACCGCATCCCCAACGCCACGAGACGGCTGAAATGCGGTGCAGCAGCAAGAGCATGTGCGCCGGCCGGGCCAATGTCGTTTTCACTCAGGTCGAGTTCGATCAGGCCGGCGAGTCCCGGCGACGCCGCGAACGCCTGCGCACCATCGTCGCCAATACGGTTGCGAGCCAGGTCCAAGGATCGCAATTGGCTCAGGTGCGGCGACAGGGCGAGCGCCTTGGGGAGCGCGTTGCCGAGCTTGCTGGCCGCGATGGTCAGTGCTGTCAGCCGGGCGAGCGATTCACACTTGCTGAGACGCGGCAGGTGGCCTTCTACGTCAAGCAGTCGGACGTGACGCACGGGAACGGAGGCAAACAGATCGTCGGCTCGAGCCAGAAACGTGCGAGCGTCGATATCCACGACCTCGGGGAAGCCGCGACGAAATTCCCATTTGGCGGCCAGTCCTCGTAACGGTTCACCCCACGCAACGAGGTTGCCTTCAACCAGGACTTTCGCCCGGCCTTCCAGTGCGGGAGTTCGCCGGTCTTCCTTTGGAAGCCGAGCGAGGGCACACTGGACCCGAATGAACTCGGCGCGAGCAGGATCGCCGTGTTCGTCGAGCCAGTCGGCGTAGATGAGCCGTGGCCCGTCGGCGTCAGGCTCGGCCAGAATCAGGCGCAGGAAGGCGTCCGTCATGACGCTGCAATCATAGCTCGCGGCGCAGTAAGTTAACGACCTGGAGCGGGCGGCGGGGTCGCCTGCGGTGACTTTGAGGGACTCAACATGCACAAGCTCACAGTGTACGGCCTATTATTGGCGGCGGGCGTGGGCGTGGGGGTAGTAATGACGGCGACGACGGGCGAAGCGGCTCCCGGCAAAGAGCCGATGATCGGACACATGGTCTACTTTAAGCTCAAGGAAGGCACACCGGAGAACCGAGCGAAGCTCGTCAAGCTGTGCTACGACGACCTTAAAGGTCACCCCGGCGAGGTGTACTTCGGGGCCGGCGTGGTCGGCGAGGAATTCAAACGTGATGTGAACGACCGCGACTGGGACGTGGCGTTGCACGTCGTCTTCAAGACGAAAGCCGATCACGATCACTACCAGGACAAGTCGGAGCGGCACCAGAAGTTCATCGCCGCCGGCAAGGAGATGTGGGCGAAGGTGCGGGTGTTCGACTCGCTGATCGAGGCGAAGTGACGGCGACCGCCGGCCCCGTCGCTCACGGAGGCGGGGCCGGCGGCAGCACGTCGCGGGGCCGCAATACGAAGCCGCGCAGCACGGTTCCAACTGGTAAAGGGTCGTCCTCGCCGACCTCACTAACCGCCCCCTTGACGTAGACTCGTGAGACGCGATTCTCCGGGTCGATCACCCAGATGAGCGGCACGCGAACGGACAGCCAGTCGCGCACCTTGGCGTTGTGGTGGACGACCCGCTCGCGCGGCGATACCACCTCGACGACCAAGTCGGGCCGGATCGGGTAGTCGCCGGGCTTGTCGGGGACCGTGGCCGCACGTGCGGCGAGGACGAACGCAAGGTCCGGCTTGCGGACGTGCCGCTTCGGCCGGGCAAAACAGTCGAACGGCGTGTCGCCCTGCAACACCTCGCCGGCCCCGGTCGCCTCGCAATGGTTGTAGAGGCGTCCGACGATTCGGGTCGCGACCCTCGAAGCGGTTGTCCCCACACTCGGATTCTCCACGAGGTTCCCGTCGACGACCTCGAACCCGTCCGGGGTTTCGAGGTCGTCGGCAACAACCCGCCGGTTCTTCCTCGCCTTGGCAACCGCCATCGTCCCACCCTCCGTCGGCTTACGGCTCTTCGAGGTAAGTATACCCTTCCAGCCCGCTCTCGTAGAACCGCAGCAAGGCCCGCGACTCTTCCAGCGAAATCTTGCCGGCCCGCAGCGCCCGCTCCACGTCCTTGCGCATCTGCGATGCTAATTCGTCGGCCGAGTACTGAACGTAGTGCAACACCTCTCGCACCGTGTCACCCTTAATGACCGCGTCGAGCGAGGGTGAGCCGTCCTCGTCCAAGGAGACGTGGACGGCGTTGGTGTCGCCTAGGAGGTTGTGCAGGTCGCCGAGAATTTCCTGGTACGCCCCGAGCAGGAAGGTGCCGACGTAGTACGGCTCGCCGTTGAGCGCGTGGACCGGCAGCGTCTGTTTCACGTCGCGCAGATCGATGAACTGATCGACCTTGCCATCCGAGTCGCAGGTGATGTCGCCCAGGACCGCTGCCCGTGTCGGCGGTTCCGTAAGCCGATGGATCGGCATGATCGGAAAGAGCTGCTTGATCGCCCACGAGTCGGGCATCGACTGGAACACGGAGAAGTTGCAGAAATATGTGTCCGACAGCATCGTGTCGAGGCCCTGGAACTCCTCCGGGACGTAGTCGAGATCGCGGACGATCCGCTGGAGCTTGACGCAGATGCCCCAGAATAGTCGCTCGGCGAGCGCCCGCAGCTCGACCGACAGGTAGCCGAGTTTGAAGAGATTGACCGACTCCTCGACAGCCTGCACGCTGTCGTGGTAGTTTTCGAGGCAGTTCTTCTTGGCCAGGTCGCGGTGGATGGCGAACAGGTCCTGGATCGGCTGCGGGGCGTCCTCCGGCAGCGACTCGGGAATAGTCCCAGCCTCCATGTTGGCGGACCCCAGCACGTCGAACACCAGCACGGAGTGGTAGGCGACAACGGCCCGGCCGCTCTCGCTGAGGATGGTCGGGTGCGGCACGCCGGCTTCGTCGCAGACGCTCTTGATGCGGAACACGACGTCGTTCGCGTACTCCTGGAGCGTGTAGTTGATCGACGACTCGAAGTCGGTCTGCGACCCGTCGTAGTCGATGCCGAGACCGCCGCCGACATCGAGGAACTGCATTCCCGCGCCGAGGCGATGCAGCTCGGTGTAGACGCGGGCCGCTTCCGTGAGGGCGTCCTTGAACTTGCGGATGTTGGTGATCTGGCTGCCGATGTGGAAGTGGACCAGTTGCAAACAGTCGGCCATGTCCCGCTGCTTGAGGTATTCGAGCAGATCGAGGACTTCCGTCAGCGTCAGGCCGAACTTCGCCCGATAACCGGCTGAGGAGCGCCATCGGCCGGCCCCGCGGCTGGCGAGCTTGACGCGGACACCGATGGCCGGCCGCACGCTGAGTTCCTGGGCGTGCTTGACAATCGCCTCGACCTCGGTGAACTTTTCGACGACCGGGATGATCTGCTTGCCGATCTTCCGGGCCAGGACGACCATCTTGATGAACTCATCGTCCTTGAACCCATTGCAGATGATCGGCGTCGGGTGCCCGTTGGTCACCGCGAGGACGGCGAGCAGTTCGGGCTTCGACCCGGCTTCGAGGCCGAAGTTGTACGGCTTGCCGAAATCGAGGATCTCCTCGACGACATGCCGCTGCTGATTGACCTTGATTGGATAGACGCAGCAGTACTTGCCGCCGAACTCGTACTCCTTGATGGCGGCCTGGAAGGCGTCGTGGATCTCGCCGACGCGGTGGCGGAGAATGTCGGTGAAGCGCAGCAGGATGGGGAGTTGGATACCGCGGGCCTGGAGCTGATCGATCAGCTCCTTCAGGTCGATGGCCTTGGTCGGATCCTTGTCCGGGTGGACGACGACGTGGCCGGCCTTGTTGACGCCGAAGTAGCCCTTGCCCCAGTTGCGGACGCCGTAGGTTTCAATGGCGTCGGAAACCTTCCATGTCTCGGTGATGTCTTGCGCCGGCGCTTTGGCCATCAAGGGAGCCTCTCGAAGGAGGGAGTGCGGAGGCGACGTTCGTTCATCTGTAGAGTAATTCGGCACTTCGGTCAAGCAACAGTTTACGCACGGTAGCAAGGGCCGTGATTTCTCTCGTTATTGCCTCGTTCGCGAGCCATGCAATGAATGGGACAAACGGTGGCCGATATGTCGGGGCGGCCACCACGCATACGGCCTCGATTTGATCGTCGTGCGGGTTGGATGCGACATAGTGATGGGGCGACGGATTGTCGAGTTACTTCTTCTTGTCGTCATTCAACGGGAAGTTGATGACGTTGTCCTTGTCCTCGACCGTGGCCGCGGCCGCGCTCGACTTAGCACACCCGACGGTGGGGAAGCAGGTCCATGCGTTGGAGCAGACCTTCGGCCCGTCGGCATGAAGTAGCGGTGCTCTCGCCGGAAAGGGCGACGCCGCGCAGTTCTGCCATAGAATGACGCTGTCGGATTCGCCACCTTTTCACCGAGACGCGCACTAATGGATGAGTTGCAGCACGAGTGCGGGATCGCGGCACTGTATTACCTGCCCAGCCCCGGTACGACGACATTGGCTCCGGGTGGAGGCCCCGATCAGGTCTCACGCCTGATGCCTCGCGTCTTGCTCGACCTGCAAAACCGCGGCCAACTCGCCGCTGGGATGACGACCTACAACCCGCATCGCGAGCAAATCCTCGATACCTACAAGCAGATCGGTACCGTCATCGAGGCGTTTCGGCTCAATCACCCGGCCAAGGCCGAGAGCGTCATGGCCGAGTACGCCGGCCGGGCCGCCATCGGCCATGTGCGGTATGCCACCTGCGGGGCCAACAACCGCAGCTACGCCCAGCCATTCGAGCGGCCGCACGCCTGCAAGTGGAAATGGTTCGCGATCGCGTTCAATGGCCAGCTGGCCAACTTCGCTGAACTCAAGTCCGAACTCCTCTCCCTGGCCGACTACCACCTGACCCGCGAAACCGACACCGAAGTGCTGATGCACTACATCGCCCACGAGTTCCGCGGCGACGACCGGCCGGACCTCGTGGACGTGTTCCGCCGGCTCAGCGCGAAGTTCGACGGGGCGTACAACGTCGTCTACCTGAACGCGATGGGCGACATGGTGGTGCTGCGCGACCCGCTCGGCATCCGCCCGTTGTGTATCGCCCAGGAAGGCCCCTTGTTCGGCGCGGCCAGCGAGAGCGTGGCCCTCGCCAACCTCGGCTTCCAGAACGTTGAGTCACTCGAACCCGGCGAGATGATCGTTATTCAGGACGGCATCGTCCGCCGCGAGCGGTTTGCCCCGAAGCGGCCGACGGCCCACTGCTTCTTCGAGTGGATCTACTTCGCGAACGTGGCCAGCGTCCTCGACGACAAGAGCGTCTACCTGTCGCGGGCCGGCCTCGGCGAGGAGCTGGCCCGGCAGGAGCAGGCGCTCGGCCTCGTGCCGCTCGACGAGGATACGGTGGTCGTGCCGGTGCCGGACACGGGCAAGGCCGCGGCCGACGCGATGGCGTACGCCCTGGGCGTGCGGTCGGTCGAGGGGCTGATGCGGAACCGCTACGTCGGCCGAACGTTCATCGAGGGCGAGAATCGCGGCGACCGCGCCCGCCTCAAGTACACGCCCTTGCGTGAGGTCCTCGACGGCAAGCGGGTGCTGTTGATCGAGGACACGATCGTCCGCTCGACGACGATGAAGTCGCTGTTGCACCACCTGCGGGAGCGGGGCGGGGCGCGGGAGGTCCACGTCCGGGTGGCGTGCCCGCCGATCGTCGCGCCGTGCTTCTACGGCATCGACATGTCCACGATCAAGGAGCTGTTCGCCCCGCGGTTCATGGCCGGGGCGGTGCCGACGGTGGCCGAGCAGCAAGCGATGGCCCGCGACCTGGGGGCCGACAGCCTGTTCTACCTGCCGCTGGAGGCGGTGGCCCGCTGCATCGGGCTGCCGGAGTCGCGGCTGTGCCGGGCGTGCCTGACCGGCGAGTACCCGACGCCGACCGGCGAGCGGCTGTACGAGCTGGCCCTGCGGAACCGCGCCGGCGGCAGCAACGGGCGGACGTACGAGGCCCCGCTGGCCAAGGCGCGGGGGTAATACGCCGACCCCTTGCCCCGGTTATCTTTCAGCCGGCCGCGAACTCGGTCAGCTTGCGCACGTCCGGCGGGTAGAAGCCGAGGACGATGGCCTCCCGCGGCACGCCGTCGGCCATCAGCTCGTCGGCGATCAGTTCCGACGTGCCGTTGTGCTGGATCCACACCTTGTCGCCCTTGATGTCGATGTGGATCATCGACCCGTGGACGCGCTTGTGCCCCTCGAAGCCGTGCCACAGGACCTCGTAGTGGTCGCGCTCGGCGTCGATGACGGCCTCCGTCTCGATATCACCGACCGATGGCTTGATGCGGGCGTAGTCCTCGATCAGCCGCCGGACGGCGGCGCGGTAGCGGTCGACTCGATCCATCGCACGATCCTCCGGGTGGCGTCGTCGAACGCGACGACGCGGACCATCAACTGTTCGACGGCGACGCGGCCGATGTCCTCGGCAAGAATGGTGTCGGCGACACGTTGGGGCACGGCGAGGTACAGCTCGCGGCCCGGCTCGTGGGCCGCGAGGACCGCCTTGTAAATCTGGTACTGGCCGACGGCCGCGTGCAGGTCGCGAACCGGCGACTGGTTGAGGAAGCTCTGAATCTCGACGGCGATACGGCGGTCGCCCTTCTCGGCGACGACCGCCGACCGCCGACCGCTCGGCCCCGAGGTCGATGAAGAGCGGACGGTCGCCGACCTTGAGGGTGTACGGGTCGTGGGTCACGGTCCAGCCGTCGGCGCGGAGGGCGTCGAGGACGTGATCGTGGTAGGCGTTCTTCGCCGGCATGGCGTCATTTAACCACGCCGCCGGCGAAATGCAAACACCCGACGGGACGGTGCCGGCGGTCCAAGGCGCGGGGGTGAAGAACCGGCCAGCGGATCGGTCGCAAAGTTCGCGCGATTGTGGGGGTGGGTAGGCGCGACGAAAAAGGGGTCGCGCGACCCATGCGACCTTTGCGACCTTTTTCGCCAAGAATCTCGCGCCAGACCCGACTATCGACGAACTACGACGCGGAGGAATCGGCCGCATCTTCGGCAAGTTCCGGTCGTTTTCCGGCGAATCGAAGGTCGATTGCACGGTTCTATTGGCGTATGCGGGGCGTTTGCCCAGCATCGAACAGGTGGACGATGGCCCGCTCCGGCCGGCGGCGGCTCGCGGCGGCGACCGCCAGGTGCCGGCCGTCCGGATTGAACGCCAGATACTCGACCGGCTCCTCGCTCACCGGAACGGTCAGCAGTTCGCTCCCCGTCGCGGCTTGCCAGAACCGAACGGTGCCGTCGGCCCCGCCGCTGACGAGCGTGCGGCCGTCGGCCGCGAACGCCAGGCTGCAAACCTCGCCGGTGTGGCCGACCAACTTCCGTAGCTCGCGGCCGGACAAGTCCCACAAATGGATCGCGCGGTCGCGGCCGCCGCTCGCAAGTAGCAAGCCGTCGGGGGCGAACGCCAGGGCATGCGTGGCACCGTTGCGGGCGATGTCGAAATGTCTTTGGACGCCGCCGGGCAATTCCCAAAGGCCGATACAGCCTTCGATGTCGCCCGTGGCGAGCAGCGAACTGTCCGGCGAGAACGTGACGGTGGTGAGGTTCTTTCGGTGCCCGGAGAGGGGGGCGAGCTGTTGACCGGTGGCCGCGTCGGCAATCACAGCGTCCTTGTTGATGGCGGCGGCGGTCCACCGGCCGTCGGGGCTGACCGCCAGCTTGTTGCACTGCTCTTCGCCGGGTCCGCCTTTCAGGGCCAGACCGGGGCGTGCGAGGACGAGATGGACTTTCCCACCGGGGATCTGCCACCGACGGACGCAGCCGGTTTCGGCGGCGACGATCGACCCGTCGCGCCCGAACGCGACGGGTAGGCCGCTCCACTTCGTCGGCGGCGTCAACTCAAAGGTTTGCGGTTCCTCGGTGTCGCAGGCCCACGCGTGCAGCCGGTCGCGGTTCGCGGCGGCGACGCAAACCGGCCGGTCGGGCAGCCACCCCAGTGCCAGAACGCTTTTGCTGTCGAACGGCAGCGGCCGCACGGGGCCGACGGTCGCGATGTCCCACAGGCGAACCGTCCCGTCGTCGCCGGCCGTGGCCAGGATCGGGCGGGTCGGGTGGGCCGCGACGGCACGAACCCGTCCGCCGTCCGCACAGAGGGTGCCCCGACGCTTCGGGCCGTCGAGATCCCAAACCGTCACGCCCTCGTCGGTCGCCGTGACCAGCGTCGCGCCGTCCGAACCAAAGGCCATGCCGCTCACCTTGCCGGGAACCAGGGGAAGTTGATGGTGAACGCGCCGCGTCGATCCGGGGGGATCGCGGTCGCTAACGACCGCGAGTTGAACGCTGGCGGAAGCGACGGTCTGACCGGGGCCGATGCAAAGGGCCGTCACGGCAGTTTCGTGGTCCGGCCCCTCGGTAAGAAGTCGGCCCGACCTCGCGTCCCAGGTCGTCAGCTTTGGCTCGTTGCCGACGATCAGCGACGCCCCGTCCGGGCTGAACGCCACCACGTTGATGGGCGACTTTCGCTCGATGACGGTACAGGATCGCTCCGCGACGTCCCACACGCGGACGGTGCCGTCGTACCCGCCGGACGCAACCGTGCGGCCGTCCGGGCTGACGGCGATCGCCTTCACCTTCTTGTCGTGGCCGACGAACTCGATGGGCTGTCTCCCCTCCGCGGGCCAAATACGGACGATCCCGTCTTCGCAGGCCGTGGCCAGCCAGGTGCCGTCCGGCGACCAGGCGATGGCGTTGATCTCCTGCGGATGGGGGCGTGCCGGCTCGCGTTCGCGGCCGGTCGTCGCATCCCAGACGTACAGTCGCCCGTCCCGGCCGGCCCCGGCCAGCCGCTTGCCGTCGGGGCTGTAGGCGAGGCAGTACAGGACGCCGGCCTGCCAACTCGCCATCTGACCGCGGCCGAGGCGGCCGCAGAGGTAGTACCATTCCCAGCCGCGGAGGTCGTCGTCGCCCGTGTCGTCGCGCCAAGCGTCCAGGACTTGCTTCGCCCCGGCCGCGTCGCCACGTTCGATCAGGAGTGACGCGCGGCGGATCGCGTCGGCGTAGGCCGTGTACCGCAGTTGCCGGTTCGTCGCCGCCAGATCGCGGTTGCTCGCCGCCAAGTCGCTGTAGGCCAACTCCAACCGCTGCGTGTGCAGGACGCCAGCCGCAACGGCGATGGCCGCGAACACGGCGAGCAGCGCCGCAGCGACGGCCTTCGCCGGGTGACGCCGAAGCCAATGGCGAGCCAAGCGGATGCGGCCCGGCGGCCGGGCGTGGATCGGCTCGCCCGCCAGGAACCGCCGCAGGTCCGCGGCCAACGCCGCCGCAGTCGTGTACCGCCGCGCCGGGTCCTTTTCGAGGCATTTCATGCAGACGACTTCGACGTCGCGCGGCACGTCGGGCTGCGTCCGACGGACGGGTACCGGGTCGGCGGTGCGGACCAGCGTCAACGTCTGCCAGTCGGTCGTGCCCTTGAACGGCGGGCGGCCGGTCAGCAGCTCGTAAAGGACCACGCCGAGGGCGTACACGTCGGCCGACGGCCCGATCGCCCCGCCGCGCTCGGTCTGCTCCGGGGCCATGTACTCGGGGGTGCCGAGCAGGTCGCCGGAGTGGGTCAGGCCACCGGGCGCGTCGAGCAGCGCGGCCAGGCCGAAGTCGGCGACCTTGGGCCGGCCGTCCGCCGAACAGGATGTTCGACGGCTTCAGGTCGCGGTGGACGATCTGCTGCCCGTGGGCGTGGTCGACGCCCTCGGCGACGGCGGCGACGGCGCGGCCGCCTTGGTCGGTGGCCACGGCGTGCCGTCGATGCGGTCCTTGAGCGGGCCGCCGTCGCAGAACTCGAGGGCCAGGAACAGGCCGGCGGCGCACTCGCCGACCTGGTGGATGGCGACGATGTGCGGGTGGTTGAGCCGGGCGATCGCGTCGGCCTCCCGCCGCAGCCGTTGGGCCTCATGCGGGCGGTCGTCGCCGCGGATCGTCTTGAGCGCGACGGCCCGGCCGGTGCCGTCCTGGCGGGCCTTGTACACGGCCCCCATGCCGCCGCGGCGCAGGAAGGCGACCGCGGAGAAGCCGGGCACGACCGGCGGCTGGCTCGTCTCCGCGGGCGCGGACTTCGGCACCGGCTCGAAGCCGGTGAGCCGGTCCAGGTAGCCGCCGCACGCCGCACAGTCGGCAACGTGGGCCGGGACGGACTCGCTCTCGTCGGCCGAGAGATGGTCGTCGAGGAAGCGGTGCAGGGCATCGGGGGACGGGCAAGTCGTCACGTCGCCTCCCGCGACCCGGTGCCCTCGTCGAGCATCCGTTGCACCTCGGCCCGAATCCGTTTCGCGATCCGGCTTTTCATCTGCCAGACGTACTCGGGGGTGACGGCCAGTTCGGTGGCGACCTTGCCGGCCGGCACCTGCTCGACGCCGTTTCGGGCGAAGCACAGCCACTGCTTCGGGTCGCTCGCGACCCGGACGCGCTCGGCGGCCGCACGCACCGTCTCGGACCACTCGGCCCCGACCTCGTCGGCCTCCGGACACGGAAGGTTCTGCAAGGCCGACAACACGCGGCTGTCGCCGGAGCCGACGCCTCCGCTCTTGACCGAGCGGCCCTCGCGACGGTGATAGCTCACAGCGGCGTTACGGCACAAGGTGTAGAGCCAGCCGCGAAACCTGTTGGCCGGGTCGTAGGCCCAGCCGTCGCGCATCGCTTTGGCGACGCCCGCGAGGACGTCACCCACCACGTCATCGAGGGCGTCTGGCCGCACGCCCAGAGTGGCGCAGGTCGCGCGCAACCGGGCCAGATACCGGTCGCGGAACCGCAGCCACGCCGTGTGATCGCCGGTGTCGCGCAGGCCGTTGACGAGGGAGGATCGCGTGCTGGCGTCGTCGAGCGAGTTCATGGGCAGTCGCGTCGTGTGAGGCGTCGCGCCGGGGCAACCGGGCGTGGCGCGACGGCCGCTAGCATACACGGCCTCGGCGGCGGATGCCACCAGAAAAACCGTTGAAACTGTCAGGCGCGTCATCGACTGAGCGTAAATGTCGTAGCGGCCAGTAACGAGCTCCGGCCGCGGAGGACCGACCGATGATCCGCTCGCTCGTCACGGCCGGCGAACGCGCCTGCGCCGCTGCCATGTTCGTGATTCTCTTGGCCCACTTGGCCATTACGGCGACATACGTCGTCGCGGGCCGCACGCTGCTTCCGTAGCCCTTGTCGGAGAACGTCTCTTCCCACACCCGTCCGGAGGATCGCACCATGTTCACCAAGTCGCACCCGCTCGCGTTCGCCCTCGTGGCCGCCGTTACCCTCGGTGTATTCGGCGTCGTTGACGGCCCAGCCCGGTCGCGTGCCGATGAGAAGAAGCAGTCCGGCAAGAAGCACGGGGACAAGAAACCCGCCGACAAGAAGCACGACGGGAAGAAGCCCGAGGACAAGAAGTCGGATGGGAATGCCGCGGGCAAGCAACCGGGGGACGCGAAGGCCCAGCAGGCGGCGAAGACTGAGGTCAAGGTCAAGGAGGCCGGCGTCTTGAAGGACGCTTACATCCTGATGGCGATGGCGAACCACGACTACGACGGCCACCGCGCCAAGGCGATGGCCCAGGTCGAGGACGCCATCAAGATTCTCGACCAGAGCATCATGAAGGCGGGCACGAATGGCCAGAAGCTTGTGGCGCTGCAGCAAGAGATTGCCGTCGCTCGCGAGGCGTTCGAGGCCAAGCACCAGGCCCCGATCAACCGTCCGCAGGCCCTTTCCAATCTTCAGATGGGCGAGGCGGGCAAGCTGCTGCTGGCCGTTCACGGGACGCTCGTGCAGCAGAAGCAGGGCAAGGCGCTGTTGGATCACGTCGACGCCGCGATCAAACAGGTCGATACGGCGCTGAAGGGTCAATGACAGGTAGCAACGAGTTTTGCCCGCACGTCCTCGTATCTAACAACGGGACGCGTTGAGACCAAAGCTGGTGAAATCGCCCTCGTCCCGGCCGTCATCGAACATGGAGAAGGTTCATGCGTTCGCTCAGGTCCTGGTTCGGTAAGTCGTCCCAACTCGTTGCTCGACGGGGCGACGTCAAGACGTCGAAGACTGCTCGGCGAGCGAGACGCAGATTGCTCTTGGAGGAATTGGAATGTCGCTGGGTGCCGACTTCCATGCCGCCCGGGAACTACAGCGGTAACACCTCGGGCAACTGGGAATTCGATCAGGCCGGAACGTACACCATCACCGGCAGCGGTTTGACCGTCAGCAACAACACCATTCTGACGATCGGCAAGGTAGGTGTCGCGGTAAACCTGTTAATTCAGAACGACGCGACGTTGACAGTGGGGTTTGTCGGCAGGCTGAACGTGTCCAGCCCGGCGTCGTTCCAGATCCAGGAGTACGGCGGCACCGGCACCCCCCAGGGCATCACCGTCAACGGCACGATGGCCGTCACCAGCGCCGCCTTCGCCTTCTCCGGCGGCCAGGGCGGCGACACGTCCTACATCCAGGTCAACTCCGGCGGCCACTTGACGGCCGTCAACAGCACCTTCGGGTGGGACCAAGTGGTGCTGGCCTACGGCAGCATACTGAACGCCGGCGACCTGACCGGCAACGGGTTCGATGCCACCGCCCTGTACGTCCCGGCCAACTTCGTGCCGCTGGTGGCCAACAACCCGCGGTTCGGGAACGTCTTTCTGACCGCCAACCCGTCGCTGCCGACTCTCAACCTCGGCCCGCTGGGGACGCTGGCGACCCAGACCTACGTCCTCGCCGGGGCTCTGACCGTTCAGCAGGGGACGACGGTGAACGTCGGCGAGGGGGCCAACATCCTGATGCTCAACGACGCGACGCTCACGGTGAACGGCACGCTGAACGTGTCCAGCCCGGCGCGGTTCGAGATCCAGGAGTACGGCGGCAATGGCACCCCCCAGGGCATCACCGTCAACGGCACGATGGCCGTCACCAGCGCTGCCTTCGCCTTCTCCGGCGGCCAGGGCGGCGACACGTCCTACATCCAGGTCAACTCCGGCGGCCGGCTGGACAACAGCGGCGGCAACTTCGGCTGGGACCGGCTGGCCGTGGGTGCCGGCGCGATTGCGAACATCAGGTACCTATCCATTTCCTCGACTAGCCAACTCCAGATCGACAGCACGGCCACCACCAACCTCCACTTTAACGACTTCAGCAGCATGGCCGCACAGTCCATCGTGGCCAACCCCGCCACTGGTCACCCGAACGATCACATCAATCTGACCAACAACTACTGGGGCACCTCGAGTACGGCGACGATTAACGGGATCATCCTCGACCACCTCGACGATTCCAACCGGCCGACGATCGACTACCTGCCGCTCTTGGCCACGCGCCCCGTGGGCGTCGTCACGGTTACCGCCAACGGCGGTGCCTTCCAGCGGTCGCGGGTGACCAGTGTCACGATCCAGTTCAGTGTCCCGGTGACGTTCGCCGGGGCGACGGCAGCCGCCTTTCGGCTGTCGCGGATCGGTGGCGGCGTGGTCGGCGGTTTCACCGCCGCCGCCAGCGTCGTCGGCGGCGCTACGGTCGTGACGTTGTCCAACTTCACCGGGGCGGAGACGGTCGGCGGCTCTCTCGCAGACGGCCGGTACACGATCACCGTGCTGGCCAGCCAAGTGACCGCCACCGCCGGCGGCCAGCAACTCGATGGCAACGACGATGGAATTGCCGGCGGCGACTACGTACTGAACGGCACGGCGGCGAACGGCCTGTTCCGGTACTATGGTGACTTCGACGGCGATGGCGACGTGGATGGCTCCGACCTCGTCGCGTTCGTGCCTACGCTGTTCAACGCTGGCAACTACAACCCGACATTCGACTTCGACGGGGACGGCGATGTGGACGGCACCGACCTGTTCAAGTTCGTCCAGAACCTGTTTGTGCCGCTTCCGTGATGGGATGAAGAATGGGCCGGCACCGGCGACTGACGGGTGCCGGCAGTGCCGCTGTTTGGGGTGCTCCATGCCGCATAATCAGCCAGCCACTCATTGAATCCGCCGCACCCGGCACGTCTCCTCGTAGGTCGCCTCCAAGTCGAGCGTCCCGCCGATGTCGTCGCCCGGCCACGGCGGAGCGGCCAACCGCCGGTGCCGGCCGTTCCGCAGGTGTCGCACGGCGTAGACTTCACCCATGCCATCGACCTTCCGCGATGTCGACCCGCGCGAGTTGCGCGTGCCCTCGTCCCGGCCCTACGCCGATCCGGTCAAGTTGGCCCGCCAGGTCGCCCGGTTCGGGGCGTCCGCGGCCGGGATGCCGGCCATCGTCGCCTACGAGGGTACGGACGGGTTTCTTGTCATCTACAATGGGGTGACGCGGGCCACGCGGATCGCCAAGCTGTCGCCGGGCACCCTGGTCCGGGTCGAGGTGATCGGCCGCCTCCGTCGGGCCTACGGGCCGGACCCCAAGATCGGAGACTCTCTGCCATGATCCCGTCCACTCAGCGGGAAGCCCTCGCCGTCCTGGCCGAGCTATGCGAGCTGTCCCCGGACGTGCGGCTGGGACAACTGCTCGCCCACCTCGGGTTCCTCGGGACCGACCAGACCGGCCGGTCGCTGTGGGACATCGACGACGAGCAACTGTTGGCCGTGCTGTACCACCACCGCGAGGAGTTGGTCGGCCGCACCCAAGACCGGCCGGACCCGTTGGTCCACCTGACGCCCGCTCAAGGCGGCGGGTGAGCGGAGCGTCCGCTCACTCCCCGTCCCCGCGGGGACGCCGGGTGCGCAAAGGGGTTCGTCATACGTCCGAAGTGGATTCGGCCGCGGCAGCCTTTTCCAGCAGCTGTTGGTGCAGCCGCCGCATGTCGTCGAGCGGCACCGGGGCCACCCGGTCCATGAACCGCCGCAACCCCTCGCGGAGCGCCGCCAACTCGGCCTCTTCGGCCGGCGTCAGCCCGGCATCGTACTTCTTGTCGATCAACTCGCACCGCCGACGGTTGAGGTCCGGCGTCCACTCACCGACGGCGGCCGGCACGGCCGCGGCCGGCAGCACGCGGGCCACCGGGCTGCCATTCATCTCGACCACCGACCCTTCCGGCGTGAGTGCGAGCGACGCGAAGAACCGTTTCACCGCGTCCGGCTGGCGGTCGATGTTGACGAGCGGCATCGCGGACTCCGGCGGGCGCTCGTGGCGGGACGACATCGGCACCATTGTACCTCAACGGGGGCGGGGCTGTCGCGGCATTTCGCGAGGATTCGGCCGGCCGAGTCGCTGGGCGCGAAACGTGACCTGCGGGCCGAACGGCACTGGCCGCCCCGTGCCGACCGCCGAGTCAGCGATAACGCCGCTTATGGGATGTGCAGCACCAGGCACGTCAGGGTTTCAGTACGTCGCCGGTAGCTCGCCGCGTCGGCGGCGGGCGAAATGCGAGTCGCGGAGGCCGTCGGGCCGTTCGTTGCCGCCCGGCGGGCGAAGTTTCGACAGGTCGGGCAGGTCGTCGGGATAGCGGAGCAGCCGGGCGTGCAGCGCCGGGTCATTCCGGCGAGCAAGTTCAACGATTTCGATCCACAGCCGGCGAAGTTCCCGATAACCGGCGACGTTCAACCTCAATCCGTCGATGATCCGCTCGGCGGCTGGCGTCGTCGCGGTAAGGGTCCCGTCCGGTTCAACGGTCATCGACCCGCCGACAAGCGCCCGCGTCGGATCGGGAATGCGTTGTGCCGCTTTCGCCGCGTTGCACGCGCGGCAGGCGTACAGCAAGTTCGCGTAGTCGGTGGCGCGATCCGGCGCGAGGACCGTCGGCGTAAAGTGTTCCACCTCCAAGTCGCGCGGCTGCCAGACCTCGCGGACGAGGCAATAGACGCACCGGAACGCGAATTCGTCCCGGAGCCAGGGCCGATAGCCGATCGGACTGCGGTAGCCGCGCGGCGCATGGCGACGCACGAGCGGCGACGCCGGATAGTGGAATGGCGCGGTCACGGTTGGCCGTTGGCGGCCGCCTTGGCCAGCAGTTCGCGATGTAACCGCCGGGCGTAGTCGAGCGGCAGCGGCGCGACCTTTTCGATGTGGTCGTGCAATTCCTCCTGGAGCAATTCCAACTCCAACAGTTCGTCGGGCGTCGCCTGGCGGGCGATCTTGCGGTCGATCAACGCCAGCCGCCGTTCGTTTTTCGCGGGCGTCCATTCGGGCTCGCCGTCCGGCACCACGCGAATGGTGATCCGCGTGCCGTTCATCGCCAGGCCCGAGACGCCCGGCGTCCGCGTCAGTGACTCGAAGAACCGCTTGACGGCCTCGGGCTGCCGGTCGATGCTGAGATGCGTCATGGCGGATTCCGGGCGAAGACCAACGGGGACGACATCGGCACCATTGTACCTCAAGGGGCGAGCGGCTGTCGCGGCATTTCGCGAGGATTCGGCCGGCCGTTCGCCAAAGATCATGAGCAAATGCAACCCGCCTGGCACCGCCGACCGGCCGTTGGTATCCGGCGCCGATCGTTAGGGAGG
This sequence comes from Gemmataceae bacterium, assembly GCA_046350275.1. Taxonomy (GTDB): domain Bacteria; phylum Planctomycetota; class Planctomycetia; order Gemmatales; family Gemmataceae; genus JAXMAS01. The sequence continues at coordinate 65,881 of JAXMAS010000020.1, forward strand.
GCTTCGACATGGCCACGCTGACCGCACCGCCGCCCGGCACGCTGCCCGCGCTCATGACGGCCGACGAGTTCACGGTTCGGTACGAGAACGTCCACGCCGAGTTGGTCAAAGGCGTCGTGAAGGAATACCCCACGCCCTGGCAGAAACACGGCAAGATTTGCTCGACGATCAACGGGCTGCTGTGGTCCCACGTGACGGCGGCGGACCTCGGCCACGTCACCGGCAACGATTCCTGGGTTCGCACCGGCACCAACCCCGACACCGTGCGCGGCGGCAACGTCTGTTACTTCAGCTACGAACGGCTGCCCAAGGGCGACATCCCCGAAGGGCTGTTGGCCGTCGCCCGACCTGATCGTCGAGGTCCGCTCGCCGAGCAACCGCTGGAACGACCTGTTCGCCAAGGTGGTCGAGTACCTCGACGTCGGCGTCCGCGTCGTCGTCCTCCTCGACCCCAAGACCGAGTCGGCGTCGGTCTATCGGGCCGACGAGTTGCAGCAGATCTTTCACAACGGCGACGAGCTGACCATCCCGGACGTGCTGCCCGGCTTCGCCGTCCCCGTCCGCCGGCTCTTCGCGTAGCCGGCCGGTCAGGTCGGTGTCGCCGGCTACATTGCGGCACGCTACGGATACCTGAAGGGCGCTCACTCCCCCGCCCCGACGATGCCGTTGAACACCAGCTTGAACGTCCCGTGCGGCTGCGCTCGGAACAACACCTGCGGGCCGAACAGCACCAGCCGGCCCTTGCCGACCGCCGCCTCGGCGATGGCCGTGCCGCCGTCCAGGTGTTCCTGGCCCCACGCCCAGCCGCTCCGCAGCGGCGTCTTGCCCTCGTACCACGCCACCCGCTTCACCGGCCCGTCGGTCGGCAGGCGGAACGTCGGGCTGGCCGAGAACATCACGTCGATCTCGTCGCCCAGGCCCCACGTCAGCGGGTGTGAGCGGTCCACGCGGGCCCGCAGCACCGATCCGGGGACGTAGAACTTGTCCCGGCCGAGCGACACCTCTTTGCCGTCCTTGTCCTTCGTCGTCAGGTGGTTCCCGACCGGCAGGCCGAGCTGCTGGGCGAGAGCTGTCGAAGTGCCGATGGTCAGGATCGTGCCGCCAGCTTCCAGGAATGCCTTCAACTGCGGCCCCGTCGTCTTGGAGGTGATGCCGCCGCGGCGGCCGCGGTACTCCTCGGGGATGTTACCTTCGTTGCCCTCCGGGTCGGGCGGCGGCTGGTCGCCGCCAAAGCCCTCGCCGCGGATCGCTCCCTGGCCGCGGCCGGGGATCGCCCCGTCCACCAGGATCAGCACGTCGTACTTCTCGCGCAGGCCGCCCTTGTCCAACTCCGGCGCGTAGACGACCTGGAACGGGAATTCGAACCGCTCCAAAATCCACCGCGTCCAGCCCGATGGCATCGACCCACCGTAGCGGTCCCACAGGGCGACCCGCACCGGCTTCAAGGACGTCGCCTCCTTGCCTGGGGGCGTGGACGTTCCGGTAAAGGGGATGCCGATCTCCGTGGCGATGCGCTCGGCGAGCGTCTCGGTCGTCGGCTTGGCCGCGACGAAGAAGGTGCCCACCGGCTGGTCGGCGAACGGCTCACGGAGGCGGCGCACGTCTTCGCCGGCTTTCAACAGCCGGTTCACAGCGCGGAAAGAATCGTTGATCCGGGCGTCGAGGAAGTAACCCGTCGTTGCTGCGACCGTGGTGATCTTGCCCGGCCGTGGCGAGACCGGCCCCTTCAGTTCCTCGAACGGGCCGTCGAAATCGTCGAGAATGCGGTCGAACTGCACGGCCATCTGGTACGCCAGCGTCCAGCCGGCGATGTCGTACGGCGGCGTCGGCGGGCCGTCGGGGTAGGCGAAGTCGTTCGGGTGGTCCTGCGGCTCGAACATGTCGAGGACGTGCGCCCGGAACGGCTGGGCACACTTGAAGACGTAGGAGCCGGCCGGGTACGACTTGCCGGCCGCGGTGAAGTTCGCCGTCGCCCGGTGGACGGTCACGCTGGTTTCGAGCAGGGTGTTGACGAACTTCGTCGCAGTGAGGAAGTCGGGCTGGTCGGCCGGGAGGATGTAGCCGCGGGGGTCGCGCTTGGTCGGGTCGCGGAACAGCCGGGCGTACTCCTGCGCCCCGCGGCCGGGACCGGTGTTCGGCCTAGCCGCCCGCGCCGCCTCCACCATCTTCGGCGTCACCGTCCAACTGTCGCGGTTGCCGCGGTCGATGGCGTTCTTGCCCATCAGCCAAATGTTCGAGAGTAGCTGCTCGCGGTGGCGAGCGGCGTAGTCGAGGACAGCCTTGTTGGCGGTCACCGAGTAGTCGACCGACTGGCGGAGGTGCCAGGTCTGCGGCGCGATCGGCGCGAGGTAATCGGCCCGCGGCAGTTGCAGTTGCGGCCGAAATGGGATCGTCATCGGCGTCGGGTTGCCGATCGTCTCGGTCAACAGGCCGATCATGTTGTGGAAGTAGCACGTGGTCCGCAGGCCGCCGTTCCACCACGTCGAGTACCGCGTCCCGCTGCGGACGGTCGCGCCGGGCTTGTTCTCGACCAGGAACCGCTGCATCATGGCCGCGCCGACGGCGTCGATGCCGGAGACGATGAGCGGGTCAATGTTGTAGTTGAACGGGTCGCGGAACGGCGGGCAGAATAGCACGGTGCCGGGTGGGCCGGCCTGGTGGTGGTTGTAGACGATCTGCGGCAGCCAATCGAAGTACATCGCCCGGCTGATGTTCTTCGTCTCGGCCTGGGTGACGGCGTAGAAGTCGCGGTTGTTGTCGTGGCCGATGTACTTCTGGTACAGCCGCGGCAGGCCGTTGAGAGAGCGCTTCTTCGGGTCGGCCTCGCGCATGTACCAGTCGGCCACGAGGTCGTGCCCGTCGGGGTTGGCGTGGACGAACAGGATGATGACGTCATCCAGGATGCGGAGCGTTTCGGGGTCGGTGCCGGTGAGGAGTTGGTAGACGGTCTCGATCATCATCTGGGCGCAGAGGACTTCGCTGGCGTGCAGGCCGGCGTCGATCCAGACAACGGCCTTGCCGTCGGCGGCGAGCTTCTTGGCGTCCTCGGGGTCGGCCACCTCGCCGCGGCCGAGGCGGCGGGAGATTTCGCGGTAGCGGTCGAGCCGACGCAGGTTGGCCGGCGACGACACCACTGCCATCAACTGGGACCGGCCTTCCTCCGTGGTGCCGATGGTGAACAGCTTGATCCGATCCGACTCCTGGGCGATCTTCGACCAGTAGCCGGTGAGCTGCTTGTAGTTGGCCAGGCAGTAGTCGTCGCCGACGGCGAAGCCGAGGTACGCCTTCGGCGGCGTCACAGGCCGGATCGGCGATTGGCCGCGGGCCACGGCGGCGAACGCGAGACAGAGAAGCACGGAGCGGCGGAGTGCGGTCACGGCGGGTTCCCCGGTGTTGGACGGCCGGCGGCGATCTTACCGAATCCGACAGCGGCCGCAACGGGGTTCGGTTTGCAGCAGTGGCCGAAGAACCCAAGGCCGTCATGCCAGAAAGCGGTCGATCGCGTCGCGGATCAGCTTGAGGAAGACGCGGCCGCCGGCCCTCGGTGAGCAGTTGCGACGGCACGAACGCCCAGTCCAGCGGCACCCGCAGGACGCCGGCCTTGTCGGCCCACGGGTACTCGCAGTTGTCGGGCCGGTCGCCGCCGCGCTGACGGCCGGGGCGAGCAACTCGATCTCCCGGGCCAGCGGCTTCACCTTTGCGTTGACCCACCCGGCACTCCGGCGGCTGAGGGCCGAAAACCCGACCTGCTGCCGGACGATGACTGGCAGGTTCTTGGCCGTGTAGGCGTGACTCGTTTGCAGCAGCGCCGGGGGCGTACCCGCCCGGCACAGGTGGGCCTTGGTCAACTTCTCGCAGGCCATCTGGAGGAAGAGCAGGCAATGACACTCGGGCACGCCCTTGGCGCGCCGGAGCCGCTCCCACGACCGGAAGTCCGCGTCGGCCTGCCGGGCGTAGCCCAACGACCACTCCGTCGCGGTCGGCATTTCAATCCCCGGCGGGCGGCCCCTTGGGCAGCGGCATCGGCGTCTTCCAGCCGGCCGGCAGCTTCAGGGTCCGGTCTTGAATCCGCCGGTATTCCTCCGGCGTGACCTCGACGATGACGGACGGGTACGCGATGCCGCGGCTCGGCAGCGCGGCGAACCACAGCGGCATGACGCCGGCGGGGATCGTGTGCCGGTTCACTTCCAGCAGCTTGATCGGCTCCGCCGGCTTCGCCTCGGCACGGGGCGAGTTCGTGTAGCGGACGATCTGGGTGATGCCGTCTTCGACGTCGTAGTGGATCTGCGCCAGCCGCCGGGCCACCTCGTCCTTCGTCGGCATTGCCGGGGTCGTGGCAATCGCGGTTCGCCTCATCGCGACATTCTACCCGGCACGGGCGGGCGATTCGACCCCACGTCGCTCATCCGCCGTTCCGCCCCAGCCCCGCGCGCCAGTCCGCCGCGCGGTCGCCGAAGTCCTGGCCCGTGAGCGCGGCGAGCGCTCGCACGACGGCCCGCCGCTGCGGCGAATCGCTCGGCGGCGCGGCGGCGTCGACCGGCCGTGGGCGGACGACGAAGTCGTACCGCTGGAGCGCCGGCCACGGGCCGGGGTTCGCGACCGGTAACACCCACGAGAACTCCTGCTGCAAGTACGTAACGTCCGGCCGGGCGAACACGGTGCCGCGTGGCACCCGGCTGCCGCCGCGGCCGCCACCTTCGTAGCCGTCTAGCGAGAACGGCGACGGCAACGGCCGGGTCGGACTCGGCACCGCCACTCGCACACCGTCGCCGGAATCGACCGATTGCGCGTGGCACAGCAGGCAGTTGCGGGCGTGGTTGACCCGGACCAACTCGGGAACCGTCGCTGGCTCGTCGAGGCAGCGGACGAGTTCGGACACGGCCTCGGCCGGGGCGAGTTCGGCCAGGGCGTCGGCGGCATGGTCGGCGGCCGGCGGCCACGGGCTGCGGAACGCGGCGAGCAGCACCGGCAGGTAGTCGAGCGCCGGCCGCCGGGCGAGGGCCGTCAGCGCCGCCCGCCGCACCTCGGCCGTCGGCTCGTACACCGCCCGGTGGGCCAACGCTTTCGCCGCTGTCGCGTCGCGAACCTTGCTGAGTTGCGCGACGAGCGCCTTCCGCAGCGGCACCGATTGCACCTGGATCATCTGGTGCATGACGCGGGCGGCGACCCCGGGCTGGGCCGCGAGGACTTCGGGATGGAACTGCAACTTGCGGTTCTGCGTCGCCTGTCCGGCCAGGTCGCCGAGGCCCTTGCGGACCAGGACGGACGTGTCCCGCAGGGCGTCGGCCTCATCCGGCGGCAGCACGGCCGCGGCCCCGCGCCGCACCGGCAGGTCGCGCAGGTCCGGCCGGGCGGCGATGATTGCCAGCGTCGGGTGGTGCCAGCCGCTCGCCCGGCCGGTTTGGTACACCTTCGTCGCGGCCGGGTCGGGCAGCGACACCTCGGGCACCTGGAGCAGCGAGGCCTGGAGTTCGGCCGGCGTCCAGCGCGGGGCGGGCAGAGGCCCGATGGGCCGCGCCTCCGGGGCTGCTTTCGCGGCCGTGCTGTCGTCGGCAGGGGTAGCCGGGGCGGCCGGCGTTGGTGCGGCGACGGCCTCGGTGCCGACCGGCTCGTCGTCGGCCTCGATGCTTGGAATTGGTTGGGTGTCGTCGGTCGCCACGATGCGGGCGACGGCGACCGACACGCGGCCGGTCGGCGGCCCGGCCGGCTCGCCCCAGCCGGCCACTCCGGCGATTAGGGCCGCGTGAAACGCGAGGTACACGGCGACGAGAGCCACGACGTAACGGGTGCCAGCCATGACGCATCCTCCAGGGTGATCGTCGGCATGGTAACCGGGCGAAATCGCGAATGCAACGAGCGGGCGTCGACCGTCCGAATTGTGGAACGAACCGATCGCAAAACGCCTGGCCGGGCGAAACTTGCGCGGGCGGCGGCTGCGAATTCTGGCGGATTCGACTACGAAGTCCTGTAACCAGCACACCACGTTTGGGAAACCAGGTCGTAGGAGGGCCGCGCTGTGGCCGACGCCGGACCGGATACCGACGAGTTGCTCGCACGGGCCGCAGCTGGGGACTCATCGGCCCGAGGGCCGCTCCTGGAACGCCACCGCCAGCGGCTCAAGCGCATGGTGGCCATCCGCATCGGCCGCCGGCTCGCGGCTCGTGTCGATGCGTCGGATGTGGTGCAAGAAGCGCTGACGGAAGCCGCCCAACGGCTCGACGAATACCTGCGCGATCGGCCGTTGCCGTACTACCCGTGGTTACGGCGGTTGGCGTGGGTCCGGCTCGATAAGCTCCGCCGCCGGCACACCGCCCGGAAGCGCACCGTGGCCCGCGAGGAGCCATCGGAGTTGCCCGAAGAGTCGGCCCTGGAACTGGCGGACCGGCTCCTGGCTCACGATACGGCCCCGCCGGACGCTGCCATTCGCCGTGAGGAACGGCTGCGGGTGCGAGCCGCTCTCGACCGCATGGCCGTGACCGATCGCGAGGTGCTGGTCCTGCGGTTTCTGGAGCGGCTGTCCACCGCGGAGACCGCGGCCGTATTGGGTCTGTCAGCCGGCACGGTGAAGGTGCGGCTATTTCGGGCCCTGGAACGGCTTCGGCTCCGAATGGAGGATCAGTCATGACGGCACGACTGTCGAGTGCCCCCGACGCGGTGACGGTCGATCTCGTCGAGGAGATGATCGACCGACTGCAATCGGGTGCCGACGCCGAGGCGTTCATCGCCGCGCATCCGGACCATGCCGATACGCTCCGTCGTCTGCTCCCAGCCATGCGCGTGATGGCCGACCTATCGCACTCGAAGGATGTTCGCATTGAGCTTAGCGACGACATGTCATTGGGCGAACTGGGCGACTTCCGGCTGATCCGTGAGGTGGGCCGCGGCGGCATGGGTGTCGTGTATGAGGCCATGCAGATTTCGCTCAATCGCCGCGTGGCGCTCAAGGTGCTGCCGATGGCGGCGACGATGGACCAGCGCGCGCTCCAGCGGTTTCGTCACGAGGCGCAGGCCGCGGCAATGCTGCATCACTCGCATATCGTGCCGGTCTATGGCGTCGGCTGCGAGCGCGGGGTCCACTACTACGCCATGCAGTTGATTGAGGGCCGGTCGCTGGCAGACGCGATCGCGGAATGGCGAGCGGGAGATGTCAATGTCCCGATCTCGAGGGCAGGTCAGTACGCGGACTCTCCAAACCGGGAGGCGGACACTCTTCGCTCGCCGGAGATGCCCACCGCCCCGGTCGCGGCGCTCGATACCCGGAAGCCGCGCGGCGACAAGGCCCGGTTTCGCGAGGTGGCCGAAGTCGTGGCCCAGGCGGCGGACGCCCTGGAGTACGCCCACGCAATGGGCGTCGTCCATCGCGACATCAAGCCGGCAAACCTCATGCTCGACGCCGACGGTCACCTGTGGGTCACGGACTTCGGCCTCGCCAAGTTGTCCAGCCCCGGCGACGCCGCGGGCGTGACAATGACGGGCGACCTCTTGGGCACGCTACGGTACATGTCGCCGGAGCAAGCGCTGGCCCGGCATGGATTGGTGGACCACCGCACCGACGTGTACTCGCTTGGGGCCACGCTGTACGAACTACTGACCTTGCGGCCGGCGGTCGGCGGGGCGGACAAGCAGGAGGTGCTGCGGCGGATCGCGTTCGAGGAGCCGGCCGCGCTGCGGAAGCTCGGCAAGGCAATCCCGGAGGAATTGGAAACGATCACACTCAAGGCCCTGGCGAAGAACCCGGCCGAGCGGTATGCCACAGCCGGCGAACTGGCGGCCGACCTGCGGCGGTGGCTGACTGACCAAACGATCCGGGCGCGGCGGCCGAACCTACGGCAGCGACTGGAAAAGTGGGTGCGGCGGCACTCGACCGCCGTGGTCACCGCGGGCGTGGCACTGCTGATGGGTACGGGCGTCAGCGCTTGGCAGGCGATCCAGGCCCGCGAGGCCCAACGCCAGGCCGAGGCCGAGCGCGACCGGGCCGCGGCTGCCGAGCGGCAGGCGGCGGCGATTAGCCGCTTCCTCCAGCGCGACCTGCTCCGGCAAGCGAACACCGACGTTCAGTTCGAAGACGGCTATGCCGCAAAATCCGACCTGACCGTGCGGGAGGCTCTCCGCCGGGCGGACGCGCAGATCGACGAACGGTTCCGAAACCAGCCCCTCATCGAGGCCGCGCTCCGCTGGACGATCGGTCAATCCTACAACAACATGCGCGGCGAGAGGCCGTCGCGGACGCGGAACCTAACACGGGCCGTGGACCTTTTCCGCACTCACCTCGGCCCCGATCACACCGACACGCTTGCCTGCCAGCACAACCTCGCGCAATCGCTCCAGGGTGAACGGCTTTCGGACGCCATCGCGATGATGGAACACGTTGTCGAGCGGCAGCGCGCGACTCTCGGCGTAGATGACCGACTAACGCTCATTACCCTCAATAGTTTGGGCGAAGCCTACCGGAAGGCCGGCAACCTGGAGCGGGCCGAATCGCTGATCCGGGAGGCCCTGCGGCGGAAGCAGGCGACGCTCGGTCCCAACGACGAAGACACCGTCAATAGCGTCCACGACCTTGGCCTGGTCCTCCGCGATTTGGGGCACTATCCGGAGGCAATCGCCCGTCTGGAGGAAGCCCACGCCAAGTTGACCGCCGCGTTCGGCCCGGATCATCGCAACACTCGGTACTGCCTGGACAACCTGACGGGCGTCTGCGAACGGGCCGGGCGATTCGACCGGGCCTGCGAACTGTTGCGCGGCGCGATCCCCCGACCGGGCACGGAAAGCGCCCTCGACGTCCTGCGTACCGCCGGCTTGTGGACGCACTTGGGCCGGAACTGTCTGACGGTAGGCAAGCCGATGGAAGCCGAGGCCGCCTTGCGCGAGTCCCTGACGACTCTGGAAAAGGCGGCCCCCAATTACCCCGAACGGTTTATCGTCGAGAGCCTGTTGGGAGAGGCACTGTTGGGCCAGCAGAAGTTCGCCGCGGCCGAGCCGCGGCTGCTAACGGGTTACGACGGACTGAAGCGACTGGCGGCACCGGCTCCGGCGGGCCCTGGGACTCGTGTGGCACAGGCCGGCGAACGCGTCGTGCGCTACTACGAAGCGACGAACCAGCCGGAGAAGGCGCGGTCGTGGCGGGAGAAGCTTCACCCGGCAGGCCCGACGAACCACGACCCCTGACGAGCCGGCATAGACCCAGTTGATCTGACCGCCGGCGATCAACCGCCGGCCCCCAATCACCCCGGGCGGCGGCTTGCCCGCCCCGGGGCCGGGGACGCTGTTGCCCTGCAAGTCGGCAAACCGAAGGACCCGTCTATCATGAAGCCTCTTCGCACCCGCTTCCGCAAGCCGGCCGCCCCGGCCCCTGCCCTCCGCCGCCGGCTGGAGGCGCTCGAAGACCGCACGGTACCGGCGACGATCTCTGTGGCCGATGTCACGGTGCGGGAAGGCCCCGCCACCTTGGGTGCCCTCGACCCGAGCGGTGCAGCAGCCGTGGGGATAAACGGCTTGCGGGACTTGGCGCTCGCTCCCAACGGCGACCTGCTGGTGGGCGGCTACACCAGCCACTCCGTGGCGCGGTTCAATCAGGCCAGTCAGACTTACGAATCACTTATCGCCCCCGGCAGCGGTGGGCTGGGCGGCTATAGCGGTGTCGCATTCGATCCCACCGGCAATATCTACGTAGCATCCTTTGAGCAGGATGAGGTCTTTCGCTTTGACCCCACTGGTGCGCCACTACCGGGGCCGGGTCAGCCTGGGGCCCTTTACGCGGCGGGCGGGGGGTTGAGCGGGCTCGGCAATATAGGCTTCGGGCCGGACGGGAACCTGTATGCGGTCAGTTCCGGCACGAATCAGATACTCCGCTACATGGGACCTTTTGGCCCCTCACCTGGGGCCTTCATGGATGCGTTTGTCAGTTCTCCAACGCCTGTCAACCGGCTGACCTTTGGCCCGGACCACAATCTTTATGTGGCCGGCAATGCCGTAGTCGGTCAACCGACCGGGATCATCCGCCGCTATGACGGACTGACGGGCCAACCAATTGCTGGCGGCGTCTTCGTCGCCGCGGGCAGCGGTGGGCTTCACAACACACGCCAGCTCATTATCGACTCTCAGGGGACATACCTATACGTCACCGAGACCGTTTCATCCGGTGCAGTCTTGCGTTTCCAGGGGCCAAACGGGCCAACTCCTGGGGCGTTTGTCGATGCCTATATTAACCAGGGACAAGCGGGCTTGAGCGTCCCGATCGGGCTAGCGCTCGACGCCGCGGGGAATCTCTATGTCAGTGAGCGAGACCTCAACCGCGTGACGCGGTTCGCCCCCAATTTGCAGGCTTCGTTCGCGGTTACGCTCAATTCTGTCAGTACCAGCCTGGTGATGGTGAACTATGCCACGGCCAACGGCACCGCGGTCGCCGGTACTGATTACACGGCCGCCTCCGGTACTCTGACCTTTGCGCCCGGCGTCTTATCGCAGACGGTGAACATCCCGATCACCACGGTCCTCACGGGCGGACCGACTAAGACCTTCTCCCTGAACCTGTCCGGCCCGGTGAACGCCACCATCGCCGACGGCCAGGGGGTCGGCAGCATCCTCAACCGGCAGACCAAGTTCTTCGTGGCCGACGGCGGCACCCCGAACACCTATCAGTACGGCAGCGGCGGCACCGCCGAGGAAATCACGCCTGAGGCCAGCGCCGACACGGCACCCCGCGGCGTGGCGACCACGGCGGCGGGTGACACGGTCTGGGTCGTGGACGCCAACAGAAACGTCTACGTCTACACGAACCACGGCGTATTGCTCGGCTCCTGGACGCCGGGCGGCCTCAATCCCAACGCCCAACTCGAAGGCATCGCCACCAACGGCACCGATATCTGGCTGCTCGACAACTTCTCCGACAAGGTCTACCGCTACTCCGGAGCCGCGAGCCTCCTGTCCGGCAGTCAGAACGCTGCCAGCAGCTTCAGCCTCGTCGGCGGCAAGTCGGGCAACATCAACCCGAAGGGCATCGTCACCGACGGCACATCGTTCTGGGTGGTCAACGATGGCCCGAGCACGGACAAGACACGCGACCGAGTGTACAAGTACACGCTGGCCGGGGCGACGCTCGGAAGCTGGAGCATCGACGCGGGCAACGCCAGCCCGACCGGCCTGACCATCGACCCGACCAATGTCAGCAATATCTGGATCGTCGATAACGTGTCGCTCAAGGTCTACCAGTACACCGGCGCGGCGACGCGCACCTCCGGCAGTCAGTCGGCCAGCGCGAAGTTCGCCCTCGCCGCCGGCAACACTAACCCGCAAGACATCGCCGACCCGCCGGCACCGGAGATGCTGCTCCCGCCGATGTCTGTCGCCAAATCGACGGCCACACCGCTGGAGGCCCCGTCAGCCGACGGGCTCTCGGTCTTCGCCGGCGTCGCACTGGCATCCGACGAACCGCACCCGGCCCGCGGCGTGGCCCGCGAGCCGTTCCGGTCGCCGGAGCCGCTGTGGGTGGACCCGACCGTGGCCGACGCGCGGCCACCGGTGCCGTGGGCGCGATCCACGAAGGGCTGGATGAATCCGGACGCTCACGATCTCGGCGAACAATACAGTCTTGACCTGATTTAGTTGGCGAGCGGGGTCGGTCACGACCCCGGTATTTCAGCGCCCGAAGAACCGGGGCGTTCACACGCCCCGGTTCCCCGTCTTCCGCTTGTCCGCGGACGTGGACGGCACCGACCCTGTTCGATTTCGTCCAGAACCAATTCGTCCCCCCTGCCGTGACGGATCGGCCGACGAACCTTACTTGAACTGCTCCAGGTGGACGAGGTTCCCGACCATCTCGTCCGCCGAGAACCAGGGCGTTGACACGCCCCGCTCGCCCAGTCGGCGAATCCAGGTTGATCCACACGACGAGCGCATACGACTGGTCGCGGACGTATGCCATCGCGTTCCGCACCGCTTGCTGGTCCGGCAGCTTGCGCTTCGACCCGGATTCGGTCCACCACGTTCCGTTCACCGGCTTGCCCCAGCGGCGGTTGAGAACCCGGCTGGCGTAGCTCTTGAAGCTGTGGAGGATTTGCTCCGGCTCCGGGTCGCCGGGGACACCAACGACCAGGTGGGTGTGATTCGCCATGACCGCCGCGGCCAACAGCGTCCAGCCGCGGTAACTTGGCCGTCTCCTGGAATTGATCTACAGTCGCCCGTGCGTGTTCGACGACCAGTCGGATCGGCGGCCCCGTCATCGCCGTCCGCATGGCCCGTTCGAGGGCCGGGATGTCGACGTCGCAAGGCGTGCCGGGCAGGTTGTGGACGTACGGCAAATCATTCTCGTCGCACAACTGGCCGACGAACCCACGCCGGTCGCCCGACAGCCAGGAGCCGTAGGTCGTCCAGGTGATGACCAGCGGTCGATTGGGACACCCTCCGTCGAAGAACGGGGTCGTGACCGACCCCGCTCGCCAGTGTCACAGGGCGAGCGGGGCGTGTCAACGCCCGGTTCCTCCGACGCGCCAAGAACCGGGGTCGTGACCGACCCCGCTCGCCCGTCGGAACCGGATATCGACCAAATTCGTCCGGAAACCGCCCCGCGACGTCGGAATCGTCGAACACCGGACATTCCCGTCGGTTGCGTCCACGACAGGCCGCGCGGCGGAAATTCCTCCGGCCGAGTTGGATGATTCTGGGGTGGGGTGGCACCGTCGATCCGGAATCATTATCCGGTTGGCGTTGCGCTGCGCAGCGATGTCATTTGGAAGAATCTTCGCGCCCCTGACCCTTTTGCAGGATTCGCCCGTTGCAGCCGGAAGTGGCGGCCGCTACCCTACAGTACACGCAATTGCACAATCTGTAGACAGGCCGTTGGGGTTGCACTTCGATGAGTCCGGCCGTTCGTAGATGGTATCTTGCGCTTCTCGTGGCGAGTGTCGCCGGGTGTGCCCGCGGCGAAAAGCTCGTTCCGGTCACCGGGAAAGTGATGGTCAGCGGCAAGCCGGCCGTCGGGGCGCTCGTCATGTTCTACACCGATGGCACGCCCGACCCGCACGTAACGCCCGCGACAGCTACCGTCAAAGACGATGGGTCGTTTAGCGTCGCGACAGGAGCGACCGGCGGAATGCGGCCGGGCAAATACATCGTGACCGTCGTTTGGCCCGATCCGAGCAAGAAGCCGACCGACGCCCAGCGCATGATGGGCTACAGCCCGTCGGATGCTCCGGACCTGTTGGCCGGCCGTTACGCAACCCGCGAGAAGACCTCGCTACGGGCCGAAGTGACGGCCGGAGAAAACGCCTTGCCACCGTTCGACTTGAAGTAATCCTCTTTTCACTCTCCCTTGTCAACCGTTAGGAGGTTGTCATGCCTCGCGTCCGTCGATCCGCCTTTACGCTGATCGAACTACTCGTCGTCATCGCCATCATCGCCGTGTTGATCGGATTGCTGCTTCCCGCCGTGCAAAAGGTCCGGGAAGCCGCGGCTCGGTCAAAGTGCAGCAATAACCTGAAACAGATTGGGCTGGCGCTCCACAACCACGAGAGCACCTACGGCGGAATTCCGACCTGGGGCACCCAGTTCGCCACGCCGACCACTCGCGACACGGCCGGCCACAGCGCCCAGACACGACTCTTGCCGTTCCTCGAACAGGATGCGCTCTATCGCGCATTTCGGCTGGACCTGTCGAACGTCGACCCGCAGAACCTGCCGCCAAGCTGGGGCACGAACGCCCTGCTTGCCGGCGCGACGAACCTACCGGTATTCGTCTGCCCGTCGGTGCCCGATCGGCCGTCGGAGTACGGGTTGTACTTCCAGTCCGTGGGCCTGCCCGGCAGCGGGCTGTGTCCGATCGGGCCGACCGACTACTCGGCCCCCCGCGGCATCCACAGCAGCCTATCGACGTGCATGAACGCCGGGTTGCCGACCCCCGGCGTCCCGACGACCGACATCCGCGACCGCGGCATGCTAGGAAGCAGCGATCCGGTGAAGCGTCAGATGAACAAATTCGGCGATGTCTCGGATGGTCTGTCGAACACGATCGCGTTCGTCGAGATCGCAGGGCGACAGACCTTGTACTACCGCGGCTCCAAGACGGCGGGCACGTCGCTGCTCGACGGCGGAGAGACGTTGAATTCGGCGTGGGCCGACCGGAACAACAACTTCCGCACCGGTGCCCGCGGCTACGATGCAACGCAGGCCGTACCGCTCGCGGCCGGCACGTCGCCACCGGCCGGCTGTGGCGTCATTAACATCTACAACTTCGACGGACTCTACTCCTTCCATCAGGGCGGGCTGAACATCCTGCGCGGCGATGGATCGATTGGCTTCTTGCGAGAGACCACGTCGCCGACCGTTCTCGGCCTGTACATCGTGCGCGACGATGGGCAGTCGTTCACGATCGAATAGAGCATTCAACGCACAGGGACCGGTGCTCGTCGCCGGTCCCTGCTGTGCTGAGGCGGCATCGCTCAATCGAGCCGCTGGCCCAACCGTTGGCGAAACTCGACTTCATCGATGCGCTCGAACCGCACGCGGTCACCCACGCGCAGCGGGAAATACTCGTCGGCGACGTGGACCAACTCAAGCGGCGTGCGGCCAATGAGGTTCCAACCGCCGGGCCGGGCCAGTGGGTAGACGCCCGTCTGTCGCCCCGTCAGGCCGACGCTGCCTGGCTCCACGCGCACCCGCGGAGCCGGCAAACGTGGCACGCCGCATAGTTCCGGCGGCAAATACCCCAGATACGGAAAACCAGGACAGAAGCCGATGGCGTACACCGTGTACTCGGTGGCCAGATGCCGTGCGATCACATCGTCGATCGAGCGCTTCACGTGATCCGCGACGCGGGCGAGGTCCGGACCCATCTCGTAGCAGCACGGCAAAGCGATACTTCGCGGTGTGGCCGCCGCCGATGCGGAGTAGTCGAGCGACTTGAGCCAATCGGCAACGCCCGCGAAATTGATGCGGCTGAGATCGAAAAAGACGGCGACGCTGGCATACGCTTGCACGACATCCTGTCGCCACGACACGTTGCCGGCTCGCGCGGCCTCGGCCAGACGCCACGCGGCTGACTCATCCGGCAGATAGACGAGTGCCGCCTGATCGCCGAGCGGTTGAGGTTCGATTCGCGCCATTTCGAGTGATCCGCTGAGCCGAAGAATCCCAGCAATCGGGCGCATGCCGGGCCGTAGGCCAAATCCATCAGACTATTCTGTTTTGCCTCTCGCGTGCGGGCCGAGGATATGATAGAACCTTAATAAGTTGCCTCGGAGGTCTTCCCACCATGCGCGCCAGTCACTTCGCAATTCCAACGAGTGCAGTGGTTCTGACGATGTTGGTTGGCACGCCGCCTGGAACTAGTCAGCCTCCCAGCATCGACGCCATCAAAGTTCGGAAAGAGCAATCCCTCGCGGCAGTGCGCGAGGCCGAGGTGGTGCGATTCAACGGTCAGATTGCGATCGTGGAAGGGTCGAAGGCGGTGAAAGAGGTCGCGGCCAAGGCTCAGCCGGACGAAGAACGGGTGATTCTCAGCGAGATCAAAGAAGCGTACAAGGCCCCACTCGAAGTCGATGAGGATATTCTCAAAGAGCTGCGCCGAGCGTACAAGCAACCGTCGCCGGAACGGGAAAACAAGATTCTCTTCGAGGCTCGCCGGCTCTACCGGACGACGCCGGAACAGGAGCAGGCGATCCTCCGCGAGGTTCGCCGGGCATACCAGCAGCCCACGGCGGACCAGGAAGCGCGCGTCTTCAGCGAAATCCGCCGCATGGGCCAACTGCCGCTCGGCTCGGTGCCAGCCGCGACTCTGATCGAGCAATCCCAGAAGCTGTTTCGGAAATTCGATGCGAACGGCGATGGCCGACTCAGCCCCGACGAGATGCCGTCCACCTTGCGAGCCGATCGCATTCGGTGGGATGCGAACCGTGATGGATACATCGACGCCAACGAATACTCCGCCTACTACCAGATGCGCCACCAGACGGTGGCCTCACAGGTCGCGTCTGGCGAAATTCCGATGAAGAACGTACCGACGCCTGCTCAAGCACCAGGGTCGCCGCCGATGGGAACGGATTCGCCGGGCGAGCGACCGACGGCGGTCTACCGAGCCGGAAAATTGCCGTCCGGTCTACCCGAATGGTTTGAGAAGCTCGACACCGACGGAGATGGCCAGGTTGGGCTGTACGAGTGGCGGGAGGGTGGCCGACCGCTGGCGGAATTCGTCCGCATGGACCGCAACGGTGATGGCTTCCTGACGGCTGAGGAATTGCTGTACTTCCAGGCCCACGCCGCGCCCGGACGGCCTGTGGGCAATCCCGAGAGCTTTCCCACAACGATCGTCCCATCCGGTTATGGCAGCGAGCCGATCAAGAAGGCGTGGAAGATGACCAAAGACATGTCCGAGCCGCCGGCCGACGCCAAGATCAAGGACGCAAAGGCCAAGAAGGAACTTCTCGACGGCAACATCAAGAAGGACAAGCTGAAGTAGAGTAGGCGTCGCTCCTAAGCTAAGCGGAACGATTGACCAAACAACAACGGCGACCTATCCCAGCCAACCGCGCGGCTGAGCCACGAGCGCACTGAGGCAAATGCCGAGCCACGCCCGGCGCGGTCGGGAGACTTCAAGCGACACGCGCATACGAGGCCATCGCGTGTCGTGGCCGAGTCATTTCTTGCGGCAGTCCTTCAACGTCAAGAGCGCGAAGCTCGTCCCGTACGGCTGGTGGTAGTTGTAAAGAGGATAATCCCACCAACTGCCGTCCGGTTCCTGGAGCGGAAGCAGCAACCGGGCGAGGTGGTCCTGGTAAAACGGCCGGTCCTTCTCTGGTAATTGCTGCACGCACAGACCGGCGTAGTAGTGGCCGAAGTAGTAGAAGTAGCCGGCCACCTGGAACGGCGCTTCGTGGGGAATCGGTCGCTTGCGACCGTTACTCAGCCAGCCATTTCGCTGAATCAACCGATCGAGCCAGGTCGTCATCACCTCGTTCGTCACCTTGTCGTCGCCCCACAGTCGCAGGGCGACATTGCATGCCTGCGACCGGCCGAGGCTGCCGCCGGGGCGGTTGATCGGCATCAGGGGCTGATACTTCAAGTACTCGCCGTAGAAGTAAGTGAAGTCGCCCTTCCGCTGGCGGCGTGTGGCGGCCAGGGCGCGGTCCACGATCTTCGCTGGCGGCTCCTGGCCCATCGCCTTTGCCTCGTGGAACGCCACCAGGACGGCCGCATTCACGAAACTCGTCGAGTCTGATGCCGGGTGCTGCGTTCCGGCGCGGAAGTCGTAGTAACCCCAGCCGCCGTCCACAGACTCATATTTTGTCAGCGCCTCGAACTGCGAGCGGATCAACTCTTCGATCTTCGCTTTGCGGGCGGCGTCGTCCGGCAATCGGCCATGCATCCGAACGAGTGCTTGGATGGCGTAGGCGTGGCCCCAGACGTTATAGAGCTCCATCGGCGTCGCTCGCTTGAGCTTGGGTAGCCGCTCGAATAGCCACGATTCCGCTTTGTCGATGGCCGACTTCACTGCGGCCGAGTCGCCACCGGTCTCAATCAGAGCGGCGATGGAAAGCGCGGTCGTCGCCGTCTGAAAAGCCTGGTGCGATCCGGGCACCGACGCCATGATGTTCAGCCCCTTGGTCTTTTCGGGGCCGCCAAACGAGCCGTCGTCGTTCTGTGCTTTGAGCAGGAACGCGACGCCCTTCTTGGTGGCGGCGTCGAGTTCGGCGGCCGTCACCGGCTCCGCCGGCGCAGGCTTGGGCACTGGCTCGTCCGCGACGGCCACAGATACGAACACAATTACAGCGACGAGGGAATGACGCATTGAATACTCCCAAAGAGGAATTAGCCACTGATGGACACAGACAAACCCGGATAAATCGCTTATCGTGTCTTATCTGTGTTCATCGGTGGCTAAACGGCTTTCACTTCTCCGGTTTGGACAGCAGCACCTCATCGCCGGCTTTCAGACCACTCATCACTTCGACTTTGCCCCCGGCTCGCTTACCGACCGTCACCGGCCGCTTCTCGTGTCCATCTGCGGTCGCACGGTAGACGTAGTGCTTATCCTCGTCGAGTGTCTCTTCAAAGACGGCCGACGACGGGATCGTGAGTGCCTCTTCGCGCGCATAGGGCACCAGCTTCACCGAGCAGGCCATGCCAGGCATCACGCCGCTCGCTTCGTCGGTCAAGGCGATGCGGATCTCGAATTGACCCGGTGCGATCGGAGCGGCCGTCAACTTCTCGATCCGTGCGGGGAAGCGAGCATCCGGCATAGCGGTCGGAATAACCTTGCACGACAGGCCAGCGGAGAGTTGGCCGAAGTCCTTCTCATCGGCAGTCGCTCGGACGAATAGCCCCTTTGGCTGCACGATCGTAAACAGTGCGTCCTCGCCCACGATGCCGCCGCCGGCGTGCAGGCGCGTCAGCATTGCCCCAGCTGTGGCAAAGTTGCCGCGGGCACAACGGCCCAGGTAGACGACGCCATCGGCCGGCGATTTGACGACGAACTTGTCGCGATCGTTGCGGAGCTTCGTCAGCCGTTCGGTCGCCCGGCTGCGTTCGTACTTCGCTTTGTCCAGGGCCAGCGATTTCTGCTGAATCGACATCGGCACGGTGGCCTTCGCTCGCTCCAGGGCGATTCCGGTCTTCACCAGGTCGTCCTTCATTCGCTCTTCGCGGCGCGGGACCTCGAACTTGAGCATCTGATCACGACGTTTCTCGTCGCCCTTCAGCTCGAACTCGTACATTGCGACCATGAACCGCTGTCGCTTGAGAATGATCTCTTCCGTCTCTTCCGTTAGCTCCTTGGCCTTGTACATTTTTTCGAGTTGCTTCAACTCCTCGCGCATGTAATCGAGGTACTCCTTCGTCGAACGCACTGACCAATCGATCGACTCTAACAGAAACTTCTTATCCTCCTTCTGATAGCGCTCAGCGTCTTCCTTGGCCTGTTTGTCCGCCCGCTCCGCAGCGGCGAGGTCGAGTGGCGCGAGTTTTTTGGCGACCGGTAGCTCGATCTCCAGCGCCGTGATCGCGAGATCGGCGAGCTTCTGCTCGGCTTCCAGGTCGTGCAGCGCCCGGTCGATCTTCTCAGGGTCGAGCTTGAGCAGAACGTCACCTTTCTTAACGGTCGCCCCTGGCTCGACGGCCCACAGGACCGGTACTGGTCCCGGTTGCATCCACGAGTCGAACTGGAGCGTCACTTCGGTCATCGCCGCCGTCTCGAAGACGCCCTTCAGCGTTACCTCGGTCTTGAACGGTTCCTTCTCGACCTTGGCAGTGGTCGGCTTCGCCTTTTCGTCCTTCTTGGGTTTCTCAAAGATCTTGACGAGCTTTTCGTCCTTCTTGGGCTTCGGATTGTCGTCATCGCGGGCGATGGCGAAGCCGGCGGCGACGGCGGCCATCAACGCGAGTGCGGAAAAGCGGCGGTTCCACGGGGACATGAGATCGTTCTCCTCTAGTCGCGCGTCAAGGCGCTTGGGTCGAACTGGTCGGACGGGAAGGTCGGATTCAGGATCACGTCGCGGAAGAAGTAATGGGCGACGAGCGGGCCATCGGAGCCATATAGCACGTTGGCGACCTGGAGCCAGCGGACGACGTCGAACGATACTTCCGTCCGCGTGACGCCGTCTTCCGGCGGCTCGATCGTTCGGCGCAGGACGTGACAGACGACACCACCCGCTTCGGGCACGGCCCGTTCGCCGGCATACTCGTATCGCAGTCGGCCGTGTCTCTGGGCCGACTCCCAGGCAGCCAGCGAGCGTTCCGTCGCCTTGAGCAGGCCGAAGTCCCGGATGCTATATCGCCCGCTCGCGCGGGCCTGTGCACCGTCGGGATCTTGCTTGGCGACGGGCGACAGCCGGCGGAGCAGGGCATTACGCGGCCGGGCGAGTAGCTGATTATCGTTCTGCCCATCGACGTACAGGGCGCGGTCGGCCAGGCCAGCTCCGGGTGTGCGCCAGCTGAGCAAGACGCTATACGGTTCGTCGCGGAAGGACACGTCAATCTCTTCCTCGGGGCCGAGTTTGCCGGCGATGCGCTCGCGCTTGTGCAGGACCGACCGAAAGCCATGGACCTCGCGCTTGTAGCGTAGGACGCATGCTTGCAAGGCGGCCACGGGGTTGGTGCGCATTAATTCCGCAAACCGGCTCGGACTCGGCAACGCATCGGTTGCTGGAAGGACAGGTTCCGGGACGCCCGCGCGGCGCGTCTGAAGGGGCAGCGCGAGGCTCCCTGGCACAAGAACCAACAGCATCAACAACAAGCGGCGCACGGAATCCTCCCCAACCGCGTCGGCCGCTAGTGTAAACAGGACGGGCGTCCGCCGCAACTTGCGTCGGCGATCTCACTCAGAGTCGTCGAACACTTGAGATATCGTGCTCAAGACAAGTCGTTGCGCCACGGCGGCCTGATCGCGGCTGCGGTCTCCAAGGTGCCGGCGGGCCGCCTGACCAGACCGGTCGATCACGAAGCGATTTATGATCTCTCGCCTGGAGCCGGGCATGAGGGAATCCAAAGAAAACTCGAAATTCCTTGTCCCGAGTATTGCCTCCGGACGCACGTCTGCTACACTCCGGCGTGGCGTCTTGACGGTTGCACTATCCGCAAGGGCCATCATCCATGAAGCGGGCCATCACCCTCGGCATCCTCATCGTGGTTGCCTTCGCCGCACAGTATGCGACTGTGCCAGATCCTCGCTTGCGTGGCAACAATACGCCACCGGCAGGTGAATGTCCGATCGTGATCGACGACGGCGGCCTCCACCTCGGCCGCGTGTTTGAGCGTGACCGCTGTCAGCACAGCCTCCTTATCACCAACGCCGGTGAGTCGCCAGTGACGATCGTCCGAGTCGCCGCCACTTGCGACTGCACCGACATCGAACCTTCCGCAGGTTTTAGTCTCCGAGCGGGCGAAGCGCGGCATGTGTCGATGTCCATATCCCTGCCCGACAGCAAGCACGTTACGACGGATTCCACCGCCCCCTGACACTATCCTGACGACGGTTCGGGTTCATTACGAAGGTAACGGCAAACGCGGAACGACGCCGCCGCGAGCGGTTCGGGGCACGCTTCTGGCGACCTGTGCGGTTCAGCCCAAAGCCGTTAACGTTGGCACAATCCTGGAGGGTGATGCGACCGCTCACGCCTCGGTCGCGGTTACGGTCGCGGACTTCGTCGCGGGAATCGAATGCGATGCCCCCGTCGGTTGGCGGGCGACCGTCGAGACGCCCGCCGGCGCCTCGCAGCCCGGTCGTTACCGCGTTACCCTCCGTAGCGTCGCCCCGCTTACGGTGCGAGGGATCAACTCCGAAATGAAGATCACGCCAACGCACCGCGACGGCCGACGCCTGCCAGCAAAAGTGGTGCGCGTGACGGGAGAGGTTGTCAGCGATGTGGCTGTCTCGCCGCCCGTAGCGTACTTCGGACGGACGCCACTCGGCGGTCGCGCGGACGAAACGGTTCGCCTCTACTCCCGAACGGGGACACCCTTTCGCGTTGTCGGGGTCGAGACATCGGATGGGCGTCTTGCGGTCGAGGCGGCCCAAGGGCAAGCTGCGATGTACACCTTGAGGTTGAACGTTGACCGAGCGGGGGAGCAAGCCGCGCTCGCGACGTTCACGGTGGTCGATGGTCTCGGCCGGCGAACCACAATCCCGGTCGAAGTCCGCGCGTATGGATGGCGCGCCGAGGAGGCTACCAAATGACCAGCCGAAATACCCTATTCCTTCTCTGGTGTGTTCTGGCGGCCGGCTTCGCAATGCACGGCGAGCGGCTTGAGTGTCGCGGTGACAGCCCAGCCGAGAAAAGCGTGTCCGTCGCCGCTGCGCAGAAGCGACAGGACGCGGCGAGGAGCGTTGAAGTAGTATTCGGCATCAAGGAAGTATGGACGAAAGGCTCCCTCAAGTTCCTGGACCCTGAGGTTGCGCGCTCCAACGCAGTGTTGCCGCCGACCGACACGGCGCTCGAGTCGGTCAATCGGCTCGTACTCGATGGCAACAAGGTTCGCTTTGAAGACAACCACCCAACGTGGTTCTTGCCGCAAGGCCGAATCGACCGGACCCCTCGGCTGAGGGTTCGAGACGATCAGGTATCAGTAATGTCGGACCTCGCCGATGCAAAGCGAAAAAGTGCTTCCCGCGGCGCGATCTACGGCCCGTCAGTCGTCCCGTATGCGGGTACGTGGACCGTCGCACCGCTCATGATCACCTTCCGGGGAGCCGACGACCAGTTGTCGCTGGTGGTCGTCAGCAAGATCAAACCCGCTGGGGTGAAAGTGACGATCGACGGCAGCCAGTGCGACGAGTACCTTCAGGCCAACGGTCGGTCAAAGCGCTTGGTCTGGCTGGACCCGGAGAAAGATCACGTCGTCCGCCGAACTACCACGCTTTACCCGGAAGGCAAACTCTGGAGCAAGTGCGATATCCAATACAACCGATCCCCGACAGGGATGTGGGTTACAAAGTCCTGGGTCACAACTACCTTTTCGCCGAACGGGGAAGTCATCGCCACCCTCATGGCCGATGTCCGCTCCGTGGTGATCGGCAACCGCCCGGACGAAGAGTTCGACACGACGCTGGCACCGGGGACGGGCGTTTACGACGGACGCAACCGGAAGCAGTACGTAGTCGAACCGGGTGGTGCGATGGTCGAGGTGAACGCCAAAGGTCAGCCAACGGGTGGTGCAACGGTTCCCCAGCCGGGTGCCCGCTGGCTGTCGACCCTTTTCTGGGTGCTGGCTTGCATCGTTGGAGCAGTGTTTAGCATCGGCGGGTGGTTTGCGTGGCGTCGAGCCCGGTCGCCGTTGCGACGACAGATGCCGTAGTTCGTGTCGTAACGTGGCCGGATATGTTTCTGGGTTCAGACTGGAGGGGTCACCATGACCGGAGATCGCTATACGATGTCGGCCGCAGTGGTGTTAGTAGCGTTGCTGGCACAGCCGGCCAAGCCCAAAGCCGGCGACGGTTGCGACCAGTTGTGCCGCGAAAGACAAGTCTCCATGGCTTGCGGCAACCTATTCTGTTACAACTACTTAGAGCCAATCTGTTTGATGTGTAACATCGAGTATAATGGAGCTTGCCGTCCTCAGGAGGAAGACAACCTGACGGATTCTCGCTGTTGGAATGTGGGGGACTCCGTGCAAGGCTGGATTATCGCCCCCGGCTTATGTGATCCGATATGCGATTGTGATGGTCGGGACTGGGTCGAGGCGACCAAACCGAGTGTGGTCGAAGCCACGCCAGCTAGTTATACGCGGTATAAGTGCCACGAGGGGGTGTCATAGCGGCTTGGTCTGCATCTCGACAAGAAAACTGACTGCATTCACATGTAAGCCGGTAGGCATCTGGCCGCTGAGCATTTGGATGCCATCGCCTGTCGCGCAGCGCGTGGAAGTCGATTCGAACAAACCAACCTGGGGTTTGTATCATGCTACGCCGTGTAAACCCAGTCTCGCATAGCTGCACTACGCGGCGTGGCCTGACGCTCCTGGAGGTGGTGGTTGTCGTCTCGATCGTTGGCATACTGTCGTCGCTGCTCGCCTGTGGAATTGCTCGCGTCCGGGTCGCGTCGATGCGGGTTCAGTGCGCGAGTAAGCTGGGGCAACTCGCCCTCGCAGTCCACCAACATGAAGTCCAGCATGGCCGGTTTCCGGTGGGGTGTGCAAAACCCCTTGCGCGTAACTTGCGTGACGAGGCGTACTACTGCGGTGTTGGGTGG
Organism: Gemmataceae bacterium; assembly: GCA_046350275.1. Lineage (GTDB taxonomy): Bacteria > Planctomycetota > Planctomycetia > Gemmatales > Gemmataceae > JAXMAS01. Next base: position 89,553 of record JAXMAS010000020.1, read on the forward strand.
TTGACCTCCATCCTTCCGTATGTCGAGCAGGAGCGGTTGTGGTCGGACGCCCAGGAGGCGAACGCGAAGGATCCGGTGGGCCGCTCGGTGTTGCACCGCCGAGTTAGGGCAACCACCATACGAGCTTACGTGTGTCCGCAGGAGTCAAGCGAGTTGGGCGGTGGCACGAAGTATGGTGGGGTGTGGGGCATCACGTCGTACGTCGGCGTCGCGGGGACGGGCGTCCGGGCGGACGACGGGGTGTTTCACCCCAACCTCTCGGTCGGCGTACTCGATATCACCGACGGGGCGTCGAACACCGTCATGATTGGCGAGCGGCCCGCCGGGCCGAACGGTGAGTTATCCGGATGGTACTCGAACTGGGGCAACACGACCTGCGCGGTCGCACAGATAATGGCGGCCGGATCGAACCGCTGGACCGCGTACGAGTACGTGGGCTGTTCCGCGTCGAACGTCCCGCTGAGACCACCCCAAGGCGAGGCCGGTTGCGGGCTGGCGCACTTTTGGAGCCGGCACGGTGAAGGTGCAAACTTCGCGCTCGCCGACGGGTCGGTTCGCTTCCTGTCGTACTCCATCGGCGAGGCGTTGCCGGCACTTGCGACGCGCGCAGGCGGCGAAGTCGTCGCCATACCGTAAGGGACGGCTTGGCCGGCACCCCAACGGCCGCTATCGTCGGCGACGTGGTGGCGTTTACCTTCACGCCAGGGCCGGAGCTGGTCCACGTGCCGCTGTGTTCGGCGGGGGGGCTGGGCGCGACCCGCTGGTGGCGGCGGAAGTCAGTGCGAAACGGTTAGCTGCGATGCGGGTCGAGTGCCGCTTTCCGGCTTCCGCTCTTTCACTCAAGCCGCCCGGGCCGCCCGGTCGATTCTCTCCGACATAGGTTCACTCCCGCGCGCCAGGGCCGGCGTCCGCGCGGGCGGGCATACGCCGGCAGGGAGTTCACGGAGGGACTCGACGTGACCATTGTGGTACGCATCAGTCTCGCCGCGCTCGTCCTTGCGGTGCTGCCAGCCCCGGCTCAGGACATCGGCTATCAGTACACGCGACTGGCCGTTGTCCGCATTCCGTTCACGGCCAACCCCAATCTGCGCCGAGTCGAGTTGTTCGTTTCCACGGATGACGGCCGCGATTGGAAGCAGGTTGCGGATGCCGATCCGACCGGCACGCAGTTCAGTTACACGTTCCCAGCCGATGGCCGTTACTGGTTCGCCGTGCGGTCGTTGGATAACCTCAATCGCTACTTCCCGGCGTCGCTGCAAGAACTTCGCCCACAGCGCAAAATCGTATACGACACGGCACCGCCCGTCGCGCTTTTGCGCAGCGCCCCGGACACGCGGCCGAACACGGTCACATGCGAATGGGAGGTCCGCGACGAGAACCTCGATCTCGGCCGATTTGCGATCGAATGGCGTATTCCGGGCGTGAGCGACTGGGCACGCGATGAACGAGCGACGCCAGCACCGACCGGCGCACTCTCCTGGACACTCAAGCCCGGCGTTCGGATGGACGTCCGTATCCGCGCGGCCGACAAGGCGGGCAACGAAGCGGTCCAGCAGACGGGTCTGGGTATTGGCGCCGACGGCCGAGCACTGGCCCCGGCTCCCGGCGAAGGAGCGTCTGGATCGCCGGGCATCCACTACAGCAGTCAGCTCAAGCTCAGCTTCAAGTTCGCGATCGCCAAGATGCCGCCATCGGGCATCCCCGTGTTCGACCTGTGGTATACGCAGGACAAGGGTGCAACCTGGAAGAAGGCGCCGAAGAACGAAAACTCCGCCGCTCCCGGCACGCTCCCTGCGACGCCGGGTCAGCCCAACGATGCTCGCGAAGGCCGGCTCGCATTCGATGCGACCGAACAAGGACTGTACGGCTTCCTCATCGTCGCTCGCAACGGAGTTGGCATCGGCGACCAGGATCCGAAACCGGGCGATACGACCAACAAATGGGTTGAGATCGACACAGAAGCGCCGAAGATCGAACTTCGTGCCCAGGCCGGTCAGGGTTACGACGTGCGCAACGTCACGATCCAGTGGAAGGCGACCGACAAAAACCTCGCTGACAAGCCCGTCAAACTCCTTTATGCCGAGAAGAAGGGCGACGCCGAGCCGGCTGAGAGCGATTGGAAGCCGATCCCGGGCCTTGGAGCGAGTTTCGACGCTGCCGGTGTGCAGACGTGGACGGTCGGCCGGGAAGGTCCGCATCGCTTCTTGGTCCGTGCGACGGCGGTGGACAAGGCCGGCAACATCGGCCGCGACCAGTCGAAAGAACCACTCATCGTGGACTTGGAACACCCCAGCGTCAGCATCACGCTGATTGAGCCGGCGGGTAAGGACAAGTAACGGGGATTCCGGGCGAGCGTGATCCGTTCGCAGTTGTGTCTCCCCGTAGAATCTCCCTATGAGTGAGAAGCGACTTCCGTGGCGACAACGGCTCGACCTCATGGTCGAGACGATGCGCGAAATCAGCCGACAGTCCGATCCGCAAGTCATTGGCCGCCTCTACGGCGAACGGATGCGGCAACTGATGCCGACGGACCGATACGTGGCCCTCAGTCGGCGCGATTTGACGGCTCCGCGCTACCGTATCACCCGGGCGACTATCTGGACGGAAGACATCAATCCCTGGAAGGAGCGCGATCGCCTGCCACTGTTCGATCGTGGGCTTCTCGGCGAACTGCTCTACGTCGATCGGCCGCGCATCATCGACGACCTTCAAGTCGCGCCCGACGATCCCGCCCGCGAGTATCTTGAGGGGATGCGTTCGCTGGTCGCCATTCCGCACTTCGACGGCGGTGTCGGCGTGAACATGGCCGTGCTAATGCGCGTTCGCCCTCACGCCTTTGACCCGGAAGACTTGCCCGAACTGGTCCAGGTCAACAACCTTTACGGCCGGGCAACGCACAATCTGGTTCTGGCCGAGCAGGTCAAGGCGGCGTACGAGGCACTCGACAACGAGATGAAGGTCGTGGCCGATCTGCAGCGATCCCTGCTGCCGAACCCACTGCCCAAGATTCCGACGATGGGCGTAGCGGCTCACTACCAGACTTCGCAGCGCGCCGGCGGCGATTACTACGACTTCTTTCCGCTACCCGGCGGGCGCTGGGGCATCCTCATCGCCGACGTGTCCGGCCACGGCACACCGGCCGCGGTTCTGATGGCTGTCACGCATTCGATTGCCCACACATACCCCGGACCAGCGACGCCACCAGGCGAACTGCTTGCCCATGTCAACCGCACGCTGGCCGGCCGGTACACGAGCGAAACGGGAGCGTTTGTCACGGCCTTTTACGCGATCTACGATCCAGCGACACGCTGCCTTCAATACGCTTCGGCAGGACATCCGCCACCGCGGTTGAAGCGATGTTCCGATGGTACGCTGGCCCTGCTCGATGGCGTACAGTCGCTACCGCTCGGCATTTCCGAGACAGAGCAATACCCGGAGGCTCAACTCAGGCTGGTGCAGGGCGACCAGATCGTCTTCTATACCGATGGCGTGACAGAATCCACAAACGCATCGGGAGAGCAATTCGGCCTCAAACGCCTCGACCGTGTTTTGGCAAATTGCTCGATCGGCGCGGGCGACTTGCTCAAAGACGTGCTGCGTGAACTGGAGTCCTTCACGGAAGGCCGCCCCGCCGTGGACGACCGTACCGTGCTGGTGGCAAAGGTGACCTGAGATGCCGTCGGGTAGGATGCCAAGCTACGAACAGCTTGGCATCCTACCCGCGGAAACTATTGTCGGAACCGACGAACGATCGACTGCTCGACCGGGCTGAGCTGTCGGATGGCCGCTTCGAGTTCGTCCTCGTTTGTACCACCCTGGCGGCTCAATGCTATGGCCCTGCTGCAACAACTGGTAGGCAGCGGCCGATTGCCCGATCTGCATTCGTGCAATTGCGAGCAGGTAGTACGCTCGCGCATCGCGCGGGTTTCCTTGTGCCGCTGCGGTGAACTGGGCAATGGCACTCGAATAATCGCGGTCCTTGATCGCCTGAATCCCCGCCGTCAGCGCCTGGTCGGCTCCTTCCTTGCTGTTGGGGACCGGAATCTCGGTGATCGGATTCGCCGTTACGGCGCGAGGCGCAGCCGACTCGGTCGGGAGCGGCTTCGGTTGAAGCGCCCGATCCAGAGCCAGGAGTACGTCGCCCAACTTCGGATTTGGGCCAACGAGCTTGGCCGACTGCAACCGGGCCGTGACCTGAGCAACAACGTCGGCCAATTGCGCTTGCGATGTCGCGAGAGCCGACGCCTTCGCTTCGTACTCTTTCACCGAGGCTTCCGCTTTGGCGCGAGCGTCCTTGAGCGTCTTTAGCGAGCCGTTGAGATCGTTCGGGTCCAGCTCGGCGGCGCGAATCTTCGCGGTCAGTGCCTCGACATCCATCCGGGCTTTGCGCACCTCTTCGGCGGCTGTCTTCGCCTGGGCGACCACTTGGGCTGCCCCGTCAAGGTTGGCCGGATTGAGATCCGCGGCCTTGAGTTGGGCGAGCAACTTGGCCAGATTGTCGTTGGCCTGTTTGGCATGGGCGTCGGCCTGGTCGGCTCGACCAAGTCGCTGAGCGATGGTTGCCAGGTCGGCGGGCGCGATCTTCGCCGCGGTGAGCTGTTCGCGGATTCGGTCGAGATCAGCCTTCGCCTTGCTTGCTTCGTCGGCAGCTGTACGCGCCTTGTCCGCGAGCGCTTTCTGGGCCGACAGTTCAGCCGCCAGCTTGGACGCTCGCTCTTCGGCTGCGACTAGTGCCGGCGACGACTTGGTTGCGGCCGGGTAACTATCGCTTGGCGGAACGAAGCCGGCGTACCAAACACCGACCGCGATGGCCGCCCCGCCGAGGAAGCCCGCTAACCCACCGCCAACCCAAGCCGCTGTGCGGCTTCGGGTGGGGACGGATAGTGGAACCGTCGGGGGCAGGTCGCCGTTCTCGGCCTTGAGCTGGCGGACCACGCTCGACATCCCGGTGACGGACGCGAGGTCAAATTCGCTCGACCCGGCCAGCAGGTCAACCGTACCGCTGTCGATGGCCTTGCTGCTGCTCGATGGCTTGGACTTCGTTTTCTTGTTGACCAGCGACGAACTGACCGAGCTATCGAGGCCGAGCGGAAATGGCAGGTCAACCGCGGCTTGCGATCCGAGGTCCACAGCCGAGGATTCGTCGTCGCCCTTCCCCAGGTCGCTCAAAAGCGAATCTGACTCGGCACTGTCGTCCGGGAGCGGCATCACCGGCCGGGCATCAACTTCGTCAGTATGCTGGAGCGATCCCGACGAGACGTCGTGCGGCTTGGCATTGCCGAGTAGATCAACTCGCGACGAGTCTCCCCACAGATCGCTTGAGACACTCGAATGGCCCGACCCGGACGAGCTGGGCCCGAGAATCGACGAACCATCCACGCCACCTGGCACCATGTGGAACATGTCGTCGATATCGGATACCGGTTTCGCCCGCGGGATGCGGCCGCTGGACGATGTGTAGCTCTTGTTCTCGGCCGACAGCTCTGGCGGCAGGGCAAAGGCGTCCTCATCGGCGGGTGGCCGACTCGGTGCAATGCGGGGTAAACGCTTGCTCGACGCCGACGAGCTGGGCATGCCTTCGATGACTTCATCGAAGCCTTCGAGCGCGCTTTCGGACGAGTCGTATTCGTCCGCACTGGACGGTAGCGCCGGCATCTCGGGATTCGACGGGTCCTTCAGGATGATCTGCGACGGCGGCGGTTCCTTGGACAGAACTTGACGGAGCAGGTCCATATCGGACGCCGCATCGAAATCGACTCGGCGAGCGTCGTCGAGATTGTCGCTGTCGCTCTCGGAAATCGAGTGCGCACGGGCAAGCTCATCCCAGGAAACGATAGACGAACCGCTCGTCGGTCCCGATGGTCGTCCACTGAACGATAGTACAGCCGAGCTTTCTTCGACCGGTGAATAGTTGCCGAGATCGATCGATTCGTCATCGATTTCATCGCGACGCCCCGGTCGCTTACGGCGGGGTGTTTCCTCGTCGGAAGGGAAATCGGATGGGAAGCTCGGATTAGAATCGGACATTACGGCCACCCCCTGAGCGAGCCGGCTGATTCAACGTGGTGCATTCTGGGACGGGACGGGCGGCAAGGCGATGCTCTCATTTAGGGTAGCTCGCAACTTCACCGTGGGGAAGCAGTTTTTTCAACAATCTGGTCCCCCTAGCTTATCCAATCGCGCGTCTCTTCCGTCACAAGCACAACCCGGAGAATCGCGTCATGATGCAGTATATGTCCATAGTTAGGACTGCGCGTGCGCAGTTTTTGACCCTACTTGCGAGCAATTCGGGCATGTGGGATCGAGTTGACAAACAAATCGCAACAGAGCTATGTTTCTAAATCATTGCTATGTATAGTCTTGCTGTCACGAGAGATGAGATCGAGCCACCCGCGGCACCGAGTTTGCACGGATGTTCTTCGTAGCGACGGATGCAATCTCTGAGTACCGCAGTCGGCCCGTTCGCATCCCCGTTCCGTGAAGTACACTAGGAAAGTGAGCGGGCAATGGGCGTTCCGAGGGCTTCGGATATGAGTGAACGACTGACCGGAGCGGTAGACCAGGTGTCTCGTCTTGATGGCGAGATGGTAGAACTCTCATTATTGCTGCCACAATGGCAGGTCGATGCACTTGAGACAGCGGCCCATTGCCGGGGTCTCACGGCTGGTCAGATGCTGCGCCGCGTCATCAACTCGTATTTGTCCGCGTCCGCCAACCAGCGGTAGGCATTACGCCGCGAGCGGGCGCAAGAAGGTGGCCCACTGTTCGACGACCCGCTGGCGGGTGTACTTCGTTCGCAGATACGCTCGTCCCATTCGCACGTGCTGACTCCGTAAGTCAGCATCGTTCGCATATCGCTCCAGACTCCGTTGCCAGTCGCCAAACAGGGCAAACGGTCGGAGTTCGTCGTAGCTCGGAATCGCATCTGCGATTGCCGGAACCCCCAATAGAAGCGACAGGGCAAGCCGATTGACCGTCTTACCGACGGTGAACGGATTGATCGTCACCGGAATCAGACACACATGGTGGCGACGAAATAGCCGCGGAAACGCCGCAGTGTCCCATTCGTGGTACGTGACCGGGAAGGGAGCGCGCCCAACCATTGCGTCGAAGCTGGGTCGGGAATTGCTGACGACGGTCAGCGTGATCGGCGACCGGGCATGCGTTGCTACCAAGTCGGGCAGCAGGCGGGCGAGATCGACTAGCCCAAACGGCGGCTCGGTCATTCCTGCATTGCCGTACCAGATTAGTCGCAGAGGCGACCCTCGGCGGCGAGGCAACCGACGGCGGAATTCCGCCCACCAACTGTCGGGTACGTCGTCCAGTGCATCATCGATGACCGTGGCCGGCCGAGCGATCAACTTGCCAAGCTCTGGCGTCGCAACCGAGACGGCATCGACTGCGTCGATCATGCGGCGGAGGCGTTCGGCACGCCCATCGGCGAAGACAAAGTGGTTGTCGCACAGATCGAAGGCCGTGCGGACTCCCAATCCGCGTAGGTGCGCCGCGATTTGGAGGTCTTCTTCCGAATACGCTTTCTGAAAGACGACGACGCGGTACTCATTCATACGGCCCGGATCGAACTCGCGTACGTCCCATCCAGCCGCACGCAAGTACTCCGTCGGCTTGTAGCAGCGCAGCCGAGCGCTGGCGAGTTGTGGCGTCGGGGCGGCTGGTTTGAAGGCAATAGTGGCTTGCAACGGTTCGACCCTGCTACTTCGAGACGATAGCGTGGAACCGGTCCGCTCGGCCGAGCAGTGCGGCCAAACGGGCCGGACCGAACAGCATCCCGTTGAGGATGGGCCGATCCGGCATTGTCGAGACGCCATGATCGTCGAGTTGGCCCCAGTCCTGGAGCAGGTAGCCAAGACTGCGGGCCATGTCCTTTGTCAGGACCTCGTTGTAACAGGTAATTTCACGGAACCCGGCGCGTTGCAGCAGCGGTCGAACTGTCTTGGGCGAATACAGGACGATGTGTCGCGGACAGTCGAGCGAAAACCAACGCTGGCCCAACAGGGCAAACGTCGCACATGCGGCATTGGGCGTCGCAAGGTGTAGCCGACCGCCAGGACGCAGCTTGCGCTGCAAATGCGCAAGCGTCTCGTGCGGCGCGTAGAGGTGCTCGAGGACATGGTTCATGCGCACAGCGTCAATCGAGCCGTCGGGGATGGACTCCCACATCGTCGGAGTCAGCAGCATTCCGCGATGGCCGGCGCTGCGCACAGCATCGACCACGCCGGGCACGAAATCGACGCCGAGTGTGTCCCAGCCGCGGCGACGGGCCTGATCGAGGAAGGCCGCCGAGCCGCAACCGAAATCGAGTAAGATCGCGCCCGGTCGCGGCGGATCGTACATCGCGTGCAAGGCGCCAGGTAGCGGGTCCGGTAGCCGCCGAGCGATCGCCGCGTTCACTCGACCAAGCACTTTCAGGGCGGCCCCGCGCAGCTTACGGCGGAAGCCCGGGTGCAGCGGTACATGGGGCCCCTGTGGAACCGCTGCCGCATCATGGCGAACGGCTGGTGCCGCCTGGTATGGTCCATAGTCGGATGGATAGAAGGCGGCGATGTCGGCCTCGGCAGGCCGTAGTGACTGGTAGACGACGCCACAGCCGCTACAGCGTACATACTCGAACGTTTCGGGGCTGAGATGATAAAGTCGTTCGTGTGCGCGACATGCGACACGGGCGCGGCCGGAGCCGCAAGTGGGGCAGGTGCGAATCCGTTCGGTACAAACCGCCGTCATGGCATGGTCCTCATCCGGCGCGGCGAAGCGGGGCCGTCAACAGTCGGCCGATCCGCCACGCCAGCGACGATTGTACCGTGGCCAGTTTTCCTTCCAAGGCGAATGCGCGAGCCTTCCAGCCATCGGCATCCGTCGCGGCTGGCAATCCGCGCTCGATCGGGTCCGCGGGACGGCGTGCGACAAGCGTCAGGCGCGGACCATTGCGCTCGTTCCGATCGTCGATGACCTCGACCGTGCGATAACCCACATCGCCGATCAACCGCAGTAAATCATCGCGCATCAGCCAAGTGGAAGTCGGCTGAACGCCGGAGAACACGTCTTCCCAGCCACCTTCGCGATATCGCTTGGCCGCATAGTGCCGGCCGGCATGGCTTGCCGTCACTTCGGGCCATGCGAGCGTGTCGTTGGCATAGTGGGTGTCGAGGATCAGGTCGGGAGCGAGCGCGGCGATACGAGCCAGATGGCCAGCCGGATCGTCGAGGTGGTAAAGGACGCCCACGTGAAAGACGATGTCGAACGTGCCGAACTCGTGCCCGAGTTCACGCACATCTGCCAGGGCAAAACGCGCGTTGCGCACGCCGTGAGCGAACGACCGAATCAGGGCACCGGCGACGTTGTGCGGTCGCACGTCGAGGCCGACGACTTCGCCGCAGACCGCGGCGAGCTGAACCGTATGCCCGCCTTCGCAACAGCCGATTTCGAGGATGCGTTTGCCCGCCGGGGCGAATCGCTCGACGACCGCTTGCACGCGAGGATCGACGCCGCGGGCCACGTCGCCACGTTTACCAGGAACACCCAGCGGGCGGCCGTCCGGTAACGCGTAGCCAGTCCGCCAATCGAATGCGGTCTGAAAGTCAGCCAACTGGCCATCGGTCAGCGGAGCCATGCGACAACCCTCTGCGCTTGGGCCAGCGTGAATGGACGCGCAGCGATCATGTGTTCGCGTTGCAACGCCTGTAGGGGTATCGGCAGCGAAACGTGTCGCGGATTACAAAAAATCGCTTCAGATCTGCTCCGGATGCAGACGAGTGGCCAGCCGGCGGCTCCTCGCCGAGTGCCGAAGACCGTCGCCCGGCCTCACTTGACCTTGCACGCCCTGCCGCGATGCGTCACACTTCGGCCGACCGCCGTGGAAAGGACGGCCCGGTGATTCCGCTAAGCGAATGGACGCGCCGTTGCCCGCTGCCGGACAAGCCTTGGCTAGTCCTCGGCAAAGGGCCGTCGTTCGCTCGTCGCCATAGCGTCGATCTCGCCCAGTATAACCTTGCCTCGCTGAACCACGTCGTCCGCGAACAAACGGTCGATCTTGCCCATTTCATCGATCTCGACGCCCTGGTTGCTTGTGCCGAGGCACTGGCCCACAATGCGGACTGGCTCTGTCTGCCGCGCTATCCACACGTCGAGTTCAAGCCGTCGGATCGGCCGCTCGAAGAGTTCATCGATACGGTCCCGGTGTTGCGGTATTTCGCCGACCGAGGTCGGCTTGTCTGGTACTACCACGACCTCGCAACCCGGCCCGAACTCAAAAGCCGCTACCCGCCAGGGGCGTGGCCGCTCGTTCGCGTCGATGCATTCAGCGCCGAAGCGGTGGTCAATGTTCTGGCTGCCATTGGCGTCAAGCAAGTGCGGACGCTAGGCGTTGACGGGGGCATTCACTATGCCGGTGCGTTTCACGATCTCAACGGCGTAACGCGACTGGCAAATGGGCAGTCGAGTTTCGATCGGCAATTCATCGGTATCTACCAGACTACGAAGGAGACCGGGATGGATTACGGACCCCTACACGAACCGATCCGCGTTTACGTTGGCACGAACGAGTCGCAGATGGTAGCGACCCGTGTCCTTGAGTACTCGATCCGCCGCTTCGCAACCCGGCCGGTCGAAGTCGTCCCGCTGCTCAATCTCCCAGTCCCGACGCCGAAAGACCCGGCGAACCAATCGCGCACGGGCTTCTCATTCGCACGGTTTCTCATTCCGAGTTTGGCTGGCTACAAAGGGCGCGGTATCTACGTCGATGCGGACATGCTCGTCTTCGGCGACATTGCCGACCTTTGGGATACGCCCTTCAACGGGTGCAAAGTCCTGTGCACACGGCAGGACGTGCCGCCGGCAACATGGACGAACAACGCCCACTTCCAGCCTGGCCGGCAAATGAGCGTCATGTTGCTCGATTGTGGCGCGCTGGATTGGAAGATTGACGACATCATTCGTGGCCTGGACGAGGGCCGCTATACCTATCGCCAATTGATGTGCGATTTGTGCATCCTTCCCGAGGCCGAAGTCGGTGAACACCTCGATCCGGCCTGGAACTGCCTGGAGCGCTTCACCGCCGGACACACCAAACTCCTGCACCTCACCGACATGAACATGCAGCCGTGGCGGCGTGAGGGTAATCCACTGCGCTCAATCTGGCGCGCGTTCTACCGGGCTGCCGTCGAGGCGGGGGTCGTCGAGCCGGAAATGGTCGAGACAGGGATTGCGAACGGCTGGCTCCTTCCCGAATTGGCCGAGGATTTGACGCTGGCCCCATCGCGCCGCGGGGCGGAACCCGTGCGTGCGGCGCTCGAAGGTGCGCCGGCCGTTCGGCAGCGTTCGATCGAGTTGGAGAACACCGCGCTACGGGCCGAGCTAGGCATCGTGCGCACGGAGGCGGAGCAGCTCCGCCACGAGTGCTACAAACATACGGTCGCGGCGAAGCAGTTGACTGACTATGCTCACGAGTTGGAAGCCAAGACGCGCGAAGCTTGGGCAGCTCGCGATGCGGCCCTCAACGAAATGTACCGGATGCGCACCACTTGGTTCTGGAAGCTCGGCCGGGGGGTGACCAACCCCGTCGGCGCAGTCCGGAAGGTGCTGCGGCGAGCCGGGTGAGGCGTCCGATGTCGTCCCACGGCATGCGAGTCGTTAGGCCACGGACGCGGCGTTTGTGGTCACCGGGACGGTGTGCGTACCGTTCCGTTCGGGCCGGCGGTTTTCGACCAGCGTCACGGTGATCCCTTCCTGGATCACCTTGCCGTCCTGGTTAATGATCTGCCGAAGCCATGCGACCTCGCCGCGTCGGCCGCGGCCACGAGATTCCATCGTTAGCACCTTCGTGCGAACGCGGATCGTGTCGCCGATGAAGACCGGCCCCTTGAATTGCCAATCGCGGACGGCGAGAAATGCAATCGTGTGGGTCGGCGGGCTGGTCGTGCCGAGACCACTACCGATCGACATCACAAGCATGCCGTGGGCGATCGGTTTGCGAAACGCTGTCGTCGCCGCGAAGTGGTGATCGACGTGGATGGCGTTAAAGTCGCCGCTGAGGCAGGCGAAATTAACGATGTCCGTCTCGGTGATTGTGCGTCCCTGCGATTCCCACTCCTGGCCAACCTCAAGATCGTCGTAGTACAGGTGGTTGCTGCTGGATGTCATGGGAGTCAGGGGGTCGGAAATCGGGAGCCAGCGGTCGCTTGTCGGGTGACATCCTTGAGACCTGACTCGATATCCGCGGACGCCTCACAACAGTTGTTTGGTCCGTCGCTCCGGCGAAGTCGGGTCGATTCCGACGTACACGACCTCGGCTTCCGTCACCCGCAGTGTTTGTGCGTCGCGCTCAGCTTCGACGGCAACCCTGACAGTGACGGAAGTTTTGCCCATCTTCACCAGACTTACCAGACATCGTACCACATCGCCGACGAGAACGGGCAACTTAAATTCGACCCGATTGAGCGCAACCGTCACTAATACTGGCACCTGGCCGCCGGACTGAATGACGATGTGCTTTGCACCGGTATGACCGGCCATATCGATTAGGCCAAGGATGACACCGCCGAAGATCGTCCCTTGCGGGTTTTCGTCTCGTGGCATCATCACAGTCTGCAAGGCGACGTACGGCTCGTTCAGTGTAATTCCCATCGGGCCATTTTCCGAATTGGTGACGATGGGTGCAAGCCATCGAGCGGTCGGTATGTAATTCGACACGAGCTACGGGCTGTCGCGGTCGGGCGCACGTTGGTTCCGGTGGGGCATGTCCCACAGGCGAACGCCAATGTCGGTATTCGGTGCCATGAGGGAAGCGTTCGTCTCCGTTAAAGTACCGCCATCGTCGATCTCATCGGGGCCGACCGAATAGACGACGACGCCATCGGCGAGCTGTTTGTAGAGCAATGGCATTCCGGTAAACGGGTCAGTGGGCAGTGGGCCCAGGTCGGCAAGCGACTTTGGCCAACCGCCGTTTGTCACGCGGTGCTGTTCGATCGCGATGGCGGCCAGCGCACAACGGACACGGGCTTCATCGAGAGCGAAGCGGCCGATCAGTCCACGACAATTGGGTGTCAGCAGACGCACCAACTCCGGTTTCAAAGGGTCCTCTTTGGACGGCAGCGACCGATGGGCGGACCAACGCTCAGGCCATGTCAGTCGCGCGGTGGCGACGACGCGGGCGGCGGTTTCCAGCAACTCCGCGTGTTCGGCAACGACACTGACGCCGACATGATCCACGATCCAATCCGCAGCTTGGTCGGCCGGCGTCGGAGGCGGCGGCATGATTGGCCCCAGCCGTTTAAGCATGGAGGGTCTCAGCACACCGCTTTGGACCGCGGTCATGAAACGATCGACAAACGCCAGTTCGCCGCGAATCGCGACGGGCCAGAGGTCATCGTCGAGTTCCGCGTGCAACTCGCGATCGATCGATTGGAGTTGCATTTCCGTTAGGGCAAGGTGCCCGAGTAATCGCTCGACATCGCGTACAGCCGACTTGCGAAGGGCCGTCCGCCGGAACTGCGAGACGGCCGTCGGCTCGTCGCGCATCGATCGACCCAGGTTGAGCGTGGCCACCAGAACACGCAGCGCCGTCGTAGCATCCCCGCGCTGCACGGCGGCGAGTTGCAGGTCCTCTAACAACCAGTAGCGAGCGGTATACAGCCGATCGATGTGAGGCAGCCGTGTGGAAATGCCATCGGCCGTATACGCGATCGTGTGCCGACCCCGCGAGAATCGCTCCATGTCCAGGGCTGGCCCAATCGCCGCTTCGGTCCGTTCGACGCCCTCGATGACCACACGCCACTGGTCACGAGTGAGCCGAACATTCGGCACGAGATCGACGACCAGATCGGCACGGCGCTGGCCGTAATCGGCGTCGGGCAGCGGGAGTGCCGCGGCGACCTCTGCCAACGGGACGGCCAGATTCTCGTCATCCGAGATTGGCGTCGACTGCAAGTGTGCGACGAGATCATCCAGCCGCCAATAGGGGTTGTCGCGATCGAGTTGGCCGATGGCGGCTGCGTAGCGCCGTGCGGCCAGGTCGCGGCGAACGAGGACGGTCCCGACCAGCGCTACGACGGCCAGGACGACGACCACGAGCAACCGCATGCGGCGACGCTTCCACACGGCATTCACGGCTTATCCCCCGGCGGAAGGTTACGGCGTTTTACGTCGTAGAGGCGGAATCCGACGTCGTCGGGCCACGCTCCGGCCCCGGTGCGATCGTAGTACCGCGGATCGATCATCGCGCCGCCGTCGTCCTTGCCGTCGAAGCTCAGGCTGTAGACGGCCACGCCGTCCGTCGTCCGCCGGTACGCCAGCGGCTTGCCTGTGAACGGGTCGTCCGGCAGCGGGCCGACATCGGCGAGTGACTTCGGCCAATCGCCGTTCGCACGCCGATAGCGCTCGATTGCGAGAGCCACGGCCGCGGAGCGCAGCCGGGCCTCGTCGAGCGCGAACTGCACGTAGAGCCGGGCGAAGTCGGCCGTCAGCCAACGGACCAACTCGGGTCGGGCCGGGTCGTACCGCCGCGGCAGGGCTTGCACCGCGGCCCACCGCGCTGGCCACGCCAGTCGGCCAGTCGCGACTGCGGCAGCGTTGATCTCCAGCAGTTCGGCGTGTTGTGCGGCGACGTGGATGCCGGTGCGATCGCGAATCCAATAGCGGAAATCGTCGAGCGGCACCTGGCCGCGCGCCACAGGGATCGGCCCGAATTTCCGTGTGTCCGACGGCATGATGAGGCCGTTGCCGATCGCCGTCATGACGCGGTCCGTCGTGGCCAACTCGCTGCGGATCAACTGCGGCCACAGGTCATCATCGAGTTCACGCCGCAGGTCACGCTCGATGGTCGCGAGTTGCGTATCGGACAGTTCGACGTGACCGAGCAGCCGTTCCAGGTCGGTGACGACCAGGGCACGGTAACGGTTGCGGCTGAGCGGCCCGTAGACGGTCGGCACCTCCGCGAGCGACCGACTGAAGTTGAGCCGAACGCGGATTGCTCGCAGGGCGGTCGCCGCGTCGCCGCGCTGCACCGCCGCGAGGTACAGCGGTTCCAGCAGCCAACCGTCGAGTTGGTGGATGTGGTTGAAGTGCGGCACCGCGACCTGGACGCCGTTCGGTGCGTACTCGAAGTCGAACCGACCGCGCGGGTATCGGTCCAGGTCCAGCGTCGGCAGGATCGCGTCCTCATGTGCCTCGACCGCTTCAATCGTGGATCGCCACTGTTCGGGCGTGAGGCGGACGTTTGGCACCAGCCCGCGGGTCCGTTCCTCGTGCCAGCCGCGCCAGTTCGCATCGAGCCGGCCGAGGGCGGCGTGGGCGGCGGCGAGCGGGCCGGCGATGTTGGCGTCGTCCGGCAGCGGCTCCGCCCGCAGGTGTTCGGCCCGGTCATCGAGCCGCCAATACGGGTCGTCGGCGTTGAGCCGGGCAACGGCGGCTCGGTAGCGCCCTTCGTCTTGCCAACGGCTGACGAAGACGGGAGCGACGACGGCAGTGACCGCGCCCACGGTGAGGAGAAACAGACGGCGCTTGGTAGTCGCGGTCATGGAACAGCTCTCGGCACGCGGTTGCGGTGCGGCAAGTCGTATAAGCAAAAGCCTATGCCTTGGTTGAGCGGCAGTCCGCCGACGGCCGGGTCGTACCTAACTCGACTACGGAGATCATGTGCTGGGGCGCTTGGAATCTTCGCTTCGCCATCGTTGGTCGTCACCGATGGGTTTGCATTCTTGGTCCAGTCACATTGTGGTAAAAACCAGAAATCCCGAGAAACTTCTTGACGGCGCGCCCAAGGCGACTACAATCGGTGCGGGAAACAGGCAGATATCCCCTTGGGGACCGCCGATGCCCGATACAATCCAATCCGCTTCTCCCCCCCCCAATCGCCTTGCGAGTGGGCGTAGGCGGCATGCTTGTCGCCGCCGCTGGGTTCAAGCTTTACGGACAAATCGTGGGCTTGCCGGCCGATGGGCTCTTCTTTGACTATCCTCGTGTGCAAACGGCGACCATCGAGTTGGAGTTGATCCTCGGCCTTTGGGTGCTGTCGGGGCGTGGCTGGTGTATGGCTTGGCCGCTGACTTTGGCAACGTTTTTCGCCTTTGCCGTGGTGAGCGGCGTTCGCCTCGCATCCGGCCGGTTAACCTGCGGTTGCCTGGGTCGTTGGGACATCCATCCCGGTGCAATGTTGGCCGTTGATGTCACCATTGGGTTGATCTTGATCGCGGGTCGTCCACGAGTTTGGTGGGCTGGCATCAACGGCGGAGAATTCCAGCAAGCCGCCCGTCGAGGTATCGGCTTGGCCGCAGGCGGAATGATTGCTGTCGCATGTGCAGTCGCCGCGATCTCAGTTTCCGGGCGTTCGACGGCGCGAATGGTCGAATTCCTTTTCGAGGATGGAATCGTCGTCGAGCCGCGCGTGACGACGCTTGCCGACGCCTTACCAGGCGAGCGGCGAAGTCTCTCTGTGACATTGCGGAACACCTCTGATCGAGACATTCGCATCGTCGGCGGTCGGAGCAGTTGCTCTTGTGCCGTGACCGAGGGACTTCCGGTCGTGGTGCCGGCTAGCGAATCGCGGCAGATTCCCGTGCAAATTCGCTTGGCTCGCGTGCCGGGTGTATACCGGCAGGTGATCGAATTCTACATGAATGACGGAAGTCTTGCGCCAGCTAGGGCGGCAATCGAGACACGAGTTGTCGCGTTGGCACAAGGGGCGGAATGACCGACGAACATCTGGACGAATCTGACCACGGTGGTCGGTCGTTTTCCAGGCTGAAGGAGCTTGATATGCGAAGGATGATCGATGGCACGGCGTCGTGGTTGTTCGGCAGTGTTGGCGTCGCTTTGATCGCAACGAGCCTGTTCTTGGCTCCCGCGGGTCGAGCGTATGCCGATCCCGACGACAACCCCCCTGGATGGTGGTGCGAATTGCATTTCCCCGATCCGACCGCTGGGTGTACGCCGTTCGATGACTGTAGCACCGGTTTTATCTGTCAACCCTGGCCCAACTTATGCCGTTGTCGGTAATCCACGCCCGTGGGCGGCGTTGGATTCCCGTGCATGTCGTGGGGGTACGTCCCGGTGTAAAGCGATTGGTGGGTGGGCTACCATGAGACCACTCCTTGGCGGACTCATCGTCGTGGCACTTCAGCCCAGCATCGCGGTTGGGCTCGATCGAGAGTCCGAACGCCTCTTGGCGGAAATCCGCCAGGCTCTACAGGCACAGGATCTCGCTGGCCTTCACCTCGATATCTCGTATTCCGCCTCGTTCGGGCCGGCGCAACCGGACCGCCCGCCGGCACCGTCCGATGAGGGAACGATTCGGATCGACGGAGCGAACGGCCTGTACCGACAGACGCTGTACGTGCGGAAGCGCGGTGAGGTGAGTGCGTCCCACCGGGTGAACGGACGGAATGCCGACTATGCGTTCACCCTTACGCGAGCCAAGGACGACGAACCATATGTGGTCGCCCGCATGTCGCGGCCGGACGGCCCCGACGACCACGTCGCCCGCATGGCGACGCATACGAATGGCTGGCTCCTGCCGTGGTCGGCGGGTTACGTCCGGCTCGATACACTCCTCTCCGGGACCGCGTCTGAGATACGGCGGGTCCAAAAGCTAGCCGGTGCCAACGGCTCGGCCATCAAGGTGGAATGTCGGTACGTCCAGCCGCCGTCCGGCGACGCGCGGGAAGACGGCCCGCGCGATATCGTGTTCGTTGTCGATCCGCCGGCCGCGTGCCGCGTTCAAACGTGGGAACTGGTTCAGGGAGCGGTCGGGACGAGGACTGCGACGAACGAATACAGCCCCGACGCCGGCGGCTTGCCCGTTCTGAAATCAACCAGCCACAAGACGACCTACGGCAACGGAAGCGTCGTGGTCTTTCGGTGCGACTTTGCGGAATGGAAGTACCGGCAGGGGCCGTTGCCCGACTCGGCGTACCGACTTCCGGCGTTCGATTTGCCTGAACCGCCACAATCTGCGCGCCGACCCCATGTTCCAATCTGGACTTGGCTCTTCCTGGCCGGCCTCGTTTCGATAGGCGTCGGCGCGTTTTTTCGCAATCGCGCCCGAAGGTCCGCGGCTACACCATGAGGAGGGGACCATGCATCGCCGCGCGTTTACCCTTCTCGAACTCCTGGTTGCGATCGCACTTATCGGTGTATTAATCGGTCTGCTATTGCCTGCCGTACAGCGGGTTCGTGACGCCGCCTACCGAACGCACTGTGTCAACAACCTTAAGCAGCTTGGCTTGGCGCTGCATCAGCATCATGACGCGCGCGGCAGTTTGCCGCAGGGTATGACGTCGAATCAGCGAGGCGAACCGTATCCGCGATCGACGTGGCTGACGCGGCTGTTACCCTACGTCGAGCAAGACGCATTGTGGCGTACGACAGTCGATGCCTATCGGCAAACTCGCCGCTCGACGCGCAACCCTCCGCACGTCGGATTCACGACGGTGGTTTCGACGTTTGTCTGCCCGTCCGACGACCGAGCAGGTGTAGTGCAAGCGACGCACCGGGATTACCGCGTCGCACTGACGAGCTACCTCGGCGTACTCGGGACCGCTTGGACGCGGACCGACGGCATCCTCTACTTGGATTCGCGGGTCAAATTGATCGAGATCACGGACGGCACCGCCACGACGTTGGCCGTTGGCGAACGGCCCCCGAGTGCCGATTTTTGGTACGGCTGGTGGTACACCGGCTTTGGCCAAGTGGGCACGGGTTCGGGCGATTCGTTACTCGGCGTCCGGGAACGCAGTCGCGGCGACACATATACGTGGTTCTGTCCCGAAGGTCCGTATGCGTTCGGCCCCGGGCGGGCCGATGAGCAATGCGACATGTTCCACTTTTGGAGCCAACACGTTGGCGGTGCCCATTTCCTGTTTTGCGACGGGTCCGTGCGCCTGTTGCAGTATTCGGCCGATCCGCTCTTGCCGACACTGGCAACGCGAGCGGGAGGAGAAGCGGCAGTATTGCCGGATTGAAGCGCGGTGCGATCCAGGCCTCGCCTAACGGTGGGCGCCAAGAAAGTCATCGTCCTCCCACCTGGTTGCGATGCGGCACGTCGTATAAGCAAAAGCCTATGCCTTGGTTGAGCGGCAGTCCGCCGACGGCCGGGTCGATCCAGCCGTCGCCCTGATCGTCGAACGGCGGCGAGGCAACGAATACCTCGACACCCTCCGCCGTCCGCCGGTAGTGGAGCGGCCCGCCGGTGAATGGGTCGCCCGCCAGCGGGCCGAGCGTGGTCAAGGACGCCGGCCAGTCGCCGTGCGCCAGCCGGTGCCGCTCCACAGCTATCGCCACCATCGCGCAGCGCAGGCGGGCAACGTCGAGCGCAAAGGTCTGCACGCCCAACAGGGTGCTTCGGCCGAGCCGCGTCCGCTGCCAGTGCGTCGGCGGGTCGAGCGCCTGGATCGCCTGCCAGTGCTCCGGCCACGGCCGGCGGGCCGCGTCGAGGACGAGCCGGGCGTTCGCCAGCGCGTCGGCGTGGTAGCCGGCCGTATCGATGCCGATGCGGTCGATCACCCAGTCGCGCACCGACTTGACGGGCGATGGTGCGTCCGCCCCTTCGCACGCCGACCGGAACTGCGACGCCGGCATCTCGCCGCGGCGGGCCATCTCGGCGACGCGATCTGCCTGGGCCAGCGTGCCTCGCGCGGCCAGGAGCAGCAAGTCGTCGTCCAACTCGGCGGCGAACTCGCGCCCGAGTTCGGCAAGCGTCGCGTCGGGCAGCTCGACGTGGCCGAGCAGACGTTCGAGGCCGCGCACAGCGTCCTTGCGCATGCGGGCACGCCACGCCTGCGACGGCCGCAGTGGCTCGTCGCGGAACGACCGTCCGATGTTCAGGCTGCCGCGGATCAGGGTCACGGCCGTCGCCCGGTCGCGGCGGCTGGACCGCGGCCAGAAAGAAGTCCTTGAGGAAGCGGTTGCGGAGCGTGGCCACCTTGTCCTGGGTCCGGTACGCGGTGGCGTAGCCGTCGCCGGGGTAGGCGTCCTCGTGGCGACCGCGTGGGTAGCGCTCGAACTGAAGGGCGGGCGCGATGGCGTCTTCGTTCGCCTCGACGCCGACGATGACGAGCCGCCACTCGGCCGGGGCGAGCCGCACGTTGGGTACCAGGGTACGGAACAGGGCGTTGCGCTCGGCCGTGCGGCTCGGCTGATTTGCGGCAGCCGCGGACGCCTCCAGAAGCTTGCCGTGCAGGTTCTCGTCATCCGGCAGCGACGTCGTGCGCAAGCTGGCCACGAGGTCGTCGAGCCGCCAGTGCGGGTCGGCCGCGTCGAGCGAGGCGACTTGCTCGGCGAGCCGGCGAGCGTCGCGCTGGTGCCGAACGTAGGCGGCGACGCCGAACACCAGGATCGCTGCGGCGATCAGTGCGGCGAGCGTGCCGAGCCGGCGTTTGGACTTCGCGGTCACGGCATCCCTCCGAGTTGCGGTTGTGTGCGGCACGTTGCGCGCGGCGACCCGAATTGCGGGCGTGTGTCGTCGGATCGCGCGAGCCGCTTGCGCCGGCGATCACGGAATGCGCAGCGCCCGGCAGGTGTCCTCGTAGGTCGCTTCCAGCTCAAGGGGCACGAACCGTTCGGCATCCAGCCACAGCGGCAACGTCGGCAGCGGCCGGCCGACGGCGAGCGGGTGGTACCAGGCTTCGAGCCGGCCGATCCCATCGCCGTCGGTCATGCGGCCGGCGACGGCGTAGACCGGCGGCGCATCGGCCGGCGGCACCTGGCCGACGAAATCGAGCAGGTCGCGGTAGAGGTTGAAGTGGCGGGCCGTCACCAGATCGACGACGGCGATCGCCACGCGGTTGTGCAGCAGGGCGGCGCACTTGGCGACGAACGCCCGCCGGCTCTCCGGCCGGTCCTTGTTCGACGGGCTGACGATCTCGACGGCCGCGACCAGCCGCCGGCCGCGGCGCGCGTCGTAGACGCGGACCTCGTACTCGTCGGCCATGGCCAGGTCGGTTTCGACCGATAGCGACGGGGCCGCCGGTGCCCACGTCGCGGCGGCCACGCCGCCCCCGTTGCCGTTGACGCTTCCGACGGCCGGTTCGGCCCGGCCGCGTTCCAGCGTCCCGATGTCGACCTCGACGACCGAGCCGATATGGACGCGCGGCACGGCGACGAAGTCGGGGGGCAGCAGACGGGTCAGGGACAAGACCATCATCGCCGGCCATTGGGCGTGAACGCCTTCCCACGATTCGATGTCGTCGAGCGGCGGGTGAAAGTGGTCGCGCAGCGGCATGGCGCTACTCCTTTCGCACCATTCTCCCCGCCGGCTCGCCATCCCGCAAGCCCTGCCGCGTACACCCCCCATGCGGCCTCCGTGCCGTCACGGCTCACCCCCCGGCTTGCAGTTGCGGTGCGGCACGTCCCACAGGCGGAAGCCGATGTCGCCGTCCGGTGGCGGGTTGACGTCGGTGGCCTCCGGCGTCAGCGTGCCGCCGTCGTCGCGACCGTTCGGGCCGACCGAGTACACGACCACGCCGTCCGCCAGCGGCCGGTACAGGAGCGGCTTGCCGGTGTATGGGTCGTCGGGCAAGCCGGCGGGCAACGCGGTCGGCCAGTCGCCGCGCTCGACGCGGTGCTGCTCGACGGCGGCGGCCGCGACGGCGGTACTCACCCTGGCCCGCACGGCCAGGAGGAAGCGGGCCATCCGCCCGGCGGCACCCCGCATCATCCAGTTCAGTGGAACCGAACTGGCGGCCAGTTCGGCGTCGAGCGCGTCCGCGGCCGCGACGCGCTCGGGCCACGGCCGCCGAGCCGTCGCCACCAGCCGCGTCGCCACCTCCAACTTGACGGTGTGGGCCGCGTCCACGTCCACGGAGACGTGGTCCTGCACCCAGTCGCTGAGGCGTTCCGCCGGCGTCGGCTTGTAGTCGGGGATCATGTTCGCCTTCGCCGTGGACAGCTTCACGGTCCCGGTTCGCAGGGCCATCAGGAAGGCGTCGGACACCGCCCGCTGGTCCCGCGTCACCAAGACCCACGGGTCGTCGGCCAGTTCGACGGTCAATTCACGGCGGATCCGGGCAAGTTGGTCGGCCGACAGTTCGAGGTGCCCGAGCAGCCGTTGGAGGCCGTTCACCGCCTCGCGCTGGAACTGGGCGCGGACCGATTGCGAGGCACTCATCGGCTCGTCGCGGAGCGACCGGGCGAACGCCAGCCGCGCCCGGAACACTGCGAGGGCCGTCGCGATATCGCCGTCGTGGACGGCGAGGAACGCGAGCGGCACGAGCGTGCCGGTGCTGGCGGGCCGCATCCGGTTGACGTGATCCAACTCGAACGACACGCCGTCGGCGGCTGGGACGAGGGGGAACCGACCGCGCGGGTAGTCGGCCAGGGCGAGGAACGCCGGCGCGGCCGCGGCGTTCGTGGCGAAGTGCCGCCGCAGCATCGACTCCTGCTCGGTCGTCAGGCGGACGTTCGGCACCAACTCGTCCTTGAGCGCGACGACCGGGTTCCACAGTTCCCGCACCGCCCGGTCCTTCGGCTTGCTGAACTTCGGGTAGGCGGCCGCGAAGGCGATGGCGAAGTTCTCCGCGTCCGGCACCGTGGGTCGAACGCACTCCAGGTCGGCGCACCGCCAGCCGGGGTCGGTGCGGTCGATCTCGGCGATCACCGCGGCTAGCCGCCTTGCCGCCAACTCCCGCCGCACCAGTAGCGTGACGGTGACCCCAGCGACGACGACGCCGACGAGGCTGAGGAGCGCAAGCCGGAGGCGGCGGGTCGGATTGACTGCGGTCACGGCGTGGCTCCCGGCTTGCGGTTGCGGTGCGTCGGGTCGTACAGGTGGAAGCCGATGCCGGTTTTCCGCGTCAGGCCGCCGACCGGCGGGTCGATCCAGTCCTGCGACATGTCATCGTAATCGGGGGTGGGGACATAGATTTCCACGCCGTCCGCCGTCCGCCGGTAGCGGAGCGGCCCAGCGGCGAACGGGTCGCCGGGCAGGGGGCCGAGGTCGGCGAGCGCCGCCGGCCAGCCGCCGTGCGCCAGCCGGTAGCGCTCGGCCGCGATCGCCGCCAAGGCGCAGCGGACGCGGGCCTCGTCGCGAGCGAAGCGGCTCGCGTCGATCAGCGGCATCAGGCCGAGCCGCCAGTGGCGACAGTTGCGCGGCGGCATCAGCACCTGCACGGCTCGCCACCTCTCCGGCCACGGCCGGCGAATTGCTTCGACGGCCTGCCAGGCGTCGGTTAGCACGTCGGCATGGTCGCCGACCGCGACGACGCCGACCTGATCGACCACCCAGTCCCGGACCTTGTCGGAGGTCCCCGTCGGGGCGGTCAGACCCTGGCTGGCCCGGCGGAATACCGACGCCGGGAACTCGCCGCGGCGAGTCATTTCGGCGATCCGGTCCGCCAGGGCCAACTCGCCGCGGGCGGACAGCTGCATCAGGTCGTCAGCCAACTCGGTCGCGAACTCGCGCCGAAGGTCGGTGAGTTGCGCGTCGGTCAACTCGGCGTGCCCGAGCAGGCGCTCGAGGCCACGGACGGCGTCCTTACGCAAGTAGGTGCGGAACCGCTGCGTCGGGATGAGCGGCTCGTCGCGGTACGACCGGCCGACATTCAGGTCGCCGCGAACCAGGCTCAGGGCGGCCGCCCAGTCGCCGCGCTGCACGGTCGTGAGGAACAGGTCATGGAGCAGCCCGGTCCGCACATCGGTACCGGGGTTGCAACTGCGGTTTGCCGTGTCGTAGCCGCCGCCGGGGTAGCTGTCAGCGTGCCGGCCGCGCGGATAGCGTTCAAACTGAAAGACGGCGGCAATGGCGTCCTCATTCGCCTCGACGCCGGCGATGACGAACCGCCACTGGTCGGGCGCGAGCCGCACGTTCGGCGACAACGCGGCCATCAGTTCACACCGCTCCTGGTAGCGGGAGACGTATGGCCCGAGCGCAGCGCTGGCCTCGGCCAGCTTGTTGCACAGGTTCTCGTCATCCGGCAGCGGCGTCGTGCGGAGGCTGGCCACGAGGTCGTCGAGCCGCCAATGCGGGTCGGCGGCGTCGAGTGCGGCAACTTGCTCAGCGAGGCGGCGAGCGTCGCACCGGTGTCGCACGTAGGCGGCGACAGCGATCGTCAGCACGGCCGCGGCAGCGACCGTGGCGAGGACGCCAAGCCGGCGCTTGGACATCGCGGTCACGGCACGTCCCCCGGTGGTGGCTGGTTGCGGTGTGGCACGTCCCACAGGCGGAACTCGATCCGCGCGCCGGTTGAGTTGTTCGGGTCGGCCGCCCCAAAGGCGATGCCGTCGGGATGGCAAACGACGGTCAACGGGCGGTCGGTCACCGGGTCGGCCGCGACTTCGGCCAGGAACGCCGGCACCAGTTCGTCGGCCGTGGCGGGCCACCGACCGTGGGCGACGCGGAAGCGCTCCGCGGCCACGCCGGCCAGGGCACAACGCAGCGCCAACCGGTCGCTCAGCAGCTTGCAGACGTGCTTGCGGAAGTCGGGACACAACCGGCGGACCAACACCGGCTGCGCCTTGAGATCGGTGTCGATCGGGTCGAAGGCCGCGAGCCGGTGGGACCAGGGCAACCGGCCCGTCGCGGTCAGCTGCGTCAGCACCTCTAGGCCCGAGGCGTGGGCGCCGGCATCGTACGTGCCGAACCGATCTGTCGCCCAGCCGCGCACCTTGTCCACCGCCGACTCCTTGCCGCGGCGGCGTACGGCCGCGCGGGCACCTTCGGGCGTCAGGTCGTCGGACCGCAGGGCGAGCATAGCCGCGTCGAAATACGCCCGCTGGCCACGGACGCTCGTCGCCCACGGGTCGTCGGCCAACTCGTCCGCCAGGTCGCGCTGGACGGCCGCCAGGTCCGCATCCGGTAGCTCGAACCGGGCGAGCAGCACCTCGTACCACGCGACGGCTTGGCCGCGGAAGTGAACGGCGTCGCGCTGGCTCGCCAGCCACGGCTCCCCGTGGAGAGGGCGACCGAGGTTCCACTCGGCCCGGCACGCCCGCAAGGCCGCGGCGGCGTCGCCGCGCTGGGCGGCCAGATAGAACTCCGGCTCGAATGTCAGCAGGCCGATCAACCCCATCTGCCCGACGTGATCAAGTCGCGTGGACACGACATCGGCCGTGCGTGCGACCGTGAAGCGGCCGGGCCACCGGCCGGCGAGGTCGAACGCCGGCCGCAGTGCCGCCTCGTTCGCCGCCAAGGTATCGCCGAAGTACCGCAATTGGTCAGCCGTCAGCCGCACCGGCGGGCGGGCGGCGTCGAGGATGCGCCGGCGGGCGAGGCCATCACCCATCGGCCCGTCGTCGATGGTGACGCCCGCGAGCAACGGCCCGAGGTCGGAGGCGGAGGCCCGCGCAGCTTCCAGATCGTCGAGCCGCCAGCCGGGGTCGTCGGCGTCGAGCCGGGCGACGACGGCCGCGAGCCGCCGTTCGGCCAGGTCCCGGCGCAGGGACAGCCAGCCGACGGTAATAGCGACGAGGGCCATGACCAGCCCGGCGACGCCAAACCAGGGTCGTCGGCGGGTCGTCACGGCGCGCTCTCGCTCGGCGGCTGGTTACGGTGCGGCACGTCCCACAGACGGACGCCGATGTCGTAGTCCTCCGGACGCTGCGGGTAATAGTCCATCAGCGTGCCTCCGTCGTCGCGGCCGTTCGGGCCGACCGAGTAGACGGCCACGCCGTCCGCCAGCCACTTCAGCAAGAGCGGCTTGCCGGTATACGGGTCGTCCGGCAGCGCGATACCCAGGGCGGCGAGGGACTTCGGCCAGTCGCCGGTGCGGACGCGGAACTCCTCGACAGCAACGGCCGCGACGCCGGTGCGCACCATCGCCTGGCCGGCCATCATGCCGCGGCACCGCTTCGCCAGGTCGATGGTGGCGAGCCACTGCGCCAGCTCCGGCCCGGTTCGCCACTCAGCGTCCAGCGCGTCCACGGCCGCGACCCGCACGGGCCACGGGATTTTCACCGTCGCCCCCCCGCGGGGCAGCAACTCTAAGAGGAAGGTGTGGGCCGGCAGCACGTCGAGGCCGGTGCGGTCGTTCACCCAATCGGCCACGCGCTCCTGGGCCGTCGGCCGGTAACTCCGGATCGACATTGCCTTGAGGTACGACGGCTTGACGGCCCCGGTGCGGACGGCGTCCATCACGCGGTCGTCCATCGCCCGCACACCGCGGGCCGCGGCGGGCCACGGATCGTCCGCCGCCTCGATCTCCAGCTCCCGGCGGGCTTCGGCCAACTGGTCCGCGGTCGGCGTCGCGTGGCCGAGAAGCGCCATCAGACCGCGGATCGCGCGAACCTGGTAGTTCGCGCGGAACCCCTGAGTAACGAAAATCGGCTCGTCGCGGAGGGACCGGGCGAAGTTGAGCCGTACGCGAAACAATCGCAGTGCCCGCGGCACGTCGCCATCGTGCACGGCCAGCAGCGCGGCCGGGTCGAGCGACCGCGCGTTGACGTGAGCCATCGTGCCGATGTGGCTGAGCGGCGTCGAGACAACGTCGGCAGTGTACGCGACCGCGTGCCTGCCGCGCGGGTAGTCCGCGAGGGCGAGGACGGCCGGCAGTCCGTCGGAGTAGGTGGCCAGGCGGGCGCGGGCGGCCGTTTCATGTTCGGGCGTCAGCCGGACGTTGGGCGTCGGGTGCATGTCGTCAGCGGAAAAACTCTGCATCGGCTGTCCGGGGCGGGCGAGCTTGACGAACGCAGCGTCGAGGGCCAAGGCGAAGTTCTCGCCATCGGGCACGGCGGCGCGGGCACGCTCCAGATCGTCGAGCCGCCAGTTCGGGTCGGTCCGGTCGAGTTCGGCGACCACGGCCGCGAGCCGCCGGGCGGCCAGGTGGTGGCGGACGACGGCCGTGCCGACGAAGGCGGCGGGGACGGCCACGAGCAAGCCGAGCAGCACGAGTAGTGTGCGGCGCCGCCTCGGTCGGACGGAGGTAGTAGTCACGGGTTGCCTCCCGGCGGCTTGTTGCGATGCGGCACGTCCCATAGGCGAAAGACGACGTCGGTATTGTTCGGCTGACCGGCGATGCCACCCACCGTGTTGCCGCCGTCGTCGCGGCGATTGCCGCCGACCGAGTAAACGACCACGCCGTCCGCGAGCCGCTTGTAAAGCAGCGGTCGGCCGGTGTACGGATCATCGGGCAACTCGACGCCGAGGGTAGCGAGCGTGGCCGGCCAGTCGCCATGCGCGGCGCGGTGTTGCTCGACGGCCACGGCTGCGACGGCGCAGTTCAGTCTCGCCCGGTTGTAGACGAGCGCGTGCACGTCCGACGGCCGCCTTCCGCAGACCCAGCGCACCAGTTCCGGGGCCGCGGCCCACTCGGTGTCGAATGCCTCCGCGGCGGACAACCGCTTCGGCCATGGCAACGCCGCCGTTGCGGCCTCGCGGGTACACAGTTCGAGGGCCGCGGCGTGCGCCCTGTCGGTTTCGATGGCGATGTGGTCGTTGACCCACACGCCGACGCGCTCGACGGCGGTCGGACGGTAGTTGCTGCCCAACGCGATCAACTTGACCAACGACGGCCTGATCGCACCGTTTTGCATGGCGTTCAGCGCCCGGTCGGCGACCGCGCGCCTGCCGCGGATCACGGCCGGCCAGGGGTCGTTGGCCGACTCGTCCGCCAACTCGCGGCGCACCGCGGCGAGTTGGTCTGGCGTCAGCGTGGCGTGGCCGAGGAGGCGTTCGAGGCTGTCGATCGCCCGGTGCAGGAAGCGGCCGGCGTCCGTGATTTGGACGAACGGGACCGGCTCGTCGCGCAGCGACCTGCCGAGGTTGAGGCGCGCCCGGAAGACGGCCAGTGCCCGCGGCACGTCGCCGTCCTGCACAGCCAGGAAGCCGAGCGGGACGAGGACGTTGGCGTTGACCCGGCTCATCCGATGGAGGTGCGGGTACACCGTCAGGAAGACCGCGGGCGTGTAGGCGATCGCGTGCCGGCCGCGCGGGTGGTCGGCGATAGCGAGGGCGTCGGGCACGGCGGCGTCGTTGAATGCAATGGCGTTGCGCAGGTCGCCTTCCTGCCTAGGCGTCAATCGGACGTTCGCAATCAAGCTGTTTTCCAAGGAGTCGAGATCGTCCGCTAGCCCCAGTGGCGGTTGCCCGATCTTCGCGAATGCCGCGTCGATGACGACGGCGGAGTTTTCGCCATCGGGGATGGCCGGGCGGGCGCGTTCGAGGTCGTCGAGCCGCCAATTCGGGTCGGTGCGGTCGAGGTCGGCAATCACGGCCGCGAGTCGCCGCGCGGCCAGTTCGCGTCGGACCAACGCGACCGCGACGACCGTCACGACGGCCGCGGCCATCACGGCCAGGAGGACGCGCCAGGTGCGACGGCGCTTCGGACTCGCAACGGCGGCCGTCATGGCCTGTCTCCCGGCGACTGGTTGCGCTTCGGCACGTCCCACAGGCGGAAACCGATGTCGTAGTCCTCCGGCCGGCGCTCGTAGTAGTCCATCAGCGCGCCACCGTCGTCGCGGCCGTTCGGGCCGACCGAGTAGACGGCCACACCATCCGTTAGCCGCTTCAGCAAGAGCGGCTTGCCCGTGAACGGGTCGTCCGGCAGCGCGACGCCCACGGCGGCGAGGGACTTCGGCCAGTCGCCGGTGCGGGCGCGGTACTCCTCGACGGCAACGGCCGCGATGGCGGTGCGCAACACGGCCTGGCCGGCCATCATCCACCGGCACCGTTTCGTCAGGTCGATGGTCGCGAGCCACTGCGCCGGCTCCGGGCCGGACCGGAGTTCGGCGTCGAGCGATTCCATGGCCGCGAGCCGTTCGGGCCACGGCAGCTTCTCCGTCGCTACAGCCCGGGTCAGGACTTCGAGCGCGAAAGCGTGGGCCGGCAGCACCTCGATGGCGATGTGGTCCTTGATCCAATCACCCACGCGCTCCTGCACCGTCGGCTGGTAGCTTTGGATCGACAGCGCCTTGAGGTACGACGTCTTGACGGACCCGGTGCGCAGGGCGTCCATCGTACGGTCCGCCATCGCCCGCTCGCCGCGGATCGCCACCGGCCAGGGGTCGTCGGCCAGCTCGACCTCCAGCTCGCGCCGCACCTCGGCGAGCTGTGCGGCGGTCAGGGTCGTATGGCCGAGGAGTCGTTCCAGACCGCGAACCGCTCGGCCGCGGTGCCCGCCGCGCACCAGCTGCGAGATCAGGATCGGCTCGTCCTGCAACGATCGGCCGCAGTTGAGCCGGGCGCGGAACATGCGCAGCGCCCGCGACACGTCGCCGTCGTGGATGGCGAGCAGTTCGAGCGAGTCAATGGCCCAGCCGTTGACGAGCGTCATCCGGTCGACGTGGCGCAGCAGCGTCGAAACCGCGTCCGGCGAGTACGTGATCGCGTGCCGGCCACGCGGATAGTCGGCGAGGACGAGGACATCGGGTAACGCGGCGGCGTTGGTGGCAAGCAGGGCGCGGGCGGCAGCTTCGTGCTCCGGCGTCAGGCGGACGTTGGAGGGAGGATGCGAGTCCGCGGTTGCGAGCCCTTGCGTCAATGTTTGGGCCGGGCGGGCGAGTTTACCGAACGCGGCATCCAGAGCCACGGCGAAGTTCTCGTTATCGGCGACTTTGGCTCGGGCGCGCTCCAGATCGTCGAGTCGCCAGTGCGGATCGGTGCGGTCGATCTCGGCAATGACAGCTGCGAGCCGCCGGGCAGCCAGGTGGCGACGGACGACGGCTGTGCCCACGAATACAGCAGGGATGGCTACAAGTACGACGAGCAGGATGAGTCGCACTCGGCGGCGCTTCGGCGTCATGGTCGAAGTCGGTGTCACGGTTTGTCCTTTGGCGGCTGATTGCGCTTCGAGACGTCCCAAAGGCGGAAGAAGACATCGACGTTGGGCGGCAGCACGTCGCGCAGGTCGAGCGGTGTCGTGCCGACACTCTCGGCACGCCTGGAGCCGGCCGAGTAAACGACGACGCCATCGGCGGTCCGCTTGAACAGGAGCGGCTTCCCCGTGAATGGGTCGTCCGGAAGTGGCTCACGGATTGCGGTCAGCGACGTCGGCCAGTCGCCGTGCTTGACGCGGTACTGCTCGATGGCCACGGCCACGATCGCGCAACGGAGCCGCGCCTGCTCGGTGACGAGACCGCGGAATAGGGACATGGCCTGTTGCGTGCGAACCCAGGGAGCCGGCTCTGGAGTCGTTGCCCATTCCGCGTCGATCGCCTCGACTGCCGGTAGTCGCTCGTGCCAGGGCAACGACGTTGTGGCGACCATTCGCGTGGTCAGGTCCAGAATGGCCGCGTGGGCCTGGACGGTCTCGATGCCGACGTGGTCACGGAGCCAATCGCGGGCGCGGTCGGTGACTGTGGGCCGCATCGTCTGCGTGGCGAACGACCTTAGGAACGACACCTGGACTAGCCCAGTGTTCAGCGCGACGAACACCTGATTGACCATGGCTCGCTCACCGCGGACTGCCACGGGCCACGGGTCATCCGCCAACTCAGCGGCCAATTCGCGACGCACCGTCGTGAGCTGATCGGGCGTCAGCGAGGCATGACCGAGGAGGCGTTCGAGTGCACCGATTGCTCGGCGGCGGTAGTAGCTTGCGCGGACGAGCTGCGAGATGAGGAATGGCTCGTCGCGCATGGATCGGCCGAGGTTAATCCGGGCCTGGAATGCGGTCACTGCTCGCGGCACATCGCCATCCTGGATTGCGAGCCGACCGAGCGGGTCAAGGACGCGGGTGCCGACCTGACATATTCGGTCGACGTGATTTAGGAGCGTCGAGAAACCATCGACCGAGTGGGTGAGGGCATGCCGCCCGCGCGGGTAATCGGCGATGGCCAGGACATCGGGCACGGCCAACGAGTTGAGTTTGAGTGCGTCGCGGAGGTCGCCCTCCTGCTCCAACGTGAGTCGGACGTTCGGCGTCAGATCTTCGTCGAGGTGGCCGAGAATCTCGGTCAGCCCTGGCGGCAGCTGGACGAGCTTCGCGTACGCGGCGTCAATCGCGACAGCGGAGTTTTCCGTGTCGGGTATGGAGGCGCGGGCTTGTTCAATGTCCTCTATCCGCCAGCCGGGGTCGGTGCGGTCGAGGCGGTCGACCACCGCGGCGAATCGGCGGGCCACGAGTTCACGGCGAATGAGCAGTGCGATGATCGCCCCGAGCAGGGCGATCATGAGGAAAGCAAGCAAGAAACGCCTTGTGCGATGTCGCTTCGGCGGGGCGACGGTTGCGTCGGTCACGGGAGATCCTCCGGCTCGCTTCAAGCCGCAAATCACGTTCGCCTGACTGCCAGCACCAGCGATACTTGATGGTCGCATACCTCTGGCAGTGTCGCAAGTAGTCAGCAGGCCGCGTCGGTCACGGCATGGCGTTTGGCCCGGGAGGCAACGCCAACTGTGGCACTACCCATCCAGTTTCCGATTTGAGGTAATGGGTTTGGACGCCGAATGTTCAAAACACCGCCTTCGGCCTCGGCTGTCGCGCCGGCTTGCCGGCGAGCAGGTCGTCGAGCGCGTACGCCGCGAGTCGGGCCGGTTGTGCGGCGAAGTAGTCGGCGAACAGCGGGGACACCTGATGGTCCCACACCGCCCGCAGCGTCGCGATGTCCAGGCCCGGTGTCATGAAGTAACTGTGGCCGACCTGCCGATCCGGGCCGAGGTCGGCCCGCAGGCGGTCATTCAACGTCTCGAATAGCCGCACGACCGCCGCGGCGAAGCCGTCGCCGCCGGCCGGCGGGTGGGCCGTCAGCCACTCGGCCAGGACGCGGGCGTCCGGCGGCATCTCCAGGAACGAGAACCGCCGCCGCAGCGCCTGGTCGACGTGGGCCACGGAGCGGTCGGCCGCGTTCATCGTGCCGAGCAGGACAAGGTTCGGCGGCAGGCGGAACTCGCGCCGCGAGTACGGCAAGGTCGCCACCTGGTCGCGGTATTCGAGTAGGTAGAGGAGTTCGCCGAAGACGCGCGGAAGGTTGCCACGGTTGATCTCGTCCACGATCAGGACAAATGGCTCTGCCGGCCGCGACGCCGCTTCAGACGCGAAGGCCAGCAGCA
>JAXMAS010000021.1:0-108577 GCA_046350275.1 Gemmataceae bacterium
GGACACCCAGTTGTGCCGCCGCGACCCGAGCTTGCGCGGGTCGCGGCGTCACGGGTCATAGATTTTTCATTTCCCCTTCCCCGCCGATCCGGCATAATGATCGCCGGCCCACCCACCAACCTGCCGAGGTTCCCCACCGTGTCGCGACCGCTTCTCGCACTCCTGCTCGTTGCCTCGCCTGCCCTCGCCGACAACTGGCCGCAGTGGCGCGGCCCGACGAACGACGGCATCTGCCGCGAGACCAGCCTGCCGACCAAGTGGTCCGAGTCCGAGGGCGTCGCCTGGAAGCTGAAGATGCCCGGCCTGGGCGGCGCGACGCCCTGTGTCTGGGGCGACCATATCTTCCTGACGAGCGAAGAGGGCAAGGACCTCGTGCTGCTGTGTGTCGGCACCGACGGCAAGGAGCGGTGGAAGAAGACGCTGGGCCCCACGCCCAACAAGAACCGCAACGCGGAGGTCAACTTCGCCACGGCGTCGCCATCGACCGACGGCAAGCACGTCTTCGCCTTCGTCGGCTCCGGCGACTTCGCCGCGTTCGACTTCGCCGGCAACGAGGTCTGGCACTTCAACGCCCAGGAGCGGTGGGGCAAGTTTCGGATTCAGTTCGGCGTCCACTCGACGCCGGTCCTCGACGGCGACCGGCTGTACCTGCAACTGATCCACGACGGCGGCGGGTTCGTCATCGCTGTCGACAAGGCGACCGGCAACGACGTGTGGAAGGTCGAGCGGCCGAGCGACGGGTACATGGAGAACAAGCACTCGTACGCCTCCGCGAGCGTCTGGCGGAAGGGGGCCGACGCCCTCCTGATCGTCCACGGCAACGACTACACGACGGCCCACCGACTCGACACCGGCGCGGAGGTCTGGCGGGTCGCCGGGCTGAACCCGAAGGAGCGGTACAACCCAACACTGCGGTTCGTGGCTTCACCGCTGACGACGCCGGACTTAATCGTCATCCCATCGGCGAAGTCCGGCCCCGTCGTCGGCCTCGACCCGACCGCCGCCAAGGGCACGATCGACCAGGGCAACCCTGCCGAGCGCTGGCGCAAGCTCAAAGGCACGCCCGATGTACCATCCCCGTTGCTTGTGGACGGGCTGGTGTACCTGTGCCGCGAGACCGGCAACCTGACGTGCCTCGACGCGGCGACGGGCCAGGAGTATTACGCCGAGCAGCGGACGCAGACGGGCCGCCACCGAGCGTCGCCGGTGTGGGCCGACGGCAAGGTGTACACGACCTGCCGCGACACCGGCACCGTCACCGTGGTCAAGGCCGGCCGGGAGTTCAAGGTGTTGGAGACGAACAAGCTGCCGGACACGTTCGCGGCGTCCCCGGCGATCTCCGGCGGCCGCATCTACCTGCGCGGGTTCGACTACCTGTGGGCGGTGGGGAAGTAAGCCGGCACCCGCACCCGTCAGAGCCGGAAGCGTGAGCGACGGCCACATCCCGCGCAGGGTCGTCGCTCACGCTTCCGGCTCGGATCACGGCCGCGCCGCCAGCGACACGCAGATCAACTCCTTGTCGTTCCGCATGTACGCCGAGCGGTTGGCGAACGCCGGGTGCGACCACAGCACGTCGCGGCCAAAGCCGGCGCTGGTCGGGTCGAGCAGGTGCGCCCGGCCGATCTCCTCGTAGCCCTTCGGGCTGAGCTTGGCGAGGATCAGGTCGCCCTTCTCGTTCGCCAGGAAGTAGCGGTCGCCGTTCTTCACCAGGAAGACCTCGGCCGATGGTAGCGGCGTCTTCCCGTGGGCCTGGACGGACTCCCACACCCGCTCGCCGGTGTCGGCCTTGATGCACGCCAGCCGGCCGCCGTTGTGGACGCCATAGATGTGGCCGGCATCGCCCTGCGGCGTGCTGAACACGCTGTAGAACGCCGACTTCTTGTCACCCTTCCACGCCACCGTCGCCGCCGGCTTCGTCGCGTCCAGCCGCAGCATGACGGCCGTGTCCGGGTACGCGGTCACGAACAACAGGTCGCCGAACTTCCGCGGCGTCGCGATCGACATGCCCTGGTACGTCGGCACGTGCTCCGACCAGTAGACCTTGCCCGTCTCCGGGTCCAGGCCGTTGACGGCCTCGCCGGTCCAGACGATCAGTTGCCGGGTGCCGCCCGCCTCGACGATCACCGGCGGGCAGTAGCCCGGCTGGGTGGACGACAGCGCCCGCCACAGTTCCTTGCCGGTGTCCTTGTCGAAGGCGACGGCCGTCGTGTCCTCGCCGCCGACGACGCAGATCAGCTTCTTGCCGTCGATAAGCGGGTGGGCGCTGAAGCCCCACAGCGGGGCCTGCACACGGTAGACCTTCTTCAGTTCGTGCGACCACACCGGCTTGCCGGTCGTAATGTCGAGGCAGACCAGGTGCCCCTCGGTGCCGAGGGTGTAGACCTTGCCGTCGTGGACGACCGGGGTGCAGCGCGGCCCGAGCGGGTACGACACGGTGTACGGGCAGTCGTACTCGTGCTTCCAAAGGATCTTGCCGTCGGCCTCGTTCAAGCACAGGACGCGCTCGGAGCCGGCGATTCCCTTCCGCGGCCGCTGCGGGAACGGCTCGGCGTGGTTCTTCGCACCCTCGGCGAGGACGCGATCCGTGACGTACACCTTGCCGCCGGCCACCGCCGGGCCGGCGTAGCCCGCGCCGATGGGCGACCGCCAGCGGACGGTCGGGCCGTCCTTGGGGAACTGGTCGAGGATGTCGGTCTCGCGCCACACGCCGTCGCGCTGCGGCCCGAGCCACTGTGGCCAGTCGTCGGCCCGCGCCGCCGCGGCAAGGGCCAGGGTCAACACGACAGCCAGACCCATTCGCTCCCGTCGAACCATGGACGGCCCTCCTCGCAACGGCACCCCGGGCGACGGACTAACAGGGCATTCGCGGGATTCCCGGCGCGATTTGCGTAAACTTGGTTGGTCACTCCTCGAACGTGTGGACGCCGGAGCCGACCTCGATCATCTTGCCGCTCTTCGGCATCCGGACCTGGGCCGTCGTGTTCGCCGGAATGGTCACGGTCAGCCGGAACTTGTCGCCGTCGAGCTTCCAATCCGTTGCGATCTTGCCGCGTACGCTGTCGTAGCCGACCTTCGCCCACGTTAGCTTGCCGCCTGGCTGCGGGGCGATGACGATCCGCTTGTACGCCACGTCGCCGGCCCGGATGCCGCCGATGTTCTCGACCATCCACTGGTACACCGCGCCGAACGAGTAGTGCGCGAACGAGTTCATGCCCGGCGTCTGGAACCCCTTCTCCGGCGTCCAGCCGTCCCACCGCTCCCAGATACTCGTCGCCCCGTGCTTGATCGAGAAGCCCCAGCCGGGGAACGTGTCCTGGTGGATCAGCCGGTACGCCACGTCGTTCCGGCCGACCTTCGCCAGCACCAGCATCAGGTCCTTCGTGCCGATGAACCCGGTCGAGAGGTGGTTGCCCTTCGCCTCGATGTCGGCGACCAGGTGCCCCGCGGCCAGCTTCGCCTTGTCGTCGTCGAGCAGGTCGAACGCCAACGCCAGGACGTAGCAGCACTGCGTGTCGCCGTGGATGCGGCCGCCGTCCTTGACGTACGCCTTGTTGAACGCGGCGCGGATACGCTGGAATAGTTCCTCGTACTGTTTCGCGTCGTCGACCTTGCCGAGCGCGGCCGCGGCCTTCGCAGTCAGCTTCGTGCTGTACGCGAAGTAGGCCGTGTAGATCACGTCCTTCGGCGTGTCGGCCCCGATCGAGAGCCAGTCGCCGAAGCAGTGGTACTTGGCCGGCGGCAAGAGGTCCGGCGTCGAGCGGCCCTTGCAGAAGGCGATGAACTTGGCCATCGACGGGTACTGGCGTTCGAGCAGCCGGCGGTCGCCGTAGACCTCGTACATGGTCCACGGCACGATGACGCCGGCGTCGGCCCACGCCGGCCCGCCGTCGGCCTCCGCGACCTTGAGCGGGGCGACCATCGGGAACTGGCCGTCCGGGCGTTGGGCGTCGGTGAGGTCCACGAGCCACTTGGTCATGAACGCCTGCACGTCGGCGTTGAGGGTGGCGGTGCGAGCGTAGACCTGGGCGTCGCCGGTCCAGCCGAGCCGCTCGTCCCGCTGCGGGCAGTCGGTCGGGATGTCGATGAAGTTGGCCCGCTGGGTGTAGTAGATGTTGCTCGCGAGCTTGTTGAGCGTCGGGTCACTGCACTCGAAGGAACCGGCCCGCGGGGTGTCACTGGAAAGAGTGACGACCGAGATCAAGCCTGACACGTTCCGAGCCAACTCCGTCCCCGCGCGCAATTGCATGACTTGCTCTCCCGTCACCGGCGGACCTGATAAGCCGGTGACCTCCACGTACTGAAAGCCGTGGAATGTGAATTTGGGACGGAAGGCCGCGTGGTCTGCGGCAAACGTGAACGAGTCGGTTGCACGTGCGTCGCGCAGATTCGCGGTATAAATCGTGCCGTCGGGGTTGAGTCGTTCGGCGAAGCGGAGCATCACGCGCTGACCGGGCCGGCCCCTGACGCTTTCCAGGTGCGCCATGCCGGCAAGGTTCTGGCCCACGTCGAAGACGTACACGCCTGGTTTCGGTTGGGACACGCGCTCACCGCTCTGCGATTCGGCACGGATCGGCGGGCCGGGATGCGCTTGGATCGCGGGGTTGACTTCGGCACCGGTGGCAACGGCATCCCACTTCGATGCGTCAAAGCTGGGAATGGCCCAATCAATCACGCTCTTGGCAAGGTCATGTGTTTCACCCATGAGGAAGTCAGCCTCCCGGATGGGGCCGTCAACCGTTGATCGCCATTCCGGCCCGGTTGTCACTACCTCGGCCGTACCGTCGGAGTACTCGAGTCTCAGAAGGGCCTTAAATCGGGGTTTGATACCGTAGTGGTCGCGGATCTTTTTCCAGCCGATGTGACCGCTGTACCAGCCGTCGGCAAGGACGACGGGTAGCACGTTAACGCCGCGGACTAAGCACCGCGTCACATCGTATGTCCGGTAGTTGACGCGCTTCGTATAGTCGCTCCAACCTGGGCTAAAGTAGTCATCCAGGTCACCGTCATTCCCACCGTATGTAGTGAGGCCCCTCAAGTCGTACACACCGAGGGCCGTCGTGTACAGCGTCGCCCGCTTGACCGGTTTCGTCACCTGAAACGTCGTCCGCAGGTACGCCGGCGGCGGCAGGACCATCGTCTTGAGCTTCACGTCCTTCCACGGCGGCGACGCGACCGCGGCCGCGGCTGGCCACTCGTCGGGCCGGATGTCGCGCCTGTGCCAGTTCGCACCGGGGTTGTCGGTCGCCCGCCAGTCAGCCGACGTGGCGACCTCCTTCACCGTGCCGTCCACGAAGGCGATGCGGATCTTCGCGATCAGCCCCGCCGGGCCGGGTTGCGCGTTCTCGACCTGCACGCGCACGGCGTTCGGGCCGGCCTTGCAGTTGTGCGTGACGGTCGCCTCCTGGGCGAGCGGCCAGTGCGGCTTGCCGGTCGGGTCGTCCACGATGACGTTCTCGGCGTTCAGCACGAACCAGTACTTGCCCGACGCCGCGGCGATGACCTCGACCTTGGCGACCTTGCCCATATCCGGCAGGTCGAAGCTCGTCAGGAAGACGCGCATGCCCTTGGGCGCGTCGCCGGCCGACTCGCCGGCCTTCCAGACCCATTTGGCCCCGTCGAGCGGCGCGGGCACCAGCCCGTCGGGCCGCGGTCGCGGCGAGCCGATCCACACCGCCTTGCCCCAGTCCGCGACCGTCAGCGGCCCGACGGAGAAGCGGGCCGGCTCGCTCCACCCCGACGGTCGGCCGTCCTTGTCCCAGACCATGACCTTCCACACGGCGAAGTCGAACGCCTTCAATGGCTTGCCGGCGTAGGCGTGGCCGAGCGTCTCGTCGCCGGCCGACTTGCCGGTGTCCCACAGGTCGCCGGCGTCCGCGGCGAGCTTCTCCGGCGTGCTGGCGACGAGGATGCGGTAAGCCGTCTGCCGCTGGTTCGGCTCCGCCGACTCGACGATCCAAGTTAGCCGCGGCGACGTGGTGCCGATGCCGAGGGGGTCGGTCAGCGCCTCCGTCCGAAGCCGGGTCGGGGCGAGCGGGGCGGCACGGGCGACGACCGCAAGCGCGAGCAGGGCGACGATGGTGAGCCGCATGGCATGTCTCCGCAGAATCGCGAAGAGTGTTATCCGCAGATTGCGGTGATGGACGCAGATGGGAAGGCAGAAAAGACAGATAGCAATTTCTTTATCTGCGTTTCTGTCTTCCCATCTGCGTCCATCACCGCAATCTGCGGATCAATCCCCCTCAAAAGTCGAACTTGTCGATGTTGTCCTTGGTGAACGTGAACGGCTGGCCCAATAGCACGTTGTCGCCGGCCACCTCCACGTCGAGCTTGCCGGCCTTGAACCGCGTCGCCCCCGGCTTCAGCGTCCCCTTCGCAACGCCGTCGGCCGCGTACACGGCCAGGTAGCCGAGGTCCATCGTGTTCCACAGCACCACCGCGTCGGTCACGCCCGAGTGGACGTACCGCTTGTTGTCGTTCGGCAGGCCGAGGCCGACCACCTTCACGTCCTTGCGGTTCGTCTGCGTGACGGCTTCCGCGGCCCCCGGCACCGCCGGCGAGCAGATGGCCATGAGGAGCTTGACGTTCGGGTAGGCGTTCAGGATCGTCTTCGCCTCGTCGAACGCCTTGTCCTGAACGTCGTCGCACGGCCGGGTGACGGCCAGCTTGATGTCCGGGTACTTCGCCGTCCGCCGCTCCTCGACGTATTTGCGCCACTCGTTGAGGTTGGCCGCGGTCAGGGTGCCGGTGATGATCGCGAACTCGCCCCGGCCGCCGAGGACGCGGGCGGCGTGGTCCATCAGCGTGTTGCCGATGCCCTGCGGCGTCGCCTGGTTGACGAAGAAGTCGCGGGCGTCCGGCTGGGCGTCGGCGTCCCAGGTCACGACCTTGATGCCCTTGGCGCGGGCCTTGCGGAGAGCCGCGGAAAGGCCGTCGCGGTTCTCGACGGCGACGGCGATGACATCGACGCCGCGGACGATCCAGTCCTCAACGACCTGATTCTGCTTCGCCGGGTTCGGGTCGGTCGGCCCGTCCCAGAGCAGGGTGATGCCGAGTTCCTTGGCCGCCTCGTCCGCACCCTTCTTGCAGGCGATGAAGTAGGCGTTGCCCAGGCTCTTCGGCATCATCGCCACGGTGATCGGCTTGGCGAGCGGGTCGCGGCCGCCCCGTGACTCGCCGGCACGGGCGCTAACGCGACCCCGCTCGCCAGGGTCGTGACGAGCCACCAGTTGCTCCCCGCGATGAGCAGCGCCGGCGAGGACGCGCCGCAGATGACGGCGACTTGCGAGTTCTTCACGTCGAATTCGCCCTCCGAAGGGGTGTGGTCGATCCGCGGCCGGGCCAGCGCCCGGTCGGCGACGATGGTTCCGAGAAGCGTGCCCCGGTCAGGATGCCGGCCACGTTCTGCGACAGCCCGCCGAGCCGCAGGCCGCGCCCAACACGGCGACGGCGAACAGGCCGAGGAGCGTCCCGCCGACGGAGCCCCGGCCGCCGAAGATCGACGTGCCGCCGAGGACGACGGCCGTGATCGCCACCAGCTCGTCGCCGGCGCCGACGTCGGCCTTCGCCTGGTTGTGGCGGGCCACCGACACGACCGCGGCCAGCCCCGCCGCGGTGCCGCTGAGGATGTACGTCGCCGCGACCCAGCGGTCCACCGGCAGGCCGGCGTGGCGGGCACCGTCCGCGAGTAGCCGACGGCCGACAGCTCCCGGCCGACGGCCGAACGGTGGACGAGCAGCCAGACGAAGGCCGCGACGACGGCGAACAGCGGTAGCTTGGGCCGGCACGCCGAAGAAATCGCCGGAGCCGAGGGCGAGGAAGTGGGCCGGAAAATCGGTGTACGTCTCGGTGCCGCCGGTCAGGCCGAACGCCAACCCGCGGTACAGCGAATAGGAGCCGAGCGTCACGATCAACGGCGGGATGTGCAGCCGGGTGATGATGAGCCGCGTTCGCTGCCCTGCCGAGCGCCCCGGCTCCGACGGCGAGGGCCGCGGCCAGCCAGACCGGCAGCCCGGCGTCGCGCCACGCCATGCCGAGCAGGACGGCGCACAGGCCCAGCAGCGAGCCGCACGATAGGTCGATGCCGCCGGCGAGGATGACCGGCGTCAGGGCGAGGGCGAGCAGGCCGACCTCGACGAGCGAGCGGACGACGAGGGCGGCGGCGTCGGCCGACGCGAAGTTGCGGCCGAACACGGCGAACGCCGCGACCTCGGCCGCGAGCAAGGCGAGCAGGCTCAGTTGGTGCGTCCTCACGATGAGATTCCGGTTTGCCGCCTTAGTGTAGCCGGCACGCTCCGTGCGGAGTCCGGCACGCGAGGCCGGCTACTTTAATGCCGCCGTTGTAGCCCGTCGGCCGCGACGGCCGCGAGGATGATGGCACCCTGCACCACCTTCTCCCACTGCGGCAGCACCTTCAGGAACACGAGGGCCGTCCCCACGGTGCCGAGCAGCAAGACGCCGGCGAGCGTGCCCGGCAACGTGCCGCGGCCGCCGCTGACGGCCGTGCCGCCGACGACCACCGCGGCGATCACCTTCAATTCCAACCCCTCGCCGGTGTTGGCCACGACCTGCGGGAACCGCACCGCGTTCAGCACTGCGGCCAACCCGGCGAGCGCCCCCATCAAGACGAACGTGCCGAAGACGACGCCGCGTGGCCGGACGCCGGCGAGCCGGGCCGCCTCCGGGTCGGAGCCGGTGGCGTACACGGCCCGGCCGGCCATCAGATGCGACGACGCGAACCACGCCGCCGCGAAGACCGTGCCCGCCGCTATCAGGAGCCGCGGCCTGCCCCGCCGACTGCGACAAGCCGAACCACTGCCACCCGGCCGGCAACTGCCGGACGGTTTCGCCCTCGCGCAGCCAGAGCAAGCTCTCGCGGGTCGTCACCATCGTGGCCAGCGTGACGACGATCGACGGCAGCCCCAGCCCGGCGACGAACGCGCCGTTGACCGCGCCGAGGGCCGCCCCACACGCGACGGCAAGCAGGACGGGCCGCGGGCACCGGCACGCCGCGCGAGACGGCGAGCGAGGCGACGACGGCGCAAACGGAGAACGTCGAGCCGATGGAGATGTCGATGTTGCGGGTGAGGATGACGAACGTCATGCCGACGGCGGCGACGAGGACCGGCGCGGCCGACACCAGCGAGTCGCGGAACGACGCGCGGTAGAACGCCGGGGCGACGCCGGCCAACACGGCGAGGAGCAGCGCGTACGCCGCGGCGACCGACAGTTCGCGGACGTGGCGGGTCATGCGTCCCTCATGAGCAGCGTCGAGGCGTAAGCCCGACGTGGTTGATCACTCGAACACGTCGGGCTTACGCTCGACGCTCGCCCAAGGCGAGTTCCATTACCCGCTCCTGCGTCGCCCCGCGCGGCTCAGTTCACCGACGACGGTGCCGCCGTGCATCACCGCGATGCGGTCGCTCATGCCCAGCACCTCGGGCAGCTCCGACGAGATCATCAGGATCGCCAGCCCCTCGCGGCCAGGTCGCCCATGAGCCGATG
This sequence comes from Gemmataceae bacterium, assembly GCA_046350275.1. Lineage (GTDB taxonomy): Bacteria > Planctomycetota > Planctomycetia > Gemmatales > Gemmataceae > JAXMAS01. Next base: position 9,502 of record JAXMAS010000021.1, read on the forward strand.
GATCTCGGCCTTCGCCCCGACATCGACGCCCTGCGTCGGCTCGTCGAGGATCAGCACCGCCGGGTCGGCCGCGAGCCAGCGGGCCAGCGCCACCTTCTGCTGGTTGCCGCCCGACAGGTTGCCGACCGGCGCGTCCAGCGACGCCGTTTTGACGCCGAGCCGTTCGACGAAATCGGCCGCGACGGCCCGCTCGCGGCGGAAATCGATCAGCCCGAGCGCCGTGAGCCGCCGCAGCGTGGCCAGCGTGGCGTTCGCCGCGACGGGCATCTCGAGAACGACGCCGTGCCGCCGGCGGTCTTCGGGGACGTAGCCAATGCCGAGTTCGACGGCCCGCGCCGGCCGGTCGATGACGACCCGCTCGCCGCGGAGCCGAACCTCGCCCGCGTCCGCCGGCGTTAGCCCGAACAGCACCCGCGCCAACTCCGTCCGCCCCGCCCCCACCAGCCCCGCCAACCCCACAATCTCCCCGCTCCGCACCACAAGGTTTACGTTTCGCGTCCCGCTCGCCCCACACCCGACCCCGCGCAATTCCAACACCACACCCCCAACGGCCACCTCCCGCTTCGGAAACACGGCCGACAACTCGCGGCCGACCATCATGCGGATCAGCTCGGCTCGCGACGTCGGCGACCGGCCGGGTGCCGACCAACTCACCGTCGCGCAGGGCGGTCACGCGGTCGGCCACCTTCGGCAGTTCGTCGAGCCGGTGCGAGATGTAGACGACGCCGACGCCGTGGCCGCGCAGTTCGCGGATGACGCGGAACAGGTTCTCGACCTCGGCGTCGGAGAGCGAGGCGGTCGGCTCGTCCATGATGAGGATGCGGGCGTCGGCCCCGAGGGAGCGCGGCGATCTCGACGAGTTGCTGCTGCGGCATCGACAGCGACCGCACGTCGGCGTCCGGGTCGATCGTCGAGCCGACGCGGGCGAGCAGCTGCTCGGCCGCCGCGCCGCCCGCCTCACAGCCGCACCCGCCGCCACCACCCGGCCGGCTCCAGCCCGAAGGCGATGTTCTCCGCGACGGACAGATCGGGGAAGAGGGCCGGCTGTTGGTAGATGACGGCGACGCCGAGCCGGCGGGCCGTCAGCGGGTCGTTGTCGGCGACGAGTTGGCCGGCGATTTCCAGGGTGCCCTCGTCCGGGGCGTGCGCGCCGGTGACGACCTTGATGAGCGTGGACTTGCCGGCCCCGTTCTCGCCGACGAGGGCGTGGACCTCGCCGGGCAAGAGATCGAACGAGACGCCGCGTGCGCACGCCGGCGAACGACTTGCGGATGCCGGTGAGTTGGAGGAGGGGGTCACGATTTGGTTCGCGGCGCTTCGCAGAAGCGTGGACGCTCCTGCGAAGCGTCGCGAAACGAAGGTCAACGCTGCGATAACACCTCGCGCTCGTACCGCCGCACCGCGTCGAGCCACGCCCCGCGCACCGGCGCGCCGGCCCGCAGGCACGCCATGTCCCACACCGCCCCGAGCGGCAGCGTCTTCTGCTCCTCGAGCGTCGCCAGCCGGCCCGTGTAGTCGCCGGCCGCCTCCAGCGCCCGCAGCGCGTCGAGCGGTTCGAGCAGCGCGGCCAACAGCGCCTTGAGCATCGCCCGGCTGCCGATCACCCACGCGGCCACCCGGTTGATGCTGGCGTCGAAGAAGTCGAGGCCGATATGCACCCGATCCAGGAACCCGCCGCGGACGATCTCTTGCGCGACCGCGTGCAGGTCGTCGGTCAGCAGGACAACGTGATCGCTGTCCCAACGGACGCCGCGGCTGACGTGCAGCAAGAGTTCGTCGAGGTACACCAGGCACGACGACACCTTGTCGGCGATGCCCTCGGTCGGGTGGAAGTGCCCGGCGTCGAGGCACAGCAGCTTCTTCCGCGTGACGGCGTACCCCAGGTAGAACTCGTGCGAGCCGACGACGTAGGACTCGCTGCCGATGCCGAACAGCTTCGACTCCACCGCGTCGCGGTTGAGCCGCGGGTCGATCGGCTCCGCGAACACCTCGTCGAGCGCCCGCGCCAGCCGCTCCCGCGGAGCCTTGCGGTCCACCGGCACGTCCTTGTAGCCGTCGGGAATCCACACGTTCGTCACGCACGGCGTCCCGAGCTTCTGGCCGAAGGACGCCCCGATCCGGCGGCAGGCGATGCCGTGATCGATCCAATACCGGCGAATCCCGTCGTCCGGGTGAGCGAGCGTGAACCCGTCGGCCGCCTTGGGGTGGGCGAAGTAGGTCGGGTTGAAGTCGAGGCCGTGCTTGTTCGCCTTGGCCCAGTCGGCCCAGCGGGCGAAGTGTTCGGGGGCGAGTTCGGTGCGCTCGACCCGCCGGCCGTCGGTCTCGGCGTAGCAGGCGTGCAGGTTGAGCCGGTGCGTGCCGGGCAACAGCGAGTACGTCAGGTCGAGGTCGCTGCGCAGTTCGTCGGGCGTGCGGGCCTTGCCGGGGTAGTTGCCAGTGACGGCCAACCCGCCGCCGAGTTCCTGCCCGGCGTTCTCGAACCCGCCCACGTCGTCGCCCTGCCAGCAGTGCAGCGAGATCGCGATGCCGGCCAAGCGCCGGACGGCCGCGTCGGCATCGACGCCGACCGCGGCGTAGCGGTCGCGGGCCACGGCGTAGGCGCGTTCCGTTAGCGTGTCTGTGGACATGGCGCAGACAGGCTACGGATTCCCGCCGGCCGCGGACACGGGAGGAGATCGACGACGAGCAAGTTGCTCGCAGGCGCGGCGAGTACAATCGCCGCCGCAGTCGGGCGAACAACCTCCTACAACATCGTTGGTCCACCTCGCCCGCCCTTGGAGTTTCGATAATGCGCTTCGTGCTTCCGATCGTTGCCCTTGCCGCACTCGCCCTTCAGGCCGCAGCTCAGCTCCCGCCGCTCATTCCGAAGACCGTCCTGTTCGGCAATCCCGTCAAAGCGTCGCCGCAGATCAGCCCCGACGGCACGCGGCTCGCCTACATCGCTCCCGATAGCAAAGATGTGCTGCAAGTCTGGGTCCAGACCGTCGGAAAAGACGACGCCAAGGCCGTCACAGCCGACCCGAAGCGCGGCATCCGGCAATACCTTTGGACCTATGCCCCGGATACGCTCGTTTACTTGCAGGACGCCGAGGGCGACGAGAACTTCCACGTCTACGGCGTCAATGTCGCGACGGCCAAGGTCCGCGATCTGACGCCGTTCCCCGGTGTGCGGGCGCAGCTCGTCGGCGACCACCGCGACTTCCCCAACGAACTGCTCGTCGGCCTCAACAAGCGCAACAAGGCACTGTTCGACGTGTACCGCATCGACCTGACCAGCGGCGAGGCGAAGCTCGACACAGAGAACCCCGGCGACGTGATTGGTTGGGAGACCGACGCCCAGTTCCAGGTTCGCGGTGCGCAAGCTCCGACACCCGAGGGTGGCATGCAGATCCGCGTGCGGGACGACGCCAAGTCGCCGTGGCAGCCCGTCACGACATTTGGCGTCGAAGATGCCGACTCGGGCGTCCTCGGCTTCACCAAGGACGGCAAGTCGCTCTGGATGCGATCGAGCCAGGGCCGCGACACGCTGGCCCTCACCAGATTCGATATTGCGAGCAAGACCGAGACGGTCGTCGCCGCTGACCCGACTTGCGATGTGGCGGGTGTGCTGATCGACCCAATCACGTACACAGCCGACGCGGTGGCGTTCAACCGCGAACGCGTCCGCTGGCAGGTGCTGCAGCCGCAGTGGGCCAGCGACTTCAAGTTCCTCGAAACGGCCGGCAAGGGCGAGCCGAGCTTCGTCAACTTCACCCGCGATGAGAAGACGGCCGTCGTCGCCTTCACATCCGACGTGCGTTCGACCGCCTACTACCTCTTCGACCGCGCGGGAAAGAAGCTGACGTTTCTCTTCGAGTCGCAGCCCGCGTTCGACAAGTACACGCTCGCGCCGATGAAGCCGGTCGTCATCAAGGCCCGCGACGGGCTGGACCTGGTGTCGTACCTGACCTTACCCGTCGGCGTGTCGGCGAAGAACCTGCCCTTGGTGCTAATGGTCCACGGCGGCCCATGGGCGCGGGATACCTGGGGGCTGAATCCGCAGGCTCAATGGCTGGCGAACCGCGGCTACGCAGTGCTGTCGGTCAACTATCGCGGCTCGACCGGCTTCGGCAAGAAGTTCCTCCACGCCGGCGACAAGGAGTGGGCCGGCAAGATGCACGACGACCTTCTCGACGCCATGGCGTGGGCCGTCAAGGAGGGTTATGCCGATGCGAAGCGTGTCGGCATCTACGGTGGCTCCTACGGTGGCTATGCCGCGCTCGTCGGCGCGACGTTCACGCCGGACGTCTTCGCCTGTGCGGTCGATGTCGTTGGCCCGTCGAATCTGGTGACGCTCTTGAAGTCGATCCCACCGTACTGGGGGCCGATGAAGAAAACGTTTAGTGTCCGCGTCGGCGACCTCGAAACCGAAGAGCAGTTGCTCAAGGATCGTTCCCCCTTGTTTAAGGTGGATCGGATCAAGATTCCGCTGTTGATCGGCCAAGGGGCGAACGACCCGCGGGTGAAGCAGGCCGAGAGCGAACAGATCGTGGAGGCGATGAAGAAGGCGAACAAGCCGGTCGAGTACGTCCTGTTTGCCGACGAGGGCCACGGGTTCGCGCGGCCGGAGAATCGGTTGAAGTTCTTCGGGGTGATGGAGCAGTTCCTGGCGAAGCACCTCGGCGGGCGGAGCGAGTAAGTCGACTAACCACAGAGACGACAAAGGCCGAGGAGAAAACCGATCTTCTTCTCGGCCTTTGTCGTCTCTGTGTCTCGGTGCCTCTGTGGTTAGAATTCCTTCCTCCAAATCTCCGGCACCTTCGTGCAGACGGCATCGACCGGATATGGTCGCAGCGCCGCGGCGTATGCGGCGATGGTGTCGGTCGGGCGGCCCTGCAACTCCGGCGAGACGGCGCACAGCTTGAAGTGCGGCCGCAGCTTGGCGTAGGTCGCGTCCGTGAACGGCATCGTTGTGAAGCAATCGACCCAGACCCAATCGATCTGCCCGGCGAGCACCAGGGCCGACTCGACCGGCTCGAACTCGCTGAACCGCACGGCAATCTTGCGCTCGCCGTGGGCGACGAGCCAGCGGATCATTGGGAACGAGCAGTCGAGGAAAAAGTAGTCGGCGATGTTGTGTCGCCGGACCAATTCCAACACCCGCGGCTCGATGCGTTCGCTCTTGACGTTCAGGATCGCGAGCGCGTGCCGGTAGTGCGGCAGATACTCGGCGAAGTCCTCGCCGTCAACAAACGGATCGTGCTGGAGGATGAGCCGGTCGCCGCGGTCGCGGAGATCGAGTTCGACGCCGTATTCGGCCGGCGTTTGCCGCAGCCCGGCGGCTGTGTTGACGCGGTGCTGGATGTAGAGCATGGACACGTCAGAACGCCCACGGGCCTTGGGTCGATACGCTGCCCTCGGGCGTCAGTCGGCGAATTGCGTCGGCGAAGGCCGGGTACTGCCCGGACAGGGCCGCTCGGTCGCCAACGGCGTAGTCCGGGTACGCGAAGCCGGGGGCCATCGTTGTGCCCAACAGGGCCAGCCGCCCGCCCTCGACGAGGGCCGCCCCTTGCCAGACGCCGCCGGACACCAGCACCTGGGGCCGCTCACCGGCAAGCAGGTCGGTGCCGAGCACAACCTCGTGGCCGGAGCCATCGGGCAAAAGGTGCAGCATCCGCACGGGGTCGCCGAGGTAGAAGTGAAACAACTCGTCGGTCGGCAGGCGATGCATCCGCGAGCACGTGTGCGGTGTGAGCAAGTAGTAAATGGCCGTCGAGAGCGAACGATCCTGGCCGGGCAGCTTCTGCGGCGTCCGGTACGTCTCGCGGAAGAAGCCGCCTTCGAGCGGATGCGGCTCCAGGTGGAGCGCGGCGATCACTTCCTCGGCGGTCAGATGCGTCATGACGGGGCCTCCTGCGGGAAGATTCTAACCACGGAGGCCTAGAGACACAGAGAAGGCCGAAAGAAAATGCTCTGTCTTCTCTGTGTCTCTGGGCCTCTGTGGTTAGCTCCTCCGTCTCCCCTTCCGCGCGGTGAACACGGCGTACCCGCGGCGCAGCTCCATCGTCGGCTCGCCGAAGCGCTCGTAGAGCATCTCGCCCACGATGTCGGCCGCCTTCGTCACCAGCACCAGCCGACCGCCGGGCTTCAGCAGCCGCACCGCACCATCGATGAACATCGACGCGATCGACTGCTGCGCGTAATACGGCGGGTTCGCCAGGGCTAGGTCGAACGCCTTCTCCGGCAGCCCTTCGAGCTGCACCGCGGCGACAGCCTTCGTGTCCGTCAGTCCCGCGGCCTTGGCATTGCGCTCGGCCAGCGCGACCGCCCGCAGGTTGCTGTCCACGAACGTCACAGTACCACCGCGCAGGCCGGCCAGCACGCCGACGGTGCCGGTGCCGCAGCCGATGTCCACCACCGCGTCGCCGGGCTTGACCGTCATCGCCTCGGCGAGCGCCCGCGCGCCGTCGTCCATCCGGCCGTAGGTGAACGCCCCGGGTTGCGACGCAAACGCCACCGACCGCTCGCCGTCGCGGACGTGGAATGTGACCTCATGTCTCCGCCGCGGCCGGTCCTTGGCGGGCCGCGGGCTCCACAAGACGGTGCCGGCGTCGGCCACTTCGAGCGCGACCTTGCCGAACACTTTCTTCATCAGGTCCGGGTAGAACTGCTCGCGCTCGATGGGCGATAGGACAGCCAGGATGCCACGCGGTTCGAGAACGTGGTATGCCTGTTCCACGATGTCGCGCTTTAGCTCACGTTCCCCACGGGCCGGCGACGGCACCAGGACGCTGCCGAACGGCCCTGGTACATCCCACAGGTCGGCGGCCGTGTGGACCTCGGCGTCGGCACCGAGTTCGCGCAGCTCGTCGCGGAGCCGGCTGGCCTGGTACAGGTCTATCTGGTAGCACGCGGTATCCGGGAGCGCCAGGGCAGCGGTAATGTCGGACGCTTGCCTTGGCGACCCGAGGGCAATCAAAACCGGCGGCTTGAGCCGTCCGCGCACACGGTCGAGCAGGTCGAGATGGGGTGATGGCATAATGTCGCGTGTTGTAGCGTTGGATGGGCCAACGGCCCAATGGCATTTGCTGCGTTGCTCCCGACTCGCGCACTCTTCCAAGGTTCCTACGAACCCGCCACATCCCGCCGCACTCTGTAAAATACTCTGCTCACACTCGGCCGCCGGGCCGCCGACCCGTTGTAGGGGCCGGCCGTGCCGCGGTCCTTCATGGAGGCTGCACGTCTCATGCTCACACTTAAACTCCCCGACGGATCGACCAAGCAAGTCCCGCCCGGCACCCGGCCGCGCGACGTGGCCGAGGGCATCGGCAAACGCCTTGCGCAAGCGGCCGTCGCCGCCAAGGTCAACGGCGACATCCTCGACCTCGACCGCGAACTGCCCACCGACCACCCCGAGCTGCCGTTCCAAATCCTCACCGAGAAGGACGCCGACGCCCTCGACGTGCTGCGGCACTCGTGCGCCCACGTCATGGCCCGCGCCGTGTTGCGCCTCTTCCCCGGCGCGCAACTCGCCTTCGGCCCGGCGACCGAGAGCGGCTTCTACTACGACATTGACAGTCCGACACCGATCACCGAGGCCGACTTCCCGCGCATCGAAGCCGAGATGAAAAAGATCGTCGAGGCCGCGGAGCCGTTCGAGCGGTTCGAGCGCAGCACCCCCGAGGGGCTGGAACTCGTCCGCGACATGGGGCAGCAGTACAAGGTCGAACACGTCTCGGGCGAACTGTCCAAGTTCCCGACGGTCAGCTTCTACCGCCAGGGCGAGTTCATCGACCTGTGCCGCGGCCCGCATCTGCCACACGCCGGCAAGGTCGGCGCGTTCAAGCTGCTGTCGATCGCCGGGGCATACTGGAAGAACGACACCACTCGCAAGATGCTGCAACGGCTCTACGCCACCGCGTTCTTTTCGCAGAAGGACCTGGACGCGTATCTGGCACTCGTCGAGGAGGCGAAGAAGCGCGACCACCGCGTGCTCGGCAAGCAGTTGAAGCTCTTTACCATCAGCCCGCTCGTCGGTTCGGGCCTGATTCTGTGGATGCCGAAAGGCGCGACCGTTCGCGGCATCCTGGAGGGCTTCATCAAGGACGAGCTGCTGAAACGCGGCTACGAGCCGGTGTACACCCCGCACATCGGCCGGCTGGAACTGTACCGCACCTCGGGCCACTTCCCGTACTATCGGGACGCGCAGTTCCCACCGATGTACAGCCGGCCCGCGGCCGGTGCGCTCGACCTGTGCCAGCACCGGCTGGCGATGGGTGTCCTCGACGCCCAGAAGGAACACGAGGTCCACGACTACATGAGGGGAGCGTACTTCACCGCCCAAGAGTACGCCGACGCCCCGACCCAGGAGGCGAAGCTCGAGGTCATCCACCAGTACGCCCTGCGGCTGATGAAGACCATGCACGTGGACCTGCCGGAGTACCACGCGGCCAAGGACCACAAGGGCCGGGCCGACGCCCTCTTGAAGTGGCTGATGGAGCAGGAGGGCTTCCTGCTGAAGCCGATGAACTGCCCGCACCACATCCACATCTACAAGGCCGAGCCGCGGAGCTACCGCGACCTGCCGGTGCGGCTGGCCGAGTTCGGCACCGTCTACCGCTACGAGCAGACGGGCGAGCTGAACGGCATGACCCGCGTCCGCGGGTTCACCCAGGACGACGCCCACCTGTTCGTCCTGCCGGAGCAGGTCGAGGCCGAGATGAAGTCGAACATCGACCTGGTGCTGTTCGTGTTGAAGTCGCTCGGGCTGACTGACTACCGGGTGCGGGTCAGCCTGCGCGAGCCGGGTAGCGACAAGTACGTCGGCGACCCGAAGAACTGGGACGTGGCCGAGGCGACCCTCATCAAGATGGTGAAAGAGTCCGGCATGAGCCACACGCTGGAGCCGGGCGAGGCCGCGTTCTACGGGCCGAAGATCGACTTCGTGGTCCGCGACTGCATCGGCCGGGAGTGGCAGCTCGGCACCGTGCAGCTCGACTACAACCTGCCGGAGCGGTTCCAACTGGAGTACGTCGGGGCGGACAACAAGACGCACCGGCCGGTGATGATCCACCGCGCCCCGTTCGGGTCGATGGAGCGGTTCTGCGGCATCCTGATCGAACACTTCGCCGGGGCGTTCCCGCTGTGGCTCGCCCCGGAGCAGGCCCGCGTGCTGCCGATCAGCGAGAAGTTCTCGGACTACGGCCGCAAGGTCGAGGCTGAGTTGAAGGCAGCCGGCTTCCGCGTGAGCGCCGACTACCGGCCGGAGAAGATCGGGGCGAAGATCCGCGAGGCGCAGCTGGAGAAGGTGCCGTACATGCTCGTCGTCGGCGAGAAGGAGGCATCGGCCGGCACTGTGGCGGTGCGCGACCGCGTGGACGGCGACCTCGGGGCGATGCCGGTCGCGGAACTGGTCAAGCGGTTGGAGCAGGAGGTCCGCGAGCGGACGATCCGGCAGGTCAGCACCGCAACCGCCGCGCTGACCGAGGGCGGGGCGAAGTTCAGCGGGTGAGGGCACGCGGCTCGCTTGTGCCGTGGCCGGACGCGCGGGTACACTGCGTAGGCCGACCGAGTTGGGAAGGAGGGCCGCGATGCCGTCGCCGTTCCCGGGAATGGACCCGTACCTGGAAGACCCGGCCCGCTGGGCCGACCTTCACGGGGCGCTGATCTACGCCATCCGGGCCGCCCTGACGCCGCTCTTGCCCGAGCGGTACTCGGCCGGCGTCGATCAGTACGTTTGGCTGCACGAGCCGGACCTGGAAACGCGGCGGCGGCTCGTGCAGCCGAACGTCTTCGTGACCGACGAGACGGGGACGGACGCCGCCGGCACGTCGGCGGCGACCGCCCTCGCGGCACTCGCCGCGCCCGCCGTGAGTACGCTGCCGGTCGTCCGCCGCACGGGGCCGCGGTATGTCCGGATCACCGACCCGGAGCGCCGCCGCGTCGTTACCGTCATCGAACTGCTCAGCCCATCGAACAAGGACACGGCCGGGGACCGCGACCTCTACCTGGCGAAGCGGAACGAGTACCTGGCGACCGGCGTCAACCTCGTTGAAATCGACCTGCTGCGGGCCGGCGAGCGCCTCCCGTTGGGCGACCCCGCCCCAGTCCCCGGCGACTACTACGTCGTCGTCAGCCTGGCCGACGCCTTCCCGCACGTCGGCGTCTGGTCGTTCACCGTCCGCGACCCCTTGCCCGTGGTCCCGGTGCCGCTCGGCGGGGCCGACCCGGCCGTTCGGATCGATTTGAGGGTGTGCCTCGATCGGGCGTACGACGACGCCCGCTACCGCATCGACTACGACCGGCCGCCGACCCCCCGTCTCCGCAAACCGGACGCCGCCTGGGCGCGCGACCTCCTCGCGAACCGCTGAGATGTCACCCATGGCAATGTTCGTTCACCTGGCCCCGGAGTCGCGGCTCGCTTTGATTCGGCGGAACGGCGGTCGGCACAATCACCAGCTATGTCCGAGCGGAGGACAGGCGCGGTGGTAAACCTCCTGTTGGCGGTGCCACTCGCGGTTTGCGGATTCTATTGGGCCGTCGCGGCGTACATTGACCTCGGTGTGTTCGCCCATCGGTGCGAGGGATACAGTGGGGTGTCGGCCGTCCCAGCGGTCGCGACGCTCGCCGGACTACCGACCGCGCTAATCGTCCGCGAGTGGTTCCGGTGGGTCACCAACCCGGTCGTGTACTTCGTGGCCATCGGCCCAGACGTGCTTTACCAGATCGGCGAGTTGGTCCTATGGTTCCGGGTGCGCGCGTTGGGCTGGCCGGACAAGTCAGGCCGCAGCACGGCCCCGTAGATTGGATAGGCCGGCAACGGAAGCCAAGGGGTCAAAGCCAGTGTGTCGGCTCGTTTCTCGACGCGCCGCTGTCGCTCGGCGATGGAGAGCGAGTCTCGCCTTTCCCCGTGCGCCCGGCCGGCATAGAGTGGCGTCGGTCGCCTCGCACCGCACTCTTACGGAGACACCGATGGCCGTACTCGCGTCGGAAACCGCCAGCGCCACCGCCGGCCGCGCCGGCAAGGCCACCAGCCCGGACGGCAAGATCAACCTCGACCTGTCGCCGCCCGGCTCGAACGGCCCCGGCACTAACCCGGAGCAGTTGTTCGCGGCCGGGTACTCGGCCTGCTTCGGCGGCGCGATTGGGGCGGCGGCCGGCCTCGCCAAAGTCCCGCTGAAACCCGCCGACATCAAGGTGACGGCCACCGTCAACCTGAACAAGGAGGACAGCGGGTTCTTCATCGACGTGACGCTCAACGCCGAGTTGGCCGGCGTCGAACAGGCGCAGGCGGAGGCGCTGGTCGCCAAGGCCCACACCATTTGCCCGTACTCCAAGGCGACGCGCGGCAACGTCGAGGTGAAACTCCAGGCCAACGGCCGGCCGGTGTCGGCGACGGCGTAACCGGCCGCGGTAGCGGAGGCGACGCTTATGGCGGCGGCAGATGACGACACGGCCCTTTGGGAGACGACCATGCAGGACGGTGCCAACGACCCGCTGGCGGTGCCCCTTGGCGCGGGAACCGGCCCGGCCCGGTGGCGGGCCGCGACCCTGCTGGGCATCGGCGGCGGTGTCGGGCTGGCCCTGGGCGTCGCCCTCACGGTCGGCGTGTCCGCCACCTATCGCCTCTCGACTCCGACACTCTCGGTCCCGCTGCCGCCGGACCGGGACGCGGTGCGGCTCCTCGACGAGTTGAACGACCTGCGGCACCAGGTGAACCGGCTCAACGAGGAGAGGACGCTCAAGGACCGGGAGGCCGACGAGGCGGTGCGCCGGGCGCTGGGGGCCGTCGCCTCGGCGGTTCGCGCCCGGGCGAGCGGCGTGGCCCCAGCCGGGCCGCAAGGTAGCCCCGCCGGCCAGGCCACGAACCCGTTCGCCGAGCTTGACGCCGAAATTAAGAGCCTGGAACAGACGCAGGTCGTCCTCAACACGATCCTCGACCTGTTCTTGGCCAAGGACAAGAAGCCGGCCAAGGACCGCCCGAGCGTCAAAGGTCCGCCCAAGGAGCCGCCGGCAGGCAACCCGTGACCCGTCGCGACCGCCTCGCCGACCTCGTCGCCGCAGCCGCCGTTCCGGGTCGGCCGGAACGAACCGCGAGTGGCGCGGATTCGCCCGGCGGCAAAGATCACGCGGATGGCAGACGCGGACGACGACATGGTCCACTGCGAGCGGCACGGGCCGGAGCGGGTGGCGTTCGTCTACCGGCCCCTCGTCCGCGGATCGGGGTTGGGGTTTTCGCACTCCAACAACGGACCGTACCCGGACGCCTGGTGCGGGGGCTGCGACGCTTTTGATGATGCGAACCGGGCACTGGACGGCGAAAACCGAGCGGACGGCCGGCATCACCATCGTTTGCCACCGGTGCTACGTCAACATCCGCCGCCGCAACCGCGGCCGGCAAGGGTAGCGCGGTTTCCGAATCGCGAAATAGCGCGACCGACGCGGGAAATAGGTAGCCGGCCGGTCCGGCTGGTGAAGAGTTCGGCGGCCGAGGGCGTCTGCCGTGGAAGCGTTCGACGAGCTGATGCAGGCCATCGACGACGCGGACGCCGCCGCGGTTTGCCGCATAGTCACCGCCCACCCCGCACTTCTGGAACAGACCGACCGCTACGGCTTCACCCCGCTCATGCACGCCGCCGGGTGCCACACCCGCGAGGTGGCGGTGATCCGCGAACTGCTAGATGGCGGGGCGGCGGTGAACCGGCAGACGGCCGAGGGGTACACGGCCCTGCACTGCGCGATCGACGTGAACTTCCAGGCCAATCTCAACAGCCGCGAGGTCATCGCCCTGCTGGTAGCTGCCGGGGCCGACCTGAGGTTGCGTCAGCACTACGGTTGGACGCCACTGCTGCGGGCGGTGATCGAGGGCACGCCGGCCGAGGTGGACGCCCTACTAGCGGCCGGGGCCGACCCGAACGTCGCGCTACCGGCTGACACGCTGCCGGCGTTTAACGCGGGCCGCACCGCTCTGATGGCGGCGGTCACCAACCCCGGCGGCGAGGCCATCATTGACTCCCTGCTGCGGGCGGGAGCGGACCCGCAAGCCCGCGATGCCGACGGGGCGACGTTTCCGGAATACCTGGCCGGGCTGCTCGCCGAGTACCCGACGGGCGAGTTCGCCGAGTCGGTCCGGCGGTGCGCGGAGGTCGCTCGTCGGCACACGGGCGGTCGCGCCTAGCCGGTCGGTGAAGGACGCCTGCAATAGGAGACGACTCGTGACTCGCCGCGACTTGCTTGCCGGACTCATGGCCACCGCCTCCTCCGCCGGTATCGTGCGGGCCGCGCCGCCGGCCTTTCGGCTCGCGACGTTCCACGCCGACGTGACGGTGCCGCTCGGCCACGGCATGATGGGTGGGGCGTGGGTGTCGAAGCGCGTCGCCGACCCACTCGAAGCCCGCGGGCTGGTACTGCTCGGCGGTTCGGCCCCGGTCGTCCTGGTGGTCGTGGACTGGTGCGAAATCCGCAACGACGCCTACGAGCGGTGGCAGACCGCCCTCGCCGCCGCGGCCGGCACCACCCGCGATCGCGTCCTGGTCACAGCCATCCACCAACACGACGCGCCGGTCGCCGACCTGACGGCCGAGCGGCTGTTGCGCGACGCCAAGCGGCCCGGCAGCGTGTGCGACCCGGCGTTCCACGAACGGGCCGTCGGCCGCGTCGCCGACGCGCTTAAGGCCAGCCTCCCGACCGCGCGGCCCATCACCGAGATCGGCACCGGCCGGGCCAAGGTCGAACGCATCGCGTCGAACCGCCGGTACGTCGCGCCGGACGGGGCCATCCGCTTCGACCGCATGAGCCGATCAACGAACGCGGCCGCGGTGGCCGCACCGGAGGGCGTCATCGACCCGTGGCTTCGGACGCTGAGCTTCTGGGACGGCGACACGCCGCTAGCGGCCGTCAGCGCGTACGCCGTCCACCCGATGAGCCACTACGGGGCCGGCGAGGTGTCGGCCGACTTCCCCGGATTGGCCCGCCGGGCGCGGCAGGCGGCGCTGCCCGGCGTGTTCCAGGTGTACTGCTCGGGGTGCAGCGGCAACGTCGTCGCCGGCAAGTACAACGCCGGCCGGCCCGAGGACCGCCCCGCCCTGGCCGGCCGGCTCGAAGCGGCGATGGTCGAGGCGTGGCGGGTGACCGAGCGGCGGCCGCTGCGGCAGGTCGAGCTGCGCGTCGAGCGCGTCCGGCTCGACCCGCGCGACGGCCCCGGCTTCAGCGTCGCCGAGCTCGACCGCAAGCTGCGGACGGACGACCGGCCGTTCCAGCAGTGCCTTGCCGCGCTGGGCTTGAGTTGGCGGATGCGGGCCGACGCCGGGCACCGCGTCGAGGTGCCGGTGATCGATTTCGGCGTCGCCCAGCTCCTGCTGCTGCCGGGGGAGAGCTACGTCGAGTTCCAACTCGCGGCCCAGGCCGCGCGGCCGGACTCGTTCGTCGTCGTGGCCGGCTACGGTGAGGGGGCGACGGGGTACATCCCGACGGAGCGGCACGTCGCCGAGGGCGACGGCAACCTGTCGGATTGGTGTTGGGTCGCGCCGGGGTCGGAGGAGCGGCTGCTGGCGGCCATCCGGGCGGCGCTGCGGATGCCGGGGAAGTGAAAAACGGGAAGGAATTGCTCAGTTGAAGACCCCTTTCATCTGATCAATCCGAGCTTGCTCGCACTCCAGCCCGACACTACAAGAGTGCCATGCCCGTATCATTCCCCACAAAACGAGAACCCCCCGGGTGAGTAACTACGACGATACACCGCGCCGACGTCGCCGGGTTGACGATGACGACGAGGACGACGACTTCGAGGAGCGCCCACGACCCCGCCGGCGTCGCCGAGCCATCGGCTCGAACGGCGTGGCGACCGCCGCACTGATTCTCGGCATCCTCTCCCTTTGCCTCGGTCCATTGGCCGGCCTGCCGGCCATCATTTGCGGCGTCCTGGGGATCGCCGCCGCTGGCCGGGAGCGAGTCGGTAGGGGGCCGGCTATCGCGGGTACCGTCCTGGGCGGCGTGAGCTTTGGTTTGACGCTGTTGGCAGTCCTTGCCTTTAATCGTTCATGGCAAGCGGCGATTCCCGGAAAACTCGCCGAGTGGGCGATGGCGAAACCGGTGCCGGTCGAGTTCCCCGAACTCGGGCCGGGCCGCCCGGCGCAGCCCGGTGTCGTCGTCCACGAGTCCACCGTGATGCGCGGCACCGTGCCGATGCGAGTCTGGTTCTACCGACCCGAAAGAGCCGAGGGCAGATTGCCGCTGGTTCTGGTGCCACCGGCAGGCAGTACCCTCGTCTGCGGCATGCGGTTAGCCGAGGGCGACCGCCTCGAACACCTCCCTTACGCCGCGGCCGGGTTCGCGGTCGCATCCTTCGACATCGACGGCGACGTGCCGCGCGAGAACCGCCCGTCGGAGGCGGCCGTGCTGAAAGGCGCTCGCGAGTTCCGCGACGCCCAGGCCGGCCTCGCCAACGTGCGGGCGGCGCTGGACTTCGTCCTGGCCAAAGCCCCGGACGTTGACCCCGGCCGGGTCTACATCGCCGGCCATAGCTCGGCGGCCACACTGGCCCTCCTGACCGCCGAACACGAGCCGCGCGTCGCCGCCTGCGCCGCTTTCGGTGGGGTTCCGGACGTGGAGGACAGCCTGGCGAAGGCCATCCCGGCCCTCAACCGGGCGCTCCCCGGCTACCGGACGTTCCTGAACTACAGCTCGCCGAAGACGGGCGTCGAGACGCTGAAGTGTCCGGTATTCCTGTTCCACGCCGAAGACGACACCGTAGTGCCGATCCGACAGTGCACGGACTTCGCGGCACTGCTCCGCAAGACCAATCCGAACGTAACCCTGGTTACGACACCTGCGGGCGGCCATTACGACTCGATGATCCAGGAGGGAATTCCGAAGTGCATTGAGTGGCTCAAGCGACTCCCGAAGGGTGAATAGGCGGCGCTATGACCTGCGGCATCCTGTATAGCGGGCCGCCGAGGCGAAAGTGGCCCGGCTTGCTCTGTAGAAATGCCCCTCGTCTTGGCCGGGATTCTGGCACCCTGGAGCGGTCAAAGCGAGAGGCTTTCTACTGAGCAGGAAGGAATCCCTTTAGCGAGGTGGCAGTTATGATGGCCGAGCGCGTCACCCCTCGGCGGCGTGGTTCGTACGGGGTCGACGCCCCCTACGCGCCGGCGTTCATGGCCGTCGCCGTTGCCCTCGAGTTCGTACTGGCATTCCTCTCCGGCCGCTGGTGGCCGCTTCTGCCCGCCCTGCTTCTGGCGGCGGTTCTCGGTTCCTACCTCTACACCACGCCCGGCGGCGGCTCGGGTGGCAGTTCTGGTGGGGCGGCCCGTGGGGTGCCACCCGGCTCGTGACCGCCACGAAGCCGGAACGGCTGGCATGAGACGGTACCCTCACGAATCGGTGCTGGTCGCGCCGGCGACCGCTCTCCGGCACGCCCGTTGCACCTCGGCCGGCGGAGGGCACCCATGTCCGAATGGCTCCGGCTCGATGTCCGCAACGTGTTCAGCCTCCACGTGCCTCTTCTGGAACTGGCGTTCCGCGCGTCGGTCCTGTACTTGGCGGTGTGCTTCGTCCTCCGGCTCGTCCCCAAGCGGCACGCCGGCAGCCTGTCGCCCAACGACGTCGTCACCCTGGTCATGGTCGGCGGCGTCGCCGCGTCGGCCCTGGCCCGCGAGCCGACGTCCGAGGCCGGCGTCCTGGTGGTGATCGCGACGGTCGTCGGCTGGAACTACGCCCTCAACTGGCTCGGCCAGCGGTACCCGGCCCTGCGGCCGCTGCTCCAGGAGCCGCCGACCCGGCTGGTCCACCGGGGGCGAGTGCTGGCCGACAACCTCCGCCGCGAGCTGGTGACGGAGGACGACATCCGCACCCAGGCCCGCAAGCAGGGCATCGCCGAGGACGCCCGGATCGTCGAGGCGTACCTGGAGGCCGACGGCAGCATTAGCGTGGTGCGGTGGGACGGCGGCGGGTGAGGGGCAATCCTTCGGAGGGCGTGGTATGCGCGGAATCGTGATCCTCGTGGGGTGCCTGGCGCTGGCCGGCTGCGGCCCCGCGTCGGAGGCGGACGCCCGCCGGGCGGCGGCTGAGGTCGCCCGCGTGCGGGTCGAGTTGGCGGAGTCGGAAATCGAGCGGTGCGAGGGCGATTTGCGGGACGCCAAGGAGGACCTCGGCCGGCTGCGGGGCGAGGCGACGCCCGGCAAGGGCGTCCTCGACGCGAAGCGTAAGATCGGGGACGCCGAACACGCGCTGAAGCTCGCCCGGCTGCGGGTCAAGGAGCAGAAGGCGTTGGTCGAGTACGCCGCGGCGACGGGGCGGCTCCAGTGACGGCGCGATGGGCACAGGGTTTGCGGTCTGCCCGCTCGCCCCTGTCCCCACACGGAGTCGCGCGAATGAAGCTGTCCACGATCGACAACCTGTTCGAAGACCAACTGAAGGACCTCTACAGCGCCGAGACGCAACTGGTCAAGGCGCTGCCGAAGATGGCCAAGGCCGCGACCGCGGCCGGGCTGAAGGCGGCGATCACCGACCACCTGGAGGAGACCAAGGGCCAGGTCGAACGGCTCGACCGGATCGGCCGCGACCTGGGCGTCAAGCTGACCGGCAAGAAGTGCAAGGCCATGGAGGGGCTGATCGAAGAAGGCAAGGAAGCCTTGGAAGCCGACGGGCCGGGCGAGTTGATCGACCTGGCCATCATCGCCGCCGCCCAGCGGGTCGAACACTACGAGATCTCGGCCTATGGCACGGCCCGCACCCTGGCCGAACACCTGGGACACGACGACATCGCCAGCCTCCTCCGGGAGACGGAGGACGAGGAGTCGGCGGCCGACCGCAAGCTGACCGACATCGCCGTCGACGACGTGATGCCGAGCACCACGACCGACGCCGACGAGGACGGCGAGGCGGACGCCCCCGTGAAGCGAAACGGCCGCGGCGGACGAACCGCGAAGCCGCTCGCCCGGCGGTAGGCAGGCCGTTGCCCGGCAGCGGCTCGGATGGCGGTTCTGGTGGGGCGGCCCGTGAAGTGCCACCCGGCTCGTGACCGCCACGAAGCTGGAACGGCGGACGTGAGACGACGGGTGCCAAGGGGAGCGAAGCCCGCGCGAGCTATTGAGGCACGGGCGGCTGTGGGTTCGTAGTTCCGCGTTCAGGCGGTCTTCGCGAGGACCGCCTGAAGGCGGAACTACGAATCAGGACTGGTGGGTCAGCCCGCCTGTAAGGGGATGGTGAACACCTCGATCCCGTTGAACTCCTCGCGCCGCCAATTCTCCGGTACCGGCCGCCGCTCCGGCTTCGGCGATTGGAGCGTCGGCCGCTTCGAGGGCGTCACCGAGGCCGCGACGGGCCGAACGAAGCCGGCCGCTGGGACGACCCCGATGGTTTCGCCCACGGCCCAGCAGGCGACAACGGCGATCGCCGCACCGCAGACGAAGCCGACCGCAAACCGACCGTTTCGTATCGTCATGGGACGTCCCTCCTCACTCTGGACGAGTGCCGCTCAGTCGAACAGGTCCGCTGTCGCCGGTCAAGACTTTGCCGCGTGATTTCTGCTAGCCGTCGAGCCAGGTGTCAAGGTACTTCGCCACTTTCGTCTAGCTCGGCCGGCGCCAGCGAGGTCGTCGCGGTCACTATCGTCGCAATCCCTTCCAGTCGGAAAAACCGGCGACATATCACGTCGCCGGCTGCTTGCTCAACGCATCGTCATTGCGTGATTCGTCCACAGACGATCTCGCGCCGTGAGCAAGTCCACAGGGCGGCGTGGCTACCGGCAACGGATCGGTCGGGGCTCGCGATGAACGGCGGAACGCCCTACAATTCCATCCCCCCGCAACCAGAAGGGTATTCCAATGTCCCGCCTCTCCCTCCTGCTCCTCGCCCTGGCGTTCCCCGCGGTCGCGGCCGACGCACCGCTCGACATCGGCTCCCGCCGCGAACTGTTCGTCGACCGCTACCTCATCGACCGGCTCGACGGGGCATCGCTGGAACTCCAGCGGCCCGTCGACCGCGGGCCGGTGCTGACATTCGACAAGCCGTGGGAGGGGCTGTTCAGCGGGTACTGCACCATCCTGCATGAGCCGTCGGGCTTCCGAGCGTACTATCGCGGTTCGCCCGCAGCCGGTAAGGACGGCAACGACCGCGAGACCACCTGCGTCGCCGAATCGGTCGATGGCGTTCGCTGGACGAAGCCGACGCTCGGCCTGTTCGAGGTCGATGGCACGCGGGACAACAACGTCATCCTCGCCGGCATGGCCCCGGCGTCGCACAACTTCAGTCCGATGGTCGACGGCCGGCCGGGCGTCCCGGCCGAGGAGCGATACAAGGCGCTCGGTGGCATCATGTCGAGCGGACTGTTCGCGTTCGGCTCAGCCGACGGGTTGCGCTGGCGAAAGTTGCGGGCCGAGCCCGTACTGACGAAGGGGCAAGTGCCATTCCGGTACATGTTCGACTCGCAGAACGTCGCCTTCTGGTCCGAGGCCGAGCGGTGCTATGTCTGCTACTTCCGCGTGTTCCAGGACAATATCCGCCGCATCGCTCGGACCACGAGCCAAGACTTCCTGACGTGGACGCCGCCCGTGCTGATGGAGTACCGCCACCCCGACGGACCGGCCCCGATCGAGCACCTCTACACGAACCAGACACACCCCTACACCCGCGCGCCGCACCTGTATGTCGCCGTGGCCGCGCGGTTCTTCCCAGGTCGGCAGGTTCTCTCGGACAGCCAGGCCCGCGCGCTCAAGGTCTCGCCGAACTACTTCAAGGACACGTCCGACGCCGTATTCCTGACGACCCGCGGCGGAGCGACTTACGACCGCACCTACCTCGATGGCTTCCTGCGGCCGGGCGTCGGGCCGCAGAACTGGGTGTCGCGGACGAACTACCCGGCGCTCAACGTCGTCGAGACAGGACCGGCCGAGATGTCGCTGTACGTCAATCAGGACTACGCCCAGCCGACGGCCCACCTGCACCGGTACTCGTTGCGGCTCGACGGTTTCGCCGCCGTGCGGGCTTCCTACCGTGGTGGCGAGGTGGTGACGAAGCCACTCACGTTTTCGGGCCGGCGGCTCTTGCTGAACTTCGCCACGTCGGCGGCCGGCGGCGTCCGGGTCGAAATCCAGAACGCCGAGGGCCAGCCGCTGCCAGGCTTCACTCTGGCGGACAGCCGGGAGTCGATCGGCAACGAGATCGAGCGAGCCGCGACCTGGAAGGATGGCGACAATGTGAGCCGCCTGGCCGGCACGCCCGTTCGGTTACGGTTCGTTCTCAAGGACGCGGATTTATTCGCGCTTCGGTTCGGCGATTGAGGTCGCATCGCACGCCAGGGCCATTCCTTCATTCAATTTGCGGGATGCCGATAAGGTCGAGTGCCTGGACGGGGTTGATTTGCAGGAGTTCGATTGCTTCCGGGTGGCTGCGGGCGGGGACCCCGGCCAAGAGATGGACGACGGCGTTGCGGAGGGCGGCGAGGACCTGCGGGGCATGGCCGGCTCGGACGCGACAGGCGTCTTCGCCGAGCGTCACGTCGCGGACGTAATGCAACTCGTTTTCGATGGCCCAATGGCCGCGGGTGGCGGCCAGAAGGGCTTGGGCATCGGCGCGGTCGCCCGGCAAGCTGGTGATGGCCAAGACGGTTTCGACCGTCGTCGCCCCGCCCATGGTCCGCTCGCGGACGATCTCGATCCCCTGCCGCAACCCCCGCCATTTCTCCTGCGTCGTCAGGATCGGCGTCGTACGTAGCGTCCGCTTCTCGACCCGGCCGTGCCCTTTCGCCACCGCGGTGGCCCGCCGGTCGGGCGGCGGCGGAGCAATGTCCTCAGGGGGAAGTGGCCGCCGCGAGGCCTCGGGCGGCGGTCTCGAAGGCAAACCCGGCGCGAATGTCCGTCGCCAACCCCGGCTGATTGTCTTTGACGAACAGGATGTAATCGCCCCCCGCGGCGATCACCTGCTCGGCGAGGTCGCGTTGGCAGAACATCGCATCCCCGACCACCACCGCGCCCGTCAGCGGCAGGATGCCCAAGAGTTCCAGGGCGGCCTTGTGTTCGTTGGTCTTGGAATCGACGCGGATCTGGGCGAGGACCGCCTGGGCGGCCGGGGCGTAGGCGGCGACCAGGTGGTGGCCCGGCAGTTCGCCGTCGCGGCTGCCGCGGAGCGTCTTCCCGTCGAGGCAGATGTGCCGCGTGGCCGCGGGATCGATCCGGCCTTGGACCCACCGGGACAAGGCGGCTTCGAGGTGCCGCGGGTCGAACCGTCGCAGGGTGCGGGAGAGGGTGGACAGGGTGGGCGTCTTGCCGCGGCGAAAGCCGAGGGCGTGGGCCAGCGGCGGGCCGTACTGACGGCCGAACCGGGCAATGCCGGCGAGGCTGGTGCGGCCCATGAGCATGGCCAACGCGACCATCCCGAGCACGGCGGGCAGCGGGTGGATGCGACCGTGGGGACTGCGGGGGTCGGGTAACGTCGCGAGAGCCTCGGCTAGCGTACACGTCGCCATAATCACCTGCGAACCTGGGGCATGGGCGACCCCCGCAATACCCAACTCCGCTGACATCGCCAAGATCAAACGAGGAATGGCCCTGCATCGCACGCGGGCGATGATCTCGGCACCGAAGTCGAGACTTGAACGCAGCCATGGTGGCGGGTAATTTGAGACTGCAGTTCGCCTCCCTCCCCTGCGGTTCCCGCCGATGAAATCGCTGCTCGTTAGTGCCAGCTTGCTTGGTGTCGTGACATTCGCCCGCGCCGCCGACGATGTGCAGTTCAACCGCGACGTCCGGCCGATCCTCGCCGACAACTGCTTCGCCTGCCACGGCTTCGACGCCAAGACGCGCAAGGCCGACCTCCGGCTCGACACGGTCGACGGTGCGTTCGCCAAGCGCGACGGGTCGCCGGCGATCACGCCGGGCGACCTCGCCAAGAGCGAAGTGTGGTCGCGGATCACGAGCAAGGACGACGAAGCCGTGATGCCGCCGCCGAAGAGCCGTAAGACTCTGACGGACGCGCAGAAGGCCACCCTTCGGCGCTGGATCGAATCCGGGGCCAAGTACCAGCAGCACTGGGCGTTTGAGGCTCCCGTCAAGCCAGCCGCGCCGGCGACCGCCGTGTCGCCGGTCGATGCGTTCCTGCTTCAGCGATTGGCGAAGGATGGCCTGCGGTTCTCGCCCGAGGCCGACCGGCCAACGCTCATCCGCCGGGTCGCCTTCGCGCTGACCGGCCTGCCGCCGACAGTCGCTGAGGTCGATGCCTTCCTCGCCGACCGCTCGCCGGATGCCTACGGCCGGATGGTTGACCGCTACCTGGCATCGCCGAAATTCGGGGAAGAGATGGCGAGGCACTGGCTCGACGTGGCCCGCTACGGCGACACCCACGGCCTGCACCTCGACAACGAGCGGACCATCTGGCCGTACCGCGATTGGGTCGTGCGGGCGTTCAACGAAAACCTCTCGTTCGACAAATTCACCCGCTGGCAGATCGCCGGCGATCTGCTTCCGAACCCGAGCCACGACCAGTTGGCCGCCACCGCGTTCAACCGCTGCAACGTCACCACCAGCGAGGGGGGCGCGATCAATGAGGAGTTTGTCTACCGCTACGCCGTGGATCGCACCAGTACAGTCGTCCAGGCGTGGCTCGGGCTGACGGCCGGCTGCGCAGTATGCCACGACCACAAGTACGATCCGCTCACGATGAAGGAGTTTTACTCGCTCTACGCTTTCTTCAACAGCGCGGCCGACCCGGCGATGGACGGCAACATCAATGTAACCGCTCCGTTCCGTAAGGTGCCTGCCGCCGACCAGGCTGCTCGGCTGGAGGCCGCGAAGCGGAAGGAGTCCGATGCGCTCAAGGCCCTGGAAGCGAGGGCCGCGGATTTCGAGGCAAACGACCCGGAAGAAGGCAAGGATGGGCCGACCGTCCGGACGACGACCGTATCGATCTTCGACGACTTCTTCCCCCTCGGCTCCACAAACCGCAACACCTCGCGGAACGCTGCGGACTGGGTCGCGGACCCGGCGCTCAAGATACCGGCCGGTCGGCGCGCGCTGCGGCAGGCGAACGGCAACTTTCACGAGGACGCGATTCAACTCGTCCTGACACCTGTCCGCATTCCCGAGAGAGCCGTCTTCGAGATTTGGCTCCGGCCCGACGCCGACAACCGGCCAAGTTCGGTGTCCATCCAGATCGGTCCCGGCAAAAAGCGTGTCTCGTGGGGTGGCGAGGGTAGTCGGCGGAATCAGAAGCCCGCGAAAGGCAAGGCCGCAGCGTCGGATCCGACGGTTCGCGGGCCAATGCCAACGCCCGGCGTGTGGACGAAGCTGACGCTATCGGCCGAAGATTTCGGCGTGTCGGCCGGGCAGCTCTTGAACTCGGTCACGCTGCAACAGACCGGCGGCGTCGCCTACTGGGACAGCTTCACCGTCACCGGCGAGCGCGACCCGGCGACCGACCCGCTCCTCTCGTTCCCGGCATGGTGGAAGGAGTTGGCGAAGAAGTCTCCAACCGACGTGCCGGCCGACGTGGCGGCCGTCCTCAAAGCCGGGCCGGATGGCAAGCACACGCCGGAGCAGGTCGAGAAACTGCGACGGTTCTACCTCGGCATGGTGGCGGAGCCGGCTAGCGACACGATCGCGGCCGCCCGCAAAGTGTGGCTCGACGCCAAGGCCGAGCGAATCGCCATTGAGGACGAGCTTCCGGGGACGATGATCTACCGCGATGCCGACCGGCGACGCGAGTCGTTCCTTATGCTCCGCGGTCAGTACGACAAGCGCGGTGCGAAGGTCGAACCGGGCGTGCCCGCGGTCTTTCCGTCCTTGAAGCCGGCGAGTGATCGGCCGACGCGGCTCGACCTTGCCGATTGGCTGCTCACGCCCGAGAACCCGCTGACGGCCCGCGTCGCGGTGAACCGCTTCTGGCAGCAACTCTTCGGCACCGGCCTCGTCAAGACGAGCTACGACTTCGGGACGCAGGGCGAATCGCCGTCGCACCCGGAACTGCTCGACTGGCTCGCCGTCGACTTCCGCGAATCCGGCTGGGATGTGAAGCGGCTGATTCGGATGCTCGTCACGTCGGCCGCGTTCCAGCAGCAGGCGAGGGTGACACCGGAGCTACTGCGCAAGGACCGCGACAACCGACTCTACGCCCGCGGCCCCCGCTTCCGCCTCGACGCCGAGCAGATCCGCGATAACGCCCTCTTCACCGGCGGCTTGCTCAACGAGACGATGGGCGGCCGCGGCGTGAACCCGTATCAACCGCCGAACATCTGGGAGCCAGTCGGCTACGCGGACAGCAACACGCGCTATTTCTTGCAAGACCACGGCGAGTCGTTGTATCGCCGAAGCCTGTACGTCTTCTTGAAGCGAACCGCCCCACCGCCGTTCATGGCCAACTTCGACGCGCCGAACCGCGAGCAACTTTGCACCGTCCGCGACCGCACGAACACGCCCATGCAGGCGCTGCAACTCATGAACGATGTGCAGCACTTCGAGGCCGCTCGCGGCCTGGCCGAGCGCGTACTTCGCGACGGCGGGGCGACGACGGCCGACCGAGTGACGTACCTGTACCGCGTGGTGCTGTCGCGGAAGCCCGATGGGTCCGAAGCTGCGATTGTTGCCGCGGCACTCGACAAGCAGATGGCCTTATACCGCGACAACCCCGACGCGGCGACGAAGGCGATCCACGTCGGCGAGTCGAAACCGACGGCGACGGCGCCGGCTGCGGATTTGGCGGCGTGGACGATGGTCGCCAACCTGGTGCTGAACCTAGACGAGACGCTGAACCGGAATTGAACGCTCGCCCCGCCGGTTCGCGACGCTTCGCAGACGCGTGAACGCTTCTGCGGAGCGTCGCGAACCGGCGGGGTCCCACGATATGAGATGACCATGCACCCCTTCCTTCAGAACGACCTCGCCTTGACGCGCCGCCAGTTCTTCGGCTCGTCCGGCCTGCGCCTCGGTGGCTTGGCGATGGCCATGCTTGCCGGCCGCGCCGCCCGTGCCGACGCACCGAAGGCCGGCCGTATGAACCCTGGCTTGCCGAGCCTGCCGCACTTCGCCCCGAAGGCGAAGGCCATCATCTATTTGCACATGAATGGCGGCCCGTCTCAGCTCGACACCTGGGACTACAAGGCGAAGCTGCACGAGCAATTCGATAAAGATCTGCCCGATTCGATCCGCAAGGGCCAACGGATCACCACGATGACTAGCGGCCAGGCCCGCCTCCCCGTGGCCCCGTCGATGTTCAAGTTCGCGCAGCACGGGACGTGTGGCCGCTGGGTCAGCGAGTTGTTGCCGCACACCGCTAAACTCGTGGACGACATCGCCCTCGTGAAGTCGGTCCACACCAACGCGATCAACCACGACCCGGCCTGCACGTTCGTGATGACCGGCAACGAGGTACCCGGCAAGCCGAGCCTCGGCTCCTGGCTCGCCTACGGCCTCGGCAGCGTCAGCGATGATCTGCCGGCGTTCGTCGTGCTGACGCCGAATTGGTCGTCGAAGGCCGCCGCGCAAGCGCTCTTCACCCGCATGTGGTCGAGCGGATTCCTGCCGTCGAAGTACGCCGGCGTCACGTTGCGGCATGTCGGCGACCCGGTCTTGTACATCCAAAACCCCGACGGCGTGACCGAGAAGAACCGGCGGGCAATGCTCGACGATCTGGAGAAGCTGAACCAGAAGTCGTTCGAAACGTTTGGCGATCCGGAGACGCAGACCCGAATCGCCCAGTACGAGATGGCATTCCGCATGCAGACGAGCGTGCCGGAACTCATCGACCTTTCGAAAGAACGCCAAGAAACGCTCGACCAGTACGGCCCAGCGGTGACGAGGCCCGGCTCGTTTGCATCGAGCGCCCTCTTGGCCCGGCGGCTGGTCGAGCGCGGTGTGCGAGCGGTGCAAATCCTCCATCGTGGCTGGGACCAACACGGCAATCTGCCCAGTGACATCCGCCTCCAATGCGAAGACGTCGACCAGCCGACTGCGGCCCTCATCAAAGACCTGAAGCGGCTCGGCCTGTTCGATTCGACGCTCGTCGTCTGGGGCGGCGAGTTCGGCCGGACGGTCTATAGCCAGGGAACGCTGACCAAGACAAACTACGGCCGGGACCACCACCCGCGCTGCTTCCCGATGTGGTTGGCCGGCGGCGGCGTCAAGGGCGGCGTCAGCTACGGCGAGACAGATGACTTCAGCTACAACGTGACCGAAAACCCGGTCCACGTCAATGACCTGAACGCGACGATCCTGAACCGCCTCGGCATCGACCACAGCCGGCTGTCGTTCAAGTTCCAGGGCCTGGACCAGCGGCTGACCGGCGTCGAGGAGTGCCGCGTCGTCTCGGAGATTCTGGCGTAAACAGCCCGTCAATCCGCGCCCGTGATGGTGTAGGCGGCCCAGAAGAATGGGTGGGCCGCCGCGTTCCGCTTTCGGCGGGTTTCGAGCACCTGAAGCTGGGCAGCCCGCAGCGCCTCGCCCTTCGGCCGACCGGCGGCCAACCCATCGAAGAACGCCACCGACAACTGGCCCGCAGACCGATCCGAAACCGACCAAAGCGTCGCCAAGACCGCCCGCGCGCCGGCGGCCTGGAACGCCTGCCGCAGCCCAGCTATCCCCTCGCCGATTTCGACATCGCCCAGGCCGGTCTCGCAGGCGTTCAGCGCCACCAGCTCGCACCCGCGCAGGTCCGCCGTCAGCACCTCCAGCCCCGTCAGCACGCCATCGTCGCCGTTCGCCGCTGGTGGACGATTGCAGCCGGCCAGCAACAGGCCGCACCGCAGCAGCGGGCTGAGATACGGGTCGCCGGCCCGGTCGAGCTTAACGAGCGACGAGAGCGGGGCCGCGGACGCCGGCGCCGCGGACTGATCGGCTAAGACGTAGCCGTGGGTGCTCAGCAGCAGCACACGCGGCCGGCGGTGGGCCAGCACCGCCGTCTCCGTCGCCGCCCCGCCCCGCAGGGTCGCCGGCTCGATTCCCGTAAAGGCCTTGAGGTGGGGCCGCACGGCGTCCGCCTCGGCCGCGCTAGCCGGCAGCCGCGGGACACGGCCGAGCGGCGGCCGCGCGCCGCCCCGGAGCTCGGCCGCCGTCGGCTCCGGCCCGGCCGCCGCTAGCGGCGACCCGTAGTCCGGGTCGGCGACGATCAACGGCGGCCCCACCG
This sequence comes from Gemmataceae bacterium, assembly GCA_046350275.1. GTDB lineage: Bacteria > Planctomycetota > Planctomycetia > Gemmatales > Gemmataceae > JAXMAS01. Next base: position 36,589 of record JAXMAS010000021.1, read on the forward strand.
GGCCGACCGCGGTCGGCGGCCCGGCGATCGGGTCGCGCCCACTGACCACGAACGTGAAGGAATATCGCTCGACCGCGTAGCGGCCGTCGGGCAGCCGCAGCGCGGCCCACGGTACCAGCCAGAGGTTGGCGTCCGGCGACAGCACCAGCCGCGTGGCCCCGCCGAGCTTGCCCAAGAGCGGCCGGAAGAGAAGGTCGGACAATCGGTCGAGTGCCGGGCGGGTCTGTGCCTCGGCTGCCGGTTCGCCGGCCTCTTTGATCACCGCGGGCGCGTCGGCGAGGTGGCGACGAACGGACGCGACGGCGGCGTCGACGGCGGCCGCGGGGGCGAGGTCGACGGCCTCCACCGGCCGACCGGGCGCGAGAACCCACGCTACATAGCGCGGCGGCCGCTTCGCCTCGGCCGCAGTCTTGGCCCGGAAGTCGAACGGCTCGAACCGGGCGAAGTCGATGTACGCGGCGTCCTTCGGGAGCCGGGTGCGGAGATCGGCCGGCTCGTACCACTGCACCTTGACATAGCCGCTGGGGCCGGGTTGCTTCGGGTCGACGGGTGCCTGACTGGCGATGGGCGCGCGGATCAGGTCGCGGATGTGCTCCGACGTGGACGAGTACGGGTTCCGGATGGCGTGCCGCAACCGCTCGTCCAACTCTGCCTCGTAGGCCACAAGCGAAAGGCACTGCTCACGACGAGCCGTGCCGTCGAGACCAATGGCCGCCCGCGCGAGTTCGCGGCGGGTCGCGGTTAGGGCCGCGGCGACCTCCAGGGCCTTCGCGTTGTTGCCCCGGTCGCGCACGACCTTGAGGGCGGCGGCGAGGTCGGCCGACGCGCCCGGTGGGCCCGGCCCGGCTTGAAGTGGTCGGGCGAGGAGTTCTTGGAGCTGCCCCTTGGAGTTCATCAGCCAGGCGAGCGTCCGCTCGGCGCAGTACCCGTCCGCCCCCGGTGCAAGTACCAGAGACAGACTCTCGTTTAGGGGCACCGCGTCGCCTTGGACCATCGCGGCCCGCAAATGCGCTGGCACGGAATCGCCAAACTCGGACGCCCATTCCCGCCGCGACCGACGGTGCTTGTCGGTCGCCTCGGCGGCCTCGTGCGGCCGCCCCGCCGCCGCCGCGAGCCTCGCCCGCAGAGCTTCGGCCCCCGAATTGAGGACGCCGGCCCCGAACATCTGGTGGCGGAAGTCCGTCATCGCACCAGCCTCAGCCCCGAGGGATTGAACCTCCTTGACCCACGCCGCGGTATCCCGGTCGATCCGGCGCAGTAACTCGTCCGCACGTGGATACTCGCCAGCGTCGGCGTGCAATTGGGCGAGCTTCTCCAGGGGCCGGACAACGGCCAGGGCGCGAAACGCGCCGAGTTGCTTCAGGACCGGGTTTGTGTCCACGTCCGCAACGATCTGTTCGTAAAGCTGCTGCGCGGTCTTGCGATCGCCGCTGAGGGCCAGGGTCGTGGCCAACCATTCCCGGTCGGCCGACCCGAGCAGCGGGTTGGCCGGGACGGCCGCGGCGACGGCTGCCCGCAACAGCGGCTCCGCTTCGGCGTAACGGCCGGCGGAGATTAGATGGAACGCAAGTGTTCGCCCGCGCGCGACCTGCTCCGCTGGGGGCAGGCCACGTCGCTTCGCATCGTCGACCAAGCCGCGGTAGAGTTCGATGGCCCGGTCGAGTCGCCCGAACTTGAAATACAGGCCCGCGAGCCGTTCCCGCGCCTCGTCCAACTCAGCGGGGGCCACCCTCTGCGCGGCCGGTCCAGCCAGCGCGGCTTCGTAGGCCCGCATTGCGTCCACCTCGGCGAACTGCACCGACCCGAGCATTTTCGCACGGGCGAATGGATCGCTGGCGGCCGGCGGCTGGGCTGATACGGGCGAAAGGTGAACGCCCGCCGTGAACAGCATAGCGAGCGCAAAACGGGCTGACCGACAACCAAGCATGGACGATGTTCCCGAAATCAGTGACGACGGCCCTGCCGTTCAGTGTAACCGACTCGTCCGGACGTCGGATAGGCTGTGGCATGAAGGACGGACGGCGTCAGATTTCCGAGTACGCCGTCGGCGTCAGGATCGTGTTGGTGATCTTCGACACGATTTCCTTGTCCGCGTACTCGGGGATGGCGCGAAGCTTTTTCCACTCGGCGTCGTCGCGGAAGCGGGACCACGCCCCCGCGCGACCGGACTCGTCGGGGAACGTGAGCAGGTACGTCAGGTTCGGCATCGCGGGGCCGGCGACGGCCGATGCGAAGAGGACCGGCGTCAGGCCGACGCGGCGGAAGATGGCCAGCTCGCCGGTGTTAAACATCTCGACCTTCTTCGCGGCCGCCCGCTCATTGTGATTCTCGTACACCCGCAGGTTCATGAGCCGTGGCTTCGTCGCATCCGGCCGGACCATTCGCGGCATGCCTTCGATCGGCGCGAGTAGCGACGTCTCGATCCGTGCGTACACCGGGTCGGCAGCTTTGGCGTCGAGGTACTCGGCCGCGGCCGCGCGGTAGCCGGCGTCCGCGGCGAGGCGAGCCGGCAGCGTCGCGAACGATTCGGCCGATGGGTGGACGACCAGCACGACACATTTGCGCGGGTCATCTTCCTTCACATCCACGAACGCGCCGACCGGCCCGGCGTTCAATCGCTTGACCGCCGGAATGAAGGCATCGCGAAGGTAGCGGTCGAGGATCGGCTGCTTGCCCGCGCGGACAGTGTAGGTCCGCAGTTCGTAGAGTTCGTTCGGCTTATCGGCGGCCCGAACCACAGCGGCCGCACCGAGGGTGGCGACCGACGCTTTGAGAAACGAACGGCGCTTCATCGATGTTTCTCCGAGGTGGCAACGTCGTATGATTCCTGGCATTGTCGCCTCTCCGGAATGGATTGCAAGCAGGGCAACGGTGGCCGTGGGGACTATTCAAGCACAACCAGCGACCGTACGTTGGCGGGAAGCGTTCGCATAACCCCCCCGCCGCGTCCTATGCCCAAGAGGCTCCCCGCGTGTCGTCAGACGTCCGTCCGTCCGCCCCCGACCGCAGCCCCGAGCGCTGGCGGTGGCAGGTCTTCGGTGTCACCTGGCTGGCCTACGCTGGCCTCTACCTCACGCGGAAGTCCTTCTCTGTTGCCAAGGTCGAACTGGCCAAGCCCGACGTGCTGGGCCTCACGAAAGGCGATATGGCCTGGGCCGACGGCGGCAATCAGATCGCCTATGCCATCGGGCAGTTCTTCTGGGGCACACTCGGCGACCACTTCGGACCACGGATCGTCGTGCTGATCGGCATGATGGCCTCGATCGTCACCGCGGCGGTCATGGGCGCGTCGAATACAGCGCTGGCCATGATGGCGCTCTTTACTGTGCAGGGCTTTTGTCAGGCGTCCGGATGGGCGCCGCTCGTGAAGAACGTCGGCGCGTTCTTTTCCCGCGGCGAGCGTGGCCGGGTGATGGGGCTGTGGTGTACCAACTACCCGCTCGGCGGACTGGTCGCGACGATCGTCGCCGGCATCGCGGCCGAACAGTTCGGCTGGCGATACGCGTTCTGGGTACCGGCCGCGGGGTTAGGCGTCGTCTGGCTACTCTTCCTTATCTTCCAACGCAATCGACCCGAAGACGTGGGTTTGCCGCCGGTCGAGCAGTACTATGGTGAGCCGACGTCGGTCGCGGTATCGACACCAGCCGATGAATCCGAAGGCTCGTGGGCCACAATCGTCGGCGTGCTGTCGAACGGCATGGTTTGGCTCCTGGCGATTGCCTACGTCCTGCTCAAGCCGACACGCTACCTGATTCTGTTCTGGTCGCCGCTGTACGTCAGCGAGCGGCTCGGTACGGACGTGGCTGCATCGGGCGTCCTCGGCAGCATGTTTGAGCTGGGCGGCCCAGTTGGCGTCTTGCTCGGCGGGTTCCTGTCCGACAAGCTGTTTCGCTCCCGGCGGATGCCGGTGACGGTCCTTGGCCTGGCGCTCGCCGCCATTGTGGTGACGGCCCTGCCGTGGTTGCCGGTGAGCAAGGCCGCCGTCGGCCTGGCGTTTTTCGCCATTGGTTTCTTCCTGTACCCGCCGGACTCGTTGATCTCGGCGACGGCCGCGGTGGACTTCGGCAGCCGTCGCGGAGCGTCCACCGCGGCCGGCCTCATCAACGCGTGCGGCTCGGCCGGGGCCGTCCTCGGTAGCACCCTGCCAGGGTGGATCAAAATCCTGCTGCCCAACGCGACCGACATCTGGGGACCGATTTTCCACGGCCTTGGCCTCAGCCTACTCCTGGGTGCCCTCCTCTTGCTCCCGCAGTGGAACCGTTTGCCGACCCCGAAAGGTGCCGTAAAACCATGACGCAATCGCTCCCCAGAAATGCCCGCGCCGTGATCGTCGGCGGCGGCATCGCCGGTTGTAGCGTGGCCTACCACCTGGCCAAGCTCGGCTGGCGCGATGTGCTGCTCGTCGAACAGGGCGAGGTGGCCGGCGGCACCACCTGGCACGCGGCCGGCATGGTCGGCCGGCTGCGGACGAGCAGTGCCATGGCCCGCATCAACGACGCCAGCGCCAAGCTCTACGCCCGGCTCGAAGCCGAGACCGGAGTGCCGACCGGCTGGAACCAGTGCGGCTCGCTCTTGGTCGCCCGCACCGAAGATCGCATGGTCCAGTTCCGCCGCACGGCCGCGATGTCCGGCTACTTCGGCATCGACGTGCGGCTCATCTCCGTGGACGAGGCCGTCGCCCTCTGGCCGATCATGCGGCCCGACGACCTCCTCGGAGCCGTTTGGTTGCCGGAGGATGGCAAGGTCGTCCCGCGGCAGACGGCCGAAGCCCTGGCCAAAGGGGCCGAGCAAAGCGGCGCGACCCTTCGACAAGGCGTGCGCGTCCTCAACTTGCTGACCGACGGCCGGCGCGTCACCGGCGTGCGCACGGACCACGGCGACGTGACGGCCGAGGTCGTCGTCCTGTGCGGCGGCATGTGGACGCGGACGCTCGGCCTCACGTCCGGCGTCACCGTGCCGCTCTACCCGGTCGAACATCACTATGTGGTGTCACACGAGATCGAGGGCGTTCACGACAACATGCCCTGCACCCGCGACCCGGATGGGGCGACGTATTTCCGCAGCGAGGGCCGGAAGGTCGTCCTCGGGGCGTTCCAGTGGCACACGAAGGCGTGGATGGTGGACCGCCCGCCGGACGACTTCAAGTTCCAACTGCTCGAACCCGACTGGGAGAAGTTCGCCGACCCGTTGCGCGAGGGCGAACACCGCCTGCCGCCGCTGAAGGCCGCGGGCTATGAGAAGTTCGTCAACGGGCCGGAGAGCTTCACGCCCGACAACAACTTCATCCTCGGCGCGGCCCCGGAGTACGACGGCCTCTACATCGCGGCCGGGTTCAACTCGGCCGGCATCGCCACCGCCGGGGGCGCGGGCGAGGTGTTGGCCCAGTGGATCGACGGCGGCGAGCCGCCGATGGACCTGTGGTCGGTGGACCCGCGGCGGTTCGCTCCGTTCCACAACAACCGCGCGTTCCTGCGCGACCGCGTGACCGAGGCGCTCGGCCTGCACTACCGCATGGCCTGGCCCAACCTGGAGTTCGCGACCGGCCGGGGCCTGCGGCGCAGCGCCCTACACGACCGGCTGGCGTCGCGCGGCGCGTGCTTCGGGGCGAAGATGGGCCTGGAACGGCCGCTGTGGTTCGCCGCGCCGGGTCAGACGCCGGTGATGGAATATGCCTGGGGCCGACAGAACTGGTTCGACCGCTCCGCCGCCGAACACCGGGCCGCCCGCGAGGCCGTCGCCGTCTTCGACCAGACCTCGTTCTCGAAGTACCGGCTTCAGGGCCGCGACGCAGTCAAGGTCTTGCAGCGCCTGTGCGGCAACGACATGGACGTGCCGGTTGGCAAGGTCGTGTACACCGGCCTGTTCAACGCCCGCGGCACCTTCGAGAGCGACCTGTGCGCCGTCCGGCTGGCTGACGACGCCTACTACATCGTCTCCGCGTCGGCCCAGACGGTGCGCGACGCCCACTGGATCGGCCGGCACATCGCGGCCGACGAGCGGGTCGAGCTGGTCGACGTCACGAGCGGCACCGGCGTCATCGGCGTCATGGGGCCGAACGCCCGCCGGCTCTTGGAGCGCGTGACCGACGCCGACCTGTCGAACGCGGCGGTCCCGTTCGGCACCGCCCGCCGGATCGCCGTCGGCATCGCCACGGCGCTCGCGGTGCGGATCACCTACGTCGGCGAACTCGGCTGGGAGCTACATATCCCGACGGATCAGATGCTCGCCGTGTACGACGCCATCATGGCCGCTGGCGCGGACCTCGGCGTGACCGACGCGGGGCACTACGCGATCAACTCGCTGCGGTTGGAGAAGGGCTACCGGGCCTGGGGTGCGGACCTGTCCACGGACGAGACGCCGCTGGAAGCCGGCCTCGGGTTCGTGGTACGGTGGGACAAACCCGGCGGCTTCCTCGGCCGCGACGCCCTCTTGCGGCAGAAGGAGCAAGGCGTCCGCAAGCGGCTGGCGTCGTTCGTCCTCGCCGACCCGGAACCAATTTTGTGGGGCGGTGAGCGGATCTTCCGCGACGGCGTGTGCGTCGGCTACACGACCTCGGCGGCCTACGGCCACACCGTCGGCGGGGCGGTCGCCCTCGGCTACGTCCGCGGCGACGCACCGGTGACGGCCGAGTGGGTGCGGGCCGGCCGGTACACGATCGACGTGGCCGGCACGCAGTTCCCGGCGCGGGTGTCGCTGACGCCGCCGTACGACCCGAAGAACGAGCGGGTCATGTCATGAGGGGAAGGGTCGGTAGGAGCCGCGAGCGCGGCGAGCGGTGGGGTCCCCGCGGCTCGCTCACGCTCGCGGCTCCTATCGACACGGCGGACTACCGGCCGACCGCCGTCGGCTCGGTCTCCTGCCCAATGCGGTCCACGGCCGACACCAACACCGTCTCCGGCGGCTCCGCGAACGCGATCGCTACCGGCTTCGTCCCGTCGGCCGGTTGGAAGCGAACGGCCCACTTCCCACCGGTCTTGCTCCGCACGACGAACTGCCGCACCGGGTCGCCCTGTGGCGTGACGACAAGCTCGCGGTCTCGCCACGCGGTCTTGAGCGCGACGGCCGGCTTCTTGCCGAGCCACGGCGTCGCCGGCACCAGGGCCGGCTCGGCGTACAGCGCGGCCAGCGCGTCGGCCTTGCCGCCGGCATTGCGGAGGATCGTCTTCATGCTGAAGAAGACGTTGCCCGGCTCGGCGACCTGGCTCCGCGTCCGCTTGACCTGCTCGACGATCTCGGCCGCGGGGTGCCGGCCGATGTTGTTGCCGGGCCACAGGTGCCGGCCCTTCGTGTTCTCGCCGGCCCACCACGCCAAGAGCTTCGGGTAGCTCTGCTTCTCCGGCTCGATCGCCCAATAGAGCTGTGGCGTGAAATAATCGACCCAGCCCTCGTTGAGCCAGAGCTTGGCGTCGGCGTAAAGCTTGGCGTACTGGTCGAAGCCCTGGATGCCTGGCGGGTTGCCCGGCCGCCAAATGCCGAACGGGCTGATGCCGACCTTCACCCACGGCTTCGCCGCCTTCGTGTCCTTGTACAGCCGCTCGACGAACTTATTCACCGCGTCCCGCCGCCAGTCGTCGCGGTCCAGCGTGCCGCCGGCCTTCTTGTACGCCTCCCAGGTGTCGTCATCGGGGAACGGCTGGCCGTCGCCGTAGTCGGGGTACGGGTAGAAGTAATCGTCCATGTGGATGCCGTCGATGTCGTACCGGCGGACGACGTCGAGGAACACGGCGAGCGAGTGCTTCTGGACGTCCGGGTGTGTCGGGTTCAGCCAGTGGTACTTGCCGTAGACCTTCGCGAGGTCTGGCCGCTTGGCGACCAGGTGGTCGGCGGCCGCCGGCTTCGAGCCGGGCGTCTTGGCCCGGTACGGGTTGAGCCAGGCGTGCAGTTCCAGCCCGCGGGCGTGGGCCTCGCGGACGGCGAACTCGAGCGGGTCGTACGCCGGCTCCGGTGCTTGCCCCGGGGTACCGGTGAGGAACTCGGACCACGGCTCCAGGGGCGACGCATACAGCGCGTCGCACATCGTCCGCACCTGAAGGACGATGGCGTTGAGCTTGACCGCGACGCACTTGTCGAGGATCGCCCGCATCTCGTCCTGCTGGTCCTGGACGGACAGACCGCGGCGGGACGGCCAGTCGATGTTGCCGACGGTCGCGACCCAGGCAGCGCGGAACTCGCGCTTCGGCAACGGCGGCGGGTCGTCGGCCGCGATGACCGGGACAAGGCCGAGAGCGATGAGAACGACAAGCGCGAGCAGGTGGCGCATGGCAGGCGTGATCCTCGGTCGGGGGACGCGGGCGGCTAGCGGTATCCAGTACGTTGTACGGATCGCGTCATCCGCCGTCGGCATTGCCGATTAGCGCCTCGGCCTCGGGGGTGCAGTACTTGATTGTGGTGGTTTTTAGAAGGCGGCGGCCCAGTAGGCGTCCCATTGGTCGCTGGCTTGCACGGCGCACAGGGCGGCCATCCGCTCGACCCGGCGGACCTTCCACCGCGCCCCCGTCTGTTTGAGCCGACGGCCGACCACCTGTTTACATGCGCCCTCGACCATGCCGCTGCCGATGCTTCGCCCGTCGGCCAGCCGCCCGGCGTAGTCGGTGTGGCCGCCGTGCGGCTCGAAGTAGGCCCGCAACTCGGCCCACGCCGGGCCGGCCAACTCGGCCACGAGCGCGGCGGCTCCGCCCGCCAGCAACGTGGCCCGGCGTTGCTCCGCCCAGGTGTGGGCCGCCGCCGTCCCGTCGCCGAAGTGGCCGCGGGCCGCCGCCCACAGGTGTTCGCTGGCGTGGTAGACGTCGAGCACCCCGGCCGCCCCCGGCAAGTTCGCCTCCCACTGCCGCCAGATCCACTTGGCCCCGTCGGCGATCAGCGTCAGGTCGGCGGTCGCCGTCAGCCCCAGCCGGGCGGCCTGCCGCCGCCACGCCGGGCCGAGTTGGTCCCCGGTGCGGATGCCCGCCTGTACGACCCGCACGTGCGGGGCCGGCAGCCCCCGCGGCTCCGTCGCGCCGGCCACCGCCGGCCGCCCCCGGTGCCGCTTGGCGAAGATCGACAGCCGCATCTCCCGCCACCCCTCGGTCGTGTTCACCGCCGTCCCGTCCGTCTGGAACTCCACGTCCCCACCGGCCGCCCGGAACGCTGCCGCCGCCGCCGCCGACTCGCGCTGCCAGTCCCGCATCGCCCCGCCGTGCTCGTGGCAGATCCGGCGGATGGTGTTGTCGCACACGGACAGCCCGCAGAACTCCTTCAGGTGCGCCGCCGCCCGGTCGAACGACCAGCTCGCCCCGGCCAGGCACACCAGCCGTTGGGCCTGCGGGCTGACGAACCCGTCCAGGCCGAGCCGCCCGTCCAGCGGGTGGGCCGACGTGCCACACCGCGGGCAGGTCAGGTACAGCCGGACGAGCCGCACCGTGCCGGCGGCGGTCAGGACGTCGCGGCCGGCCGACCGCTTGGGCCAGAGCCGCTTGCCGCACCCGGGGCAGGTCCGCCCCGGTGCCCCCTTTTTTCGGCCGCCGCGGCCTGCGCCTGGAGCGCCGCCTCGACCGCCTGCCGGGTGAACTCGCGGCCGGCGGGCACGGCCGCCGACTCCACCGCCGCCAAGACGCGGCCGTCGGGCGCCGCGTCGGCCACCCGTTGCAACTCGCGGGCGACGGCCAACGCCTGCTCGACCAGCAGGACTTCCAGCGGCGTTTGCGCCTCGAACGTGCGAAGACTCATCGGCGTCGCCCTCCAGGGATGACCCCAGACTATGCCGACCGATCAAAAACCACCACAATCAATTACTACACCCGGCCTCGGTGCGAATGTCTTGCAACTCGCCATCGGGCGAGTCGGTCATCTCCGTCAGCCGCACGGCCTCGGCGAGTTGCTTACGGGCCCCGTCGCGCTCGCCGAGTTGCCAGTGGGCCATTGCCAGGAAGAAGGCGGTGTCGGGACGTCCCGGCCAGTCGTCCTGCGCGGCCGATTGTTGGAGGGCGGTCGCCGCGGCCGGCCAGTTGCCGGACCGGTAGTGGGCGACGCCGAGTGTGGACGTGTGGAGGGCCGTCGGGTTCAGGTCCACGGCCTTCTCGGCCAAGGCGACGGCTCGCGCCGGGTCGCGAAGGGACGGCACCGGGCACGTGCAGAGGAACCGCGCGAGGTTGTTGACGTGCAACGCCACCCCCGGACGGCTCTCCACGAGCTTCTCGCGCAAGTCCCGCGATGTCGCCACGCAGCGCCCAGCCTCCGACTCCTGACCCCGCGCGACGAAAAATCGTGCGATGTCCAGGGCCATCGTCGCCGCGAATGCCTGGTCCGTCAGGCTGTCGGGAAACGACGCAATCAACTCGTCGACCTGTGTCAGCGCCTCGCGATACGCCGCCTCGGCCGTATCGGGTCGGCCGGCTTGTACGAACAGGTTTCCGCGGTTGCGGAGGGTAGTCGCCACGGACTGCCGATGGGCCGTGTCCTTCGGGAAGTCGGTGATTCGCTGCCGGCCCAGGACGAGGGCCTTCTGAAATGCTGCGTCTGCCTCCGCGACCTGGTTCACCAGGCCGAGAAGCAGGCCGCGAGTGTTTGCGGAGGTGACGAGCGCCCGCAGCCGGGCCTTGCCGACCTTGGCCACCGGGTCGGTTCCGGCCGCGGCCGGTTCGGCCGATTCCCGCCGGGCCTCGGCCGTCGCCTCGGCCGTCCGCCCGGCACGCCAGAGCAGGCGGGTCAGATGCGCCCGCGCCTCGTCGTGCCGCGTCTGGTGCGCGGCCAATCCCGGGTAATCGGCCGCCAGCCCGGCGGCGACATCGAGTTCCCGCCGGGCCGCCGACGCCGCGTCCTCCAACCGCCCGGCCCATTCGTGGAGGACGGCCAACTCGCGGGCGGCATCCCGCAGCGCGGCTCGGGCGTCGGCCCGCTTCGGGTCGGCGTCCAGCCGGCGCTCGGCCTGGGCGACATCAGCGAGGACGACGCCGACGGCCTGGTCGGACTGACCCTGCCGAAAGAAGTTCCGCACCCGCTGGCGCTGAATGGCCGGCCGGTCCCAGGCGCGTGCGGCCGCGCGGGCGTAATACGCCATCAGTTTGTCGCACTGCGCCAATGCGTCGAGAAACGCCTGCTCCGCCTCGTCGTGGCGGCCGAGCGTACTCAACTCTTCCCCCAGACGCCGCCGCGCGAATACCATCGGTTCGAGGACCGCTGGGTTCTCGTGATGGCCGCCGGCGAACCCGTCGGCGAATGTGATGTATTCCCGCAGCGCCGCCAGGGCGGCGTCCACGCGGTTCGCACGGCGCAGGCAGGCGGCGAGCCGATCGTACCTGACCATCAAGGTCCGGTTCATCGCTTCGTTGCCCGGCTGATCGGTCACCCGTTGCTGCTGCACGACCACCGAGCGTCGGTAAGCGTCCTCGGCTTCGGCGTGCCGCCCCGTCCGCAGCCGCATGTCGCCGAGGGACGCCAGCAAATTGACGAGTGTCCAGCGGTAATCGGCCTCATGCTTGAACCGTGCAATCAACCGCTCGCACTGGGCGATTGCCCGTTCGAACTCGACTTCCGCCTCGGCCGGCCGGTCGAGGCGTCTCAAGGCCGAGCCGAGCATCCCCAAGGCTTCCAACTGCCGCCGGCGGTAGTGCGCGGCGTTCGGGTAGGTGGCGATAAGTTGTTCGCCCATCCCGACCTCCTGCCGCAGCACGCTGACCGCCTCGGCCGAGCGGCCTGCCCCGTCGAGGACGTAGGCGTGGTGATTCAGGGCCTCGGTCAACTCGGCCCGGTGGACGTGTTCGCGCGGGAACTCCTCGGCCAGCCGCAGCAGCCCGCTTACGCTCTGGCGCGACAACTCCTCGGCCTCGGTCACGCGCCGGCGGTCGAAGTAGTACCGGCTGAAGTCGATCTGGCACCGGTGGTACCGGCCCCGCAGGTAGCTGTTGCCGGGGTTCGCCCGCGTCAGCGGCTCAAACAGCTCCAGGGCCTTGCGAAAGTCGGCCTCGTTCTTCGGCCCGCGTCCGGACCGCGCTCCGGTCATCGCCCGCCGGAAGTAGGCGCAAGCGATCCATTCCCGGTAACGGGCGTCGTCCGGGTGCGCCTCCGCCAGCGTCCGGAACAAGTCCATGGCTTTCTCGGCCGTCTCCAAGGCCAAGGGCTGTCGGGAGGGCGGCGGGTTCTCCTCCCCGGCTTGGGCCATGTGGCTCACGGCCAGCTCAAACTGGTAGCGTTCGTCGTTCGGGAACTCGGCGACGAGGGCCGTCAGCAGTTTGGCCGAGGTGTCGTGGGCTTTCCAGGCCTTGGCGTCGTCGGCGAAACCGCGGTGAATCTCGCCCATCTTCCGGTAGGCCCCGGCGCTCGCGAGCCGCACCTCCGGGTCGCGGTCGTCGTCCTTGGCCAACTCCTGGTAATACTCGAGCGCCTTCTCCAGGAATTGCTTCTGCACGAGTTCCAACTCGGGGGCTTCCTTGAGCCACTTCTCGGCGACGGCCACCCACATCTCGTCCACGGCGTTCAAGGCCAGCTTCTTGCCCTTCTGCGCCGCGGCCTGCGCCGCGCGGTCCCGCGCCGCTGCCAACACCGACACGGCCGTGATCGCCACCAGTAGCGACACCACCGCTGTCAGGAGTGACGCCACCAGCGGGTTGCGGCGGCACCACCGCCACGCCCGCTCGGCCGGCGTGGCCCGCCGGGCCTGCACCGGGCGGTCCTCCGCGAACCGCCGCAGATCCGCCGCCAACTCCGCCGCCGACTGGTAGCGGCGGGCCGGGTCCTTCGCCGTCGCCTTCAGCACCACCGTTTCCAGGTCGCGCGGCACGGCCGGGTTGAGCTTCCGTGGCCGGGCCGGCTCGTCGTGCAGCGCCGCCTCGATCAGATTCGGCCGGCTGTCGCCGTCGAACGCCGGGCGGAACGTCAGCAGCTCGTACAGCGTCAGCCCGAGGGCGTACGTGTCGGCCCGGGCGTCGCCCTCGCCGCCGAACCGCTCCGGGGCCATGTACCGCAGCGTCCCGAGGATGTCGCCGGTGTGGCTCAGGTCGTCGGCGTCGCTCGTCACCTTGGCCAAGCCGAAGTCCGTCACCCAGACGGTGCCGGCCGGGTCGAGCAGCAAGTTCGACGGCTTGATGTCGCGGTGGATGATGCCCTGGGCGTGGGCGTAGGCCAGGGCGTCGGCCACCTGCGCCCCGAGCTTCGCAACCGACTCCCAGTAGTGCCGGCCGGTGTCGCCGAGCGAGCCGCTGACGGCTGTCGAGGGCGGGGCCGCGGCGGTCATCTCGTCGGTGCCGGACGCGGGACCGGTCAGGTCGGCCAACGGCGACCGTCCGCCGACGAACTCGCCGGTCATCAGCGACCGGGCCGCGCCGCCGGCCGGCACGTCACCGCCGGCCCTCAGGCGGCGCAGCTCGTCGATCACCGAGTCCATCCCCTGGCCGCGGATGAACTGCATGGCGTAGAAGTGGGTGCCGCCGGCCTCGCCGACGCCGTAGACCGGGACGATGTTGGTGTGGTGCAGGTTGGCGGCGGCCTTCGCTTCGCGTTGGAAGCGGCGAAGCCGCTTCGGGTCGAGGATCGCGTCCGGCGGAAGCAGCTTCAGGGCGACGTGCCGGCCGAGCGACTCCTGCACGGCCTCGTAGACGACGCCCATGCCGCCGCGGCCGACCTCCCGCAGGATGCGGAAGTCGCCGAGCCGCTCCGGGGCGGCGTGGCGGCCGTTGCGCGACACGGCGACCGCGCTCGGGTCGGCGGAGCCGGGGGCGGCCTGCTCCATCATCACCAGAGCCGGGAACAGCTCGCGGATCTCGTCGGCGAGGTCCGGGTGCCGGGCGGCGTACTCGGCGACGGTCGGCCGCTCACCGCGGCGGTACCGGGCGAGGAACTCCTCGGCGACGCAGTCGATCGGCTCGCGGTCGGAACTGGTGTTTGCCATGGACGTACACCCCTGCCGGTTCGCGACGCTTCGCAGAAGCGTGGATGCTTCTGCGAAGCGTCGCGAACGGAGATCGCGAATCACTCCGAGTAATCGCCGAACCCCGGCAGCGTCGCCAGCACGTCCCGCAGCCGCTTGAGCGCCCGGACGTACCGCTTGCTCGCCGCCGACTTCGCCAAGCCCAGGGCCTGGGCCGCCTCGTCGTTGCTCATCTGCTCGAAGTGCCGCAGCGTCAGCACCTCGCGGTCGGTCGGGTCCATCGCGTTCAGGGCGTCCTGCACCCGCAGTTGCACCTCGGCCCGCATGGCCGCGTGGCTGGCCGAGGTCATCCGGCCGAGCAGCTGTGCCGCCAGCGAAACGCTCGATGCTTGCGGCATCGCCCCGCGGTACAGCGACACCTCCAACCCAGCGTCCCGCATCTTCGCGCCGAGGTGGGCGCGGTGCAGGTCCACGAGCCGTTGGCCGGTCAGGCCGCGGAGCCACAGGTAGAACGGCAAGTCGCCGGCCGGGTCGAACTCCGGCAGCCGTCGGGCGAAGTCGAGGAAGGCGTCCTGTAGCACGTCGGACGGGTCGAGCCGGCCCTGCAATCGGTGGTCGAGCCGGAGGTGAATCACGCGCCGCAGCCGCTCGCGGTGCTGCGTGAAGAGTTCGGCACAGGCGGCAGCGTCCCCGGCGACAGCCCGGCGGAGCAGGTCGGCGAGCGAGTTCGGCGCGACGTCGGTGTCCGGCCCCATATACGGGTATCCGGGAACGGTCGGGAGTTGGGGACAGGTTATTTCATTTGGCGCAGCTGCGCCAACAGGTCAAACATCGTGGCGACGATAGTCTCCGAGGCAGTGACTTCGAGGTAGCTCGACCGCGCCCGCCACGTCTCGTAGCCGCCGAGCTTGTGCTGTTCGGGCGTCGGCAGGTAGCCGTTGTAGCCGTTAGCCAGCGAAATGGTGAACGTCGTGCCGAACGGCGACTTCTTCTTCAGCGTTAGCCCGATGTCCGCGAACACCTCGCACGGGACGGCGCAGATCGCTGTGTCGCCGATGCGGATGGCCTGGAGCTTCAGCTTCACCGTGTCGGGATACTTCGCCATCAGGACCGTCTCGCGGGCGTAGATCGCATCCAACCCCTTGAGGACACCGGGGCCGGCTTTGGCGAGGATGTCTTTCGCCCGGGCCAGCTCCGCGTCATTCGGCTTGCGGACCTTTAGCTCGATCTCCTTCTCCACGACCGCGACGAGCGGATCGCGCACGAAACGGACATTCTCGTAAGCCCGTTTCGCGGCGGCGCTCACCACGGCCGCGACGCGCCGGCAGTTCTCTCCCGGCTGCGTCTTTGTCGGCGTGCCACGCACGTCGACATTGTTCACGTCGCCACTCGTGCCATTCGACAGGACCGCCACGAACGGCGGCTTAGCCCCGATAGCCGGGCCGATCAGCTCGCAAAATACGCCGAAGTAGTCGGCCGACAGCGGCGGCAGGTCGCCGACGTAGTGCAGCGAGTAGTTCGCGTGTAGCGCGATCGGCGTCCCGTCGGCTTTGCGGAACGCCAGAACGGTGACGCCCGGATCGACCGGTCCCGCCGGCTCGACGAGATTCGGGTTGCCGACGCCAGGGTTCATCTTCACGAGATCGTCGCTCGTGCCGAAGGGGTTTGGCGGCATCGTGCCGGGCTTCAGCTTCCAACGGCGGTTAAACAGTTGCGACGGCTCGTCGGCCGCCGCAGCTCCAACTGTCGCATCCGTCATGGCATCCTTGGCCTTCGCGATCCCCTCGGCGATCTTCCCAGGCAAGAACCTCACGTACCCGTCGTTGGCGTCGCTCTGAAACACGCCCGTACTGGCCGGCGCCGTGTGCGTATGTGTTGCCGAGATCAGGATGTGCTTGGCTGGGATGCCGGTGAGCTTTTCGGCTTGCGCCTTGGCAGAGTCGATCAGCTCGCGCGGCAACATGCAACTATCGACGGTGACCATCGCCACGGTGACCGCGGGAGTGCCGAACACGATACAACGTGCGTGCATCGGGTCCGTTGCCCGCGTGGCCAGTCGATCGGCCATGTTGCCGTTCACTGAGATCGGAAACGCCGGTGGCGTCACATCCATCGCATACGCCCCGGCGCGGACTGTCGGTTCTGCCGCGGCGATGCGGATCGTAGAAGCCAAGAGTATTCCGAATGTCACGGTGCGCATGAGAATGGACCCCTTCTCCACTATTCGGGGCAACGTGCGCGGCGTGCAATGCCCTAATCGATGATGCGAACTCGCTTGATCCCGTCTTGCCACCAGTCGCGGAGCGGACCTCGGTCCAGGCTCTTCCGTGCGTTATCGCGGGTCGCTTTGCGAAGGTCTAGAGATTCCGTCACAACGTCCTCGCCGAAAACCGTCGCCTCGCGGGCGATGTTCCCGTCCGGCGCGATGATCCGGCTATGCCCGTGCGAGCCGCTTGTGTCCTCGTTCGCCGGCGCATTTGCATGGACGACGTACACGGTGTTTTCGACGGCCCGCGCCTGGATCTGCGCGCGGTAAGGGTTGATTTTGTGTTCGCTCCGCACGCCCGATTCGTGCGAAATATAGAAGATCACCTTGGCACCCGCCAGCACGGGGAGACGAACCAGTTCGGGATAGCGTTCGTCGTGGCAAATGATCGTCGAGCAAGGGACGCCATCGATTCTGAACACCGACAAATGGTCGCCGGGTTGCGGCCATGATTCCGCAAGCTGAAGCTTGTGATAGCGCTCGATCACCTGGCCCTTCGGGGAAACGACGAGCGCAGAGTTGTAGAGCTTGGCTCCCTCACGCCAGGCGGAACCGACGATGGCGTACACGGCCGCGGTACGGCACGTTTCCGCGATCTGGGCTTCCGCCGCCGCAAGTTGTTCGGCCGACGCACCGACGGCTGCGTCCGCGAAGTAGCCGGTCAATGCACATTCCGGAAAGGCCACGACGCGAACGCCGTCGCGTGCACAGTCACGGATCGCTTGGACAATTCGAGCCGTGTTGCCGGCCAGGTTGCGCGTCGAGCGCATCTGAACGGCGGCGACTTTGAGATGCGTCGCCGCGACACCCTCCGCCGGCGGATCGGCCTGCACCCTCTCTCGGAACACGAGCAGCGTGCAGATCACAATCGTCCCACAGATAGCGCCATGTTGGCGAATCGAAGTGTGTTTCATCGTGACCACCGGTGGGCGACAATAGCGGCCTCACAGCCGCCGCACAGGGACGAACTCCAGTCAGCGGACAATTGCGGATGGAAGTCCGCCAACGAACCGTCGATTGTAGCCGGCGAACTTACCAACGTGGTGGTAACCCAGCGTCCGGGCGACGTCGGCCACCGACACCTCCGAGTCCGACGCTTTCCGGACCGTCCATGCCGCGTTCAGCCGTAGCGTTTGGCAATTAGCCATCGGCCCCATGCCAAGCCGCTCCTGAAATGCCATCCTCAGCGTGCGGACGTAAACGCCAAGGTTCCGACACAAGTCTCCGTCCGTGATCGCCGTACGGAGCCGGTCGCGCCTCGCCTCCTCGGCGCAGTAATCGGGACCGGGCCGACGGCGAGAGACCGCCGTGGCCCCAGCCGCCGCGCTGCCGGGCACCACGAGAATAACTGTCATCGCGCTGGAGAGTTCGCGGCCGCGGGCGATGCGCATCGTCCCGTCGAACTGGCCGCGCGAGAGTTGCTCGAACCGGCCGGTCCAGCCGGGGAATCGTTGCACTTGCTCGTCGAAGTCCGCGATCCGCCAGGATTCGTTGCCCCGCGACTTCGCGCGCTCGGCGTCGGCAATTGGCGAGTGTTCCATATGCCGCCCGCCTTCCCGTGGGACTGCTTAGCGGCCCGACTTTGCCAAAATCGGATAGCCCCCAACAGGCTACTGGCGGTCTGTCCCGCGGGCAACTAGGTTGCAATGTACATTCGGCGTGTCACGGCCAGATGACCGCCAAACCCTAGGAGGTCGGCACCATGCGTTCGCGATTCTTCGTCCCGGTTGCATTCGTTGCATTCGGGGCGGCCCTGGGCTGGCTAGCCGCGTCGGGTCGGCTCGTCATACTCCCGCAGGCCATGGCCCGGCAAGACACCGATGGCCGGGCCGCAAGCCGGGCCCCAACCCCTGTCATGCCGTGCTGCGACGGCGACGTCAAAGGCGTGTTGCTCGCCAAGGCCGACCTGTCTCCGCTGCAAGCCGCAGTCGCGCCGCTCGCCGCGACCCAGCCGGCCGGCGGCAAGAAGCCGAATATCCTCGTCATCTGGGGAGACGACATCGGCACCTGGAACATCAGCCACAACAACCGCGGCATGATGGGCTACAAGACGCCCAACATCGACCGCATCGCCAAGGAAGGCGTCGCCTTCACCGACTACTACGGGCAGCAGAGCTGCACCGCCGGCCGGGCTGCGTTCATCGGCGGCAATGTCCCGGTCCGCACCGGCATGACCAAGGTCGGCCTGCCGGGCGCGAAGGAAGGCTGGCAGAAGTCCGACGTGACGATCGCCACCGTGATGAAGAGCCTCGGGTACGCCACCGGCCAGTTCGGCAAGAACCACCAGGGCGACCGCGACGAACACCTGCCGACGATGCACGGGTTCGACGAGTTCTTCGGCAATCTCTATCACCTGAACGCCCAGGAGGAGCCGGAGAACCGCGACTACCCGCGCGACCTCAAGCTCCCGAACGGCAAGACGTTCTTGCAACAGTATGGCCCGCGCGGCGTGCTGAAGTGCAAGGCCGACGGCAAGGGCGGCCAGGCCATCGAGGACACCGGCCCCTTGACCAAGAAGCGGATGGAGACCATCGACGACGAGACGGTCGCCGCCGCCAAGGACTACATCGCCCGCCAGCACAAGGCCGGCCAGCCGTTCTTCTGCTGGTGGAACGGCACCCGCATGCACTTCCGCACCCACGTCAAGAAGGAGCTGACCGGCATCTCGGGGCCGAGCGGCAACGAGTACCACGACGGCATGGTCGAACACGACGGCCACGTCGGCCAACTGCTCAAGCAGCTCGATGAGCTCGGCATCGCCAACGACACCATTGTCCTCTACTCGACCGACAACGGCCCGCACTACAACACCTGGCCGGACGCCGGCACGACGCCGTTCCGCTGCGAAAAGAACTCCAACTGGGAGGGTGCGTTCCGGGTGCCGGCGTTCGCGCGGTGGCCGGGCAAGTTCCCCGCCGGCGTGACGCTCAACGGCATCGTGGCGCACGAGGACTGGCTGCCGACCCTCGCCGCCGCGGCCGGGGACGCCGGGATCGCCGACAAGCTCAAGGCCGGCGTGGAGCTGAACGGCCGGCGGTACAAGAACTACATCGACGGGCACAACCAGCTCGACTACCTGACCGGCAAGGCGAAGGACTCGCCGCGGCACGAGTTCATGTACGTCGGCGACGAGGGCCAGATCATGGCCATCCGCTACGACGACTGGAAGGTCGTCTTCCTGGAACAGCGGGTGGAAAGCCGGTTGCAGATCTGGGCCGAGCCGTTCACCGAGCTACGGACGCCGCTGTTGTTCAACCTCCGCCGCGACCCGTTCGAGAAGGCCCAGCACGGCTCAACACCTACTACGACTGGTACATCGACCGCATCTTCGTGATCGTCCGCTGCAAGGATTCGCCGGGAAGTTCCTGATGTCGATGAAGGACTACCCGCCGAGCCAGACGCCGGGGTCGTTCAACCTGGAGAAGATCCAGAAGATGATCGCCGCGAGCGCCGGCGGTCAGTAGACCGTAGCAGTTTGAGGCGGCCGGCGCGTTGCCGGCCGTCCTCGCTTTCATGAGCACTCTCACCGGGCCGCAGCACGTCGGCGGTGCGGCAAGCGGGTGACAACCTTACGCCGACGCGGCGGACGCGGCGGCCGGGCGACCGGCGGCTCGACTTGGCAGGCAATCGGCCGGGTAGGCAACCCACACCCCGGCTCAACTCTCCACCCGACGGGGGACAACACGTGATGCGCTCGCCAGGCCTGTTCGCGGCCGCGCTCGTCGCCATTCATCCGATCGCCGCGGCCGTGGTCGCGGCCGACAAGCCCAACATCGTCGTCATCCTCGCGGACGACCTCGGAAACGCCGACCTCGGCTATCGGGGCGGCAAGATCAAGACGCCGCACATCGACGCCCTGGCCCGGGGCGGCGCTCGGCTCGAGTCGTATTACGGCCTGCCGCTCTGCACGCCGGCCCGCGCGGCCCTGATGACGGGCCGCTACCCGATGCGGCACGGCCTCCAGACGCTCGTCATCTTCCCAAGCCACAAGTACGGCCTGCCGACCGACGAGCGGACCCTCCCCCAGGCCCTCAAGGACGCCGGCTACGGCACGTACATGTGCGGCAAGTGGCACCTCGGCCACGCCGACCGCAAGTACTGGCCGCAGAACCGCGGCTTCGACCACTTCTACGGCAACGTCGTCGGCGAAGTGGACTACTTCACCAAGGACCGCGGCGGCGTCGTCGACTGGCAGCGGAACGGCACGTTCCTCCGGGAGGACGGGTACTACGTGGACCTGATCGGCGACGAGGCGGTGACGTTGATCGAGGGGCACGACACGGCCAAGCCGATGTTCCTGTACTTCGCGTCCCTGGCCCCCCACGCGCCGTACCAGTCCCCGAAGGCGGACGTCGACGCCTACCGGGACGTGTTCGCCGACGACGTCCACCGCACCTACGCGGGCATGATTACCAACCTCGACCGGCAGGTCGGGCGCATCGTCGCGGCGCTGGGGAAGAAGGGGATGCGGGAGAACACGGCGATCGTCTTCACCACCGACAACGGCGGGGCCACGAGCGCCCTGTTCGCCACCGGGGCGCGGTCGCCGGAGGAACGCGAGGCCAGCGGCGGGGTCGGCCTCGGGGCCCCGCCGCCGGCGTCCAACGCCCCGTTCGCCGGGGGCAAGGGCACCCTCAGGGAGGGCGGGGTGCGGTTGCCGGCGATCGTGAACTGGCCGGGCAAGATCAAGCCGGCGGTGGTGACCGAGCCGCTCCACCACGTCGATGTCATGCCCACCCTACTGGCCCTCGCCGGCGGCCGGGGCGACCCGGCCAAGCCGTTCGACGGGAAGGACGCCTGGGCCACGATCGCCGACGGCAAGCCAAGTCCGCACGACGACATCCTGATCAACGTGGAGGCCTTCCGCGGGGCGATCCGCAAGGGCAAGTGGAAGCTCGTCACCGTCGCCCTGATGCCCGGGAAGACCGAGTTGTTCGACCTGGAGAACGACCCCGGCGAACGGGCGGACGTGGCCGACAAGCACCCGGAGGTGGTGAAGGATCTCGAAGCCCGGCTGCTCGGGTACGCGAAGCAGCAGAAGCCGAGCGAGTGGATGAAGGCCCAGGTGGACTTCCTCGGCTTTCAGGGCGAAACGGTCCTCGACCAGGGGTACAACGTGGACCGCGGCCTTCCGAACGAAAAGCCGACGTTGCCCAAGAAGTGATGGCGGGCGTTCGACCGGGCCGGGACGATCCCGGCCCGACCCGTCTTCCGTTCCAGGAGTCTCACGCCATGCGTTCCCGGTTCCTCGTTCCCGCCGCGACGGTCGCGGTCGGCTGCGTCCTCGGCTGGCTGGTTCCGTCTGGCCCACCCGCCGGGGTGCTCGCCCAAGACGCGAAGGCCAAACCGGCCCCCGCCGGCGGCACGCAACTGCCGAAGCCCGACCCGGCGTTCACCGGCAAGATCGGCGAGACGTACAAGGACTCGACGCCGAGCTACCCGCAGCCGGTGAAGGCCCCGAAGGGCAGCCCAAACGTCCTGCTCATCCTGCTCGACGACGTGGGCTTCGGCATGTGCTCGACGTTCGGCGGGCCGGTGCCGACGCCGCAGATGCAGCGGCTCGCCGACAACGGGCTGAAGTACACCCGGTTCCACACGACGGCCCTGTGCAGCCCGACCCGCGGGGCGCTACTGACGGGCCGGAACCACCACAGTTGCGGCACCGGCGTCATCATCGAGATGGGCACCGGCTACCCCGGCTACACCGGCATCATCCCGCGGAGTACGGCCGTGGTGGCGCAGACGCTGCGGGACAACGGGTACGCCACCGGCATGTTCGGCAAGTGGCACAACACGCCGGAGCCGGACATCAGCCCGGCCGGCCCGTTCGACCGCTGGCCGACCGGCCTCGGGTTCGAGTACTTCTACGGGTTCAACCAGGGCGAGACCCACCAGTACTACCCGGTCATCTACCGCAACACCACCTGGGTGCCGCCGCCAAAGACGCCGGAGCAGGGCTATCACTTCACCGCCGACATGACCGACGAGGCGATCGCCTGGACCCGCAACGTCCGGGCGGCCGACCGCGACAAGCCGTGGTTCAACTACTTCAGCACCTCCGGCGTCCACGCCCCGCACCACGCCCCGAAGGCGTACCGCGACAAGTACAAGGGCAAGTTCGACCACGGCTGGGACCGGCAACGCGAGCTGACCCACGCGAGGCAGCTTGAGACGGGCGTCATCCCCAAGGGGACGAAGCTGACGCCGCGGCCGGCGAGCATCCCGTCGTGGGACAGCCGGTCGGCCGACGAGAAGCGGGTGTACGCCCGGCTAATGGAGAACTACGCGGGCTACATGGACTACACCGACGCCGAGGTCGGCCGGCTGGTCGAGAGCCTACGGCAGTCCGGCGAGCTGGACAACACGCTGGTCATGTACGTCGTCGGCGACAACGGGGCGAGTGCCGAGGGCGGTTTGGAAGGCACTTTCAGCGAGATCGCCAGCCTGCTCGGCGTGCAGCTCGGGCTGGAAAGCACGATCAAGCGGATCGACGAGATCGGCGGACCGACGAGCGAGCCGCACGTCCCGGTCGGCTGGGCGTGGGCGATGGACGCCCCGTTCCAGTGGACCAAGCAAGTGGCCAGCCACTTCGGCGGCACCCGCAACCCGCTCGTTGTCCATTGGCCGAAGGGCATCAAGGCGAAGGGCGAGACCCGCACCCAGTTCCACCACGTCATCGACGTGGTGCCGACGATCCTGGAGGCGTGCAAGGTCCCCCGAGCCGAAGGCGGTCAACGGCATCCCGCAGAAGCCGATCGAGGGGGTGTCGATGCTGTACTCGTTCGACGCCGCGACGGCGAAGGAGCGGCGGACGACGCAATACTTCGAGCTGGCGACCAACCGGGCGATCTACCACGACGGCTGGGTGGCGTGCAGCCACTACGGGTTGCCGTGGGAGACCGCCGGGGAAGGGGACGGGTTCCTGACGGCCCCGTGGGAGCTGTACCATATCGACGCGGACTTCAGCCAGGCCGACGACCTCGCGGCGAAGCAGCCGGACAAGCTCAAGGAGCTACAGGCGAAGTTCGTCGAGGAAGCGACGAAATACGGCGTGTTCCCGCTCGACCCGCGGTTCTCGGAGCGGATGGACCCGAAGCTGCGGATGGCCGGGGAGCCAAAGACGAGCTGGACCTACTACGGCAACAACGTCTGGCTTCCGGAGCCGATCGGCCCACAACTGTTCCCCCGCGGCCACACGATTACGGCGGACCTCGTGATCCCCAAGGGCGGGGCCGAGGGCGTCGTCACCTGCGCGGGGGCGTTCTCGGCCGGGTGGTCGCTGTACGTCCGGGGCGGCAAGCCGGCATTCCGGTACACGTACTTCGACATCGCCGACGTGACCATTCCCGGCACGGTCGCGCTGCCTGAGGGGAAGGTGACGCTGAAGACCGAGTTCACGCCGGACGGGTCGAAGGCGGGCGGCGGCACGCTGAAGCTCTTCGTCAACGGCAAGCCCGCCGGCGAGGGGACGATCAAGCGCTCCGCGTTCCGCCACGGGTTGGAGCCGTTCGAGGTCGGTCGCGACTCGATCACCCCCGTGGACCCGGCGTACAAGGACAAGGGGACGTTCGCGTTCACCGGCACGATCGAGAAGGTCACGTTCGAGTTGACCAGAAGGTAGAGCCCTTGGCTGGGCGAATGGCCGGCATGGCCGGCCCATCCCCCAAAACTCGATCGCGTCAACGCGGGTCAGAACCGAAGGCCGAAGCCGACGTTGGAGAAGAACCGTGCGGACTGGTCGTTCAAGCCCCAGCCAAGACGGAAGCCGACCTCGACATTCTCGGTCAGCAGGTAGTGCAGACCGGGACTGAAGTAGTGGACCGTCCGGTCGTGTTCCTTGCCGTTGGTCGCGATGCCGAAGTACTCGACGTGGGCGTCCCATTTTTCGCCGAACGGCACCTTGAGGACGACGGACGGCGCCCACTCGGTGAATCGGTCACCGCGCTCGCTGTCGGCGGCGAAGCGAATCGCAGAATCGAGCTTCCAGCGGTTAGGAAGCTCCCAACCAACGACGTAGGTGCCGACGAACTGCGTCGCCGTCTCCTCGCCGGAGGTCGGCGTGAACGCGCTCAGGATCAGTGCGCTTTCGGGGATCCACCGGTCCTGTTCCGTAACGCCGAGCTTGAGGCCGAGGTTGAGTGACGACTCGCGGGACAGGCCCGCGCCGAACAACTCCTCGCCACTCGAACTCGCCGACACCCCGCTGGCGGCACCGCCGACCTCGTAGTTCCAGCCGAGTCGCAGTTCGATCCGGTCGGTGACGCCGTAGCGGGCCACCAACTCGGGCAGGCTGTGCGACTCCTTCCGCCCGCGATTGTCAATGAATGAGTAGGCCGATTCGACGATCAACCGCCGTCGACCGGCAGTCTTGGCCGAGGGCGTAAACGAGTCGCGGTCGGTCTCCCATTCGACACGGCGTTCCGCGGCTGGCTCACGACCCTCCCCCGCTTCCGCGGGTTGAGGCGGTGTCAGGATCGCGTCCAACGGCGGCCGCTCTGCCACGCGCTCCTGTGCCAGCAGGGGCGTATCAATCAGAAGGCAAAGCGCCGCAATGGCGGTCAAAATCGGTTTCATGGGAGTTCCCCACTCCAGGCGGAGCGGCGCTCCGTCGTGTGCGCTCCGTCGTGTGCAGATGCGCTTCATGATCGGCTGGTGGGTTTGCGAGAGTTCGCTGGGATGGAGGGATTTGGCGCGATTGATGTGTAATCTGGGCAAGGCTTGACCGGCGGACACAATCGCAGATGCGAAGTCAGTCGCGAGCGAGTTGCGCGAGCGCCTCGCGGATTGCTTGCTCCTGAGTCGCGGCCGTCCCCTCGACCACGCGCGGCACGGACGTGTTGAGCTTGTTGGGCACGGAGATTTTGCACGTCCACTCGCGCGATTCGCCGTTATACGTCAACGTGGTGAACCGCAACTGGGGGTTCGCGGCGACCACGGCTTCCAGGCCGCCGCCACCAGCAGGACCATTGCTTCGTGCTGCCGGCGCGAAGTTCGGTGGGGGAGCGGGAGCCACCGCTGTGCCAGCCGCGTTCGGTGGTGGGGCCGGCTTAACGTCCGCAAACGCGGGTGATTGAAGCGCCACGCCGTTGGGCGCACCGAGCGACGCAGAGCCATCGCCAATGCGCAAGTCGCTCGACCCCGACAGCGGCTGGAAGCCACCCGACGCGAGCGCGGCGTTGCTCGTCGGTACCAGGTTTGGTTGCGGTGAATACGACGGCGGTTGCAGTGTCGGAGTCGCAGACGGATTCGCCGAAACGACGGCAACCGGTTGATTGGCTGGCCGTGCATTGCCGAGGAGCGGATCGTCGGAGCGGCCATCGCGCCGGCCGAAGTCGGACGTACAGCCCGCCATCGCCAGGACTAGCGCCGTCCACCGCATTCGCCGCCATCGCGTCATCTTGACCGTGTTTCCCATGCACCTAGGAAAGCCCACCGATGGCAATCGTTGGGTCGGCCCCGTGCCGCCCACCGACCACCGTCGGTGGGCTTTCGCGCGAACACCCCGGTTCATACCTCGCCCCGGAGAATTTGCAATGCCAGCCTTCCGCATCGCCGTCCTTGGCGGCGACGGCATCGGCCCCGAAGTGATCGATGTGGCCGTCCGCGTCGTGGACAAAGCTGTCGCGAAGCACGAGCGCGCGGAGATCGCGTGGAACCGTCTACCGTGGTCGTCCGCTTACTACAAGACTCACGGTCGCATCCTGCCAGCCGACGGCTGGGACACCTTGAAGCAGCACGACGCGATCCTCTTCGGTGCGATCGGCAGCCCGGACGTGCCGGACTCGGTGACGGTCCACGACCTCTTGCTTCCGATGCGGCGGAAGTTCGACCAGTACGTCAACCTGCGGCCGGCGTACTTGTTCGACGGTGTGCCGTGCCCGCTGCGGGACAAGGCCCCCGGCTCGATCGACATGGCCGTCTACCGCGAGAACACCGAGGGCGAGTACGCTCCGGTCGGCGGCCGCGTCTACCAGGGCACGGCCGAGGACATCGCGATCCAGACGTCGGTCTTCACTCGTCGCGGCTGCGAGCGGATCATCCGGGCCGCATTCGAGGGTGCCCGCAAGCGCCGCAAGAAGGTCACGTCGATCACCAAGTCGAACGCCCTGGCCTACGGCATGGTCCTGTGGGACGAGGCGTTCCACACGGTCAAGGCCGGCTATCCGGACGTGCAGGCCGGATCGCTGCTCGTCGACGCCGCCGCGATGGACTTCGTGCGGAAGCCGGAGTCGTTTGACGTGGTGGTCGCGAGCAACCTGTTTGGCGACATCCTGACCGACCTGAGCGCGATCGTGACCGGCAGTATGGGCCTGGCCGCGTCGGCCAACATCAACCCCGAGTGCAAATTCCCGAGCATGTTTGAGCCGGTGCATGGGAGCGCGCCGGACATCGCCGGCAAGGGCATCGCGAATCCGTTGGCGGCCGTGCTGTCAGCCGGGATGATGCTCGACCACCTGGGGCTGGCCGCGAGCGCGAAGGCGGTGCGCGACGCCGTGGCCGCGGTGCTGAAAGCCGGCAAGGCGCTGCCGCCGGACCTCGGCGGCACGGCGACGACGGCCGCGGTCGCGGAGGCGGTGTTGACGGCGGCATAGTACCCGAGGCCGATGCCCAACCTCCAGTCGCTAAAATTCACCAGATGGCGAACCCCACGATCGACGTCTGTCCCGCCCCGGCGACGTTGCGCGATTTACTGGCCGGTACGGCTGGGCCGACCGTCGCGAGTCACGTCGAATCGTGCCCGGCGTGCCAGGCGCGACTCGCCGCCTTGGCCGGCAGCCCCGGTTCCGCCCCGGCAACTCTCCTCGACTCGCATGGTGAGTTCCTCTCCAAGCTCGGGGCCGGCCTGTCGGCTACTGCGCCACCGACCATTCCCGGCTACGAAATCCTCGAAGAACTGGGCCGCGGCGGAGTCGGCGTCGTCTACAAAGCGCGCCAGCCGGCCCTCGATCGCATCGTCGCGCTCAAGGTCTTGCTCGGCAGCGGACACGAGACGCCTGCCGAACTGGAGCGGTTCCAGGCCGAGGCCCGTGCTGCCGGTCGGTTGACGCATCCTGGCATCGTCCGCGTCTACGAGGTTGGCGAATGGTGCCCGTTCCCGGACGCACTGCCGCGGCCATACCTGTGCCTGGAATACGTCCCCGGCGGCAGCCTCGACCGGGCCATCGCCCGCACGCCGCAGCCGCCACGCGCTGCGGCGACTATCGTCAAACAGGTGGCCGAGGCCGTCGAAGCTGCCCACCAGGCAGGGCTGGTCCACCGCGACTTGAAGCCAGCCAACATCCTGCTGTCGCAGGAAGAACCAAGAACCAAGAACCAAGAACCAACGACAGCCACGGCCGTGAGTTGGAATTTGGATCTTGGTTCCTGGAGCTTGCGACCGAAGGTCGCCGATTTCGGCCTCGCCAAGCGGTTCGATGCCGACGGCGGGCAGACGCAGACCGGCACCATCCTTGGCACGCCGAGTTACATGGCCCCAGAGCAGGCTCGTGGTTGGCACCGCGACATCGGCCCGCGGACCGATGTCTTCAGTCTCGGAGCCATCCTCTACGAGATGCTCACGGGCCGGCCGCCGTTCCAGGGGCCGACGCCGCTCGAGACGGTGATGCAGGTCACGCGGGTCGAGCCACTGCCGCCGCGGCGGCTCCAGCCCGCCGTGCCGCGCGACCTCGAAACCATCTGCCTGAAGTGCCTCGAGAAGCCGCCAGACCGCCGCTACCCGTCGGCGGCGGCGTTGGCCGACGACCTTGGCCGCTACCTCGACGGCCGGCCGATCCTGGCCCGGCCCATCGGCGTCTTCGGCCGGGCGGTCAAGCTCGCCCGCCGGCACCCGTTGCCGGCCGCGCTCACCGGATTGACGGCCGCCGTCATCGTTGGCAGCGTCGTGGCGCTTGCGTATGCCTTCCGCGAGAGCGAGGCCGCGCGCCGACGGGCTGAGACTGCCCGCGACGGCACGGCAGCCATGAACGCCTTCCTGCTCGACCAGATCCTGGCCGCCCCGCGGCTCGGCGGCGAGGGGAAAGGCCGAGACGTGACCGTCCTGCAACTGGTGTCCGCGGCTGCGCCGAAGGTGGACGAGTCGTTCGCCAACCAGCCGGAGATCGCCGCGTCCGTCCACGACTCGTTTGGCCAGACGTTCTTGCAATTCGGCGAGTACGACCGGGCCGTCCACCACCTGGCCCGCGCGGCCGACTTTTACGAGCGGACGCTCGGCCCCGACGCCGAGCCGACGGTGGTGGCCAACACGGCCTTGGGGACGACCTACGCCATGCAGGGGCAGTACGAGCGGGCGGCCCCGATGCTCGAGCGCGGCTTCGAGCGGCTGACGTCCCTCCGCGGCCCGGCCGACGAGCGGACGCTGACGGCCCGGTTCGAGTTGGCCAACGCCAGGCTGAAGCTGCGGCAGGTCGACGCGGCCGAGACGCTCTACCGCGACGGTCTGGCCATCTGCCGGGCCGCGACGGGTAAGGCCCGCGCGATGGACATCGACGCCCTCTCGGGCGTGTCCAAGGTCCTCGGTGCACGCAACCGCATGGCCGACGCCCTGCCGGTGATGCGGGAGGCGGCCGACCGGGCGGAGGCGGTGTACGGTCCGCTCGACCAGCGGACGATCATCCTCCGCGGCTACGTCGGCGAGGCGTACTTCGTGCTGGGGGACTACACCGCGGCCGTGCCGGTCCTGGCCGACACGCTCGAGAAGCGGCGCAGGGTGATCAGCCCGACGCACCCGAGTACCTACACGACCCAAGGCTTGCTGGCCGACTGTTGGTACTACCAGCGGAAGATCGACGAGGCCGAGGCCGCGTACCGCGAGGTGTTGGCCGGCTACCTCGCCACGATGCCCGCCGACAATCCACTCATCCCGCACACCCGGTCGCGGCTCGCCGCGTGCCTAGTCGTCCGTGGGAAGTTCGCCGAGGCGGAGCCGCTGTTGCTCGAAGCGAACGCGGCCCTGGCGAAGCCTCCCGTGACGAACCCGGCGTGGCTGAGGCGGAACCGGTCTACCCTAGCAGTGATGTACGAGCGCTGGGGCAAGCCCGAGGAAGCGGCGAAGTGGAAGCCGCCGCAGGAACCAGGGGTCAAGAGTCAGGGGTCAGGGGTCAGCAAGGCAAAGACCGATTCCTGACTCCCGACCCCTGTTTTCGCGGTTGATCCGCGCGCCGAATCCGCTGAGAGACTTATGGACGCCGCTGCGGTCGAGCGGTACCGCCCCTACCTGCTGTTCCTCGCCGAACTCCAGGTCGAACCGGCGTTGCGCGCCCGCATCGACCTCGAAGGCGTCGTCCAGCAAACGCTGCTCGAAGCGTGGCAGGCCGCGCCGGCCGTGAGCGGCGGCTGGCTGCCGTGGCTGCGGCGCGTCCTGGCCCACAACCTGACCGACGAGGTGCGGCGAGCCACGGCCGACAAGCGCGACGCCGGCCGCGAGCGGTCATTGGAGGCCGCGCTCGATGCGTCGTCGGCGCGGCTTGACGGGCTGTTGGCCGCGGAGCAATCGACGCCGAGCGCCCGCGTCGCCGCCGAGGAGCGGGCCGTGCAACTGGCCGCGGCCCTGGCCCGCTTGCCGGCCGACCAGCGGGAGGCGATCATCGGCCAATACTGGCACGGCCACTCGCTGGCGGTGA
The DNA here is from genome assembly GCA_046350275.1 of Gemmataceae bacterium. Classification (GTDB taxonomy): domain Bacteria; phylum Planctomycetota; class Planctomycetia; order Gemmatales; family Gemmataceae; genus JAXMAS01. The sequence continues at coordinate 66,314 of JAXMAS010000021.1, forward strand.
TCGGCGAGCGGATGGGCCGCACCGTGGCGTCGGTCGCCGGCTTGATCCGCCGCGGCCTGCAAACCCTGCGCGAGACGATGCCGACCGAGTAGGGTGGACCGGTTCCCGTAGGGTGGGCCGAGTGGAGCGAGGCCCACCGCGAACCATGCGGTCGCTGCGCTTCGAGTGGGCCTCGCTCCACTCGGCCCACCCTACGGGGACCATGATCCCGCGACCCGCCCCGGAGACCTGCCCCATGCCCGACTCGCACGACGACCGGCTCGACGCGGCCATCGCCGAGTACCTGGACGCCGAGCGCCGCGGGGAGCCGCCGTCGCTGCCGGCGTTCCTCGACCGCCACGCCGACGTGCGCCACGCGCTCGCCGCGTTCCTGGCCGACCACACCCGCTTCCGCCGCGAGGCCGACCCGATCGACCCGCTGACGGTCGATTTCGCCGAGCCGGCCGCCGGCCCGCTGCCGCACGTCCGCTACTTCGGCGACTACGAGCTGCTCGAAGAGTTGGCCCGCGGCGGCTTCGGCGTCGTCTACAAGGCCCGGCAGGTGTCGCTGGACCGCACGGTCGCGCTGAAGATGCTGCACCGGGCCGGCCGGGCGAGCGCCGTGGACGTGGCCCGGTTCCGCATCGAGGCCGAGGCCGCGGCGTCGCTCGACCACCCGAACATCGTGCCGATCTACGAGGTCGGCGAACACGACGGCCGGCCGTACTACGCGATGAAGTTCATCGACGGCCCCACGCTTGGCCGGACGCCCCGCGGCTCCTGGAAGGTCGAGGCATCGCGGCTTGCCGACGTGAGCCGGGCGGTCCACTACGCCCACCAGCGCGGCATCCTGCACCGCGACCTGAAGCCCGGCAACATCCTCCTGGCGAGCGGGGGTGGTCACGCCCCCGGTGATAGACCGGGGAGGCCACACCCCCCGCTCGCCGACGCCATCCCGTACGTCGCTGACTTCGGCCTCGCCAAGCAGCTCGACGCCGGGGCGTCGCTGACCGAGTCGAACGCCCTGCTCGGCACGGCCGGCTACGTCTCGCCGGAGCAGGCCCGCGGCTCGAAGGGGCTGACGACAGCGACCGACATCTTCAGCCTGGGTGTAATCCTGTACGAGCGGCTGACGGGCGCGCCGGCGTTCCCCGGCGCGACGATTCTCGAGCGGCTCGACGCCCTGCGCACCGCCGCGACGCCGCGGCCGACGCAGTTGGTACCGACGCTGCCGCGCGACCTGGAGACGGTGTGCCTGAAGTGCCTGGAGCGCGAGCCGGCGAAGCGCTACCCGACGGCGGAGGCACTGGCCGACGACCTCGCCCGGTGGGTCCGCGGCGAGCCGATCGCCGCCCGGCGGACGGGGCCGATGGAGCGGTTCGCGCTGTGGTGCCGGCGCAACCCTGTCGTAGCCGGGCTGAGCGGTGGGCTGGCGCTATCGTTAGTGACGCTGACGAGCGTGTCGCTGTACTTCGCGGGCCAGGCGCGGCGGGAGGCGGCCGACGCGGTGATCGCGCGCAACGAAGTGGCCGCGGCACGAGACCAGGCCGAGCGCACTTTGGTACGAACCTACCTGCGGCCGCTAGGGTACAACACCGGCCGGCTCAACGATGCCGAGCGACATAGCTTGAGCGAACTAGCGCAACTGTCTGACGACCGACTGCGGCTGATGTGTTTGGCGGAAGCCTTGGCAACTCCGGACGTCGCCACACGGTTTGCTCGCAGGAGCGACGAGATTGTTCAGGCCGTGGTCGGCGTAAGCGATCGACGGCGACAACTGGCACTAGCGTTGGCGTCGCGGGCGCAACGGGACGATGCGGCGTCGCTACAGAGCCGTCTGGCGGCGCTTTGTCTGACCCTTCGCCTGGGAGGCACCGACTTGTCAATCGTAGATTGGTCGGACAAATGGGAAGACAAGATCATGGCCTTCTCGGTTCCGGTCAACGACCTTACCGCGGAGACGGCCGACCAGCTGTGGCCCGCGTGGCAGAAGCTCCTTGAGACGAACGACGCAGCCGCCATCCGGTGGGCCTGTGAGGGCGTGACGTCGGTCGTGCCGCGCCTCGACCCGGCGGCGGCAGCGAGCCGCGCCGACGCCCTGATCCGCGCGCTAGGCAAGACAAGAGATGGCACAGCGATTGGGGCGGCGGGCGATGGCCTCGCGGCGGTGGCCGGCCGGCTCGACCCGGCGGCGGCGGCGGTCCGCGCCGACGCCCTGATCCGCTCGCTGGAAACGCTCGAAAGGTCAGAGATCCGGATAAACCCGATAACGCGCGTAGGAACGACGGTGTACCGGTTGGACCCGAATGCCAGGCAGGCGGCTTGGAACGCGTTGGCGGCGGTGGCCGACCGGGTCGAACCGGCGGCGGCGGCGAGCCGGGTGGACGCCCTGATCGGGGTGCTTGGCAAGACGACGGATGAGGCTGCGCTTTTGGCCGCGAAAGCTGGCTTGTGGGCGATGGCTGACCGGCTGGACCCGGCGGCGGCGGCGAGCCGGGTGAACACCCTGATCCACACCTGGGATACAACGAGTCATTTTGCCGTGCGGAATGCGGCGGATGTTGGCCTGGCGGCGGTGGCCCATCGGCTCGACCCGCCGGCCCTAGCACGTTGTTGCGACGCTCTGATCGACCAGATCGAAAGGGCGAAAAACGGAAACAATCACTGGGCGTTTAACGCTGGCTTGGCGGCGTTTGGCCGGCTGGATCCAGCGGCCGAGCGCGACCGGCTCGGTCGGGCCACCGACGCTCTGGTTTCCGTATTGCTAACGACGAAGGGCAAGGACCGGTTTGTGCTTCCGAAGGCCTGTGATGGCCTGGCGATAACGGCCGACCGGCTCGACCCGGCGGCCGAGCGCGACCGGCTCGGTCGGGTCGCCGACGCCCTGATTTCCGTATTGCGAACCGAAACCGATCGGGACGCCCTTCAGGCGGCGAGCGCTGCCCTCGTAGCGGTGACCGGCCGGCTCGACCCGGCAGCTGTGGCAAGCTGCACTGACGCTCTGATCGGCGTGCTTGAAGCGAGGCAAGAATCGTCTGTACTTCGGGCGACCTGTGATGGCCTGGCGGCGGCGGCCGGCCGGCTCGACCCGACGACGGAGAGCATACGGCTACGCCAAGCCGCCGACGTCCTGGTGATCGTGCTCAGGACCACGACCGATCAGCACGCGCGTCTGGCCGCGTGCGCTGCCCTAGCGACGGCGGTCGGTCGGCTCGACCCGGCGGTAGAGCGCGAGCGGCAGGGCCGGGCCACCGACATCCTGATCGAGGTGCTAAAGACGGCGAGGGACGCTGACGCACGTGGGAGTGCGAAGGCCGGCTTGGCGATAGTGGCCGCACGGCTCGACTCATCGGCCGCGTCAATCCGCGCCGACGTTCTGATCGGCGTGCTGAAGAGCGCGACCGAACGGGACTCACTGCGGGCCGCGGGCGGCGGCCTGGTGGCGTTGGCCGGCCAACTCGACCCGACCAACGCACATCGATTTTTGCTTCGGGCGATGGGCGTCATCGTGTCGCGGTTCGATCAAAGTCGCGACGCGGATGATACAACGGGATTGATTGAAGCCGCCACGCAGATACTTCCCGGCCTACCTGCCGAAGAGGCAGATTGCTACGGCTTGGCCGTTCTCCAACGAACCAAGCAGTGGAATCACGGAACGCCGGAGGATGTTGCGCTCGTAAATCTGATCGTCTCGGCGGCATTGCACCGCGTCGAATCGGTGGTGGCCGTTCTGCGCGATCTGCGGTGTACGGGCCGAACGCGGGCGGCAGCTGTATTGCGGTTGGAGCAATTGGCCTTTGCGCCGACCGGGCCGGACCTGCAACGGACCGTCGCCGACTCGGCGCTCGTGTGCCTAGTCGAGCCGGCGGCGGCCGGCGTCCTGGCCGCCGGGCGGGCGGCGGCGTGGGAGGCGAACCGCAAGTTCCGCACGATCTGGGACGCCGCCGCCTGGCTCCGCACGCACCACCCCGAGATCGACCTCGACGCCCCGTACAAGTCGCCGCCTCGCTGACCGCCTTGAGGCGACGCCCGAACCGGCCGTACAATGCCCGTGTCCGTACCGCCGCCCGACGACACTGGAGCCGCCATGACCGAACTCACCCTCGAATCGCTCGCCGAGCGCGTCGCCGCCCTCGAGCGCGAGCTTCACCGCCTTGCCCGGCCATCCATTCTCGACTGGCGCGATGCCCCGCGTACGCCCGAGGAGTTGGAGTTCGCGCAACGGGTTGACGCCGAAGGCCGGGCGTGGCGAGAAGCGGAACGACAGGCCGAGTTGGAACGCTTGGACGCCGGGACGGCCCAATGATCCTCCTCGACACCGACCACGTTTCCGTGCTGAAGTACCGCACGGGCGATCGTTACACGGCACTGGCCGGACGGCTCGCCGACGCCAACGAGCCGTACGGCACGACCATCGTCACGGTCGAGGAGCAGATGCGCGGCTGGATGTCGGCCATCGCCAAGGAGCGGCTCGTCGCCCGGCAGGTGACGGCGTACCGCGAACTCGGCCAACTGTTCTCGTTCTACGCCAAACTGGCGCTCGCGGCGTTCGACGAGGCTGCGGCCGCCCGGTTTGACGAGTTGCGGGCCGGCGGCGTCCGCGTGGCCAGCATGGACCTCAAGATCGCGGCGATTACGTTGGTGCAAGGAGCGCGACTGCTCACCGCCAACCGCAAGGACTTCGAGAAGGTGCCCGGCCTGCGGTTCGAGAACTGGCTCGATTAGACGCGATTGGGACGCCGCCGCTTGGCTCCGCACGCACCACCCCGAGATCGACCTCGACGCCCCGTACAAGCCGCCGCCCCGCCGACCGCCTTGAGGCGACGCTCGGCCACGGGTAGAATGCGGTTCGCCCAACGGAGAACACGCCATGACCGCAATGGCAGCGTGGACGGACGACGACACGCAGAAGGCCCAGGCCGCGTGGGCCGAGTACCAGCGCCAACACGACGTATCCGCCCGCCACGGCCAAGCGGTCGGCATCGACCCGCAGACCGGCCGGGTCTGGTTCGGCGACAACCTCGCCGGCGTCACGGCCGCAGCCCGCGCCGACGGCGTGACGACGCCGCTGTTGTGCCTGCGGGTCGGGTACTCGTACTACCAGCGCAGCTGACGATCAACTTCCACGCCCGCACCGTCAGCATCGAGCGCGTCTTGGGCCATGACGGCATGCACGGGGCGGCGAGAATCACTCTTCGCACCCGTCCGGCACGATCAACGGCGGGTCGGGGTACGGCACCGGCCCGGGCGCGGCCCGGACGGTTGCGACCGGATCGAACGGCGTCTCGAACCACGGCTCGAGCATCACCTGCTCGGCCAACTCCGGCGTCGGTTCGTCGTCGCGAAGCATCCGCAGCTCGACCGTGAAGCCGTTGACCTGTTCGCAAATCGACTGCCCCAGTCGGAGCCGGCGTTCGCGGATAAGTTCAGCGAGTGTTTGCGACATGCGTCATCTCTGCACAAAAGCCGGGGGCGTGCCGTCATCGTACCCGCCGCGGCCGCTGCCAACAACCTATCGCCCGACCCCGGCCTTCGCCTACAATGGTCCCCTTTCGGCCCGCCCGCCGTCGGAGGACCCGCCACCGTGGCCGACGACCCGTTTTGGTACAAGGACGCCGTCATCTACGAGCTCCACGTCCGCGCCTTCGCCGACGGCAACGGCGACGGGGCCGGCGACTTCGTCGGCCTGACCCGGCACCTCGATTACATCGCCGACCTCGGCGTCACCGTCGTTTGGCTCCTCCCCTTCTACCCGTCGCCGTTGCGCGACGACGGCTACGACATCGCCGACTACACCACCGTCCACCCGTCCTACGGCACCCTCGACGACTTCAAGGCGTTCCTCGACGCCGCCCACGCCCGCGGCCTCAAGGTCGTCACCGAGCTCGTCATCAACCACACGTCCGACCAGCACCCATGGTTCCAGCGCGCCCGCCGCAGCCCGCCGGGGTCGCCGGAGCGCGACTTCTACGTCTGGAGCGACACGCCGGAGAAGTACGCCGGCGTCCGCGTCGTCTTCCAGGACTTCGAGCCGTCGAACTGGACCTGGGACCCGCTGGCCAACGCCTACTACTGGCACCGCTTCTACCACCACCAGCCGGACCTCAACTACGACAACCCGGCCGTCCACGACGCCATCCTACCGCTCCTCGACTACTGGTTCGCGATGGGCGTGGACGGCATGCGGCTCGACGCCGTGCCGTACCTGTACGAGCGGGAGGGCACGTCCTGCGACGGCCTGCCGGAGACGCACGCCTTCCTCAAGAAGATGCGGAAGCACGTGGACGACCGCTTCCCCAACCGCATGTTCCTCGCGGAAGCGAACCAGTGGCCGGAGGACGCGGTCGCCTACTTCGGCGACGGCGACGAGTGCCACCTGGCGTTCCACTTCCCGCTGATGCCGCGGCTGTTCATGGCCGTGCGGCTCGAAGACCGCTTCCCCGTCACCGACATCTTCGCCCAGACGCCGGCCATCCCCGAGTCGTGCCAGTGGGCCTTGTTCCTCCGCAACCACGACGAGCTGACGCTGGAAATGGTGACGGACGAGGAGCGGGACGTGATGTACCGGGCGTACGCCCGCGACCCGGCGATGCGGGTCAACCTCGGCATCCGCCGCCGGCTCGCCCCGCTCATGGGCAACGACCGCCGCAAGACCGAGCTGCTCGTGGGACTCTTGTGCAGCCTGCCGGGCACGCCGGTGTTGTACTACGGCGACGAGATCGGCATGGGCGACAACTTCTACCTCGGCGACCGCAACGGCGTGCGGACGCCGATGCAGTGGTCGGCCGACCGCAACGCCGGGTTCTCGCGGGCCAACCCGCAGAAGCTCTACCTGCCGGTCGTCATCGACCCCGAGTACCACTACGAGGCCGTCAACGTCGATGCCCAGCAGAACAACCCGCACTCGCTCCTATGGTGGCACAAGCGGCTCTTGGCCGCCCGCAAGCGGCACCACGCCTTCGGCCGCGGGACGACGACGTTCGTCTCGGCCGATAACGAAAAGGTGCTGGCGTTTGTACGTGAGTTAGAAGGGGAGTGCATTCTCGTCGTTGCCAACCTGTCGCGGCACGCGCAGTACGCCGAGCTGAATCTGTCAGCCTACCACGGACTAACGCCGGTCGAGCTATTCGGCGGCTCCGCGTTCCCGCCAGTCGGGGACAAGTCGTACGCAATGAGTCTCAGCCCGTATGGCTTTTACTGGCTAGCGCTGACGGCGACCAAGTCGGCCGAGGTGACTCCCGAGCTACCGATCATCCGGGTCAGTGGAGACTGGCCCACGACCGTGCGGGGTCCGCTGGAACGACTTCTCCCCGCACACCTTGCTCGGCGAGGCTGGTTTCGTGGAGCCGGTCGCGCGATTCATGCCGTTGGTCTGATGGAAGCCGTCGCCCTGCCCGACGCGGCTTCGCCAACGTATCTGGCTGGCGTGCGGGTCGAATACGCCGAGGGCGAGCCGGAAGTCTACACGCTGCCGATGGCCCTCGCGACCGGACCGACAATCGACGAGGTTTTGAATCGGCAACCCGAGTGCGCCATCGCGCGCGTCACCGGCAGTGTCGATGGCCTGATCTACGACGCGATGGCCGACGCGAGTTTGAATGGTGCACTGCTTGCGCTGTTCGCCGGCGGTCACCGCCTGCCGGGGGCGCGAGGTACACTCCTCGCAAACCTGTTGCCCGAGCATGCGGCCCTCGATGTGATGGCGGCCGGTCCACCTAATCCGCGTCGGACCGATCAGAATCGCGCGGTAACGCTGTTCGGCGATTCACTGGTGTTAACCCTTCAGCGACACCTAGAGCCAGGGCCGCCGGCCGACTGGGAACTTGGCCGACACCTCGCGGCTGTCGGCTTTTCGCACGTTCGGCCACTCGTTGGACTGCTCGAATATCGTCCCACTGATGGCGATGCACTCGCGATCGGCGTCTTGCACACGCAGGTGCCCACAGCGCGCGATGGCTGGCAGTATACGCTGGCGGACCTGAGCCGTTACTTTGAGCGGGCATTGTCCGCGGCCGGCCCCGCGCCGGACGTGCCGTCGGGGATCGCGGCCGCGTTCGCCAACAGCGGTCCCGCGCCCGCGGTGGCCGAACTGCTGGAACCGTCGTATCTGGCATGGGCGCGACTGGCCGGCCAGCGGACGGCCGAGCTGCACGCGGCGCTGGCCGACGCCCACGGCGACGCGAACTTCACCCCCGAGTCGATGACCCGGCCGTACCTGCGGATGACCTACCAGGCCCAGCGGAACGCCACGGCCCGCGCCTGGCGTCGCCTCGGCCGTCGGCTGCGCTATTTGCCGGCCGACGTGCAATCCGATGCGACGACGGTGCTGGGCCTGGAAGACGTCCTACTAAAGTACTGGAAGAATCGGATGGATCGCCGGCCGACGGGTCAGCGCGTGCGCATTCATGGCGACTTGCACCTGGGCCAACTACTGGTCACGGGGACGGACGTGACGTTCGTGCATTTCGGCGGCGATGTGCCAGCATCGCCACTCGAGCGCCGACAAAAGCGGTCTGTGACGCAGGACATCGCGGGAATGTTGCGGTCCTGGCAGCGGGCGGTCACGACGGCTCTGGTCGGCACCGAGGTCGGCACAGCAATCGTGCGGCCGGAGGACCGACCGGCGCTGGAGCCGTGGGGCCGGGCGTGGCTAGCGGCGGTCGGGGCGGCATTCGTGAGCAGCTACGGCGAGTCGCCGTTGTTACCGCGCGAGGTCGAGGAGCGGCGGGCGCTGACGGAGGCGTTCGTGGCGGCCCGGCTGGTGACCGAGCTGACCACGGCCCTCGGCGGCCCGGCCGAGCAGTTGCACGCGAGCTTGCGCGATTTGCTCGCGGTCTTAACGGGGTAGTTCATCCGGTTGCAACGTGTCGTGCTGCCCATTGTGCCCCATCCGGCGCAAACGGTCGCTGGTGGTCGCTGGTGGCGCAGCGGGTGCTAGTGGTCGCCGACGGCTGACCGGCGGGTGTGCGGTCGTGGCCTTTGGCGAGCGTCGAGGCGTCAGCCCGACGTGGATGGGCCAGCCGCTTCCACGTCGGGCTGACGCCTCGACGCTCGCCATAAGCCACGGCCGCACACCCTTGACCGGCTTTGGGATCGTTCCCTGAACGATGGGGGCGCCAGAATCCTCAGCGACTCAACGGTGCTTTCAACCGTTGGCCGACTGAACTGACCTGCGAGCGCTCATCCTCGAAGACAACTGCGATCGGCGGGTCGCCATGAACGGCCGACTGGCCGAGCGGTTCCCGTTTATCCGCATGCTGCGACGGTGGGTCTCGCGGCACGCCGTCGGAATCGTGGTCCCTGCGCGAGGCGACGGCGATCCGCGGCACCTAGCCGTGGCGTCACTGACGCTCTTCGTCTGTGTCGCCGCGGCCGCGCGGGCGCGGTGACCCGGCAAAAAAAATTGTTGGAAGACACGGCCTCCGTCGCCGTTAACCCGGCCGGCAAACAGTCGGAGCCGGCGGAAAACGCGTGACACGTCGTGCCGGCACGGTTAGCCTGGGGACGAATCGTACCTCTTCACCGCGGGGTGCAAGTCATGCGAGCGATTCGTGGCGCGGCGCTGATGGCCCTCCTGGCGTCGTCGGCGTGGCCGGCCGATCTGCCGGCCCAACGGCGACCGACGGAAGCGGAGGTCGCCGCCGCCGTCAAGGCCGCTCACGACCTGGACGACGCCGGCGCGAACCAGAAGGCGGTCGAGGCGTACGCCCGCGCCGTCCGGCTGGCCGAGGCCCTCCGCGGCCCCAACGACGAGTCGGTGGCCATGCTGCTGACGCAAGCGGGCGACGTGTACAAGACGCTGGGCCGGTACGCCCAGGCCGAGCAGCACTACCAACGCGCCCTGAAGGCCCGCGAGTCCAATCCCAATCCCAACCCCCTCGCCGTCGCCCAAAGCGTCACCGACCTCGGCCTGCTGAACGAGAAGCTTGGCCGGTACGCCCAGGCCGAGCCGCTCCTCCAGCGCAGTCTCAAGCTCTACGAGTCGAAGCTCGGCCCCGACGCGGCCGAGGTCGCCGTCGGCCTCAGCAACCTCGCCGAACTGTACGACGCGATCGGCCGGTACGCCCAGGCCGAGCCGCTCTACCTCCGGAGCCTCAAGATCAAGGAGGCGAAGCTCGGCCCGGACGACCCGGGCGTCGCCACCACCCTCAACAACCTCGCCTCGCTGTACGAGTCGATGGCTCGGTACGCCCAGGCCGAGCCGCTGTACCTCCGGAGCCTCAAGATCAAGGAGGCGAAGCTCGGCCGCGACGACCCGGCCGTCGCCACCACCGTCACGAACCTCGCCGGTCTGTACAAGGAGACGGGCCGGTACGCCGAGGCCGAGCCGCTGTACCGGCGGAGCCTCACGATCAGCGAGGCCAAGCTTGGCCGCGACCACCCCAACGTCGCCACCAGCCTCAGCAACCTGGCCGGGCTGTACTTGGCGACGGGCCGGACGGCCCAGGCGGAGCCGCTGTACCTCCGCAGCCTCAAGATCAAGGAGGCCGTACTCGGCCCCAACCATCCGGAGGTCGCCATCGCCTTGAACAACCTCGGCACCCTGTACCACATCATGGGCGAGCCAACCAAGGCGGAGCCGCTGTTCCGCCGCAGCCTGACGATCTCGGAGGCCGCGCTCGGTCGCGACCACCCGTCCCTGGTACTCGCCCTCCGAAACCTCGGCCTGCTGTACCTGGCGACGAGCCAGACGGCCCAGGCCGAAACGCTCTTCCGCCGCAGCGCCGCCATCACCGAGGCGAAGTTCGGCCCCGACCACCCCGACGTCGCCCTGAGCCTGAGCTACCTCGCCGCGCTGCTCGGCGACGTCGGCCGCACGGCCGACGCAGCGTCGTCCTTCGACCGGGCACGGCATGTCACCCGGCGGTACGCCGCCCGGACGCTCCCCGCCCTGGCCGCCAGCGCCCAGGCCGACTTCCTGAGTTCAAACGACCACAAGGGGTACGCCCTCGCCCTCAGCCTGGCGCTGGCCCACGCGGGTACCCCGGCCGTCGTCGAGGCGTCGGCCGGCTGGGTGGTCAACGGCAAGGCCGCCGCCCACGAGGCCAACGCCGACGCCGCCCGCGCCGCCCGGTCGTTCGACGACCCGACGCTCGCCGCGCAGGCCCGGCGGTTGACCGACCTCCGCGGTCAACTCGCAGCGCTGACGCTCGCGCCGCCGAAGGCGGGCGGGGAGGCCGACCGGCTTCGGCGACTGGCCGACCTGACCCGGCAGGAGGCCGCGGCCGCCGCCGACCTCGGCCGGGCCGGGCTGGCCGGCCTACGGGCCGACCCGTGGGTCGGACTCGACGAACTCCGCGCCGCCCTGCCGGACGGGGCTGTCTTCGTCGACGTCGCCCGGTTCGAGGTGTACCCGTACAACGCCAAGCCAGGCGAGAAGGACTGGCAGCCGGCCCGGTACGCCGCGTGGGTGACGCCGAAGAGCGGCCCGGTCACGCTCGTCGACCTCGGCCCGGCCGACCGCATCGACGCGGCCGTCGCCGCGGTTCGCCAAGCCCTCAAGGACGCGCAGGGCGACACCGCGGATCGGGCCAAGACGGTCGAACTCAAGAGCGCCAGCCGCCCCAAGTCGGTCGCCGCGGCCGGCGAAGCGGCGGCGGAGAAGGCGACCCGCGGCCCCCTCGACGCCCTCGCTAAGCTGGTCCTGCACCCCCTGTATGCCGCGGCCGGCGGCGCGACGAGTTGGGTCGTCAGCCCCGACGCCGACCTGTGGCTGGTCCCGTGGGCCGCCCTGCCGACGCCGGACGGCAAGTACGCGGTCGAGTCGCTCCGGATCGGCTACGCCGTCAGCGGCCGTGACCCGGTGTACGCCCGCCAGGCGACGGCGGCCAAGGTCCAGCCGACCGCCCCGCTGGTCGTCGCCGACCCCGACTTCGACGCCGGCGCCGGCGCCGCTCACGCCCGGCACGGCGGCGGGCGTGGCCGGCCTCCGCGGCGCGGTTCGGCGGCTGCCGGGCACCGCGGCCGAGGCGCAGGCGATCCTGCCGAACCTCCGCCGCTTGGCCGGCGGCACGGAGCCGCGGGTCGCCACCGCCGCGCAGGCCACCGTCGCCGCGGTGCGGCAGGCCGTCCGCCCGCGGGCGCTCGTCCTCAGCACCCACGGGTTCTTCCTGCCCGACCAGGCGTTCAAGCGGTCGGACAAGCCGGGGGCGCAGCCGACCGGCGGGACGGCCCGCGGCCCGGTGCTGACGACCGCCGGCAAGCCGTGGGAAAACCCGCTGCTGCGGTGCGGGCTGCTGCTCGCCGGCTGCAACCAGGCGGCGACCCCCGGCGGCGACGCCGGCGTGCTGACCGGCCTCCAGGTCGCCGGCCTCGACCTCCGCGGGTGCGAGATGGCCGTCTTGAGCGCGTGCGAAACCGGCTTGGGCGACGTGAAGACCGGCGAGGGCGTGGCCGGCTTGCGGCAGGCGTTCCAGCTCGCCGGGGCAGAGGCCGTCGTGGCGACGCTGTGGCAGGTGCCGGACCGCGAATCGGCGGCGCTGATGGCCGCGTTCTTCGACGGCCTCGCCGCCGGGAAGGGCAAGGCCGAGGCGCTGCGGGCGGCGCAGCTCGCCCAGATCGAGGCGCGGCGTCAGCGGAACGCCGCGGCCCACCCGTACTTTTGGGCCGCATACACACTAACGGGGCGGTGATTCGTCTCGGGATCGGCTTCCTAACTCAAATGAGACTTTGAAATGGCACATTACACGACAACCGGCGGCTGGCGAACACTGGTGCTGGGCCTGGCAGGTTTCGCGGTGCTCGTTGGACGAAGTCGTGCCGATGAGAAGGCCGACTTGAATGCCATGTGGTTAAGAGCCTCCGAGTTGGCGGAGCAAGGGAAGCACGGTGAAGCGGAAAAGCTATATGAGCGAGCCGTTCGATTGGCGCCCCGTGTTTTCGGACCCGAACATCTCGACACGGCCTCGCTCCTAAACAACCTGGCCAACGTTTACAGCGACCAGGGTAAATACGCCGAGTCGGAGCCGCTCCACCGCCGCGCCCTGGCGATCCGGGAGAAAGCGCTCGGCCCCGACCACCCCTATGTAGCCAGGAGCCTCACCAACCTGGCGGCCATGTACAGTGATCAGGGCAAGTACGGAGAGGCCGAGCCGCTCTACAGCCGCGCCCTGGCTATCTTTGAGAAGGCGCTTGGCCCCGACCACCCGGACGTGGCCGGACGCCTTACTAGCCTGGCCCTTCTGTACAAGGCCCAGGCCAAGTACGGGGAGGCCGAGCCGCTTTTTCGCCGTGCCCTGGCATTCCGGGAAATGGCGCTGGGCCCCGACCACCCTGGTACGGCTGGAGGCCTCGCCAACCTGGCGCTTCTGTACAGAGCCCAAGGCAAGTTCGGGGAGGCCGAGCCACTCCACCGCCGCGCCTTGGCTATCTTTGAGAAGGCGCTCGGCCCCGATCACCCAGACGTGGCCGCAAGCCTCAACAACCTTGCAGTCCTATATAACGCCCAGGGCAAAGCCGGGGAGGCCGAGCCACTTTTTCGCCGTGCCCTGTCGATCCGAGAGAAGGCGTTCGGCCCCGACCACCCCAATGTGGCCGAGAGCCTCAATAATCTGGCGACACTGTACCTGGCTCAGGGTAAGTACACCGAGCTGGAGCCGCTCTACCGCCGCGCCCTGGCCATCAAGGAAAGGGCGCTCGGCCCCGATCATCCGGACGTGGCACTAGGCCTCTACAATCTGGCGATCCTGCGGTGTGCTCAGATGGAGTGGAAGGATGCGGGCGATCTCCTCGACCGCCAGCGCCGCGGCGTCCGCCGGTTTGTCGCCCGCGAGCTACCCGCCTTGCCGCAGGCCGACCAACTGACCTTCCTGGAAGCAACAGATGAAGACAACTTACACGTCGCTTTAGCTCTGGGACTGGAACGACGAAGCGACCCAACCCTGGCCAGTCGCTCGGCGGAGTGGCTCGCGAACGGCAAGGCCGTTGCACACCAAGCCTTGGCCGAGCGGGCGCTCGTGGAGCGCGACCTGTCGAGCCCAGCCAGGCGCGAGTTAATGCAGCAACTGCAAGACGTGCGTCGCCGCCACGCCGCTTTGGCTATGGTGACTGCCAAGCCCGGCGAAGAGGGCCAGCGGACGGACCAACTCCGCGTCCTCGACAGCCAACGGGTCGAACTCGAACGAAAGTTGGCGACGGCCAGCGGCAGCACTCCAAGACCAGCGGATCCTTGGGTCGATTTGGCGGACATCCGCCGACGCGTGCCCGCGGACGGCGTGCTCGTCGAAATCGCCCGCTTCCGCGGCCACGACTTCGCCAAGGCCAAAATCGTGGCCCCGCGCTACGCCGCCTGGCTGATCCCGCCGGCTGGCCAGGGCGACGTACAAATCATCGATCTCGGCCCCGCCAACGTGATCGACGCGGCCGTCGTCGCCGTGCGCAAAGCCATGCAGGACGCTCAGGGCGACAGCCTCAACCGGAGCAAAACCGTCGAAGTGAAGAGCCTCAGCCGCCCCAAGTCCATCGCAGCCATCGGCGAACGCGACGCCGAAGCGATGACCCGCCAACCGCTCGACGCACTGGCCAAACTGGTCCTGCATCCCCTGCTGCCGACAATCGCCGGCAAGGTGCATTGGATCGTCAGTCCCGATGCCTCGCTGTGGCTCGTCCCATGGGCGGCATTGCCGCTCGACAGGACGACCTACGCCATCGAGAAACACACGATCATTCACGTCGTCAGCGGCCGCGACCTCGCCGCCGCAAGGCCGACCCCGCGCACCGACGGCGGCGCGCCCACCGTGCTTGCCGACCCCGACTTCGACCTGTCCCCGGCCGACGCCGCCGTCCTGACCAAGAAGCTCCTGCCCGGCAGCCAGTCGGTCGCCCAGGGACTCGGCGGCCTGCCGCCGTCCGCCCGGCTGTCCAAGGTGAGCCGGCTGCCCGGCACGGCGACCGAGGCGACGGCTATCAAGCCATCGATCCAGAAGTACGGTGGCCGCGAGCCATGGCTCTACGTTGGCGGCAACGCCTTGGAGGCCGTCGCCAAGGCGCTCAAGGGGCCGCGGGTGGCGGTGTTCAGCACCCACGGGTTCGCCCTGCCCGACCAGGAAGTCGAGCGCGACGACAAGGCAGGACCGTCCGCCGACAATTCGAAGAAGGCCGTGAAGGTCAAGGGCGGCGGCGCGCTGGAGAACCCGTTGTTGCGGTGTGGGCTGCTGCTCGCCGGGTGCAACCGCCGCGGTGAGGGCACCGGTGAGGACGGCGTGTTGACCGGGCTGGAGATCGTCGGCACCGACCTCCGCGGGACCGAGCTGGTCGTCCTGAGCGCGTGCGAGACCGGACTCGGCGACGTACGCAACGGCGAGGGCGTCGCCGGCTTGCGGCAAGCGTTCCAGTTGGCGGGGGCGCGATCCGTCGTGGCGACCTTGTGGCAGGTGCCGGACCGCGAGTCGGCGGCGCTGATGGCGGCGTTCTTCGACGGCTTGGCCGCGGGCCAGCCGAAGGCTGATGCGCTGCGGGCGGCGCAGCTCGCACAGATCGAGAGCCGGCGAAAACAGGGCGGCGCGGCCCATCCGTACTTCTGGGCCGCGTATACCCTAACGGGGTCGTGACGCCTGTCAGGGCACGTTTCCGTCGCAAGAAGAGGACTTCGCCGATGACGCGGACGACGACCGCAGCCGGCCCGTTGGTCTTGATCCTGACCGCGCTGATCGCGGCCAACGCCGCCGCCCAGCCTGACGACGCGGCGGAATGGCGGGCCGCATTCGCCAAGGGCAGCGAACTCGAAGCCAAGGCCGATTACGCCCAAGCGGCCAAGCACTACGAACGGGCGCTGGCCTTGGCCCCCCGCGTGTTCGGCCCCAACCACGTCAACACGGGCATCACCCTCAACAACCTGGCGAACGTGTACCGGTCGCAGGGCCGGTCCGCGGCGGCCGAGCCGCTCTACCGTCGCGCCATGGCGATCGACGAGAGGGTCTACGGTCCGGACCACCCCGAGGTGGCCACGGATCTCAACAACCTGGCGGGCGTCTACCAGGACCAGGGCAAGTACGCCGAGGCCGAGCGGGTCCACACCCGCGCCCTGGCCATCCGGGAGAAAGCGCTCGGTCCGAACCACCTGGACACCGCCTTCAGCCTCGTTAATCTGGCGATCCTGTACACCGACCGAGGTAAATACGCCGAAGCGGAGCCGCTCTACCGCCGCGCCCTGGCGATTCGCGAGAAGGCCCTCGGCCCGAACCACCCCGATGTGGCGACGAGCCTTAACGGCCTGGCGGCGTTGGCCGACCGGCGCGGCCAGTTCGGCGAGGCCGAGAGGCTCCTCCGCCAAGCCTTGGCGATCACGGAGAAGGCCCTCCCGCCGGGGCACCCCGACGTGGCCACAAGTGTCGACAACCTGGCAGGCATACTTGAGAGGCAGGGCAAGACGGCGGAAGCGGAGCCACTTTACCGCCGCGCCTTGGTGAGCCGGGAGAAAGCGCTCGGCCCCGACCACCCCGACGTGGCCACAAGCCTCATCCACCTGGCGGGCTTGGCCAAAAACCAGAGCAAATACAGCGAGGCCGAGCCGCTCTACCGCCGCGCCCTGACGATCCGGGAAAAGGCGCTCGGCCCCGACCACGCCCAGACAGCCGCCGTCGTGGACATCCTGGCGGCCCTAAACCGAGACGTCGGCAAGGGTGCGGAGGCCGAGGCACTCTTCCGTCGCGCCCTGGCGATCCGGGAAAAGGCGCTCGGCCCCGACCACCCCGTCGTGGCCACGACCCTCAGCGGTCTGGGACTTCTGTACTGGTCTCAGGGCAAATCGTCCCAAGCCGAGGCGGCCCACCGCCGCGCTCTGACGATTCAGGAAAAGGCGCTCGGCCGCGATCACGTCGACGTGGCCGACAGCCTCAACAACCTGGCGATCCTGTCCACCGAGGCGGGCAGGTACGCCGAGGCGGAGCCGCTCTACCGCCGCGCCCTGGCGATCTGGGAGGCGGCGCTCACTCCCGACCACCGTCATGTGGCCGAGGGCGTCAACAACCTGGCATACACGTACCAACTCCAGGGCAAGCTCGGGGAGGCCGAGCCGCTGCACCGCCGCGCCCTGACGATCAAGGAGAGGACACTCGGCCCCGACCACCCGGCCACGGGCCAAAGCCTGAACAACCTGGCCGTTCTCGAAGTCGTTCGACAGAACTGGGCGGAAGCGGCCGACCTGGCGGACCGCGAACGGCGCGGTGCCCGCCGGTTCGTCGCCCGCGAGCTGCCGGCCATGCCAGAGGCCGACCAGCTCGCCTTCCTCGGGGCAGGCGACTACCGCCGCAGCCTCCACATCGCGCTGGCCCTCGGCTTACTGCGCCGCGCCGATCCGGCCATCGCGGACCGATCGGCGTCCTGGGTCCTAAACGGCAAGTCCGTCTCACACCAGGCGCTGGCCGAGCGGGCGCTCTTGGAGCGCGACGCGGCCGACCCAGCCCGGCGCGAGCTTGTGCGTCAGCTCCAAGAAGCGCGCCGCCGCCACGCCGTCCTCGCGATGACCGGCGCTCGGCCCGGCCAGGAGGCCCGGCGAGGGGAGGACCTCCGCAACCTCGACGCCGAACGCGCTGAGCTTGAGCGGAAGTTGGCGGCAGCCGGCGGCACCGCGGCCGCGGCGGCCGACCCGTGGGTCGGGCTAGACGCCGTCCGCCGGGCGCTGCCCGCCGACGGCACGCTCGTCGAGATCGCCCGGTTCCACACTTACGACTTTGCCAAGGGCCAACTCCTGTCGCCCCGTTACGCAGCGTGGGTTGTGCCGCCGGCCGGCGCGGGCAGCGTGCAGGTCGTTGACCTTGGCCCAGCCAGCGAGATCGAAAACGCCGTCGAAGCCCTCCGCACCACACTCGCCAAGGCGGCGCGGCCCGACGGCCCAATTCGCACGCAGGGCGAACCGGAGGCCGAGGCCGCGCTCCGCCGGCCGCTCGACGCCCTCGCCAAGCTTGTCCTGCACCCGCTGTTGCCGCACCTGACGGGCCGGCCGAAGGTGCTCCTCAGCCCCGACGGCGAGCTGTGGCTCGTCCCGTGGGCCGCCCTGCCATTGCCAGACGGCCGGTATGCCGTCGAGGCCCACGCCGTCACTCTGCTCGCCAGTGGCCGCGACGTCGCCGCCCCGCGCGCTGCAAGACACGACAACGCCGGGCCACCGGCCGTCGTCGCCGATCCTGACTTCGACTTGCCGGCGGCCGAAGCCGCGGCCCGCGTCAAGACCTTGCTGCCCGGCCGGCCGCCAGTGCCGGATGGGCTACGCGGCCTGGCTGCGTCCACTTGGCTGCCGACGGCTGCGCGGCTGCCGGGGACGGCTACGGAGGCGGCGGCGATCCGGCCGGCGCTTCAAAAGCTCGGCGGCCGGGAGCCGCGGCTGTACCTTGGCGGCGACGCGCTCGAAGGCGTGGTCAAGGCGATGAAGGGTCCGCGGGTGGCGGTCTTTAGCACCCACGGCTTCGCCCTGGCGGACCAGGAGGTCGCACGCGACGTGGGGACGAAGCCAGTAGCCAAGAACGATGGGTCGCCGCAGAACCCGCTTCTGCGGTGTGGCCTGTTGTTGGCCGGCTGCAACCGCCGCGGCGACGGGGCCGACGACGACGGCGTGTTGACCGGGTTGGAGATCGTTGGTACCGACTTGCGGGGCACAGAGCTCGTCGTCCTGTCGGCGTGCGAGACCGGCCTCGGCACCGTGCGGTCGGGCGAGGGTGTGGCCGGGCTACGCCAAGCGTTCCAGCTCGCCGGGGCACAGTCGGTCGTCGCGACCCTGTGGCAGGTGCCGGACCGTGAGTCGGCCAAACTGATGACGGCCTTCTTCGACAACCTCGCCGCCGGGAAGGGCAAGGCCGATGCACTGCGGGCGGCGCAGCTGGCGCAGATCGAGGCGCGCCGCCAACGCAACGCCGCGGCCCACCCGTTCTTCTGGGCTGCGTACACGCTCACGGGGCAGTAACCGAGTTTTCGCCGCATGCGACCGGCGCGAAAGAACGCGAACGAGGTTTCGACCGGAAAGGATTGGGCCAACGGCGTGGGAATTTCCGGACGACGCGGCCGGGTTGGGCGTTATCCTAACAAAACTCGGCAATGGTAGTCGGCCGGGCGGGACCGCATCATCACGACGGGGATTGAGTCATGCACGCACTGCGATGCACGGTGGCGGCGGCGTTCGTGGTGGCGGCGATCCGGCCAGTGCCGCTGCTGGCGCAGAGGCCGCCGACCCAGGGCGAGCTGGACGCCGTCGTCAAGAACGCCGCCGCGCTGGAGGTGGCCGGCAACTACAAGGCGGCGCTTGAGCAGTACGAGAAGGCCACGAAGATGGCCGAGGCCATCGCCGGCGCAGACTCCGGGACCGCGGGCCGGTTGCTCGCCCAGCAGGGGTCGATGCTGAACCAGTTGGGCCAATACGCCAAGGCCGAGCCGATCCTCCGGCGCGCCCTCAAAACCTGCGAGGCTAAACAAGGCCCCGACCACCTCGACACCGCTCGGGCGCTCAGCTACCTCGGGACTACCTACTTGGCGACGGTGCAGTATGCGAAGGCCGAACCCGTTCTCGAGCGCGGCCTCAAGATCTGCGAGTCCCGGCTCGGCCCCGATCACCCCGAGACCGTCTGGGCGCTCGGCGACCTCGCGCTGGTTTACCGGCACACCGGCCAGTACGCCAAGGCCGAGCCGCTGCTCGAGCGCGCCCTGAAAATTAACGAGGCCAAGCGGGGCCCGGACCACCCCGACACCGGGGAGACCCTCACTTCCCTCGCGAGCGTCTACATGTACACGGGCCAGAACGCCAAGGCCGAGCCGCTCTTCCAGCGCGCCCTAAAAATCTGCGAGGTCAAAAAGGGCCCTGACCACCCCGACACCGCGGCGACCCTGTTCTTTCTCGCGTCCGTCCACGTGGCGACCCGCCAGTACGCGAAGGCCGAACCCCTCCTTCAGCGCTGCCTCAAGATCCACGAGTCGCGGTACGGCCCGGACCACTACACCACGGCCTTGAGCCTCCGCGACCTCGCGAAGGTGTACGTACGGATGGGCCAGTACACCAAGGCCGAGCCGCTCCTCCAGCGGAGCCTGGTGATCCTCGAATCCCGGTTCGGCCCGGACCACCCCGACACCGCCATTTGCCTCGACGCCCTCGCCGACTTGTACGCGTTGGACCGGAAGTACGAAAAGGCCGAGCCGCTCTACCGCCGGAGCCTGACGATCCGGGAGTCCAAACTGGGGCCGGACCACCCCGAAACGGCCCAAGTCCTGAGCGATCTCGCGGTGCTGGAGGGCCGCCTCGCGCGGGCGGCCGACGCGGCGGCCCACTTCGACCGCTCGCGGCAGGCGGTGCGGCGTCACGCCGTCCGCACGCTGCCGGCACTGCCGGCGGCCGCCCAGGCCGAGTTCCTCGCCGCGGGCGAGCGTATCAAGTTCCCGGTCGCCCTCAGCTTTGCCCTGGCCAATGCTGGTGACGCCGCCCTGGCCGCCCAGTCGGCCGCGTGGGTCGTCAACGGCAAGGCCAACGCGCACGAGGCCAACGCCGAGTCCGCCCGCGCCGCCCGCGGCTTCGATGACCCGAAGCTGGCGCAGCTCGCGAAGCGGCTGAGCGACCTCCGCGGCCAGCTCGCCGCCCTGACGGTGACAACCCCCAAGCCGGGGCAGGAGGCCGCCCGGCTCGGTCAGTTCGCCGTACTGGGCCGCCAGGAGGCCGAGGTTGCCACCGAGCTGGGCCGGGCCGGACTGGCCGGCTTGCGTGCCGAGCCGTGGGTGGCGCTCGACGAACTCCGCACGGCCCTGCCGGACGGGGCCGTGTTCATCGACGTCGTCCGGTTCAATGTCCTCAAGTACGGGGCGGTCGGGGCCGGCGAGAACGTCTGGCGGTCGGCCCGCTACGTCGCTTGGGTCACGCCCAAGACCGGCCCCGTCAAGATCGTCGATCTCGGACTTGCGAGCAGCATCGACATGGCGGCCGCCGGCGTCCGCAAGGCGCTCGCCGACGCCCCGCAATACATCCGCGCGAAGGGCGAGCCGGACGCCGAGCAACTGATGCGCGGCTGGCTCGATCTCCTCGCGAAGCTGGTGCTGCACCCGCTCTTACCGGCGGCCGGCGGGGCGACGAGGTGGGTCGTCAGCCCGGACGCGGCCCTGTGGCTCGTGCCGTGGGACGCCCAGCCGCTACCCGACGGCCGGTACGCTGCCGAGGCACTGACAATCAGCTATGCCGTCAGCGGCCGCGACCCGGTCTACGCCAAACAGGCGGCCGCGGCGGGCGTGAGGCCGAACGCGCCGCTGGTGGTCGCCGACCCCGACTTCGACGCCGGCACCGGCACACCGCTCCGCCCCGCCGCGGCGGCCGGCCCAGGCAATAACCGCGGCCTGGCCGGCACGCTCGGCGCGGTACAGCGGCTGCCCGGCACCGCGGCGGAGGCGCAAGCCGTCCTACCGAAGCTGCGGCGCTCGGCCGACAACGCCGAGCCGCGACTCGTCACCGGGGCGCAGGCGAGCGTGGCCGCCGTGCTACGGGCCGTCCGCCCGCGCTCGCTGGTCCTGAGCACGCACGGCTACTTTCTGCCCGACCAGGTACTCGCGACGCCGGACGCGCCCGAGGCGAAGTTGCCCGGCGAAAAGTCGCGCGGTCCGGTGCTGACGGCCGAGGGCCGGCCGTGGGAGAACCCGCTGTTGCGCTGCGGCCTCTTGCTGGCCGGCTGCAACCGCTCCCCCGCCGCCGGCGGAGACACCGGCGTGCTGACCGGGCTACAGGTCGCCGGGATGGACCTGCGCGGCTGCGAGATGGTCGTGCTGAGCGCGTGCGAGACGGGGCTCGGCGACGTGAAGACGGGCGAGGGTGTCGCCGGTCTACGCCAAGCGTTTCAGTTGGCCGGTGCTCAAGCGGTCGTCGCGACGTTGTGGCAAGTGCCGGATCGTGAGTCGGCCAAGCTGATGATGGCCTTCTTTGATAGCCTCGCCGCCGGCAAGCCAAGGGCCGAGGCCCTGCGAACGGCACAGCTGGCGCAGATCGAGTCCCGCCGCCAACGCAACGCCGCCTCCCACCCGTTCTTCTGGGCCGCGTATACCCTGACGGGGTCGTAACCACTCACGCACGGGTCGTTCTCATGAAGCAGCAGATGAACGCGAGCGGCTCGCTCGTTCTTGTGCTGGCGTGCCTGATGACGGCCAACGCCATCGCCCGGCCCGACGACGCGGCGGAGTGCCGGGCGGTCTTCGCCAAGGGCCAGGCGGCCGAACAGCAGGGCGACTACGCGGCCGCCGCCCAACACTACGAGCGGGCGATGCAGTTGGCCCCGCGGGTGTTTGGCCCCGATCACGCTAACACGGCCGCGACCATCAACAACCTGGCGAACGTCTATCAACGGCTGGGCAAGTACGCCGCGGCCGAAGCGCTCCACCGCCGCGGCCTCGCGATCGAAGAGAAGAACCACGGCCCTGACCACCCTGAGGTGGCCACGAGCCTGAACAACCTGGCCAACGTGTGTCAGGATCAGGGCAAGACGGCGGAGGCGGAGCGTCTCCACCGCCGGGCGCTCGCCATCCGAGAAAAGGCCCTCGGGCCCAACCACGTCGATACAGCCCTGACGCTCAGCAACCTCGCGATCGTGTATCGCCGCCAGGGCAAAGCGGCGGAGGCCGAGGCGCATTACCGCCGCGCGATGGCGATCCGCGAAAAGGCCCTCGGCCCGAACCATCCCGACGTGGCCAACAGCCTAAGTGGTCTGGCCCTGTTGGCCTGGGATAAGGCCCGGTACGACGAGGCCGAGCGGCTCTTTCGCCAAGCCCTGGCCATCGAGGAGAAGGTCTACGGCCCCGGCCACCCCGAGGTGGCCGAGACCGTCGCCCACCTGGCGCTCGCGCTGAACAAGCAGGGCAAGCGCACGGACGCGGAGCCGCTCTACCGCCGGGCGCTCGCGATCCGAGAGAAAGTGTTCGGCCTCGGCCACCCGGCCGTGGCCACGAGCCTCGTCCACTTGGCGGATCTGGCCAAGGACCAAAGCCGATACGCCGAGGCCGAGCCGCTCTATCGCCGCGCCCTGGCGATCCGCGAGAAGGCCCTCGGCCCTGACCACGTCGATACCGCCGTCATCCTCTACGACTTGGCCGTCGTGAATCGCGATAGGGGCAAGACGGCCGAGGCCGAGGTGCTCTTCCGCCAGGCACTCGCGATTCAGGAAAAGGCCCTCGGCCCCGACCACACCGCCGTGGCCGTCACCCTCAACGGGCTGGGGCTGCTGTACTGGAGCATGGACAAGACGACGGAGGCCGAGGCAACCCACCGCCGCGCCCTTAGCATTCGGGAAAAGGCCCTCGGCCCCAACCACCCCGACGTGGCCGACTGCCTTAACAACCTGGCGATCCTGTGCCGGGGAAACGGAAGGTACGCCGAGGCGGAACCGCTGCTGCGCCGCGCCCTGACGATCTGGGAGGCGGCGTATCACCCCGACCACCGCCTCGTGGCCGACGGGGTCAACAATCTGGCCTACCTGTATC
Organism: Gemmataceae bacterium; assembly: GCA_046350275.1. Lineage (GTDB taxonomy): Bacteria > Planctomycetota > Planctomycetia > Gemmatales > Gemmataceae > JAXMAS01. The sequence goes on from JAXMAS010000021.1 coordinate 89,717, forward strand.
AGATTCAGGGCAAGGCCGCGGACGCCGAAGCCCTCCACCGCCGCGCCTTGGCGAGCAAGGAGAAAACGCTCGGCCCCGACCACCCGTCTACAGCCCAGAGCCTCGACAACCTGGCGGTCCTCCAAGCCGGCCAGAAGAACTGGGCCGAGGCGGCCGTATTGCTGGAGCGCGAGCGGCGCGGCGTCCGCCGGTTCGTGGCCCGCGAACTGCCAGCCCTACCGGAGACTGACCAACTGATCTTCCTCCGGGCGGCCGACCAGCGCCGCTTTCACACCGCACTTGCGGTCGGCCTGGAGCGGCGCGACGACCCGACGATCGCGGACCGCTCGGCGGGATGGTTGCTCAACGGCAAGGCCGTCGCCCACCAGGCGCTGGCCGAGCGATCGCTGCGCAACCCGCGGCGCGCAGCGGCGGCCGACCCGTGGGTCGGACTGGACGACGTCCGCCGGGCGCTGCCCGCCGACGGCACACTCGTCGAGATCGCCCGCTTCCGCCGGTACGACTTCGCCAAGAACCGGCCGCTGCCGGCCCGCTACGCCGCGTGGGTCGTGCCGCCGGCCGGCGCGGGCGGCGTGCGGGTCATCGACCTCGGCTCCGCCGACGAGATCGATGACGCTGTGGAAGCCGTCCGCGGCACGCTCGCGGAAGCCGCCCGGCCCGACGGCCCGGTTCGCACCAAGGGCGAACCGGCCGCCGAGGCCGACCTCCGCTGGCCGCTCGACGCCCTCGCCCGGCTCGTCCTCCGCCCGTTGCTGCCGCACCTGGGCAGCCGGCCGAAGCTCTTGCTCAGCCCGGACGGCGATCTATGGCTGATCCCGTGGGCCGCCTTGCCGCTGCCCGACGGCAAGTACGCCGTCGAGGCGTACGCCATCACCCTGCTCGTCAGCGGCCGCGATCTCGCGGCCGGCCCACAGCCGAATCGCACCGATGCCGGGCCGCCGGCCGTCCTGGCCGACCCGGACTTCGATCTGGCGCTGCCGACCGCCAATCGGCCGGGGGCGGACGGGTTGCGCGGCTTGGCAGTCGCCACCAAGCTGCCGCATGCAAGCCGGCTGCCGGGGACGGCGACGGAGGCAACGGCCGTCCGCCCGTCGGTCCAGAAGTTCACTGGCCGGGAGCCACGGCTGTACCTCGACGGCGACGCGCGGGAGGCCGTCGCGAAATCGCTGATGGGGCCGCGGGTCGTTGTGTTCAGCACGCACGGGTTCGCCCTGCCCGATCAGGACGCCGGCGGCGACGGCAAAGCCGGCAGCAAGTTAGAGAACCCGTTGCTGCGCTGTGGTCTGCTCTTGGCCGGGTGCAACCGCCGCGGCCAGGGCGCGGCCGAGGACGGCGTACTGACCGGACTGGAGATTGTTGGCACCGACCTGCGCGGGACGGAATTGGTCGTTCTGTCGGCGTGCGAGACGGGGTTGGGCGACGTGCGGAACGGCGAGGGTGTGGCCGGGCTACGCCAAGCGTTCCAGCTCGCCGGGGCACAATCGGTCGTCGCGACCCTGTGGCAAGTGCCGGACCGCGACTCGGCCAAGCTGATGGCCGCTTTCTTCGACAGCCTCGCCGCCGGAAAGCCGAAGGCTGATGCGCTACGAGCGGCGCAGCTCGCCCAGATCGAGTCCCGCCGCCAACGCAACGCCGCCGCCCACCCGTTCTTCTGGGCCGCGTACACGCTGACCGGACAGTAAGGTACATCCAAGCAATGCTACCGTCCGCCGGCCTAGCGAGGAGATCATGGCCCCTGGCACGCACGCCCTGATCGGTTGGTGGACGGCCAACGCCCTGCCCCTCTCGCGCCGGGATCGCTGCCTCGTATTTCTCGGCGGCGTACTGCCGGACCTCGACGGGCTGGGCCTATTCGTCAGCACCGACGCCTACCTCGCGTACCACCACGTGCTCTGCCACAACTTGCCGGCCGGCCTCGTGTGGTCGGCCCTGGTCGCGGCCGCGGCCCACAAGCGTTTGCTGTGCTTGCTGCTCGCCTTGCTCAACTGGCACCTGCACCTGGCGTGCGACTACTTCGGCTCGCGGGGGCCGGTGGACACCGAGCCGTGGATACTCCCGTACCTGTATCCGTTCGTCGGCCGGTGGGCCGGGCATGATTTCGTTGGCCCGCGCTGGTACTGGAACCCGTGGCAGTGGCCCCTCAACTCGTGGCAGAACACGCTGACGACGCTGGCCGGCATCGCGGGCTGGATCTACATCGCCGTCCGCCTGGATCGGACGTGGTTCGAGTTCGTGTCGCTCAACTTTGATCGCGAAGTATGCCGCATGCTGCGGCGATGGTTCGGCGGCACGACCACGGACCAGTGGTCACCTGGCGAAGCCGTGCTGATCCGCAGCACCTACCTGGGGGTGGCGTCGCTCACGTTCTTCGCATGCGTCGCCGCGGCCTCCCAAACGAGGTGACCTGGCGGGCAATCGATCCTCGAATTGGCTTGGCATCGAAGGAAGGACCTCCAAGGGTGGCGACGACCGATGGCACGGGCCGTCGGTCGTCGCCACACACGATCGCCCGTCCAGTCCTCCATCGCGACTCACGGCCCCACGGCCTCGACCTTTGTGGCCGCCCCCGCGACTGTCAAGCGTGCCTGGCCGCGGTCGCCAACCACTAAGCCGGACAGTGCAACCCGCCGGCCGTTGCGCTCGATCTTGGTCGCGGCGCTGACAACTACTGTGATCGCAGGACGACCGACGGGCTTGATCGTCAGGGCGGAACCGGCCACGTTGACAGCCGTGATCGTCCCCTCGACTCGGCCTTCCGGGGAGGCAGCGCGAGCGGGCGACGGCGCCGCGACGGCCGCAATACTCAGGCCAGCCAATGCCACAGCGACGGCGGCAAACACGGTCTTGAACATCGTTCCCTTCTCCTCGTTCGATTTGACCGGACTGGCTCTCCGGGTCACATTCGCGAAGCCACACGTTCCGGTTATACCCGAGAGATTTGGAACGAGAGTCTGGAACCGCCAGGCATCGAATTGGAAGCAGGGGCCGACACGATCTCAGCCCCAGTGATGATCGATATCTTGCCGGCTCGACAAAAAACTTGCTCTGGGAGCCGAATGCGGATTGTATGGTTCGTAGCGACGGATTTGATTACGTGAGATGCGCGTGCATAATCGGATTATCGAAGACGCCAGAACGAGGTCGATCGCCGGAGTGGCCGTCGATCGCATTCGAGAATTGTGTGCGCGTGCAGCAGTGCACAACCCGGCTCTGGATCGATTTGATCGTTCGCCCAAGTGTTGTCATGACTCGTCCACTCGTATCGACCGACCAGCCGAACCCCCACCCTGATCCTGGGGCGTGCGAAGCGACATCGTTGGGCCATTCTCGCCCGCAGAAAATGTCGCGATCGAGCGTCCGATGGACCGCCGCGATCGTCGCCTTGATCGGTGTTTGCATCGTCAGCGCTTTCGCCCTTGAATCCAGAGGTTGGTTTCTGGCCGGCGTTCTGGCTGGGGCCGCGATCGTTGGCCTCGGAGTTCTCGCTTGGATGCCGCGCGGAACGCCGACCATCGAACCATCGCCGCCCCCGCAGCCTGTGCCTTTGGCCGATGATGTACCGGCCGAACGCTTGCGGCAGGCCCAGAAGATGGAAGCGGTCGGTCGGCTCGCCGGCGGAATCGCCCACGATTTCAACAATCTGTTGACGGCGATGGGCGGCTTCAGCGAGATGCTCGTGAACGCCTTGCCTGACGGCACGCCCGAACACGAGATGGCCTGCGAAGTTCTGAAGGCGAGCGAGCGAGCCGCCGGACTGACGCGACAGCTTCTCGCGTTTAGCCGGAACCAGGTTCTTCAGCCGCGACTGGTTGATCTCAACGATCTCGTCGCCAATCTGAATACGATGTTGCGCCGACTCGTCGTCGAGAACATCGAAATGGCGACGATCCTGACGGCCGGACCAACGCCGGTGCGCGTCGATCCCGGCCAGATCGAACAGGTGCTCGTGAACCTGGTCATCAATGCCCGCGATGCCATGCCACGCGGGGGCAAGCTCTCCATCGCGACAACTCGGGTCGAGACCGATGAATCGTCCCACCGCGGCGAAGCGGTATTGACCGTTACCGACACAGGCTGCGGCATGTCCGCCGAGACGCTGTCGCACGTGTTCGAGCCATTTTTTACCACCAAGGAAAAAGGCAAAGGCACCGGCCTGGGATTGGCGACGGCTTATGGTGTCGTCCATCAGAGCGGAGGACGGATCGAAGTCGAGAGCACGCTGGGTCATGGCACGACGTTTCGCATTATCTTGCCGATGGTCGCCGAAGCGGTGCCGGCCGCTGCGCCCATGATTCCTAAGCCATCCATTCGTCCCGCCGCCGGCAAGGAAACGATCCTGCTCGCGGAGGACGAAGACGCCGTTCGGTCGCTGGCTCGCCAGACGTTGGAGGGGCTGGGCTACCAGGTACTTGAAGCGCGCAACGGGGCCGATGCGTTCGTGCGGAGCCGACGCCACCACGGCACGATCCACCTCGTGCTAAGCGATGTCATCATGCCGCACCTCGACGGTCCGGCCCTCGTTCGGCAACTCGTCGCGCGCCGGCCCGACATCAAGGCGCTCTTCATGTCGGGCTACAACGACAGCACGTTGTTCGACCAGGGCATCGACGAACGCGATTTCGGCTACCTGCACAAGCCGTTCTCGTCCGACGAACTGGCTCAGGCCGTCCGTGACGTTCTCGACCGGCCCGTTCCGGCCGTCTAGCGCCGGCACATCGCGCAAGCGTCCGAATCGCCGCGGAAGCACTTCTCTGGCACTTTTTCGTCGGTACTCCGGATAGACTATGCACGGCCCTCCGAACCATCGGCTGGGGCCGACACACGGGGACACGATCATGCGAACCACTCTCTGGGCGGCCGCGACTCTCGTTGTCGTTGTGCGGCCTCTCGTCGCGGACGATGCTCCAAAGGTGCCAACGCTGTTCATCGTCGGCGATTCGACGGTGAAAACCAACACCCGCGGCCAGCAGGGTTGGGGCGACCCGATTGCCGCGCTGTTCGACAAGGCAAAGATCAAGGTCGAGAACCACGCCATCGGCGGACGCAGCAGCCGGACGTTTCAGAACGAGGGCCGCTGGGACAAGATCCTCGCCGCTGCGAAGCCCGGCGACTTCGTGCTGGTACAGATGGGCCACAACGACGGCGGCCCACTCGACGACACCGCCCGCGCCCGCGGCAGCATCCGCGGCACTGGCGAGGAGACCAAGGAGATCGACAACCCGATCACGAAGAAGAAGGAGGTCGTTCACACGTACGGCTGGTACATGCGGAAGTACGTGGCCGACGCCCGCGCTAAGGAGATGACGCCGATCCTCGTCTCGCCGATCCCGCACTGCCCGAAGGAGAAGGTTCAACCCGGAGCCATCGAGAAGAGCAACTATGTTGCGTGGTCCGAGGAGGTTGCGAAGGCGGAAATGGTGCCGTTCGTGCACCTCAACAAGATCGCGATGAGCAAGTACGCCGAGTTGATGCCGGCCGAGATCAAAGAGAAGTACTTCACGCCGGCCGATGGCACGCATACCAGCCCGGCCGGAGCTGCGCTGAACGCAACCTGCGTCGTCGAGGGGCTGCGTGGACTCGCGGATTGCAAGCTGAAGGACTACCTCCTGCCCGAGAAGAAGTGAGGTCGCGGCGATGCACCATCACACGCCTAGCAGTCGCCTGACGCGAATTGCCGCCTTCGCCGCGCTGGCATGGGCCTCTGCGACCAACGCTTCCGACCTCGTGGTCGCCTGGAAGTTCGATTTCGCCCCTGGCCCATTCGTGTCTGGGTTCACCAAAGTCCATCCCGACACGCTCTATGGCAAAGAGCAACGCTTTGGCTTCGAACCGGGGGCGAAGGTCGTCGGCCTCACCCGCAGCGTTACCGCTGATGCACCGTTCCACTTCTCCGTCGCGCTGCCCGAGGGCAACTACGCCGTCACCGTCACTCTTGGCGACGCAGCGGGAGTGTCTGCGACAACGGTCAAAGCGGAACTGCGTCGGCTCATGCTAGAAAACGTGACGACCGAGGCGGGCAAGTTTGTCACACGGACATTCGTCGTCAACATCCGCACGCCAAAACTCTCCGTCGGCGATGACGTGCGGCTCAAGGACCGCGAGAAGAAGGACGAGTGGCGAGCCTGGGACGAGAAACTCACGCTCGAATTTAATGGTTCGCGGCCGTGTGTCTCGGCCATTGAGATCGCCCCGGCCCACGTGCCAACGGTGTTCCTGCTCGGCGACTCGACCGTCTGCGACCAACCACACGAGCCCTATGCAAGCTGGGGCCAGATGCTTCCCCGGTTCTTCACGCCAGGCGTTGCGATTGCCAACCACGCGGAGTCCGGCGAGGCGCTCAAGAGTTCGTTGGCCGCCCGCCGGCTCGCAAAGGTTCTCGACGCCATGCGACCGAGCGATTACCTCATCGTCCAATATGGCCACAACGACATGAAGTCCGTCACGGCCGAAGCGTACAAGGCCGACCTGAGCCGGTTCGTCGCCGGTACTCGCAAGGTGTTCGGGACTATCGTCCTGGTCACGCCGGTCAATCGCCGAACGTTCCAGGGTGGAACCGTCACCAACAGCTTGAAGGACTTTCCGGACGCGGTGCGGGCGCTTGCCAAAGAACAATCGGTCCCGCTGATCGACCTGCACGCGATGAGCAAGACGCTCTACGAGGCGCTCGGGCCGGAAAAATCGGGCCTCCTGTTCAAGACCGGCGATGGCACGCACCACAACAATTACGGCGCGTATGAGCTGGCGAAATGCGTCGTCGAAGGCATCCGCCAGAATAAGCTCGACCTGGCCCGTTTCCTGGCCGACGACGTGACACCGTTCGACCCGACGAAGCCGGACCCGATTGACGGGTTCAAACTTCCGGCCAGCCCGCAGCGCGCCGCGGCGCCGCCGGACGGCAAGTGAGCGTCACTTCGCTTGCCCCGGCGGCGGGTAGTTCTTGGCCGAGTCGTCGAGGATGAGAACCCAATCGGTCAACTCGCCACGGGCGGGGGACGCGAACTCGCGAGTCCCGGTGTTGGGGAACTCGCCGATCTTTTGCGCGTTGCCGGTGCGCGGGTCGTACCACCACGCCAACACCCGCGGCCCCGTGATCGCGTCCATCCGCACCGTGAACGGCCGGCCAACCGGCGCATAAACCATGGCGTACGTCCCGGCCGAATCGCGCGTCGCCACGAACCGCCGCGTGCCCGCTCCGGGCACGAGGGTCGCCACGCGGTGGGGGATGAGAACTGTATCGTCGGGAACGCGGGTCAGCATCGGTCGGGACTCCATGAGCCGCCGGCCGTGAATCATCTGAGCTGCCCCCGGTTCGTCGAGGGCATCTGTCCATACCAGCAATGGGTCGTTGACCGGCTTCCGCTCCGGTGTCCACATGGCCCAGATAGAGTGGTGTCCGTAGGTATGGCCGCATGCGCCGGTGAACACATCCCAGTAGAACGCGCGGCGCACGTCGGCGGCGACGGAGTGGCCGAGGTCCTTTGCCTTGAACGATACCGGGTGCCCCTCGTAGACCGGCTCGCCGTCGAGGACCGGCTTCGGCGGGGTGCGGTCGTAGTCGGCCCGCGTATTGTCGTATCGGCCGGTGAATTCGACGCCGTGGCCGTTCTGCCGCATGTTCAGGTCGAGCCAGTTGTCGGCGTGGAACCACTTCGACGAGCCTTGCCCCCCGTTGGGGTGGAACGTCATTAGGTGGTTGCCGCCGTCACCCTTGCGTAGCCCGCGGGCCATTGCCCGGATGATCTCCTTTTGTTCGTCGGTGTCCACAGAGCGGTCGCCGCCGAGGATCCAGACCAGCCCCTTGTCCTTATACCGCTTGCCCAGCCACTCACCGTAGACTTCAGCGTTGGCCACGGTGAAGAGGGCTTTGCCGTCGCGCGGCCGGTAGTGCCAGTAGCGGCCCCAAGTCGGCAGAAAGCCGACGTACATGCCGCGGGCGTTCGCCGCATTCACGATGTAGTCGACGTGATCCCAGTAGTCGTTCTCTGGCCCGTCCTTGACCGCGGGCTTGGCCGGATCGAGGTCGGCGAGGGGCAGATGGCCGTAGGCGTTCGGGACGGTGTGCCCGTCGAACTCGGCGATGGCCACGGCTTGGATCACGGTGAAGCCCTGCTTGGCCCGCTTCTCCAGGTACTTGTCGGCATCGGCGCGGTCAGCGCGATGGAAGAGTTCCCAGGCCGTGTCTCCGAGCCAGAAGAACGGCTTACCGTCGGCCGTCACCAGGAAGCGCTTGTTGTCGCTGACCTTCAGCTTGGGCAGCGCCGGCTCGGCGGCGGGGGCACGGCAGGCGACGGCGAGGAGGCAGGCGAGGACGGCGGCGCGGCGTCGGAGAGTCATGGCTGGTACCAGAAGGGGGGCGCACGAAATCCTACGGACAATACCGTTGGACCGCCAATAGGGTATGAAGCTGTGGGCGCTTCGCTTACTAACTCGTGGTTCCTATGCCGACCATTTACATCGATGCCGATGCTTGCCCGGTTAAGGACGAGACGTACCGGGTCGCCCGGCGATACGCCGTTTCGGTGGTCGTCGTCGCGAACGCACCGCTGCGCATGCCGGCGGGCCCGCTCGTCGAACTCGTGGTTCGGCCCGGCTTCGGCGCGGCCGATGACTACATCGCCGAGGTCGTCGTGGCCGGCGACATCGTGATCACTGCCGACGTGCCGCTCGCCGCACGCGCCACCGCGAAGGGCGCTGTGGCCATCGATCCCAAGGGTCGCGTGACGACGGACGTGAGCGCCGGCGCCGCGCTGGCCGTGCGTGATCTCATGCACGACCTGAGACAGTCGGGCGTCGCCACCGGAGGGCCGGCCCCGATGACGCCGAAGGATCGCTCGCGGTTCCTGGGCAAGCTCGACGAACTCGTCAACGCGGCCCGGCGGGGGAGATGAGAGGAGATTGATCCGCAGATTTCGCAGATGACGCAGATTTGAAGACAGAAGACAGGTCGGTCTGGAAATCTGCGTCATCTGCGAAATCTGCGGATCATCACTCTTCTCCACGCGGGTGTAGTAATTGATTGTGGTGGTTTTTGATCGGTCGGCATAGTCTGGGGTCATCCCTGGAGGGCGACGCCGATGAGTCTTCGCACGTTCGAGGGCGCAAACGCCGCTGGAAGTCCTGCTGGTCGAGCAGGCGTTGGCCGTCGCCCGCGAGTTGCAACGGGTGGCCGACGCGTGCCCGACGGCCGCGTCTTGGCGGCGGTGGAGTCGGCGGCCATGCCCGCCGGCGAGTTCACCCGGCAGGCGGTCGAGGCGCGCTCCAGGCGCAGGCCGCGGCGGCCGAAAAGGGCACCGGGGCGGACCTGCCCCGGGTGCGGCAAGCGGCTTCTGGCCCAAGCGGTCGGCCGGCCGCGACGTCCTGACCGCCGCCGGCACGGTGCGGCTCGTCCGGCTGTACCTGACCTGCCCGCGGTGTGGCACGTCGGCCCACCCGCTGGACGGGCGGCTCGGCCTGGACGGGTTCGTCAGCCCGCAGGCCCAACGGCTGGTGTGCCTGGCCGGGGCGAGCTGGTCGTTCGACCGGGCGGCGGCGCACCTGAAGGAGTTCTGCGGGCTGTCCGTGTGCGACAACACCATCCGCCGGATCTGCCACGAGCACGGCGGGGCGATGCGGGACTGGCAAGCGCGAGTCGGCGGCGGCGGCGGCAGCGTTCCGGGCGGCCGGTGGGGACGTGGAGTTCCAGACGGACGGGACGGCGGTGAACACGACCGAGGGGTGGCGGGAGATGCGGCTGTCGATCTTCGCCAAGCGGCACCGGGGGCGGCCGGCGGTGGCCGGCGCGACGGAGCCGCGGGGGCTGCCGGCCCCGCACGTGCGGGTCGTACAGGCGGGCATCCGCACCGGGGACCAACTCGGCCCGGCGTGGCGGCGGCAGGCCGCCCGGCTGGGGCTGACGGCGACCGCCGACCTGACGCTGATCGCCGACGGGGCCAAGTGGATCTGGCGGCAGTGGGAGGCGAACTTGCCGGGGCGGCCGGGGTGCTCGACGTCTACCACGCCAGCGAACTGTGGGCGGCGGCCCGCGGCCACTTCGGCGACGGGACGGCGGCGGCCCACACCTGGGCGAACAGCGCCGGGCCACGTTGCTGGCGGGCGGAGCCGCCGCGCTCGTGGCCGAGTTGGCCGGCCCGGCGTGGGCCGAGTTGCGGGCCTACTTCGAGCCGCACGGCGGCCACACGACTACGCCGGGCGGCTGGCCGACGGGCGAAGCATCGGCAGCGGCATGGTCGAGGGCGCATGTAAACAGGTGGTCGGCCGTCGGCTCAAACAGACGGGGGCGCGGTGGAAGGTCCGCCGGGTCGAGCGGATGGCCGCCCCGCGCCGTCAAGCGGCCAGCGACCAATGGGACGCCTACTGGGCCGCCGCCTTCTAAAAACCACCACAATCAAGTACTGCACCTCTCCACGCTCCACGCCTGTATCATCCAGCGCCTTTGCTTTCCGCTGCCCGCAACCCTACAATACCTGTCTACGTTTCCGGCCGGGGTGAACACCCGCACGTCTGCGGCTACCGTCCCGATTGCCATCGTGTTCCGTTCGATCCCAGGACGATTGCCCTGGGAGGAAGGTGTTGCGCGTGCTTGATTGTCCCCCGGTTGAATCTGCCTTCGCGGGCCTCGGTCTCGATCCACGTCTCGTCGAATCCCTTGCCGCCCACAACTACAGTGAACCGACGCCGATCCAGCGGGCGGCCATCCCACCGCTGCTCGCCGGCCGCGACCTTGTCGGCGTCGCCGCTACCGGCACCGGTAAGACGGCCGCGTTCGCCTTGCCGCTCGTCCAGCGCGTCGCCGAGATGGAAGACCGCCGTGGACCGGCCGCGCTCGTCCTCGTGCCGACCCGCGAGTTGGCCATCCAGGTTGCCGGGGCCGTGAGCCGGTATGGCAAGCCACTCGGCGTCCGAGTCGTGCCGGTGTACGGCGGGGCCGGCTTCAGCGACCAGGCCCGCGCCCTCAAGCGCGGGGCAGCCGTCGTCGTCGCCACGCCGGGTCGGGCGCTCGACCACGTCCGCCGCGGCACGCTCAACCTGACCGACGTCGGCATGGTCGTTCTCGACGAGGCCGACGAGATGCTCGACATGGGCTTCGCCGACGACCTCGACGCGATCCTGTCGGCGACGCCGCCGGACCGGCAGACGATGCTGTTCTCGGCCACGATGCCGCCGAAGATCGCCGCCGTCGCCGCCCGGCACCTGACCGACCCGGTGCGGACGGCCGTCACCGCCGCCCCACGTCCTTCCGGCGCGGAGCCGCTCGTCCGGCAACACGCCTTCCTGGTCCGCCGCGACCAGAAGGCCGCGGCGCTCATGCGTGTGCTGGAGTTCGAGGCCCCGGCGTCGGCCATCGTCTTCTGCCGGACCCGCACGGACGCCGACGCCCTCGCCGACGCGCTCGCTGCCCGCGGGCACAAGCCGGCGGCCCTGCACGGCGGGCTGACTCAGGACCAGCGCGACCGGGTGATGGCGAAGTTCCGCGACGGGACGACGGCCATCTTGGTCGCCACCGACGTGGCCGCCCGCGAGCTGGACATCGGCCGACTGTCGCACGTGTTCAACTTCGGCGTGCCGGAGACGGCCGAGGCGTACGTTCACCGCGTCGGTCGGGTGGGCCGGGCCGGCCGCGGCGGCGTCGCGATCACCATCGCCGAGCCGCGCGAGCAGTTCCTGTTGCGCGCCGCCGAGCGTGCGAGTGGGAAACGCATCGCCATGGAGCGGGTGCCGACTGCTGTTGACCTGCGGGTTCGGCAGATGGAGCGCACCCGCGACGCCCTGCGGGAGACGATCCTGGCCAACGGCCTGGACGACGCCGCGGCCCTGGTCGCGCCCTTGATCGCCGAACACGGGGCCGAGGCCGTCGCCGCCGCGGCGGTTGCCTTGCTTGCCCAAAGTCGCCCGGCGGCTGACGAGGACGAGCGCGACATCCCGCCGGCGTCTGTGCCGCCGCGCCAGCAACAACGGATGCCGACGCGCAACCGCCGACCCGACATGGCCCGGCTGTTCGTCGATGCCGGCCGGTTGTCCGGCGTCGGCCGGCGCGAATTGCTGGACGCGATCGGTAACCACGTCGGCCTCGGCCCGCGCGAGGTCGGCGACATCGAGGTGACGGAGCGGTTTTCGCTGGTGGATGTGCCGGACGAGTTGGCCGAGCAAGTCATCGATTCGCTCGACGGCTGCCGCATCCGCGGTCGGCAGGTCGCAGTGCGACGCGATCGCTCGGGCGGGTGATAGCGTCGGCGGGACTGCTTACCAAGCCAATTCGTTCGACACTGTCGAACGAATTGGCGCGTAACGGTGTGCGACTCCGGCCTGACGCTCGGCCCGCGGGATGTCGTCGAACGGATCCTCATCCGCGGCTCGCGGACCGTCAAGTACGACGACAATAGCAGCCGCACTTGGGCGGCCGAGTTCCCGGTCGTCGACTCGTCGCCGACCGGCGAGTGTGCCGTTGCTCTGCCACCGGGCCAAACGGGTCAAGCACCGATCGGGGTAGCACAGCCTATCGTGACAGCCGACATCTCGTCTCGTGGTTGCAGTTTTTACAGGGACCGTGCGGGTATTGCGCACCCGGTCGCGCACGGCTTGTAACTTCGACACTCATCGCCCGGCAATAACTTCAATCGGCTTGCCAGCCAAGTTCTGGATCATCGCTTGAGAAACTGCCGAAACGTCCTTTTAGGAACGGCTTACGCCATTCCGCGTCACGGAATGCCCCGAATGGCACGGCCCTTGCTCTTTCAGAATGGCGACCCCGACAGGCCAGTGACCCACGCTCGAAGGAGAGCGGATCATGAGCCGACGCGATAGCGATTTGCTCTGGCTGCGCGACGTGATCGACCACCTGCGGGACTGCCAGCAACAACTGCAATGGACCGAGGACATGAACGCCGTCCTCGTATTGACCGAAACCATGCTCCGCGACCTCGACTGCTGCCGGCGTATCTGCGAGACAATGCAGGACCGCCGACCGTCGAAGGCCGCGGCTTAAGGAGCCATTCCTTCTACCTTCCCCCCGCGGGCCGTTCCCCCAACGGCTTCATTCCCCCGAACACCTCCCTCGACTCATCTGGATCGATGAAGGCCCCGCCGACCCCCGGCGGGGCCTTCGGTCTTTTTCTGGCCCACCCTCTCTCGCATAGTCGGTGGAGGGGTGTCAAACACCCAGCGTCTTCGAAACTTGTGCTAGTGTCTGCGTATTGAACACGTCCTTCTTCTCCAGCCAGGCGCGGCGGGCGACATCGACGCCGTACACGTACATCTCCAGCTCGTCCGTCGAATGCGCATCGGGGTTGATGACGAGCGTGATGCCGAGATCCTTGGCTCGTCGAGCGTGGACCCAATCCAGGTCCAGGCGCTTTGGCTGAGCGTTGATCTCGACCATCGTGCCCGCATCGGCCGCAGCTTTCAGCACCGCGTCGAGGTCCACAGCATAGCCCTCGCGTTGGAGTAACAACCGACCCGTCGAGTGGCCAAGCATCGTCACTTTCGGGTGACGCACCGCTTTAATGATGCGAGCCGTCTGATCCTCGCGCGATAGGCCGAAGCTTGTGTGCACGCTCGCCACCACATAGTCGAATGTCGCCAACACATCGTCGCTGAAGTCGATCGAACCGTCGGGCAGAATGTCGGACTCCGTGCCCTTGAAGATTCGGAAGCCGTCGAAGGTGTCGTTCAGTTCGTCGATTTCGCGGTGCTGGTGGCGAACGCGCGCTGGTGTCAGCCCGTTGGCGACGACAAGCGACTGTGAGTGGTCGGCAATCCCGAGATACTGAAAGCCGAGCGCCTGAGCCGCGTCGGCCATCTCGGCAAGCGTCGCCGTTCCGTCACTGGCGCGGGTGTGGTTGTGGAAAACGCCTTTGATGTCCTTCACATCCACAAGTTTTGGCAACGTGTGCTTCTCGGCGGCGGCGATCTCGCCCGTGTCTTCACGTAGCTCCGGCGGGATGTAGTCGAGACCGAGGGCAGTGAAGAATGCAGACTCGTCTTTGCAGGGTACGGGCCCCTTCGGTCCGAGCAATTCGTACTCGTTGATCTTGTAGCCGCGATCCTTCGCGCGGCCGCGCATCGTTACATTGTGCGCCTTCGAGCCGGTGAAATGGTGAAGCGCGTGCGCGAACTGTTCGGGAGCGACGACGCGAAGGTCGGCCCGAAGTTCAGTCCGGTGCACGCCCTCGCCGCGGGCGAGCATGACGCTCATCAGCGTATCGCCGCGGTTGAGGACCTGGCTGACGCCGTCCACCCCGGCAAACGCATCCATGATCGCCGTCTTGTTGGCCCCGCAGGCAAGGAAGTCCAGATCGCCAATGGTTTCCTTACGCCGTCGCAGACTGCCGCACGCCTCGACGCGTTGCACGCCCTTCACCTTCCGTAACGTGGCGACCACACGGTCGGCAATCTGCGACGCAACATCGATGCGAACGCGCGTCCCCGCCGTCGCGAGGAAGGCGATACCGTCGAGAATCTTTTGCTGAGTCTTCGCGCCGAAGCCTTTGAGCGTGGCGACCGTCCCCGCCTTGCACGCGGCTTCCAGGGCCTGCACATCGGGGATGCCGGCATCTGCGAGCGCTTTCACCTTCTTCGGCCCAAGGCCCGGTAACTTGAGCATCTCTAAGAGCCCCGGCGGCGTCGCCGCTCGGAGTTCGTCGAGAGTGTCCCAATGGCCATCGACCACGAGTGCCGTGATTGCCTCGCGCAGCGTCTCGCCGATACCGCGGACGCCGGCGAGCTTCCCCTCGGCCGCAAGCGCCGCGACAGGCTCGGATAGCTGTTCGACGGTGCGCGCCCCAGCATGATAGGCGTTGGCGCGGAACGGGTTTTCGCCGCGGAGATCGAGCAGCGTGCCGACTTCCTCGAGCGCGGCTGCGATTTGGTCGTTGGTCATGGAGAACCAGCCACAGAAAAGCACAGATGAACACGGATGGGCCGAAGGGAGATTCTATTCTCCCCATCCGTGTTCATCTGTGTTTATCTGTGCCGAATTCTCTTACGCCGCAATCTTCAGCGTCACCGCTTGCGGCTTGGCCAGCATCACCTCGACCGCAGTCACGAGGCGGTCGGGGCCGCGGCCGTCGATGAGTTGCCGGCCGCAACGCGACATGCCCTGCCGCTCCATACGATCGCTCAGCAGGGTCTCGACGCCGGCGTACAGCGCTTCGGCCGTCACCTCGGCGGCCAAACCGAGGTCGGTGGCCACACCTTCTTCATCGAGCCGCACGGCGTTCGGCCGATGGCGTTCGAAGACGGTCGTCATGAGTTGGGGCACGCCGACACAGGCCAGCTCCAGGGCGAAGCCGTCCCCAGCCGTCACCGCGAAGTGGCACCGGCTCACGCGCGTGCTCAACTCTGGGTTCTCGGTGATCACGTCGAGCCGGCCGGGGTACGACGCCGCCAGCTCCTTCAACTCGTCCCGCTGAGGGTGGTGGCTACGGATGTAGACATCCACGCGCTCGAGCTTCGGCGCTTCGAGCAGATGCCCGGCGATGGTCAGGGTGTGCCCGGCGGGGTCGTCGTCGCCGAGCGCGAGCAGACAGCGGAACGGCTGAGCCGGCTCCATGGCCCGCAACGGTCGCAGACGCCGAACCAGCGGACGGATCAACGGGTAACGCTCTCCGAGCAAGAGCTGGGTGCGCTTGGCGTGGGAATAGTCTTCCCGACCCAGACCGAGGTACGGATTGATGACGAGCCGGTTGGTGAACTGCCGCTTGGCATCGGCATCCACGACGACGACCAGAACACCGCTCGCATCGAGTTCGCGAATGTATTCCTCGCTGACGTTCGGATCGGCGACGACGACGGCCGCGGCCCCGAGGCGACGCACTTCGCGGAGCGTGGCGTCGAGATCTTCCGGGCTGCCGATGGGGTCGTCCGCGTTCACCCACTCATGGCCTCCGCGATGGATCGGCACCGCGAGCGACAGCGGGTCGAGCCGGCTGAAGAAGTACGTACCGCGACGGCGGCGCTGCATGGCGGATGCCATTACGAGGCACTGGTAGTAGCCCTCGTAACCGGCTTCGGGCGTGGCGTCGCAGCGGAAGAGGATGGGAGCGCGGGACATGGTTGGAATCCGTTCCGTGGGGTGAGGGGTCGACGGACACAGCGCACGAAGTCCGTGTGCGCGTTGTGGCGTCGGCAGGGGTTCAGCGAGCAGGTACGTCCGATGGGTGCGAGTGCGGCGGGTCGAGAAACACGAGTCTGCGATCAGGAGTCCGATTGGATCTGACGGCTTGCTGACACTTGATCCCAGATACCGGTCGAGCGGGGGGTGAGCATTCGGGAGACCTCTTCGACAGATAGGGCGAGCCGCGTGGGGGGATGGCTGCGGCTCGTTTGTTGGCGGTTCCGGTCGCCAACGAGACGGATGGTAATCCAGAAGCCGTCCACAAAAAAAGAGCAATATTTCTCGGACGAAATGCCCCCACCCGGCGGTGTGTGCAGTGCCCTGCACATGCACGGCCCGTCGCGGCGGTGCGAGGTGGGGTTAGGCAGTCTGCGGTGGACCTGGGGGTTCCACATAGAACCGGCATTGTCGCGCAACTCGGCAGGGCGTATGGTGCCGCTCGGAACGGAGCCGCGCGACGCCCGGCGCGAACACGGAGGTGACGAAAGCCATGAACGCGAAGCCCCGCCTTGGCCGCGGACTCGATGCTTTGCTCGGTGACTCGGCCAGCGACGGCCCCGCAACCGCGAGCGTGCCGCTGGACAAGATCGAGCGCAATCCCCTGCAGCCGCGGAAGACATTCGACGACGACGAGCTCCTCAAGCTCGCCATGAGCATCAAGACGAATGGCGTCCTTCAGCCGCTGGTCGTCCGCCAGGTGGGAGAGGGCTTTCAACTCATCGCCGGCGAGCGCCGACTTCGGGCCGCCCAGCTCGCGGGATTGAGCGACATCCCCATCCGAGTCGTGGACTTCAACGACCAACAGGTCCTCGAAGCGGCCCTGGTCGAGAACATCCAGCGCAGCGACTTGAACCCGATCGAGAAAGCGCAAGGGTTCAAGGAGTACCTGGACCGCTTCGGTCTAAAGCACGAACAGTTCGCCGAACGCGTCGGCATGGAGCGTTCGACCGTCTCGAACCTGATCGGTCTGCTCAACCTGCCGGTCGAGGTGCAGGACTGGGTCCGCGTGGGCCAGCTCTCCCTCGGCCACGCCAAAATCCTGAAAGGGCTGCACGACGCCGAGCGGCAGATCGCCCTGGCGAAGGAAACGATCGCGAAGAGCTTGTCAGTCCACGCGCTCGAGCTGCTGGCTAAGCAAGCGAAGGCCGAAAGCCCGGCGGCTCCCGCGTCGGTCAAGGAGGCTGTCGAAAAGACGGCCCACGTCCAATCGATCGAAGACGAGCTACGGCAGAAGCTGGCGACTCGCGTGCAAATCAAGCTGAAGTCGAAGGACAAGGGCCAGATCGTCTTGGGATTCGACTCGAACGATGACTTCGAGCGCATCGTTGAGGCGTTCCGAAAGGCGGCCTAAGGCATGGCGGCCGCAATCGGTGGGGGTCTCGTCCTGCCGATTGCAGCCGGCTCGCTTTCGGCCGAACCCCTTCCACCGACACCCTGTCACTGCTATGATGACGATTCACGGGGCGTAGCTCAGCCTGGCTAGAGCGCTTGGTTTGGGACCAAGAAGTCGCAGGTTCGAATCCTGTCGCCCCGAATGGCCCATGACATCGAATCCCGCCTCCGGTCACGATGGTGACTGTCGGCGGGATTCGGTGTTTTCGGACATCGGCGTTGGCGGCCGGCGACCAGTTCCCAGGAGCATCCACGCGAGCGTTCGCGATACTTCCCCTCCGAAGACGCCCATCAAAACGCGATCGAGCGACGCATCGAAGCGGCTGAAATCGATGTCGCCACCAAGACGGCCGGCCGCCCCATAAACCGTGTAAGTGAACGAAGGCGACTTTGTCACGGCTGGCCAAATGCTAGCGCAGATGGACACGGTGCCCGTCATACTGGCGGTCACCGGGGCTCGGGACTATCCTGCCTGAGTTCGACGAATGGCATGCGGGTCGAGACCCTGGATGTGTCAGTCCTGAGCAATCGAACAATCGCCTACCTGTCGATGCCCGGTTCATGAGTGAAGACTCGCTATTCACGGCTGCCCTGGATCTGCCGACGCCGGCTGAGCGAGAGGCGTTTCTCGACCGCGCCTGCGGAACCGATTTCGATCTCAAGGCACGGCTCCGCGCCCGACTCACGGATTTCGAGGATCGTGGCACCCTTCTCCGGACCGACAACGGCGCATCCCCGGTCACACACGCCTACGTCGATTCGCAAGCTGGAGTCGGGTCGCGATCCGATGTCTTGGGTAGCGTCATCGGCGGGCGCTATCGACTCCTGGAGTCCGTTGGTGAAGGTGGTATGGGCCGGGTTTACGTCGCGGAGCAGACGGCCCCGGTCCGTCGTCGCGTGGCGCTCAAGCTCGTCAAGGCTGGTATGGATAGCCGGCAAGTCCTCGCTCGATTCGAGGCCGAGCGCCAAGCGCTGGCGTTGATGGACCATCCGAATATCGCGAAGATCCTCGACGGCGGATTGACGGAGCAAGGCCACCCGTTTTTTGTCATGGAGTTTATCCAGGGTGTCCCGCTCACTGAGTTTTGCGATGCCGCACGGCTCACCGTCCGCGAACGGCTCGAACTTTTCATCCCCGTCTGTCAAGCAGTCCAACACGCGCACCAGAAGGGCGTCGTTCACCGGGACCTCAAACCGTCAAACATTCTCGTCGGACGCACGGACGGAAAGCCGACACCGAAGGTGATCGACTTCGGTTTGGCCAAAGCGCTTCATCAGCCGCTGACCGATCGCACGCTCTACACAAGCCCCGCATTCCTGCTCGGCACACCGCTCTACATGAGTCCCGAGCAGGTCGC
>JAXMAS010000022.1:0-98724 GCA_046350275.1 Gemmataceae bacterium
AGCGACGCGAACCGGAATGCACTTACACCAGAGGCTTCACCACCACGCACTTGATCGCGCCGAGCACCCGCTGCAACTCCGCGAACGTCGCCTCGTCGCGGTACACGCCGACGATCGCGCCGCCCGACCCGGCGAACTTCGCGCTCGCCCCGACCGACCGGGCCACCTCGATCATCTCGATCTGCCCCGGCGGCAGTTGGTAGATCGACCGCCGGGTGTCGAAGTTCGCGTCCATGAGCCGGGCAAATTCGGCGGCGTCCCCAGCCGCGAGCGCCTCCCGGCCGTGCTTGGCCAACGACGCAAACGTAAGCATGGCACCGACGACCTTCTCCTCGCCGCGGTTGAACCGGGCGCGGATGTCGTTGTGGAACACCTCCGTCGGCTCGCTCACGTCGGCCTTGTACGCCAAATACACTGGCGGAAGGATCGCCGGGTCGAGCGGCTCGTAGACGCCGTGCTTGAGGCCGTGCGTCTCGCGCATCGCGTCCTTGCCGAAGTCCATCGACACCAGCCCCTCGTACACCTGGATCACCCGGTCCTGCAACCCGGCCGCGATCCCCAGCTCTTCGACCTCGACCGACAGCGCAAGCGACGGCTGCACTTCGAGCGGGATCGACACGCCGTAGTAATCCATGAGCGCCCGCAGCGTGGCGACGATGATGGCGCTCGACCCGGCCAGGCCGACCTGCCGCGGGATCGTACTCTCGAACCGCACCGAGAAGTTGCGGTCGTGCAGGTCGATCTTCTGGCGGACGCAGTACTCGGCGAACTTCTTGATCGCGGCTTT
Source organism: Gemmataceae bacterium (assembly GCA_046350275.1). Lineage (GTDB taxonomy): Bacteria > Planctomycetota > Planctomycetia > Gemmatales > Gemmataceae > JAXMAS01. Next base: position 788 of record JAXMAS010000022.1, read on the forward strand.
GACGAGCCGAATGCCACCGTAGTAGCCGTGCAGCTTCACGTCGCGGACCAGCTCGTGGATCGAGCCGAAGCGGTTGGTGCTTTCCGCGCCGAGGACGAGTTCGAGGTCGTCCCACTCGTACAGGACGGCCTCGGCCCAGTAGTTCTTGACGATCAACGAAATGGTGCGGCCGTTGTACCCGTCGGACGGGTTGCCGACGAGTCCGGCACGGGCGTAGGCACGACGGCGGAGGAGGTGCATGACATCACAATATGTGACGCCGCGACCCGAGTCTGCGAGGGGAGCGGCGAACCCCCGCTCCCCTCGCTCCGCTCGGGTCGCGGCGTCACGCCCCATCACTTGATCCGCGTCACCTTCAGGTTCTTGTACCACACGTCCTGCCCGTGGTCCTGGATGCCGATGTGCCCCTCGCGCGGGAAGTCCTTGAGGGCGGCCTTGAACTTGTTCTTCTGCCCGTCGAGGCTCACGCCTGGCTTGTCGAGCTTGTCGAGGTCGGCTTCGAGAATCGTCTCGCCATTCATCGCGACTTCGACCGTCGGCCCGCTCGCGGTGATGGCGAATGGCGTCCACTCGCCAGCTGGCTTGCACGCCGTCTTCGTCGGGGCCTGCACGTCGTAGAGGGCACCGCACGAGTGCTTCGTCGGCGGCTTGCCGTGCGAGTCGAAGATTTGGATTTCGAGTGCCGTCTGCACCTCATCCTTGGGGTCGGCCATCCGCAGGAAGATGCCGCTATTGCAGCCCTTCGACACCTTGAACTCGCCGGTCAGCTTGAAGTTGGCGTAGCGATCCTTCGTGTAGAGGTTCTTGCCCGGCCCCATCTTGTGCGGGTTCAACGTGCCTGCTTCGACGACAGGCGTCGGGGCCGGCTTTCCAGTCGTGCCGACGAGCCAGCCGGAGGGGTCGCCGCCGTCGAACAGGAGGACCGTGCCGGCCTTCCGTTCGGCGTCGGTGAGTTGGTTGTCGGCGGCACAAGCGGAAGCCGCTAGCGCCGCGAGTGCGGCCAAGGTGATGCGTACCATCAGGAGAGTCTCCGAGCGTAGTCCGATTCAGGCTCGATATCCGCGAGCCGCTTGTGCCCATACGGTCGGGCGTGCGGCCGCTCGCAGGGACGGCCGGTCTGGCACAAAAGTGGCGAGGGTCAACCGCGAACGCGGTGCTATCGTGGGGGGAAGAAGCAGTACACGGCAAACGCTGTCGCCAGGGCAACCCCCAACACAAGCCCCCACAAGAGGAACTCGGCTCCCGCTCGCCGACCGGTTGGTAGTGGGATATGCGGCAGCTTGTCGCTCGGCATCGGGGCGGGTGGAACGTCGAGCAACGGCCGATACGACTGCGAGGAGCCACCCCGAACGGCGGCATAGCGTGCCGACGGCGACGGCATCCGTCCGCCCGATGCCGGTCCCGGGGGCGGTGTCGTGCCGTCCGGCCAACGGCCCGAAGGCGGTGTCTGTTTTGTCGGTGTCGTTCCCGGCGTCGGCAATGCGGCTGGGGCGATCAAGAGATCGCGGAACTCGGGAAAGTTCCGCAGCGAGACGAAGGGGCCTTCCTTCTTGCGGCATGCGACCACGTTGGAGGCGTCGCCCAGCAACCCCTCGCGCAGCGCCCGGCGAATGCCCTCAATGCTCCCTTTGACCGTGTGCGTCTCGCCATCGTCGTCCTTGTAGACGAGATACCAGTTGTCCTGGTCGCCCCCGTCCCGCTCGGCGATGGCGGCTGCTTTGGTGCTGCGGCCGAGCAAGTCCTCGACGAATTCCCGGCACGACGAGGGCCGATGCTCCGGGTCGGCGCTCATGGCGCGCAGAATGGCCCAGTCGAGCCGTTCCGAGAGATTCGGAACCAGCTCCCGCGGGGACGGCAATTCGTTCCGCATCTTGCGCATGAAGCATTCGAGAGCCGAGCAACTGCCGAACGGCAGTGTGCCCGTGACCATCATGTAGAGCGTCGCGCCGAGCGAATACACGTCGCAGCGGACATCGGCCCCTTTGGCGTCACGGAACTGTTCCGGGGCCATGAAGTAGGGCGTGCCCAAGCCGCGGCCGGTGCGCGTCAGGTTATAATCGTCGCCGGAGTCCTTCACCAGCCCGAGGTCGGTCAGCTTGGCGTCGCCATCGGCGGTCAACAGGATGTTGTCGGGCTTCACATCCCGGTGGATCAGGCCCTGCTTGTGGGCCCGATGCAGCCCTTGGCTGACTTGAGCGATTATTCGCACCGCCTCGTCTTCAGGGATGCGGATCTGACGCTCGATCCGCTGGCCGACCGATTCGCCATCCACGTACTCCATCACCAGAAATGGCGACGGGCCGCTGGCGTCGAATTCGATGGCTTTGACGATGTGGGGATGGTCGAGCGCCCGGGCCGCGGCAAACTCGCGCTCGAAGCGTTTGAGGAGGGTCGGGTTTTTCGCGGCGGCGGGAGGAACGATCTTGATGGCCACGAACTCGCCCGAGTCGCGGCTGCGGCCTTTCCAGACCGTGCCCATGCCGCCTTCGGCGATCATCTCGACGATGTCATAACGTCCGATGCTCGTCGGAACGGCAGCGGGTTTCGACGGGTTCGGCGGCATGTCCGCAAGTCTCCGATCCCGCGCCCAGCCGGCGGTGCCGGGGCAAGCCTCCAACAGTTATTGTAAGTCCGAATCCGAAAAATGCGCCATGCACGGACCGTTTTCGCGGCAGCGCGCGTACAATCGGGACGACCTACGCCGCTTGCGCGGCCGGTTCGGCCCGCACCGGTCGTCACGGATCGCCCGGCTTTCGGTCGTCTGGGGGCGGGTTGCTCTTGAAAATACTTGTCACCCCTTGCCTCGTCAGTCACAATCCAAAGATGGCACGCTGCGGCAGGTTCGCCGCGCATCTCACCGCCGGAGGCTGAAGCGCCATGTCGCTGCTCGGGAAAATCCTGGCCGTGTTCAATGTCCTGGCCGCCATCGCGTTCCTGGCCTTGGCCGGCATGGACTACCAGCGCCGCCACGTCTGGTCGTACCAGCACTTCCGCTACCAGTTGGCCCTGAACGGCCTGCCGGTGGATAATACGGACGATTCGTGGCGACGCCCGGGCGAGGCCATCGTCTCGGACCTGAGCGACGGCTCGCTGACCCAGATCTTCAACGGCGATAGCTTTGCCCAGGGCAAATACCCGAAGACGCAGACCGACGCCGCGCAGGGCGCACTCGAAATGGTGAAGCGGCAATTCGACGAAGCGCCGACCATCGACGACAAGCGCAAGCTCCTCGCCAAGTTCCTGATTCCGCTCCAGACCAAAGCCGACAAGCGAGACGACGCGATCGAGAAACTGCGGGCCGCCAAGGATCAAGCCGCACTCGACAACCTGTTCAATGAGCTTGAGGGAGCATTCAAGCGAGCCGCCAGTCCCGTGACGACGGAGAACGCGAAACGCGATCTGCTGGAACGCCGAAGCACGATCGCCGACGTGCTCTTCAATCTCGACCCGTCGAAGGAATGGCACGATCACGTTCAGCGCGTGGTCGGGGCACAGGAATACACTGATGCGGCGGCTCGCCAGGCCAAGCATCTGCTCGACATGACGGAACGCTACAAGGCGATGATGGCCGACGATAAGGATTTGTTCGTCCATCGCTACCAGGCCGAAATGCCCCAGGTGCCGGCTCTTGCCAAGCAGCTTGAAGAACTCGACAAGAAGTTTGACGATCTGAAGGCACTGCTCGCAACACATACGACGCAGCGCAACGCCCGCAAGGCCGCCGCCGAGGATTACGCCAAACGGATCGATACGCAGGCGCAAGCCGCGGTCGTGGAGTTGGCAACCCTGGTGGAATTGCAGAATCGCCTCTTCGCGCTCCAGCAAGAGTTCGCACTCACGATGGCTGCGAACGAACGGCTGGTCGAAGAGATTCGGGCGAAGGAACAGAGCAAGTAATGGCTTCCCTCTCTTCCGCTGAGCCGGCAGAGAGGTGAGAGGAACAATCCATGACGAAGCTCGGCAAGGCGCTGACGCTCCTCAACGTCGCTCTGGCTCTGACGTTCCTGGCCTGGGCGCTGGGTTTGTACACGAACCAGATCTTCTGGCACACGCCGCAGACCCAGGACGGTCAGCGGGTGGAAGGGCTGGTCGATCAGCTTAAGAAGAAGGTCGATGAGGTCGGCCCGATGCGCGAGGCCGCCGAACGGCAATGGTACGACGCGACGGTCGAGGTCAACGCGGCGGAACAACTTCGGCCGAAGCTCCAGGCTGACTACGCGGCCCGGTTGCGCAGCTTACGTAAGGGCGACGTGACGGACATCAAGCCGCCAGTTCAACCCCTTGTGTTCAAGGGGTCGGAACTCGATTTCAAGCGCACCGGGCAACCGGGCCTGGAAATCGATAACAAGGCCGCTTTATCGATTGCCGGCTACCAGAAGGCTATCCGCGACAAATTCAAGGAGATGGTCGAAGCTAAGGACGAGCTGACCAAGGTTGTCGCGGAGACGACACAATTGACGACGCAGATCATCGGCACGAAGGAAAACAAGACCGAGGCGATCACCGACATCGAGCGAGGACTCTACGAGCGCTGGGTGGACTACCAGAAGCTTGTTCTCCAATACAAACTGGAGCAACAGTTCCTCCGCTCGCCGTTGACGACCGTCACGCTCGATAACGCGGTCCTGAAGAAACGGCAGCAGCAACTCCAAGGGCGGCTCGACGAGTTGAATAACGCGAGTCGCGCGTTGGGGCGACGGTAGGGGTTCGCCAAGAAAAACTGGAGTTGACACCGGGCGGGGCAATTGGCATTGCTCCCGCCCGAATCCGTTCGCGGTAGACGAGTCACAATCGGTGTGCGGCGTACGGCCCACGGGGGCGGTTCGGGAATTCCGGGCCGCGGGGGCTGCGCGAGCCGCGGGGGAGGAAGGGCGATGACGGTTCTGGGCAAGATTCTGGTGTTCGTGAACCTGGTCGCCAGTCTCGCGACCGCCGGCCTCATCGCGATGGCCTTCACCACACGGACCAACTGGGCCACGGCCTACACAACTGCCAATTCGCGCGTTCTGGCGATCAGCAACAACGCCAAGGCGGAAGTCGATGAGGCCAACAACCTCGTCAAGGCCATGCAGATCCAGCTCGACAAGCACAAGAACGAAAAGGTCGAGGTCGTCAAGTCGGTCGACAATGAGAAGGAAAACCTGAAGGCCAAGCAGGCTGAGTTGGACTCCGTGAAGGAGGCGCTCGCCAAGGCCGCACAGAACTTCAAGGATGCGACGGAAGAACTGACCCGTCGCAAGGCTGAGGTCGAGGCGTTCGTCGCCCGGCTCAACGAGCGCGACAAGAAGATCAGCGAGATCGACCGGCGCATGGCCGACCTGCGCGGTGAGAAGACGCACTTTGAAACCTCGTTCCAGGTTGCAAAGGATCGCAACGAGCAGATGCGCCAGCAGATCGAATCGCTGAAGATCGAGAACAGCCAGTTGCGGTCGCAGATCGGTGCGGGTTCGACGCAGCCGGGCAGCCCGACCGGGACGAAGGTCGTTCCGCCCGACGATGTGCGCGGCACTGTCAAGCGCATCGACGGCGAGCTGGCGACGATTTCGGTCGGCTCCGATGCGGGCGTGAATGTCGGCAACAGCCTGAAGATCTATCGGCTCAACCCGCCGGACTATCTCGGCGAAGTCACGATCCTGGCCGCGACGCCGCAGCAGGCCGTCGGTCGGATCAGCGGGCCAAAGAAGTCGCAGATTCGCGTCGGCGACGAAGTGGCGGCGAATATCCTCGGGAAGTAATCGGGTGGTGCGGACCTACGGGACGAACGGGGGAGGGGATCATGGCACGGAAGAGAGTCTACGAGGACGCCCGGCCGAAGAGCGATGTGTACACCGGCCTGTTGGCGATCTCACTGGTGGCGATGGTGGCGTCCTGCGTGATGCTGTACCTCGACTATAGCCAGTACCCGACGGCCAAGCCGCCGGCTCCGGCTGCGTTGCCGACGACGGCCCCGCGGCCGGTCTCGCAGGGGCAACTGCCGCCGCCGCCGCCGCTCGAGGATCGACCGGTTGCGACCACTCCAGCCGTCGCGTCCGGTGTGCAGCCGGTCAGTGGAACTGAGGTGCCGAACGTGCCAGCCCCGGTGGTTCCGGCCGTGGCTCAGGAGCCAGTGCCCGCACCGGCTCCGCCGATGCCGCCGGCTCCGACCCCGGTCGTTGCTGAAGCACCGCCGGCTCCGACTCTATCGTCGACGCCGCCGACTCCGGCCGCAGTCGTATCGCCGGCTCCGCAGTCGCCGCCGGTCCCGACGCCGGTGCCCGCACCGCAGCTCGAGAGCGCCGCCGGGCGCCGACTCCGCTCGTTCCGCCGCCGGCCCCGGTCGCCGAAACGCCGTGCTGCGACGCCGCCCGCTGCGACGCTCGGCCGCGCCGCCGCTGGTCCCGCTCCGCAGACCGAGACACCTCGGCGAAGCCCAAGGCGACGAACGAGCCGCCGCCGCTGCCGAAGAGCACCGGCGTACCGCCGAAGTGACCTGGGATTTCGACGTGACGCGGCGAGCCGAGCGTCAGCGAGGAGCGCTCTCCTCGCTGACGCTGGCTCGCGGCGTCCGGCCGCCGACATTCGAGAAAGGACTCTCGCGATGTTGCCCATCCTGCTCACGTCCCTCGCGCTCGCCGCCGACGCACTCCATGTCGAGAATCCAACCGTCGATGCGGGTGAACGCCGCTCCGGTCAACCGCTCGTCGCACGATTCACCCTCGTCAACGCAGGCCGCGAATCACTTGAGGTCACGGAATTGACGGCGAGTTGCGGATGTGCAACGCCCAAGCTCGGCTCTCGCAGCCTTGCGCCGGGCGAGCGAGCCGAGGTTGCGCTCGATGTGAACACACTGAGCCAGCCAACGGGGCCGAATCGCTGGACACTCACGGTCGGTTGGCGCGCCGGCACCGCGACGGGCCGGCAGATTCTGGAACTCACGGCGACGCTCATCCGTGAGGTCGAATTGTCGCCCGCCGCCCTGGTGCTTTCGGGGGGCCGTGGGCTGACGCATGATGTGACGCTCACCGATCGCCGATCGAAGCCATTGCGAGTCACCGGCATTCGGACCGATTCGCCGCGGCTGACGGCCGAGTTGTTGCCTGGGGCGGGTTCAATGCGGACCGTCCGGCTACGCGTTGCCGACGACTGCCCGGAAGGCCGGCATGCCGATGCCCTGCGTATCGCGACCGATGACCCGGCCTACCCGGAACTGGTACTGCCGGTGACGCTTGTCCGTGAAGCGAAAGCGCGCGTGACGGCGGCCCCGGCACGAGCGACGCTCGTGCCCGGTGGAGCATCGATCTTGCTGCAATTGCGCGACGCCGACGGCAAACCGGTGGTTGTGGAAAGGGTCGAGCCGGGCCACGCGGCGGTAACGTCGCGCTGGGCAAGCGGTCCCAGTGTGTTTTCAACACTGCGTCTCGGCGTTGATCGGACCAAATGGACCGGTGGCTCATGGTCGGGCGATGTGCGCGTGATTCTCCGCGAGCCAGCAGGACAAGTTGTGACGATCCCCGTCGCGGTGTCAGAGTAGTAGGCACACACCGTGTGCCGTCGAGAGCGGCACACGGTGTGTGCTTACTACGTCTAAAGCAGAATCATCTTGGCGATCGAGAAGTAGATGACGATGCCGGTCACGTCCACGAACGTGGCCACGAATGGGCTCGACGCGACGCCGGGGTCGGCCCCAAGCCACTTGAACGCGAACGGCAGCATCGAGCCGACGATCGTACCCCACAGGCAAATGCCCATGACAGCCATGGCGATGACCTGAGCGAGCTTCCACCGGTCGGCCGGGGGTTCGCGGAGCGTCGACTCTTTCGCGAAGCGGTATTCCTTGAATCCACCTTCGTCGACCACTTCGACGGATGTTCCCTTGGCGGGAGTCACCCGTGTGTCTTTGCCGAACGCCGTGATCATTTCGGAGCCCGCCGGGAACTCGACGGCCCCGCTGAGGTCCGGCTGATCCTTGGCCTTCGCCACGCGCACCGCGAACGGGTCGTCGATCTCCTTGGTGCCGCCGCGCACATCTTCCGGCGTCAACGCTCCGCGCAAGAATGCGATGCCGCCCAACGTCAGCCCCAGCACGATACCCATGACCAGTTCGTGGCGGAACACCTTGAAGACGTTGCCGAGCGTTACCTGCCCGAGCGCCATCGCGCGGGTGATGAGCGTTGCCGCTTGCGATCCCGAGTTGCCCCCGGTCGAGATACACAGGGGTACGAACAGACTGAGCACGACAAGCTTGTCGATTTCCTTCTCGAAGAACGCCAGCGCGGTGAACGTGAACAGCTCGGCCCCGAACAGGCACGACAGCCAGAACGCTCGCTTGCGCCAAATGGTGACAAAAGGGGCCTCCAGGTAGTTCTCGGCGAGCGGGCCGACAGCACCCATCATGTGGGCATCTTCGGTCGCCTCTTCGACGACGACGTCCATCACGTCGTCGTGAGTGACAATGCCAACGAGCCGACCATCATCGTCCACGACCGGCATCGCCAGGAAGTCGTACCGGGCCAACTCCTGGGCCGCCTTTTCGCGGGGGTCGTTGGCCCGCAGCGTCTGCACATCTTCTTCGATCAGGTCGCGGACCGGTGTGCCTTTGCCGGCGAGTACGAGTTGCCGCAGCGAGACGACACCGTGGAGCTTGCGCGTCGTGTCATCGAGGACGTAGATGTAGTAAATCGTCTCAGAATTCGGCGCTTGATGGCGAAGTCGCTCCAATGCCTCGTGGGCGCGGAGCCCGACGGGGATCCAGGCGTAGTCGGTCGTCATCAACGACCCGACCGTATCGGCCTGGTAGTTGACGAGCGTGGCGATGTCGCGACGGTCGGCCTCGTCCACGAGCCGCAACAGGCCCTCCGCGACCCGCGGCTGGAGCCGCCGTAGTAGGTGAACGCGGTCGTCGTGAGACATGGTCTCGATGAGCCGAGCCATATGCGGTCGGCCGGTACCTTCCGCGAGCTTCACTTGTTCATCGAGAGGAAAGTACTCGAAGATGGAGGCCTGATCGCGGATCGACGTGGATTGGAGGACGCGCCAGATTTCGCCGGGCTCGAAGTCCTCCGAGAGCGCTTCGGCGATGGTTGCCGGGTGAAGCGTCTCGCAAAAAGTCTTCATCTCCGCTGCATCGCCCTCTTGGAGCATGAGACGGATTTCGGGTCCGAAGAGGGGATGGCTCATGAGTGCGCTTTCGTTTCGCGACGCTTCGCAGAAGCGTCCCCGCACGCTTCTACGAAGCGTCGCTAACCGTCAGGTCGATGTTGTCGATCAAGCGCGTCGCGCCGAACTTTACCGCCAGCGCGGCCACGGCCGAGCGGTCGAGTCGGGACACCGGATGGAACGAATCAGCGTCCACCACCTCGGCGTAATCGATCGCCGCGCCGGGGATGGCGGTGATCCGCTCCGCAAGCAGTGCCCGTAGGACGCCGGCGTCGCGCTCGCCGCCGACCACGCGATCGCGAGCTTCGCACAGCGTCCGATACATGGCCGGGGCGTTCGCCCGCTGGGTCGCATCAAGATAACGGTTCCGGGAACTCATCGCTAGCCCGTCCGGCTCGCGCACCGTGTCGCACGGAACAATTTCGACAGGCAGGTCGAGATCGCGGACGAGTTGCTGGACAATGCGAAGCTGCTGGGCATCCTTTCGGCCGAAGTAGGCGCGGTTAGGGCCGACCATTGTGAACATCTTGAGGACGACGGTCGCCACGCCGTCGAAGTGCCCCGGCCGCGACGGACCGCAAAGGTATTTGCCGAGGTCGCGGACGTGTACCGACGTGCGGAAGCCGGACGGGTATACCTCCTCGACCGGTGGAGCGAAGACAAGGCCGGCATCCTCGCGGGCACACAGAGCTACGTCCTCGGTCAGCGTGCGTGGGTAGCGGGTGAAGTCCTCGTTGGGACCGAACTGCGTCGGGTTGACGAATATCCAAACGACGACGTAGCCACACTCGTCCCGGGCACGGCGGATCAGGCTCGCGTGGCCCTCGTGGAGCGCACCCATCGTCGGGACGAGAGCGATGGAATCCCCGCGCTGGCGCGCGATAGCAACAGCCGAACGGGCCTCGGGGATGAAGTTGACGACGGGAATACTCACGGACCATTCCTTCGGCGTTCGAGCAAGAGGCCAAGGTACGAATGGCGCTCGACCTGAGTGAGCCCAAGTTCGGCGGCGAGGGCTAGCACGGTCGTCTTTGCCGCAGTGAAGCGGTCTGCCTCCGCGACAACTTCAATCTCGACGTAATGGCCGACTTCGTCCACATCGTCGAGGCTGACCTGGACGTCGAAGCCATCGCGCGACAGATGCGCGATGCGGCGCGACTTCGCCACGACGGCGACAGGCCGGTAGCCCAGGTGAATGAGGAGTTGGCAGAATTCGTCCCGCGCGTCGGGGCCGTCGCGCAGGGCGATCTCGTGTTCGACACGACTCTTCGTGTCGCGGTCGATCTTCGGCCCCTTGTAGGTGACGAAGTTCTCTTCGCCGATGGTGCGGACGCGGAACGCCTCATCGGTGGCGGCGAAATCGCGGTCCGGAGCGTTGAAGTAGTGGTCCGCGTCGCGCCGCGGTGGGTCAAAGGTCGCGCCGCGCTCGGCCAGGGTGGCTTCGAGTGCGGCCGGATCGGGCAGGGCGTATTTCACCTCGACTTCGAGCATAGCGTTCTCGCTTGGGCGAATGTCGGCGCGGTGGCCGGGATCGTTGAAATCGCCGAAGGCGGGCACCCTTCGCCCGTTTCCCCGGTGCGGGGCATTTGCGTCCCCTGTAGAATCATGGCGACGCAACGGGTTGCTTTCCAGTGGTATCCGCGAGGGGCGCGATGGCCGACTTTCAGACGGTGTGCAAGCTCGGCGACCTGAAGCCGGGCGAAGGCAAGACGGTCGCGCTCGGCGGTAAGCTCATCGCCCTGTTTCTGGTAGACGGCCAGGTCTGTGCCATCGACGACTTCTGTCCGCATATGGGCGCGTCGCTCGGCGACGGGCAGGTCGAGGGCGATACCGTGACTTGCCCGTGGCACGCCTGGCGCTTCCGCGTCACAGATGGCACCTGGCTCAACAGCCCGCGCGTCAAAATCCCGTGCTTTGCAACCCGCGTCGTTGGGGATGATGTCCAGGTGCAACCGCCCGAACCCAAGCCCACTCCCGGAGTCCAACCGTGACCCGCTTCCTGCCATTCGCGGCGGTCTTCGCTCTGATCGGCCTTACGGCCGACGCCACATCGCAACCGCCGAGTGCCAAGTCCTCCACCCGCCCCCGACCAAAACTCGAAGCCGTTGCCGAGACCAAGCTTCTGATGGAAGCGCTGTTGATGACTAACCATCGCGGCCTGGCACGCAATCTATCGCAGGAGAAGCCCGAGGCCCAGGCGCTCGTCTTTTCGCGCGGTCAGGCGCTCGTCATCGCCGAGTCGGGCAATCTGCTGATGCTGCGACCGCCGAAGTCGGGTGGTACGGATGAGTGGATGGAACTGGCGTCCGAGCTGCGCGACCGCGGGACCAAGTTGGCCAAGGCAATTGCCGACAAGGACCTCAACCGTTCCCGTCAGGGATTTTCCGACCTGACGGCAACGTGTAACCGCTGCCACCAGACATTTCGTGTCCCCGTCCGGGTTCCGCTGGGCGAAAAGGAGTGACGCTTGTCATCGCGGGGCCGGCGGTTACATTACGCTCACCCCGCGCCAAGAACGTAAGCCGGGAAGCGAATCACCCCATATGCTGGGGCCTAAGCCCCGCGTGAACCTATCACCCCAGGCGTCCTGCAATGGCCAATCCGACGACTCCACCGACCCCGCTTCCGCCGTCCGCGAACCCACAACTGGGCGCTGAGCGCGAAGTGCGCGTCTACCAGCATTCGCAGCTCTTCTATTGGTGGCCGGTGTGGGTGTGCGGCTACATCATGGCGATCTGGACGGCCCTGGAAGGCGATCGCCTCGCCATCGTTCCACCTGGGACCAAGATCGACCAACAGGGCGAGCATTACGTCATTACGACGCCGGACAAAGCGAAGCCGACGAGCGTCATGCAGTTTGCGCTGGAACGCCAGAAGGTCGGCGAAAACGCGTTCAACCCACGCATCTCCGATAACAGCCGACTGGGAGCGATCTTCGTCACGGTGCTGCTGCTGGTGATCGTCATCACCAATGCTCCGTTGCGAGGTCTGTGGTCGGTGGTGGCCATCGTGACCATCATTTTGCTATCGATTATCCTCGCGCTCGCGAACCTCTGGGACGACATTTTCAAAGCGCTCGGTAACTTGCACATCCACATCAACCTGGCCGGCTACCTGTTCATCGCTACCGGGTTGTTTGCCATGTGGCTCGGGGCCGTCTTCTTCTTCGACCGCCAGACGTACATGATCTTCCGACCGGGGCAGTTGAAGGTGTGTCTGGAGATTGGCGGCGGCGAGACGGATTACGACGCAACTGGCATGACGATTCAGAAGCACCGCGACGACCTGTTCCGCCACTGGTTGCTCGGCCTTGGCTCCGGCGACCTGACCGTGCAGACCTCCGGCGCACAATCGCACCGGTTCGACATGCACAACGTACTCAACGTCAGCTCAAAACTGCAAGCGATCACGGACCTGCAACGCGAGAAGCAGGTCGTATCCGGCTGACGCGGTCGAGAGAACCGAGGACAGAAAAAGGCTGCCCCGCGAACTTGGCCGATGCCAGTCGCGGGGCAGCCTTTTTCTGTCCTCTGTCCCTCGGCGCCTCTGAACTACTTGTCCATCGGCTTCTTGACCGGCTGAAGAAAGAACGGGTGACCGGACTTCTTGTCTGTGGTGAGTTGCAGCACCTTGTCCTCGGCGTCCTTCTTCTTCGGGTAGTCGTATTCCTCGATGAGCTGATGTGAGTTATTGAAGACGCCCCAGACGACCTTCATGCGAACGACCTTGACCGCGCGCGTGCGCGACTTGGTCACTTTCGGCTTGGCCGGGGCTTTCTTCTTTTTCGGCTTCGCTTTCGGCTTTTCCTCGTCGTCGTCGTCGTCGTCACCGCCTTCATCTTCGTCGTCGTCACCAGACGCTTCGACATCTTCCCCGTCTTCGTCTTCGTCTTCGTCTTCGTCCTCGTCTTCGTCCTCGTCACCCTCTTCGACTTCTTCCTTCTCCTTCAGGCGGTCTGCGGCCTCGCTTTGATCGCGCAAGGCCCGGCGGTCGAGGGTGCGTTTACGTCCCATCGTGAAAGCTCCTTCGTCTGTGCGGGTCGGCAATGTCCGAACGGTTAAACTAGGCGGTGAGTTCCAACGCGGCCAGCCTCACAGCCAGCGACGCCATCGGAAGAATGCAAAAGGCAACACACCGGACAACAGCATCAGGACGAGCGAAATCTCGAAGCCGATGAACCAGTCCTTCCCGGGGAGTCGGTCGAAGTTCATGCCGTAGATGCCAGCTACCAGCGTCATCGGCAGGATCACGGTCGAGATCATCGTCAGGACCTTCATGATCTCGTTCAAGTGGTTCGATGTCGCCGATAGGTGCGATTCCATCAGGTCGCTCACCATTTCACGCGAACTCTCGACCAGTTCCGCGAAGCGTACGACATGGTCGTACACGTTGCGGTAGTAGACTGTCTCACGGTCGTCGATCAGATCGAACTCGCCGCGCGAGAGCCGGGCGAGCAACTCACGCTCGTGAACCAGCGTTTTGCGAAGTGCGATAATGTCGCGCTTCATGTGCAATAGACGTGGTAGCGAGGCCTTGCCGGGGCGGCGAAAAATCTGCTCCTCCATCGCGTCCAGCGAATCGGTGAAGTGGTCGAGAATCGGCACGTATTCGTCGACCATTTCGTCGAGGATCAGGTGGAACAGGTAATCCGGCCCGCGGTCAGCGTGTTCTTCGTGGCGAGCGAGGTAACTGCGGAGCTTGGAGACGCTGGCCAGAGGTTCAACGTGGTACGTCACAAGCCGCGATCGGGTCAACACGCCACTCAGTTGCGTCACGACTGGCCCGCGCGTACAGGCACCGGGTTTGGGACGGCGCATGCGCTCCAATAGTTCGGGGTGCAGTGGATTGACGATGGCGAGGAGGTAGTCAGGAAACTGCTCAACTTTGGGAAGATGCGGATGGTGTTCCGGGTCGCGACGCTCGCGGGTGACATCCTCGCGCGACAGTGTATGAATGTGAACCAGCCCGTCGAAGACGAGTTTTTCTTCGTCCTCGGTCGGTTGATCGAGATCAATCCACAACAGGTCGGCGGTATCGCGCAACTCGTCGATTTTACCGAGGATTTCGGCAGGTTCGAGCCAGCCGCAACTACGAGCGACGTGGTTGCGTCGGAAAATGCGCAGCATAGGAAGCCAGCCATTCCGTGAAGACGGGATAACGAATTGCCGAATTCCGGGCGCAATATTCGCACATCGCTTCGCCCGTGCGTATGATGGTGAGCGAATAAGGACGTCCGCCCGGTCGTCTGATTTCAGGGAGTTTACGCGACGTCATGGCCGTTGTCACGGTGCCGACACAGGCCTTGCCGTCCGACGAAGCGCTCCTTCAGCGCTTTGCGGCCGGCGACCGCCGCGCCTTAGATGAACTGTTCCGCCGCTTTCGGCAGCCGGCTTATCGGGTCGCCTACCGATTGCTCGGCCACGAGGCCGATGCGCTCGATGCGGTGCAGGACGGGTTCGTCAAGGTGCTGACGAATGTGTCCACGTTTGAGGGGCGCAGTTCGTTCAAAACCTGGCTCCTACGTGTGGTGAGTAATTCGGCGTTGGACATCGGCCGCTCGCGCAGCCGACGTGAAACGCTGGGAACCGTCGATCCGATTGAGGTAGGCGAGGGGCCGCTCGTTTGGGACGATCCGGCCGCGGGGTTGGAACGGGGCGACTTGCGCCGAATTATCGATGCGGCGCTGGCAACGCTTCCCGAAGCGCAGCGACAGACGTTTGTGCTTCACGCCGACGCCGAGTTGAGTTATCGTGAAATTGCCGAGACAATGGATGTCTCGATCGGCACGGTAATGAGCCGTCTGTTTTATGCGAGGCAAAAACTGCGGGCCGCGCTGCAACCGCAGATGCAACCATGACCGAACCGTCTGACCGATTCGCCGACCGACCGATGCAGGAGTGGTTAGCCGCGTACGTGGACGGCGAACTCGACTCTGTTGGCCGCGCTCAAGTTGAGAGATGGCTCGCCGAGAATCCGGAGGCTTGGGCAGAACTCGAGGCCCAACACCGGTACTCCGGGACCAATGCCGGCTTCTGGCGCTGGACGGCCGCTCCGACACCCCGTGAGGGAACTTGGTCGCGTACCTTCGCCAACATTCGCGATGCGATTGCTCAATCGTCGCGGTCCACCAGGCCGCCTGAACGCACGTCGCGATCTCGCGTCGTTGCCGTCGCCGCAATTGCGGCAGTGGCGCTTCTCGCCATCCACCTGTTGCGACCGACACCGCCGGGTCGACCGGATGGCCTCAGCCCGCCCGTCGAGGAAGCTTTGGCTCTGGCCGGCGAAGACGACATCGAGATTGTGAGCCTTCCCGGAGCCGACGAAGACACGATCGTCGTCGGCCGGCTACCGCTCGACGGTCCCATCGTATTGGCGACGGTTGCCGATGTCGCGCTGGAACGAGTCAATCGCGATACGGATGGCATGATGCCTATCGTGCAAGGAATGCAAGCCGGGCCGAACGCGCCGATGATCATTGCTCCGATGCCCGGCCGCTAGCCGATCGAGGACGACCGATGACGACTCCGCACACGCGCTGGATACTCGCCGCGTTGGCATTGGCCGCTAGCTCGGCCGCGCGGGCACAAGATGTACGCGTCACCGTCGTCGCGATTGCCGCGAGCGACCGTACGACCATCGTGAACCCCAAGCTGGCCGAGATCGCCCGCGAAGTCAAGAAGCACGACCCGAGCCTGACCGGGTTCCGCATTGCCAACACGGAGTCGCAGGAGTTTACGGTCGGTCAGAAGCAATCGTTCAAAAAGCTGGTAGACGACGACGCTTCCGCCGACATCACAGTGACGGCAAAGAACGATACAAAGCACCGCGTCCGGTTGGCCGTGAAGCCGCCGTCGGTCGGCGAGATCGTCTACGAAACGGGTTACGACAAGTTCTTCCCCATCGTGACCCGCTACACGGCGAAGACGGGCGAGCGGCTGATCGTTGCGATCATGGTCAAGCCTGTGACCAAGGAGCCCGCGGCAGCGAAGGACGGCAAGTAGTCGGTCACTGCCCGATCGTCGTCACCTGCGTCCCATCTGTCGAACACGTGCCGGTCAGCCGATTGTATGTGATCTTCTTGGCCTTGATCGTGTCCGGCTTTCCACCCTTTACGATCATACGGTTCAGCATCGCCAGGCTGCCTTCCGATCCCTCGAACACTACCTGTTGCTTCGACTCGTCGTACTTGATCGTATTGGCCTGACCCGAGAACTCCTGCGATTGCACCCAGGCTGGTCGCGATTGACCCGTGGCCACCATCGACTGCGTGACCTTGCCATCCGCGCTGCGGGTACTCGTGACGGCGAGCGTGTCGCACCGCATGTACATGCCACTCGGCGGGAGCTTGTCCACCAGCCGGTCAAAGACCAGGTTCTGTCCCGGATCGTCCCACGGGAAGTGCAACACCTCGACGTTTTGCCGAAACTTCGCCCATCGCTCCGGGTTGTTCACCTGCATCCGGTCGCCGAATCGCACCCACGTTAGCTTGTACTCCTCCTCGGCCGGCTTGCCAGCCTGTGGGTTGGGAGCCGACTGCGGTGCGCCGAGCGGATTGTTCTTGTCGTTCTTCGGCCCGAGCTGGAAGAGTCGCACGGCCCCGCCTTCGCCGGCTTCGAGCTGACCTTCCTCCTTGTACATCGCAATACCCTTCGACTCAATCTGCTGGAACCGAACGAGCCGACCGCGAGCGTCTTGTAACTGTTCGGTGAGCTTCACCAATTGTGGCGGCTGTTGACCGCTGTCGTCGCACACGACGCGATCGACGCTGGCGGCCTCCTTCCCGCGCGCTTCGCCGGGCCGGCGGTTGAGCTGCACCGGCTTGCTCATGTACACCTGCATGTTGCTGCACAGGAGCGTCGTCGCATCCTGCTGCGCTTGCACGTGGCCGTGAAACTGTGCCAGTTGGCCGTTGAAGCGCATTTCCTGCCGCCACGAGATCACGAGATCGGTCGGCTGCTTGAGTTTGTCGCCGTTGAGACCGGTCGTGCTCGCCATCTTCATGCTGCCTATCCCGTTGACGTTGGCCGAATTCTCGATCTGGTCAATCGTGATCGACGGCCCCAGGAGCGACAGATCGGGAAAATGGACCTCACCCGGCTTTGCGATTGTGCCGTTGACCTGGAGGACATTCCCCTCGGCGCGATGCTTCAGTGTGATCTTCAGGCCGCGCATGTCGATCGGCTTGTCCTGCGGTGTCGCCGGATCCTGATGGATGTGGACGTCTTCTTCGCAGTGGACCGTGTCGAGTTCATTGGCCTCGCCGGGCCGCACCAGCACGAACGCTTGGACGCGCTTCGCTTTCAGTTCGACAGGCTTCTTCGGCGGCTCGTTCGGCTTCGGTGGTTGGGCTGCGACGACTGGCTTCGCCGGAGTTGGAGCCGGTGTTGGCGTACTTGTCTGAGCGGGAAGGGCTGTCGCCGGGCGCGGTGGAGCGTCCGTGAAGAGCAGCACAAGCGAATCGGTATCGTCGACGTGCAGTTCCGGTGACCGGGCGGTGACGTGGCCGATCGCGTCGAGCTTCTGCGGCTTCGGCCGACCCTGACTGCCGTTGGCCGGCTTTCCCTGTTCGCCCGACTTCACCGGCTCGTTTGGCTTGGTCTCGGGCACGAGGAGTAGCTTAAGGCTATCGGCCTTGAGCATCTGAGCATGTTCGCGATCCTCGAAAGTGGCATCGCCAACGAGTGTCAGTAGGTCCTTGCCGTCGTCCTTGCGATAGAGCAATGAGTCCCGCCAACGGGCCTCGACGGCGCGCCCGGCACCGGCTCGGTCGTACAGCTTGACGTAGCCAACTCCCTGGGCCTTCGCCTGCTGGCCCTCCTTCGCCCCCGTTCCAAACAAGTGCAATTCCGGCGCATGAATCTCGTTGCCGTCCTTGACGGCGACGGTCTCGGGATGGCCCTTCAGGATCGTCGTCTTGGTCTTGGCATCGTGGAACAGGTCATTGCCGCGGGCTTCTAGCTTCTCCTCGTCCGAGGTCAGGACGATCAGATCGCCCCAGGCATGGATCCAATCGACGGTGCCGCGGACCTCGGAGTCATCCTTCTTCGCGGGCACCGGCTTGCCCGGTTCGGCCTTCGGTTTGTGGGCAAACTGAAGTTCGAGTGTGTCGCATTCGAGTTGGTCGATGACGACCGCCCCAGCGGGGCGCTGTTGCGGACGGATGACCTTGACGAAATTCGGCAACTGGGTGGCTGTCGGCGGAAGGCGATCGAACCGAGCGATGTCCGACTCCGCACCAACATCGTAGGTGAACGGCCCAAGCGTCTTGATCTGGACGTTGGTGCGCTCAGCCGGCTTGTCCCCGGGCTTCGGAGCTGCTTGCGGCTTCGCTTGCCCGGAGGTCAGGAAGCCAGAGCCCGGGTCCATCCAGAGATTCATCTCGACATTGGCCGGCAGCACGACGCGGCGGACGCCGGTGATCGACGAACCGGACTTCGACTTCGGTTTGTCGGCCTTAGCCGGCTTCGGAGCGTTCGGCGAATCGACGGCGAGGTAGATCTGCATGCCTTGGGCCGTGATCGTTGTCGGCTGTGGCTTACTTCGGCGGTCGACCAGCTCAACGGCCGCTCCGGTCCAAATCTGCGGCCGGGCTTTGTCGAGCGGCAAATCCGGCTGTGCTGCCTCGCGGTACGATACGGGACCAGGCGTATCCATCGTCAGATCGTCGTCCAGCGTGGCTGTACCGCGGTTGTTGGAAATGTGGACGCGGCCTCGTCGTGGATCGGGGTACAGTAGGCCGGGATCGCTGACGAGTTCGCAAGCGACGAGTCGGCGCTTGCCGACTTCCGAGAGCGAGTGGACCGGTTGATCGAATTCCAGGTACGCCACGTCGCCGTGGGCGGTGTTGATCTCCGGATACTCGCCGGGTGCCTTTTCCTTGAGCGTCACCAGGCTGAAGGGCGAGAAGCGAAGTCGGCCCTCCTCAAAGCTGTGATTGTCGGCCGCAAAGACGATGCCTTTGGCTGGCATTTCGAGCTGATACCGATAGCCGATCTCGGCACAGTTCGGGCCGAAGGCGAGCTGGAGCTTGCGCTGAGTGATGGTCATCGACGCCAGTGGGAGCGGCTCGCCGGCGTCGCGGCGTGTCAGCAACTCGTCGGGTAGTTGGGGAAGTCCATCAATGCCACCGAGGTAGCGAGCGTAGACCGCGAACGCGGTGCCAAACACCGCGATACCCAGCAACAGAAGCAGCACGCGACGCGGGGTCCACACGGGTTCGCCTCCTAACCGCGTAGGCTCTCGACCAGCGGCCGCCAACGGCCCTGGGCGTCGAGGATTCGTTCGATGACTTCGCGCACCGCACCTCGGCCGCCAGGGGCTGCCGTTACCCAGTGCGCCGCCGCCCGCACTTCCGGACATGCATCGGCGACCGCGATGGCCAGGCCGCACTGGGCAAGCACCGGAAGGTCGGGCAAATCGTCCCCGACGGCGGCGATGCGTTCCGGCATGATGCCCGTCTCGGTCAACAACTCGCGGAACACGGCGAGCTTGTCGCCAGCTCCCTGCCGGACGCGCGCAATGCCGAGTTCTTGCGCCCGGACCGCGACGGCCCGCGATTTACGACCCGTCACAATCGCTACGTCCTTGCCGAGCCGTTGCCAAAAGACGAGGCCCGACCCGTCGCGGACGTGGAACGACTTCACCTCCACGCCGTCGGCCGTGTAAGTGATCGTGCCGTCGGTCAGCACGCCGTCCACATCGAGGACGAGCAGGTCGATGTTGCGAGCCCGATCGTCCATCCGTTACGCCGCTTTCTTCTCGCGCACCTGACCGGCCAGGCCGATCAGGTCGGTGATGTCGAGCAGCCCGGCCGGTCGACCATTGCCGTCTAGAACAGGTAATTCGCTGATCTTGTAGCGGCGCAACAATTCAAGTGCTTCGGCGATTCGGGTGCCGACCGGCACCGTGATCGGATCCGCGGTCATGACTTCCCGGATCGGGCGGTCGAGCGCCGCATCGCCGCGGCTCTCAAACAGTCGGGCGAGGTCGCTATCTGTGAAGAAGCCGGCGAGTCGCCCATCAGGCTCGGTCAGCATGATGGCCCCAGTGCGGCGGCCGGTGCGCGGGCGGGCGAAGACCGCTCGCACGGTTTCGTCGGCTGGCGCGAGGCGGAGATCGCTCTCCGTCCGCATGACGGTCTCGACGCGCGTGAGCTTGCGGCCGAGGCTGCCGGCCGGGTGGAACCGTGCAAACTGTTCGGCTGAGAAGTTGCGTCGGTCGCTCAGCACGAACGCGAGCGCGTCGCCGAGGGCGAGCATTACAGTCGTGCTCGTACTCGGGGCGAGCGACAGCGGGCACGCCTCAACCAACGGGCCGTACACGAGGGCCACATCTGCTTGCTTTGCCAGTGTGCTGGAGGCGTTGCCGGTCAATGCTACCACACGGGCGCAGAGTTCACGCAACGGAGCGAGCAGGCGGATGATTTCTTCGCTCTCACCGGAGTGCGAGAGAATCAGGGCGACATCGTCCGGGTGGACCATGCCGAGATCGCCATGAATCGCTTTCGTGGAGTCCAACGAGTAGGCGCGGGTGCCGGTACTGTTGAGCGTGCCGACGATCTTCGCACCGACATCGGCCGACTTGCCAACGCCGGTCACACAGATGCGTCCGAGACAGCCGTCGAGCGTGTCAGCGGCGCGCACGAAAGTTTCATCGAGCCGGTCGGCAATGGCCGCGAGTGCGGCGGCCTCCGCTCGGAGGATTTCGCGGGCGGTATCGAGGGCACGGCTGGCGGGCGATGAGTGGAGTGCGAGCGTCATGCGCGCGTCCTCGCAAGGTCCGGACTCCTGTCCATCCCGCGACTATAGCGGCGAGTGCAATCCGCACAAGAGCAACGCCTGCAACCGGTTCGTGCTGGTAACTTCGCATTGACCGGGACGCTGGGGCAAGCTACCGTGCCCGGCAACCTGTACGATGCCTCGACGTGGAAGGAGCCACGATGACGGCGACAGCCCCGGCCGTGACTTTGCCAAATCTGAATGCCGTGCCGTTCGCACGCGGTTACATCGAACATTTGATGCCGCTCGACTGGAAGTTCGCGCTCGGCGGCTGGGAATACACGCGGACACCGAATCGCATCTTCCGTCCGCGCGGTTTGTTCGTCACCGGTTGGATGCTCCTGCCCGATGGGCCGTTCGAAAAGATTGCCGCTTACGTCAACGGCCAGGAGTTCTTCACCTGCGTCCCGCAAGTACGCCCCGACCTCAGTTCAGCGTTTCCGCATGTGCCGAATGCGGATAAGGCCGGGTTCACATTCAAGATCCCCTCTGCGGTCGCTCGCCGCGGGCGGCTCATGATGGTCGGCCGTCGGAAAGGGCAGCCCGTCGGAAAGATGCTCATGCACTTTCGCGATGATCTGCCGTGGATCGTTCCAACACCGCCGCCCGACTTGACCGACCGCGTCGTCGGGACGCGCAAGGCGTACTTTTTTCTGGCCCAGGGCTACAAGTCGTTCGGCGAAATCAAGGATGCCGTCGCTCGCCACCGACCACTCCACGAGATTCGTCGCATCCTCGACTGGGGTTGCGGCCCCGGCCGACTCACAGCGCATTGGCTGCGCCGCAAGGAGAAGTTCGAGGTTCACGGCTGCGATATCGACCCGCAACACATCGCCTGGTGCGGCAGCAATCTGCGGCGCGGCCAGTTCGCCCGTGTCGATTTTACGCCGCCGACTCTTTATCCCGATGCCCACTTCGATGCGGTGTTCGGCTACTCCGTCTTCACGCATCTGACGCGCGAAGCGCAGCACCTCTGGCTCGCGGAGATTCGGCGGATCCTGACGCCGGGCGGCGTGTTTGTGGCCACGGTCCAGGGGCCGTCGGCCGCGTGGTTCGTCTTCGGCGACAAATCGCGCGACATGCTTGCGACCGGCATCCACGATGGAACGGTCGATCCCGGCATGGAGGCGGTTGTTGGCGAAGGGGCTTATCGGAGTACCTACCAGACGCCGGAGTGGACGCGTGAGACGTTTGGACACTACTTCGACGTCCTCGAATATGCCGAACGAGCGATCGGGAATAACCAGGATCTGATCGTCCTCCGCCGCCGTTGACTCGGATTGACCGCGCAATCGGTGTGGGCTACCTTCTCCATTCCGATAACGTTGCCTGCTTTGGAAGGATTCCGCATATGCCCGTCGCTGCACCTGTCGCGTCGCTGACCGACCTTGCTGACGTGCCGTATGCGCGCGGCTATGTAGAGCGAGTCAAACCTCTGTACCCGATGTTCTCGGTTGGCGGATGGAACATCTGTCTCCCGGGCCGGTACTATCTCCGTCCTCACGGTGTAAAGGTCGCCGGCTGGATGCTGCTCGCGGACGGGCCATTCGATCGGATCGCCGCTTATGTCAATGGCACGAAGGTGTTCGGCGGCCCGCCGTACGAGCGTCCGGATGTCGGCGCAGCATTCCCGCACATTCTTGGGGCCGAGCGCGTCGGTTTCAACTTCAAGATTGCACCCGAAGTCGCCCGCCGTGGACGGTTGACAATTGTTGGTCAGCGCAAGGGGCGACCGGCCGGCAAAATGTTACTCGATTTCCGCGATGACTTGATTCGTACCATGCCGGTGCCGCCGCCCGACCTGATGAACCGGGTTGTCTTTACGCGTGATCCCCATTTCTTCCTGGCCCAGGGCTACAAGTCGTTCGGCGAAATCCGCGAGGCACTCGTTCGCCACAAGCCGCTTGAGTCTATCGGCCGACTGCTCGACTGGGGCTGCGGCTGCGGTCGGCTGACGGCCCATTGGTTACGACTGCAAAACGGCCCCGAAGTCCACGGTTGCGACATCGACCCCGAAGCCATCGCGTGGTGCCGACGCACGTTGCGCCGCGGGCACTTCGAGCGGGTCGCGTTCGCACCGCCGACGCCGTACCCGGATGGGCACTTCGATGCAATCTTTGGTTACTCGGTGCTGACGCATCTGACGCGCGAGGCACAGCATTCCTGGTTGGCGGAGATGCGGCGCATCCTTGCACCAGGTGGTGTGCTCGTCGCCACTGTCCACGGGCCATCGGCGGCCTGGTTCCAATTCGGCAAGAAGGCGGCGGCGGTGCTCCAGGGCGGTATCCACGATGCCATGGTCGACTGCGGTCTCGATGCGCTGCTGGGCAAGGGCGTTTACCGCAACACGTTCCAGACGCCCACGTACACCTGCGAAACGTTTGGTCGGCACTTCGACGTGTTGGAATACGTCGAGCAAGCGATCGGCAACAACCAGGACTTAGTCGTGCTGAGAAAGTGAGTGCCACGATGACAAGCACCGTTCGTGAGTTGGCGGCTTTGGTCGGCGGCGAGGTCCACGGCGACGGGGACACGCCCATCGTCGCAGCCGTGCCGCTCAAGGAAGCGCGCGTCGGGCAGATCACGTTCATCGACCACGACAAGTATGTCGCCGAGTTGTGCGCCAGCGCGGCGAGTGCCGCGGTCGTTGGTTCCAACACGCCGGCCAACGGCAAGGCGTTCATCCGTGTCGCTGACCCGTTTGCCGCGTTCGTACAGATCGTTCGCCACCTGCACGGCCGACCCGAGCCGAAGCCCATGGGCATCGATCCTCGCGCGGTGGTCGACCCCACCGCAACGATCGGCCCGGATGCGAGCGTCGGTCCGTTCGCCGTCGTCGGAGCAGGGGCGGTCATCGGTGCCCGTTGCCGGATTCACGCCGGAGCCGTCGTCGGAGCGTGGTGCATCTTCGGCGACGACGTAACACTGTTCCCGCACGCGGTCGTCTACGACGATTGCGTCCTCGGCAATCGTGTGACGTTGCACGCCGGTGTCGTGATCGGTGCAGACGGGTTTGGCTACCGTTTCAAGAACGGTCGACACGAAAAGGTGCCGCAGCAGGGCCGTGTTGAGATCGGCGACGACGTCGAGATCGGAGCCTGTTCGACCGTAGACCGCGCGACCTTCGGCGCGACGCGGATCGGCACCGGTACCAAGATCGACAATCTGGTTCAGATCGGGCACAACTGTCAGATCGGGCGACATAACGTCATCGTCTCGCAAGTCGGCATGGCCGGGTCGAGTAGTACGGGCGAATACGTCGTGCTGGCCGGGCAGGTCGGCGTCGTCGAGCACGTCCACATCGGTGACCGCGCCGTGGTCGGCGGTCAGGCTGGCGTCATGTGCGATCTCGGGCCGGGCCAACGCTACATGTGGGGGCCGGCGATGCCCGAGCGCGAGGCCAAACGCATCGTCGCCTCACTGCCCGAGGTGCCGGCGATGCGCAAGACGCTCAAGAAGGTACTGAAGAAGCTCGGCATGGAGGAGGACGAGGCGGCATGATGGAGCCGGTCGGACTCATCGCCGCCGCCGGTCGCTTTCCGGTGGCCTTTGCGACCAAAGCTCGGCAAATCGGCCTGCCGGTCGTTTGTGTCGGTCTACGCCATCTCGCGCCGCCGGACCTGGCGAGTCTGTGCGACCGCTTTCATTGGCACGGGCTGGCGAAGCTCGGCGCGGTCATTCGCCGATTTAAGTCGGCCGGCGTTCGCGAAATCGTCATGGCCGGCAAGATTCATAAGACCGAATTGCTCAAGCCGTGGCGGGTCGTGCAACTCATGCCCGACTGGCGAGGGATTCAGTTCTGGTACTCCCGCACTCGACGCGACAATAAGGACGACACATTACTACTCGGTGTGATCGCCGAGTTCGAGCGCGACGGATTGCGGATCGGTTCCGCCCTGGACTATTGCCCGGAGTTACTCGTGCGGCACGGACAACTCTCCCGTCGGCCGGTCACGGCCCATGAGACTCAGGACATCGCCTTCGGGTGGGAACTGGCCAAGGAAATGGGCCGGCTCGACGTTGGCCAAAGCGTTGCCGTTCACGATCGAGCCGTCCTTGCCGTCGAGGCGATTGAGGGTACCGATCAGGCGATCTTGCGGGCCGGCAAGCTGTGTCGAGGCGGCGGCTTCACAGTCGTGAAGGTGGCCAAACCGCAACAGGACATGCGCTTCGACGTGCCAACAATCGGCACGACGACAATCGAGAGTATGAGAACGGCCGGCGCACGAGTCCTTGCTATCGAAGCAGGCAAGACGATCTTGCTCGATGAAGCCGACACGCTGGCCCTCGCGGACCGTTATGGCATCAGTATCGTCGCCGTCGATGCAGGCGTGCTGGCCCGCGCGGCGTGAGTTATCCTCTCCTCATCTCTCGCAAAGCTTGGTGGGGAGCGAAAGGTTGTGGTATCGACTGGGACGCGCGTCTATAATGCGGCATACTTGATCCGGGCGGCTGCGCCCCAACGCTCCGGTGGAAGACGGTTTGCGACATGGGCACGATGAATCTCCTGCTGCCGAGCGGCGCGTCCCCGGGGGCTCTGGCCGACCTGGGGCGGGCATGCATTGCCGGCGGCTACGACAACATGCCCACGCCGACCCGAGCCGTCGTTCAAGGCGATCGCCTGATGCTCAGCCGCGATGTCGATGAAAGCGGCTATCTCGTGGTCCCCTGGGAGATTCCCGGAGCTGGCCGATTGATGGGAACGAGCGCGACGCTGATCGAGCGGCCCACGCCGTTTCAATTCGCCGTCGAGATCGCTCGCGGTAAGGTCAACCAGCTTCGGAATCAGATGTCCGACTGGCGGGCCGCTGGCCTGCAGATCGCACCAGAACTCGACGGCCTGGCCCGAACGGCAGGCCAACTATTTGGCCGGGCCGTCACGCACACCGGCACGCCGCCGTCCGATGTCGATGCGCTCGCGGCGCTCGGCCAGGGCTACCAGGCTGCGACTGCGTTGGTTCGGACCTACGTCGATCAGATCTTCCGTGCTCGGCATCAGCGTCAGCCGAAACTCGATACAGCCCTCGGGGTCCGACTCAACGGACCGGTGTCGCCGGCCGTGAATGATGCGGTGGTTGGGGCCTTCAACACGATCGGCTTGCCGCTGATCTGGCGACAGACGGAACCCACCGTCTCGAACTATCGTTGGGACGAGGCCGATAGCCTGCTGATGTGGGCGTCCGAACGGAACGTGCGGGCCACGGCCGGGCCGCTCATCGACTTCTCGACATTTGGCCTGCCCGAATGGCTATGGCAATGGGAGGGCGATCTGCCCTCCCTGTCGAGCTACATGTGCGACTACGTGGAGACAGCCGTCGGCCGCTACCACAAGCAGGTTCGCCGTTGGCAACTAACCGCGGGCAGTAACAACGCTAACTTGCTCAAGCTGAGCGAAGACGATTTGCTGTGGCTGACCGCCCGCTTGGCGGAAGCCGCGTGGCAGGTCGATTCCGAGTTGGAGCTTGTTATCGGCATTGCCCAGCCGTGGGGCGAATACATGGCGCGGGAGGAACACACCTACTCGCCATTCGTCTTTGCCGACACGTTGATCCGGGCCGGGCTAAAACTCGCAGCCCTCGACCTGGAGTGGGTGATGGGCGTCACTCCGCGCGGTAGCTACTGCCGTGACTTGCTCGAAGCCTCGCGTATCCTCGACGTGTACGCTCTCTTGGGCACGCCACTGCAAGTCACGTTGGCATACCCCTCGGCTCGGGTGCCCGATCCGCTGGCGGACCCAGCCCTCGCGCCGATGGGTGGCCATTGGCTGGCCGGCCACTCACCCGAGGTACAGGCGGAGTGGGCGGCGGACTTCACCGCGCTCGCGTCCGGCAAGCCGTTCGTCCGCGGCGTGCAGTGGACGCATCTGTCCGATGCGACGTATCACCAGTTCCCGCACTGCGGCCTGCTCGACGCCGCCGGCGCACCGAAGCCGGCACTCGCACGAATCAAGCAACTCCGCGACGAGCACTTCCGATAAGCTCATCAATGAAAAAAGCCCACCCGTGGCAGCGGGTGGGCCGACTGCAAGATCGCATTCACTTTTTCCGTCGTCGGCGAAGCATCGCGGTGCCAGCGATAGCCGCACCGACGAGCGCCAACGATGTCGGCTCCGGTACCGGCACCACGGCCGAGCCGAAGATGCCGTTTACGAGCGTCGTCTGAAGCACACCCGCCGACGAATAGCGCTGAAGCGATCCGGCCGCCGGCGACGGCGGGTTGACACCACCGAGGTTCGCGACCAGAACCGACCCAGAGGACTCAACCAACAAGCCCGAGGGAAACTGGTTATTGAGTGATCCGCCCGGGGCGACCAGGTCGGTCAGCGCTGTGTTGGTGCCAATGTCAAAGCGGTGGATCGCACCGCCCAAGAGGTCCGCATAGAGAAGCGTGGAGCCCGTGAGCGCCATGCCGGCGAAACCGGTGCCGGCCGTACCGGTCGACAGCGGTGTCGTCGTCGTGCCGTTGTAGACCGACAGTCGTCCGCCGGTAAACGTTGAGGTGTTTGTCTCGGTGATGTACAGGTTGCTACCCGAGAACAACAAGCCCGACGGCTGGTTCAGGCCGGTGGCCACCGTCGAGATGAACGTGCCCGTGCTGCTGAAGCGCTTGACGGTCCCGGTGCCAGGGGTTGTCTGGCTCACGAAATCCGCGACGAAGAAGTCACCGTTCGGCGCGAACGCGATGCCGCCGGGAACTGTCACCTGCGTGCCAAGCGGGATGGTGCTGACGGTCAGCCCGGTGTTGGTGTTGATGCGGATGATCGACGCCGTACCCTGGCTGGAGGTCCACAACAGTCCGTCCGGCCCAATGGCGAGGGCCGACGGCAGAGAGACGGAATTGACCGCCGGTGGCGTGTTCGCCCCGGTGGTCGTGCTGACGCGGCGGATGCTGTTGTTGTAAAAGTCGGTCACGAACACTTCGACTTGCGCCGGGGCGCGGCCTGCGGCCGCTACGACCAGACTGGCCGCGACTATAGACTGATACCAGCCCATGTGTCATCCTTTGAGTTGCTGCAAAACAAGAGGTCGGGCCCAGGGGACTTGTTCGCCAGGATACGGCCAACCACAATGGGTTCAAGTGTCCTATGTCCGTCTTCTCTCTCCCGCAAAGCGGGCAGAGGGGAGTAAAGACAAGTGGAGGCGGCATGCGGCGACGGGCGTTTACGTTGATCGAGCTTCTCGTGGTGATCGCGATTATCGCCGTGTTGATCGGTCTATTGCTACCCGCGGTGCAGAAGGTGCGCGCGGCGGCTTCGCGAGCGAGTTGCCAGAATAATCTCAAGCAGTTGGGCCTCGGCCTGCACAACTACGAGAGCAGCCAGGGCATGCTGCCGCCGGCATTCCGTGGGCAGCTCAAGCCGCCGTACCTCGGGTCGCCTGCCTACATCGATTCGTGGAGCGCCCTTGCCCTGATCGCCCCGCAACTTGAGCAGACGAACGTTTACAATCGCATCAACCTCGAAGTGCCGCTCTACATCCCGCCGACCTACGCCATCGCCCCGGAAAACGTCTTTGCGATCTCCCAGACCGTGAAGCTATTCCTTTGCCCGTCCGATCGCATGGAGCCGGTGGCGCAGTTGACGGCGACAGACGTGTTCGGCCCCACGAACTATGCCGCGTGCATCGGCTCGGGAACGACCGGCGGCGCGGCACCGTTCGGTTCGCCGTGGAATGCCGATGGTTTGTTCCGCGCTCGCGATGGGTTGAAACTCATCGACTGTCCGGACGGATTGTCGAATACGGCCGCGATGTCCGAGAGCCTGCTCGGCGAAGGAGACGAGAACGTCACAGGATCGTCGCCGCCGGGCGACGTGCAGCGCGTTTATCGCTACGCGAGTTTCGGTGCGACGCTCAACGACGCATCGTGCGCCTCGGCGATAAGCTGGAACTTCAATCGCCGCCGTGGCTTTTTGTGGGCAACCGGCGAACTGCGCTGCGCGAGTTACAACCACTATGACGTGCCGAACTCGACGACGCCCGACTGTATCACGAACGATCTGACGCCGGGGCCAGCACAGTTAACGGCCGTCGGCTTCCGAGCCGCGCGGAGCCTGCACTCCGGCGGTGTGAACGTGTGCTTTGGCGATGGCTCGGTGCGCTTTATCGCGGATACGGTGAAGCGTGACGTGTGGCGGGCGCTAGGAACGCGGGCGGGCGGCGAGACAGACGTGAACCCGTAATACCAGGAATTAGCCACAGATGAACACAGATCAACACGGATGAATGCAAGGCCGATTTCTTGCATTCATCCGTGTTGATCTGTGTTCATCTGTGGCTAATCGCTACGCACTTTTCTTGTCCACGATCAGCTTCTTGTCGAAGAGTTTCGCTTCTTTGCGGACGACCGCGTCGGTGACGACGTACTTCGCCTTCTCCTCGATGTCCGGTAGGTCGAACATCACGTCCGTCATCACGTCCTCGACGATCGACCGCAGGCCGCGGGCACCGGTGTCGCGGGCTTGCGCCAGCCGGGCGATCTCATGCAGGCCCTTCGGGTCGAACTCGAGTTCCGCGCCTTCCATCTCGAAGAGCTTCTGGTACTGGCGAGTCAGGGCGTTACGCGGTTCGGTCAGGATGCGGATCAGGGCGTCCTCGTCGAGCGGTTGCAGCGGAGCCAGGACGGGCAGACGGCCGACGAATTCGGGGATCATGCCGAATTCGATTAAATCGTCGCTCGTCACCTGGTCGAGCAGTTCGCCCATCTTCTGCTCGCGGAGGTGCTGCTGCGAGCCGAAGCCGATGGTCTTGCGGCCGACCCGGCGGCTGATGATGTTGTCGAGGCCGACGAACGTCCCACCGCAGATGAACAGAATGTTCGACGTATCGACCTGAATGTACTGCTGCTCGGGGTGCTTGCGGCCACCCTGTGGCGGCACGTTCGATACCGTGCCTTCGAGCATCTTCAAGAGCGCCTGTTGCACGCCCTCGCCGGAGACGTCACGAGTGATCGATACGTTCTGGCTGGTCTTGGCGATCTTGTCGACTTCATCGACGTAGATGATGCCGCGCTGAGCCGCCTCGATGTCGAAGTCAGCGGCGTGCAAGAGTTTGAGCAGCAAGTTCTCGACGTCTTCGCCGACGTAACCGGCCTCGGTCAACGTGGTCGCGTCGCCGATGGCGAATGGGACGTCGAGGACCTTGGCGAGCGTGCGGGCCAGGAGCGTCTTACCGCTGCCGGTCGGGCCGATGAGCAGGATGTTCGACTTATCGACTTCGACATCGCGGCCGCCGACGTCGCCAAGGCTCAACCGCTTGTAGTGATTGTGAACGGCGACGGAGAGAACTTTCTTGGCGCGGTGCTGGCCAATGACGTACTGGTCGAGTTTCTCTTTGATGGTGCGCGGCGCGGGGATATTGGTCGATGGCGTCTTGGAGGAGCCGCGGCGGCGTTTTTCCTGGTCGATGATTGACGAGCAGAGTTCGACGCATTCGCCACAGATGTACACATCGCTTGGCCCTTCAACGAGTGGGCCAACATCGCGATAGCTTTTGCGGCAGAAGGAACAGTAGGCGTTGCGGTTTCGAGCCGAGCTGCCGGCTCGCCGACTGTTGCCGCTGTCGTCTTTCGTAGGCATGCCGTCTCCTGAATGAGTCCGTGCGCCGTGTACGTCAAAGATTAATGGTGTCGTCTTACGCGCCAGCTGGGGGTTCGGCTGGCGGGGGGGGTGGCTCCGGGGCGGTATCGGTCGTTTTCGGGCGGTCGGGCAGGTTCATCTGCCTTCGCACTTTCGGGCCGAGTTTGGCCTTGATCCGCTCGTACTCCTGCTGACTCAACTCGCCGCGCTCGTACGATAGCTTGAACGCCGCCAGTTGCTCGGCCGGCGACATACCGTACTCCGCGGGCCGTTTGCGCCAACGGTCGAACCACGCAATGATGAGCGCCCCAATGAGGAGGGCGGCAATCAGTGCAAAGGTCGTCCAGAGCAGCGCGGGGTCGGACAGGGAGGTTGGAGCGTCGGGGGTGTCGTCGGCGGCGAGCAAAGCCCAGCAGAATGACATCGGAGCCTCGGGGTCAGGGGCCAGCGGCCATCGTGGCCCACCGCGGCTCCGCTCGCGAGCAATTATAGCGCCCGGTCCAGGGGCGCGGCGGAAAACCGCGAATCGCCGGGAGAGTCGGATTCGGCCGGCGAGCGCAACAGTCGGCACGGCACGCCCGTTCGCCCCAATTAGTGTGGCCAACCCGGCCCCCGGAGTGCAAGGCCAGTCTCCTATGCAGCGCATCTTCCTGACACTCGCTTCCGCGAACGCCATCGCCTTGGTAGCCACCTACGTCGTGGGTTGGTACTCGAAATTAACCGGCGGCCTGCACTCGCCAAACGGCAGCGCCTACGTTTTGCACTTTTTACTCGGCCTGTTCACGGCCGTTGGCACCCTGCTGACACACAGCTTGATTTTCACCTACTTCCTCGGCACGGGCCGGTGGGTCAAAGAAGTGACCCTCGCCTACGATCTACCCGACGAACCGTGGCACAAGCGGACGCGCGAATTGAAGCGACAGACGTTTCCGCCGGCCCTCGCCGCGATGCTGATGGGCATTGCGACTGCGGCCGGTGGTGCAGGTGTGCAGCTTCAAGGCTGGCCGTGGCTAGTCCACTTCAGCCTCGGCACGGCCACCTTGTTGGTGAACCTGTGGGCATTCCGTCTGGAGTATCGCAACGTGACCTTGAACGCGGCGACGCTCGACGAGGTTCTGCGCGAAGTCGACCGGATTCGAGCCGAGCGTGGCTTACCACCGAATGCCGAGGCGCTGGCCGAGGGTACGGCGCGGTAGACGCCCCGACGTAGGACGCGGCCAGATCATTGAGGACAGCCGGCAAATCGGACGGGAGGAGCCGCCGACTGGCGTGCCGCTGTTACAACGACCCGGCGCCCCGCACAAATTCTTCATCTGCGGCACCCCGGCCGGGATCGGCACCGGTCAGTTGAACATGCCCGACGCGCTCGAAATGCCGCCGATCTCCGATTACGGCAACGTCCTCGACATTTCAGGCAAGTTCAGCAGGACGGACCAGCTCCTGGCCGGCGTGGGCAAGCTGCACGAGTTGCTGTATGCTGCGTGACCCCGCGGAGAGCTTGCCGTGAGCAAACCGAAGCCGACCCCGAAGGCCGCCTACGCGAACCTCCTCGCCGAGGTGAAGTCCCGCATCCAGCACGCCCAGACGCGGGCGATATTGGCCGTCAACGCCGAGCTCGTGCGGCTCTACTGGGAAATTGGCCAGTTGCTGGATGCGAGGCAAAAGCAAGAAGGCTGGGGAGCGGCCGTCATCCCCCGTTTGGCGAAGGACATCCACAACGAACTGCCGGACGTGAAGGGCTTCTCCGAGCGAAACATCGACAGCATGATTCGCTTCTTTAGGGCGTTTCCCGACCCGGTGACAATTTCGCAACAGCCTGTTGCGAAATTGGTGGAATCCGAGATTTCGCAGCAGCCTGCTGCGAAAGTGGGCAACAAGGCGGTTCTGCCGCGGGCTGCGGCAAAAGCGCAACAACCTGTTGCGAAAATAGAAGATTCCCTACTCTGGTTCGTGCCGTGGGGACACCATATCACACTGCTCCAAAAAATCCCCGACCTGCCAACCCGCGTCTGGTACATGCAGCAGACGCTCGCCCACGGCTGGAGCCGGAACATCCTCTCGCTTCAGATCGCCGGCGACGCTTTCGCCCGTCGCGGCAAAGCCGTCACGAACTTCGCCGCCACTCTACCCGCCCCGCAGTCGGACCTCGCCCAGCAGACTCTCAAGGATCCCTACATCTTCGACTTCCTCACCCTCACCGAGCCGTTCCAGGAGCGGGAACTGGAAACTGGCCTCGTCGGGCACCTCGAAAAGTTCCTCCTCGAACTCGGCCAGGGGTTCGCCTTCGTCGGCCGGCAGTACCCCCTGGATGTCGGCGGCGAGGACTTCCGGATCGACTTGCTTTTCTACCACCTCCGGCTCCGGGCGTTCGTCGTGATCGACCTGAAGAAGGGGCGGTTCAAGCCGGAGTACGCCGGCAAGCTGAACTTCTACTGCAACGTCGTGAACGACCGCCTGCGGCACCCCGCCGACGCCCCGACGATCGGGTTGATCCTCTGCCAGACGAAGGACAACCTGCTGGCCGAGTACAGCTTCGCCGGGATCGACAAGCCGATCGGCATCTCGACCTACGAGCTGACGCGGGCGCTGCCGGCGAGCCTGCAATCGGCTTTGCCCACTGTTGAAGAGATCGAAGCCGAACTGGCCGAGGCCGAGACGCCCAAGCCGACCCGCAAGAAGCCCGCGAGGAAGCCGCGATGACATGGCCGCTAGTCAAACTCGGCGAGGTGCTGACGTATTGCAAGCGCTTCATCCAGAACGCCTTGACCGCGGTTGTCGTCGCCTTCTCATCGCCGATGTTGAGGCGCAGTAAACGCCCGAAGCCCGACGGATTTTAGGTGTCGCCGCTATTCTCGCTCGGGCACGCCGTCTGATGCGCCACTTGCGTCGGATGATCCCGATAGCAACATTAGGACTACTATCAACGAGCGAAGGGGAGACGGTTTGCCGTCTC
The DNA here is from genome assembly GCA_046350275.1 of Gemmataceae bacterium. Lineage (GTDB taxonomy): Bacteria > Planctomycetota > Planctomycetia > Gemmatales > Gemmataceae > JAXMAS01. The sequence goes on from JAXMAS010000022.1 coordinate 34,227, forward strand.
CCCTTCGCTCGTTGACTGTCGGCTCACGGATCAGCCGGCTTTCGGCACCGTCGCGTTCGACGGCACGTCGGCGGGCAGGTCATCCGGGGGCAGTTCGACCTTCGTTGTGTCGCCCTTCTCGGCTTCCGGGATGGTCGGCATCGCGCCGAGCGGCGGGAACTTGTTGTCCGGGATCTCGGCGAGCGTTTCCTTGCGGTCGCCGTCTTTCAACAGCGAGTAGGCCTGGTTGACGTTGAAGTTCGGCTCACTGTAGGTCGTCGGGCAGCGGCCCCAGTACTGCTTCTTGTACGGGTTGTAGAAGTAGTAGTGGCTCTTGTAAGCCGGAGCCGGGTTGTAGACAACGTAATGGTGCCTGTAGGTATGGTACGTGGGTGTCGGACGGTAGTAGTAGGTGCGATAGTGATAGTTCGACCGCGTATTGTAGTGCCAGCTCGAATAATACTGGCGGTGGCCGTAGTCCGCCTGGGAAGGCGTGGCTGCCGTGACGGCTAGGCCAGCGGCGAGCAGGACGTACTTCAAAGCTCTCATCGAACGATTCTCCTAAGAGTGGGTCGGATATCTGGCTCGGTCGCCGCGAAACCACCTCGGTCGCGGCCTCACCCGTGGGAACGCCCCCCGAGCGATGTTCTTCCGTCTTTTTCCTCCGCCGGACGGTCCGCCCAGCCTCAACGTGTAACGGAGCGTCTTTCGTGTCGCCGATGTTACCCGCCTCCGGCGGCAGAAACAACCTATGCAAAAAAAAAACGTGCGACGCTCTGGGCAGAGCGTCGCACGTCGAGCGACGAGGCATCCAGGATCGATGCGGTCACTTTGAGTAGCGGACGCTCACGGTCTCGCGGACGACGCCGACATCGTATTGGACTTCCTGGAACTTCTGCGTAAACCGCTGGCCACGGCCGACGGCGTCGCTACCGGCCGAGCGGCTGTGTTCGTTCGGGTTGGCCGGCTCGTCCGGCGGACGCTGGCCACCCTTTGGCCAGGCCGCGGCGAAAGCGACCTGGATCGTACCCGTCTTCGCCGAGCTCTTGAGCTGGAAGGCGGCACTCTTGGCGAACTCCGTGATGGTGAACTCGTCCGACTTCTCGTTCGTGATGTGCCAGCCCCGAATGAAGGCCGACTTACCTGCATCCAGGATCACTTGGGAGTATTTCGGCCGACCCTTGCCATCGCGAACGTTACTGAAGGCGTACATGTTCAGCGCGTCGAGCGTAAGCGAGGCCGCTGCATCGTACTGCGATTTGTTGACGAGTTTAACGCCGAACACCTCACCTCGCTTCAGGGGCACGAACGCCAGCCCGTCTTCGATCTTGGCCGGTCGCGGGACATACGGGGCACCGGAGTACGGCGCGACGTGGACCTCGACGGCGTAGGCGGATCGTACGTCGCAGCAGACTTCATTGCCTGCGATGTGGCAGCTCGGCTTTTCGAGCTTCTTTTCCAGGATTTCGCCGCGCTCTTTGGCGCTGGCAGTTGGTGGCAGCTTGGCCGAGACACCGAATACGCTCGACACCAACGATTCACCGAACGCCCCACGCTTGGTGCATTCAAAGAGCTTCTTGCCCGAGCGATCGACTACAGTCGCCGAAATCTGGGCAGCTAGAAGACCGGAGTCCTTGTCCTTCACGTCCTCGTATTCGCCCTTAATGCCGACGGGGGCGGTGTGGGCGATGCGGATTCCGTGCTTCGGCAGGGACTCGGTCAGTGCGAGAGCAATGACCGAGCCACCACTCGTTTCCATCGTGGCCGGCCCGGTGAAATCACCGACGCGGATCGCGCCCACCGGCGTCGGCAGCGATTGCAGAATCTGCGAAACCTCCTTCGCCATCTCCTCCATCTCGACGCGAAGCGAGGCGTTCTGTGCCCGAAGCGGGGTTGTCAGAGCGGCGAGCATCAGAGCAGCCGCGGCAATTCGTGGGATCGGTCGCATGATTTATCCTCGGGTCATCGCCCTCGGCGGGCGGGTCCAATTTCGGTGTTCGATTCGTTACTTCTGGTAACGCACAATCACGGTTTCTCGGACGACTCCAACATCGTACCGCACCTCGGCGTATTTCTTGTCGAACCGTTGGCCGCGGCCGATGGCGTCGGGGCCGGCCGAGCGGCTGAACCTGTGGGCATCGACCGGCTCATCGGCTGGTCGCGGGCTACCTTCCGGCCACGCTGCCGCGAACGTGACCTGGATTGCCCCGGTCGGAGCCTTGCTCTTAAGCTCGAAGGCCGCGCTCTTGGCATACTCGGTGATCGTGAACCGATCCGACTGCTCGTTGGTAATGTGCCAACCTTCGATAAAGCTCGCCTTTCCCTTGTCGATGATGACCTGGTTGTACCTCGGATCGCCTTTCGTGTTGCGCATTTTGCTGAAGGCGTACATGCTCAGACCGTCGAGCGTCAGCGCAGCGGCGGCGTCGTAATCGGAGTTGTTGATCAGTCGAACGCCGAATCGTTCGTCCCGAGTCAACGTCACGAACGCCCGATTGCCTTCGACCCGTGCGGGCCGCGGGGCGTACGCCACACTCCCGTTCGAGGCCACCAGGATTTGCACAGCATACTTGGCATCGGCCGAACACTGTACCGTTGGCCCGGTCACGTGACAGGCCGGATGATCGATCGCGTCTTCGATGATCTTGGCGCGCTCCTTCGCACTCAGATTCGGCGGGATCGTGACGACGGCACCGTGCATCCCCGCGACGAGCGCTTCGCCAAAGGCCCCGCGCTTCGTACACTCGAACAGCTTCTTGCCGGTTCGATCCACCACGGTCGCGGATACCTGGACGAACAACAGAGGTTGCGGCGGCGGATCCTTGACGTCCTCGTATTCGCCGACGATGCTCACGGCGGCGTCGGGGCTGACGCGAATGCCGTGCTTCGGCAGCGACTCAGTTAGGGCCAGCGCGATGGCCGGTCCGCCGCTAACCTTCTGCGCCTGTGGGCCGGCGAAATCGCCCACACGGACCTCGTTGATCGGAGTTGGGTACGACTTGAGGATGTCGGCCGCTTCTTTGGCGATCGCGTCCATTTCAACGCGCAGGGCGTCGGTCTGCGCCGGCGACAGTCCGGCCGTCGCGACGATGCCAAGGGTGGCCACTAAGCAGGTAGTCCGTGTCACGGCAAGATCCTCGCGGCCCGCCCTCGGCAAGCCGAGGGCGGGCCTGATGCGGTTTATTCGACCGGCCCGGTTGGGATCTGCGGATCGCCACAGTTCAATTCACTGGCGACCATCTGGAACACGCTCATCCGACCCTTGCCCGTCGGCGATAGTTGCCACCGGTCGCGGGAAATCGTGCCGCCCGGACTGGCCCAGGCCCCAAGCCCGAGGCGCTGGATGTTGGGGTTGAACTGGATGGCCCCGGCCAGCGTCTGCGGCGGGACGCTTAACTCGGCCGCCGCGTCGGCCAGCGTCAGGTTGCGGTTGTAACGAGCCGAGAGCCGTCGCACCGGTTCGTCACTGATGAAGTCCTCGATCTTCTTGTTTTCGTTGCCGGCCGTCCGCAGGTACGGCCCAATAGTCTTGTCGAGGGCCCGGAGGAACCGCTCTTCGTCATCGTCCAGCAACTCCTTCATTTCCTTGGGCTGCTTGTAAAGCGCCTGGACCTTCAGGCGGGCGTTGCCGAACAGGCCGATGGCCCCGTCGCGGACATCGTCGTTCGCCGGGAACGGATAGATGCCGCGGATGTGGCAGCCCATGCACGAGATGCCGTTGACGATCTCGATCTTGCCTGAGATCCGGCCGGGGTCGGACACGACTTCAGTCGGCCCGGCGTTGATGCGAGTGTCATCGCCCTTGACGAGCATGTACCCCTGCATGCCATTGGGCAACGTGAAGATCATCTCGCCACCGTCGTGGGTGAACGCCTGCTCGGGATACGGGTTCTGGGCGAACTTCGGGCCGAGCGGGAACGACAGCAGGTTCCCACGGCCGTTGTCCTTGATGAAGTCGTAGCTCTTGTAGTACCACCCGAAGTTCGACTGGTGTCGCTCGACCAGCCGATTCTGGCTCGACACGCCGCTCTTCTGGAACCCGGCGCGGGCGACTTTGTCGTGCAGGATGTTCTCGATCGCGTTGACGCCGAGCCGCTTCTCCAACTCGTAGCCGGTCTTCGGAATCTGCAAGCCGACGTGGTAAAGCGGGGGCCGGCTGCAGACGGCGATGAACCAGTCGGCTCGCAGGAACGGCAGCTTGGTGTTCGTCATCTTGTAGATGGTGTTGGCCATGTTGCTCAAGGCGCGGTTCTGGTGGGCGTCGTAGCTGAGACCGTAAGGATACAGTCGTGTCATCGCCTCCCAGAACGGCAGGTCCTTGCGGTCCCAGTCATATTTGCGGACATCGACGGCGAAGATGGTCCCGTACTTGTCGATGGCTGGCGGGACGTAGATGCGGCTGTTCCAGCTCAGGCTGTTGGCCACCTTCGACATGCCGGCCCGGTACCAGCGCAGGTCTTCGTTGCTCACCGCTGGGTTGTTGTGCAGGTGGTGCATCGAGAAGAACCGCATGTAACGGTGATCGCGTGGGTCCACATTGGTGTTAAGGTGATCGAGGATCGTGGCCAGAACGGCGGTGTCCTCGATCACGGGGCGTTTCTCGTCTGTCTTGCCGGTCAGTGGTGGCGCGCCGCCGTCGATCCATTCCTTGATGAGGGCCATGTCGGCCTCGGTCGGCCGCGGCTTTTCGTCCTCGGGAGGCATGCTGCCGCCCTTGATCCGCTTATAGAGCTTGGAGTCGTCCGCCTTGCCGACGACGATTGTCTTCTTGTCGGCGAGTTTCTTGACGTCGAAGAGCCAGTCGAAACCGCCGCCGGCGTTGTTGGCCCCAGCGTCGGCGTGGCAGCGGCCGCAGTTGTCATTGAGGGCCTTGAACACGGCCTCTTTCTTTTTCTCGTCAAGGTCGCGCGCAGCGACCGGCATGGCGAGGGACGCCAGCAGGGCGGCGGCTGTCAGGTATGCAATCCGGGACATGGTGGATAGTCCTTGGCTAGCGGCATGGTGGCCGGTCACGGCGGCCGGCACCAGGGAGAACGAGAGTCTAGGGGGAAACTTCCGCATGATAACCGGGACGACGAAGGCGTTCAAGCAGTTAACGTCACTTCGTGGTCCGGCGGACGGATTCTGAACAGACGATCAGATGGGTGTGCCACGGGGCGGCCGCGGTCGACAACTACGGACCGCGGTCACCCCGTGCCGACGAGGACTCAATGAGCCTTGAGCGAGTTGAAGACCAGTCCTGTCAGCAACTTCGGATAGAAATAGGTCGATTTCGGTGGCATCGTCTCCAACCCACTCGCGATCTCTTCGACGTGACCCATCGTCGCCGGCGGCACCAATGCGGCCAGTTGGCAGCCCTTGGCTCGCACGTCGTCCGTCACTTCGCGCAACAGGTGGACATACCGACAGGTGCCGCCTTTCAGCAGTTCGCCCAAGACCAGGACGTGGAGCACGCTGACGGCCAGCCCGCGCCACGCGGGACTCTTGTCCGCGGCCAGCGTGTCCATCGCTTGCGGCTTTGTAAGCCGGGCGATGTGCCAACCGCCGTCGGCGACGGTCCCGAAACCGAGCACTGTTTGGGACCCGTCCGCCTCGATCGACTCCCATGCCGCCTTCGCGGCTGCGTCGCCCGTGCCGACGGTCTCGACTTCGAAATGCGACGCGAGCTTTTCGCGCAACTGCGGCCCCGTCATCGCCGGTAGCCCGCTAATGAGCCGGTGAGTCGGCAGGATCAAGAGGCCGGGATCGCTCATGCCGACGAGCATCATGAGGACGAAATTCTGCGGGGCATCGTTCCCGGTCACCAGGCCGGCGGCCTTTTGTTCTTCGAGGTAACGCAGACTCGTCTCATAGCGGTGGTGGCCGTCGGCGATGAAGACTGGCTTCGGCCCCATGAGGCCAGTGACGCGGCTGACGACGTGCTGGTCGGTCACGGGCCAAATCCGGCTGATGGTACCGAGGTGGTCGGTCGCTTCGAGCGGAAGCGCTCGCCGTACGGCGTCGTCGAGGGCCTGCTGCACTTCACCGGCGTCATCGGGAAACAGCCCGAAGACGGGGCTAAGGTTCATGGCCGTGGCCTTGAACAGCGACAGCCGGTCGGCCTTCGGCCCCGCGAGTGTCTGCTCGTGTGGGTAGATGCGGCCCGTACCGAACGGCTCCAGTCGCACGCGCGCGAGGAACCCCTTGCGGACGTGCTTGACACCCTCGACCTCGTACTCCTGATGGCAGACGTAGAGACTGCGGGCCGTATCCTGCTTCAGAACGCCCGTATCGGTCCATTCGCGCGTGAGGCGAGCGGCGCGAGTATAGCGATTCGAGTCATCCGAGTCGCCCGGCTCTTCCTTGCCATAATCGACGCGAACGACGTTGTAGGGACTCTTATCGTAGAGCGCCTGTTGAAGCGCAGGGTCGATCACGTCGTACGGTGGCGCAACGACATCGGAGAGCGGGCCAACGTGGCCCAGGTCGTAGCGGTGCGCGCGAAAGGCGTGGATGTCAGCCATGCAGATTACGGTCCTAGGGACATGGGTTCCTAAACTACTACCGAGAGACCATTGTTGTATCGGCTCAGGCCATTCCGCAGGAGCGCTCGTATCGCGATGCTTGGAGCCACCGAGCGATCTGTCCTCGCCGACCGTCTGGCTGTGGTGGAAGCCCGCATTGCCGCGGCGTGCGTCCGCGCCGGCCGGCCGCGCGATAGCGTGACACTTGTCGCCGTCACGAAATATACCTCACTCGATGTGGCGGCGACTTTGCTCGATCTCGGCGTGCTCGACCTCGGCGAGAGCCGACCACAGGCACTGTGGGAACGCGCGGTCGCTTTGCCGGCGGCCCGCTGGCACCTCATCGGCCACCTGCAGCGGAACAAGGTCGAACGGACGTTGCCGCTCACGCAACTGATTCACTCAGTCGATAGCCGGCGACTGCTTGACGCCATCGAGGCGGAGGGCCGGCCGTGTAGCGTGTTGCTGGAGTTCAACATCAGCGGAGAAGCGCAAAAGCACGGCTTCGTATCGGACGATGTGCCGGCGTTGGTCGGGGCGATCCACGAATTGAAGAACGTCCGCGTCCGGGGATTGATGGGGATGGCAGCCATCGCCGAGGATCCCGAGGCCAGCCGACCGGCATTTGCCGCTCTGCGGCACCTGCGCGACCGACTGCACACCGGCCTCGACGACGCGCAATCACTGGTACATCTGTCGATGGGCATGAGCCAGGACTTCGAGGTAGCCATTGAGGAAGGGGCGACGCTCGTTCGCGTCGGCAGTACGCTCGTGGAGGGGCTGGTGTGATCGCCGAGCGCGAGGGCGGCGTGGTTTTGAGCGTGCGGGCGCAACCGAATGCCCGCAAGACCGGTGTTCTCGGCGAGCGGGCGGGAGCGTTGCGATTAGCCGTCGCCGCGCCGCCCGACGGTGGCCGGGCGAACGCGGCATTAATCGAACTGGTCCGCGAACTCTTTGACCTGAAGCGGTCGCAGGTCGAACTTCTCGCCGGGGCGACCGCGCGCGACAAGGCCATCCTGCTGCGCGGCGTGACTGCGGCCGAAGCGCGACTGAAGTTGGCGGTAGTGTTGAAGGGCTAAGCGCCGGTGAGCTGGGCGTGGCCCACCGGCGTTAGGCAACGTGATGGGCGGCCGTCCAGAGCATGTAGGCAACGCGCTCGCGGATCAACTTGCTGCGACGCAGTCGGGCGGCGTAGCCGTCGCGCCAGAAGTAGTACAATCCGGCGACGGCGAGGGCGGTGAAATTCATGGTTGCTAGGGTCATGGCACACTCCAATTGGCCCGTCGTGTGCGGGAGACGGGTGATAGTCGCACCTCGAAATGTGGTGCGGTGGTGCGGGCGAAACTCGTTCTAACGGAACCGTAGAACAGGATCGCGGCGCGGTCAAATTCCTCGGCATAACTCCTCCGGCCTACCATGTTGGAACGACCGGAACTTTGGGTCGTCACTGCTCCGGTCGGCTGGCTCGTTTGCGACGCCGACGGTCAGTCGCCACTCGGCCGTGTTACCCTGACGCGCGATCCGCACTGGCTTGGCGCTCGGCCACGGCGATTGGACGCGACCGAAGGCGCCGATGGGTCGCTCGTGTTTAGCGCTCATCGCCGCTGGCTCGGTCGAACGTGGACGGTCGAAGAGTCGGAGGGCAATCCAGTCGCGTGGCTACGTGGCGGTCAGGTGCTCACCGCCGACAATCGTTTGCTCGGCCGGTACTTCAAGACGGCGAACGACACTGGCCGATGCCGCGGCTGGGACGGCAGCAATTGGGCCGCGTGGTCGGCCGACCGCGGCCGTATCCGTCTGTGCTTCGGTGATGCCGTGCACGACGAGCCGTTCCTGAAGATGATCGCGATGGCCAGCGTTTTGATCGCGTGATTCTCTCGCCCCTCTGCGGGCTTTGTGGCAGAGGTGAGCCGGAGATCAATTGACTTGCTCCCCGCGCAGCCCCTGCAACCCTTCGCTGCCGAGACGGATCGTGCGCCCGTCGATCTCCAGCTCGAACAGGTCATCCAACTCGTCGAAGCCGCGGATGAAGATCTTGGCCCCCGGCGTCAGCCCCTGCTCGCGCCAGCGACGCAGCCGGGCCGGGTTGTCGTCCTGGGCTTCGCGGATCAGCACCCACTCGCCGGGACGAAACTCGCTGAGCCGGCGAAAGTCGCGATGCGTCAGTTGACCGTCTTCCGTTGGGATGGGGTGGCCGTGCGGGTCTTCGAGTGGCTCGCCAAGGTGGGCAGCGATGGCTTGTTCGAGCCGCGGCGAGATGGCGTGTTCGAGCGCTTCCGCTTCGGCATCCACCTCGCTCCAATCGAGGCCAAGGACGCGGGTCAGGAATAGCTCGACGAGCCGGTGCCGACGAATGACCCGGCGTGCTTCATCGCGGCCTTGTTGGGTCAGGATCGCTCCGCTGCCGGGGGCGTAGTCGATCCAGCCCGCTTCGGCGAGCCGCTTCAACATACCGGTCACGGAGGGCGCGCGCACATCGAGCCGGGCGGCGATCTCGGCCGGCGAGACGGTGGCATCCGCCCCGCCGAGCAGGTGGATCGCTTTCAGGTAGTCCTGCACTGCACTGGTGACGCTGGTCGCCATGCTGGCATCTTAGGTGATGAGTGGTAAGCGGTGAGTAGGGAGTTCGCAGTATGGCGATCCCCTCGCGCGTCAAGCGGTCGGCCGGTCGTAGACCGCGTAAGTCACCCACAGGGACAAGCCGAAGGCGATCCGCAGGCCCATTTGCAGGATCATCCAGTACATGTTGCGGTTAACCATCTCGCCGGCCGCGACCAGGGCCTTGCGGACCTCGTCGTTGACCATTTGCCGCGGGTTGACATAGCCGAGGGTCAGCACCTTGACGGCAGGGGCTTTCCAGCCCTTGAGCCAGTACTCCGCCTGGTCGAAATACTTCTCGATGGTGCCGCGGTCGAACGAACCGACGCGGACCAGGAAGTAGGTGTCGAGCGCGACCATCGCGGTCGCTAGCGGCAACGCATAGAGCCACGCCGTGCCGTGAATCATCAGGTCCTGAGCGGTCAGGTTGGCCGTCACCTCCGCGCGATGCCAAACCAGCCGCGAGGCCAGGATGTTCAGTCCCCAGACGACGAGTGTTAGTAGCGACGGCAAGAGCGTCCGCCACGTCAGAAAGACGGTGCGGTGATCGTGGACGAGCTTCAACAGATTGGGCCACCGGCCGGGCATCGACATGGCCAGCCCGGCTGCGCTGCGGTAGAGGTCGTAGCGTCGGTAGGTGCCGACGACGAACATCGCGGCGAGGTAAAAGTCGAACAGGCGGATCAGGTTGAGGGACAGGAAGCTTTGCATGGGGCCGCAACGTCGTGGGTCGCTTAGCTAGCTTACCACGTTCATCGGCGAAGTGAGCCGCGTGACTCGATGCGAAACGGCGATCCGCGGCATTTGCGATGGACTCTTCGTCGCAGACGGGCCTTGACAGGTCAAACGGCGCACCCCTATCGTGGAAGTACAGGTCTTACATACTATTTCGCCACGTCTGCTCCGTTCGTCTCGGCTGAGATTCACCGGGATTTGTGCGCTCTGCTGTCGAGGTATCGTCTCGGTCCTGACACATGCGGCTTGCCACGCTGGGCCCGCCTCGCTGTCGTCGTGATCGTTCGCTGTGGTCCTCCGCCTTGCTGCAAGGCGTTGGGTCTCTTGCTGCCTGCAATGCCCGTTTTGGGATTGTTGTGACTGTCACCAACCAGGGAGAGGCAACGATGTTGAGAACGATCCGTTTCCGCGAAGTTGGTATCGCTGTCGCCGTGGCATTTGCCGTTGTCTTTGCGGCCCAACCGGCACACGCGCAGGGCCGCGGCGGCGGGGGCATGGGCAAGTCTGGCGGCCAGCAAGGCGCGGGCAAGTCTGGTGGCCAGCAGCAGAGCATGGGCAAATCCGGCGGCCAGCAAGGCGGTTGCCAAGGTGGTGGCCAAAGCGGCGGCCAGCAGCAGACGAATTCGCAAACGGCGACGCAGACCGCCACGACATCGTCGGCGTCGCAGGCGAGTAGCGCCCAGCAAGCCGCACTCCTGCGAGCTGTTCAGCAGCAGACGGCTGCACAGATCGCGCTCCAGCAACAAGCCGCACTCGCAAGCGCGCAGCTCAACGCCAACCTCACAGCGGCCGTGGCTCAACGACAGGCCGCCCTTCAGGCGTCCCTGGATCGGACGAACGCCCTCCTCGCCACGCAGCAACGCAATCCAACACTCTACGCCCTGCAAGTGCAACAGGGGAACCCAGTGGTGATTGCTCTGCTCCAGAAACAGGCGGCGCTTCAGGCAGCGTTGCAGCAGATGTCATCGCGCTGATGATCGCTGGCTCGCGGAGAGCTACGCTTGGTCGTGTCTCGGTTTGCTGTGGCTGGCCTTTGTGAGTCCGGCCACAGAAATCCGAGACACGCCCCGACTAGCGTCGCAGTGCCCATTCGAGAAATGTGTACATCTGCGCGTTCGACTCCTCGGTCGGATTGTGGCCATCGCGGTTTGTCATCGCCACGCGGTTCGTCGCGCCGAGCAAGCGATTGACCGCGATGGCGTGGTTCAGGGCCTTCCATCGGTTCGGCTGATCTTCCGAACCTCCGGAGACCAGAAACGGCCGCGGAGCCATCAGGGCGTGCAGCTCGTGTAGATCGCGACCGTCGGCCACCATCCGCGCGTACGGCCCCATCCGCGGGTTGTCCGCCGCGATGACGCCGCGCTTCCGCTCGCGGCCGCGCTCGAAGCCGAGGTACCACGGCTCCCAGTAGTTGACGTTGGGCCGCGACTCGTCGAAGACGACGCCGCCGTCGGACCACGCCCCGCAGGCGAACCTGTCGTACAGGCAGCTCGCGAACATCGCCCACTTGCCGCCGTAGGAGTGGCCGACGACGCCGATCCGGCTCGCATCCACGTCCGGCCGGTTGGCCAGGACGTGGTAGCAGTTCGCGGCCTCGTAGGCGCGGAACGAGAGCGGCTGGACGGTCAGCGTCTCCTTGGTCGGCAGGTAGGTGAACGGGTCGCGACCGAGGGACAGGGCGACGAACCCGCGGCGGGCCAGTTGCAGGGCGAAGTCCCGCAGCGGCCCGCGGGTGCCGCGGCCGACGCCGGTGGCCGCGTCGTAGAAGACGACCACCACGGCCGGGAACGGCCCCCGGCCGTCGGGCACCAGCAACAGGGCGTCGTCGGTCGTCACGCCCGCGGCCACTTCGACGCGGAGCTTGTGCTGCGTCAAGCCGTCGCGGCGCTCGGTGTCCAGCACGTCTACCTTCGGCCGGTCGAGGACCGGCGGCCACGCGCCCATGAAGCCATGCCAGGTGCCGAGGATTTCCTGGCGTCGCCGCGTCCAATCGGCCGGCGTCTTAGCTGTGCTGCCATCGGCGAACGTCATCGGCGAGCGGTAGGGGCCGAGGTCGTTCGCGAACTCCTTCGGCGGGGCGAAGAACGGGGCGATGGCGGCCGGCGGCGGCGGCAGCGGCGTCGGGTCAGCGGCGATGAGCAGGTAGGGGAGGAGCCATTGCATGTGCGGCCTCACGGCTTCGGTGGAAGGTATACGCGGATGAGTCGGCCGGTCAGGTTCGGGGTGCCGGCCAGCGCGGCGTCAATCCGAGTGGCCTCCGCCGGGAAGTCCAGGTCGGCACTTGCGTACACGATCCCCGCATGGTTCGGGTCGCGCTTGTGCAGGGTAATGTAGTCGCGGTCTTCGGTCACAACCGCCCGGCCGAGAGCGATGGCCCGCGCCAGAACGTCGGGGTCGTCGATGCCCTGATGCGCCCGGCCGTCGGCTTGGGCCGTCAGCACGTCGTGGCCGCGGCGCACCAACTCATCGACGATTGGGTGCGGGAAGTTCTCGTCGGCGTAGAGCGCGGCCATGCGTCACCCGGCCAGCCGGAGGACGGCAATCTCCCGCTCGACCTGCTGTGGGGCCGCGAGGTACTCCCGCCACGCCGCGGCGATGGCGGCGGGCGTCAGCGGCTCGTCGAACGACTCCGCGACCTCGGCGTCCGACAGGCCGAGCAGCTTGCCCGCGATGATGGCACTGGCCGGCACCGGCGTGCCGGGCGGCACGTTGCCGGCGACGTGGTTGTACCAGATCTTCCGCTCGATCTCGACCGGCTCCTTGGCGTAGTAATCCCAGCAGGCGGCCAAGTCGTCGGGCGTCAACTGCGGGTAGGCTTCAAAGATCGTCGTGTCCGACGCGCCCATCTTCTTGTAGAGGACGACGAGCCACACCGGGATGCGGTGGTTGCCGATCCGCGCCGCCCCGAAGCACACGTTGGGCGTCTTCTCGATTCCCGGCGTCGCCGTTGCGGCCATGGCCGTGGTCCTCCCCGCTCTATTGTATCCGGCTCACGCCGGCCCCGAGCCGCTCCTTCGACCGGCTGATGGTGCCGGGCGAGCCGAACAGGGCGGCGTTGACCACCGCCCACGGGTCCCTAACGGCCGGCGGCCAGCCACCGCGCGAACCAGTCGATGGCCGCGCGGTGGTGTTCGTCGGTGACCTTGTGGCCCACGCCGGACGCCACCATGACCTTCAACCTGTCGCCCGCACCCGCCCGCCGGAACGCCTCCTCGGCCGCGGCGAAGGCGAGCCGCGCGCCCTCGATCGGGCAGTTCGGGTCGGTCTCGCCGTTGAGGACGAGCAGCGGCCGGCCGGCGAACAGCCGCAACATGCTCGGGCCGTCGAACCGATCGGTGATGCCGGGCAGAACCTTGCCCCACAGCTCCCGGCAGACGCGGCGGTTGACGGCCGGCTCGCCGAGGTCGGCGGCGGCGGTCTCGTGGGCCAGCTTGACGGTGTTCGCCCGGCCCTGCCAGCGGTCGTTGTCCAGGCTCCAGCGGAAGCTCTGTACGCCGATGGCCGGCACCGCCACAGCCACCCGCTCGTCCGCCGCCGCGGCCAGCCACGTTTCGATCCCGCCCATGCTGGTCCCGGTCATGCCGATCCGCTTCGGGTCCACGTCGGGGCGGGTTTCCAGGTAGTCCAAGAGCCGCCAGAGGTCCCAAACGGTGTCGTAGTAGAGCGGGTGTTCCGTCGGCTCGCCGGCCTTGGCCCGCCAGGCGCGGGTGATGGCCCGCTGGTAGGCGGTCGAGCCTTTCTCGCCGTTGGCCCGGGCACCGTGGTAGCGGGCGTCGATGGCGACGCCGATCATACCGCGGCCGGCCAGGTCCTTGAGCCAGCCGGCCATGCCCTCCTTGGTCCCGCCGGTACCGTGCAGGACGATGACCGCGGGCAACCGGCCCTGGCCCGTGGCCGGCCGGGCGATGAGGACGGGGACGCGCTCGACCGTGCCGTCGGCCTTCCGCTCGGACGCGAAGGTAAGTTCCTCGAACCCCGGCTGGCCGCCGCCGGGCCGCACGTCGAGCGGCACCTTGGGCCGGTCGAGCAGCTTCAGGAAGGCGGCCCGCACCTCCGCGGGCGGCGGGTAGCTGACGAACTCTTGGGCCCGTACCGCCAGCGGGGCGGACGCCAGGAGGCAGACGGCGAAGTAATGGCATCGTGGCATCGCATGACCCTCCCCGCGGCCCCTGGGCGCGTGTCGGGTGCCCGTGGCGGCCGCAGGTAGCCGGCACACTCCGTGTGCCGGAACGGCTCGGCACACGGAGTGTGCCGGCTACCTCGGCTCCAGAGACACACCCGCTCCTGGATTCTTCTAGGGGCCGTCGGTCAATCCGGCGAATGAGCCGCCAGCCGCGCGCAACTTCGCCTCCTGTCCCGCCGCGGCCGGGTTCGCATGATGACCATGCCGCCCGACCGAGGGGCCCGCGATCATGGCAACCACCCGCCGCCGATTCCTCCTGGGCACCGCCGCCGGCGCGCTGGCGGTCTCCCCGGCCGCCGGGGCCGGGCCGGCGAAGTCCGTCACCGTCGAAGACCTCGACCGCATCCTGGCCGCGCCGGTCTTGAAACTCGACTCCCTCGACCGGCCGGTCACGGTCGCGTCGATGGAACTGCTCCGCAACGGCCGGACCTACCTGCTCCGCACCCGGTCGACCGACGGGGCCGAGGCGATCACCGTGCCCCACCCGGCCCGGACCGCCGACATCTACCCGTTCGTCCTGAAGTCCATGCTGCCGGTCTTCGTCGGCAAGGACGCCCGGCAGGTGGAGCGGCTCTTGTGGGACGTGTACCGCCACGCCGACAACTACAAGATGCAGGGCATCGCACTGTGGGTCGGGGTGGCGGCCGCGGAGATCGGCCTGCTCGAACTGATGGGCCGGGTCGCCAACCGGCCGGTCGCCGACTTCTTCGGTGGGCGGTGCGGCGGGACGTGCCCGTCTACTTCGCCAGCGGCAACCGCGGCAACACGCCCGAGCGGGAGATCGAATACCTCCAAGGGCTGGTCGCCGGGTCCGGGGTCAAGGCGCTCAAGTTCCGCCTCGGCGGGCGGATGAGCCGGAACGCCGACGACCCGCCCGGCCGGACGGAGAAGCTGATCCCCCTGGCCCGGCGGACGTTCGGCCCTGGGATGACGCTCTACGGCGACGCCAACAGCTCCTACGATGTGGCCAACGGCGTGCGGGTCGGCCGGCTCATGGAGGACCACGGGTACGGGTTCTACGAGGAGCCGTGCGAGTTTGACGACCTGTGGGGGACGAAGGCGGTGGCCGACGCGCTGACGATCCCGGTGGCGCTCGGCGAGCAGGAGTACAGCCTACACCGATGGAAGTGGGTGATCGCCAACCGCGGGGCGGACGTGATCCAGCCGGACCTGCACTACGGCGGCGGGTTCATCCGGGCCACGCAGGTCGCCCGCATGGCGGCCGCGGCCGGGCTGCCGGTGGTCCCGCACATGTCCGGCGGCGGGCTGGGGTTCCTCGACGTGGTCCACTTCGCGTCGTTCACCCCGAACGTCGGCCCGTTCATGGAGTTCAAGGGCAACCCGAACTTCCCGGTCGAGAGCGGCACGTCGTCGCTGCGGGTCGAGAACGGCTCGGTCCGCTGCCCGACCGGGCCGGGGTTCGGCGCGACGGTCGCGGCGGACTTCGTCCGGGCGGCGACGGCGGTGAAGGCCGGTTAGGGCGCAGTCGTAGCAGGCCACCTGCGTGCCGTCGAGAACGGCACATGGAGTGTGCCTGCACACTAACGCTCGCTAACTGGCTACCTCGCTCAGCAGCCGCGGGCCGGGCGTCTTCCAGATCGGCACCTGACGCTGTGCGTCGGCCGGGGACTTACCGCGATCCGTCGGGGCGGGGGTCGGTGCACCGGGGCCACCCTTGTCCCAGAGGCGCAATGCATCTTCAACGGGCAGAGTCGTCGTGCGACCTCGGGGTAGCGGCACCGTCACGTAGACGCCGCCGGGGGGCAACCCCCGCTCCAGCCGCGAACGCAGGCTGGCCTCGGCTTGGCGCAAAGCCCGGGCCTCGTTGGGACTTAACGGCAACGGTTCCGGGTCACGGGCAACGGGCGGCATCGCGACAGCGGCCGACGCGGCCCGTACCACGGGGCGGCGGGCGAGCGTCAGGATGTGAGACGCCTGGAGCCGGGGCTGCGAGGCTTTCATCACAGCGACCGCCCCGGCGAAGTAGGCCGCGGCCACCGAGGTACCGCCCACCTCCTCGCCGTTGGTGAACCTTGCTCGCGGGTCCTCCAGGTAGACGTCCGGCTTAGAGCGGCCGTCTGCCGTCGGGCCGACGGAGCAGCCGGCCGCAGCGGTGCCGACGGTGATGACTCCGCGGTTGTCCGCGGGCGGGTAGATCTCGCCACGGCCCGAGGCGTCGAGCAGTTGCACGGCGTCCGCCACGCGCCCGGCCTTGCCGACGGGCACCGGCACATCGCGCGCGGAGGTTACCAGGATGCGAAGCCAGTCGGCCGGGCCGAACCGGCCGGCGTGCCGCTTGACGCGAATGCGGTAGTCCCGATCGGCGGCAGGCAGATCGGCCAGGACCACACGCTCGCGAGGGTTGCGGGTTTCGCCAGGCCCAGCCTTCCGGTCCCCGGTCACCTGACGCAGGGTGCTGTTGCCGACCGCGCGGCCCACGGCGTCTTCCACATACATGTCGAGGTCCTTCGCGGTGCCGGCATCTTCCTCGTCGCGGTAGTCGTTCCAGGTCAGGGTGACGGTGACGGCGTTCTCGTCGAGACGATTACGGAGGTGCAGGGCCGTCGGGTCCCGGCCGGAGGCGAGGAGCAGCCAACCGTCCACGGCCTCGCGGACAGGGCCGTTGTAGACATGGCCGCCGTCGTTGCCGGCGGCGTTGACCCAGATGATGCCGGCAGCGACCGCTTCGTCAACGGCCCGGTTGATCGGCCCGCCGCCGTCGTAGTTGCCGGTGCCTTCGAAGTGGCCGCTGAAGAGGATGATGTCGACATGCTGTTCGATGGCGTAGCGGACGGCCCGGCGGAACAGCGTCGGTCCGCCAGCATTCAGCAGGTAGAACTTCGGCCCGTTCGGGCTGGACCCGGTGACGGCCCAGACGATCTGGGCCATGAGCCGGCCGTGGTTGTTCATGGGGGTGAACGGCTTCTTGAAGTCGGGGTCGCCAAGGCCGAAGCGGCGAACGAAGTCCGCGTCGTAGTGTTCGACGACGACCGCGTCGGCCGGCAGGTAGGGGCGCTCGCCGCCCGCGCCGTCGAAGCCGTAGTCGAGGACGGCGACCTTAACGCCGTCGGCGCGGACGCCGCGGTAGTCGGGCAGCAGGCTGAGGCCGCGCCGGACCTCATCGGGGTCGGCCAAACGGGCTGCGGATGGGATGGCTTTCGGCGGTTGGGCGACCGCGAGAAAGGAGAGCAGGGGAAGCAGGAACGACGCCAAGCCGGCGCGGCGGACGGCGGACACGGGAACCTCCTGCTTCACGGGGCCGGCGCGGTGCCGACCCCGAACGAGCCCCGTCAGGTCAGGGGATGATCACCAGCAGCAGCCAAAGCGGCCGCCCCAGCCGAAGGCAGGATAGCAGCCCCAGCCGAAACCGTATGCGGGGAAGCCCCAACCCCAACTGCTGTAGACCCAGGGCCGATAGCAGCCCCAGCCACCGAAGCCCCAACCGCCGAAGCCCCAGCCCCACGACCGCCAGCGGCCCCAGTCTTGTCGGAACGCCTCCCGGTCCATCTCGGAGCCGCTCACGGCCGACTTGAGGTCGGTTGCCGGGGCGTGCCGGACTACCGCAGCAGGCGTGGTCTGTGCCGGTTGTTCGTTGTCCAACTCCCCCGCCCTCACGGGCACGGACAGGCCGACGAACAGCGCCAGACCCGCAGCGTACTTCAGCATGTTGCACCACCTTCCTGGGACGGATGCCCTCGGAGTCGGAAATGCGAGAATACCTCGCCTCGCTCACCATCCATTGTAAGCGACGCAGCGATCGTGCCAACTGGCCAAGGAAGGTGAAGCGCCAACCGATCGCGACTGCAATCGTGGACGGCGTCACTCCAGCACCCCGAGGATGTCGCGGTGGATCGCCTCCGGCCATTGCGGCTTGGCGGAACGGCATGCGAACCGCGCGAGCAGGGCAACCGCCCTCATGGCGTCGGCGGCCGGCTGGGCCGGAGGACGCGGACGCATTGGCCGGCGAGACCGGGGACGGCGGTCACGGCGACGTGGATGCGGCCGGCGAGGCCGGGCGGATCGCGGTCGTCGCTGGTGTACGTTACGACCCCGGCGTGGGCGGGTTGAAGGGCGTGCAGGCGGTGGTAGTGGCGGCGGTTGTTGGTCAGGACCGCCCGGCCGAGGGCGGTGGCGCGGGCGAGGACGTCGGGGTCGGCGATGCCCTGGCCGGCCCGGCCGTCGTCCTGGGCCGTCAGAACGTCGTGCCCGAGGCCGCGGAGCAAATCGACCAAGACGTGCGAGACGTTCTCGTCGGCGTAGAGGGCGGCCACGGGTCACTCGTATTGGCGATGACGGGCGATCTGCCGTTCGATGGCCGCGGGATCGGCCCGGTACGCCGCCCACGCCGCGTCCACGTCCGCCGGCGTCAGCGGCGGGTCGAACGAGTCGCAAACGTCTTCGCGGGCGATGCCGAGGAGACATCCGGCCACGACGACCCACGGCGGAACGGTGCCGTCCGCGGCTTGGTTGGCGGCCGTGTCGTTGAACCAGATGTCTTGCTCGATCTCGACCGGGTGCCGCCGATAGAAGTCCCAGCAGGCGTCGAGGTCGTCCTGGGTCAAGGCCGGGTACTGGCTCAGAATGCTGGCGTCGGACAGGCCCATCTTCTTGTCGAGGACCATGTGCCAGACGGTAATTCGGTGGTCACCGATCCGGGCGCTGCCGCCGCAGACGTTCGGCGTCTTCCGGATGCGGTCGGTTGCGGTCAGGGTCGCGGACATCGTCTTCCCTCCCACGGCCATTCTACCGATGTCACTCCAGCACCGCGAGGTTGTCGCGGTGGATCAGCTCCGGGTACGGCACGTCGCCCAGCACGTCGGCGATCTGCTCCGTCCGCAGCCCGCGAATGCGTTCGACATCCGCCGCGGCGTAGTTGACGAGGCCGCGGGCGTACTCGGTGCCGGTCGCGTCGCACACGGCCACCACGTCGCCCTTGCCGAACTGGCCGGCCGCCTGCACCACGCCGATCGGCAGCAGACTCTTGCCCTTCGCCACCACCGCCTCCCGCGCCCCGGCGTCGGTGATCAGCTTGCCGCGCGGCCGGGCCGTCGTGCCGATCCACCGCTTGCGGGCCGACAGCGTGCCGCCGTGCGGCAGGAACAGCGTGCCGACCGGCTCCGCCGCGAACACCCGGTCGATGATGTCCGGCACCGACCCGTTCGCCATGATCACCGACTCGCCGGACGCCGTGACCAAGCGGGCCGCCCGCAGCTTCGACCGCATGCCGCCGGTGCCCAGCGCGCTCTTCGACGCCGCGGCCAGGCCCGTCACCTCGCCGTCGATGGTCGGCACCGTCGTCAGCGGCGTCGCGCCGGGGGCTGCGGGGTCGCCGGCGTACAGGCCGTCCACGTTCGTCAGCAGCACCAGCAGCGGCGCTTGCAGCAGGTTCGTCAACATGGCCGCGAGGTGGTCGTTGTCGCCGAAGCGGATCTCGGCCGTACTCACCGTGTCGTTCTCGTTGATGACCGGCAGGCAGCCCCATTCGAGCAACGCCAGGACCGTGTGGCGGACGTTGAGGTAGCGGGCCCGGTGGTCGAAGTCGCCGGCCGTCAGCAGGATTTGCGCGGGGTGGATGCCGTGCGGGCCGAGCGCCTCGCGGTACGCCTCCATCAGGGCCGTCTGGCCGACGGCAGCGCACGCTTGCAGGTGCCGCAGCTCCGTCGGCCGCTTGGCCAGCCCGAGTTGGCCGACGCCCGCCCCGATCGCGCCGGACGAGACGAGGATGACTTTCCGCCCCGCCGTCCGCAGCCGGGCGAGCTGGTCGGCCAAGGCCCGGATGCGGCCGCGGTCGAGCGCCCCGGCGTCGTCGGTCAGGACGTTCGTTCCCACTTTGACGACGGCTGTGTGCGCTAGGGCGACCACTTCCTGTCGAACCGGGTCGATCACGATTCCCTTCCTCCGGTGCCTCGTTGTGACATCCAATACAGGAGCGTCTTGAACTCGAACGGCTTAATGTCCGGCTTCAAGGACGCGAGCCGGGCGGCGATGCCAGCGACGTGCGGGGCCGCCCAGCTCGTGGCCGGCTCCGCCGCGAACGGGCCGAGGTAGCCACGAGCATGAGCCTGGAACTCCACTTGGTCGCGCAGTTTGTACGCGAACGAGAACGGGTCCGTGAACAGGCCCTTGTCCACGGACACGAGCGGCGGGGCGAACGCGGCTGGGTAGCTGCGGGTTAGCGGGTGGTCGTTGTGCGCCGCGGCGACCACCAGCACGTCGCGGTAGTACGCCTCTTCGATCGCCCGCAACAGGGCGTTCCGCCGCTGCACCGGCTGGAGCCGCGACTCCGGTACGCCGAGCGACAGGTTAATGACCTTGCAGTTCCAGTGATCGACGACGTATTGAAGTGCCCGCACGACGGTCTCCACCTCACACGAGCCGGCCGGGCCAAATACGTCGGCCGAGTACAGCTCGCACTCCGGTGCCACCGTCAGGATCACATCGGCGACAGTGGTGCCATGCGGGGCGCTCTGATGGCCTTCGTAGGGTAGCGGGTCAGAGTAAGACGCACGGAACAGGCCGCCCTGGATCGGGCGCATCGTCGGGTGGCGCTCGGCGAGGACCGCACGCTCGACACCGCTGTCGATTACTGCGACGCGCACGCCGGCCCCGGTCGCCCGCGAATCGCGCAAGAGGCGGTCGGCCGTCGCTAACGTCGTCAGGTCGTCCAAGGGGGTCGCCATCCTAACCCATAGAGTCGAGCAGATTCCGCGCACTCTCGACGACGCGGATGCAGTGTTCGACCGCCGGCTCGCCATACCGCGCAGCCATTTCCCGTACCGCTTCGGCCAGCCGCAGAGCCGCCGTCGATTCGACGACCGACCCGCCGAGTGAGCCGCGGATCGACTCCAGGACCGCAGCCGGCGGCGGCTCCTCCAGCGTCGATGCGCCGGCCACCGATTGCGTCGTGTCCAGTGCGGCGCTCACGGCGGCGAACAGGGCCTGACTCGACTGCCAGTCGGCCAGCGCTTGCCGGACAAGTTCCGCTCCGACCTCGGCTGCGGCCGCGGCCAGCCGGCGGTCCTCGTCGCGGAATCCGCCGGGCCGGTCGAACAGTTCCAGAACCGCCTGTCCGCCCGACCCGATGTCGAGCGGGACGGCGAGGAGGGCCGATCGACCGCGCTCGAACGGTTGCAACTCCATCGCCGCCGATGCAGCTGCCGCCAGGTCGTTCAAGACGCACGGCTCCCCGCGGCTGACGGCGGCGGCGGCGACAGATCGGGCGAACGGGACGAACCCGTCGGCGAGGCGGTTGCCGTTGGCATCGTACGCCCGCCCGTCGTCGTCGCGTCGGAAGAACAACACCGCGTCAGCCGCCCCTGTAACGAGTGCGGTGAACCGGCACAGGCTGGCGACCGCCCGCGGAGACGACGTCGACTCGTTCATCGTCGAGGCCGATCGCACCAGGGGTAGGATCTTCTCGACAGCCGAGCGGAACGCGGCCAGGGAGGCGTGCAACTCCCGCTGCCGCTTGGCCGGGCGGATGCGGTCGAGCTGTTTGCGGACCGACGCGAGAAACGTGGTCCGGTCGAGATCCTGGTTCTTGTCGAGGTAGTCGCGGACGCCCATCCGCATCGCCGCCAGCGGCGTCGCCTGGTGGGCATAACCAGTGACGAGGATCGCCACGATGTCCGGGTGGAAGACGGACAGGTCTTCGAGCAGTTGCAGCCCGTCGTTGCCAGCTCCGAGGTTCCAGTCGAGGACCGCGAGGTCGATCGGCGACGAGTTCGCCAGCCGCAATGCCTCCTCGGCGTCGGCCGCGGCAAGGACGTTGAGGCCCAGGCCGCTGTTGGCCAGCCAGTCATACTCGGTGCGGCGGACGGACTCCTCGTCGTCCACGATCAGAACGGTTTCGCTCACAGTTCGCTCCCCGCTTTGAGTCGGCCACACCACGCAGCGGCGAAGTCGCCGGCCAGAAGCGCGGCCGCCGCCCGGACCCGCGTTGCCTCCGCGCGGCGGCGAAGTCCCGCGGCACGGCCGGCAAGCGAACACGCTCGGGCCACGTCGCCTTGCGCTAGCGCCGCACGCGCCGCGGCGAGGGCGGCGTCGCTCTGCCGTTCGACGGCGAAGCAGAGCGACAGGTCGGCCCGACAGCGTCGGCAGGTCGGCCCGGCGTCGTTGGCCGCGCGGCAGACGGGACAGGTCAGGGGCATCAGGGGAAGACCTTTTGGATTTCGGCGATTACGGCCGCCCGTCGTGCGGCGTCGGCGATAACCGCGTCGAGCAACCGGATCGCGTCCAAGGACCTTTGCTCGGCCGAGAGGGCCGCAGCGTTCGTGGCAAACGCCGGAAGTGACCCGGTGTCGTAGTCCGCCGCCCGCCGCAGGCGTTGCAGGTCGTCGAACCACAGTCCGATCTGGTTCACGCCGGGGTCACCGGTCGCGAAGAGCCGCTTCCGGGTCGTCAGGTGAACCGCCGTCAGCGGCGGCGGCGTTAACCCCAGTTGAGCGAAGCCGTCGCGGACTTCGAGCATCAGCGCGTAGTACGCCCGGTTCGCGGCCGTCCGCCAATCGGCTTCCGTTTGCTGGCGGGCGGCCCGGCCGGCGACGGGCAACAAGTCCCTACCGCGCATCGTAGTACCCGTGGCTGTCGAAAACGACAACGAACGACGCCGCGGTTTCCGGGCCGTACTGGTCGATTCGCCAATTCCACCAAGCCGCGTGGCTCGGGTCGCCCTCGAACGCTGGGTCGATCCGAGCAATGATATCCACCGTCGGTCCCATCTCGGACTGTGTGTCGGCATCCACATAGCAGCCCAACAATCCGCGCACCGTGCGCCGACCCTGTTCGAGAATCGCCTCAAGTTGCCGCTCGACACCGAGCTTCTTGACCAGTTCGATCGCCTCCGGCTGAATCGTGGTCGGAACCTCAACGGTCGTCATTGCACACCTCCTGGCTCCACTCGATTGTATCGCCCCCAGCGATCGGCCATAGCCCAGTTACCCGCCGCACCCGGCCAACAGTTGGCGGTAGGCGTCGAGCAGTCGTGCCCGCAGCGGTGCCGCCCGTCCGACCAGTTCACGCTGCGTCTCCGCATACTCCGCCCGGCCGTCGGTCGTCTCGATGCGAATTGGCACTAGGCCGTAGTTGCGCAGGTCGTACGGGCTGGCCCGCATGTCGATGGTCCGAGCATCGATGGCCAGTGCGAAAGCGTCGGCCGTCAGCTCGGCCGCGGCGAATGGCGCGACCTTGTAGGCGTACTTGTACAGGTCCATGACGACGTGAATGCAGCCGGGTTGATCGAAGCGGTCGGTCGTGCGACGATCGAGCGTGTGGCGGTTCAGCGGAACTGCGGCTGGCGTGAAGAAACGGAAGGCATCGAAGTGCGTGCAGCAGGGGCCAAGCGAGTCCACTGTGGCATCGATCTCGGCCGGCACCAGACGCAGCGGCGTCGTATGGCGGATATCGACGGTGCGGTAGACCATCGCCCACTCGTGCAGGCCCCAACACGCGAAGTGCGGCGGCCGATTCGCGATGGCTTCCAGGTAGCCGACGGCCCAGCGGAGGAACTGGCGGCGCTGCGGCGAAAACCGCCTGGCTCGCAGCACCATGCCGCCGGCGGCCGGCTCGAACAGGTGCGGCCAATCGACATCCGTCGGCGTCGCGCCTTCGAGAACGACATCGATCCCCGGCGTCCACCGCAGGAGCTGTGCCGGGCGAAACGAGTAGTACTCGAACAGGAAGTCGAGCGCGGGGTGCTTTTCATGTCGGAAGCTGCGCTCGAGATGAGCGTCGGCGAACGGTCGCAATCGCTCGGCGTGGGCCGCCCGACGTTCACGCCACGTGTCGGCAGCGATGCAGACGGTCATACCAGCGGCAGCGCGATTTTGGGCGACCCGGGCGCATCACACGCTTCGGCGACGCGCCCTAAACCGAAGCCGGCGTCGCCCGTGTATTCAGCCGTCTCTGCCTCGCCGAAGAGCGTATACGCCGAGGCGTCCGTCACCCGCACCCGCAGCGTCTGCCCGGTCAGCCGCTCAGGGCCGTCGAACACGACAATATGGTCCGTCATCGACCGGCCCGTCAATTGGAGGATCGGGACCGTCGCTGACGCTTCCGGCTCTGTGGCTCTCTTACTCGGCCCCTCGACCAGCACCTCGACCGTCTCGCCGATCCACCGGCGGTGGTCGGCCAGACTCTCTTTCGCCTGGATCGCGAGCAGGTCGTTGTTGCGGCGTTTCTTTGTCTCCTCGGGGATGTCGTCCGGGTACAGCTCGTCGGCCTTGGTGCCGGGGCGGGTGCTGTACTTGAAAATGAAGCTGTTCTTGAACCCCGCCTCCGCGACCAGCTCGCACGTCCGTTGGAATGAGTCCTCTGTCTCGCCGCAGAAGCCGACGATGAAGTCGGAACTGACTGCCACGCCCGGCACCCGCTCGCGGCAGCGGGCCAACATCTCGCGGTAGTAGCCGACGGTGTAGAGCCGCTTCATCCGCTTCAGCACCTCGTCGCAGCCCGATTGCGCCGGGACGTGCAGGTACTTCATCACCTTCGGCAACTCGCGCACGGCGTCGAGCAGGTCGTCGTCCATGTCGCGCGGGAAGTTGGTGACGAACCGGATGCGGGTGACGCCGGGCGTGTCGTGCATGTGCGTCAAGAGGTCGGCGAGGGTGGTCGTCCGGCCGTCGCCGTGGCGGTGGCGGTAGCTGTTGACCGTCTGGCCGACGAGCGTGACCTCGGTGACGCCCTGGTCGGCGAGCTGCCGGACTTCGGCCAGGATGTGGTCGGGGCTACGGCTCTGCTCCGGACCGCGGACGCTCGGGACGATGCAGTAGGTGCAGAACTTGTCGCACCCCATCTGCGTGCGGACGAACGCCTGGAACCCGGTCGGCCGCATCGACGGCTCGCGGAGCGGGTCGTAACTCTCGAAGCTGCCGGTGACCTCGTGCCGCCCGGCGTCGGCCCGGCCAAGGCTCACCGCCGTCTGTTGCCCGCGTCCCTCTTCGACCGCGGCGATGAGCTGCGGCAGTTGCGCGAGTTGGCCCGGCCCGCAAACGATGTCGACGTGTGGTGCCCGGCGGTAGATCAGCTCCTGGTCCTTCTGGGCCATGCAGCCGAGGACGCCGACGACGGTGTCGGGCCGCTTCCGCTTCTGAACACGGACCCGGCCCAAGGCCGAGTAAATCTTGTCCTCGGCGTGCTGGCGGACGGAGCAGGTGTTGAAGAGCACAAGGTCGGCATCGGCCGGCTCCGGCGTGAGCTGGTAGCCAGCCCGCTTGAGCGCCCCGACGACGAGTTCGCTGTCGAGGACGTTCATCTGGCAGCCGACGGTCTCGATGTAGAGCTTCTTCGCCATCGCGCGCACACCCTTGCATCAACGGATCAACTGTGGAGTATAGTGCATTGGTCGAAGTCGGTGTAGGCGAAGGGCCAGCATCAGGGATGTGGCTGGCTGACGGTCAGCGCCGCGCGATCAGAGCCGGTCGCGGAATGAGGCTGCACGAAGTGTACCTGACCCCCTTTGTCTTGACCCCTTATGTCTGGGTGTCAACCACGGTGAAGGGCGACAAGCAGAAGAAAGGTGTCACGATCGTCGAAATCAAGCCGGACGGTACACACGCGGACGGTTGGTCGGTCGGGGATCACGGCGTCGGCGGAGAACGGTGGTCCGCGTTCTCCGGGACCAGCGCCAAGCCGGTCAAACCATCCGGCAAAAAAGGGTCATAAGTAAAGATCCGAAACTGCGAGCCATCGCGACGTTACTTCGGCCGCTGCACGGTGATCGTGACCTTGTTCGGCTCGTCTTTCACGGTGATCTCGATGCCGGACGTCTCGTAGCGCCCATAGCGGCGATCGACGGGCGGCCGATTGCGGTCTGCTCCCTCGGGCGGCAGGACGACGACGCGATACGTGCCGGCCGGCACGCCATCCTGGCCGAGAGGACTGCGAATGCGAAACGTCCCATCGGCCTGAATCTGGCCCGATGCGTTCGACTTATCCTCGATCGATTCCAGCGAGACCGTGCCCTTGGCCAGGGAAGTGGCCGGCTTCCCGTCGTCGAACAGCACAGTCCCCTCTACGGGGTACAGGCGCTTCCCCCCGGCACAGCCTACTAGGGCCACGGTCAGCGCCAGAATCGCGGTCCAATGGAACGGTGTATCTGGGCGCACGATCGCAATCTCCATTCGCTGGGAGGCGGGTCATACGGGCGAAGTCGCGCGGTGGTCAGTACGCCGGAACGGGCAACCCGTCGTCGCGCTGGATGAGCAGGCTCATGGTGGCCTCGGGCGTCGTGACGCTCAAGGCCCGGACGGCACCGTCGCCGAAGACGAACTGACACACGCCCGAGTGATAGCTGCCGAACCGCTGATTGGTGGCCGTGCTGAGGTCGCCGACGAGACCTTTGCCTGGCCCGGCGACGCGGGAAAACACATCGACCGAGTCGCCATTCCAGATCGTCCGGTCGCCTTTGACGTTAGCGATCATGCCGAGCTGGATGTGCTTTTCGCCGATGAAGACGGTATTGCTCAGCCCGTCGGCCACGGAAGCGAAGGTCGTTCGACTATCCCATTGCGTGCCGTTGCGGATGCCGATGATGATGGACCCCTTGGCGGTAATCATGTCCGAATCGTCGGTGTTGTCGCTGGCGGCGACGGCATAATCGGCGAGCGTGCCGAGCATCGTGCTGGCCGCATTGTCCTCGGGTAACTGCCCGATCTGCGGCGGAGATCGACGCGCCGGGCAGAAGTACGCGCCGACC
This sequence comes from Gemmataceae bacterium, assembly GCA_046350275.1. Classification (GTDB taxonomy): domain Bacteria; phylum Planctomycetota; class Planctomycetia; order Gemmatales; family Gemmataceae; genus JAXMAS01. The sequence goes on from JAXMAS010000022.1 coordinate 60,919, forward strand.
TGAGCCTTGTAGTCGAACGTCGTCTGATCGTAGTACTTCCGCGTCATGTCCCAGCCGCGATACAGGGCATCCTGTTCGAGATATGGCAGCAGGAACACGGCCCAGGTGGCGTACTGGTCGGCAATGCGGGCGGGCGGCAGCTTCCGATTCGCGTCGTGGAAATTGTGGATGGCGAGACCCATCTGCTTGAGGTTGTTGGCGCACTGCGTTCGACTGGCCGCCTCGCGAACCTTTTGGACCGCGGGCAGCAACAGGCCGATCAGGACTGCGATGATCGCAATGACGACCAGCAGTTCGATCAGCGTAAACGCAATTCGCGTCCGGCGTTCGATGAGCGGCATGTCGGACCTCACACGATCGGAAAAGGCTAAGCGACGGACAAACCCGATCCGACGCGGCAATAGGAGGTGTAGGTACCTGGGCACGAACGAGTAGGGGGGGACAACCAGCCACTGATCGTCGGCTCGCCGGATGGCCAAGGTCGATCTGAGACACTTGAAACAAACCCTGGGGCTGGACGTGCTGCGGAGCCAGGCGGTGCCGGGGGTGCGGAAGGAGTTGACGACGTTTGTGGTGGCGTACAACCTGGTGCGACGGGTGATGGTCGAGGCGGCCGAACGCCGGGGAGTCTCGCCGTCGCGGATGAGCTTCGTCGATGCTTTGCGCTGGCTCCGGGGCGCGACGCCCGGGACACCGATACCGACCTTGATCGTCAACCCGGAGCGGCCCGGCCGATTCGAACCCCGCGTCCGCAAGCGACGGCTCAAATCGTACGACCTAATGAACCGACCTCGCCCCGAACTCCGCCAACGACTACTCCAACAACCACTTACGGCTTAACTTAACGCCATTCCAACCCGACCCCTTTTTCCTTACGACCCCCTTTTTCTTAACGGCATTCAACCTGACCCATTTTTACTTCCTCGTGAGACAGCATGGCATACGACAGCCAATGTCAAATATGTAATAAGCCAACAGACCCCGAAGAGAAAGCGTTCGGACATTCTTGTTACTGTATAGTCACCAAATGCGAAGATCGCTATTGAAACACAATGACATGCGATCAGCGACCCGGTGAGACAAACAAGAATGTGGGATGCACGGACTCTCAAGACTGTACGAGCGGGCTGCCGCAGAAGAGCGATGACGCAGGCACACACCAAAGTGATGTAGTAGGTCGTCATTATTCGATCAAGGCCATGATAGTAAAACACAACAATGGGACATCCCATAGCAAATGGGGACGACATTAACGACGCAATAGTGAATTGCTTTGTCATTCTCTTGATCACTAGTTGTCGAGCAGTCGGCAAGTGAACGATCTCGTCTTGTATGCCAGCGACTAATCGACTTCCTTGAGCTAATACACCGCGTCGAAAACCAAGGAGCGATTACGAAAAAAGGGGTCAATTACGAAAAAAGGGGTCAGGTTCATCTCGTGGCATCGATCCTCGATCGGGCGCGGTTGCGCATCGCTGATTGTAGGCCCAGCCGGAACACAGTTCGACGCTGCCACACCACGCCACCGAACGGTGCGACCCCGCGCTACCGAACGACGCAAGACCGCCAACTCCGCCTCCGTCTCCGGCCGGTTGACCGCCGCCACCCAGTTCTCCGGCACCGCGACCGGCCAACGGGCCAACCACGGCACCTCCGTCCGATGCTCCCCGGTGCCACAGGCTGGACCAACGCCACTCCACCTGTCGTGCGCAGTAGAATTATCGCATGTAATCACCGTCAACTGGGACAATTCCCGAAGACTTATACCAATCCAGGAACTGCTGTGATGGAATGACATGTGGCCGCTGTACGATGGAGCGTTTCTTCTTCTGTGAGTTCTTTGCTGCCTTCATCGTCTCAAATGCCTCGTCGTCGAGTACTTTGCGATCGATGCGGAACACATCTTCACTGCGGCCGGAGATGAAATACCTGTGGGTAGGAGATGCTCCAAGGGAATAGGTATAAGTCTCCATGAACAAGTCTTCCGCTTCCTTAACAGTGTTGATGTCCTTTAGCACAAACACCCCGTCAACTGCCTTAAGCGAACGTTCGGCCGGCTTACCAGAGATGTCTGAATTACTGCCCGTCTGTTCGCTTGGACCAATTGTAGAGTTCTGCGCCAATTCCGTTTTGCTTGGGCCACAACCGACTTCGGAGAAGCATGACGCGATGACAAGTACCAATCTAATGCACATCGACACACATCGCGAGTTCATTTGGTCTGCTCCTCACTATTGGCAGCGATACAAGGTGTGACGACGCGTTACTTGCGCTTGCATTGAACGTAGAATCGAACTCAGACTCGGGTCCGGTTCATTTGTCGTGCACGATCGAGTGGACGCAACGGTGCCACCGCCGGCTCAGCATACAAGGTAGCTGCTCCGATCTCCTGTGAGCATCTCGATGGCAATCCAAGTCATGGCGTCTTTCCGCAGTCGCCATGAGTGTCCAGGTTCGGCAGCGAGTGTTTCCCGAAGAACTTCAAGTCATCACCATACTGGGCGACGGACAAGCTTCATCCGACGAGGCATTCGAAGGTGTGGGCACCTGGGCACGAACGAGGAGGAGGACAACCAGCCACCGATGATTGGCTCGCCGGATGGCCAAGGGCGAACACCGCAACCTGTCCCGATGGCTTACGCGCGGTTGAGCCGTCGGCGCACGATGGTCATGTGGTGGCGGACATGCCCGATGAGGATTGCCGCGAGCGCTCGCACAGTGACCGGGTGATCGCTCGCCACGCCGCCGCGAGACCAGGCTTCATCGGGCAGGTGCCGGAACAGAGCAAGGGTCGACCGGCGCACTAACTCGAATTCGTTGACCAAGTCGGCAAGGGTGATGCGATTGAACTGGCCGGTCTGGACGTAGGGGTTTTCGTCAAAGCCGGGCAGCGGCGTTTCGTCGCCACGGCCGAAACGGAGTGCCCGATATGCGAACACACGCTCGGCGTCGGTGAGGTGGCCGACGACCTCCTTGATTGTCCAGGTATAGGACAGGTGCAACACAGTTGCGTCGTCCTCCGCGACTCCGCGGAGGAATGCGAGCGTCTCACCCAACTGAACTTCGAGGGCCGCGACGAGGTCGTCTTCAGTCACGAGGCCGACGTACTTGCCATAGTAGGGGGCATACTCAGTCGCTGCAGGACGTTCCATGATTCGCCTCCCGACGGGCTATGGGCGATGATAGGAGATTTCCAGCCGAGACGGTGGCATTCGGTATTTTCGCACGGCATGCTCCGGACGATGTCGTTGGCTATCGTGACGCCAATGCGCTGGGATCGGTTCGTGCCGCCCTGCAAGCGGTGCGCGACCTCGATGCTACCGCGCGGGCTGCCTGCTCGACGAACTCAGCGATGAAATGGGCATAATCGTTGCATATTCAGTCGATCGGCCCTGGAGCTTCTGGTGCGGCAGGTCGCGGGGCATAATGGTCCCGCGCTTCTCGCGATTGCCAGCCGCACTGGGTCTCACACAGGAGGGTTGCACCGTGACACGCTCGGGTATCCTCAGTCGATCTCTGCCGTTGGGCGGCACCCTGTTGACGCTGACGGCGCTCTTACTGTCCGTGGCCCAGGTCCGGACGCAGGAGAAGCCGCCATCCAGCTATTCGCCCGTGGTCTTGACCGAAGAGTTCGATGCCGTTGTCAAGCGCATGTCGGCGGCGAAGCCGGCTCTGGCCAAGCGGCAGGATGCCTTGCTCCACGAACGTTACGACCTCGCCGATCGGCCCGCCAAGGGTGTCGTGATGTCGCGAGGCAAAGTCGTTCAGGGCGGTGTCCGTGTCAAGTTGCCAACCGGCGTTACCTGGGAGCAGTTGGGCAAGATGAAGGCCGAGGACATTCGCGACAAGGGTCTTTGGCCGAAGGGCATGCTGCCGCTGCCGCACCCGAATCACGGCGAGGGCGGCATGGTCTTTCCGAAATTCATGCTCGAATTGCTTAAGAAGCAGGAGAATCGCGACCTGACGCGGTTCGATCTCGATTTCGACCTACCCGACCAGTTCCTGCCCGAATTCCCACCACCGATTTATCTGACGACGCGCCCGGATCTCGGCGATGTGTCCCAGGGCCAGCTCGTGACGCTGACGAACTTTCACAAGCTCTTCAACGGCATCCTAAACCCGAAACAGTTGGAGGGCCTGCGGCTATTGGTCACGCCGTTTGCGCAACAGCAGTTCAACCAGACGGAGGACCGCCGCACCATCCACGCAAGCCAGGGCGTGGCGTGCTTCGATTGCCATGTCAATGGACACGCAAACGGGGCGTCCCACCTGGTCGGCGATATGCGGCCACAAGAGTTCCGCCACCGAATCGAGACGCCGAGCCTACGTGGAGTCAACATCCAAAGGCTTTTTGGCTCGCAGCGGGCACTCAAGAGCGTTGAGGATTTCACCGAGTTCGAACAGCGGGCTGCGTACTTCGACGGCGATCACGTGATCGCCGCGAAGAAGGGCGTCAACGTGCTGGATCGCGGTAGCCAGGTCCACTTTATGGCGGAAGTCCAGGAGTTGCTCGACTTCCCGCCGGCTCCGAAGTTGGATGTGTTTGGCAAGCTCGACCCGGCCAAGGCATCGCCGGGGGAGTTGCATGGCCAGGAGGTGTTCTTCGGCAAGGGCAAGTGCGCTCTCTGCCACCCAGCGCCGTATTACTCGGACAACCTGATGCACAATCTGAAGACAGAGCGCTTCTATAAGCCGCAGGAGGTCAATGGCATGAAAGCCGTCGGCGACGGGCCGATCAAGACGTTCCCGCTGCGTGGCATCAAAGATTCACCGCCCTACCTGCACGACGGCCGGCTGCTCACGCTGGAGGATACAGTCGAGTTCTTCAACATCGTGACAGGCGTTCAGCTCACCGACGCCGAGAAGAACGACCTGGTGGCGTTCCTGCGCTGCCTGTGAGTCGTGCGGCGAGTGGGGCATGTTGATGCCCCGCTCGCTCATCGGTTGGGGTGGGCACATGAGGCGGTTGCCAGGTCACCGATGACCGTCGTCCACGGCCGAACCCGCCAGCGAGTGACGAGGCCCTGGCGGACGTAGGGGTCCGCGGCCGCAAAGTCCTCGGCCACGGCCGGTGAGTCACCGCGAAAAAGCAGTACGGCTCCATCCACAGGGTCGGCGAGCGCTCCGCCTAACAGGAGTTCCCCGCGTGCGTGGGCGGCATGGGCCAGCGCCAGATGCTCCTCGCGCAACGAGGCCCGTCGCTCCACATAATCAGGAACGACGTCGTAGAGCAGTAAGTAGTGCATGGACACTTCCAGTTGCAGTATCACCCACCGGCCTTGTAAAGTCCGCCGACAAGGGTTGCCCCGGCAAACACGCCGTAGACGCCCATGCCGTAGAATCCCATCACGTAGGTCGCCGTAACCGGGACTAGCCCGAGGATGATGGCCGTGACGACGCCCCAGCCCATGTCCATCGCCCGACGGTACGTCATCAGACTCAGGACGATGCTAATAACAAGGAAGACGACGTTGAGTGGGTGCATGTGTTCACCAGCGCGGTGCGATGTCCGTCAGAGTCGCGGGCATCGTTCGTTTTGTCAAGTGACAGACCAGGTTGGGCACCGCCGGGTAGCAAGAAAGATCGTAAGATTAAGAGACACGCCGTGCGGACTGGTCGAGCCGACCCCGTGCGACGACAATCATACTCTCCCGCCGTCCGGCGGTCCTCGCCTCCCTGGCCGGCGTCTTGGAAACGGAGGCACTTCATGCCAACATCCCCCGTCGCCCTCGCCGCCGAGGAATTGGCCACCGGTGACGAGTACCTACCAGCCGCCCGTTGCCGCGAACTCTATCGCATTATGCTTCGCTGCCGCATCATGGACGAGCGGTGCATCAAGATGTCCAAGTCCGGCGAGGCGTTCTTCTGGGTTGGTGGTCCCGGGGAAGAGGCGTTCAATGCTTGTCTCGGGTTGCAAGTAAAACGCGGCCAAGGCCCCGCCTTCGACTACCTGCACCTGCACTACCGCAACGCCGCTCTCATGCTTGCGATGGGCATGCCCATCCTCGACCACGTCCGGCAAATGGCGATGGCCAAGACGGACCCGCACTCAATGGGCCGCAACTTCGTCTGCCATTACTCGAAGCGCGATTGGAACGTGATTCCCGTCACGTCGGTGATCGAGGTGCAATACGTGATGGCCCCGGGTACGGCCCTCGTGCAAAAGCGGCACGGCGGCGACGGCGTGAGTATTGTCATCGGCGGCGATGCGGGCACGGCTGAGGGGGACTTCGCGAGTTGCATGATCTGGAGTACTCGGCCGAGCCAGGAACTGCCGGTGCTGATGGTGGTGACGCACAACGGCTGGGGCATCTCGACGCCCGCGGCCCAGCAACATAGCGAGAAGCGGATCATCGATCGCGGCACGGCTTTCGGCATCCCTGGCGAAGTCGTCGACGGCAACGACATCGTGGCGAGCTGGCACGCGATCCGCCGCGGGCTGGCACACTGCCGGCTGGAGCGCAAGCCGTACATGATCGAGGCGAAGGTGTCGCGGCTGCACGGCCACTCGTCGTCGAGCGGGGCGGCGCGGGTGCCGGGCGAGCCAGATTGCGTGGCGCTCTTGGAAAACCGCCTGCTCGACGCCGGCATCCTCGACGGCGACGAGGTGACGCGCATCCGCGACGAGGCCAAGGCCGACGTCGAGGCGGCGGTGCAGCAGGCCGTCCGCGAGCCGAAGCCGACCAAGGACGACGTATACACGCACACTTACGCGCCGAGCAAGGTCGATAGCGTGTACCCGGACGACTACACGGGGCTGCCGCAGTAATGGAGAGGTCGAACCATGGAGACGGTCGTGGGCAAAGTGGTTGTGACGGCGCGGATGGAGAACTTGAGCGACCTGTACTCGGCCGACCAGGGGCAACTGACCGCCGAACAAGTCCGCGATGTCCGCGTGCCCGACGCACTTGTGGACACGGGGGCGACGTACCTCTCGTTACCGAAGCGGTTGATCGATCAACTCGGCCTTAAGTTCGTCCGCAACCGGCGGGCACGGACGGCCGCCGGCGTGATCGAGCGTGGCATCTATGGCGCGGTTCGCCTGACGGTCGATGGCCGCGACTGTACATGCGATGTCGCCGAGGTTCCCGATGACTGTCCGGTACTGATTGGCCAAATCCCGCTTGAGGCAATGGATTTCGTCGTCGATCCGGTCAACCAACGGCTCATCGGCAATCCCGACCACAAGGGCGAGTGGATGCTCGACATGTTCTAGCCGCGCGTGGTGGAGTAGCACTCGACATGGCAACCCTCGTTCAAGCTGTCCGACTGGCCTTGCACTACGGTGAGGAACACCTCGGCGTCACCGACGTTTTCGGCGAAGACGTTGGCCCGCCTTTGGGCGGCGTCTTCACCGCGACGCAGGGGTTGCGGACCGCGTGGAACTCGCCGCTCGACGAGCGCGGCCTGATCGGCACCGCGATGGGCATCGCCTACGCCGGCGGCCGGCCCGTGTGCGAGATCCAGTTCTGCGACTACGGGTTCAACATCATCGACCTGTTCAAGGTGGCTGGCAACCAGCGGTGGGCCGGGGCCGGCCAGTTCGACATGCCGATCGTGGTCATGACGCCGTCGGGCAGCGGCATCCGTGGCTCCTTGTACCACTCGCATTCGTTCGAGGGCTGGGCGACGCGGCTCGCCGGGTGGAAGATCGTCATGCCGAGTACGTCGCTCGACGCCTACGGCCTGATGCTCTCAGCCATCGCCGACCCGAACCCCGTCATGGTCCTGCTGCCAAAGGCCCTCTTGCGCGTCCGCGGCGAGCAGCTCATCCCCGGCGAGCCGGAGGACGAGGACACGCTCAAGGAAATGATCGACGCCCCGGTCGGCGACCGCACGAACTGGAAGCCGAAGTGGCCGCAGGTCCGCGAGCACTTCGTGCAGCTCGGCAAAGCGAACCTCGTCCGCGAGGGCACAACGGCCACGGTCGTCAGCTACGGCCGGATGTTGCCCTTGTGCGTGCAAGCAGCCGACCAGCTCCTCGACGAGCAAGGGCTGAGCTTCGACGTGATCGACCTGCGGACCTTGTTCCCCTACGACTGGGCGTGCATCCGGCAGAGCGTGGTGAAGACCGGCCGAGTGCTGGTCGTCAACGAGGACACCGAGGTGACGAACTTCGGCGAGCACCTGCTGCGACGGGTCGTCGAGGAACACTTCTACGATCTCTTGGTCCGGCCGCGGGCGCTGTTCGGGATGCACATCCCCGGCATTGGGCTGAACCAGGCGTACGAGTGGCACGAGGTGCCGCAACTGCCGGACGTGGTGCGGCAGATGCGCGAGCTGGCGACCGAGGCGGCGTGAATCGATCAGCCACAGATAAACACAGATGAACCCTGATTAAGACATTCAGAATCGATCCGTGTTCATCTGTGTTAATCTGTGGCTAATTCATAATTGGAGGCCGGTCGTGGACTTTCAACTCCCCCAGCTCGGCGAAGGCGTTTACGAGGCCGAGATGATCCGCTGGCTCATCGCCCCTGGCGACTCCGTCAAGCCCGGGCAGGGGCTGATGGAGGTCATGACCGACAAGGCGACGATGGAGGTCCCCGCGCCGTTCGCTGGCACCGTCACCGAACTCCGCGTCCAGCCTGGCGGGGCAGTCAAAGTCGGTGACCACATCCTCAGCTACACGGCCGGCGGGCCGGTGCCCGAGGACATGGAAGCCCCAGCTTACGCGGCCAAGGCGCTGCCGATGGACGGCGACCCGTTTAACCCGGCCGCCGCCATCCGCCGCCGCAACGGCGCGCCGCGCGGTGGCGAGCCGGGGGCAGTCAAGGCGTCGCCATCGGTCCGGCAGCTCGCCCGTAAGCTCGGCATCGACCTGGCCAGCGTCCACGGCTCCGGGCCGGCCGGCCGCATCCTCGTCGACGACTTGCACATCCCAGCGACGGGCGCGGCCGCCCATCCCGTTCGCCAGCCGTTGTCGGCGAAGTTGGAGTACGGCAAGCCCGGTACCGTCGTGAAGCTTGCCGGCGTCCGCCGCAAGATCGCCGAGCAGATGGTCAAGTCCAGCACCGTCATCCCACACTTCACCTACGTCGACGAGTGCGACATCACCGAACTTGTCCGCCTGCGGGCCAGCTTGCGCGAGCCATTCGAAAAGCACGGGCTGAAGCTGACGTACCTGCCGTTCTTCGTCAAGGCAGCGGTCGCAGCGCTCAAAGAAGTGCCGATCGCCAACGCCTCGCTCGACGACGAAACGGGCGAGATCACGCTGCACGATCGCTACCACATCGGCATCGCCACGGCGACGCCGTCCGGCCTACTCGTGCCGGTCGTCCGCGACGCCGACAAGAAGGACCTGGCCCACATCGCCCGCGACATCGAGCGACTGAGTGCCGAGGCGCGGGCCGGCCGATCGCGGCGGGAAGACCTCCGCGGAGGCACGTTCACGATCACGTCGATCGGCGGCATCGGCGGCTTGCTCGCCACGCCGATCATCAACCACCCGGAGGTGGCGATCATGGGCGTCGGTAAGTCGACGAAGCGAGCGGTGTTCGACGCGGCCGGCAACGTTCGGCCGGGCGAGATCATCTTCCTGTCACTGTCGTTCGACCACCGGGTCGTTGACGGGGCGGTCGGGGCGGTGTTTGGCAATGCGCTAATCGCCCAGCTCCAGAACCCCGCCCGCTTGCTCTTGCCGGAGCGGCTGATTTGACTCAATTCGCGAAACACGTTATACATGAGCGCATCATCTCTCGCCTCGAGTTCGAGCTTTGAGAGTCTCATGTCATACGTAGGTCGCGGCCGTTCGCCGCTGCAGCGCCGGGTAGTTTTCAATCTCGATAGCTTGGAAGCTCGCGTCACACCAACAGGGTTTGCGCTCGGCACGATAGTTACGCCAACCGTCGAGCCGCAGTCGCAACTGTGGCATCGGCTCGATGCAATCCCTGTTGGTCCTTGCGGCCGCCAGTCGTATCTCGGCCTCGATCGCTTCCTGCCGTACTCGCTCGACGCCAAGGTGCTCGACGCAACCCTCGCGGCGACACGTCCTGAGTCGGCCGGTGGCTCTGCTTCGAGTCCGGTCGTCCTGGCCCTGCCGCAACCCGACGGCAGCCTCGCCCATTTCCGTGTCGTGACGGCTCCGATCATGGAGCCGGGCCTGGCCGCGCAGTTCCCGGAGATCCGGACCTATCGTGGCCAAGGCATAGAGGATCCCGCTGCGACGCTGAGCATGGACGTCACGCCGCAGGGCCTGCATGCGCAAGTGCTGTCGCCGAACGGGACGTGGTATATCGACCCGTACTGGCACCTCGATACCAGCGTGTACGCCTCCTACTGGCGCAGCGACCGCGGGTCGCGCGACCCGTTCTTCTGCTTCGTCGACGGGGACGCCGCGGACCCGACGGCCGACGCTGCCGCGAAGGGCGACCCCGAGGGCACCCGTGGCCTGCTAACGGCGGCCCGCTCTGGGTCCGTTTTGCGAACGTATCGCACCGCCGTGGCTGCGACCGGTGAATACACGACGTTCCAGGGCGGCACTGTGACCCTTGGCCAAGCGGCGATCGTGACGGCGATCAACCGGGTCTCCGGCATCATGGAAGTCGAGCTATCGATTCGGTTGACGCTGGTCGCGAACAACAGCAGCCTCGTCTACACCAACGCGTCAAGCGACCCATACTCGAACAACAATGCTAGCTCACTGCTGACGCAGAACCAGTCGACGATCGATTCGATCATTGGCTCGGGCAACTATGACATCGGCCACGTTTTCGGCACCGGCGGCGGTGGCTTGGCGACCCTGGGCGTGGTTGGCCGGTCGGGGTCGAAGGCCCAGGGCGAGACGGGTAGCAGCTCGCCCATCGGCGACTGGTTCTACATTGACTACGTCATCCACGAGATGGGCCATCAATTCGGGGCCGACCACACGTTCAACGGCGTCAACGGTTCGGCGGCCGGTAATCGCGCGGCCAATTCGGCCTATGAGCCAGGCAGCGGTTCAACCATCATGTCCTATGCGGGCATCTGCGGAGCCGACGATCTGCAAGCTCATAGCGATCCGTACTATCATTCGCGCAGCTTCGATCAGATCATCGCTTACGTCGATAACACGATTCCCTCGGTTGGAACACGCACCGCGACAGGTAACACCGTACCCACAGTCAACGGTGGCGCGGATTACGCCATTCCGACCGGAACGCCATTCGCCCTGACGGCCGCAGGTTCGGATGCCGATGGCGATACTCTGACCTACCAGTGGGAGCAGCGCAACCTCGGAGCCGCCCAGGCACTCTCGGCGGCCGACAATGGGGCTAGCCCGTTGTTCCGGTCGTTCACGGCCACATCATCGCCGACGCGGACGTTCCCGCGGTTGACCAACCTGCTGGCGAACGTCAGCAGTACATCCGAAAAGCTGCCGACCCTGGCCCGGACGATGAACTTCCGCGTCACCGTTCGCGACAATCGGGCCGGCGGCGGCGGCGTCAATACCGACGATGTCGTCGTCACCGTCGTCAACACGGGAGGCGCGTTCCAGGTGACCGCGCCGAATACAAGCGTGACCTGGACTGCGGGATCGACGCAATCGGTAACGTGGAACGTGGCTGGCACGACGACATCGCCGATCAATGTAAACTTCGTCAACATCCGTCTCTCGACCGACGGCGGCAACACGTTTCCGATCGTCCTGGTTGCAAACACGCCCAACGACGGCAGCGAATCGCTCGTCGTGCCGAACTCCGTGACGAGCCTGGCCCGCATCAAGGTCGAGCCGGTGGGGAACATCTTCTTCGATGTCTCGAACGCGAATTTCACCATCGCCGCGGCACCGCCGCGGGTGGCGAGCGCTGTCGCGAATCCAGGCGTATTCCAGCGATCGCGGGTCACATCGGTGACGGTCACGTTCGATTCGGCCGTTGCATTTGCGAATCCCAATAACATTGCGGCGGCGTTTCAATTGTCGCGAATTGGCGGTGGGTCCGTTGGATCGTTCACGGCGTCGGCCAGCCTTGTGAGCGGCGTGACGGTCGTCACATTGACAAACTTCGCCGGCACGGAAGCGGTCGGCGGATCGCTCGCCAACGGCCGCTTCACCTTGACCATCCTGAGTGGCCAGGTGTTGGCCAATGGCTTCCTGCTCGACGGCGATGGCAACGGCCTCGGCGGCGACGACTACGTGCTGAACGGCACGGCGGCGAACGGCCTGTTCCGCTACTTCGGCGACATCGACGGTGACGGCGACGTGGACGGGACGGACCTGTTTGTCTTCGCGCCGACGGTGTTCAGCCCGGACAACTTCAACCCGAACCTCGACTTCGATGGCGACGGCGACGTGGACGGCACCGACCTGTTCGAGTTCGTCCAGAACCTGTTCGTCCCGCTGCCGTGAGCGGCGGCCCCGCTACGATGACCCATGTGGGACACATAAACCTCATTTTACGCCCCTGTAGGACTAGTCGCCCATACCCGTAGCAACCAAGCCGATTCTCTCCAACGAATCAGCCAGCGCTTGTGCAGTGGTGGGGGTCGAAACCAGTACCTCAACCTGTTCGTTCTTGAGAACTCGGTTCACTAGGGCTAGGGCCTCGTTTAAAGGCATGGTAGCCTTGTCCCGTAGTTCCTTGATTGCGGCGACTGTGTCGCATCCTTTCGTCCAGCCGGTAATTACCACCTTTGGCATTGCTACTCCAATTTGATCGTAATCGGTTTAGGAGCCACCCCAGTCCCAGCCAGAGCCCCGGTCGTCCGAGGGGCAGGATTAATAACGAGTTCAGTGGCTCCGTTCCCATGTTGCCTCAGAAAGTCCCGTCCAAACTCCTGTAGTTGCTTTGGTCCCAACGTCCCTCCAGCGTTCTTCGTAAAATGGATGCCATCGAGAGTTATCGTTTTCCCAGTACGGCTCATATTGGCGATGATCTCAATCTCGATATTGCCCGCTTTCCCAACAGCATTGATCGCCCCGCCTTCGTTGATGGGGATTCTCCACCCCATTGACGTTCTTGATGGAGCGACGGCACATTTGCCAGCCGCTGCGCCGAGTTGGCCGCCCTTGCCGACGGTCTTCGCGCCAAACAAGATCCTTTTCAGCGGCTTACCAAGCCACGGCAGCAATCCGAGGTAGTTCCGCCAGTTGCTTGGCTCGCGATAGACGTCGGCACCGGAAGTAATCGTCCCGGTGATCGGCTCGAAGAAACCAACCAAACGGACAAGCGGGAAATCCAAAAAGTCAAAGATCGTGGGGGAATGCGCCTGACTTGGACCGGGAGGGGCAACTTGGATACCTTGCGGCCCGCCCTGACCGCCGGTCCACCAGTTTCCTGGGAATGGAGTGGTGCCGTCGCTCGGCAGGTACTGGCCGATTTGCCCGTTCAACAGCGCTCCTGGGGACATCATCCCGCCGCCGCCACCGCCTGGGGTGTAAATCGTCGACGGACTGTTCCATATGAACTGTGGCTGTTGGAGGAAATTGCTGTTAGGCGATGGTGAAGGCGGGAAAAGCCCGCTAGGGTCGGTGTGGCCGGTCGGTCCGTTGCCGACGTAGCGGTAGGTGTCCGGATCGCCCGCGGCGAACCCGATGGGGTCGTTCTGCAAGAACCGCATGTACTCGGCCGAGTAAATGCGCATGCGGTTGTCGTACAGCGCGTCCGCCGCGTCGTACCGCAGCCCCTGGTGCAGGTATTGCCAGGCGTACTGCGTCGTCCCGCCCGACGGCGTGCCCCAACTCGCCGTGTACGGCGTCGCCTTGCCGTAGGCATCGTAGGCGTAGCGCTCGACCACCGTGCCCGACGTGTTGACGAGGGCCGTCACGTTGCCCTGCACGTCCTGCTGCACATACAGCCGCTCGTCCAATTCGCCGTCGGCGTTCGTGTCCCGGTCGCGGTAGATCAGCACGTCGGATTCGACCGGACTCCACACGTACTGGGCCCGCAGGTTCGACGATGCCGTGCCACCGACGCGCTCCTCGACCACCTGCCAGTTCTGGTTGTAGTACAGGTGCGTCGTCACGCCGCCGGTCGTCTCAGTGATGCGACGACCGAGGGCATCGTAGCCATAGGTGACGGTCGTCGTGCCGTTCGTGGCAGACACCAGCCGGTTCCAGGCGTCGTAAGTGTACGTCCAGGTGCCGTCCGTCAGCAGGTTGCCGTTCGCGTCGTACGTCGGCGTCGCCGACCCCAGGGCTGTGAATTGGTTCTGCGCGTTGTAGCTCCGCGACTGGCCGGTGCCGTCCGTCGTCACCGTCGTGAAGTTCCCCGCACCGTCCGCCGTCCACGACTGGCTCCGGCTCGCCGAACCCGTCAGGGCCGTGTGCGTCGAGTTCAGCGTCCCGCGGGACATGCTGGTCAACTGATTCAGCGCGTCGTAGGCGTACAACTCGCCGAAGGCGGTGTTCTGCACATTGTCCCGCCACAGCCGGTTCGAGTCGCGGTCGTAGCCGTACTGATAGCGGTCGTTCACCGTCGCCCCGCTGCCGCCCGTCGTCCAGGTCAGGTCCACGACCCGGCCGAAGCGGTCCAGCCCCGTGTACTGGTCGCCCGCGTCCCCCGTCCCCGTACCGATGTAGGTGCGGATGGTGACCGGGTTCGTCATCCACACGGCCGTGCCCAGACCCAGGTACGCCAGGGCCAACACGTCGGAATCGCCCTTCAGGTGGACGACGCTGACCCGGCTGATCCGGTCGTCGACGCCGGTGTAGTCGTACTCCTGGTCGAACTCGCCGGGGGACGGGTATTCGAACCCGTCCAGCCGACTGTAGTTCGCCCCGCCCGGCATCTCGGAATACCGGTACTGCATGTTCGGCGAGGAGGTCGAGCCGAACCAGGTGTGGTCCTGGTACTCCCGGGTCATCTGGCCCCAGCCGTTGAACGTCCGCAGTACGCCATTGGCGGGCTGATACGAGGAATTGAAGCTGGTGAGCCGACGACAAACGAGCTGTGTCCTCTTTCTTATTCCCTTGGCCTCTTTCCGAACGTGCGATTGTTCTGCGGCTGCGGGCTGGGCAAATGCGTAACCTAGAATAAGACGAACGTTCCGTTGGGCCATGAATCCAATTCGCCTTCCCATCCACATGGAAGATAGCCCTTCTCGTACACAACGAGCAACTTGCCGAAGAAGTCGGGTAGCCCACGAAACCGTTGGGTGTAAGTGGAGTAGAGTGCGATTCTGACCAAGTCTAGTAGCACGCCTTCGGCAAGTGACGCCGCTCCAACTTTGTCCAGGGCGGAGGTCACGCCCGGCATAATCTCCTTCTGCGTTTGGTCACAAGACGCCTTTGCCAATCGGTTCCAATGTCCACCGTAGGCGTCACGGTGTTTCTTGGCGAGGTAACCAGTGAGTTCTCCCTGTGCTTCGGTTCTCGCGTCTGCCCACAAGTCTGACAGGGCATTCTTGATCGCTTCTTCAACGGTTGTGACTTGCACAATAGGGAATGCGAATCCTCCAGACACCGGGCCGCCACAGTGGGAAAACCACGAGATCGTCGAGAATCGTCGGTAGATTTCCTGGTATAGTTCCATGTTCATCTCTCGTCAGGTCATTGTGCGAGGTTTCGAATCGGCCTCGGTACTACGGGCACTTCCATTCCGCCCAAGAGCCCGAAATCGACTCGTTCACGAATTGCAGCCCGCACTGCTTGCTGTACCTGACTTTCAGACAGGCCAGCAGCACGAAGCGATTGTTGTAATGCTCTCGTATATTGCAAGTTTGTTGGAACGACGGGCGTTCCACGATACTGGTTCCAGAATCCTTCGAGAGATACATGCGCCTGAGTGTGCGGTGCGGCAGCGTCCGTTAGGACGTTGCCTTCCAGCTTGATGGCGATCCCCTGGTTGTGGGGAATCACGTGACGGTAGGCAGCAGATTGATTAAGGTGGTGGGCCTGTCCAGGAAGGTCAGCGCGAAACCGCAAGTTTCCATAGGTGTCAATTACGAGTTCGTTCGCTACCGCAATCCTTGACGCCGGAGCAGGAGGTTCGATGACCGTTAGCGGAATGCGCCGGCTTCCAGGGGTGGCGGAGCAAGCAGGTGTCCTCGACCCTCGTTCGGCGAGGTAGAGGCTCCCCAAATCGAGCGCGACGAGGCCACCCCGTCTCGCGTATCCCATGCCCGTCAGCTTACTGTTAAGGTCGGCTGCACGAGAGGACTTGCCCTGAACCATCTCCTCGATGGCGAGAATCGACTGGGAGACCATGAAGTTGTGGCCGAACGCAACTACCCCGGACTCGACTGGCCCGGCACCTTGTCTGCGATATCCGGCGTAGCTGCCGTACACGCCGCTGCTGAACTCCACGGCTTGGCGGGCCTCGTGAGGTAAGTAGGGTGCAGCCGTTTGCAGGAAATTCGCGTACCACTCGGCGAAATCGATGTCATCCTTCAGCCCGCTGGGGTCGGTGTGGCCGGTCGGTCCGTTGCCGACGTAGCGGTAGGTGTCCGGATCGCCTGCGGCGAACCCGATGGGGTCGTTCTGGAGGAACCGCATGTACTCAGCCGAGTAAATGCGCATGCGGTTGTCGTACAGCGCGTCCGCCGCGTCGTACCGCAGCCCCTGGTGCAGGTATTGCCAGGCGTACTGCGTCGTCCCGCCCGATGGCGTGCCCCAACTCGCCGTGTACGGCGTCGCCTTGCCGTAGGCGTCGTAGGCGTAGCGCTCCACCACCGTGCCCGACGTGTTGACGAGCGCCGTCACATTGCCCTGCGCGTCCTGTTGGGCGTACAGCCGCTCGTCCAATTCGCCGTCGGCGTTCGTGTCCCGGTCGCGGTAGATCAGCACGTCGGATTCGACCGGACTCCACACGTACTGCGCCCGCAGGTTCGACGACGCCGTGCCACCGACCCGCTCCTCGACCACCTGCCAGTTCTGGTTGTAGTACAGGTGCGTCGTCGTCCCGCCGGTCGTCTCAGTGATGCGACGACCGAGGGCATCGTAGCCATAGGTGACGGTCGTCGTGCCGTTCGTGGCAGACACCAGCCGGTTCCAGGCGTCGTAAGTGTACGTCCAGGTGCCGTCCGTCAGCAAGTTGCCGTTATTGTCGTACGTGGGCGTCGCCGACCCCAGGGCTGTGAATTGGTTCTGCGCGTTGTAGCTCCGCGACTGGCCGGTGCCGTCCGTCGTCACCGTCGTGAAGTTCCCCGCACCGTCCGCCGTCCACGACTGGCTCCGCGATGCCGACCCGGTCAGTCCCGTCTTCGTCCCGTTCAGCGTCCCCCGCTGCATCGACGTGAGCTGGTTCAGCGCGTCGTAGGCGTACAACTCGCCGAAGGCGGTGTTCTGCACATTGTCCCGCCACAGCCGGTTCGAGTCGCGGTCGTAGCCGTACTGATAGCGGTCGTTCACCGTCGCCCCGCTGCCGCCCGTCGTCCAGGTCAGGTCCACGCCGGCCGAAGCGGGTCCAGCCCCGTACTGGTCGCCCGCGTCCCCTGTCCCCGTACCGATGTAGGTGCGGATGGTGACCGGGTTCGTCATCCACACGGCCGTGCCCAGACCCAGGTACGCCAGGGCCAACACGTCGGAATCGCCCTTCAGGTGGACGACGCTGACCCGGCTGATCCGGTCGTCGACGCCGGTGTAGTCGTATTCCTGGTCGAACTCGCCGGGGGACGGGTATTCGAACCCGTCCAGCCGACTGTAGTTCGCCCCGCCCGGCATCTCGGAATACGGTACTGCATGTTCGGCGAGGAGGTCGAGCCGAACCAGGTGTGGTCCTGGTACTCCCGGGTCATCTGGCCCCAGCCGTTGAACGTCCGCAGTACGCCATTGGCGGGCTGATACAAGGAATTGAAGCTGGTCAAGCTGCTGGCGTTGCCCTGGCCGTCGTAATCCGTGAGCAGGATGACGGTCGCGTTGCTCACCCCGCTGCCGAAGGTTGTGACCCAGTCGTAGATGCGCCGGCCCAGGATGTCGTTGGTGTAGGTGTGCGTGGTGCCGTTGCGGTCGGTGTAGGTCGCCACGCCACCGAGGGCATCGTAGGTGTAGGTGTCGGCTTCCGACGAACTGGCCGCGCCGGTCGTCTTGTTCGGGTGCCGCACGGCCGCCAGGAGGTCATTGGAGGTAAGCGTGGACGTGGCGACGCCGTAGACGTACTGCGTCTCCTGGTACGCGCTACTCGGCAAGAGCAGCTTGTAGGTCAGCAAGTGATTCATGCCGTCGTAGGTGAACTGCGTCATGCTCCTAGGCCATTGGAGTGATCGGCTGTCCGTAAGTGAACCTGACCCGAATGCCATGTACTTAAGCCGTAAGTGACGCCTCCCGCAGGGCTTGTTTTAGCTCGCCGCGTGGTTTGGTCATTCGCCGATAGTTCTTCGGCCGGCGTTTCACGACCCGCGGCTCGAACCGTCCCGGCCGCTCGGGGTTCACCACCAACTTTGGCACCGCTTCGCCCGGCTTGGCCTGCCGCAACCACCGCAACGCATCCACGAAGCTGATCCGCGCCGCCGCCACTCCCTGGTGATGAGCCGCTTGCCGCATCACCCGCCGTACCAGGTTATAGACGATGACAAACGCCAGCATCTCCTTGACCACGCCCGGCACCGTTTGACTCCGCAACACGTCCATTCCCAGCGTCGTCTTCAACTGGCCCAGCGCCACCTCCACGCCCCAGCGCGCTTCATACAGCCGCGCCAACGCCCCCGCCGGATACGCCCGCCGGTTCACCAGCGTCGTCACCAACACCACCGTCCGCACGCGTCGACCGGGCGTCGTCACACGCACCGTCACCTCACGCACGACCAGGGAGGTCGGCAGCTGCGCATACGCGGCTGCGCTCAGCCACACGGGCCGGTCCGGCGGTTTGCAATACGTCACGCGCCGATCCTGCGACCGACCACGCCGTCGCCGTTGGTGTAAGCGAAACAGCCCGTGAACTCCCTGCTGCCGCAACACCGCCAGGTGCGCGTAGGAGCCAAACGCGCGGTCGCCGACCAGCACGTCGTTGGCTGCGAGTTCGGGATGCACACGCGGCACCTCAGCCAAGTCGTGGGTTCGCAGCGGTGCGACAATCGCCCGGTGAATGAAGCCGGTGGCCGCGTCCACCAACACCAGCAGGTGAGCCACCGGAAAGCCACAGCCCGCCCGACACCCGCCCGGCTGACCGAACGCCTCCTGCAACTCGGGCGTATCGGGCATCGAGAAACTCGAACCATCCAGCCACCAGACGCGATGGCCCCGCCAACGCTCCGACGCTGGCTCGGTGTCGGTGGCCCTCAAACGCCCAGTGACGGCGCGCATCAGGGCGTGGAAGAAGCCGACGGACAGTCGGCCGCGGGCTTGGCCGTAGGCGCGGGGCGTGAACGCGAGTCCGGCCAGGTGACGCAACCCGGCGGCGGAGACGTGACCGTGCAAGACTTGCCGGAGGGCGAGATAGGCGGTGACGACCGGCGTGAGTGTTCGCTGGCGAGCGCTGCGTCCTTCGGCGGCGACCAAAGGCCGGAGGAGCGATTCCGGAACGAGTCGCGCGAGTTCGCCCTTGACGCAGGCGAGGACGCGGCCGAGAGTGGACATGGGAACCTCCTGTTCGAGCCGGTGGAGTCACTATCACCAGCTTGGTGGGAGGTTTCCCGTTCGGCCAGACCCATACGCCTAACCTGTCACATCAAAACACCTTAGGCTTAAGTACATGGCATTCGAACCTGACCCCTTGCCGTGCCGTGTTTCTTCTTGGGTGAACGTGGGACTCCGACGCTGGCGTGGGACTCCAGAAACGAAGAATCCCGGCAACTGCTGCTGAGCCGAGACCGGCTGGAGCATGGTCATCCAAGACTAAGATTCTTCACGGTTGCCTGTTCCCACTCAGCAAGTTGGCGTGTTGCTTCTTGAGGATCGACACCCAGCTTCCGGGCCAACTGCGTAGCTCGCTCCATCATCTCGGCCTGCCAAGAAATGCCCTTGTCCAACGCCTTCGTCAGACGCTCAAGAGCTTGTTGCGCTGCTGCCACATCGTCGGCCATCACCAGTGAATACGCTATCGCTTCCAGCTTGTAAGGATCGGCGTCAGCACCAAGTCGATGGATGGCCGTCGCAACATCGTGTGGTTGCTTCACGCCTTCGAGGAATGGTAGGCCGTCTCGTTGGATGCAAGCAAGCAATTCATCACGAAGTCGAGGATCGTTCAGATTCCATCGCTTGCCACTCCCGTCGCCTAAACGCCTTCCAAAACTGAAACTGACATGCGTTGCGGGAACGTAGAGCGGTAAGAAGAACGCCCACACATAAAAGGCTGAGGGATCGAAACCAGAATCCTCGAAGTAGAATCCCCGAAGAACGTGGTTCAACGGACTCGCATACAGCGTCAGCCCTTTGTGCGTGTAGCCGGGCATTTGCGGCAAGAAGTCCTTACCCAATGATCGAACCTGAGCAGTCTTCATACGCCTACCTGATCTCGATGACCGGCATGTTGGCTCCGCCGGGTGTGTGTTGCTTTATCTGCTGGATTCGTGCGGGTGTCAACGTGGCACTGCCGGTCTTGAGATCGTAGATCGCCGTGGGACCAGTAAGCGGCCCCTCCACAACGTCCAGTCGGACTGAGCCGGGAGTTCCACGAGGGACGACACGCCCATTTAGGTAGGAAACTTCGGTGGTGAGATTGGCGTTCCCAAGGGCATTGACCTCTGCCTCAAACGCCGAGTGAACCCGTGTCCCATGCACGGGGCCACGGCCAGTACCTACGGTTGTATTCGCCCGTTGTGCGGCAGAGGTTAGGGTGCTTTGAGTTGACGCTGGAGCGTTAGGAGAACGTCTGACCGACCAGAGGCCCAAGCCGCCCGCTGTTAGGTCGAGCAGACCTTGCCCGATCTCGCCACGGCGCATTTCGCAGGCACCGGTACCAACGCCCCACGCACCCAACCCGCCGCGGACAACGCGGAACCGCGCGAGTGGGCCGAGCAGGCCACCAACGTTGACAAATCCCTGCATCTCCGATGCGTCAAACCCGCGGAGTGGCCGGCGTCGAATGGCGTCCTCCGCGTTGCCGACCCCTTGGCGAACCCCGTCGTAGACCGCCCCGGCGGCGGCCCCGGCCCGCAGCGGCGGGAGTGCGATGACCGCGTTGGTCGTTTGATCGCTTAGGAATCGCCCATGAACTCCGGTCCCTGATAGGGAGGTCGGCTCGAACTCTCCTCGCGAGTTCCGTTGGACCCCGCCACCGAAGAAAACCGTGTTCCAGTCAAACACCGCATCGACGAGATTCTCCCAATCGTATCGGTATCTAGGTGCTTGCAAGCCGCTCGGGTCGGTGTGGCCGGTCGGCCGGTTGCCGACGTAGCGGTAGGTGTCCGGATCGCCCGCCGTGAACCCGATGGGGTCGTTTTGGAGGAACCGCATGTACTCGGCCGAGTACACTCTCGCCCGGTTGTCGTACAGCCCGTCGGCTGCATCGTACCGCAGCCCCTGGTGCAGGTAGCGCCACCCGTACTGCGTCGTGCCGCCCGATGGCGTGCCCCAGCTTGCCGTGTACGGCGTCGCCTTGCCGTAGGCGTCGTAGGCGTAGCGCTCGACCACCGTGCCCGACGTGTTGACGAGCGCCGTCACATTGCCCTGCGCGTCCTGTTGGGCGTACAGCCGCTCGTCCAATTCGCCGTCGGCGTTCGTGTCCCAGTCGCGGTAGATCAGCACGTCGGACTCGACCGGACTCCACACGTACTGCGCCCGCAGGTTGGTGGACGACGTGCCGCCGACCCGCTCCTCGACCACCTGCCAGTTCTGGTTGTAGTACAGGTGCGTCGTCACTCCGCCGGTCGTCTCGGTGATCCGCCGGCCGAGGGCATCGTACCCGTACGTCACCGTCGTGCTGCCGTTCGTGGCCTGGACGAGCCGGTTCCAGGCGTCGTAGGTGTACGTCCAGGTGCCGTCACTCGTCAGGTTGCCGTTGGCGTCGTAGGTGGGTGTTGCCGACCCGAGGGCTGTGAACTGGTTCTGACGGTTGTACGTCCGCGACTGGCTCGTCCCGTCGGTCGTCACGTCGGTGAAGTTGCCGGCAGCGTCTGCCGTCCACGCCTGGCTGCGAGCCACCGTGCCCGTAATGGCCGTGTGCCCCGAGTTCAGCGTCCCGCGTTGCATCGACGTGAGCTGGTTCAGCGCGTCGTAGGCGTACAACTCACCGAAGGCGGTGTTCTGCACATTGTCCCGCCACAGCCGGTTCGAGTCGCGGTCGTAGCCGTACTGATAGCGGTCGTTCACCGTCGCCCCGCTGCCGCCCGTCGTCCAGGTCAGGTCCGTCACCCGCCCGAAGCGGTCCAGCCCCGTGTACTGGTCCCCGGCGTCCCCCGTCCCCGACCCGATGTAGGTGCGGATGGTGACCGGGTTCGTCATCCACACGGCCGTGCCCAGACCCAGGTACGCCAGGGCCAACACGTCGGAATCGCCCTTCAAGTGGACGACGCTGACCCGACTGATCCGGTCGTCCACGCCGCTGTAGTCGTATTCCTGGTCGAACTCGCCGGGGGACGGGTATTCGAACCCGTCCAGCCGACTGTAGTTCGCCCCGCCCGGCATCTCGGAATACCGGTACTGCATGTTCGGCGAGGAGGTCGAGCCGAACCAGGTGTGGTCCTGGTACTCCCGGGTCATCTGGCCCCAGCCGTTGAACGTCCGCAGTACGCCATTGGCGGGCTGATACGAGGAATTGAAGCTGGTCAAGCTGCTGGCGTTGCCCTGGCCGTCGTAATCCGTGAGCAGGATGACGGTCGCGTTGCTCACCCCGCTGCCGAAGGTTGTGACCCAGTCGTAGATGCGCCGGCCCAGGATGTCGTTGGTGTAGGTGTGCGTGGTGCCGTTGCGGTCGGTGTAGGTCGCCACGCCACCGAGGGCATCGTAGGTGTAGGTGTCGGCTTCCGACGAACTGGCCGCGCCGGTCGTCTTGTTCGGGTGCCGCACGGCCGCCAGGAGGTCATTGGAGGTAAGCGTGGACGTGGCGACGCCGTAGACGTACTGCGTCTCCTGGTACGCGCTACTCGGCAAGAGCAGCTTGTAGGTCAGCAGATGGCCCGCACCGTCGTAGGTGAACTGGGTTGTCTTGTTCGCCGTCGCTGTGATGCTCCCGCCCGTGTAGTTCTCGATAGTTTCGGTCGTCCGACCAAGCGCATCGTGCGTGTAGCGAGTGACGAGGGCCAGCGGGTCGGTCACGGTCTGGAGCCAGCCGCCCGCGTCGTACACGTAATCGATCCGCAGCACAGCGTCCGAACGCCCCGGGATCGTCCCCGGCCGCGTCCACGCCGTCGGCGTTCCGCTCACCGGATTGGTGCCCACGTCCACTGTCGTCACCACGCGACCAGCAAGGTCGTAGTAGCTCCCCGAGTAGCTGACCCGCGCGTGATTGCCGCTGTTGTACATGCCCAGCGCCCCGGTCCCCGTTTCGTCGTGGAACCGTTGGCGGATCGCCGTCGTAATGACGTTGCCGTCCGCGTCGTACACGTATTCGGCCTGCTCCAGCACCGTGTCGCCGCTCACGTCGTCGGCCGCCGTCCAGGCATCGTAGTCGCCGCCGCCGTCGGACGTGGAAACGATGATCGCCCGGCCGACGCCGTCGTAGGTCGTCTTCGTCACCAGGCCGCCCGGCACCGCCGTCTTGATGACCAGGCCTCGGGAGTCGAACCAATATTGCGTGTTCAGGCTGCCACTGCTGACCGCCCCCGTCGAGATGTTCACCCCCCAAACACACTCGTGGTGCAGCCGGCCTTGGTCGTCGTACAGGAATGTCGTCTTCGCCCGCAACAGCGACGACGACGGCCGGCTCGGCACGCCACCCGTTGAGGTGATGGTCACCCCGTCCCCGTCGTACCGCTCGGACGCCACGACATTGTTCAGATTGTCGTACTCGGCGTAGAAGATCGGCCGGTTCGTGGAGGTCGATTCGCTCGACTCCATGCCTTGCTTGGTCGCCACCAGGCGGTCGCGCCAGTCGTAATAGTGATTCGTCGTCCGGACGCCCGTGGTGCCGCTCGGGTAGTACGACTCGGATGTCAGGTTGCCGTCACCGACCCCGCCGCCGTCGTAGACCGACTCCGACACCTTGGTCATGTTGGTGCCGGCCGTGTTCGTCACCGACCAATAGCCGCTGGTCGGCACGTCGTCGGTCCCGACCCACACGCTCGACACCCGGCCGAGGTCGTCGAACTCGGTACGGGTAATGGTGCCGGTCGGACTGACGACGCGGTTCTGCCGGCCCCGGTGATCGTATCCGTAGACCGTCGCGTAGTAGTTCGTTCCCGCAGTGCCGAAACTCGTCGCCGCCGAGTACGTCGTCAGGCCGGTGAAGGAGAAGTAGACGTCGGACTCGATCAACTGGCCGGCGATGTTGACGTACGCCCGCGCGAGCGACTTGAGCTCGCCCGCGGCCATGCTGGTCAGAGCCTCGGCCCCCGTCGGCCGGTCCCCGGACACGGCCGGGGCGAGTGATGTCGTCAGCGTCTCGACGTAGCGGTTCGTCCGGTCGTTGCGAACGATCACGGTCGGGCCGGTGGGCGTGTTGGAGGAGGTATCCCACCCGGCGTAGGTCCGCACCTCGTGTTGAACGTCGCGGTAGACCGTGTACGTCACCCGGCCGGCCGGGCTGGTGTACTTGGTCGTGCGGCCAAGCGAGTCGACCTCAAACGTCTCCGTCAGGTGCAACCCGCCGCCCGACGGCGTACTGAAGCCGCTCGGCAGGTTCGCGAACGTGCCCGTCTGCGTCGTATCCACGTCCGTAATCGCCTTGACCACGGCCCCAGTCGCCGCGTCGTACTCGGCGTACGTGAGGAAGCCGCTCCCGTCCTCGGTCCAGACGGCCCGGCCGTAGACGTCGAACACGGCCACTGTGGTGTCCGATGTCCCGGACCCGTTTTGCGACGACGAGATGCTCGGAAGCGTGGTCGTCACCGTCTCCGGCTGAGTCGTCGTCCCGATCCAACTGTAGGCGTAACTGGTCGTGATGCCGCCCGTCCCGTTGGTGTTCCGGTAGTGCGTCTCCGAGGCTAGCGGGTAGACGGTCGTGCCGTTGCCCGAGTGCGTGAAGTACAGGGCGTTGAACTGAGGGATGGCCCCCGCCGTCGGGAACTCGCCCTGGAGCAAGTCCGCCTGTTGGAGCAGGCCGGCCACGTTCCCAGCCGTCGAAGAACCGGCCGTGGTGGTCGTGGCGTAGGCGTAGGCCGTGATCAGCCCCTGGGTGTCGCGCAGGTACTCGTAGTTGCCGCTCTGGTTGTGAAGGAGGTCAGAGTAGGTTTCGCTATACCCGCTCACGGCCGACGGCTCGGCTGCCAGCACCAGCCGGCCGGCTGCGTCGTACCTGTAGTACCGAATCCAGTCCTGGCTCGTCGTCACCTCGTGGAAGACGAACAGCATCACCTGGCCGTAGGCGTTGGTGTAGACGACGTTCTGGTTGCCGTCGGGCAGCGTCTCGACCGTCTTGTACTTCCAGTGGTTGGGGTCGTCGGTGAACGTACTCGGCGTCGCGTAACTAAACGAGAAGGTGCCGAGGCCGGCCGAGCAGGCGCACCCCTGGCCCTGCACGTCCTCCCGCGTGACCCGGCGATCTTCGTCGAACTGGAAGTAGTAGTCGGCGTATGGGGCCACGGCGGCGTCGCTCGCCGTCAACGGGTTGCTGACCGCCGCGGCCAGCCGCTCGTACGAGTCGCCCTCGAAGACGTACTTGAGTCCGCGGTCGTAGCCGCCCGACTCTCCGAGGACGTAGTAGCGGTAGTACTTCGTCTCCAGCGCGGTCGTCCCGTCGGTGATGACCGCCTTTTGGAGGTCGCCGGCACTCCCGCCAATGTCGGTCCCGTCGTAGTACGAATACTGCACTTCGCGGACGGTGTTCCACGTGCCGCTGTTCACCCGCCGGCGCAGCGTGACGACGGACAGGAGGTCCAGGTTGCCGCCGGACGTCAGGTAAGTGTACGTCAGCGACTCGGTGATCGTGTTGCCCCCGACCGCCGCCGACCGCTGCACCTCGAGCGGCTTGCCGTCGGTCGTCCGGCTGGTGACGGACACGGCGTTCCCGCCCGCGTCCGAGAAACTCTGGAACTGGCCGCGCTGGTTGGCCGGCAGCCCGGTGCCGAAGTCGTGGAAGGTGAGGACCTGGCCGGCCTCGTCCGTGAAGGTGAACGTCCCCGAGCCGTGCGACAGCGTGGACTTCAGGAAAAACCGGCCCTGATATGTGCCGCCGACCAAGTCGAAGGCATACGCCGCGCTCCCCCCGATGACGACGACGACCTGGTTGCCGCTATTCTGCTGCATCAGGTACGGGAGGTCGCTGTCGACCCACCCGTAGCCGTTGCGGTTCTGCCCCAGGTAGCCGACGTTGTTGGTCCACTGCCTGGTCTGGCCCCACGACATACCGAACCCGTCCGACTCAAGATCGGTCGTCGCGAACGTCTTGGTGCCGTCGGCGTACCGGACCGGGTTGCACGACGACGCGCTCGGCGGCTTGACGAACAGCCAAACCGTCGGTGGGGCGACGGGCGGGCCGGTGGTCACGAGGTTTTCGGGCACCGGGCCGATGATGACCCGCTGCACCGCCCTCAGCCGAACCGCGGTGGCGGTGTACTCGAGTTCCAGCTCAAGGCCGTTGTCGAGGCTCGGTAGCTTGACCTTGCTGGCGTCGAAGATACCGGTCCGGGTGCCCGTGAGGATGGTGAACACGTCGCCCCCGAAGACCAGAGTCCCGGGTAGGGCGGTGACCTCGAGGCCGCCGGCCAGGTCGAGGGTGTCCGCGTTGATTTGGTCGTACTCGTCGTTGATGAGGCTCCTGAGGTCCAGCTTCAGCGTGCCCGTGGTCGTCTGACGGAACAGGTCGGGGACGTCGAAGGTCCGCGTGCTGCCGGGGTCGAGCTTTAGGACGCCCGCGTTCGTCAGGTCGAAGGACGACGATGTGTAGCTGACCAGATCGACGCCGCTGCCGATTTGGAATGTCGCTCCCGTGCCGTTCTTGAAGCCGCAGTCGTCGTAATACGCGATGTCCCCCCCGGTCCATGTGCCGTAGTCAGCGTTGGTCAGGGTGAGATTGTCGAGGCTCTTGAAGCCGGAATCCTGCATGTACAACCGGCTGGCGGCTACGAGTTCCGTTGGGCCGGTCACGTTGCTAGAAACGAGCGACCCGGCGGACCATGTGAATTCACCCACGCTCGCACTGGTCGTAGAGGCGTTGAAGAAGACCGACGCGTATGGGACCGGCGGATTGTCGCTGAGGGACAGATTCGCGATCGAGATCGTCGAGTTGAAGTACGCGGCCCCCGACGTCATGGTCACGTTCGTGGCGGTGAAACTACTGCCGAAAAAGACCACGCCGCCGTTCGCGGTCACCTCAAGGCTGGCGACGGACACCGCGGAGGTCGCGTTGATGCGACCGAGGGTGTTAACTTCAACGGCGTCGCCCGATTCCGGCATCCCATACGGGTCCCAGATGCCAGGAGCAGTCCATGGGTCTGGCGGGGTGTCCGGAACGTAGACCTTGGCAGGAACGACGCGGGTTTCGAGAAGTTCGAACCCCAGGCGAGCCGCGCGATGTTGCGTCGGGGCGGTCCGCTCGCGGAGGCAATACATGGACTCGAAGACGCTGAGGGCACGTCGATACCACGGGCGGGCGGCAGCGGGGCGGGAGGGAGCAGGCATAGTGCTTCGTCCTTGGAGCAGGGACAAATCGAACCGGGCCAGATTAGAACGCCCGCCCGCCGGCACCTCAAGTGATATCTCCGCATTTTTCCAAAGTCAGTTCCCATCAAGGAATTCTGTTAGGATCTGATGGGCCCATCATACGCTGAATGCGTCCGTTGACGCGCCAGCATGTCACGATGGAATGCTCCAGAGTTGTCGAAGGTCGATGTTGGGCTGCACGCGGGGAAATATCATTCATGGCCATTGCTTGTCACAGGGTGCGTTTACCGCAGTCTGGTGCGACACGAAACGCTTTGAATGCTCCCGATGAGTACATTGAACTATGGCACCGATTCGTTCGAGTTCGTTTCGGATTTCGTCGCACTGCTGTCGTCACTTCGGCGAAGCGAGGCTCGCGATGACCGCTAGCTCCCCGGAGCGCCGCCTGGATCGGTTCATTGCGCGCTACACGCCCGAAATCGCGGCCCGGGGACGGGCGGCGCTCGTCGAACTCCGGACGATCCTGCCGGGGGCCGTGGAGATGGTCTACGACAACTACAACGCGCTCGTCGTCGGCTTCGGGCCGACCGAGCGGGCGTCGGAGGCCGTCGTGTC
This sequence comes from Gemmataceae bacterium, assembly GCA_046350275.1. GTDB lineage: Bacteria > Planctomycetota > Planctomycetia > Gemmatales > Gemmataceae > JAXMAS01. Next base: position 89,027 of record JAXMAS010000022.1, read on the forward strand.
GGTCGCCCTCTACCCGCGCTGGGTGAACCTGTTCTTCCTGAAGGGCGCAAAGCTGCCGGACCCGAAGAAGCGACTGCAAGGCAAGGGCAGCATCGTCCGCCACATCACCCTGACCGACGCCGAGACTCTGCACGACCCGGCCGTGCAGGCTCTGTTCGGCCACGCCCTCGCCGCCGCGGACTGGACGCCGGACCCGGCCACGCCCGGCCGGATCGTCGTGAAATCGGTCGCGACGAACCAACGCCCGCGCCGGCCGAAGTAGTTACCGCTGGTCCCGGTCCGCTACAAAAACGAGGGCCGCGCCGCTCGCATCACCCCAAGGACCAGCACATCATGAGCCGTACCGTTATTGCTGTCATCGCCTTGGCCGTGGCGACGGCCGCGGCACAGGAGAAGCCCGACTCGGGGCGGTGGGAGTACAAGGCCGTCCTGTTTCGCAAGACTGAGGAGGACGCGACGCGCACGCTCAACCGCCTTGCGGCCGAGGGGTGGGAGTACGTCGGCCCGCTGGCGTTCGACCTGGTTGCGTTCCGCCGGCCGCGGAGCCAGGCCGAGGATTCGGCCGCCGAGGTCCGCAGCCTCAGCGGGCACGACGGCTTCGTCTGCATGGCGGCGTTCTCGCCGGATGGCAAGTCGATCGCGTCCGTCGGTGAGGATGGGGCCGTGCTACTGTGGGACTTGCAGAGCGGCACGTCGAAGGCGCTGGAGGGCCACTCGGCCGGCGTCTTGCATGTCGCTTATTCGCCGGACGGAAAGACCATCGCGACGTCGAGCCGCGACAAGACCGTCATCCTGTGGGACGTCGCCAAGGCAGCCAAGGCGGTGACGCTCACCGACCACACGGCGACCGTGAGCAGTGCCCTGTTCGCGCCGGACGGCAAGACTCTGGCGACGGCCTCCGACGACGGCACGGTGATCGTCCGCGACGCCACCGGCAAGGCCCGCCGGACGTTGGCGGGCCACAAGGGCCAGGCCGTCGCCCTGGCCTATTCGCCCGATGGCCGAACGCTCTTCAGTTGCGGCGGCACCTGGGGCAACCCGACCACCGGCGGCGACGTACGGGCGTGGGAGTTGGCGACTGGCAAAGACCTGTGGTCTGCGGCCGGCGAGTTCGGCGGTATCTGGGGCCTCGCCGTTTCGCCCGATGGCAAGACGGTCGCCGGTGCGTGCCTCGACGGCACGGTGCGCACGTGGGATGCCGTGAACGGCAAGGTGCAGGCGGTGCTGCGGGGCCATGCGGCTCCGGCGCTGTGGGTCGCCTTTTCGCCGAGCGGCTGGACGCTGGCCTCGTCGAGTCTCGACGGCACGGTGCGATTGTGGGACGCGGCGACCGGGCGCGAGAAGGCGGTTCTGCGCGGCCACACGGCCGGCGTCCAACGGCTGGCATTTTCGCCCGACGGGCGAATGCTCGCGACGACCGCCAACGACCGCACGGTCCGCTTGTGGCAATTCGGGAAGTGAGCCGTGAAGCACAACACCGACCCGGCGTTCGTGGGCATTCAAACCATCAAGGACCGTCAGTTCGAGACGCTGACGATGTTCCGCGATGCCGCCCGCCGGTCGGCGTGGATGGAGATTCACGACGCCCACTACGACTGGTGGATGTTCCCGACCGACGAGCCGAGCGGCTACGGCCTCGCGTGGACCGTCTGCGACGGCGATGTGGCCGACCTGAAGGCCGACGAGGAATATGTGGAACACTACATCCGCGGTGTCACATTGCTGGCCCGCGCGTGGGGCTGGGACCTGACCCGCGCGGCTTACATCCCGAACCCGGAGCCGGGCCAGGCGTGGCAACATTGGCCGATCCGGCTGTACAAGGCGACGCGGTCCGCACGGCTGTTCGGGTTTGTCGCCGAGTTCGTGTCGCTCAAGATGCTGGGCCAGGACTTGATCGCGAAGGGCGAGCGGTTCTTCTACCACCGCGATCTGAGCTGGCTGTTCACCGCGTAGACGCGCCGCCCGCGGTAAACTGACCGCATGCAAACCGACGCGATCGCGGGTGCCGTCCTCGGGTGTGCCGTCGGCGACGCTATCGGTCTGCCCTACGAGGGGCTGTCGAAGCGCCGGGGTGTGCGGCTGCTCGGCGAGCCGGACCGGCACCGGTTCTTCGTCGGCCGCGGCATGGTGTCCGACGACACCGAACACACGTGCATGGTCGGGCAATCGCTCTGTGCCGACCCGGCGGGCTTGCGCCCAAAGTTCGGCGGCTTGCCGCATGGCCGCCATCGAGATCGGCAGGTACTCGGCTTGACTGGCGAGCGTGTCGAGCAGCGCGAGGTCGTTGGCGGAATTAGTTGAGCAACAACGAGCGGCGGACCTCGTAGTCCGTGACTTCGGGCACCAGCACGCGGCGGCCGGCTGAGCGAAGCGCCGCCAGCCAGAGTCGGCAACGGACGACTTTCGCGGTCGGGTTCGGGTTCGAGAGGATTCCCAACGGCTCCGCGTCCAGCAGAACCGCCGCGCTCACGACTCGTCCTCCCGGTAGCCGTCCGGGTGGCGGGGCAGCCCGCCGCTAAGGATGCGGTTCTCTTCGATGGCTCTCAGGAGGTCGTAACCGTCCGGCGGGGGCGGCAGGGCGTTCGCCAAGTCCATCCACTCTTGGATCGACTTTGCCGAGCGAATGCGGCGTTCCCAATCGGCTTGGTCGAACGCCGGCTCCGGCGGCGTCGGCTCGACGATGATGCGCACGTGCGTCCCCTCGGCCAGCGGCAACGGTTGCGTTGGGTGCAGCAGCCCGCCTTCGTAGATGGCGGTGAACGTCGTGGGTGTCGTCATGTCGGCACCTCCTCTCGGATCGCGGGCACTGCGATTATACCGGGACAGCCGTCCTTACGGCTCGAACGGCGGCGCGCCGGCGGCGACCCACGCCCGCAAGATCGCGGCGTCCTGGGCCGTCGGCCGCGGCGACTTGACGTCCTTCGGCGGCATCTCGTCGTTGACCACCCGCAACACCAGCTTCGAGCGATCCGCGTCGCCGGGGCGGATCAGCTTGTGGTCGATCAGCTTGGGCACGTCGAAGATGAACTCGAAATCACCCGACCGCGGGTGCGCCTGGTTGTGGCAGTCGGCACAATTACGCTCCAGCACCTCCTTGGCGGCCAGCATCAACTCGGCCCGGTCAGTCGGCACGACGATCGGCTCGTCCGGCGTCGCTCGGAATGCATTCAGGCCGACGGCCGCGAGCGCGAGGACGGCCACCGCGCCGGCCGCGACGAACGGCCACCTCTGCCGCCGCCGATCGAGCCGCACGGTGCCGCCGCCGGCCAGGGCGTCGGCGAACGCCGTCATCGATGCGAACCGCTCCGCCGGCTTCTTCGCCATCGCCATCCGGCAAATCGCCGCCAGCCGCGGCGGCGTGTCCGGCCGCAGTGCTTCGATCGGTTTTGGTTCTTCCGTCAGTACCTTGGCCACGACCGCGACACTATTGCCGTCGAACGGGATCGTGCCGGTCAGCATCTCGTAGAGGATGACGCCGAGGGCGTAGACGTCGCACGGCGGGCCGGCCGGTTCGCCGCGGGCCTGTTCCGGGGCCATGTACGCCGGCGTGCCGAGGATCGCCCCGTCTTGCGTCAGGCGGGCGTCGGTCGGCGACTCGCGGCGGGCCAGGCCAAAGTCGGTGACGATCGGCTCTCCGGCCGCGTCGAGCATCACGTTCGCCGACTTCAGGTCACGGTGGACGACGCCGTGGCGGTGCGCCTCGGCCAATGCAACCGCGACTTTGCGGACGATCTCGCCGGCTGCAGCCGGGTCGGGCCAGCCGCCCTTGGGAATCAAGTCCGCGAGCGGCCGGCCGTCGATGAACGCCATCGTCAGGTACGGCGTGCCGACGAACTCGCCGACATCGTAGACGGGGCAGATACCGGGGTGGCGGAGCGTCGCCGCGGCGCGAGCCTCACGGTCGAACCGCTCGCGAGCCTTGGACCCGGCCCCGCCGGCCGTGAGCGGAACCTTGAGGGCGACCCGGCGATCGAGTTGCGTATCGTGGGCTTGGTAGACCGCGCCCATCGCGCCTTGGCCGAGCAGCCGTTCGAGCCGGTAGCGGCCGAACTCACGCGGCGGGCCGTCGGCGTCCATCGGCGGCAGCGCGTCCTGGGCGAGCGTCTCGCCGGCGTCGGCCCGCGGCGTGACGAAAGGCTGGGTGGTGTCAGCACGCTCGCGGTCGGTCATTACACTTCCTTTTCAACAGTCATCGTTTCGCGACGCTTTGCAGAAGCGTACTACTTACGGAACGCTTCTGCGAAGCATCGCGAAGCGAGACCTTTACGCCGATACGCCATTGTACTTGCCGATGCGCTCTAGCTCCGCGACCACCTCTGCCACCGTCTGGAATCGCTTCGCTGGGTCCTTCGCCAGCATCTTCATCACAACGCCGTCGAACAGATCCGGGACCGTCATCTGTGCCTTCTTCGGCCGTGGCGGCTCGACCGTGCGGATCGACGCGACCTTTTCCACCAGCGTCTTCCCCTGGCACGGCGGCTTGCCGGTCAACAGCGCGTACGTTATCGCCCCGAGGCCGTACACGTCCGAGCGGGCGTCGACGTCGGTCGTGCCGCGGGTTCGTTCCGGGGCCATGTACTCCACGTCGCCGACCAACTCGCCCGGGCGTGTCACCTGCTCGCTTGCCGTGCCTTCGAGCGACTTCGCCAGCATCAGGTCGCCGAGCTTGTAGGTGCCGGTTGTCGCATCGCGCAGGACGTTCGTCGGGGTGACGTTGCGGTGGACCACGTCGTTTTCGTGGGCATAAGCGAGTGCCCGGCCAATGTGGACGGCGGCGCGGTAGGCGTGCTTCCAGTCGAGCATCCCGGCCACGCCGATGCGCTGGATCTCCTGCGTCATGTTCTCGCCGGCGACGTACTCCATGGCGATCCAGCAGTGCGGGCCGGCCTTGCCCGCGCCGTAGACGGCGATCAGGTTCGGGTGCCGGAGTGGCATCGCGTTCTGCATGCCGCGAACAAACCGCTTCATCTCCTCCTCGTTCTTCGAGAACTCGGGGAGAAGCACCTTAATGGCCACGTCCCGGCCGTTTTTGGTATCGTGGGCCTGAAAGACCATGCCGACCCGGCCTTTGCCGATCGCAGGGCCGATCTCGTAGTGCGACAGCGTTTTGCCGCTGAGTGCCTCCAGCTTGTCCGGGCTGGGGGCTGCGGCAGTCGGGCCGACGGTCGACGCGCCGGCGACGGCCGCCTTCACCACGTCCATGGGGAAGTCACCCATCGCGAGCCGTAGCTTGGTGTCACCGACTTCGAGGACATCGCCCGGAGCGATGGTCTTCGTCTTCACGACCTGGCCATTGATCTTGGTGCCGCCCGAGCCACCGTTGCAATCGACGGTTACGCGGTCGCCGTCGAGCTTGATCTGACAATGACTGCGCGAAACGCGCGGATCGTTGATGCGATAGAACGCATCGTGCGATCGGCCGAGCATGAGAGCGTCGCCGGTTTGCAGGGTGATCGAACGGCCGGTATCGGGGCCAGCGATGACGTGGAACTGGTAGCTCATAACACGGTTCCGGTAAGAGGGATTGCGGAGTCGCCTCTTAGTATCGCCGGAACCGTCGCGTGCCGCAAGCAGGACGACCACTGGACTTCCGCCAGTGGTCGACCCGCACGGCCTACTCCTCATCACCGACGCCTCAGGTCAGCGTGATTGCCACCGACGTGTTGCCGGGAGCAAAGGTCGTATCGCCGTTGTAGGTTGCCGTCAGCGAGTGCCTGCCCTTCGCCAACCCCTTCGTTAGTGTCAGGGATGCTTTCCCTGAGGCATCGAGGACCGCGCTACCAATGAAGTAGGAGCCATCGCGGAACGTCACGGTTCCGCCCGGCTTGCCCACACCGCTGACCGTGGCCTTGAACGTTAAAGGCTTGTAGGCCACCAGCAACGGGCCGGTCACACTCAGCGACACCTGAGCCGCCTTCTGGACGTACACGCTCGTATAGGGCGATACCGCCGAATAGTAGTCGATCGTGCCGTCATAGGCCGCGGATAGCGAGTGGCCTCCGGCCGTCAGCCCACTGACTGTCAGCGTCGCTATGCCGGCTGCGCTCAAAGTCGCCGTGCCCAACACGGTACTTCCGTCGCGGAAGGTGACCGTCCCGGTCGCGGCTACCGCGGCGGTCCCCGTCGTGGCCAGTCGTGCGGTCAGTGTCACCGGTCGGCCAGCGACCGCGGGCGGCAGAGATAGCGTCAGTCGCGTGTCCACCTTCGGCGTCAAGGTCAGGGTGGCCGAGTCGCTGGCAGATGCGGTCGTGGTTCCGTCGTAGTGGGCCACAACCGTCACCGACCCGCGCTGCGCCAGGTTCGATGGCGTGAAGCTGAAACGGGCGTCGCCTTTGACCACCGGGGCTGAGCCTAGGACTCTGCCGTTGGGGCCGGCTTCGCGGAAGGTTACGGTCCCGCCATCGATCCGCGCGGTGTTCATGGCCCGCACCACGGCGAGCAACTGGATTGGTTGGCCACTGGCCGGCCGGGTCGCGGTCGACAGCTCCGTCTGCGTGGCCGCGGCGGGTTTTGGGCCGATCGTCACGATTAACGGTGCGGCCGAGGCTGGCACCACGCTGGCGTTGCCCGAGTAGTCGGCCGTGTACGTGTGCTGCCCCGGAGCGGGCGCGCGGAACGACAGCTCGGCCGGTTGGTTTGCCCGCAGCGGGACCGTTCCGATGATTGTGCCATTATCCTTGAATGTGACGGTGCCGACGACATCCCGCGGGTCGCTGAGGTTGCTCGTAAAGTCGAACCGCACCTTCATCCACTGGCCGGACGCTGGTACGACTGGGGATGCCACCAGCGACTTCACCGTTAGCGCACCTTTGCCGACGGTCAGCGTCATTGGGTCGGCCGCGATGCGAGTGGAACCGGAGGCGTAGCTCGCCGTGAAGATGTGGTCGCCAACCTTGGTGGCTTTCCACGTGAACGTCGCCTTGCTGTCCACGACCGTCACCGTGCCGAGCGCAACTGGGCCGTCCTTGAATGTGACAGTACCCGTCGCGGATTGGCCGGGCATCGTCACTGCTACCGACAGGGTCACCGTGTCACCGAGCTTCGGCGTTGCCGACGAAGCGGTGAGCGCGACGGGCGCGGCCTGCGTCGCCTCGGGGTTGACGAGTGCCAGGGCGACCGTCTCACCGGACCCGCGATTGCTTGTACCGGCCAACAGCACCCGGCCGTCGGGCAGGGCCGCCAGGCCGGATGTGGAGGCCAGCCATTCGTCGCCACCGAGGTCGATGAGTCGTGTCTGTCCGCCGTTGAAGTTCGGGTCGGGTTTGCCGTCCGGGCCGATCCGCGCGATCGCGAAGTCGTTGCCCGCGCGACCGCCGGCGTCCGCCGTGCCGGCGACGACCACCGACCCATCGCTTTCGACGGCGACCTGCGGCACGAAGCCGAAACGATATCGCCCCGCGGCCGGTACGGGCACGTTTGTGAACGCGGCGTCCGGCGTGCTATCGGCGTCAAAGCGGTCGAGGGACCAGGCGACAGGGTTCGATACATCGCCGGTGTAGTCGTAGGACGTGGTGACGTATCCGCCGTCGGGCATTGCCGCGACGCCCCAGGCGGTCCCGATGTCCACGAGTGCAATGCCACCGCTGCCAAACGTCGTGTCGGCCACGCCCGTCGCGGTGACGCGGGCGATGAAATCGTGTTGGCCATCGGTGCTGCGGTTCAGCGACCCCAGGACACCGACCGACCCATCCGCGCCGACGGCAACGCCGACGGCTTGGAACGAGGTTACGCCGTCGAGCCGCAGGGTCATGGTGCCGACGGCCCCGAAGGTCGCGTCGGTGGTCCCGTCGGCGTTGAATCGCTCGATCTCGATCGAATCTTCGTTGAATGCCTCGACGGCGATGATCCGCCCTTGGCCGTCCACGGCGAAGCGGCTGTGGTGGCCAGTCGGCATGGCGGTCGTGCCGCTCCCGACGGTGTCCTGAGCGACGACGTTGCCGTCGCGCTCCGGCATGACCTCGGCCACTCCGTCGCCGGCGAATGAGCTATCGCGGGTGCCGTCGGCGTTGAGCCGGGCGAGCTTGCTAGTATCGGCGCTGCCCAGAACGACATGGCCATCCGGCTGAACGCCGACGACACGGTAGTCGGTGTCGAATGTGGCGATGCCACCGGTGCCGAAGGACGCATCGGCCGAGCCATCGGCGTTGTAACGCGCTGCGGACCCGGGCGCGAAACCGACGATGGCCTTGCCGTCGGCCTGGACGAACATGGTCGAATACTGTGCTGCGGCTCGGGTGTCGATGATCGCGCCGCCGACGCCGAAGGACGGGTCGAGAGCGACAGCCGGTACGTCGCGGGCTTCGAGTACGGTGATGGCAAGGCGGGGGGAGCGTGGCATCGGATGGCCCTCCGTGGCGGGGGTGGCGATCGGCGGGGCGACCTGCGGCAGCACTGGTGCCACCGGCGAAGGGAAGTGCGTTTACCAGAAGCCGGCGGCGGCGCGAAGGCGGATTGGCCCTGGGAGTGTGCGAATGGAATCTGCGGCTGGCGGATGCGGACGATTCCTCCGGACAGGCACGCCCACCCCACCCCAGAACGATCCGACCCGGCCGGAGGCATTTTCCCGACGCACGCTATCCTGTTGTGTCCGATAGCTTTACGCGAAACCGGTCATCCCGGACGAATTGCGGCGTCACCTGAATTTTGGCCGGCAAGCGAGTTCGCCCGTCAATCGGCAGACGGCGTGGCTTCGCCGCCAGCGCGAGTCGAGAGTGCCGGGAGAACTGCGTCGGCCGAGTACGCCAGGAACCGCACCGAGCCGTCGCAGAACAGGAAGTGGGCACCGGCGGTGTGGAAGCTCCAGAAGTGAAACGTGGCACAGTGGTCGTCGGGCGGGCTGGGCTCGAACTTGTAGGGACCGGCTGGACACGCGCGGTAGCGGCGGTAGACGCGCAACTCGCGGACGCCGAGTGTTGACTCGGCCGAGCCGTCCCGGTTCTGCCCCCAGCCGGCATACCACCAGCCGAAATCGCGATTGACGCTCGGCGGCCGTTCGCCGGCTAGCAGCGTGTTCGACGTGCCGTCGGTCACATCGGCGAGTCGCGTCTCGGAATCGAGGTACAGCACGCCGTCGTGCCGGGCCGCATCGTTCCCGGCCACGCCCAGATAGTCGGTGAACGCCGCGCTGAATCGCCCGAACGAATGCGGCACGGCGCTGCGGTCGTCGGCCGGGCACACGAAGGTTGGCTGGTGTTGGCCAAGGATCGGCAGGTGGGGCGGCCGCTCGAAGAACTTCGCCTGGGCAAACGCAGCGACCGCCTGCTGCCAGAGAGCGTCCTGCTCCAGGTACGGCAAGAGCCGGGTCAGCCAACTCATGTGCGGCTGCGGGTCGCGACCGTTGCGGTAGCTGCACCCGGCGGGCAGATGGCCCATCGCGCCGTGGTAGTTGTGGCTGGCCAGGCCGATCTGCCGCAGATGGTCGGCACACGCCGTCTTCTGCGCCGCGGCCCGCACCTTCTGGACGGCCGGGACGATGAGGCCGATCAACACGGCAACGATGGCCACGACGACCAGCAATTCGGCGAGCGTCAGGCCGGGTCGCCGATAGCTGAGCATGGTCGAACCCCGTTGCGGGCGGATTAGCGTCTCGATGGTGCTCAGCCCCGGAGGGGTGGCCGTTGGTAGCCAGGGGCGTCAGCCCCTGGAATCAAAACGTGTTAGTCTGTTAGCCTCGGAGGGGCGACAGACTTTCTTTCGCC
>JAXMAS010000023.1:0-93852 GCA_046350275.1 Gemmataceae bacterium
GCGTTTTCACCCAGGCGGCGTCATTAACTGTGGGGACCGGTGGTCGCTTTGGTACGATGTATGCCCAAAGGGCCTGGTATTAGGCTCCATCGGCGATCCATCGCTTAAGGGTCTCCTTTTTTACGGCTGTCAGCTTCTTGTGGGCGGTCGGGGGAGGCATGACCTCCGTTGCGTCGTCGCTGACAATGCGCCGAATCAGCTCGCTATCGTTGGGCTTGCCCGGAACGATGGCCTCCTTGGCGATCGCGTTGGCACGGTCGTCGAGGCGCAGATCGGCTTTGCGTTGGCCCTTGTCAGGACCGTGGCATTGAAAGCAGTTGTCCGAGAGAATCGGTCGAACGTCGCGGTTAAACTCAACGGGCCGGGCCATCGACCAGGACGCAGTGCAAAGCCATAGGGCTAACAGTTTACCCCGTCGAGTCATGCAGGCGTACATCGGAAGTTACCGTCGGAGAGCGGGCGGCGGGTGAGTCTACCATTACTGTATCTAGCGCATTTCGCGAAAAACAGTCATGATCGTGTCCGGCTCGCGACTTGCGAAGCTAGTGCGGCGCGGACAGAATGGTGATGTGGCCGATGATCGCATCAAGGTCGTTTCGATATTCAACTACCCGCCGGACGACCGGTATCGGCGGATGTGCTACGCCTTCCTCGACTCGGTGATCGCGCGCGGGGCCGGCAGCGTGACATTGCTGTACGAGGACTTCGAGCCCGTTATCGCTAAGGAGCATCGCCGAACCTGCGACATCGACGTGCGGCGCGGGCAGTCGATCGACGTCGGTCACCCGCATTTCAACCTTCGATTCAAGCTTCCGAACCTGGCACGATTGCGGTTCCCTTTTCTCTACCTCGATGCCGACACATTTGTGCTCGGGGATCTGAATGAGCTGTGGCGTCGTCGAAGCGCGAAGCCGTGGATCGGCATCGACCACCAGGTGATTCCATCGGACCCACGAACGCATCGGGCACCGTTCCTCAACTCTGGCGTTCAACTCGTGTCGGACCCGGCCATTTATGATCTGGACGCCATATTGGCGGCTCAAAATGCGGTCGTCCCGCTGAGCCGGCATGCGGAGGTCCCCAAGCGGGAAATGTTCGCGTGTCCCGGTCAGGATCAGGCTGTCCTCTTCCGTTACTTCCGGTCGATTGGCTACGACTACACCCACCCCGAGATTGGACCCGAATGGAATAGTTGTGCTGGCGTTACGGAGGTGACTCGTTGCGGCGTGATATGGCGCGGACACACGCGCGGGCTGCCAGTGAACTACGACGTGCAACTCGTTCACTACTGGTCGCAATTCAAGCCGTGGGCGATTCAATGTCCCATCTACGAGTGGTACGGCCAACAGGGGATCCCCGCGGTCGCCACGGACTGACCCGTGAGCATGGCGTTACCGTGCGAAACCACATTGTGACAAAGTCATCGGAATGACCGACTTTGCGGGCTATAATGCCCGACAGTCGGGTCGTCCTGTCTTACCACTTCGGGGAGGACCGATCGTGAGTCACTCAACGCGACGAACGTTTCTGCGCACGGCAGCCACGCATGGCGCGATGCTCGGTGGCGGGTTCGGGATTCTCGGCCGGCTACCACCGGTGCGAGCCGATGAGGCGAAACCCGATCCCGATCGGGTTCGCCTGACACCGGACACCGAGTCGTTGGTTCGCCTGATTGAGACAACGCAGCGCGAGCGGCTCATCGAAGAGGTCAGCACGCGGATTCGAAACGGGACGAGCTATCGCGAACTGTTGACTGGCCTGTTGCTCGCAGGCGTCCGCAACATTCAGCCGCGACCGGCCGTTGGCTTCAAGTTCCATGCCGTCCTTGTCGTCAATTCCGCACACCTGGCGAGTTTGGCGGCTCCAGATACCGACCGATGGTTGCCGCTGTTTTGGGCGCTCGACAACTTCAAGAGTTCGCAGGCCACCAACGCCAAAGAGGGCGGTTGGTACATGAAACCAGTCGACGAGGGGAAGGTGCCGTCGCCGGCTAAGGCTGTTGCTGAGTTCACCGCGGCGATGGATACATGGGACGTACCGCGTGCTGACACTGCGGCGGCAGGCATTGCGCGGACATTGACCCCGCATCAGGCGTTCGAGTTGTTTGTGAAATATGGAGCGCGGGATTTTCGAGACATCGGGCACAAGGCCATCTTCGTTGCCAACTCGTTTCGCACGCTCCAGACCATCGGTTGGCATCACGCTGAGCCGGTCCTGCGCTCTTTGGCGTACGCGCTCCTCAAGTACGATGGCGACAATCCATCCACTAGCGATGCAGCGCCGGATCGCCCCGGACGTCGCAATCGCGAACTGGCGGCACGTCCCGTGGCGGCCGATGGAACCGTCAATGGTGGTGCGACCACGGAACTTGTCGCTGCATTGCGAACCGGGTCAGATTCAGAAGTCGCCGATCGTTTTGTCGAGGCGCTTGTCCGCGGCACTGCGTCACCAGGTGACGCGTGGGATGCGATGTACCTTGGTGCCGGCGAGTTGTTGTTACGACAGCCGGGCATCGTCGCGCTTCACGCGATGACGACGACGAACGCCTTGCACTACGCTTACGAGACGGTCACCGACGAGGCGACGCGACGGTGGCTCATGCTCCAGAACGCGTCATTTGTGACGCTGTTCCGCGATGCTCTGAAGGGACGAGGCAAGGTCGGTGACACGCACATCGACGAATTGGCGGCCGAACCTGTGAAGGGTGGCGTCGAGGAGCTTTTCGCCACGGCCAGTACCGACAAGCTATCGGCAGCGAAAAAGGCGCTCGGTTACCTGTCCTCAGGTGGCGACGCGCGCCTAGTGACGGACGTTGCTCGCCATCTGGTGTTCTCAAGGCACCGACTCAGCCGACGATTGGCAAGTTCAGCTCAGCCGTGTTGAGGATTTGCCGCGGTCTGGTCGCGCGAGCCGGGACCGTGTGCTGGCGGCATCGATGGTGCAGTTCCGTGGCTCGGCCGGGCGCGGATACTCCACTCGTGGCACGTACGCGACAGGCACTCAAGAGTTGAGTCGGTCTCGCGGTGCTTCGCAGGCTAACCGTCTGCGAAGCACCGCGACTTCTCAGTCATTTCTGGATCGATGACGCCACGAAGCCGCCTTCATCTTGGCCAGGCCGGTTGTCGCAACCTCGGAAGGGTCGCGCTTGTAGTAGTCCTTGTTGAATAGCTCCAGAGATACGAATCCGCGCCAGCCCATCGCTCGGAGCGACGCGAATAGTTGGCCGAGTGGGGCGACGCCATCGCCTGGATAGACACGCTGATCGTCGCGAATCTTGGCTCGCTCGTTCACTTCGGGATAGTCGTTGACGTGAAGAATCGGAAACGCGGCCTTGCCGAGCAGTTTCATGCCTTGGAAGTCGGAGCCGCTCTTGTACATGTGGAAGACGTCGGGTAGGACGCACGCCTTCGGGTGGCCGCTCTCCATCGCCACGCGCACGGCGTCGCCGAGGCGACTGACGCATTTGGAGTGGCCCCAGTGTTCGACCATCGGCGTCACGCCCATTGTTTGTCCGAGTTCGAGCAAGGCCGCATAGCGTTCGGAAGCGCGTTGAAGGTTGAGATCGGCCGTGTCCGTGGCCCCGACCGGCGGGGCAGCTAAGTGTGGGCAGTCGAGTTCCTGGATCATGCCCATAACGCGTTTCGCTTCCTCCAGCCCCTTGCGGCGCCGCGCTTCGTCGTCCACAATCCACTCCACGAAGCCGATGGCATCGACAATCGTCAGTCCGAGATCGCCGGCTCGCTTGCGGAGGTCCTTGAGCGAACCACCGGCCTTGACGTAGCCATCGATTTCGCGCACCCACGGCTCAATGGCGCGATACCCGGCCCTGGAGACAATTTGGAATTCCTCGACGAGGGGCACCTTGAGCGTGTGGCCTGAAATCGTCGAAGTGTTAAAGCAGAAGACGAACGGTTCATCGTCGGCTTTGGCGAACGACCTGGAGGCGGCGACGGTCGTCGTTCCAGCGACGGCAAGCCAGGTGCGGCGGTCGAACTTCGGCGTCATGGCTGGTTCCTTGGCGGGATCGGGGACGGAGTTGAGCGTATCGTTCGGAGGTTAAGGACGCAATGGCCGCATTTCACATCGCGACGTTTCGAGCCGAAGTGACACCGCCGTTGGGCCATCCGCTGTGCGGTGGCTGGATCGAGGCAGTGCGTGGCGTCGATGACCCGCTTGAAGCCGTTGGCGTCGTCTTGCTCGGCGCAGGTAAGCCGGTCGTGCTGTGCGTACTTGACTGGACCGGTTTGCGGAACGAAGCGCATTGGCGGTTCCGTGATGCCATCGCGGAGGCCGCCCATACGACACCCGAATGCGTTGCCGTGCACTGTGTCCATCCCCACGATGCGCCTTTTGCCGATGTCGAGGCTCAGCGGCTGATTGCCAAGGCTAACGCACCGATTTCACTCGACCTGGCGTTCTTCGATCGCGCCGTCAACTCGGTTTCCGACGCGGTTCGCAAGGCGATCCCCGACGCGAAGCGCTGGTCTCAAGTGGGCTTCGGCAAAGCCAAGGTCCACGAGATCGCGTCCAATCGCCGAATTCTCGGACCGGATGGCAAATTAAAGCTCACGCGCACCAGCTCGGCCGGTAAGACGGCGGCGATGCGAGATGCCCCCGAAGGCCTGATTGATCCTTGGCTTCGGACGTTGAGCTTTTGGGATGGCGACACGCCGAGAGCTGCCCTGACATATTACGCGACCCATCCCATGAGCTACTATGGGCAGGGCAGAGTCAGTGCCGACTTCTGTGGCCACGCGCGGCGCAAACGCCAAGAAGCTACGGGAGTCTTCCACGCCTATTTCAACGGCTGCGCCGGCAATGTCACCGCCGGCAAGTACAACGATGGAAGCCCCGAGCAGCGCGTGGCCATGCGCGACCGACTCGCCGATGCAATGAAGGTCGCCTGGTCGGCGACTCAGCGCTTCACCGTCGATACCTTCACCTGGAAAGCGGAACCTGTTCGGTTGCCCGTGCGAGACGATGGTTCGTTCGCAGAGGCTGCCAGTCGGCAAGTGCTCGAGGATGCCAAGGCGACGGCGGCCAAGCGCAACAACGCGGCGTTACAGCTTGCGTGGCGTGCCCGTCGCGAACGACCCATTGAGATCACGTTCCTCGATTTTGGTGCCGCCGCCGTTCTGCATTTGCCCGGCGAACCCTTCGTTGAATACCAACTATTCGCCCAGTCGTTGCGACCCGATGTGTGCGTCGCGGGCTACGGAGACGGTGGGCCGGGGTACATTCCAACCGCAGCCGCGTATCTCGAAGGTGGCTATGAGCCGACAGTAGCGCTGGCAGCCCCCGAGAGCGAGGCCATGTTGCGAGCGACTATTCGCAAGCTCATGGCAAGGTAACGGATCATCCGTGTTTGACCGGATGTCGCCCCATCGACTGCTGCCGCATGTTAAGGTGGGCCACCGACCTCGATGCAGAAAACCCGGTGAATTCGCTTGCGGTCGTTAGGCATCCGAGTAGAATCGAGCTATCGTCGGCCGCAGTCCGTGCTGCCCTCGATGATCTTTGTACCCCGACTCCGAGAGTCGGCTCCTACCGTGACGCTTCGGCGTCGGCCGTTTGATTCGCCCGCCTATCGGAGGTACGAGAAGTGTCTCGTTCTCGCGTCCGCGTTGGCTTTACGCTCATTGAGTTGCTGGTCGTAATTGCGATCATCGCTGTCCTGATTGGTCTGCTCCTGCCGGCTGTCCAAAAGGTTCGCGAAGCAGCAGCTCGGGCGAAATGCCAAAACAACATGAAGCAGATCGGCTTGGCCTGCCATAACTACGAATCGACCAATGGCTATCTGCCTGCCGGGCAGGGCGATCCGCCGGTCAACGGTGGTGATGCTCCGTCGTTGTTGGCAGTGATCCTGTCGTACATGGAACAGGCGAACTTGTACAACCAGTTTGACTTAACTTCCAACGTCAACAACTCCGTCTCAAACTGGAACGCCCGGACGCAAGAGGTCCCGAGTTACATCTGTCCGTCCGACCCACAGGTGGGCTACCTGGACCCGTTGCGGCTGTCAACGCCTCCGACAGGGATCACGAGCAACGGGATTACCGGCCGCAGTAACTACCTGGGCAACATCGGAACAACGGCCGAGACGCGGAGTTCCGATCTCAACCGCGTCGGCATTTTCAACTTCACGATTATCGGAGGCAAGACACGGCGGATTCGCATCACGGACGTCGCTGACGGTACAAGTAACACCGGCATGATCTCCGA
Organism: Gemmataceae bacterium; assembly: GCA_046350275.1. Classification (GTDB taxonomy): domain Bacteria; phylum Planctomycetota; class Planctomycetia; order Gemmatales; family Gemmataceae; genus JAXMAS01. The sequence continues at coordinate 6,223 of JAXMAS010000023.1, forward strand.
GACAAAGCGCTCGACCGTCGGCGGCGGTTGTGGCCCTGTCGGCAACACGGACTATTACAACGCCGACAATATTTACCTGTTGCCGGCCACCGACGATGGCTGGAGCGTCACTACACCAATGGTCGGCAGCCAGATCACAGTCACGGACCCTGGAGCGGTCATCGTTGGCTCGACCTATCACTGCAATGCCTGGAACTACGGACCAACGAATCGAATCACGTACCGGGGCTGCGAGTACTATCGGGGCCTTCCGGAGATGACGATCTACACCCATACCGTTCCGCCGAACTATAAGGGTTACGATTGCGGCGAACTGACCAGCTTCACCGCTGCACACGTCGCGGCGCGAAGCTACCACAGTGGAGGAGTCAACCTCTGCTTAAGCGACGGTTCAGTCCGCTTCATTCGGGACTCAATCGCGTTTGCGACCTGGCAGGCGATGGGCACTCGTAGTGCTGGCGACTTGCTGGACGGCTCGCAGTATTAATGTCCGGCCGTGAACCGCGGGCTTCGGGCGTCCTGCGCGCCCGAAGCCCGGCTCGTTTTTGTTTCAAGGAACCCTGCCATGTCGCGTGCGATTCACTGCGTAGCCGCCACGGTCGTTTTTGTGGCCGCCCTCGGCTGCTCGAAGGCACCCGGGCCAACCTCGTCGGCCGATCTTGAAAAGAGCGAGATGGGCGACATCTACGACTGCCTCGTGATCTATACGAAGAACCAGTCGAAGCCGCCGCAGCAGCTTTCCGATCTCAAAAAGTACGAGGTCACGAACGGCTTGGCGTACAGAGTCCTGAAGGAAGGGAAATACGTCGCTGTTTGGGGAACGCCCCCGGGGGATGGGAAGGTGGTTCTGGCGTACCACAAGGATGCGACGACCCAGGGAGGGGCCGTTCTCATGGGCGATGGTTCCATGAAGACGATGACGGCCGCTGACCTGCAAGCGGCGCTCAAGGCCAAGGGCAAGTGAAGCGTTTCGGCCAACCCTTGTGCCCATCGCAAACACGACTCTTGGAGGCACGTGGATGAACCGTATCGCGCTCGCTTTGTGTGTCGCCATCGCTGGGGCCGCGCGGGCTGACGAGCCGAAGGGACCTCGCGCGGGTGTTGCCGTCCGCGTCATCACGCCCGGCGAGCCACTCTGGATGGCGGGCTACGCAAGCCGGACCAAGCCGGCCCAAGGCAAGGCGCACGATCTCAAGGTCAAGGCGCTGGCGATCGACGATCCGGCGGGAGCCACGTTGGTCTTGGTGACGACAGATCTCATTGGCATTCCACACGAGTTGGGTGTTGCCGTCGCCAAAGACGTGGAAAAGAGAACAAAACTCCCACGCGAGCGGCTGATGCTCTCGTCGTCGCACACGCATTCGGGGCCGGTCGTCAATCATTCGCTCATGGACATGTATCCGCTCTCCCCCGAGCAGACTAAGGCCGTCGAGGCGTATACGGATCGACTCAAGGACAATATCGTCGGAGTCGTAGTCGATGCGCTGGCGGACCGAAAGCCGGCAAAGGTCTCGTACGGGAGTGGCTCGGCCGCGTTCGCCATCAACCGGCGACAGTCGACCGATAAAGGGTTTGTAATCGGCCGTGCGCCCAAGGGGCTGGTCGACCATTCCGTACCCGTCTTGCGAGTTGACGACATGGATGGCCGAGTGAAGGCAATCGCATTCGGCTACGCCTGCCATAACACGACTCTCGATGGCTACGATTGGAACGGCGACTATGCTGGCTACGCGCAACTCGCCGTGGAAGCGAAGCACCCGGGGGCGGTTGCGCTATTCTGGATCGGCTGTGGGGCCGACGCAAATCCCGACCCGCGGCGGACGGTCGAACTCGCCGAACGTCACGGTCGGGAACTGGCCGAGTCGGTCGATGCCGTACTGCCAAAGACGGTGCCCCTGAGTGGTGCATTCGCGGCTGCCTATGCGACCCTGCCGCTTGATCTGACCGATGCACCCAGCCGTGTGAAGCTCCAAGCGGATACGATGGATAAGGTTCATGCGGTCCGGCAGCGTGCAAGTCGATTCCTCAAGGTGCTCGACGCGAAGGGATCGCTGCCAACTCGATACGAAGACTACCCGGTGCAGGTGTGGCAGCTTGGAACTGGCCCCGTTTGGACCGCACTGGGTGGTGAGGTCGTCGTCGATTATGCACTGCGGCTCAAGAAGGAGCTGGCTGGCAATCGGCCCATTTGGGTCGCAGGCTACTGCAACGATGTGATGGCGTATATCCCCTCCGAGCGAGTGCTGAAGGAGGGTGGCTACGAGGCCGATTCGTCGATGATCTACTACGGCCAGCCAGGGCGCTGGGCACCCGGCTTGGAACAGAAGATCGTCGGGAAAGTGCATGACCTGGTCGCTCGTATTCAGAAGCCGTGACGCATGAACCTTCGCCGATGCCTCCTCGCCTTGGTCGTTGTTTCACCGACATATGCGGTTGCACCGCTGTCGCCGCGCGATGAGCAAGCCACGTTTCGCGTGGCCGCTGGCTGGCGCGTTGAGTTGGTTGCGTCGGAGCCAGACATCGTCGATCCGGTGGCAATGGCATTTGCACCGGACGGGCGACTCTATGTCGCCGAGATGCGAGGCTACCCGAACGGCGGCATAGCGACTGGGGAGACCACGCTCGGACGCATCCGATTGCTGGAGGATCGCGACGGCGACGGTGTCTTTGAAACGTCGCGCATCTATGCGGATCGACTTCGATTCCCGACCTCGGTACTTCCGTGGCGTGACGGACTGATCGTCGCCGATGCGCCGGATATCCTGTTTATCGATGCGGCCGGACAACGTCGCGTACTCTACAGCGGCTTCGTCCTCGACAACATTCAACAACTCGTCAATGGCCTGCAGTGGGGACTCGACAATTGGATCCACGCCCAGGCGGGCAACAAGGGTGGCGACATCCGTTGTCCGGACCGACCGGATCTAACTCCTGTCTCACTGCGCGGTCGCGGATTGCGATTTCGACCGGATGTTCCGGGGAGCCTAGAGCCAACATCCGGCGGTGGACAGTTCGGCCTGGCCTGCGACGCGGCGGGTCACTGGTTCACCGCGACGAATAGCCAACATCTACGGCAAATCGTATTGCCCGATCACTACATTCGTCGCAACCCAGGACTGGCCGTTCCTGCGGTCACCATCGACATTCCCGACCACGGCGCTGCGTGCCAGCTATTCCGCATCAGCCCCTTTGAAGCTTGGCGCGTTGAGCGAACGACGCGCCGCGCCGGCAGCCCGGACGCAAAGCGATTCCCGACGACGGAACTCGTCCCCGGCGGCTTCGTCACCTCGGCGTGTAGTCCCCTGATCGTGGGGACCGAATCGCTCATCTGTGACCCCGCAAACAACCTTGTACACCGCGATCGACTCGAGCCGAACGGACCCGTGTTCCTTGCTCGCCGTGTCGACCAGGGATGTGAGTTTCTCGCTTCGACCGACAACTGGTTTCGCCCCGTGGCATTGGAATATGGACCCGATGGGGCGATCTACGTTCTCGATTTCTACCGCGAGGTGATCGAGACGCCGCTATCGTTGCCCGACGACATGAAAGCCAAACTTCACCTCAAATCGCACGATCGGGGACGGATTTGGCGGATCGTTCGCGACGAAAACAAGGTCGCCCGTACGAACTTCGCAGACCCAAACGCGGTCGTGCGTGCTCTCGGCTCGTCGAACCCGTGGGCACGGCGTACCGCCCAGCACGCAATCGTCGATTCGCAGCGCGCGACCGCCATACCAGCGCTTCAAGAGACATTCGCCACGTCGCCGTCGCCTTTGGCCCGGCTTCACGCACTGGCGGCGCTCAGTGGTCTAAAGGCTCCGGTCGCCCTCGAGCGCGGCTTGAGCGACGCTAGTCCTGCCGTTCAGTCACTGACGTTGCGATTGAGCGAAGAGGCAGTTAAGTCACGACCCGACCTTCGTGCCAGGGTCTTGGCATTGACGAATGTCGGCGACCCGCAGGTGCGCTTTCAACTGGCTCTGACGCTTGGGGAGATGGGACCGGAAGCGACACCGGCACTCGCTGAGCTACTGCGAAAGAGTGGTAGCGATCCTTGGATAATGACGGCCGTGTTCACATCGTCGCGTGGTCGGGCATCGGCACTTCTGGCGACTTTGGCCGGCGACGCCGATGTATCGGCCGACACGCTGACGAAGCTGGCATCGCTTGTTGGGGCCGAAGGGGACGCGGTTGGTTTGCGCGTGGCGCTAGCCGCATTGTCCACTGCGAAGTCCCCTGGTGCGATTCTCGACGGACTGGGGCAAGGAATGCGCAATGGGGCGCGAGGGCTACAGTCGCTTTGGACGGACCCTCCCGCCGACCTGGCCGACGTGATTCAGGCGGCGCGCCCGGTCTTTGTTGCTGCGGCGAACGCCTCAGTCAATCGGCCGGCGTCGTTGCGCCTGCTCGGCTACGGCCCGCCCGATATTGCACTTCGGCCGCTCGCTGCGGCCCTTGATGCCACCAATCCGCCCGAGGTGCAGTTGGCTGCTGCGAAGGCCCTTGCGGTACAGCCGGGTCCTCGACCCGCGGAACTGCTGATCGAAAAGTGGGACGGATTTGGCCCGGCACTTCGCCGCGAGGCGATTGAGGCACTTTGTGCTCGCTCCGATCGCGTTTCCGCGTTGCTCGATGCGGTCGAGGCAAAGCGCATTTCGCCCCGCGAGATTGAATCGTCGCGCCGCGATCAGCTTCAGCGGTCGCGCGATGCGAAGGTGCGAGCGCGAGCTGCCAGGCTACTGGCTGTGCCGCCTGGCGACCGCGCGGCCATCGTCGCCGCCCACAAGCCGGCACTCGACAAGACTGGCGACCGGGCTCGCGGGCAAGCGCTGTTCCGACAGCATTGCGTTGCATGCCACAAGTTCGGCGACGAGGGCCACGACGTTGGTCCCGACTTTCGTGCCGTATTGGGTACCAAGACGCGCGAGGCATTCCTCGGGGACTTGCTCGACCCGAACCGGGAGGTCGATGCTCGTTACGTCAACTACCAACTGACGACGAAGTCGGGCCGAGCGGTCACGGGCATTCTTGCCGTGGAAACAGCAGCCAGCGTGACCCTACGCCGTGCAAACCGCGAAGAAGATACCGTCCTGCGCTCGCAAATCGAAGAACTTCAGGCAACGACCAAGTCCCTCATGCCCGAGGAATTCGAAAAGCTTCTCAGCCTTCAGGATATTGCCGATCTGATGGCGTTCCTGTTGCCAGCCAAGCCGTAACCGAGCTTCTATGGTCGCAGAATCAGTTCGACCGATCGCACGTCGGCGATTTGTGCACCCGCGACTTTGAGCGCACGAAGTGTCAGCATTTGGCGGCCCGGTTTCAGTGCCCTGAGACCGAAACTGAGCGGCAGGAAGTCCTTGACGTACGATTCGCCTACTCGCGGTACGCGATCTTCCTGCTGTCCACGCAGCGCGGAATCGTGTGGTTTGGCGACGGTTGTCTCCCAACGCACATCGCCGAGCGACAGCTCAATCGACGAACCGACATCGGCCGCTCGACATGTGTAGTGGATGACAGCTTCATACTGGCCGGCCGTCGCGACTTCGACTTGCCAGGTCATGCGGTCGTCAGTCGTTTTCCAGTCCGTGAAAAACGAGCAGTTTGGCGCGGGAGCGCTTCGCCGAATGCCGCCGTGCGGCACTCCATCGCGAGCCGGCAAAGTCGTCGAAGGAAACGCAGGATATCCGACGGGGAACGGTCGATCATCGGCCTTGGATATGTCGGCAAGAACATCGCGTCGCCACTCGCTCACCGAACGTTTCAGATGTTCGGCTTCTCTCGGTCGGTCCGATGCGATGTCGTGCGCCTGTCCGGGATCGCCAATCATGTCGAAGAGTTTGCCATCTGCATCGAGTCGATATCGCGGTGTACGAGCTGAGACTTTTCCGGCCCAGTGCTGGAGAAGTGTGCGCTCGACCGAGCCACGCCCAGTGCCGAGGAGCATCGGGGCCAGACTGATCCCGTCCCTCGGTTTCTTTCCGACCGGCGTGACGCCTGCCAGGTCGGCGAGTGTCGGAAACAGGTCGATGGCAGCGGCAATCCCGCCAATGGTGGTACCGGCTCGTACCTTGCCAGGCCACCGCACGAATAGCGGCGAACGGACGCCGCCCTCGTCGGTCGATCCCTTGCGACCCTTCATGCCGCCGTTCCAGCGAACTCCATTTGGACCATTGTCACTGAAGTAGATCACGATTGTGTCGCTGCCAGATCCCGATTCGTCGATGGCGCGGAGGAGCCGGCCGACGTTGGCGTCGAGGTTCTCGCACATAGCGAGTGCCGCACGAGTATGCGGGAGGTTTTCGCGGCCAGGGCCACTGCCCCGGAGCGCAAGGTCAGCGCTTGCGAATCGGGCCCAGTACGGGTCGGGGACCTGCATTGGCGAGTGCGGCGTGTTGTACGCCAGGTAACAAAGAGTCGGACGCTGTCGATTCGCTGCCAGGAATTCGATCGCGCGCGTTGTCATATCGTCTGCCAGATAACCGCGGCCGCGAACCGCTTTCCCATTGTGGTCGAGCGGCGGGTCGAAATACTCGCCCCAATGGCCCGAAGTGAACCCGTAATACTCGTCGAAACCGCGGCCATTTGGGTGGTATGGGTATTGCGAACCGCTGTGCCATTTTCCAAAGCAGCCAGTCGAGTACCCAGCTGCCTTGAACGTGTCGGCGATCGTGGATTCGTCTAAGTTGAGTCGCTCGCCGCCCGACGTGACGTTGCGCACACCGCAGCGCGGATGATACCGGCCTGTCAGGAACTCGGCCCGAGTCGGTGAACAAACGGGTTGGACAAAGAACCGGTCGAACGATGCGCCATCCCGAGCCAGAGAGTCGATGTGTGGTGTGCGCAGGTTGGTATTACCATTCACGCTAAGGTCGCCCCAACACTGGTCGTCCGCGAGGATGACGACGACATTCGGTTTGCGCGCTGGGCCGTCGGCATAGAGGCACGGTGCCATAACGGTCAATGCGATAATAGCGGTGCGGATCATGGCATGGCTCTCTCCAGGGAGTTGGCATTGTCAGAGATACGGCTGTGCGGGTCAAACCGGGCGTTGACCTGTGGCTTGCTCCGGCCGAGAATGCTCCCGACCTGATCTTCCTCGCGAGACAAGCCATGATCCGCGCAGTCGTGACCGTCGCATTCTTGTTTTCGTCGTCCGCATTGGCCGCCGAGAAGCCGAACATCGTGTTCATCTTGGCCGATGACCTCGGCTACGGCGACCTAGGTTGCTTTGGCCAGACGAAGATCAAGACGCCCAATCTTGACCGAATGGCTGCGGAGGGGTTGCGGTTCACGCAGTTCTATGCAGGCAGTACGGTCTGCGCTCCTTCGCGCTGTGCGCTTATGACCGGCCGGCACACGGGACACTGCCGCGTTCGCGGCAATGGTGGTGGCGGCGGGCCAAACTTGAATGTCGCGCTGAAACCCGAGGACCACACGGTTGCCGAATTGCTCAAGTCGGCCGACTACGCGACCGGCCTCGTCGGTAAGTGGGGGCTTGGCGAGGATGGCTCAACCGGTGTGCCGACGCGCAAGGGCTTTGATTCGTTCTTTGGTTTCCTGAACCAGCATCACGCGCACGACTACTATCCCGACTTCCTGTGGCGGGACACATCGCGCGTTCCCATGCCTGAGAACGTCCACGTTGCTCCAAACGTGGCCAAGGAGCGGGTGACGTACGCATCCGATCTGTTTGCTAAGGAAGCACTGGCCTTTGTGGACGCCCATCGGACGAAGCCCTTCTTCCTGTATTTCGCTGTGACGGCCCCTCATGCGAACAACGAGAGGACACGATTCGACGGCCACGGCAACGAGGTTCCGGATTACGGCGAGTATGCGAAGACGGACTGGCCCGATCCAGAGAAGGGTAAGGCGGCAATGATCACGCGCTTGGACGCCGATATCGGACGGCTCCTCGCGAAACTCAAGGAACTCGGCCTTGAGAACAAGACGCTGGTGATCTTCACGAGCGACAATGGTCCTCACAAAGAAGGCGGCAACGATCCAGCGTTCTTCCGCTCGTCGGGGCCTTTGCGCGGCATCAAGCGTGCTATGACCGAGGGCGGCATTCGTGTGCCGACCATCGCCCGATGGCCGCAGGTCATCAAGCCTGGCGTAAGCGATCACGTCGGCGCGTTTTGGGACGTGTTGCCGACGCTTGCAGATATCGTTGCGGTGCCGATACCCGCGAACCTCGATGGCATCTCGTTTGCGCCCACGTTAATGGGCAAGCCCGGGCAGAAACAGCACGAGTATCTGTACTGGGAGTTCCATGAGGGTGGCTCGAAACAGGCCGTCCGTTCAGGAGACTGGAAGGGAATACGTCAAAACGTGGGTGGACCTCTCCAGCTTTACGATCTGGCCAACGACATCGGCGAGGCCAAGAACGTGGCAGCGCAACATCCTGGTGTCGTTGCAAAGCTCGAAAGCTACCTGAACTCAGCAAGAAGCGAATCGGAACATTGGCCGCTGAAGGCTGCACCGCCCGCGAAGGCCAAGGGAAAATGACTTCAGGTCAACTGCTCGCGCTTCGATAGCTTTGTAGCGCCCGCCGAAAGAAGCGGCGGCTTACTACGAGGAGGACAATTGTCGCGCCGACCATGTATGTTGCGAGTACAGGGTCGAGCACTTTCACCATCGTGCTGGCCGGCACGTTGGTGATAAGCAAAGCGGGCAGGAGGAAGGAAAACACCCACCCAAGAGCCCCGGCCCAAGGGCCACGAAAGATCTCTCGCGGATAGCGCATCAGGCTGGTGAACAACCACCACAATTCAAATAGGCTTTGGTTCTTGACCAGCCAGACCGACGTCGAAGCCAGTGTGATCAAGAAGCAATACGACATGACGATCGCACACGCAAAGGTCACGACAAAGACGGAAACCTGTACCGGGCCGACTGGCCACCCGAGCCGTTGCAGGCCGACGATCATTAGGCCGAAGCCGAGAATGACGTTCGGGGCCGATGACCACTCGATATTGCGAAACGAGACAAGGAACTGCTCATCGATTGGCTTCAGCAAGATGAAGTCAAGATTGCCGCTTCGGACCAGCTCAGCAAACTCGCTACAGTTGCTCAGAAACAACGTCTCAACGAGTCCGTCAAGCGCGTAGTAACAGCCGAGAAAAAAGAGGTACTGTGGCTCGGTCCAGCCACCCACCGCTTGCGTCTGCGAAAAGAGAGTACGGTAGAACACAATCATCAGGAACAGCCACAGTATCTCGACGGCAACCTTGGCGACGTAGTTCGCGCGAAATGCCATCTCGTTCAGCAGGCTGAACCGGCCAAACGCAACGAACAGCTTCAGGTATCGCGCGAGCACCATTAGCCTCCGAAGGCACTGTAGCGCCGCAGACCTGTCCGATATAGCACCCGTGACAGAAAAACCAGCGCAATCGCCCAGGCGACCTCGCCGCCAAGGCCGTACCAAAGGTCTGGCCCTTGGACCTTGCCGAGGAATACAGCGGCTGGGAAGTAAGCGAGGTACTGCATCGGCAGCGCTTTGAGGATGCCTGCCCAATTAATGGAGACGTTGATCCAGCCCCACTCGATGTGCGATGACGGCAGTAGATCGATGGGGAACATATGTCCGGAGACGAAGTAGTTCACTGTCATGACGACGTACATCAGCGAACTGACTTCCAGGAGCCAAAACCCGATCATGCCGATGCACACTTCGAAGTGAAATCCAACGACAAATCCCAACAACAATGAGGCGACATACGCAACAAGCGTCGGTCCGTCAGGAAGATGGTCGAAGTAGCGCGAGAACAGGCCAAAGATCGCCGCATAGGGAAGTGCCGACGTAACGATGTACGCGACTTTGTGGGCCGCCCGGTAGGCCGTCAAGTAGCCGATCATGTCGAGCGGCTGAATCAGGTATTTCTTGAGCGAACCATCGCGAATGTCCCGGGCCACGCCCGAAGCCAACCCCGGCATCGACGAGAACATTCGACTGATATGCACGAGCAGCAGATAGGCAATCATCTCGTGGTAGTTGTACCCCGCGAGTTCGGCGTCTTCGCCGTGGCCGGTCCCCTGGTAGACGGCTCGCCACAAGAGGATGGTCGTCACCATCGGCAAGAAGCGCAGTAGCGTGCCGAGCAGAAAGTCCCCGCGATAGGCCAACCGTTCGATCAGCGACACGCGGAAGATCCGGAGGTACTTGGGGGCCGCGATCAGATTAGTCACGCTTCGCGCCCTCGAATATGCGAGCAATCATCTGTTCGAGTGGCGGGTCCTGTACGCTGACGTCGAGTAACTTGCTCGAGTCGAGAATCGACACAAGAGCATCGGCCACCCGTGATCGCTCCACGCTAAGCTCCACAACGGGGCCGTCCTCTTTTGTCAACTTGCCGTAACGGTCGAGCCCACTCGGGACCGCATCGGCGAATTCCAGATGCAGGAGTTTCTCGCGGCCAAACTGGTCCGAGATGCCATCGAGGTCCCCATCGTAAATGACCTTGCCGTGCGTGATGACCAACACGCGCCGGCACAGTGCTTCGACATCGCGCATGTAGTGGCTTGTGAGTAGCATCGTGACGCCGCGAGCTTTGTTGTACTCGCGGAGACAGTTCTGAATCTTGACCTGTCCGACGACATCGAGGCCAATGGTGGGCTCGTCAAGTAACAGTAGTCGTGGCCGGTGGAGCAGGGCCGCGATCAGTTCCATGCGCATTCGCTCGCCAAGCGATAGTTCGCGCACCGGCTGCTTGACGAGGTCCCGAACCTCGAACATCTCAATCAGCTCGCCGAGCGTTTGCCGGAAATCCTCGCGGGGAAGCGAGTAGATCTCGCGGTGCAACTGAAAGCTGTCGCCGGCTGGCAGATCCCACCAGAGCTGGTTCTTCTGCCCCATGACGAGCGCGAACTGACGACGGAACGCATCATCACGATCCCACGGGGTGAAGCCGAGGACCGTCGCGGTTCCGGACGTTGGGTAGATAAGGCCCGAGAGCATTTTGAGCGTGGTCGTCTTCCCGGCACCATTTGGGCCAAGGAATGCCACCATCTCTCCAGGTTCGATCGCAAAACTGACACCGGCAACGGCTTCAACGGACTTGTATTCGCGGCGAAACAAACCGCGGATCGCTCCAGTCAGGCCGGGCTTCTTTTGAGCGACGCGATAGGTCTTGGTCAGGTCGCAAACCTCAATGATCGGCATCGGCGGCGTATCTCCCTCCGGGAGATTGTACGGACAGGCGAGTCGGCCCTTACACACGGCACAGCACGCAAGCCTGGCTGAGTGACCACGGATTCACATGTCAGAAGCAGTCGCGCCGCGCCAGTAGTCGAGCGTATCGCATAGTGTCTGGCGCAGCGAATAACGCGGTTCCCAGCCGGTTGCCGTGCGGAGTTTTGTCGCGTCGGCCACGACTACGGCCGCGTCGGCCGGCCGCAGGCGCTCTGTCTTTGTTACCACTTCCACGCGCTTGAGACACAAGGCACAGAGGCCATCCACCACTTCCTGCATCGACACGGCCGTGCCCGTGCCGGCGTTGTAAGCCTCGCCACTTTCCCCCGATTCCATCGCGGCCCGATAGGCTTCAACCATGTCTCGGACATCGGTCAGGTCACGCTTGGCACTCAGATCGCCCGTTTCAAGTCGTGGCTCGTCTAGCCCTCGCTCAATGCGGGCCAATTGTCGGGCAAAGCTGCCGACGGCGAATTGGGACGATTGCCGAGGACCGATCTGGTTGAACGGGCGAACCGTCACAATCTCAAGACCCGGGTGCCGCGTCATCTGATAGCTGAGCAGATCGGCGGCCGCCTTGCTCGCAGCGTAGGGGCTGACCGGACGAAAGGGAGTCTCCTCATTCACCGGTTGCCCCGGGTGTTCGGACATCGAGTAGATGAGCCCGCTCGATACGAACACAATCCGTGGCTTGCCGCCCCAACGGATCACAGCATCATACAAACTGCGAGTTCCCGTGAGATTCCCCGCCCAAGCCGCATCGGGTTCCCGAAAAGACTGCCCCGTCTGAGCGTAGCCCGCGAGGTGATAGATTTGATTCGGTGCAACGGTGCGTAATACGGATTCGACGCACTCGCTATCGACCAGGTCGGCGGCGTGCAAGACAACGTTGGCAGCCAAATGCCGCCATTCGGCAGGCCAGTCGCGGCGTCGAGCGATGCCGCAGACCTCGGCACCGCCGGCCGCCAGCAGGCTCTCGGCCAAGTGACCCCCGACGAAGCCCGTCACGCCTGTCACGAGAATGCGCACGTTAGGGGCGCTCGTAACGCTTCAAATCGGCTTCGACCATCATCGTCACGAGTTGCGGGAACGATACTTCAGGCTTCCATCCGAGTATGCGCTGGGCCTTGGCGGGATTACCGATCAGAAGATCGACTTCGGCAGGGCGGATAAAGGCGGAATCGAGTACGACGTACTTCTGCCAGTCGAGGCCCACGCAACCGAAGGCGACCTCGACAAGCTCCTTCACCGAGTGCGTCTCACCTGTAGCAACAACGAAGTCGTCTGCCGTCGGCTGCTGGAGCATGAGCCACATCGCCCGCACGTAATCGCCAGCAAAACCCCAATCGCGCTTGGCATCGAGGTTGCCGAGCCGAAGCTCCTTGGCGAGCCCGAGTTTGATGCGCGCCACTCCATCCGTCACCTTACGAGTCACGAATTCCTTTCCGCGGCGCGGCGATTCGTGGTTGAACAGAATACCGGAGCAGGCGAAGATGTCGTAGCTTTCGCGGTAGTTCACGGTAATGAAGTGACCGTACACCTTGGCGACACCGTACGGGCTACGCGGATAAAAGGGAGTCGTTTCGGTCTGCGGTACCTCTTGCACCTTGCCGAACATCTCACTCGACGATGCCTGGTAGAAGCGAATCCCTCGCGGATCGACCAGGCGGACGGCTTCCAGGACGCGAGTTACGCCAAGCCCGGTGAATTCACCGGTCAGCAGAGGCTGCTTCCAACTCGTTGGAACAAAGCTCTGAGCCGCGAGGTTGTAAACCTCCTGTGGTCGTACGGAGGTCAATACCTCGACGATCGAGAGTTGGTCGAGCAGATCGGCCTGGTGCAGCGTTATTCGACCGGTGAGATGCTCGATTCGCTCGAACGATTCGGTACTCGCCCGACGGACGATTCCGTGAACTTCGTAGCCCTTGTCCAGCAGTAGCTCAGCGAGGTAGCTGCCGTCCTGGCCGGTGATGCCGGTAATAATCGCCTTCTTCATCGTCCTGTGATTCCCTCGACTAGGCTTGTGGAAACAGCATCTGATATCCGACAGTCATGATCGCCACGTCCACAAGGATGTGACTCAGCCAAGAGCCGACAAGCGATCCGCTAACCTCGTACAGCCACGACCACACAAGGCCGCCGATTGCGACACCAAGCGAGAACGGTACGACGGCCGACCAAATGGCATCTGGGAAATACACGCTGAGGACGACGACATGGTGCCCCATAAATGCCAAACTCGCCACGAGGGCCGCGGGCCAAAACGCCCAGCTCCGCCGCAGCGCGCCAAATGCGAACCAACGCCAGTAATACTCTTCGAGCAACGAGTGGGCCAGTGCGAGAAAGGCCGCAAAGGCGATGTACCGTGCCGGCGTGTCGCAGCCGAACTCGGTCACTTTGGCTCGAACCTGCAGAGCGGCACGGTCAAAGAGTGCTGAGTTGACGAACCAGTAATGATAGAGCCCAAGGGTCGCTCCCCCCGTAGCCAGTCCGAATGCGAGGCCCAGGCCAATGGCGTTCCGTGGCCTGGCCATTCGCTGGCCCTGAGCGTGCATGTCGGCGCGATGATGCTGCGACGGAAATCGTTGTGATCGCGGCGTCGCGAAGTAGGTCACAAGGGGCAGTAGTAGGGTCGCCAGCTTGGCAGAGGCATACAGCGCGATGAGTCGTGGGTTGGCGGTCGGCCCTTCAGATCGCACCGCGACGAAGTGGACGTAGGTAATGGCCGTGGGGAAGACGAGACCGATTGTGAGCAGGATGCTACGGGCGCTCACGGTAACTCACCGATCACGCGCTTGACCAACACGCGCAACGTCTTCTCGGCGGCGTTGGCCACGGCGACGATTTCCAGGTGGTTCGTCGGTTCCAGCGCGTCCGCCAAACACATATCGGTCACAATGGAGAAGCCGAGAACCTTCATCTTGCTGTGGACGGCGACGATTACTTCGGGCACGGTTGACATGCCAACGACGTCGGCTCCGATGCCACGGAGGAAGCGGTATTCGGCTCGCGTTTCCAGGTTCGGCCCCGTTACCGCGACGTACACGCCTTGTTGGGCGACGATCTTTTCTTCCAATGCGAGCCGACGAGCTAAGGCGACCAGCCCTTTGTCGTAGGGTTCGCTCATGTCGGGGAAGCGGTCGCCAAGGCGGTCGTCGTTTGGCCCGATGAGGGGATTGTCGCCCATCAGGTTGATGTGATCTTCAATCACCATCAGGTCGCCCTTAGCGAACTGGGGATTGAGACCGCCACACGCATTCGAGACGATAAGTGTGCTGCAGCCCAGTGCCTTCATCACGCGCACTGGAAACGTGAGCTGTTGGTGCGTGTAGCCTTCGTAGGCATGGAATCGCCCGGACATCGCGAGGACAGTCTTTCCCGCCAAGGTACCGCACACCAACTCGCCGGCGTGGCCGATAACTGTGGCCCGAGGAAAATGGGGTAGGTCCGAGTAGGGTATCCTGACCCTGTCCTCAATATCTTCGACCAGCGCTCCAAGGCCTGTTCCGAGAACGATCCCAACCGTCGGTTGACCGCGCCATTTCGTGGCGAGAGCTTGCTTGGCTTCGGCAATCTGGTTGAACAACTCGGACATTCCGCCCTACCTTCGTTGTGGTGGCTGCCAGAGGATACGTGCGTTTGTATGCCCGTCAGAGTCAGTCGGCGAGGCAAACGCGATTGCGCCCGGTTTGCTTCGCCAGGTAGACGGCCTGGTCGGCCGCTTTAAGTAGTTGTTCGGGGTGCTGTGTTGCGTCGACGCGAGCGGCCACGCCGATACTCACGGTTATGGCATACGCCTGCGCGTCGGAGCGGATCGGCGCCGCGGCCACCGCCGAGCGAAGTCGTTCGCCGCATTTCTCGGCCGCAACCCGGTCTGTGAACTCGCAGAGTACGATAAACTCCTCACCACCGAGTCGGCAGACGACTTCGTTCTTTCGGGCCGCGGCGCGCAGTCGCTCGGCGACAGCTCGAAGTACGACGTCGCCGCTGTCGTGGCCAAATGTGTCGTTGACGCGCTTGAAGTAGTCAACATCGACAATGAGGCATGCCATCGGCTGACGATGCCGATCCGACGCGGCCCAGCAGCGTTTCAACTCGGCCATCGCCGAGCGACGATTCGGCAAGCCCGTCAGTTCGTCCGTCAGTGCAATTTGCTCGAGCCGGCGATTGAGATCCTGGAGTTCACGATTCCGCCGGTCCAGGTCTTGTTGGAGCGCGAGTAGCTGCCGGAGATAAGCTTGCTCCGTGTCGCGGAGCCGTTTCTTTTCCAGGCTGGCGGTAATACGGGCATGGAGCATCAAGGGGTTAAACGGCTTCGTCAGGTAGTCCTCGGCTCCAATCTCGATAAACCGGGCGGCCGTATCGGCTTCACCGAGTCCTGAGATTACGATCACCGGGATGTTCTTCAAATCGTCCGACGATTTCAACTCACGCAGGACCTCGCTGCCATCCATCTCGGGCATCATGACATCGAGTAAAATCAGGTCGCATCGCTCGCGTTGTACAGTTGCCAAGGCTTGAATGCCGTTGTCGGCCACGAGGACACGGCGGCCCATGCGCTCGACGTGGCGGGTCAGCAGCAGGCGATTGATGCGATCGTCTTCGACAACCAATACTGCTCCCTGCGGCGGACCGAGGTCGCCTTCGCGGGCGTCGATAATCGGCGTTGACGCGTTATGCGACATGATCCAACGATCTCTCACCGCGATATCATTGGCGTGAGTTTCATCGATCTAGGCGATTGTACCTTACGGTCGGGAACGATGCTGGCTCGGGCCACGGACCAAGCAGGATTTGCCGGTTCGACCGAAGAAATCGCTTGCCTGTGATGAGTCTGTCGCGGATACTACCAGTAACTTAGACTCCCACCCTCCGACGTTGCTCGTCGCTGCCCCCACTGCTTGGATTGGCCGATGGTTCTTATGCGTTGCCGATTCCGGTTGTATGGGTTTTGCGTGTGCCTTGCGACCATCACGATTGTCGCTCCAGGAATGCTCCGGGCCGAGCCCCCGGCCACAGCCCTCGATCGGATGCCGAACAGCATCAAGGGGTTCGTCGCAAAACACTGCATCAGTTGCCACGGACCGATGAAACAGAGTGGCAGTCTTGCCCTGCACAGTATCCAGGCGATCGCGGACGACCGGACGACGTGGGAATCGGTTTTGGAGCGGGTGCGCGCTAACGAAATGCCTCCGCCGAAGCAGCCACGACCCGACGCGGCCGAGCGGAAAAGCTTCCTGGCGGACCTTGAAGGTGAGTTGGCGAAGGTCGTGTGTGGCGGTACCGTCGATCCTGGGCGCGTAACACTCCGTCGGCTCAATCGATCCGAGTACAACAATACGATTCGCGATTTGCTGGCCCTCGACTTTCAGCCGGCCGACGGCTTTCCGGCCGACGATGTCGGTTATGGATTCGACAACATCGGCGATGTACTGGCGCTGTCGCCCCTGTTGTTAGAGAAGTACCTCGCAGCAGCCGAGAAGATTATCGACAAGGCATTCACCGGCGAGCTACCGCCCTTGCCGCCGAAGCGTGAATTCCGCCTCCGCGATTTTGAGCCACTCCCGAAGGTGGCGCCGTTTCGTGATCGCGGCTTCGTCCTCTCGCGCGATGAGGCAACCGTCGCTTACAAGTTCCCCGGAGATGGTGACTATACCATCACGCTCCGAGCCAACGGATTGCCAATCGACAAAGAGCCGGTCAAGGTCGTCCTCAAGTTGGATGGCTCCGAGTTCCACAAGAGTGAATTGCGACCATTCGTCGATGGAAAGGGCTTTGGGCAGCGCGAGGTAACGCTTAAGACCACAGCCGGACCCCATAAGTTGTCGATCGCTATCGCCAATCCGAAGGCGAATACCGACGAGAACGAGGCCGATTCCGCCAAGAAGGAACGAGCGATTGTCGTCGGAGCGCTCGAGGTCCAGGGGCCACTGGTTACGAATGAACGGATCATGCCCGAGGCGTATCGGCGAATCATGATTGCCAAGCCGGGGCAGCAGGGGATGACCCGGACAGACGCTGCGCGAAAGATCATCGAGAACTTCGCACGACGCGCCTTTCGTCGGCCGGCACGCTCGGACGAAGTGGCGAGGTTCCTCAAACTCGTCGACATGGTCGAAGGCAATGGCGAGAGCTTTGAGAAGGGAATCCAACTGGCCTGTCAGGCGATCCTGGTATCACCGCATTTCCTGTTCAAAGTCGAAAACGACAAGAAGCTGGTCGATAAGCCGTTCTCAATCTCGGAACACGAGTTAGCAGTTCGGCTTTCGTACTTTCTGTGGTCGAGCATGCCCGACGATGAGCTTTTCAAGCTGGCCGAGAAGGGGTCGTTGCGCAAGGAACTCGAACCGCAAGTGCGGCGAATGCTCCGGGATCCTAAGGCGAGAGCGCTTGGCGAGAACTTTGCGGGCCAATGGCTACAGATCCGCAATCTGAAGACGGTCCAGCCGGACGCGCGATTGTTTCCAGGATTCGATGACTCCCTCCGTAATGCCATGTTTCAGGAAACTGCCCTGTTCTTTGCCGCCATCGTGCAGGAGGATCGCAACATCCTCGACTTCCTTGACGCCGACTTCACGTTTCTCAACGAGCGATTGGCAAAGCACTACGGCATTGCAGGTGTCAAGGGCGATGAGTTTCGGCGGGTGAGCTTAAAGGGCACGCCGCGCGCTGGCATTCTCACTCAGGCGAGCGTGCTGACCGTGACGTCGAACGTCACGCGCACTTCTCCGGTCAAGCGTGGCAAGTACATCATGGAGAACCTCCTCAACGCTGCCTTGCCGCCGCCGCCACCCGATGCGGGCGAACTGAGCGAAGAGAAAAACGCCGTGGAAAGCGCGTCATTGCGACAGCGCATGGAAGTGCACCGTACGAAAGCCGAGTGTGCCGTTTGCCATCAGCGCATGGACCCGATCGGCTTTGCGTTCGAGAATTTCGACGCCATTGGCGCTTGGCGGGTCAAGGACGGCAAGTTCGACATCGATCCATCCGGCGAACTGCCCGACGGCCGACGATTCAGTGACCCGGCCGAGTTGAGGCGGATACTGCGGGCGGACCATATGCGGTTTCGACGCTGCCTGGTCGATAAGATCATGACGTACGCCCTCGGCCGCGGCGTGGAATCGGCCGATCGGTGTGCGGTGGAACTTGCGACATCGCAGGTCCGTCAAAAGCAGGATAAGTTCTCCGAGTTGGTCTTGGCGGTGGTCAACAGCGAGCCGTTTCAGAAGCGCAATCCGGTTTCAACGGGTAAGGCCAAATGATGTTACCGAACGCCATCATGGACCGCCGCACGGCCCTCCGCGGGATCGGCTCTGCCGTCGCTCTTCCGCTCTTGGAGGCAATGTTGCCGCGGCTGGCCGTCGCCGGGACCGGAACCAATGCCAAGAAGACCATGCCCGTACGCTTTGCGTGCGTCTACGTCCCGAACGGCAAGAACATGGCTGAGTGGACGCCGAAGAATGAGGGCCCACTCACTCAGTTGCCATACATTTTGAATCCGCTCAAGTCCGTCAAAGACGACGTACTGGTGTTGTCGGGTCTGACGTGTGATAAGGCTCGCGCTCACGGCGACGGTCCGGGCGACCACGCTCGCGCGATGTCGGCGTTTCTGACCGGCTGTCAGCCGCGCAAGACGCACGGTGCTGACATCAAAGCGGGCATTTCCATCGACCAGTTCCTAGCCCAAGGAATCGGCGAATTGACGCGGTTTCCGTCGCTCGAGATCGGCTGCGAACCCAGCCGCTCGGCCGGGAATTGTGATTCGGGCTATTCGTGCGTCTACAATTCGACCGTTGCCTGGCGTACCGAGACGACGCCGGTCCCAAAGGAAGTCAACCCGCGACTGGTGTTCGAGCGGCTGTTCGGTGCAGGCAAGGGCGACGAGGTGGCTGAGAGCCGGTCGCGGCGTGAACGCTACCGAAAGAGCGTTCTCGACCTTGTACGCGACGATGCCCGCCAACTCCAGCGCGGTCTCGGGGCATCGGACTCGCGGAAGCTCGATGAATACCTGACGGCGGTTCGGGAAGTCGAGCAGCGAATCACCAAGGCGTCGGCTGAAGCCAACGTACAAAAGCCGCTTCCCCAAGGCACCAAGGTTCCGCCGCAAGTCGTGCCGCGCGATTACGCGGAGCACTTGCGACTCATGAATGACCTGCTCGTATTGGCGTTCCAAACCGATTCGACCCGCGTCGTCACGCACGTGTACGCGAACGAGTCGAGCGGTCGCGGGTATCCCTTCCTTGGTGTTCCCGAGGGACACCACGACCTCTCCCACCATCAGCGCGATGCGAAAAAGCTGGAGAAGATCAAGACGATTAACCATTTCCACGTATCGATGTTCGCAGAGTTGTTGCAAAAGCTGAAGGCGACCAAGGAGGGCGATCAGACACTGCTCGATCGCTGCATGATCGTCTATGGCTCCGGCAATGGCGACGGGAATCGCCACAATCACGACGATTTGCCGATTCTGCTCGCCGGTCGCGGAGGTGGCTCGTTTGCGACGGGTCGCCATATTCGGTTCCCAGCCGAAACTCCTTTGACCAACCTGTTTCTCAACATCGTCGATGCCTTCGACCTCAACGCCAAGTCCTTCGGCGACAGTACGGGACGGCTAAACGGATTGTCGGCGTAAGAATAGGGCGATTCGTCGGCTGGGTTCGCGGCAAGTGCAGCGCCCGATCGTGAACCCGTTTGCCCTATGGGACCTCATTTCACCAGTTCGATTGGCTGCCTTGCAGTAATAGGTCGATGGCAGTACAACGAAAGCCAACGGGCCGTAGCGCAGCCTGGCTAGCGCGCTTGCTTGGGGTGCAAGAGGTCGTGGGTTCAAATCCCGCCGGCCCGACTGTTTTTCGGAACGAGCCCTTCGGCGAAAACGTCGAAGGGCTTTGTCGTTGAGCTTGCAGCACTTGCGGTCGAGGAACGTGATTTAGTAGTCTTGGTTGTCGCCGGTCGCTAGCAACGGGCGCGAGAGCAGATTCGCTGTATCCTTTTCAATCGCAGCTTTTTGCGGAAGTTCAACTCAGCTCATCGCCTTGACGGCCGCATCCCGGTCCGTTCGAGTCTGTGCATTTCGGCACATGTCGGGAACGTCAACCGTTCATGCGGCAGGCCAAGGTTCACATCAAATCGCTGTTGCTCGCCTCTGCCAATGGCTGGCGTCGGCATACTCTTTGCGGAATGCCTAGCAACAACGCTTGTGATCACGAAAAGGAGGTTGGTGCAATGGCTATTCCTCACGCAAAGCCCGGTGAACTCGTTGATGTGCGGCCACTTGGATCACTGTTTGGCTCGACTCCCACAACGACACTTGTGCGGGCCAAGGATTTCGAAATGATCCGGCTGGTTGTCCCGGCTGGCAAGGAAATCGATGAACATAAGGCCAAAGGCGAACTAATCGTGCACTGTCTTGAGGGCCAAGTGGCTTTTACCGCTTTTGGGAAAACGCAAACTCTCGAGGCGGGGAAACTCCTCTACCTGCCCACGGGCGAACTGCATTCGGTCAAGGGGATCGAGAACGCATCGCTTTTGCTGACGATCCTCTTGCCAACGACATGAGGGAGAGCTCCCAAACCATTCGTGCGAATGGTGCATATCGGGCACCATATGTCGTAAGGAGTCATCCTCAAGAGGAAGCATCTTCCCTTGAAGTTCCTGATGGTAACCACCCTCCTTGCGGTTCTGCTATTGGTCCGAGGAGGACAAGCCGTCGCCCACTGCGATGGCATGGATGGACCAGTCGTCACGCCAGTACAAAAGGCTCTGGATACCGAAAACGTGAATCTTGTGCGGATTTGCGTGTAGAAGTAGGTTGAGGCCGATGTCCGCGCGGCTTTCCGAAGACGGTGGCGGTTCGCAAACTCAGTCGGGAAGCCAAGGACCTTGCCGACAAGGACTTCTTCGATACGGTCGTGCGCCTATACCGGGCTGGTGAGGGCGAGCCGTGGCCGGCGTCCCATCCCCGGACGCCGGTCACAAGAAGTTCAATAGCCGTCGTGTCCTCCCGACTGTTTCGTAAGTCCGCAATGCTGGTAGCAGTTGCGAAGACAGTTGTTGACGGGTGCACGTTCCTGGAGTCGACTGCCGTTCGGTTACCGCGCTAACTCCGAGATCGACTCTTTTCGGCCTCTAATCCCCAATCATGCATCGCATAGAGGATGGGCGCGAGTTTGCAGCCCAGTGGCGTCAGCGAGTAATCGACCCTCGGTGGTATCTGCTGGTACACATGTCGCTCGATGACGCCGCTATCGGCGAGTTCGCGCAACTGCCGGGTCAGCGTGCGTGCCGAGATGCCGCGAAGTAATCGCGTCAATTCGCCGAACCGCTTGGTCCCCTCCAGCAGATGGTGGATCACCAAGACCTTCCATCGTCCACCAATCGCTTCAATCGTGGTTTCGACGGGACAGCCAACCGCTTTCTTCTCGTTCATTCGCTTGCGTCGTTTGGCCATCGGCTTCCTTTAGTATCAGGATAGATACTACATTACAAAAAAGACCATACTTGTCTTTTTGCCGTGGTCGGCCAATAGTCAAGGTGTGTCCTGCCTCAGTGGTTTCGTATCGCAGGACGCCAACCCATCGAAGGAGTGAGCCATGCCCCAAGTCAATAAACGAATGATCGATCCGAACGACGCCGTCATGCGGCTGGTCGATCACCAGAGCGGACTACTTCAACGGGTGCGAGACATCGCTGCCTGATGGAAAGCTACGATAAGGCCCAAAACATGCAGACAACCGGGTACGAGACCAAGCTCCAGAAGCTGGAAGCGGGCATGATCAAGAGAAATGCGACAGGCTGATTCCTTCTGAGGCAACGTAACGGACACGATTTTGAATCGCGGAGGAGTGACAATGAAAAAGGTATTGAGCATTCAACGTGCCGGGCGTGGCCACTGGGTCGGTGACGGCTTTCCCGTTCGGACCATCTTCTCGCACCACAGTCACGGTTCGGCCGTCAGCCCCTTCCTGCTGCTCGACTATGCCGGACCGGCGGAGTTCCCGCCTTCGGACAAACCGCGCGGCGTCGAGGAACATCCCCACAAGGGGTTTGAGACGGTTACTATTGTCTATTCCGGTGAAGTCGAGCACCGCGACTCGTCCGGAGGTGGAGGTGTCATTGGCCCCGGCGACGTGCAGTGGATGACTGCCGCATCGGGACTGGTGCACGAGGAAATGCACGGGCATGATTTCACCCGTCGCGGCGGCGTTCTGGAGATGATCCAGCTTTGGGTGAATCTGCCTGCCAGGGATAAGGCAGTCAAGCCGCATTACCAGAGCATCGCTTCGACGCAGATTCCGCAAGTACCGCTGCCAGGCGAAGCTGGGACGGTGCGTGTGATCGCGGGCGACTTTGGCGCTACGAGAGGACCGGCCAGTACCTACACGCCGATCAACCTGTGGGACGTGCGGCTACTTGCCGGACATCGCGCTGAACTTCATGTCCCGAAAGGGCACACTGCGCTACTCTTCGTTTTGAGCGGGCGCGTCGATCTGGCCGACGGACAGGTACTTGAAGATGCCGGTTTGGCCGTATTCGACCGGGCGGGGGATTCGATCTCGTTGACGGCAGCTAAGGATACCAAGCTTGTATTGCTCAGTGGCGAGCCGATTGATGAACCGGTCGTTGCGCATGGCCCGTTCGTGATGAACACGGAAGCGGAAATTCGCCAGGCGTTCCTGGACTTCCAGGCAGGACGCATGGGGCAGCTTGTTTCCTGAGTCGCCTGTAAGACCGCTCAAGCCTAATCTTGGCAGGGCCTTGTATCGGCGGATTGCCGCAAACCGGCTTACTGACCCCGGACGGGGCCAGTAAAAGGCTCGATCGCCGTCTTGTCGCCACAATGGAGTACGAGGCCCTGGACTTCCAGGGCCTTGCGGCTTTTGCGAGTCGCAGCGATGTCGACTCGAACTCCATACACGCACGACGCTTTGTCAAATTGGACAGACAACGAAATCTCGGAAAAACGTGTTGGCTCATTCCAGCGCGTCGTGTCCACGTGATCACACGAACATCGGGGTTCGGTGGACATAACCGTTTGACTAAAAACGACCTGTGGCACGTCACGGATTTGCCGGTCCGCTGATCCTTCGAGCCGGCGGGAGTAAGTTTGACGGAATTGATCCATGCGAAAAATGTAAAGAAATGTCAAAACACTATGACGGATCTTAAAGGCCGTGCAGGCGC
The DNA here is from genome assembly GCA_046350275.1 of Gemmataceae bacterium. Taxonomy (GTDB): domain Bacteria; phylum Planctomycetota; class Planctomycetia; order Gemmatales; family Gemmataceae; genus JAXMAS01. The sequence goes on from JAXMAS010000023.1 coordinate 29,591, forward strand.
GTGGACCACGCCAAAATGTATCTGCGGATTTGCGAGCGCGTCAGTGTTCGGGTTCTTTTCTCGACGGTAATCCAGTTCACAGATAAGCCGTGCACCGAATTGCTACGATCCCGCCAGCAACGCAATGTGTGGGACGGAGCAGGTTGCGCAATCGCACTCGACTTCCACTCTGTCCACAACAATGGAGGAGCGTCGTGCGGGTCGGACTCGGGGTCCGAGCGGTGCTGGTAGCGTTAGCTCTGATGGCTCTGCCAGCAATCGGTTGGGCGCAGATCAGCTTCAATCAGATTGACACGTTTGAAACCGGATCGACACTGAACTGGGGAAATGGACAGGGGACTGCCGCTGTAACCGTATCCGCTGGGGGTCCCTTGGGAAGTAACGATCACTTCCTATCGATTTCTCCCGGGCCTGGTGGCCGACTGATCGCGTTTAACCGCGCGCAGTGGGTCGGCAATTACAACGCGGCGGGGGTAAACGCCATCGAGATGGATGTCATCAACCCCAGTTCAACGCAAATCGCTCTGCGGGTCGCGTTCAAGGTGGATGTCACGAGCTTTTCGGCAGGGTACTCGCTGACAAGCGCCATCGTACTTCCGCCAGCCCAAACAACGTGGCAGCATGTAGTTGTCAGCTTGGCGGACGCGAACTTTACGCCCATCAGCTCGCCAACCGTTCCGCTCACGACTCTCTTGGGCAGTCCGGCCGAAATGCGGATACTGAGCTCGGCCGTTCCATCGCTGAACGGGGATGCGATCGCGGCCACTCTCGGCGTCGACAACATTCGCGCTTTTTTCCAGCCGGTGCCGGAGCCGACCAGTGCGCTGGGCATCGCGGTCTGCGGCACAGGAGCGGCAGCAGTGTTCCGGAGGCGGTGGCGGCGGGCCGGAGGATCGTGTACTGTGGGATAGTCGCGTGCCGGTTGCACCGTCGTACCCCTCTGGGGGCGCATGAGCGAGACGATTTGGTATCTGAAGCGATGCCCACTATTCGAGAACCTGTCGTCGACAGAATGTCGACGGCTGGAGTCGCGAGCGCGGCTTCGTTCGTTGGCACCGCGAGAGATCGTGTATTTCCCGGCCGAACCGGGACAGACGGTATTGCTACTGGCGAAGGGGCGCGTGAAGATCAAGGCCGTGACGCCCGATGGACGGGAGACGATCCTGGCCTTCGTCGAAGCGGGAGAGGTGTTTGGGGAGCTAGCGATTCTCGACGAGGCTCCTCGGGACGAATACGCTGAAGCAGTCGAGGCGTCGCAAGTACTCGCACTGCCGCGCGACGATATCCTCTGGCTGATGGAACGGCGCAGCGACGTGGCGATGCACGTCACCAAGCTGCTAGGGTTCCGCCGTCGGCGAATCGAGAACCGACTGCGGAATATCCTGTTTCGTTCGACGCGCGAGCGTGCGCTCGCGCTGATTGTTGAGTTGTTGGAGTCGCACGGTCAGGCGATTGGGACAACGTGGGAGATTCGCGTGAGCCTGTCGCATCAGGAGTTTGCCAACCTGATCGGCGCCACGCGGGAATCGGTGACGGCAACGCTGGGCCAACTCCAGCGCGAAGGGCTGATCGCCATACGGCGTCGGCGCATTGCCGTCGTGGACCGCCGGCGCGTGACGGCGGAAGCTGCTGGCGAACCGCTGTCACCACTCGTGACGGCGAAGGCGACACCGGTTCGGCGTTACGTGAAGGATCGATGATCGAACATGGAATGGGGACCACATTCGCGGGTTGTTCGACGGGAGATCGGCCATGTCAGTCGGACCGAATAACGGTTGGGTGCCGTGCCCTGATGGGGAGTTGCGACGCTTATCGCACCGGCTCCATGGTCGGCGGCGCAATCGCTTTGGCATCCACGTGACGCTCGTGACCGCTGTGATGGCGGCGACGGGGATCGCCGCTTCGGCTGTGGTCGATTGGTCGCAGACAGATCGGACCGCACGCCGAGCCAAGTTCGGAACGTCCGTGGCGACGGTACCCGAGTGTCGTGCCACGCCCGAGGGCGGTTGCGATAGCAAGCGATAAGGTACGAATTCGCGGACGCCGAGCGTTCCGACTCGTATCTTCCTCCGCAGAGCTACCTTGCTTGCGGAGCTTTCCCATGCCTGCTAGCCGACGTCAGTTCCTCGCGGCTGGTACTGCGGTTCTCGCATCGACCACTGGCGTTGGCGCGGCCGAGCCGGACGTCCGCTCGCCACGGCGGGCCAATCGCATTGGGGTCTCGACATATTCGTACTGGCAGTTTCGCCACGAACCCTATCGCGATCTTTCCCATTGTATCGACCTAGCCGCACGGGCCGGCTTCGATGCCGTGGAGATTCTGCACAAGCAGATGGAAGACGAGTCAAACGCGACACTCCAGAAGCTCAAGCGACAAGCGTTTCATGCCGGCATGTCCTTGTGCGGGTTCTCGACGCATCAGGGCTTTCTGTTCAAAGATGCCAACGAGCGGAAGAAAAACGTCGAACACACGATTCGTTGCATCGAGATGGCTTATGCCCTGGGTATCCCCACGATTCGCGTCAATACGGGCACGTGGCGTACACGGCGAGATTTCGACGATCTGATGCAGCACAAGGGCCTTGAGGATCCTCCTGCAGGCGTAACCGAGGAAGACGGGTTTGGCTGGGTCATCGATGGCCTTCAGCAATGCCTTAAAACCGCCGAGCGGTGCGGCGTGACGATGGGCCTTGAGAACCACTGGGGCCTCGGACGTACGGCCGCGGGGGTATTGCGAGTCGTCAACGCGATCAAGTCGGATTGGCTGCGGGTCACCGTCGATACCGGCAATTTCCTTGGCGACGACCGTTACCAGCAGTTCGAGAAGCTCGCCCCTCTCGCATCGTTGGTTCAGACGAAGACGTACTATGGTGGCGGGCGTTGGTATACGCTCGATATCGACTACGACCGGATAGCCGCATTGTTGCGTGCAGCGAACTACCAGGGCTTTCTGTCGCTGGAGTTCGAGGGCAACGAAGACCCGGCTACCGCTGTGCCCAAGAGCCTGGCGATGTTGCGCAAGGCCTTCGCGTAATCTCGATTCGATGGAGCTTCAGCATATGGCATCGCGTTCGTTTGCAGCCGGTGAAACCCTGTTTCGTGCAGGCGACTCAGCCGATCGAGCCTATTTGATCGAATCGGGGCAGGTCGAAATCCTCGCCGGGACGACTCGAGTGGCGCTGCTCGGTCCTGGTGAGGTCGTTGGGGAAATGGCCCTGATCGAAGAACGAGCACATGGTAAGACGGCACGGGCCGCTAAGGCAGGTTCGGCGACAAGCTTGACACGAGCGGAGTTTGAACACGATCTCCTCCACGATCCGTCGAAGTGCCGGCAGTACCTCATACGGTTATTTGAGCGACTCCGGACATTGAGCGAGAAGTCCGCGGAATCACCGACTGTTCCGGCGGTTTCAGCTCTCAAAGTGACCATACATCCATTGACGAGGAAGGCGGCGGAAACCCTGCCGGATGCTGGGCTTCCGATCGAACAGTTTCCGTTCCGGATTGGCCGCGCCTCGGAAGCCGCCGAGCGCGAGGCGATGGACCTTAATGATCTGTGGCTACTGGACACAAGTCCATTCAATGTCTCGCGCAATCACCTTGCGATTGACTTTTGGGACGGCTCGCAACTGATCGTGAAGGACCGTGGAAGCGTGTTAGGTACCATTGTCAACGAGGTCACCATTGGTGGGCGACATCAACACCGCACGGCACCCCTCGTCGAAGGCGACAATGTGCTCATCTTGGGCGGCCCGGCGTCGCCATATCAATTCCGCATCGAAGTGGTACGAGAAGCGTAAGCGACATTTTCTGGAAAAATCGACGGTTCACTCAGTCGATGTCCGCGTATGCGAGATCGAACGATGCCCGATCGGCTAACAGGGACATCGCTTACGCTCACAGCTGGCCATTGAGGTGTCGCCAGAGCCGCCACAGTTCCGGTTGACAGAATTCCTCAAGTCCTTATCGTCCATATCCGACATGGAAGTCCCGATGTGCTGCCGATGGCAGTCGTCGGGACCATCGATCCACCGGACGCTCCCCCGCGACCGGTGTGAGATGGTTCGATACCCGAGTAGAGGATTCGACGCATGAAGCGCTGGATCGCGCATCCCTGGTTGTGGGTGCTACCCGCTCTGTCGTTCCTGGCCGCACCGGCCGGGGCGCAGTCTATTACGTGTTTTGGCAGCATCATCATCACGTCATTGGGCACGGAAGGCATGACCATTCAGGTTCCGGATGGTGCCACCGTTTCGACGACGGCGGCGTCCGAACCTGCATTCACCCCGGATGGCAAAGGCGGTGGTACGTCCACGATCACCGGCCCGGCATCTATCGACATCCAACCGCCCGCCGGCATGCCGACCAAGGACCCGACCCCGACTGAGCGTAGCCCGTCCGGTCAGCAAGGTTCGGCGGGAACCGGCCAGTCGGATCCGGCCGTCACCGAAGTGCCGAGTAGTCCCGTCTCGACCAACCCAGTCGAGGGGACGGGCAGTACGGTTCCGGCCGAAGTCCCGGCTCCGACGGTGGACGGTCCCATTATGACTGGCACGGTCGAGGTTCCTGCGCCTCCACCGGAAGTCGTCAATACCGCGGGTCCGGCCGTCAAGGATACACCGGAGCCCGCAAGCCTAACGCTGCTGGCGGTTGGTGGTGTGGGAACGCTCGTTCTCCGACGCCAGCGCCGAACGAAGTAACTTCGTCGTCTGGACTGTGGCGTGGTCAGGTTCCTGACGGGAGCCGGACCACGCCGCTTTTTTTCATGCGCAAGTAGACGAGGTAGCCGACCAAACCCAAGGCCCACATCACCACACGGACAATAAGGCTGGCCCGAACACCCAGGGGCTTCGCTCGGCCAAGAAGCTGATACAGTGCTCCGAAACTAAACTCACCACCACCCAGGCCGCCGGGTGTCGGCACGAATGCCTGGACCGTCAAGCCGACTGGAATGACCAGGTAGTGCTCCGACAGCGTTGGTAGTTGGCTCTCCTCCGCAGGGTCGACAAACGCCCGCGATGCCAAATGGTAGGCCGCGACGTTGATCGTGTGACAGACCACGGAGAGCGCGAGTGCCAGGGCGACAGCGCGCGGCTTCTTGCGATAGGTCCAGACCGCCCACCACAGTTCCGCGAGCACACGACCGACTTTCGGTAGGCTTCGCAATCGGCCCGCACCGCGGCCTGCTCGCCGCTCCGGCAACAGACCGAGCGCAAACCAGACGCCGGCGCTCAGGATGGCCGCCACCCAGGCCGATTGGACAAGCGTCATAAGCCCGCGGTTGTCGAGCAGCAGTTCGTTGCCCGCCAGGTAGAACGCCAGTCCACACAGTGCGAGCAGCCATAGTAACCCCCACAGCCCGATCGCACGGTCGATGATGACGGTGGCGACGGCGACCGTACGCCGCTGTTGCTCACGAGCAATGCCGGCTGCCTTCACAATGTCGCCGCCAATCGAGCCGGGCAGAAATGTGTTGAAAAAATACCCAACCATGCCGAGGCGTAGTGCATCGATGTAGCGAAAGGGCAATCCCTGGGCGCGCACGAGGGAGAACCAGCGGGTGAAGCTAACCAGGGCCGATGTGGCGGTCAGCAGAGCTGCGATGGCAAAGGTGAGGGGGTGGAAGGGTAGGGCAAATGTATCGGCGAGGCCGGGCTCGCCGGACGCCGGTCGCCAATTACGCAGGATAACCCAGGCGAGCAGGGCGAAACCGAGAGCGTATTGCAACGTCGCCTTGATCGTGGAGCGGTTCACTCGGTGATTGTGCGAACCCAGTCACATTCCGGCCAGCCGAATGCCGTTGACCCTGCTGCCCGACGGTTCTATCTTCAATCATTAATGGGGCTGTAGCTCAGTTGGTAGAGCGCTTGAATGGCATTCAAGAGGTCGTCGGTTCGATCCCGATCAGCTCCACTTCGCGACGTAACGTGCCGAATGTGGCTTGTTGCGTCGTTTTTGTTTGTCGCCATCCCAATGGCGAGCGTGCGGGGCGATGAGCCACGGGCTGGCAATCTCGTCGTCGGTGCCGCCGATCGGGCGACGGCGGAAACCAATCGCCGAGTCCTCGAAAACTGGATTGTCGCCGCCAAAGGGGCGACGATTCAACTTCCGGCGGGCTTCATTCATCTCGACCGTGGCCTTCGGGTGACCGGTCCGGTGGTCCTGGCCGGCCAGGGGACCGAGAAGACCGTCCTGAAGAACTCGCACATCGCGACGCCCTTCGGCGACAACTGCAGCCTCCAAGCGTGGGGTGGCGGCTATGGTTATGTGGACGCCATCGACGGCAAGCCCGATGGTCGCCGCGTTGTCCTCAAAGGGAATGAAGCCGCCAAGTATGACGACGCGGGCCTCGCCTACTTTTTCCACTATGACGGTTACACCAACGCCACCGGGATGGCCTTTGGCCGCCGTCGCGTCCTCCACGGGATCGCTGCCAGCCGAACGCTCATCCTCGATGGCGAAGGTGATCAGCGCTGGGATTCGGCCAAATGGCTCGTTGGTAGTCCAATCCACGACATCGTTGAGGGGGCTACGGAGGCGAAGCTGATCGACCCCGCGGACGCCGTCAGCTATCGAACGGGCATGTCCGTCTACGTTACCAATGGTCCGAGCATTGGTAATTCGTTACTTGGCGAATACCGCACCGTCACGGCTGTGGAGGCAGGAGGTGTCGTCCGCATCAATCGACCGCTCCGACGCGGCTACGCGCAGGCGGCGCTGGCTCGGATCAAGTCGATCGACAACGTAACGATCCGCGACTTGACGATTGGCAGGCCCGCAAATCCGGATTCGGTGCCTGCGTTTGTGAATGGGTGCCGAGGTTGGCGGTTCGAACGCTGTCACTTCGAAGGCGTTCTTGATCTGGCCATCTGCGGCGACATCACCATTCGCGATTGCACAGGCGATGGCTACCTGCGCACCAACACGTCCCACGATGTGACGGCGACTGGTGGACGTTGGGCGGGATACTGGGGCGAAGAGGGATCGATGGACATCCGTCTGGAGTCCATGAAGTTTGTCGGTTCACCGCAAACCGGAATCGGTGCCAACACGGAGACGGAACGGGTCACCGTGCGAGGTGTGCGCATCGAGGCAGCCCGGGATAGCGCCGTTAGCACGGGCGGTGGCCGTGAATGGGTGTTCGAGGACGTCACGATCGCTGAAAGCCCCAAGGGCAAGGAGGCCTACTCCTTCTTTGGCGGTGATCGCCTTCGGGTCAATGGCGTTCGCAGTGACCGCGGCGTAGTCTTCTGCTCGGGCCGCGACATGAAAGTCTCGGGTGTACAAGCACCGAGCGTTTTTCTTGGGTGGAAGAACACGGTCGAGGTGAACGGCCAGGCCACGAAGATAACGACGCCCAATCTTCGGCTGCTATCGAAGGCCTGGAACGTCAGCGAGGTCGTGGACGCCCCTCCGGACAAGCGGTAAACCATCGAAGACACCTACCTTCGAGGATACCGCCGTGACTTCCCCGCGATTCCGCCACGTCAACTACCTGTGGGATGACGCCGCGGCGTCCAAGCTCGATCCGCTGGGCCGACTCGTCTATCGCTCCAATATCCTCGGCAGCGATCAGCGCATCACCAATACGGGCGGTGGAAATACCTCGGCAAAGCTCAGCGAGCGCGACCCACTGACGGGCAAAGCGGTTGAAGTCTTGTGGGTCAAGGGCTCCGGTGGCGACCTACGCACCAGCCGCCGCGAAAACTTCGCCGCCCTCTACATGGACAAGCTGTTGGGGCTGATCCCCAAGTATCTGGAAACGCCCGGAAAAGGACCGAAGACGGCGGCCGAGGACGCCCAGGTCGGCATGTACCCGCATTGCACATTTAACCTCAATCCGCGGGCTTCGAGCATCGACACGCCGTTGCATGGGTTTATCCCAGCGAAGCATGTCGATCACATGCATCCGAACGCCGTCATCGCGGTCGCGGCATCCAAGAATGCCGAACGATTGATACGCGAGATTTACGGCGACCAGATGGCGTACACGCCCTGGCTGCGGCCCGGCTTCGAGCTAGGCCTTATCATGCAGGGGTTAGTGAAGTCGCATCCGAAGGCAAACTCGATCCTGATGGGCCAGCACGGCCTCATCAACTGGGACAACGACGAGAAGGCCTGCTACGAACTTACGCTGTCCCTCATCGAGAAGGCTGCCCTCTACATTGAAAAACACGATAAGGGAGCGAAGACGTTTGGCGGGCCAAAGTTTGCCGATGTAAGCGACGAACAGCGCCGCACCATGCAAGTAAAGCTGTTGCCATGGCTGCGCGGGCAGGTGAGTCAGGCCAAGCGCATGGTCGCGACCGTGCAGGACGATGCCACGATTCGACGCTTCGTCAACTCGGCGGATGCTGCGCGGCTTGCGGAATTGGGCACATCCTGCCCGGATCATTTCTTGCGGACGAAGATCAAACCGTTATACGTTGCCTGGGACCCCACGACGGGAGATGTTGAACGGCTCAAGGGAATGCTGTCGGACGGGCTGACAAAGTACCGGCAGGATTACAAGGCGTACTACGACCGTTGCAAGCGGCCGGACTCGCCCGCGATGCGCGATCCCAATCCGACGGTGATCCTGGTGCCCGGTCTGGGCATGATCGCGTTCGGCAAGGACAAGAGCGAATCGCGTGTAACGGCCGAGTTTTACAATTGCGCCGTTGAGGTCATGCGCGGAGCCGAGGCGATGGACGAGTACGTCGCTCTGCCGCAACAGGAGGCATTCGACATCGAGTATTGGCTGCTCGAAGAGGCCAAGCTCAAGCGGATGCCGCCGGAGAAGGAGCTGGCCCGGCAGGTCATTGCCGTCGTCGGTGCCGGTAGTGGCATCGGTCGTGAAGTGGCGACACGAATCGCGAAGGATGGTGCCCACGTCGTTTGCGTGGACCTGAACGCCAAGGCCGCGGAGGAAACCGCGGCCCTCGTCGAAAAGCAGCAGGGTGCCGGGATCGGCGTCGCGGGCAGTGGCATCAGTGGGTGTGGGCCAGCCGTCGGCCTGTCATGCGACATCACAAAGCGCGAGAGTATCAAGGCCATGTTGGCCGAGGCGACGTTGGCGTACGGTGGGCTCGACGCTGTGGCTGTGACGGCTGGGATCTTCGTACCGCCGGATACGCAGGGTCGCATCAAGGATGAGGCGTGGGCGTTGACCTTTGCGATCAACGTCACTGGCTCCTATCTCGTCGCCGACGAGTGCGCTGCACTCTGGAAGGAGCAGGGGTTGCCCGCGAATCTCGTGCTGACGACGAGTGCGAATGCCGTCGTGTCGAAGAAGGGTAGTGTTGCCTACGACGCCTCGAAGGCAGCGGCGAATCACCTGACTCGCGAACTGGCCATGGAATTGGCACCGCTCGTCCGCGTCAACGCAGTGGCTCCGGCGACCGTGGTTCAGGGAAGCAGCATGTTCCCGCGCGACCGGGTGATTGCGTCACTGGCCAAGTACAAGATTGCGTATGCCGAAACGGAGAACGACGAGGCACTCACGGCAAAACTCGCTCAGTTCTACGCCGATCGCACGCTCACGCGGTCGCCGATCACGCCAGCCGACCAGGCCGAGGCGTTCTTCTTGCTTCTCAGCAAGCGATTGTCGAAGACCACGGGGCAGGTCATTACCGTGGACGGCGGGCTGCACGAGGCCTTTCTTCGGTGACATCGCTTTGTTGCCAGGGGTACTGCCAACGAGTAGGCTAGGTGTCGATTCGTTCCATCGAGATACCGAACATGCGTTCCCGTTCTTTTCCCCGGTGGGCGCGATTCGCGTTCACCTTGATCGAACTGTTGGTAGTCATTGCGATCATTGCGGTCTTGATCGGCCTGCTATTGCCGGCGGTGCAGAAAGTCCGCGAGGCCGCGGCGCGATCGAAGTGCCAGAACAGTCTCAAGCAAATCGCGCTGGGGATGATGAACTACGAGGGGTCGTTCCGCACGTTTCCAGTTGGCCGACACGGCTGCGACGGCATCACGAACGGGCCCTGTGCGACCGATAGCTTGGTGCAGCGCGACGGCGCGAGTGCATTCCTACTGGTTCTGCCGTACATCGAGCAAGATAGCCTGTTCCGTTCGTTCGACCCTCTGGACTTGCCGTACAACCAGGGGACAACCTGGCAGGCCAAGAGCGCGGGAGTCGGTCAGGCCCAGCCTATGTACAAGTGCGCGTCGGACCCGAGTCTCCCGGTCATCAATGTGAGCGGGCTCCCGGCGGCGACGAGCAGCTATGCACTCGTGCAAGGTAGTATCGGCCCCAGCCAGGGCATCAGCGCGACGTACAAGCTTTACAACAACGGCATGTTCAACTACAAGATTCCGACGACTCTGGAAAGCGTGGCCGACGGGACGAGCAACACGTTTCTCGTCGGCGAGGTTGTCGGGGCCGACGACACGAGCCTGTCGATCAATGTTTGGTCGCAGGCCGCTCGTCACGAGAGTTCCATGCGATCGTGCGAGAACCCACTCAATACCAAGCCCGGCACCGGCATCACGACGTCGCCTTACGGCATTCCCATCAATGGGGCGTTTGGGAGCTATCACACTGGTGGCGGGCAGTTTGCCTTCGTCGATGGCCACGTCCAGTTCATTCTCGACACGATTCCTCTTGCGACCTATAAGGCCCTCGCCACACGCCAACTCGGCGAACCCATTTCGCCTCCATGACACGACAAATGCGTAGAGTCATCCCAATTGCAGTGCTGGCCTTCGCGGTCGGATGTGGATCGTCTGGCCCCAGGCTGGTTCCGGTTTCCGGCATTGTCTTGATCGACGGCAAGCCGCTACCGTTCGGCGTCGTGCAGGTCGCGCCGGAAGGGGGTCGGGCCGCATCGGGGCGCATTGGCCCCGATGGGCGGTTCACATTGACGACGTTCGTTGAGGGAGACGGTTGTTACGTCGGCTCGCACCCGGTCGCCGTTGTTGGCACGGAGTCGATCAACGCCGGATCGCAGCGCTGGCACGCACCAATGAAGTATGCGTCCAGCGCCGAGTCTGGGCTCACGGTTTCGATCGACGGGCCGACATCGAGTCTAAAGATCGAGTTGACTTGGGCCGGAGGCAAGCCGTTCGTGCAGCACTTTGGCAAGGAATGACTGGGTGGTCCCTACAAATGGGACGCGGCGAGACCGGTTTGAGCGATCAATCGCTAAAGACCGGACACGCGGCATAACCGGAGTGCGGTCGGCCGCTTGAAGTCGGCTTCTGGATTGGTTATCATTTCCCTGTCCGGGCTGCCGTAGGGTGGCCTGCCTGCCTGCTGAGTTCCCGCTTGGCTACTCCCGCCGTGACCGGCGGGCAGACCGGCTCGAATCGACAACATGAGAGTTTCCTCGGGGCCGCTAGACATGCCACGCCGCTGTCTGTGGGTAATTGTCCTCGTCGCACCGGTTTGCCTGGGGCTGCATCCGTCCCGTTCGTCGGCCGGCGAATCGGTCAGTTACTACAAGCATGTCCGTCCCATCTTCCAGGCCCATTGCCAAGGCTGCCATCAGCCGGCGAAGGACCAGGGTGGCTACGTCATGACCGATTTCGCCAAGCTCCTGGCGGGCGGCGATTCGGGCGAGGCGGCCATCAAAGCGGGGAATCCTGGCGCAAGCGAGCTGATGGCGCGCATGAAGCTCGGCCAGGATGACGACAAGCGAATGCCACCGCCGCCCCGCGCGGCCGTCTCGGATGCGGACCTTGCTCTCATCGGCAAGTGGATCGCCGAGGGTGCGAAGGACGATACTCCGGAGAATGCAAAGCAGCGCTTCGATCCGGATCATCCGCCGGTCTACACCCGCGCGCCGGTCGTGACGTCGCTCGACTTTTCGCCGGATGGCAAGTTGCTCGCCGTTGCCGGTTTCCACGAAGTGCTGTTGCACCACGCCGACGGATCGGGCCTCGTCGCTCGGCTCGTGGGCCTCAGCGAGCGGATCGAATCGGTCAAGTTTTCTCCCGATGGAGCCAAGTTGGCGGTTGCGGGTGGTTTGCCGGGCCGCATGGGCGAGATTCAGGTGTGGGATGTGGCCAAGCGGCGTCTCAAGTTGTCCGTGCCTGTGACAGCGGACACCCTGTACGGTGCAAGTTGGTCGCCCGATGGAACCAAGATTGCATTTGGGTGCGGCGACAACACGCTGCGAGCGATCGATGCCTCCAACGGGCAACAGGTCTTGTTTCAGGGGGCACACAACGACTGGGTGTTGGGAACGGTCTTCTCGGTCGATGGCTCACGCTTGGTGAGTGTCGGCCGCGACCGCACGACGAAGCTCACGGAAGTCGCGACGCAGCGGTTCATCGACAACATCACCTCGATCACGCCCGGAGCCCTGAAGGGCGGACTGCTCGCAATTGCGAGCCATCCGACTCGGGATGAAGTCGTGGTTGGTGGTTCGGACGGCCAACCAAAGGTATACCGGCTCGTTCGGCTCACAGCGCGGGTGATTGGCGACGACTCAAACCTGATCCGCGAATTGCCAGCCATGCCCGGGCGCGTCTGGTCGGTGGCCGTAAGCCGCGACGGCAAGCGCATTGCCGCGGGTGCTTCGCTCGATGGTACGGGCGAGATCAGCGTCTATGGGTATGAATTCGACACGAAGATGCCGGACGAGATTAAGAAGATTCAGTCCAAGGTCGGTCGTACCGCAGCCGAACAGGAAACACTGAAGAAACACCATTCGGAGGGTGTCGTTCGCATTTGCCGGGCGACCATTCCTGGTGGGGCCTATGCCGTGGCGTTTCGACCGGATGGCGGAGCGGTTGCCGCCGCGGGCGGTGACGGGACGGTACGACTGATCATTCCGACCGATGGCAAGTCGATCGCCGCTTTCCCCGCCGTCGAGGTCTCGGAGCCGGCCCGCGACGATTCGCAAAAACGCGAGACACCAGATTTCGTTCGCGATGTGACGCCGATTCTCTCAAAACTCGGTTGCAATGCCGGTACCTGTCATGGCTCGAAGGAAGGCAAGAACGGCTTCAAGCTATCGCTGCGAGGCTACGATCCGATTTACGATGTGCGAGCCTTCACGGACGATCACACGTCACGTCGGGTCAGCATTGCCTCGCCGGACGATAGCTTGATGCTCCTGAAGGCGACTGGCGCCGTTGCGCATGTGGGCGGCCAGTTGTTCAAGACGGGCGACCGATACTATTCCGTCGTTCGCGACTGGATCGCCGGTGGTGCCAAGCTTGCTCCGACCGCCAAGGCCGCCAAGATCGTCGTGACGCCGATCAATCCCGTGCTGGAAAAGGCCGGCGACGCGGTTCAAATGAAGGTCGTTGCGTCGTACCCCGATGGGACGAGCCGGGACGTGACAGCCGAGGCCTTCTGCGAGAGTGGCAATACCGAAGTGGCGACGGCGGACCGTGTTGGTAAGCTCACGGCCGTGCGACGCGGCGAGGCTCCGATTCTTGCTCGGTATGAAGGCAACTACGCGGCGACGACGCTGACGGTTATGGGAGATCGGACCGGCTTCGAGTGGCAGCAGCCACCGGTGTATAACCGCATCGATGAGTTGACGGCCGCGAAATGGCAGCGTGTGAAGACCCTGCCATCCGATGTCTGTACCGATGCCGAGTTCATTCGGCGTGTCACGCTGGACCTGACAGGGCTACCGCCAACGCCCGATGCAGTGCGGTCGTTCCTGGCCGATAGCCGCGAGAGCCGTGTCAAGCGCGACGAACTCGTCGAGAAGCTCATCGGATCGGACGACTACATCGAACACTGGTCGAACAAGTGGGCCGACTTGTTGCAGGTGAATCGTAAGTTTCTTGGGACGGCCGGCGCTGCGAAGTTCCGCGAATGGATCAAAGGGGAGGTGGCGAAAAACACGCCCTATGACGAGTTCGTTCGCAAGATTCTAACGGCTACGGGTTCAAACAAAGAGAATCCCGCCGCGTCGTACTGGAAGATCCTGCGGACGCCGACGGAAGCGATGGAGAACACGACGCACCTGTTTCTCGCCGTGCGATTCAATTGCAACAAGTGCCACGACCATCCGTTCGAGCGATGGACGCAGGATCAGTACTATCAGACATCCGCGTATCTCGCACAATTCGAGCTAAAGGCCGATGCTGCGAGCCTGGGTGTGACCGTCGGTGGCACCGCCGTCGAAGGGGCGAAGCCTCTCTATGAGATGGTTTCCGATAAGGCGTCGGGCGAGGTGCTCCACGACCGGACGAATAAGGAGACTCCGCCAGCGTTTCCGTTCCCAGCCACGGTCAACAGTGTGTCCGACTCCAGCCATACTCCGACCCGACGTCAACAGTTGGCGGCGTGGATTACAGCTCGCGATAACCCATATTTCGCACGCACGTTTGTCAATCGCCTGTGGGGGTACCTCTTCGGCATCGGCATCATTGAACCGATCGACGATGTTCGAGCCGGCAATCCGGCCACAAACCCGGAGCTGCTGGACTATTTGACCGAAGAGTTCCTCAAGAGCGACTTCAACGTTCAGCACATCGTGAAGCTGATTGCCAAGTCGCGGACGTATCAGCTCACGTTCCAGACCAACAAATGGAACGTGGACGATAAGACCAATTACTCACACGCGATCGCCCGGCGGCTTCCGGCCGAGGTGATCTTCGACGCGATCTACCGTGTCACCGGGGCGACTTCGAAATTCCCAGGCGTTGCGCCGGGCACGCGTGCGGCTGCTTTGCCGGACTCGGGCATTGAACTGCCATCCGGCTTCCTGACGACGCTTGGCCGACCGCCCCGAGAAAGCGCCTGCGAGTGTGAGCGGACCAGTGGCTTGCAGCTCGGTCCGATCATGGCTCTCGTGAGCGGCCCGACGACCGGCGATGCCATCGCCGATCCATCCAACGCTTTAAGCAAGCTAGTCGCCAGCGAATCGGATGATCGCAAGTTGATCGACGAGTTGTTTGTTCGCGTGCTGAGTCGGCCCGCGACGGCCGCCGAGATCGACCGTGGAATTGCTGCGATCAAGACCGTCGCCGACGATCACGCAAAGCTGGCTGCTGCTCTCGCAGCCCGCGAAACCGAGGTCCGGCCGATCCGCGAGCGTCAGGAAGCCGAACGCCTAGCGGCGATCGAAAAGGCGAAGACCGAGTTGGAGGCCTATGAGAAGGAGCTAGCCCCCAAGATTGAGGCAGCCGAGAAGGATCGTCAAGCGCGGATCCTGGCTGCCGAGACTGCTCTCAAGCAATACGAGGATTCCGTGGCCGGAGCGCTCGCCGAGTGGGAGAAAACCCATTCGGATAAGGTCGTCTGGACCCGGCTCGATCCGGTGGCGCTCAAGGCTACGAATGGAGCGAAGCTCAGTCGGCTCGACGACCTGTCCGTCCTGGTCAGCGGCAAGAACGGGAAGGGGAATTACACGTTCACGGCCCCGGTCGAATTGCGGACGATTACGGGTATCCGCCTGGAAGTGTTGCCACACGATAGCTTGCCGGCGAAGGGCCCGGGCCGTGCCGCTAATGGCAACTTCGTCCTCAACCAGTTCCAGCTCGCGATTGTTCCCAAGGACGATCCCAAGGCGACCAAACCGGTCGTATTCGACAAGCCACTGGCTGACTTCTCGCAAGACGGGTTCTCGATTGGAGGGGCCGCAGATGGCATGAACAATGGTGGGAAGGGCTGGGCAATCGCCCCGTCATTCGGCGTGCCCCACTACGCCACGCTGGAATTCAAGGAGCCGGTGACGCTTCAGGGCGGCGAGCAGTTGACGTTTACGTTCGTGCATGCGTTCGGCCAGGCGGACCACACGATCGGCCGGTTCCGATTATCGGTCACGTCGTCGCCAAAGCCACTCGGTCTCGGGTTGCCCGAGGCTGTCCGGGCGGCGCTCATTCAGCCCGCGGCCGAACGTGACGCCAGCCAAAAGCAGGCGCTCGTCAGCTTCGTCAAGTCGACAGACCCGGAGGGTGCAAAGCGCCGCGCCGCGGTCGCTGAAGCCAAGAAGCCCCTGCCGACCGATCCACGGCTCGCCGAACTGCGAGACGGTCAGAGCGAGGCTTCGCGGCCCATACCCGAAGACCGCAAACTCGCGCAACTTCGGGCCGACGTCAAGGCAAGCGAAGCGCAATCGGCCAATCCGCGATTGACCGGTGTGCAGGATCTTGCTTGGGCCCTAATCAATAGCCCAGCGTTTTTGTTTAATCGCTAACGACCGTCTGTCCCTCAGTGGCTGACAGATGGGGTATCCACACAAGCCCACTCGTGGCGACGGGTGGGGGAGGCGACTCGAATGCTCCGCATCCCCGGCGAACCCGGCAAAGATCTGTGCGACCGGCATCTCGGCGTCACGCGCCGGGACATCCTTCGGGTTGGCGCGTCAGGCCTGTTCGGCCTGTCGTTGCCATCGATGCTTCGCGCCGCCGATGCGCAAAAGGCAGCAACGCCCGCCGGTCATGGTGCCGGTTGGGGCAAGGCGAAGAGCATCATCATGGTCTACCTTCAGGGCGGACCAAGCCACCTCGACCTGTGGGATCCGAAAGAAAACGTCCCCGACAACGTGAAGTCGGTCTTCAAGTCGATCCCGACAAAGCTTCCAGGCGTTCAATTCACCGAGCTACTGTCCAAATTGAGCCAGGTGAACGACAAGTTCACGACGATCCGGTCGATGAGCTATACGCCAAACGGTCTCTTCAACCACACCGCGGCCATCTACCAGATGATGACCGGCTGGACGACCGACAAGGTCAGCCCGTCGGGGCAACTGGAGCCGCCCAGCCCGAAAGATTATCCGAACTACGGCTCGAACATCATTCGACTCAAGCCGCAAACCGAGCCGATGCTGCCATTCGTCATGCTGCCGCGGCCGTTGCAGGAGTCGAATGTCGTCGGCAAGGGCGGTACCGCAGGATTCCTGGGGCGGTCATTCGACCCGTATACCCTCTTCCCCGAGGGTGATGACATGGACATGAAGAAGATGGACCGCATTAAGGTCGACGACCTGCAATTGCGGCCGGAAGTGTTTGCCTTGCGACTCGAACGACGGGCCAGGCTCCGCGACGAGATCAACGCAGGTATGAAGGAGATCGATAAGGCGGTCGCCGAATACAACCTTGACGAGTATTACCAGCGGGCGCTCAACCTCGTCGTTTCCGGCCGCGCGCGCGAGGCATTTGACCTTGGCCGGGAATCGGCCAAGATGCGCGACACGTACGGTCGTAACACCTTTGGTCAGTCTTTGCTCCTCGCCCGACGATTGGTCGAGGCGGGAACCCGAGTCGTCGAGGTTGTCTGGCCAAAGGTCGCGAATTCAGACAACCACTCCTTCGACGTGCACGTCGGCCTGAACGATCGCATGAAGAAGAACGTCCAGCCGCTCCTCGACCCCGGTCTGGCGGCGCTCTTCACCGATCTCGACGAACGCGGTATGTTGGCCGAGACGCTTGTTGTGGTCGTGGGTGAGTTCGGTCGCAGTCCGCAAAAGGGCGTTAGCACGTCGGGCAACGGGAACGACGCCAATGGACGCGACCACTGGCCATACTGCTACACGGCACTTGTCGGTGGTGCTGGGATCAAACGTGGCTACGTTTACGGCAAGAGCGACAAGACGGCCTCGGCCCCGGTCGAGAACCCGGTTCACCCGGGCGAATTGTTGGCGTCGATCTACCACGCCTTTGGCATCGACCCGGAAACGATCGTTTACAACCACCTGAACCAGCCACGCGAATTGGTTCAGGCGTCGGCGGTGACGAAGCTGTTCGCGTAGTTGTGGAAAGCCGGCGGCCCGCCTTGGACATATCCAAGGCGGGGCCGCTGCTTTCACACGAATCAGAGCATGCTACAGGTTGGTGTAGCGTATCGTCATTGTAGTAGTGCACACTCCGTGTGCCGTAAGAGACGGCACACGGAGTGTGCCTACTACAATGACGAGTTGACGGACGGCACACGGAGTGTGCCTACTACAATGACGAGCCGTAATCGACGGCACACGGAGTGTGCCTACTACAATGACGAGCCGTAAGAGACGGCACACGGAGTGTGCCTACTACACTGACGACACGCTCTAGATCTCGGGTGCCGTTTTACCCGGCGGTTTCGCCGCCCCGCTCTTCGGCACGGCGATGTCGTGTGTCCCGTCCGCCCGTGGCAGATCGACCTTCACGTCGTATTCGCAGAGCGTCTTGCCCTTCGGCCCGCTCATCCCCTGGACGCGGGCGATGGTCGGCCCTCCGGCGAGGCCCTTGCCGCCAACTGCGCGGGTGTCGTACTTCCCATCGCGGATCGGTGCGATCCCCTGCGGCCCCGAGTTTTTGGCGGCCACGTCCGGCGTGAACAGCACCTCGCCGTAGGGGATCGGTTGCCCGTCGAGCGTTACCGCACCGGTGTAGTGATACCGCTGCGGTTCGCCAGTTCCGGAACACCCACCCAACACACCGATCGCCACGACGAGCGCGGCCCCAGTCCAACACTTCATGGTGTCGCCTCCTTGGGGGCCGGGTTAGTATGCCGGGGTGACCTCGCCGCCGTTACGGCTAGCGATTGGCTTGAGGACGGTATTGAGGTCAATCGTCTGGTTGAGGTAGCGGACGCTGCCGTCGCCGAACACGACGTTGCAGCCGTTCGAGTGGTTACTGCCCATGCTGACGTCGTTGTAGGTGCCGGTTGTCGTGTACGCCTGCACGTTCATGGCGTTCGTCACATTTCGCGAGCAGTTCCCGTCGTTGTTCCAGCCGAACCCGCGCTGCCAGGCCCGGTACGTGGCGGCGTCCAACCCCAGCCACGATGCCTCGAACACCATCAGCGTGTTGCTGGTGCCGTCCACGATGTCGGGAATGGTGACCGCGGCCGGGGTCGGGAGGGGTGTAAGGTTCGGGTATACGGCCGGCAGGAACGGCAGGATGCCATCCGTGGCCAGGCCGCCCTGGTTAGCCGACACCGAGTTGAGGCCGTAGGCCTGCCCGGAGGTTGGGTTCGTACCCTTCGGCCCAGCGTTCCCGTAGTAGTGCGTCGTAAACGCCTTGACGCCGGTTGCGGGCGCGTCGATCGTGCTGGCTGACTCGAAGGACGTGGCGCTGGGGCAAATGTAGACGGGAACCTGCTTGCTGCCGAGGGCGATGTTGGCGGCGGTTGCGCTATAGCCGGCCCCGTTCAGGTCGGCGCTGGCGTACAGGGCCGACTGCTCCACGTAGGGGAGAATCAGAACGTGCCAGGCGACGCCGGGCAGGTTGCCGGTCGGGTAAGCCTTGCACTTCGGCATGCTGCCGTTGGCGTCGTGGTACGAGTGCAGGGCGAGTCCGATCTGCTTGAGGTTGTTCTGGCACTTGGTCCGCTGCGCTGCCTCACGGACCTTTTGGACCGCGGGAAGGAGCAGGCCGATGAGGACCGCGATGATGGCGATAACGACCAACAGTTCGATCAGCGTGAACGCCGATCGGCGACACCGGAACGTGTACGACGGGAGAGACATCGAATGGCCTCGAAACACAAATAGCGGAACGGGGCCGCACGTGCGGCCTAGGATTGCCGTCATTATGAGAATTGACGCGGAACTTGCAAAGGCCACATCGAATCCGGGCCTGGCGACAAAGCCCCGTCGTATCCGGAATCGCTCGACGGGCTACAGTTAATCGTGCCAGGCGACTGGGCGATCCATCGACGCCGGATGCGCCATGATCCAATCGAGACGGTATCTCGTCTTCGGGGCGGCGGCCGCGCGAGACGTGCCGACCGACTACCTCCAAGGCGTACGGCCGATCCCGGCCACGAACTGCTGCCAATGCCACGGCGCGAAGGTGCCGAAGTGCGGACGGCGGGTCGATACGGTCACGGATGCCGTTCAAGAATCCGAAACTGACCGCGGCCCAGATCGGGACAATCAAAGCTTGGATCGACATCGGCGCGGCCGCCCCGTAGTATCCATGGCGGGATTCTTCGCATTCGACGCGGATCGCTGAGCCACTTCCGAAAAAAGCGCCGGAAACGCAGTGAGAATTGCCGTCCAGCGGCAAACAGGTATGGAAGACCGAGAGCCTCTCGCGCTCTCGACTCGCTAGCCCATGTCGATGGTGTCGCAACTCTCCCTTCTCTCTGATGGAGCATCCCATGCGTTCGTCCCACGGCCCCGGCCATCGCCCCGTGCAACGCGGCGGCTTTACGCTGATCGAGTTGCTGGTGGTGATTGCCATCATCGCCGTATTGATCGGCTTGCTGTTGCCGGCCGTCCAGAAGGTCCGCGAAGCGGCCCAGCGGACGCGGTGCATGAACAACGTCAAACAGTTGGCCCTGGCGGCGCACAACTACCACGATGCCGTCGGTAATCTGCCGGCGTTTTCGTACGCGACTGGTAACACCACGGGGTCGGCGCACTTCTTCCTATTGCCGTACCTCGAACAGAGCGCCCTGTATCAGCAGGCGAACGGGAACTCGTACAACGTTCGAACCGGCGTGGTCAAGATGTTTAGCTGCCCGAACGACCCGACGGCCGTGGAAGGCGTGTTTACCAGCGACGCGATCAACTACGAGGGTAACTCCAGCGCCGTCGGCCGCACATCGGTCAACGGCGTTCCCTACGGCGCGGCCACATACGCCATCAACGCCCAGGTTGCAGCCGGCGTGAACCAGAACGGGCACTTGGTCAAGGGTTCGACAAATCTATCGGGCGGCATCCCCGACGGGACGAGCAACACGGTCCTATTCGCCGAGCGGATGGCTTGGTGTACTGGGCCGGACTACCCGAACCCGGCTGCCTCACCCCGGCTGGCTGCCGGCTCGGTGACGTGGAGCATCTGGGCCCGCGGGCCGAGGTTCACGGGTGGCGTCCTTGATTCTCAATGGGCCGACGGTGCGCCGTCGGCTGCGAGTCCGCCCGCAGCGAACAACGCCCAGCCCGGCCCGGACGGGTATTCGTGGTGGGATAATCCGGCGTTCGATCAGGCGTATCGCCTCGGTGCGGCGACACCCAACTCCGGTCCCGGCCCACGCAGCGACCCCAATTTCCGCCAGAACTGGGACGGTGGCGTGGTCAACCCCGGTGGTATTCAAGCCGGCGCGGTGCCGCGTCAGTGCGACTACCGTCGGCTTCAGGCGCTGCACGGTAACGTAATGATCGCCGGCCTGTCCGATGGCAGCGTGCGAAACGTCCAGGCGAGCATCAGCGCGAATACCTGGCAACTCGTGTGCGACCCGGCCGACGGGCTCCCCATTCCGAGCGATTGGAACTGACGCCGAGGACGGAGGACGGAGGACAGAGGACGGAAAGAAGCGATCACTGCTGGCTTCTGTCCTCTGTCGTTCTGTCCTCTCCTTTCGAGGAGCATCGACATGGCGAAATTCGTTCGGCAGGCGGGGCTGCTATTGGCAATTGCAGTGTTAGTGGGCGCGTCAGACGGCTGTGGCCAGGCGAAGCGTGAGATGGCCCAACTGTCGGGCAAGGTGACATTCAAGGGCCAGCCGGTGCCCGCGGGGTTCATTAACTTTCTGCCGGACGTGCCCAACGGCAACCGCGGGGAGGTGAAGGCGTTTGAGATCAAAGATGGGGTCTACGATACCGGCCACGGGTCGAACCCTGGCATCTATCCGGGCGCAAACAAGATCATGATTAGCGGGTTTACCGGACAGCCCAAGATGCCGCTGTGGCCGAAGGGCGTTCAGATTTTCAACCCGATCAACGTGGATCTGACTGTCGCCGGCGGGACGAACACGAAGGACTTCGAAGTGCCGTTGTCGGCTGGGCAGAATGTCCGTATCGTGCCGACCGCCGACCCGCCATGACGCCCGTGAAATCCGCCTGTGAGCGGAGAATAGGACTAGTGTGAGCGATGAGCTCGAACTAGTCGCCGTATTGGCTGAGATCCGTCGCGGAAACCGTGAAGCGTTTGGCGTCATTGTCCGCGCTTACGGCCTTCCGCTGCGGAGCTATCTCGCTGCGCACCTTCACCACACGGACGATGTGGACGACCTGGCCCAGGATGTGCTGCTGGCCGCATTGGCACGGCTGGATGACTTTCGGCCCGGCGAGAGTTTTTGGGCTTGGCTACGTGGAATCGCTCGCAACAAGGTGTTCAATCACTACCGGAGCGCGTCGCGACGAAATAGCACCTTGGCGCGGTTCCGAGAACGCGTCGCCCGAGTGGTTGAGACGGACCTGGACCGGGCGGCGGAGAACGATCGGGCGGACGCGATCGAGCGGCTCTTGTTTTGCATCGGCCATCTGCCCGAACGGCTGCGGCGGGTTGTGCGCGCGGGGCTGGATGGCGACCGACCGACCGTGCTAGCAGCCGAACTCGCGGTTGCCGTGGGAACGGTGTACAACTTGCACTACCGGGCCAACCAGTTGCTCCGTGAGTGCATGCAGAAGGGGCTGAGTTGATGGATGCGGACCTGCGCGACCTGTTGGCGGCATGGTTCGGCACGGACGACGCGGCCGGCCCTCGTCACGAGGAATTGCTCGCACGGCTGAGCGAAGATGCAGACTTTCGGGCCGCATTCGTCGCGGAATTGCGAATGCTCGGGATGCTCAAAGCAGTCCAGTCCGCGGAGCCCCGCTGGCTTCGCTTGCGCGATACCCTCGATGCGATGATGCCAGTCGCGGAAGCGCCGACCGCATTTGAAGACCGCGTCATGAGGGCCGCAGTCCAAGCACCATTCCCGCCGCGAAGACCGTGGTTGGCGTACGTGGCGACAGCGGTTGCGATGGCGGCGATCGTGCTCGCGCTTCGCCCGGGCACTCATTCGCCGTCTCGCCCCTTTGCCGTGGAAGTGGGAACCGTCGCTCGGGCCGAGTCCATCGTCGGTGACGTACCGGCCGTGGGCATGCCTGTCCGGGCTGGCCGACTGGTGATCCAGTCAGGTCGGCTCACACTGGGGCTTTACAATGGCGTAACGCTCGCGATCGCCGGGCCAGCGGACATCGAGTTACTGGCCGTGGACCGAGTGCTGTGTAATGCGGGCCGGCTACGTGCTGACGTTCCGGTCGGGGCCGAGGGTTTCTCGGTTGTTTCTGGTCGTGCGGAGATTGTGGACTTGGGAGCGGATTTCGGGCTGAACGTCGAACGCGATGGACCCATCCGCCTATACACATTTCGCGGTCGGGCCGCCGTTTCGGTGCTTCGGCCTGACGGGCTGAGCCATCGAAGCACTATCGTCGAGCCCCGGCAAGAGATCGTGATCGAGTCTGGATCGGACACGATTCGTGCCGTCCCGCCTCAGCCAGACGACTATGCGGACCTTCCCGACACGACTCCGACGGCGCTCGAACTGGCATCGGCGTATCCTGGCGAAGTCATTCGATCGGGCCCGTGGGGTTACTGGCGTTTCGAATCGCTTGGGGCCGATGGGCTGTCGCCGAACGAGTGTGTTGGTCGGCCAGCATTGCGGGCCTTTGGTGACGTGCGGCTCGACGGCAAGCCGGGACAAAACCGCTGCGCGTTGTTTCGACCTGAGGAACCGTTCCAGGCGTTTATGATGGACGGGGAATGGACCCCACCGCGCCAGACCGGGTATGCCATTGAGACGTGGGTCCGAGCGGATTTCAGTGGCTTGCGCGCAATCGTCTCGCTAATCGCGAGAGACGGTGCCCTGGAAGAAAACCACGTCGCGTTGATCGAGTTGACGGCTCGCGGTGATGAAGCCGCATCTCGGCCGTGTGTCGTCCGATTCCTCGACCGCTGGCCACCTGCCTTGGCAGGTGGCGTCAATGTGTTTTCCCGCCGTAGTTACGTGCCCGATCGCTGGCACCACATCGTCGCGCAGCGCAACGTGGAAAGCGATGAGTTGTTCATCGACGGGACAATGATCGCAACATCGCCTGCCGACCCCGACTCGACGAGCATTGCATGCCGATTGCTTGTCGGTCGGCTCAAGCGTCAGCCGCGACCGTACTTCGTGGAAATCCGTCCGTTTGCGGGTCGCATTGACGAATTGGCAATTTACGAGCGACCATTGAGTTCGGAGGAAATCCGCCGACACTATAAGAGTGCCGGTCTTGCTGCATCGAGAAACTAGCCGCGATCCCACCATGACACCGCCATTCCGTATGAGCGCCTTCCCCCGATTTGCCCTGGCATCTGCCCTCGTCTGCATGCCGTCGCTTCTGTGCGCTGCGCCGGTCGACTACCTTCGCGATGTCCGACCAATCCTTGCAACGAATTGCTTCCAGTGCCACGGAGCGAAGGTGCAGAAGGGCAATTTGCGCGTCGATACGGTCGCGGCGCTGCTCAAAGGCGGCGACGAGGGGCCGAGTATTGTGGCCGGCAAGTCCGACGATTCGCTGCTCGTCCGTGCCGTAATAGGTGCCGAGGGCGTCGCCAAGATGCCGTTCAAGGGGCCGGGTCTTTCGGCAGCGCAGGTTGCCACAATCAAGTCGTGGATCGATGCGGGTGCCAAAGCACCCGAGAAGGAAGTGCCGGATGACGGACGCGGATCGAAAACGCACTGGGCCTTCGTAGCGCCGGTCCGATCGATTGTACCAGCCCTAAAAGACGCGACGGGTGCACGCAACGCGATCGACTTGTTCGTCCGTGCCAAGCTGGAAGATGTCGGGTTGGTGCCCGCGCCCGAAGCGGATCGCGCGACGCTCATCCGTCGCATGAGCCTGGATCTAACCGGGTTACCGCCCTCGCTAGCGGAGGTGGATGCGTACGTCAACGACACGGCCCCCGACGCCGACACTCGGCTGATCGAACGGCTGCTCGCCAGTCCGGCCTATGGCGAGCGTTGGGGCCGACATTGGCTTGACGTTGCCCGGTACGCCGACTCGAACGGGTACTCGATCGACGCGCCGCGCGAGATCTGGAAGTACCGCGACTGGGTGATTGATGCGATCAACCGTGACTTGCCGTTCGATCGCTTCGCCATCGAGCAGCTTGCCGGCGACATGCTGCCAGACGCAACGCAATCGAACAAGATCGCGACTGGTTTTCACCGCAATACGCAGATCAATCAGGAGGGTGGCGTCGATCCCGAGCAATTCCGGGTCGAAGCCGTATCGGACCGCGTCAACACGACCGGCGTTGCTTTCCTGGGGCTGACGATTGGCTGCTGTCGTTGCCACGACCACAAGTACGATCCGCTGACGCAGAATGAATACTACCGACTGTTTGCGTTCTTCAACAATTGTGACGAGCCGACATTGGCTGTCGCTCCGCCGGACCGAGTCGCGAAAAAGGAGGAGATTCGCAAGAAGGTCGAGGAACTGGAAGCCAGCCTCAAGCTGGACGAAGTGCGTGTCCTGGGTTCGATTCCGGATGCGGAGCGCGAAACGCATCGCGATATCTATGTCATCCATAACCTCGATCCGCTGCAACGCACCGACCGACAGAAGGTGACGATCAACCGATTCATTTCTGGCCGCGAACCGGCCCTCAAGCCCAAAGTGACGGAACTCAACAAACTCAAATCGTCGGAGCCCAAGTTCGCATCGACGATGGTCGTGGCTGAGCGAAAGACGCCGCGGGCAACGCACATCATGGTTGGCGGCGACTTCACACGGCTTGGTGCTCGCGTCGAGCCGGGAGTTCCTGCCGCGTTGCCTCCGCTCGCGTCGTCGACTCCGAATCGGCTCGATTTCGCCCGCTGGCTTGTCGACACGAAGAACCCGCTCACAGCTCGCGTCGCGGTCAATCGCGTCTGGCAAGCATATTTCGGCAAGGGGCTCGTCGAGACGGAAAACGATTTCGGCACACAAGGTTCGCCACCGACCCATCCGGAGCTATTGGACTGGCTGGCGTCGGAGTTCATGGCCCGTGGATGGAGCCTCAAGGAACTCCATCGCTCGATTGTGTCTTCAGCGACATACCGACAGTCCTCGCGCATCCAGAATCGGCAGCGCGAGGTGGATCCCACGAACCGGCTGCTCTCGCGGCAAAACCGGTTTCGCCTCGAAGCAGAGGCAATCCGAGACGCGGCCCTCACGGCCAGCGGCTTATTGGCCCGAAAGATTGGCGGACCGGGCGTGCGGCCGCCGCAGCCGGACGGCGTATTCAAGTTCACGCAGGTGAAGCGCGAGTGGTTTGCCGACACTGGCCCAGACCGCTTTCGCCGCGGGCTTTACACCTACTTCTGGCGAGCGGCCCCGCATCCTGCGCTCCTCGTATTCGACGCGCCGGACGCCTTCGCAACGTGCACCCGCCGCATCCGTTCGAACAACCCGCTTCAAGCGTTGACATTGCTCAACGACCCGGCGTTCATTGAATTGTCCAGCGGGCTGGCCAAGCGCGCGATCGCCCAAGGTCCGACCGACGATGCCGGACGACTCGCGTTCGTGTTTCGCCTTTGCCTGGGGCGATCGCCGACGGAAGCAGAGGCGGAGAGACTCGCGACATTTCTCGCGGCTCAGCGCGCCGAGTTCGCCGCCGACGCGCCGGCGGTCAAGCAATTGACGGATGCCTCCGACCCCGAGACTGCGGCGTGGATCGCGGTTGCCCGCGTGCTATTCAACCTCGACGAGTTCATCACCCGTGAATGACCACCTGCGAACCCGCCGGCACTTCTTTCGCGACTGCGGAATTGGCGTCGGAAAAGCCGCTCTCGCGTCGCTCTTGGCCGAGCGGGCCGTCCATGCCTCGGACGCGATGCCGAAGCCGCACTTCGCGCCGAAAGCGACGAGTGTCATCTACTTGTTCATGGCCGGCGGACCGAGTCAACTCGACCTGTTTGACTACAAGCCGAAGCTCAATGAGTTAGAAGGCCAACCGATCCCACCTTCGGTCATCGAAGGCAAGCGATTCGCCTTCATGGATACCTTTAACAAGGAACCGCCAAAGCTCCTCGGTACCTCTCGTAAGTTTGCTCGACATGGTCAATGCGGTGCGTGGGTGTCGGAGTTGTTTCCGCACACGGCGACAGTCGTGGACGACCTGACGTTTCTAAAGACCGTGACGACCGAGCAGGTGAATCACGCCCCGGCGAAGCTGTTCGCCAATACCGGCTCGGGCCTGTTCGGCCGGCCGAGCATGGGATCGTGGGTGACCTACGGCATCGGTTCGGAGGCTCACGACCTGCCCGGTTTCGTGGTGCTACAATCTGGCCCACGCGGCCCGCGCGGTGGGGCGGTCAACTGGGGCTCCGGCTTCCTGCCAACAGTTCATCAGGGCGTGCCGTTTCGTTCCGGTGGTGAGCCAATTCTGAGCCTGACCAATCCACCCGGGTTCAGCGAACGCCGGCAAGGCCAGGCTATCGGAGCGATTGAAGATTTGAACCGCCTGCGTCTCGACGCCACGGGCGACCCCGAGATCGCCACGCGCATCCGACAGTATGAGTTGGCGTTCAAGATGCAGGCGAGCGCGCCGAAACTGATCGATTTCAGTGACGAGACGAACGAGACGCTATCGCTCTACGGCATCACGGCTGGCCAGCCGAGCTACGCGGCCAATTGCCTGCTGGCCCGCCGCATGGTCGAGCGCGGGGTCCGCTTCGTACAGCTTTATCACACTAACTGGGACCATCACGGTGGTCCGGGCGAGGATTTGCAGAAGGATCTCGACAAGGTGACCAAGGACGTTGACCAGGCAAATGCGGCGCTCGTGACCGACCTGAAACGCCGCGGCTTGCTCGACCGTACGCTCGTCGTTTGGGGCGGTGAATTCGGTCGTACGCCGATGGGCGAGCGCCGTGACAAGGTAGGTCGCAACCACCACATTGATGCTTCGACGATGTGGCTAGCCGGTGGCGGCACCAAGCCCGGCGTCACCGTCGGAGCGACCGACGACTTTGGCTATTCGTCCATCGAAGACCGGCTGCACGTCCACGACGTTCAGGCGACCATCTTGCACTTGCTCGGCCTCGACCACACCAAGCTGACCTACCGTTTCCAGGGCCGTGATTTCCGGCTGACGGACGTGGCCGGAAAGGTTATACACAAAGCACTGGCCTGATTTTACTTGCGAGTTGTAACCTCTAGATCCTGAACCTCTTCCTCACCCAGAGGTATTTGTGTCTTCGATTCCTCCACGTCGCCGCGCGTTTACGTTGATCGAACTACTCGTTGTGATCGCCATCATCGCGGTTCTGATCGGCCTGCTGCTGCCTGCAGTTCAAAAGGTCCGCGAGGCAGCCGCACGGATGAGCTGCACCAATAATCTCAAGCAGATGGGGCTCGCAGCGCACAATTACGTTTCATCCTTCGGCTACTTCCCGCCTCCTGCGACAACGACCAATGCCAAGACTCCTCTGCCCAAGAAGCTC
Organism: Gemmataceae bacterium; assembly: GCA_046350275.1. Taxonomy (GTDB): domain Bacteria; phylum Planctomycetota; class Planctomycetia; order Gemmatales; family Gemmataceae; genus JAXMAS01. The sequence goes on from JAXMAS010000023.1 coordinate 57,654, forward strand.
CACGGGTGGGGCGTGTTCTTGCTCGCAAACCTCGAACAAGGCAATGCGCTTCAGAGCTACGACTTCACCAAGGACTGGAGCGATGTTTCCAGTCCCAACCCGGACATCATCAAGCAGTCGGTGAAGGTCTTCCTCTGTCCGAGTAGCCCCGGCGAGCGATTCCTCTCGAACGGGCAGGCCGTCTCCGATTACGTCCCGGTCACCCGCGTCGCGACGCAGTTGGCTGGCACCGCTGGGCTGCTGAGCACGGCGACGCCGAGGGTTGCGCTCGCGACGGCCGACCTCAACGCGGTACTGGTGACGAACGAGAAGGTAACGTTTGGGGACATCGCCGACGGAACAAGCATGAGCATCCTATACGCGGAACAGGGTGGCGGGACATCCCTGTATCGTCAAGGCAAGCTATTCGCGGCCGGCTACGAAATCAGTACGGCTGCGTGGGGTAACCGCGACTCACTGATCGCGCCCCAGGGCTTCGATTCCGCGAAGGCAACGGTGCCGGCCGGCACGTCGACTCGGCCTGGCCTCTGTGTCGTCAACTGTACCAACGATAACGAAGTCTACAGCTTCCACAACGGCGGCGTGAACTTCGTCTTTGCGGATGGCCATGTTCAGTTCGTCCGCGATAGTATCTCCGTATACACGTTTGTCGCGATTGTGACCCGGCAAGCTGGCGATTTGCCATCGCCGGGCGAATTGTAATTGCGATCGACGGGCTTCTATCGATCTCTCTCAAGTCCCACGATGGGACGTCGAATCGACCAGGAGTTACACATGTTGAAACACCCGTGTCTGCAACCCAGGGCCGCAGGGTTAGCATTTCTTACCCTGTGGCTGCTAACAGTTGCGGCCGGAAATGCTGAAGCCCAGATCATCTGGAACTCGGCCGGAGGCGGCACGTGGAATGCCTCGGGAAGTTGGACTCCTGCCACAATTCCCAATGCCATTGGTGCGAACGCAACGTTTAATGGTGCCGCGACGGGATCCAATCCCGATCAGAACGCCAACCGAACCGTGACACTCGATGCGGCCCAGACGGTCGGATCGATTGTGTTTAACACCGACTTGTCGACCTTCACCAATTCGCTGACCACGGGCACGGCCGGATCGCTCACGTTTGACCAGACGGGGACCGGACCGGCGACGATCACAACGATGGGTGCTGGGACAGGCAACAACACGATCTCGGTCCCGATCATTCTCACCGATTCGTTAACGGGGATCGTCAACAACACGGCCGCATCGTCGGCAGCCGGCTCGCTGAATCTGACGGCAACGATTACAGGTGCCGGCGGATTTACCAAACAGGGCGACGGATTGGCCACGTTTGGTACGGGCACAAAGACGTACACTGGCCCGACGGTACTCAGCGGTGGTCGCATGCGCATCTCCGTTACCGCACAGCCGTCCGCAACATCGAGCTTTACGATCAATGCCGGTGCGCAGCTCGACATCATCACGGCGGGCACGATTGCGGTTGGCAGCGGCCCACTCAACCTAAACGGGGTCGGGGCGACGACGGGGCCGTATGCTGCGTTCCCGGGTGCGATCCGTAACGACCGCGGATTGGCAGTGACATTCTCGAATCCTGTCGTTCTGCAATCGAACACGTTGATTCACGTGCAGGCCAACGTGGGGACAGGCAGTACGAGTAGCCCTGTCGGCTCGACCACGTTCTCAAACACCATAAGCGGGCCCGGCCGACTGACGTTTACCGCGCCGGGAAGTGACATCGAGCAGGGGTTCCTTATTCTGAACGGAGCAAACACCTACACCGGTGGCACGCTCGTGGCTGGCGGCATCCTGCAGGTGAGTGGGGCGGGGGCAACGCTCGGCACCGGTAATGTCACCGTCGACAACGCCTCATCGCCGGCGTCGATCGCACGATTGCAAATCCTCGCCGGAGTATCCAATGCCATCAACAACCTGGCCACCCTGACTCTGGCGGGCGGTGGAACCGCGGGCGTTGCCGATCAGAACTACATCGACCTGGGTGCTGGTATCAACGACACCGTCGCACAGCTTGTCCTGGGCGGTGTGACGCAGGTTGCCGGCACATACGGCAGCACGGCGAGCACTGCGACATTTAAGAATGACGAGTACTTTACGGGGACCGGCATCATAACGGTCACTGGCGTTCCGGAGCCTGGGAGCCTGGCGCTTGTCGGCTTTGGGTTTGCAGGCTTCGCCGTTCGGGTCACTCGTCGGAAGCGAAGGCGAGCCTAGCCGGCTAACATCTTCTGGGAGTCGCCCCGACGCTACATTGGGTGGCCGATGACTCACGTTGCGCGCGGCGTGATCGTTATGTATGGGCTAGCGAGTGTCAGCCCTGCGGCCGAGGTTCGGCCCAACATTCTGTGGCTTATCGCCGAAGACCTCGGTCCCGAACTTGCCTGCTATGGAACGCAACAGGTTTGGACGCCGAATCTGGATCGACTGGCTTCGCAAGGCGTGCGTTACACCCGCGCCTACACGACCGCGCCCGTGTGTTCGGCGAGCCGCTCGGCGTTCATGACCGGGATGTACCAAACGACCATTGGCGCTCATAACCACCGCTCGCACCGCGACGACAACTACCGCCTTCCCGCCGGCGTCCGCGTTCTGCCCGAATGGTTCCGCGATGCTGGCTATGCCACGGCCAACCTCCGTGATTTGCCTGCCAAGTTCGGATTCCGTGGGACCGGCAAGACCGACTGGAACTTCACGCCACCCGAGAAGCCATTCGACTTCGACCGTTGGGACGATCTCAAGCAACGCCAGCCATTCTTTGCCCAGATCAACTTTCAGGAGACGCACCGGGCCTACCACGCACCGAAGAAGGCTGATCCGTCCAAGGTACAGTTTCCACCGTACTACCCCGATCACCCAGTGACGCGAGCGGATTGGGCAGCGTATCTCGACGCAGCGACAGAACTCGATCGCAAGGTCGGGCTGATCCTCGAACGGCTCGTGACCGATGGTCTTGCCGATACGACAGTCGTCGTGTTTTTCGGCGATCACGGCCAGTCACACGTTCGCGGCAAGCAATTCTGCTACGAAGAGGGCCTGCACATTCCGTTACTCGTCTACGTACCCAAGGCGATTGGTACGCTGAAGAACTACGCGCCAGGAACGGTCGATCCGCGTTTCGTCGAGGCGATCGATTTGGGGGCCACGTGCCTGGCGCTTGGCGGTATCAGCAAGCCGATGGGAATGCAGGGGCGGGTCTTTCTGGGCGAGCGCGCTGAAGCGGCGCGTGAGTATGCGTTCGGCGCTCGCGACCGATGCGACGAGACCGTCTTCCGATTTCGGACCGTCCGCGACGAGCGATACCGCTACATCCGTAACTTCACACCCGATCGACCATTCTTGCAAGCGAACGAGTACAAGGAGAAGCAGTATCCCGTCTGGAATCTTCTCAAGGAACTGAACGCGGCCGGGAAGCTCGATGCGGTGCAGGCGAAGTTATGCGCGCCGACGATGCCGGCCGAGGAGTTGTACGATCTCGATCACGATCCATTTGAGATCGACAATCTGGCGACGAAACCTGCCCATGAAGCGGCGCTGACCCGTTTACGCGGCGTACTCAACCGCTGGATCGAAGAGACAAACGATCAAGGCCGTACGCTCGAATCTCCCGAGCTGGCGGCTCGCAAGGGGATGACCAAGCCCGATACCAATCCGCAAAAAGGCTACGGACCCGACGCGCCCGCTACAAAGTCGAAGGGAAAGGCAAAGGCCAAGGGTCCGTAGCGAGGTTATCCAACGCTCCGAGTCGCATTCGTCGCCCTGTTGTGCCACTACGCGATTTCCGTAGCAGCACCAGCACCTAACGTCGTCCTCGTCTTTGCCGACGATTTGGGCTACGGCGATCTTGGCTGCTTTGGGTCCAAGATGATCCGCACGCCGAATCTCGATCGCATCGCGGCCGAGGGCGTGAAACTGACCGACTTCTATGTGGCCCAGGCGGTTTGTTCGGCCTCACGGGCCGCACTTCTCACAGGCTGCTACCCAAATCGCATTGGCATCCAAGGGGCGCTCGGCCCAGCCAGTAAAGTCGGCATTTCTGACGGCGAGACAACGCTTGGGCAGCTATTTCGCTCCAAGGGATACGCCACAGCCATCTACGGCAAGTGGCACCTCGGCCATCACCCGCAGTTTTTGCCGCTGCGCCACGGGTTCGATGATTACTACGGTCTACCGTACTCGAACGACATGTGGCCGAAGCACCCGACCGGCACGTACCCGCCTCTTCCGCTCATCGATCGGGATCGGCAGATCGAAGTCAATCCCGACCAGCGACTGCTGACCAAGACGTACACCGCCAAAGCGATCGAGTTCGTCCGCAAGAACAAGGAGCATCCGTTCTTCCTTTATCTGCCGCACTCGATGCCACACGTGCCACTCCACAGTTCGGAGGCGTTTGCGGGTCGCAATCCGGCCGGCCCGTATGCCGACGTCGTTGAGGAGATCGACGCATCGGTCGGTCGGATTCTGGACGCAATTCGCGAATGTGGAATCGACGAGAAGACGCTCGTCATCTTTACCTCGGACAACGGTCCGTGGCTTTCGTATGGCGCCCATGCCGGCTCGTCTGGGCCGCTGCGCGAGGGGAAAGGAACATCCTTTGACGGCGGTGTTCGCGTTCCCTTCGTCGCTCGATGGCCCGGACAAATCGGCAAGGGAGTGGTGTCGCGACAGCCAATCATGACCATCGATCTGTTCCCGACGCTGGCAAAACTCATCGGTGCCGAGCTGCCGAAACACGCGATCGATGGCCGCGACTGCTGGGGTGTGCTCCGCGGCGAAGCGTCGGCGACACCAGGAAACGAAGTACTGGCCATCTACTGGAATCGCGAGTTACAAGCCGTGCGCTCCGGCAAGTGGAAACTGCATCTGCCCCATGCCTATCAGTCGCTGAAGACGCCCGGTAGCGACGGTAAGCCGGGGGCGTACCAAACCAAGCGTATTGAGCAATCGCTCTTCGACCTGGACGCCGATATTGGCGAGACGACAGACCTTGCGGCCCGGCATCCGGAAGTGGTTGCGAAGCTCCTTGGCTATGCCGAGACCGTTCGCGGCGAACTCGGCGATTCGGCCACGAAGCAAGTCGGGCGAGGCGTCCGTCCCGCCGGCTCAATTGCCCCGTAGAATGTGATGGGAGGGGCAATGATGGACGGCCAATGGCTTGTCGTGGGAATGTGCCTGGTTGCCGCGCTGGCTTATGTGGGCCGTGCCGCATGGCGCACATGGCATCCACGTGGCGAAGGCTGTGGAGGTGGGTGTGGGTGCGCGAAGCCAGAGACTAGCACCTTGATTCAACAACTGGTGGTCCGCCGACGTTTTGGGCCTGAGTAAGAAAAATGCGAAATTCGCCTTGACTGGCGAATTGTCGAAGTTACAATCGCGTCCAACTGGCGGCCTCTTCTCTGTTCCGGCCCCACTGTTCGACCGGCTTGCCGGGCGTTCAGTGGGGTTTTTTCGTCGCCTCGTCGCTGGCGAATGGGTTCGCAGGCTTGAGTCGAAGCGTGAGTTTGGCTCCGCCGGCGGTGGTTGCCTGCGACAACTCCACACTGTCGAACAGATCGGTGACCGCGATGAGTCCATCCAGGCGCTGCTGAACTTCGGAGCGTGGCTGCTTGTTCGCGTCCGCCAGGAAGGTGGCGACCTCGTCGCGGTATCGCCGCAAGTAGCTCGCCCAGGCGCGGGCGGACAGTCGGGCCAGTAGAACATTGCCAGTCGTCGTCTGCGGTTCCGCGGTAGGTGGAGTGAACTGCCGAATCGCCTCCGGTGACGATCCCACAACCAGAAACCGATCCTTCCAGGCAAATGCCGGTCGTAGCCCTGCAGGCAACCCGGCATCGGGATCGATGAATCGAACATCGATCGCACCCTGCCTCTCGGACCGAACTCGCCACTGGGCGCCGTGCTGACTGTTGACCGCAAATGCGATCAGTCGTGCGACAAAGTCCAATCCTTCGATCGCTCGTTGCTCCACGGGAGGGTCGCCCGCCGGCCGAAGCCGAAGCGCAGCAAGAAGCGATGGGATTCCGCCTTTGCCGTCGGGCGGCCGGACACAAACACCCCAATCCGGCCCCGCCGCTTGCACGAAGGCCGTCAGAGCGTCGTTACCGAGTACTGCACCGACACTCCGCTGCAAGCCGGCTACCGCTTCGCGGCGCGCGTCCGCGGATAGAAACTCGCCGCCGACCTGGGCCATCGCATCCAACGTCAGTCGTCCACCGGCAATGAACAATGCATCCGCGGGAAAGGCGGACAACAACGCCGATGGCGTTCCCGCGTCCGTCAGCAGGCGACGAGCATTGGCCGGCATCGCGTTGGTCCGCGCGCGGATACTCAACTCCACAATGGCATCGTTGTCGATCCGTAGGTGCAGCGCAACATCGTCGAGCGATTCCCAATAGCGGACAAACGTTCGCAGAAACGTCGCGTCGGTTCCGCTGGTGGTCGCGAGTTTGTGTCGCAGCGCTGGGTCGAACGCGCGAGGGTTGAGCCACCATACGATCGGGGATGCTACCAGCCCCAATTCACCGATCCGACGACCGACGGCCGACGAACCGCTCGACGTCCCGCGGTCGATCGCGGCATGGATGGCGGCTTCCTTGTCCGCGAGCAAGAACAGCGAACCACGGACCGCGACGAACTCAATGTCCTCGGCCTTCTTGCGTCGTTGCCAGTATCGTACGCCACCGTGCTCGCGTTGCTGAATGTCGATGATCTCGCCAGATTGCTGCTGTGTGACGTTGAGCCGTTCCACCAAACGGGCGAGCAGCGCGGGATCGCGAGCGTACAGTGCAAACAGTCCGCTATCCAATTCCGGTTTGTCGGGCGGCCCTGGCGTAAACGTCAGCAGAACAGCATCACCGAAGATGTCGTCGCGAAGCTGGGCGGTACTCGTGTCCAGGGCAGCTCGCAGTTGTTCATCGAACTTGGCAAGTTTCTGCAACTCGGGATCGGCCCGCAACGCTTGCCCGATCGGAGATGCGAGGAGTCGTTCGACGAAGGGTGACCGTCGAAATTCGTCCAGCCGTCCGCGGAGATCGGTCACAAGAAGGCAGAAGCCGGCGTTCTCGGGCACGACGCGGAGGACCGCTTCCCGAGGCGTGGCGGCGACGGATTCGCCAACCAGTACGCCAAGAATCGCCACAACGAGAGTTGAATAAGGCCTTGACATGGTGCGAGGTCTCTCGCCATCCTCCAACGTCGATCAGTCGAAACAGGCTACGGTGTCGCCGTGCCCAGATCACGCCAGACCAAGTTCAATGCACGTCGCGCCGAGGTTGCGACCGGCTCAAAGCCCTGAGCCAAGCCGGTTCGTGCCTCCGCGAGCGGCCTCGACGTGCCTTCGAGCGCCGGCAGTGTTGCAGGAATCGGCACTTCGGGCAACAGCAACCGACCCTGATCGGCCGCCGACGCTGCGGTGCGCTTCGAGAACGCCACGACTGCTTCTCCGACCTGGTCAAGGTGGAGTGGCTCGATAACCGACGCTGGGGCAGGCTCAACCCGAACAACGGCGCTTTCGTCCGCGGGTCGAACCGTTACCATCACGGCGATCCCTGCTGCCACCGCAACTCCAGCAGCGCCCGACCACGCCAGCCAGCGCATCCGCCGCCGCCGCATGGTGTCGCGCCGGACCGCAGCGACAATTTGCGCGGTCAACAAGGGTGACACCGTCACGGTCGGGGCAGGGCATGCTAGCACCAACTCGGCCGCGCGCAGGCGCTCGCGGCAGACCCGACAATGATCGACATGAGCACGGATGGCGTCCGGCAGGGGGTACGGATCGCCATCGAGGCAGGTCTGGAGTACGTCATGAATGATGGTGCAATCGGACGGGTTCACGGCTAGCCTCGGACGTCGGGTGAATCCGGAAGCAAATCGACCATGCCTCGGCTGCGGAGCGAGTCCAGAAGTTCGAGCCGGGCACGATGCAGCCAGGTCTTGATCGTGCCCACCGGCCGGCCCAGGACCGCGGCGATGGCTTCGTACGGTTGCCCCTGGTCATGGAACAGCACAAAGACCGTTCGGTAGTCAGGCCGCAGACCGGACAGGGCCCGTTCAATCTCGCTGGACAATTCCGTCGAGTCATCGGCTGGTGCAGCTGCCGCTGTGTCTTGGAGGTAGTTCGCCAATTCGGGCCGCTTCGCTCGCTTGGCCAGGTGCGTTCGACACCGGTTGACTGCAATTCCTAACACCCAAGGTCTGAGCGGACGGTTGGCGTCCCAACGTCCAAGGCTCCGAAAGACGCGGACGAAGACTTCCTGGGCCACATCCTCGGCGTCTTGTCGGTGGTTCATCAGCCGCAGGCACAATCCGAAAACGAGATCCTGATAACGTTCGACGAGTTCGCGGACGGCCTGTGGGTCGTCCCGCAAACAGCATCGGACTAGCGTAACATCGTCGATCGGCACAGTCCGTTCTCGCAAGGCAATACCCATCGGCTGCAAGCACGGTTTCACCCACTACGGTATTCGTTGGCCATTCGCGGGGCTTGCCGCCCTGGGACCGGATTCCAACACTCCCCTCATGCGACTCGACGGAAAGCGATCGCTGGTGACGGGCAGCAGCCGGGGCATCGGCCTCGGAATCGCCCGGGCCTTTGTCGATGCCGGGGCAAGCGTAATCGTCACGTCGGAACGAGATTCCGTTCCGGAAATCGCGGAGTTTCTGACTCGACCGGCCGTCCACTACATTGCAGCGAACCTCCTGGATGACGGCGAACCGGAGCGGATCGTCGCCGAATCGTGGGACCGTCTCGGCGGCATCGATGTGCTCGTGAACAACCTTGGCACCTTTCGCGAACCGGCATTCCTGGAGCTGACCCGCGACCAATTCGACTTTATCTTCCGCCTCAACGTCTGGACCGCAATCGCTCTAACGCGCGAAGTTGTTCGCCGGGCCGTAGCCCAGGGTCGAGGCGGTCGAATTCTGTTCACAACATCGCTCAACGGCAGCCGCTCGGAACCCGCGCACACGCTGTACGACGCCAGCAAGGGCGCGGTCAACGCACTGACGCGACAACTGGCCATCGAACTCGCACCGTTCGGGTTCACGACGGCGGCAATCGCGCCGGGGCTGGTTGAAACACCGCTCACCGACTTTGGCCTCCGGTCCGATCCAGCCGCCCGACAGGCGGTCATCGACCAGATTCCGATCCGCCGCATCTCGACGGTCGAGGATGTGTCGCAGTGGTTCGTCTTCCTCGCGTCGGATGCTGCGAGCTACGCGACCGGCACGATCGTCACTGTCGACGGCGGCCTCGACGCCCAGCAAATGGCGAGCCGACCGATCACACCGGTCGAGCGGGGCGACGCCTGAACGCTCGCCCGCTATGCTGATGGACAGCCCATAGTCCGCATCCCTAAGCGACATGCCTTCCAACGACGATCCCCTCGCCGGCCTCCGCGAAGCGTTGCGGCTGTCACCGGACAACCTGCCGCTGCGGCGGCACTACGCCGAGTCGCTTGCCAGCCTCGGCCGGTTCGTCGAGGCTGAGCAGGAGTACCGACAGGCCCTGGCGAAGGCCCCCGACGACGCTGACCTCAAGCTCGCCCTGGCCCGCACCTACTATCGTCAGTCGAAGGACGGACCGGCGGCGGTCATCGTCGAGGACCTGCTCAAGCGGCCCGACACACCGGCTGCGGCGTACCTGCTGCACGCCCGGCTTCTCTACCGGTCCGGCGACGTTCAGCGGGCGGTCCACCAGTATCGAGCCGCAGTGGACGCTGATCCGGAGGTCGCCGATGCCGATTTCGCCGGCCTGTTGGGTGTCGGGGCGGACCCGACCGAGAGCGAGGTCGTGGATGGCCGAGTGCGGGCCACAGCCAACGAGGTCGAAGGCGGGCCCGCGGTCGAGGTCGAGCGGCCGAAGACGACATTCGCCGACGTCGGCGGCATGGACGACCTGAAAGACGAGGTGCGGCTCAAGATTATCCACCCGCTGACGCAGGCCGAGTTGTACAAGGCGTACGGCAAGGCGGTCGGCGGCGGCATTCTGATGTACGGCCCACCGGGCTGCGGCAAGACGTGGCTGGCTCGGGCGACGGCCGGCGAGGTGAAGGCGTCGTTCCTCGCCGTCGGCATCAACGACATCCTCGACATGTGGCTCGGCCAGAGCGAGCGGAACCTGCACGAGTTGGTCGAGCAGGCCCGCCGCAGCCGGCCGTGCGTGCTGTTTTTCGACGAGGTGGACGCCCTGGCCGCGAGCCGCTCCGACCTGCGGCAGAGTTCGGCTCGCGTCCTGATCAACCAGTTCCTTGCCGAGTTGGACGGGATGCAGTCGTCGAACGAGGGGGTGTTGATCCTGGCCGCAACGAACGCTCCGTGGCACCTGGATCCGGCGTTTCGCCGGCCGGGCCGGTTCGACCGCATCCTATTCGTGCCGCCGCCGGACGCCGCCGCTCGGGCCGCCATCCTGCGGCTGCACGTCCGCGGCAAGCCGGCCGGCGACATCGACTACGACGTGCTGGCGAAAAAGACCGACGGCTTCTCCGGGGCCGACCTGAAAGCCGTTCTGGACGTGGCCATTGAGGCAAAGCTCCGCGAGGCGATGAAAGATGGCATCCCCCGGCCGCTGACGACCAAAGACCTGCTGGCCGCGGTGGCGACGGTCCGGCCGACGACCCGTGAGTGGTTTACGACGGCCCGCAACTACGCCCTATACGCCAACCAGGGTGGGGCGTACGACGCCATCCTCAAGTACCTCAAGCTGTGAGCCGTCGGATGGGTACGCATATCGACCGCGCCATGCTGTTGCTGCAACAGTCGCGGTACGACCTGGCCGAGAACGAACTACGACAGGCGCTCGGTGAGGAGCCGAACGACGCGGTGGGGCATGCCTTATTGGCCCTGTGCCTGAGCCACTCGAATTCGAGCCGCGGCCGGCCCGGCGGCAGCGGGTGGGATGCCCGCGATCCGAACATGGAGGCAGCCCTCGTCGAAGCCGAGGAGGCCGTCGGTCTGGCCCCGGACCTGGCATTCACGCACTACGCTTTGGCCAGCGTTCTGGCGAAGCTGGACCGCAACGCCGACGCGGCGGTCGCGATCGAGGCCGCGCTCGACATCGACCCGACTGACGCCGACTACTATCAGCTCCTCGCCGTCATTCGGCTCGATCAAGGCGACGCCAAGCGGGCGCTCGACGCGGCCGAGCAGGGTTTGGAGCACCGACCCGATCACACCGGCTGCGTCAACGTCAAGGCGATGGCGCTCGTCCGGTTGGGCCGGAAAGATGAAGCGAACCTGGCCATTGCCGGGGCACTGGCCGAGTCACCGGACGACACGCTCAGCCACGCCAACCAGGGCTGGACCTTGCTGCACCAGGGGCAGCCGCGTCCGGCTCTCGATCATTTCCAGGAAGCGCTCCGCATCGACCCGACGAACGATTGGGCCAAGGCCGGTGTCGTCGAAGCCCTCAAGGCCCGGCACCTGATCTACCGGTTGATGCTGGGCTTCTTCTTGTGGACGAGTCGAATCGGGCGGCGAGCGCAGTGGCTTCTCGTGTTCGGCCTGCTGTTCGGTCAACAGATGCTCCATCAGGTCGCCGCGGCCGTGCCCCAGCTCGACCCGTTCGTCATGCCGCTCTTCTATGCGATCTTCGGGTTCACGTTGCTGACGTGGCTCGCCGACCCGCTGTTCAATCTGATCCTCCGGTTCAATCGCTTCGGCCGTCTCGCACTGGTTCGGTCGCAGATTGTGGCATCGAACGGGTTGGCCGTCAGCTTGCTGTTGACTGCCGTCCTCGGCCTCTGGACGCTGGTGACCTGGAACGAATACGTCGGACTGGCGACGTTCGTCAGCCTGGTGCTGTCGGTTTGCGTGTGCGCGACGTTCCGCGCCCGCCAAGGCTGGCCGCGGCTGCTCGTCGCCACGGCGACCGTGAGCCTGTACATCATCGCCGGCGCGGCCCTTCGACTCGCCTGGTTAATCGACAACGTGTGGCCCCCGGCCGTGGGCCAACGGTACATCGAATGGGTCAGGCTGGCTACTTCGGTCGTGCCGCTCGGCGTCCTGGCCATCACCCTCGGCGTCAATTTCCTACCTCGCGCGACGCGATCGGATGACTAATCCTCGGAGACTCGTATGTCCCGCTTCGCACTCGTGATGCTACTCGTCCCCACCGCCGCGTTCGGGCAGAAGCAGTATGGCTTCGACAATCGGAAGGCGTCTGGCCAGCCGTACCTTACGCCGGCGGAGTCGGTCGCGCGGATGAAGGTGGCCGACGGGTTTGAGGTCAAGCTGTACGCCGGCGAGCCCATGATCGTGAACCCGATCGCATTCACTGTGGACGAGCGCGGCCGGGTGTGGGTGGTCGAGTGCTTCGAGTACCCGAGCCGGACGCCGAAGGGCAAGATGCCGCGGGACCGCATCGTCATCCTCGAAGATACCGATGGCGACGGTGTGGCCGACAAGCGGACCGTCTTTGCCGAGGGCAAGGACTTCCCTGAGCGGTTCGACATGGCCAGCGGAATCGAGGTCGGCAACGGCGGCGTCTATGTCGGGGCACCGCCGTATCTCTGGTTCATCGAGAATAAGGGCGACAAGCCGGGCAAGTTCACGAAACTGCTCGGCGGCTTTGGCAGCCAGGACACGCACGAGACGCTGAACACGTTTCAGTGGGGGCCGGACGGTTGGCTCTACGGCCTGCACGGCATCTACACGCAGTCCAAGGTGACCGTCGTGACGCCGCGACCCGAGTCTTCGAGGGGAGCGGCAGGCTCACCCGCTCCCCTCGGGGACTCGGGTCGCGGCGACACGGCCCCGGTCGAACTCAACGCCGGCTTGTGGCGGTTCCACCCGAAGACTCACAAGTTCGAGGTCGTCTCCGAGGGCACCTCGAACCCGTGGGGCTGGGACTACCGCAACACCGACGGTCAGACGATTGCGGCCTGCTGCGTTATCCCGCACCTGTACCACCTCGTGCCCGGCGGCAACTACAAGCGGCAGAGCGGCCAGGGCTTTAACCCGTACGCCTACGGCCAGATCAACGAGATTTGCGACCACACGTTTCACAAGGAGAGCGGCTGGGCGCACGCGGGACTCCTATCGCTCGACACGCCGCTCATGCCCGAACACCTGCGCGAGAGCGTCATCTTCGGATCGATCCACGGCTGCTCGGTCAAGCGCAACACGCTGAAGCCGAACGGCTCGACCTACACCGCGAGCCGGGCCGACGACTTCCTCGTCAGCGGCGACAAGAACTTCCGGCCGATTAACATGCGATGGGGACCGAACGGCGAAATCTTGCTGATCGATTGGCACGACCAGAACCCGTGCCACCAGGCCGAGGCCGGGTCATGGGACTACGAGCGCGGCCGGGTGTACCGCATTCAGCAGAAAGGAACGCTGACAAAAAAGCCAACCGACCTCGGCGCGAGTCCAGCCGGAGAACTGGTGAAGCGACTGGACGATCCGAACCCCTATATCTCGCGCACGTCGTTGCGATTGTTGCGGGAAAGACCGGACCAGTTGTCAGTGCGTCTCCGAGACCGACTCGCCGCCATGGGGCACGCATTATGGCTGGACGGCCTAGGGCTATTGGGCGATGAGGACATCCGGCGGGCGCTCTATCCCAACACGTCGGACCGGCCGACGGCAGAACCGATGAATCGGGCCTCGGCAATCCGTCGGCAGGAAGCCATCCGGGCTCTTGGCTTGAGCGGTCAGGTGTCGACAGGATCGCTGGATGAGGTAACGCGACGGGCCGCGGCCGAGCCGAGTGCAGCCGTCCGCAGGGAAATGGCGTCTCTCGTCCAGCGGCACGCGAATTCGTCGGCGACGACACCACTTCTGCATCATTTGCTCGAACATCGTGAAGATGCGACCGACCCAGCGATTCCGCATCTGTTGTGGCTTGGGTTCGAGCCGAAGTTGTCGAACGACGCGAGCATGGAATTGGCGTGGCTTGAAGGTCATACGACCGGGAACGCGCTTCTCACCGACTACATCGTTCCCCGATCGACGCGTCGTCTCGGCACCAGTGCTAAACCCGACGACCTTGGACGAGCCGTGGCGTTTATCGGGCAAGCCAAGGACGGCGCTGTCCGTCGTCGCGGCCTGGAAGGTTTAACGGAAGCACTCAAGGGCCGGGTCGTCGATCCGCCGGAGGTTTGGCGCAGCGTGCAAGTAGGGTTGGCCTCCGACGCCGATCCCCAGATCCAGAAGCTAGCGCGATCACTTGCCGGCAACTTCAACGATCGCCGGGCAATTGCGGCCGCCGTCGCGGCTGTGGCGGACGCTTCTCGCAGTCATAGTGAGCGATTGGATGCGGTGCGTCTCCTGGCCCTGGCCCGTCCTCCGCAAGCCCTTTCCCAGTTAATGGCCACGATCCAGAGTGGCACGAACGAGGAGATCCGGATCGAGGCTTGCCGTGCGCTGGCTGGGTACGAGAGTCCGGAAATCGCCAAACTTGCGGCCGGCTGGGCGACATACTCACCAGGCCTCAAAGCCGAAATCGTGAACCTGCTCGCGGGTCGTAAGGCGTGGGCGAAGGAGTTGATCGCCGCGGTTGCTGCCGGCCGAATCGAGCGGTCCGCCCTGAACGCGAGCACAATCCGACGGATGCAGGCGTTGAAGGACAAGGCGCTCGACGCGGCCATCGAGGCCGGATGGGGCAAGCTCCGCGACACGCCGGCCGAGTTGGTGAAGCTAATCGACACCATGCGCGGCGAATTGGACAAGGCCCCGGCGTCGTTCGCAAAGGGCAAGGCTGTGTTCGAGGCGAACTGCGCGAAGTGCCACCAGTTCGAGGGGCGTGGATTCACCGTTGGCCCCGCGCTCGACGGGGCCGGCCGCGACGTGGAGTACATCCTGGTCAACGTCCTCGACCCGAATCGCGTCGTCGGGCGCGCCCTACTTCATCCGCCAGGTATTGCTCAAGGGTGGCCGGTTGGAGCAGGGTTTGCTCCACGCCGAAGACCCACAGACGATCACGCTCAAGGGCGAGAACGATGTACTCAAGGTCATCCCGAAGGCCGACGTGGAATCGGTTGAGGTCTCGGAGCGATCGGTCATGCCCGAAGGGCTAGCCTACAGCATGACGACGCAGGACTTCCGCGATCTCGTGCGCTATCTCACCGCGTCGCCGGTGATCGCCGACTGGCGTGCTGGGCCGGACGGCCGACGGATTCAACTCGGGGCATCCGGCAAGCTGGAGTTCCGCGGCACGGCCACTGCGAAGGTCACGGCATTGGCTGCGGTCAAGACGAAGCTCGTCCTCACGGCGAGCGCGGCGGTCAAGGTGACGCTCGACGGCAAGCAAGTGTACGCCGGCACGCCGGACCAAGCGGCGTTCGATGTCGACCTTGCGAAGGGCGACCACACGCTGACGGTCGAGGCGGCGGCCGCGACGCTAACCGCACGGTTGTTGGACCCGGAACGGAAGCTGACATATCCGGAGTAAGAGAAGTCGCAGGGTGGGCCGAGTTCTGCGAGGCCCACCGCGAGCCGTGAAGCCGCTTCACGGCTCGCGGTGGGCCTCGCAGAACTCGGCCCACCCTACGAGTGCCTCACCCGATTAACGTCTTGAGTTGCCCCAGGTACTTCGGCACCGCGGTCATCGGGTCGGCCGCAGCCTCGTACTCGAGCGCGACGTATCCGCGGTAGTTCGCCGCCTTGAGGATGTCGATCACTCGCCTGAGGTCGGCCTCCTCCTTCGGCTGCTTCTCGCCACGCATGATTTCCGTCTTCACCTGCACCGTAACGGTGTACGGGGCGAGCTTGGCCATGTCGGCGTAGGGGTCCGGGCTGTGGAAGTTGCCGGTGTCGAGGTTGACGCCGAACCAGTCGTGCTTGACGGCCGTCACCATCGCCAGCATCTGCTCGGCTGTCGCCACGATACCGCCGTGATTCTCGAGTGCCAGGTAGACGCCCCATTTCGCGGCGTGGTCGCACGATTCGCCGATAGCGTTGACGCAGCGGTCGAACGCGGCACGTTCCGTATCGCCCTTGGCCACAGTGCCGGCGAAGATGCGCATCGTCTTCGCGCCGAGCCGGGCCGAGTGTTCGGTCCACGCCTTCACGTCGGCGACCTGGGCCTTGAGCTTGTCGGCGTCGGCCACGCAAAAGTTGTTGCCAACGGCCGTGCCGCTGATGTCGAGTCCGAGCCGGGTGCACTGGCCCTTGAGCTTTGCCAGGTACTCCGGCGTCGTCTCGGCGAAGTAATACGCCGTCGGCTCGACGGCGCTCAGGCCCCAGCCGGCGGCGAGGTTGACGAACCCTTCGAGCGTCATCGACGGCTTCGCGTCCTTCTTGCGACGGTCGAGTTGCTTGTTGAAGCTGTAGGCCGCGAGGCTGAGTTTCAGGTGGGCCGGGCCGTGGCGGTTGATTGGCTCGATGGCGGCGAGCGGGCCGGCGGCGGTCAACGCGGCACCGGCGGCAAGGAATTGACGGCGAGAGAGCATGTTGGCACCGGGAGTCAGGGGTCAGGGGTCAGGAGTCAAAGACATCATCCCCCGAAAGCCCACCCGTGGCAACGGGTGGGAAAGACTACTTCACCACCAACCGCGCCGCCGCGCTCCGCCCCTCCTTCGCCGGATCGTAGTATTCGTACGCCCGCGCCGCCGGGACTGCGACCGCCGCCGGCGTCGTCGCCCGCAGCGCGTACCGCAGCGTCAACGACTCCCCGGCCTTCAACCCGCGCAGGTAGACGATGACCTGCCGCGGCGTCACCTGGTACTTGCCGATGGTCTGAGCCTGTACGAGCGCGTCCAACGCTTCCGGATCGACGGCGAAACCGGCCGGGATCGGCAGGTCGAGCATCACCATCGGCACGGCCGACGCCGTGCGGTTCGTCACCATGGCTGTCGCCTGGACTGACTCGTGGACGGCCAGTTCGGTGCGGGCGTAGGCGAGCGTCACTGCGAACGGCTCCGGCTCCGTCGGTGCGGCGACGCCGGGGACGTGGTAACGGAAGGCGACCTGGAAGCCCGCGGCCGATTTGGTCCGTTCGGTCAGCGTGAGCTGGTGTCGGCCGGGCGTCAGGTCGGACGACAAGTCGATTTGCTTCATCACCTCGGCCTGGTCAGCGGGGATCGTCAGTGTCCGCGGCGGTTGACCGTCGAGGGCCAACTCGATGACCCGTTCACCGTCGCTGAGCGGCTTGCCGCTGCCGGCGACGAGCGCTTTCAGGGCCAGGACTGTCGCCTGCGTCGAGTGCCAGGTGCCGTTGGCGTCCTTCTGCGTCACCAGCCAGGCGAGCGCCTGCCTGACGACGTTCGGCCGGTCACCGGCCTTCAGGAACGCGAGGGCGGCAAGGGCGGTCGTCTCGATGCTGGCGCTCTGGCCGGCTCCGTAGAACTGAGTCCGCGTGCCGGGCGGCTGTGAGTACCACGTGAGCTTGCCATCGTCGGAGGACCGCTTCAGGGCGTCGAGCCGGCTGAGGTACGCCGCGGTGGCCGGGTGCTTCGCATCCATCGCCAAGAGTGCGTTGCAGACCAGAGCGAGCAGGTTCGAGTCGGCGATCGTCTCGGGCGGGTGCCGCAACAGGAATTCGCGGGTCGGCGTCGGGTCGGCGTCGGTGCCGGCCCCGAAGACGGCCCAGGCGACGTAGGCGGTCGTCCGCAGCCACGGCGGGCCGGCGTCGGGCAGGAAGGCGTGGCCGTGGTCGTCGGACCAACTGCCGTCGACCGCCCGGCGGGCGAGCAGCCAACGGCGGGTGCGGTCGATCAGGGCCGGATCGACGGCGTGGACGCGGGCCATGTCGGCGAACTCCATCAGCCCGTACGCCGTCAGCGGCACGCTCGCCGGCGGTCGACCGTACCAGTCGAACCCGCCGCCGGGCACCTCGAAGCTGACGAGCCGTTGATAGCCGAGGTGGACGTACTGCCGGGCCTTCGCCTCGACGGCCGGTTGGGCCATCCCGGTCGTCTTGAGGTAGTCGAGCGCTAGCACGTTGGGGTACGTCGTGGACGACGTTTGCTCGAAGCAGCCGCTCGGCATCCGGAAGATGCCATCCAGCCCCTCGACCAGTTGGCTGAAGCCCGAAGGGTACAGCTTGACGACGGCCTTCGCACTGCCCGGGATCGCGTCGGCCGGCACGTCAATGTTTACGCTCACCGGCTCGGCCAGCGAGCCGTTGACAACATGCTCGACCTTTCGCCCGTCCGGCACGACCTCGATTTGTCGGCGGATCGCATCGGCAACGCCGTTGGCGCGGGCGGTCACGTCGAGCGTGTGCGTGCCGACGGCCTTCGCCCGTAGGCGCACGGGGACCGCCTTCACCTCGCCCGGCCGGAGTTCGACGCGGCCGGGAGCGTTACCGATCCGCTCGAACCAGCCGGCGTCGGCCAGCGCCAGATCGACCGCCAGCGGCGTCGTCAGGTAATTCGACACGACGACGGGTACCGTCACCTCATCGCCGCGAGTGAGGGCGACAGGCAGCGTGAGATCGACGAAGAACGGCTGGAACACACGGACGCCACTCTGCACAGCCCCAAGCCGGCCGTCGGCGGCGACGGCGCTGGCGCTGAGCCGCCACGTCGTGATCGCGTCGGCGAGCGGCACGTCGAGCGTCGCCCGGCCGGCCGCGTCCGTGACGAGTTGGGGCACCCAAAGGAGCGTTTCGGGGAACTTCTCGCGGACGCGGACTAGTCCGCCCTCAACGTTCATCGACCCGCTGAAATCACGAGCGTCTATACCCTGTGCGGGCCGTGGCTCGCCCTCGGACTTGGACTTAGCCTCCCCGAAGGGCATCGCGGACTCGCGGACGACCAGCATCGATGGAACGAGGCACACCAAGAAAACACCGACTAGCGCGACGCCGGCGAGTGCCATCCGAGCGAAGGCGTTGTGGCCGGTCACGATCCACGCCCCGGCGTACAGGGTGGCGATGCCGGCGAACAGCAGCCAGCCGAACGCCCGTTCCAGCCCCCGGACCGCGTTCGCCTTCCGCTCTGCGACCGCCTGCGCCTTCTCGGTATACGTCGCCGCCGTCAGGCTGAACGGTCGTGAGCCGTCGTCGGTTTGCGCTGTGCGGGCGAAGATTGCCTGCTCGAACTCGCGGCGCTCCGGCACCGTTGGCGCATCCGGCGACCAGCCGTAGGGCGTCAGCACCGGCTTCAGCAACTCCTGCTCCAACAGAAAGAACGTCCGCTCCATGCCCGGCATCGCCTGGGCGACTGCGAACACCGCCTCGTCGACGGCCGCGAGGCTCACCGCGCCGGGAGTAGGCTTGCCCGCCGCGTCGGTCAGCGTCAGTGCTAGCTTCGCCGTCTCGCCGGGGCGGTACTCGCCCTTGTCCGCCGTCGCGGTCAGCTTCAATTCCGACGCCGGGCGGACGTACAGCGTCCGCAGCTTCCGCACCGCCCGGCCGCTGGCGTCGAAGCGGTACGCGCACAATTCCAGCGTGCCGGCGAGGTCCGGCGGTAATTCGACGTCGAGCGTCGCGTGGCCGTCGTTCATCGCGGCCGTGTCAGTGCGGATCGTCTGGCCGTCGCGTAGCAAGTCCACGAATACCGGCTCTGGCCCGCCGCCGACGGCCGCGAAGTGCAGCGTCTCGCCGGCCACATAGACGGCCTTGTCGGTGCGGACGAGGAAGTTGTCGCTGGGTTGGCCGGTCTGCGTCGTAAAGCTAATTCGGCCCGGCGGCCCCTGCGTCGTTTCGAGCAGAACGCCGTACTGGCTGCCGGCCAGCGGCGTGAACTCGAACGATCCAACACCGAGCGCGTTGGTCGTGACTTCGTGCTGTCCGCCAAGCATGACGCGGACAGTGGTCGCCTGCGGCCGGCCGTCGGGCGTTTGGGCGGTGACGTAGATGCGGTTCGCCAGACCGGCGACGAGCGTGCCGTTTTCGGGGATCATTTCCAGCATCACCGCGTCGGCCGAAACTGGGCGGCGGAGCGAGCGCTTGCCCTCCTGACCGGCCGCGTCGCGCACTGTCACGGCGACGGTCAACTCGCCGGCAGGGAAGGGGGCCGGAACGTCGAACTCAAACGCCGCCCGGCCGTCGGCCCCGGTCGACAGCGCGACCTTGGCGACGCCTGCCGCTTCGACGACGGCTTTTCCGCCGGCGACCGACTTGCCGTAGAAGTAGTCGGCCCGCAGTGTGCCGCGGACGCGATCTCCCGGGCGGTAGAACGGCTTGTCGAACTCGACGCCGACGGCGATGCGCGGCAGGACGTACTTCTGCACGCTGACCGTTGCCTTGCTCGACGTGGGACCGACGGTGCAGGCGACGGTGTAGTCGCCCTCGAGAATCTCAGTCGCCAGCGGGCAGTCGGCACTCGTCAGGCCGAAACGGCTCGTCTTGCCGGCGTGCTTGAAGACGACGTTGCCCTTCGGGTCGGTTAGCGTAAACGTGGCGTCGGCGTCGACTACCGGCTTGTTGTCGGGCCGGCGAAGCGTCAGCGCCCGCAGGTGAATCGTTTGGCCCGGTTGGTAAACCGGCTTGTCGGTGCTGAGCATCAACCGCGACTCGCGCCGCAGTTGGATGGGCCGCGAGATTTGTTCTCGGTTCAAGAACGAAGAACCGGAGGTCACGGTCAGCCAGTACGAGCCATCGGGGAAGTTCGGGAAGTCGTTGACGGTAAACGTCGGGCAGCCGGTGCCGCTCGCGTCGGTCGTGAACTTCGCCAGTTGCATGGCCTGGGTACGGCCGGCAACATCGACTTGGACGGGCACACCGACGAGCGGGGCCTGAGTGCGTGCGTCCGTCAGCCGAACCCTTACCGATGCGCTGGATCCGAACGTCATGTGGTCCTGGCCGTAGACCTCAAGGTTCGTCGAATTCGGTGTCAGGTTGCGGTAGTAGATGTCGATCGTGAATAGCACTGCGGCCGCGGCGGCGAGTGGCGTGAACAGCGCGATCAGGGCACGTCGCTTCCAGCGCTTGCGGCTCGCCTCGGCGGCGTCGATGTGTTGCAGCGTCCGTTCGGCAAGGTCGGGCGTCGGCTCGACGGTTGGCAGTGCGGCGGCGAGGCGGCGGGCATAGTCGTCGTCGGTCATGACAAGTCCCCTACGTCGGCGCGGACGGCCTTCAGGCCGTGGTACATGTGCGAGCGGACGGTCGCCTCGTTGCCGCCGACGATGCCGGCGATCTCGGCGTAAGACATCTCGTCCCACACCCGCAGGGCGACGACGGCCCGCTGCTTCGGCGGCAACCGGCCGATGGCGGCCGCGATCCGCTGGGCCGTTTCGGCCGCGATGGCCACATCGGCCGGGGACGCCGCGGGGTCGGCCGGCGGCACGTCTGGCAGCGGCAGCGCGGACCGGCGCGAGCGGAACGCGGCCCGACCACGGTTGACGGCGATGGCATACAGCCACGCCTTGAACGGCCGCGGGAACTGGTACTGCCCCCGCCGCCGCCAGACGGCCAGGAACACGTCCTGAAACAGCTCCTCGGCCGTGTGGGCGTCGCCGACCATTCGGGCGAGGAAGCCGACGAGCGGGCCGGCGTATCGGCGCGCAAGCGTCCCGAGCGGCTCGCGCTCGCCGAGGGCGGTGCGGGCCATCAGCCACTCGTCGCGGTCGGCGTCGGGGTGCATGTCGCGTCTCCAGCCGCGGATGCCCATCACTATGCGCAGAGGCGGGGCGGCGCGGAAGGGATTTTTCTAGCCCTGGGGCCGACATCCGGGTAAACTCGTCGTAGACCCGCCATGCGACTCACCACCCTCGCAATCCTATTCCTGACCGCGCACCGAGCCGCCGCGGCCGACCCGGCCGACCGCCGGTTCGACGAAACCGTGCGGCCGTTCCTCCGCACCTACTGCCTCGAATGCCACGATCACGAGAAGGCCAAGGGCGACCTCGACCTGAGCGCATACATGTCGGCCGCAACGGTCGCCAAGGACTGGCGGCGGTGGGAGACGGTCGTCGAACAGTTGCGGGAAGGGCGGATGCCGCCGGCGAAGGCGGCGAAGCAGCCGACAGCTGACGCCCGCCGGGCCGTCGTCGAATGCGTGACGGCGATCCGCGACCGCGAGGCCGAGCGGAACGCCGGCGACCCCGGCCCGGTGCCAGCTCGCCGGCTCAGCAACGCCGAGTACGACAACACGATCCGCGACCTGACCGGCGTGGACCTTCGGCCGGCCCGCGAGTTCCCCGTCGATCCGGCGAACGAGGCCGGGTTCGACAACTCGGCCGAGTCGCTGTCGCTGTCGCCGCCCCTGCTCAAGAAGTACCTGGAAGCCGCCCGCCGCGTGTCCGAGCACGTCGTCTTCAAGCCGGACGAGCTCGCGTTCGCGGAGTACCCGGTCGTCGCCGACACCGACCGCGACAAGTACAGCGTCCGCCGGATCATCGACTTCTACAAGCGGCAGCCGACCGACCTCGCCGACTACTTCCTGGCCGCGTGGCGGTACGAGAACCGCGCCGCCCTCGGCCGGTGGCGCTTGACGCTCGCCGACTTCGCCGCCGAGGGCCGGGTCAGCCCGAAGTACCTGGCGACCGTCCACGCCCTGCTGACTCAGACGAATGACGACATCGGTCCTGTCGCCGCAGTGCAAGCGCTCTGGCGCGACCTCGGCCGTCCGGACCAGGCCCGAGCGGGTTGCGAACGGTTGCGGGATTTCGTCGGGCAACTGCGGCAGCAGCTTAAGCCGCACGTCAACAATCTGACCGCGCCTGGCATGAACAATGGCGCGCAGCCGCTCGTGCTGTGGAAGAACCGGCAGTGGGCGGCCAACCGTCGGCACTTCGCCGGGGCATTGCAAGCGAGGCCGACGGGACTGCCGGCCGACAGCCCGGCGGCGCGGGCGCTGACGCCCCCCAAGGACACCGCCCGGTATGAAGCGACGTTCGCGAAGTTCTGCGACGTGTTCCCGGACGCCTTCTACGTCTCCGAGCGGGCGCGGTCGTACCTCGACCCGGAGAAGGAAAAGAAGCTTGGCGGCCGGCTGTTGAGCGCCGGCTTCCACAGCATGACCGGCTACTTCCGCGACGACCGGCCGCTCTACGACCTGATCCTCGACACGCCCGCTCAGGAGGAACTCGACCGGCTCTGGCTGGAGTTCGACGTCATCACGGGTGCCCCGATTCGGCAGCACACGAGCTTCATCTGGTTCGAGCGCACCGACTCGCGGTTCATGCGCGACGCCGAGTTCGACGCCTTCCGGGCCGAGGACAAGGACGCGACCTCGCAAATGAAGGTGGCCGAACTCCGCGAAGTCTATCTCGCCAAGGTGAAGCGCAACGGCGGGAGCGACGTGGCGGTACGCGCCGTCGAGGACTTCTTCGCCGGCGTCGAAGCCAGCGTTCGCCGCGTCGAGGACGTACGACGGGCCGCGGAGCCGAAGCACGTCGCCGCCGTGCAGGATTTTGCCGAGCGCGCCTACCGCCGCCCGCTGACCGCGGCCGAGCGCGAGGACGTTGCCGCGTTCTACCGCTCGCTGCGCGACCGCGACGGGCTGACGCACGAGGAGGCGATCCGCGACGCGCTCGTCACCGTGCTGGTGTCGCCGCACTTCCTCTACCGCGTCGATCCGCGGCCCGCCGGCGACGGCATCCGGCCGCTGTCTGGCCACGCGCTCGCCAGCCGGCTGAGCTACTTTCTCTGGTCGAGCCTGCCGGATCGCGAACTGTTGGACCGCGCGGTTGAACTGCACAGGCCCGAGGTGCTGACCGCCCAGGCCCGGCGGATGCTGAAGGACGACCGCGTGCGCGGCCTGGCGACCGAGTTCGGCGGCAACTGGCTCGACTTCCGCCGGTTCGAGGAACACGCCGCCGTGGACCGCGGCCGGTTCCCCGAGTTCACCGACGAGCTACGGCAGGCGATGTTCGAGGAGCCGGTGCGGTTCCTCATCGACGTGGCCCGCCGCGACCGCTCCGTTCTCGACCTGATCGACGCCGACGACACCTTCGTGAACCCCGTCCTGGCGAAGCACTACGGCATGACCGTCCCGACGACCGATGGTTGGGTGCGGGTCGCCGAGGCGAAGCAATACGGCCGCGGCGGGCTGCCGGCGATGGCCGTGTTCCTGACCAAGAACGCGCCGGGCCTGCGCACCAGCCCGGTCAAGCGCGGCTACTGGGTCGTCCGCCGGCTGCTCGGCGAAACGATCCCGGCCCCGCCGGCGACGGTCCCCGAGTTGCCGAGCGACGAGGCGAAGCTCGGCGACCGGACGCTGCGCGAGGCGCTGGCGCTGCACCGATCCGACAAGGCGTGTGCCGGCTGTCACGAGCGGTTCGATTCGGTCGGGCTGGCCCTCGAAGGTTTCGGCCCCGTCGGTGAGCGGCGGACGAAGGACTTCGGCGGTCGGCCGGTGGACACGACGGCCGCGTTCCCTGGCGGCGGCGAGGGCACCGGCATCGACGGCCTGCGCGCCTACATCCGCGAGCGGCGGCAGGCCGACTTCCTTGACAACCTGTGCCGCAAGCTCCTGGCCTACGGCCTCGGCCGCACGCTCCTGCCGTCCGACGACCGACTGGTCCGCGAGATGAAGGCGAAGCTCATCGCCGACGGGTATCGCTTCGGCAGCCTGATCGACAGCATCGTGACCAGCCCGCAGTTCTTGAACGCACGGGGGTCGAAGCCGTGAACGCGCAGCAGGTGAGTCGGCGGACGTTCCTCCGCGGGGCCGGCGTGACGATGGCCCTGCCGTGGCTCGAATCGCTGCCGGTCTGGGGCCGCAGCCCGGCCGCGCCGCCGAAGCGGTTCGCCGCCCTGTTCATGGGCTGCGGCGTCAACCCCGACCACTGGTGGGCCAAGGGGGCCGGCGCGACCATGGAACTCGGCAAGACGCTGGAGCCGATGGCCCCGCTGCGGGCGAAGCTCAACGTGGTGAACGGCCTGTTCAACAAGGCGGCGACCGGCGTCGGCATCCACCCCGGCCAGACCGGCAACGTCCTCTCCGGCGCGGCACTGACGAAGGGGGCCGAACTCAAGGGCGGCGTCAGCGTCGATCAGGTGTTGGCCAAGCGATTCGCCGACGAGACGGTGCAACCGAGCCTCGTCCTCGGCTGCGAACAGCCGATCACCGGCTACCACGAGACGAACTTCTCGATGGCGTACAGTTCGCACATCTCGTGGCAGAGCGCGACCTCGCCGGTGCCGATGGAGGTGTACCCGTCGCTGGCGTTCGACAGCCTGTTCGACAACCGCGGACAACTCCGCAACAAGAGCATCCTCGACCGGGTGCGCGGCGAGGCGGCGAGCCTGAGCAACCGCGTCAGCACGGCCGACCGGGCCAAGCTCGATGAGTTCCTGACCAGCGTCCGCGAGGTCGAGAAGCGCGTCGAGCCGGCGCGGGCGGTGAAGGACGCGGCCGACGAGAAGGCGAAGGGCAAAGGCCATCCTGTCGCGATGATGCCACGGCCGGAGGACGGGCTGCCGCAGGACATCCGCGACCACATGCGGCTGATGTGCGACATCGTGGCCCTCGGCTTCCAGACGGACAAGACGCGGGTCGCCACGCTCTTGTTGTGCCGCGACATTTCGGGCCTGTTCTACCCGTTCCTCGACGTGCGGACGTCGCACCACCCGTCGTCGCACGACGACCGCTCCGACGCCTACGAACGCATCTCGCGGTACTACGTGAGCCAGCTCGCGTACCTCGCCGGCCGGCTCGACGCGATGCGGGAGGGGGACGGGACGGTCCTCGACAACACGTGCGTCATGTTCCTCTCGAACATGTGGTCGGGCAGCAAGCACGATTCGACCAAGCTGCCGATCCTGTTGGCCGGCGGCTTAGGCGGGACGCTCGCGACCGGCCGCGTCCTCGACTACGCCGACAAGGGCGACGCCGGCCGCAAGCTGTGCGGGCTGTACCTGACGATCCTCGACCGGATGGGCGTCCCGCTCGACCGCTTCGGCGACGCCACCGAACCGTTGGCAGCCGTCTGACGGTTGCGCCGAAGGCTCCGTAGGGTGGGCCGAGTGGAGCGAGGCCCACCGGGACCTACGAGGCGACCTCGTAGGTCCCGGTGGGCCTCGCTCCACTCGGCCCACCCTACGGAGCCTCCGGCGCAACTTCGAAGCATACCGCCTCGCGGTCGTTGCGGACGAGCAGCCACTTGCCGGCCAGAGCCGGGTTGTTCCATGTCTTTTCCGTCATGGCCGGCGTCCGCCCGACCTCGCGCAAGCCGTCCGGCGACGGTGCGACCAGGACGATTTCGCCCGTCTCGGCTTGCACGATCAGCGTGTCGCCGGCCAGCAGAAGTTGGCCGTGACCGTAGCGGCCGTCCTTCCATTTCCGCTTGCCGGTCGCCGGGTCGATGCAGGCCAGCACGCCGTCGTCGAGGCCGTAGACGTAGCCGCCGTGCGGCACCGGCGTCGCGTACTTGGCCTTGAGGTGCTTGCTCTCCGACCAAATGGCCTCGGCCGACCAGGCATCACCCGTGGGCTTTACCTGGAAGAGTGCCGCCCCCTTGCCGTAGCCGGTGGCGGCGAGAACGCGATCTGGCCCGGTGATGCCGACAAGCGGTTGCGCGCAGTTGGTGGATTCGTTATTCGTCCAGGGGAAGTGCCACAGTTCGTGGCCGTCGGCGCGGCCGTGGCCGGACACGCCGTCGCGGTTGAATAGCACGATCTGAGAGACGCCGGCCACGTCGGCAATTGCCGGCGATGCGTACCCGGCTGTGTGCGTCCCGCCTTCCCAGAGCTTGTGGCCGTCGTCGCGGTGGAATGCGGCCAGAGACGGGCCGCCGCGCTTCGTCGGGCAGGCGATCACCCGCTCGCCGTCCACCAAGGGCGACGCACAGACGCCATGGCCGAGGTTGGCCGCGCTGTACTCGGCGAGCAGATCGACCCGCCAGAGCCGCCGTCCGGTAGCCGAGTCGAGGCAGTTCAGGATTCCGGTTCCGCCGACGCTAAACACGCGCCCGCCGGCGACCGCCGGCGTGGCACACGGGCCGACGCCGCCAAGACCGGAAAACTTCGTCTCGTCAGCGTGAACCCACTGCGGCTCGCCATCGGCGACGCGGTAGCAGACGACGCACTCCGACTCATCGCGCTGTTCCTGCGTGAAAGCATACCCGCCGACGACGGCGAACGCCCCCCAGCCGTTGCCGATCGGGCGGCGCCAGCGCTCCGTGAGTGTGCCGACTTTCGTGGCGACGACGCCGGTGCGGTTCGGCCCCAGGAACTGCGGATAGTCGTCGGCGGTCGGGTTGACCACAATCGTTGCAACCGCGTTCGGCGATCCAACGAGCGACGTCGGCACGTCGGCCCATCGCCACCCGAACACCATATGCGTGTCACCCGTCATACCTTCGACGCGGAGCAGGGCCAGAGCGATGCCCGCACAGCCGAGCCATATCGCCTGCCACGCCAGTCGCCGCGGCCATGACATGGGCCAGGCGCCGATCCACGCGAGCCAGCAAATCCACACCGTCGCAGGTAGCAGGATTGCAAACAGTACCGGCACCGGCATCCGCGGGGCGGCGTACAAGCTGTACAAGACGCCGTTCACGATCACCCAGGCCGCCAGTGTGCCCCATGCTCGGCCCGGCGGCCGAGCATTCCACGACAGCACCATGATGCCGCCGACCGTGGCGGCGAGCATTAGCAGCAGTCGGCGTTGGACAGTGCCGCCCAGTAGCGCGAAGATGCTGATGAGGCCCCAGAGGTAGGCCAGGATTCCAAAGGTGAGGCCCCACGCTAGCAGAAGTCGAATCCAACGCATGGCTACTCGCTTAGTCGAGGTGGCCGGCCCGCTCCAACAAGGCGGCCGGTGGGCCGGGAAAGAACCGACTGACAAAGGGCCAGCACAGAGCGAGGGCGATAGCCAGCCCGCCGACGATCCATAGAGCGTCGCCATTCGGCGGCTGAATGGCAATCACTAGGAGGCCAGCACACCCGGTGACGGCAGTGGCCGCAAATGGCTTGTATGCCCGGCCGAGCGACCACGGTCCCATTCGTGTCCACGACCGGCCATAGGCGAGAAAACCCAGCGCGATGGGAATGACGTACGAGACGTAGAGCAGGACGGCACACGATGCGGCGATGGCCAAGTATGGCACGAAGGCGTTGAGGGCAATGGCGGCGACGGCCGACGACCACACCGCGTAGGTGGGAGCCCGGAACCGTCGATCGACTCGTCGGAGCACATACGAAAATGGCATGCCTCCGTCGCGCGCGAAGGCGTAGACCATACGCGATGCTGACGTGATGCAAGCCAGAGAACACACGTACTGCACAGAAACGACGCCAGCGAACAGGCATTGTGCCACGGTCGGCGGCAGCGTCGTTCGCATTGCCGTGGCGAAGGCCCCTTCGCCGGCCTTGACCACGGCAGCGAAGTCCGGGACAGTCGCCACGACCGTGCCAAGCATTAGCCAGCCGATCAGTCCCGAGACGAGGACGGCCCGGAGCATCGCCCGCGGGACATGCTGGGCGGCCCCGATCGTCTCCTCGGCTACGTGGGCCGAGGCATCGTACCCGCTCATCGTGTAGGCGGGCAGCAGAAGCCCGAGCGCGAAGAGCAATGGGATGCTGTTGCTGGCCGGCAGCAAGTCGCCGCCGGCCTCGCCGCTGTAGTTGGCGAAGGTTGCTAGTCGTGCGAATTCCATTTGTGGTCCATGAAGCGCAAATGCGACCACGAGACCGGCCGTCACGAAGAGAATCACATAGCCGCTGAGGTCGGTGATTCGTGACGTGAACCGAATGCCGAAGTGGTTGAACGCCGCCTGCGAGAGGGTGACGAGCGCGAGGATTCCGACCTTCGTCGGTCCGTCGGGTGCGTAGCCAAGGTAGCTGGCTGCGAAATCTACCGTGCCGGCATTAACCGCGGCGACGGCCGTGATGATGCCGCCGAGGTTAAACCAGGCCGTCGCCCAACCCCAGCCGCGCCCTCCCAGGATAGCAGCCCAGTGGTAGAGTCCGCCGGCCGTCGGAAACGCCGACGCAATGTGCCCCATCGTCGAAGCAACGCACAAAGCGAACAGCATCCCGAGAGGCCAACCAAAGCCGATGGCGGCCCCGCCGACCCCGCAAACGCCTTGGCCGAACGACGTGATGCAACCGGACGGAATGCAGATGATCGATAGCGACAGGGCAAAGTTCGAGAAGCCACTCATGCGGCGCATCAGCTCTTGGACGTAGCCGAGCTTCGCGAGTGCTGCCGCATCGTTTGCAGCGCGCGGGTCGATGTCGCGGTGAGTCATGCGACTCAGTGTAGCGACGGCAGACCGCCGAGGACTTCTTTCACTGTCACGCCGCTCGTTCCCTGTCGCTTCATTTCGTCGGCCAAGCCGAGTATTCGAGCGGCTGCATCGTCAGGGCCGATGCCACGAGCATGAATGTTTGAGATCAGGTTGCGATGGGCATCCGTGTGGCCGGGCCGCGGTCGATGAGCCATGTATGCCGAAAGGCTCTCCGCCGTGGCGAGTCCGGGTCGCTCCCCGACGAGCAGGACCACGACGGCCGGATCTAACAACTCGCCGATTTCGTTTAGGATGCCGACGCGACAGTAGCGGATCGCAAACGGTCGGCCAAACGACCAGTTCCGCTCGACGGCCCCAGCGCGGAGCCGCGGCAACAGTTGCGGCACCTGGGCGGCAACAGCAGTCGCCGAAAGGCCATCGCCGACGACAACCTGAATATCGGCATTCGTTGGATAATCAGCGGCGAGCGTGGCACGTGCCGACGGACTGAATCGACGGCCCAGATCGGGACGCAGGAGATACTCTTGCTTGTTCGCAGCTAGCGTCTGAACGATGGGTAGGTCAAGACCAGCCGGGAGGTTGAGTTCCGTCCACACGGCGTCGCGTGCCGCGGCATGGTCGCGTCGCAATTCGAGGCTGGTAGCGGTCCGATAGGAAGTGCCTGCCCGACCGGCGAGCAAACGCGCCGGCGTACAGGCGAGCAAATCGATCGCTTCCGATTCGCGCGGAGCATCCATCGGCACCGCTCTGTAATGCTCGTCTCGGAACGGACGAGCCATTGACTTCCCCGTGGACAGAGCCGGACCTGAACCGGCGACCACCAGGCTTTCAGGCGCTCAGGAACCGTCCGCTTCCGGTACGAAAAACCCTGTGTTTATAGGGTCTTATCACACTTCGGCCCGATAGGCAAGCCTTGCAATTCCGCGCAAATCGCGCTCAGGATTCCCGGAAACTCCGCAGTAGAGAGCACGTCGCGCGGAAGTGCTGCGGAAGATGTGGCATCGAGTGAAAACGCTTGGATGCGACGATATCGCCACGAGCTACAACTATCCGGCGCGACGTTGAAAAGTCTACTGAACACCCGCCTCTGTTCAGTAGACTCGGACACTATGTCATTGACGATTGTCGTTGGACTGACGTTCTCTGGCTTGGCAATCGCCCGCAACGACTTTCATTTCGATCTCGTTTGCTAGACTCAATTGAGGATCGCTGAAACGCTTGTTGGTGTCTCGCCCAAAGTTGGGGACAATCGACGCGCTTCCTCCTCGCGGAGTCGGGCCGCCGCGACGCTTGCGAGTCCTGAACAGCCAGAGGTTACACGTCCAGCGTCATTTCTTGAGTTGCAATACGCCCAGCCACTGAGCGGGATTGTTTTTCACGTCTCCCGCTTTTTTGCCTTTATCCCACTCATCAGATCGCATCACGGTCGGTGTAATGAGTTCGTAAATGATTTCATTTCCGTTGGGGTGCTTGCAACTCCCTCCAAACGGTGTGCCTTGATCGCCCCCACGAAGACCTACGTCTTTTATGGCCGTGCTCTCACCCACACTCTGAGCCCCCGCGAGGGAGAACTTATTATTCTTGAAAACCAAGGTATCCTTAAGATGGACTTTCGCACCGTCGGCATGGTACAACGTGTAAGTCCACTCCGACTTCTTCAGCAATGCCTCCATCTCCGCTTTTGATGGAAAGCGGTCCACGACTTCGAGGGAAGCCACGTTTGCAATCTTCGTTTTCAGGCCTGAGTTTTGGAATGAGAAGACAGCCAGGGCATTGCCACTATTATCGTACGCCACCACAGCCATTTTTTCCGGAACGATGACGGAAACGATGGTGCCGCCGGTCCTATGCTTTCCGGCCTCTAAGTGGGCTGGACCCGCTTCGAAATTGACTCTTACCTTTTCGGCGGCCATTGCATTCATGGCAAACAGTGCCGTGAATACGAGAGCTCCCATTGCTTTTGTTGCGATCATTGCACACCTCTCGGTTCAGAATCGTTGGTGCCGAAGTGGCTTGACTCAGGCCGAATGAACCAATCCGGCCACACAACCAGAATGTTCAAATGCGGCCCGAGTCCGACACGTGGCGAGCAGGTTTTCTGGAATCTCCCCCCGGCAAGGGTCGCCATGAGTGCTGCCTGGGTTTGTTCGAACCCGTGGTGCCGCTATAACTTAGGATGAGTGTCGCTCTTTGCGGTAAATGAACCATGGATAGCCAGGCCATCACGGGCTGGATTGACCAACTCGCAGATGGGAATGAGCAGGCGGCCGATCAATTGTGGCAGCACATTTCCTCCCGCGTGCGGGAGTTCGCGCGGCAGAGACTCGACCAGAACACGCGTCGCCGCTACGACGAAGATGACGCCGCGAACAGTGCGTTTCACAGCCTGTGTCGCGGACTGGCCGATGGCCGCCTGTCCGTCGAGAATCGAGATGCTTTATGGGGGCTGCTGGCCGTCATTACCTCCCGGAAGATCTCGGCACAACAGCGATTGTTGAAACGTCAGAAGCGCGGCGGGGGTGACCTGCGCGGGGAATCCGGGTTCGCTGAATTGGGTGACACCGGGATCAACGAGATCGAGGGTAATCAGAGGACGCCCGACGTCCTGGCCGAGATCTCGGAAAGTTGCGCCCAACTGCTAAATGCGCTTCCCGACGAAATGATGAAGAGAATCGTGCTGCTCAAGTTTCAGGGGGCCAAGAACGGCGAAGTTGCCCGCGAACTCAATTGCACGCGGCGAACCGTCGAACGGAAACTGGAGCGCATTCGTCGGATTTGGGTGGAGGCAGGGCTGCATGGCGACGCCCAACCGGATGCGGCGGAAAGTTCGTAGTTCGGGTTTGTCGGAGTTTTCAACGGATTGGCCATTAGGGAGAGGAGAACGCTACTCGGTTGGAAACCCATGGACGACTCGTCGATAACGAATCCGGCCTACTGATCCCTGAGCGATCAGCAACTCGCTGCGATTGACGAGCTTTGTGAGCGTTTCGAGCAGGAGTTGGTGAAGGGTCGAAGTCCGCGCATCGAGATATTCCTGGCCGAGGCTCCGGAAGCAAATCGGGACGGACTGCTGGCGGAACTGCTGGCCATCGAACTCGAATACCGAACTCAGCGGGGTGATAAGCCCGGACCGGAAGAATACCTCCGGCGCTTCCCGCAACAAGATTCCGCTGTCGCCAGTGTGTTTACCGGGCATTCAGGATCACGGTCTCCGGGCCACGGGACGGTTTCGACCTCGGGGAGCGTTCCGGGCGCGCTGGCCAAGTTCCGCCTGATCGAAGAAATCGGTCGCGGCGGAATGGGCGTCGTCTGGCTGGCGGAACAGGACAAGCCCGTCAAACGTCGGGTCGCACTCAAGTTGATCAAGTCGGATCTGACGGCGAACGACGTGATTGCCCGGTTCGAATCAGAAAAACAAGCCCTGGCGTTGATGGACCACCCCAACATCGCCCGTGTACTGGATGCCGGGAAAACGAGCGACGACCGGCCGTACTTCGTGATGGAACTGGTCGATGGCATCTCGATCACCCAATATTGCGACGACAACAAACTCCGTGTGGACGAACGGCTGAAGCTGTTTGTCCCGGTTTGCAAAGCCGTTCAACATGCTCACCAGAAGGGGATCGTTCATCGCGATCTGAAGCCGTCGAACGTGCTGGTTGCCGTCATCGACGGCGAAGCAGTTCCCAAGGTCATTGACTTCGGTCTGGCGAAGGCGGTCGCACCGAGCATGCGGCTGACGGACATGACGATCCAGACGGAATTCGGCAAGATCGTCGGCACCGTTCAATACATGTCACCCGAGCAGGCCGCACTGAATGGAGTCGACGCCAAGGATATTGACACGCAGACGGACGTTTATTCGCTGGGCGTCATGCTGTATGAACTGCTGACGGGTTCCACTCCCATAGATCAGGAGACTTTGAAACGAAACTCGTTGCTGAAGGTTCTCGAACTCATTCGGGAAGAAGAGCCGCTTCGCCCCAGTCACAGACTCAGTTCTTCCTCACATGAGATGAATTCCGCAATCAGTGACCGGCGAAGAGTGGAACCGGCCAGACTGTAGCAACTGCTGCGAGGGGAACTTGACTGCGTGGTGATGAAGGCTCTGGAAAAGGATCGTTCCCGAAGGTATCAGACGGCCAATGATTTGGCTCAGGATCTATCCAACTACCTGACCGGTGAAACCGTAGCGGCGCGGCCGCCATCGACGTGGTATCAGGTTCAAAAGTTCGCCCGCCGAAATCGGGGGCTCGTTTTTGCGCTGCTCACAATCGGTTTCGCGCTGCTTGCTGGTATTGCCGGGACGAGCTACGGCCTGTTTCGTGCGAATGAAAGGACCCAACTCGCGGACGATAAGACTCGCGAAGCGAATGAAGAACGCGGGAAGGCCGTCAAAGCGGAGAAACGGGCGATCGCGGAAGCCCAACGCGCACAAAATGCCGAAGTAGGAGCGAGATTTCAGTTGGCGATTGCCAGGTGGGATGCTGGCCGAGCGCTGGAGGCTCGAGGTCTTTTGCACCAGATCCCGAAGGAGTATCGTGACAACTTTGAATGGAACTATTGCAACCAGCGCTTCCAGGGGAGCGACATCACCTGTTACGGGCACAATAACGAGGTGTACGCTGTCGCTTTCATTCCTGACGGAAGACGGGTGGTTTCAGCAGACGGCGACGGGAAGATCAGACTGTGGGATGCAACGACCGGACATGACCTCCGTGCCATCGGGGTGCATCAGGGCCGCGTGCTGGCTCTCGCTATCAACGCCGACGGCACTCGCATTGCATCGGCGGGGGATGACAAGACGGTCGTACTACGGGACGCGAAGTCGGGTGACATCATCCAGACCAGTCGCGGCCACGCCGGGCCGATTAACTGTCTCGGCTTCAGTCCAACGGGCGATCGAATCGCATCGGCGTCTCAAGACAAGACCATCAAGGTCTGGGCCGCAGAGTCGGGCAAGGAAATCCTCACAATCGCTGGGCATTCGGCGGACGTGAAAGGTGTTGCCTACAGTCCTGACGGTGAGCAACTGGCTTCTGTCGGCGTGGACAGGTTAATCCGAATCTGGGACGCCCGATCCGGGAAGCCAATCACTGTCCTCGACAAACATAGTATTGAAGTCCAAAGCGTGGCCTTCAGCCCAGATGGCAATCGTCTGATCGCCAGTTCTTATGGTTATGTGTCGCTCTGGGACGCACAAACCTGGAAGTTCATCACACGGACTGGAACTCACGATGGACTCATCCGTTGTGTCTCCTTTAGCCCGGATGGCAGTCTGTTCGCAACCGCGGGCAACGATTCAAAAATCAAACTGTGGGACACGAGTTCGGGCGCGAGCATCAAGACGCACGCTGGTCATGCCCAAACGGTATGGAGCGTCGCCTTCAGTCCCGATGGTTCGCGACTTGTCTCCGGCAGCAAAGACCGAACCGTCAGGATCTGGGATTCGAGCGGCAAAGACCGAACAGCCAAAGTCGAGGACCAAGGCACCGATAACTCAATCACGCTGCTGGGTCACTCCGGACAAACTTACGGCGTCGCTTTCAGCTCCGATGGCACGCTCTTCGCGTCCTCTGGAATGTCGGGTGCCATCATCTTACGGGACGCTCAGACGCACGAAGTGCGGTTCACATTCCGAGGGCATGGGAATGCCGCCGTCAGCGAACTGTCCTTTAGTCCGGATGGAACGCGGCTTGTTTCAGCGGGCGATGACCACACGGTTCGACTCTGGAATACTCACACAGGACAGGAAGTTGCGGTCCTGAAAGGTCATACCAGTTGGGTGCGTGGAGTCGCCTACAGTCCCGATGGTACGCAAATCGCATCGGCCGGGCGGGACGGGACCATCAAACTCTGGGACGCCCAAACGCACAAGGAAACCGCGACGCTCACAGGCCATCGTGGCGACGTGTACTGTGTTGCTTTCAGCCCGGTCGGGACGTATCTGGCATCGGGAGGACTCGACGAAACAGTCAAGTTGTGGGACAGTCGGACCGGCAAGGAAATCCGGACGTTTCGAGGCCACACGGGACGCGTCCGGGCCGTTGCGTTTGACCGGCAGGGCGAACGAATCGTGTCTGGCGGTTATGACATTAAGGTCCGAGTGTGGGACGTTGGCTTAGGCGAGCAAATGGCGACGGCCTACGTTCGTTCCGGAGCCGTCTTTGGGATTGCGTTCAGTTCCGATGGCAAGCGGATCGCAGCGGGACACGGGGATGCAGCAGTCAATTTGTTTGATGCATCCACCGGCCAGGAGTTGATGGCCTTTAACCTGGGGAACTCAGGTGCTTCACGCATCGCCTTCAGTCCGAATGGCAAACGGCTGGCTGTCGCTGCGATGGGAATCGCCAGAGTCAGAATCTTCGACGCACGGCATGAGCACGAAACCACGTTCCTCGACGGGCACACGGACACGGTAACCAGCGTGACCTTCAGCCCGGACGGTTCACGGCTTTACTCTGCGTCCGGCAACGAAAAACTGGTCTGGGATGTCGCGAAGCAGGAGACGATTCCCGATGCGTTGTGGGAACCGCCAGCAAAGCCCATCCACACTTCTCCCGAGCAGCGATGGTTTGTGACCACCGAATCAAACAACGTCGTGCTGGTCGATCTTCAGTACAAGAATACGCCTGACGAAAAAGGCTGGCGAATTGCCAAAGCGAGGTTCGATCCGTTCTGGCATCAAGAGCGAGCGACCGTCGCCACCAAGTCGGAGAACTGGTGCGAGGCGGTTTTTCATTATGCCTGGCTGCTGAAGCACGACTCGAATCAGACGTCCTTTTACGATGGCCTGCAATCGTCTTTTCAGAAACTCAACTCGCAGTTTGGGAATGCCAAGGGGAAGCAACTCTTCTTGAGATTCTCTCGGTGAGACTTCAAATCAGGGCTGTACTGGCTCAACCAACCTGGACGTATCGCTTCGTCGAGTCAACGGATAAACGGGCGATCATTGGCTCACGGTGAGTTCATTGTGCAGGTGCCGGCCAGCGTTACGATGGCTTGACCACTTTGACGATGCAACCGATAGCTGGGAATGGCTTTTCGACTTGACTTGGCCACGCGGTATTAACCCTTCTGCGGATAAACTCCGCATTGTAACAGGGTCTCATACCGCACGACGACTACCAATCGGTAAATCGTAAGTTGCTTCTATTAGTGAGCT
>JAXMAS010000024.1:0-93087 GCA_046350275.1 Gemmataceae bacterium
GCACGCGCTCGAACACCACTGGCGTGTGGCGACCGTTTGCACCATCAGCGCCATCAGCGCCGGCTGGGCCGCCAGCGGACTCACGACCATCAGCGCCGACGAGGTCGGAGTGGTCCGAAGAACCGGTAGCTTCCTGAAGACGGACCTCGGCCCCGGCCTGCATTACTGTTGGCCGTGGCCGATCGACGAGGTGACGAAGCTGCAACCCGGCCGGGTGCGGGCCGTCGAGGTCGGGTTCCGCTCGCAGCCGACCGCGGCCGGGCCGCTGACGTGGGAGAGCCTGCACGCCGACGGCCTCGTCCGCATCCCCGACGAGGCGGCGATGCTCACCGGCGACGGCAACCTCGTCGAACTCTTGGCCAGCGTCCGCTACCGCATCGCCGACCCGCACCTGTACCTGACCGCCGCCCGCGAACCGGCCGTCGTCCTGCACGCCACGGCCGAGGCGGCGATGCGCGAGGAGGTCGCCGCTCGCCCGTTCGCCGAACTGCTGACGACCGGCCGCGGCCCGTTCGCCGCGGCCGTGCATCGCCGCCTGACGCCGGCCGCGGCGGCGTTGGGCCTAGCGCTCGACGCGGTGACGCTGCACGACC
Organism: Gemmataceae bacterium; assembly: GCA_046350275.1. Classification (GTDB taxonomy): domain Bacteria; phylum Planctomycetota; class Planctomycetia; order Gemmatales; family Gemmataceae; genus JAXMAS01. The sequence goes on from JAXMAS010000024.1 coordinate 594, forward strand.
TGCACCCGCCGGCCGAGGTGGTCGGCGCGTACCGCGAGGTCGCCCGCGCGGCCGAGGTGCGCGACCGCACGATCCACGAAGCGGAAGCCGCCGCGATCCGCACCCGCCGCGACGCCGAGGCGAAGGCGCTCACCGTCCGCCGCGACGCCGAGGCGAAAGCCGCCGAGATCGTTGCGCAGGCCAGCGCGGCCGCCGACGCCTTCGCCGCGTGGCACGCCGCGTTTGCCGCCGAGTCGTCGTCCACCGGCGTCCGCCGGATGGTCGAGATGCGGCTGGCGTGGGAAGCGTTGACCGACGCGCTGGCCGGCCGGCCGAAGGCGATCATCGACGCCGACCGCCTCCCGGGCCGCCGGCAACTGTACCTGCTGGACCCAATCCTCCCCCCCATTCAACAGCCCAAAAGCCCACCCGTGGCAACGGGTGGGCCGCCCGGAAAGCAATCCCCATGAAACGCCTCCTCCTCATCCCTCTGCTTCTGCTACTCTGGCTCGCGTCGTGCTTCTACGCCGTCGATCAGGCCGAGTTGGCGTACGTCACGCAGTTCGGCCGCCCCGTCGCGGCCCTCGACGGCGAAACCGACGCCGGCCTGCACCTAAAGTGGCCGTGGCCGATCCAGGCGGTGCAGCGGCTCGACCGCCGGGTGCAACTGTTCGACCTGCCGCCGGCCGAACTGCTGACGCACGACCCGCAGGGCCGCACCATCGACCGCACGCTCACGGTGGAAGCGACGGTCGTCTGGCGGGTGGCCGGCCGCGACGGCATCGACCGCTTCGTCCGCACGGCCGGCACGCCGGAGCAGGCACGGGCGCTTCTGGGCCAACGCGTCGGCGGTCGGCTCGGGGCCGTCATCGGCTCGTTGCCGCTCGACGAGTTGGTCGGCGTCGCTCCGCCGGAGCAGGTGGCGAAGCGCTCCGCCGAATTGCGCGAGAAGCTGCTCGGCCCCGCGGCCGGCGAGGGCGACCTGCGTGAGCTGGCCCGCGACTCGTACGGCATCGAACTGGTGGACGTGCGGCTGCGGCGGTTCAATTACCCGGCGGCGGTGCGGCCGGCCATCGCCGAGCGGATCGTCAGCGAGCGTGCCCGCAAGGCGGCCGACTACCAGGGCGAGGGCCAGCGGCGGGCCGCGGAGATCAATAGCGCCGCCGCCCGCGACGCGGCCGTCATCGAGGCGAGTGCGAAAGCCGACGCCCAGCGGACGACCGACCGCGCCGCCGTCGAGGCCGACCGCCTGCGGGCGAAGGCGCACGCGCTCGACCCCGAGTTCTACGCCTTCCTGCAAAAGCTCAAGACCTACCAGCGCGTCCTGAGCGAGTCGCGCGACGTGCTGCTGCTCTCGTCGCGCAACGAGCTATTTGACATCTTGCTCAAACCGCCGAGGCCGGTCGGCGACCGCAAGGAGGGGCCGTGATGCGCACCGCGCGTTGGATCGCGGTCGCCGCCGTCGTTGCCTATTTGGCGACGGGCGTCGTGCAGGTGCGGCCCGGCGAGGTGGCGGTCGTGCGCCGCTTCGGCCGCGTCGTCGCCACGCCGGGGCCGGGCCTGTGGGTCGGACTGCCGTGGGGCTTCGACCGCGTGGACCGGGTGGCCGTAGACCGGGTGCGCCGTGTCGCGGTCGGCACCGACGACGCCGACCCGCTGCTGACCGGCGACCAGAACCTCGTGCAGGTCCGCGCCGCCGTCGAGTACACGGTTCGGCTCGACGAGGTTGCGACTTACGTGGCCGAGGCCGACCGGGTGGACGACGCGGTGGCCCGCACGGCCGAGGCGGCGCTCGCCGAGTGGGCGGCCGGCCACGGCATCGACGACGCCCTGCTGACCGGCAAGGCGACGCTGCCGGCGTGGCTGGCCGCGCGGGTCCGCGACCGGCTCGAACCGTACCGCCTCGGCATCGACGTGCGGGCGGCCGGCGTGACCGAGTTGGCCCCGCCCGACGAGGTGCGCGGCGCGTTCGACGCGGTGACGCGGGCGCAGGCGTCGATCCGCACCCGCGAGCAAGAGGCCGAGCAGGAGGCCGAGCGGCTACACCGATCCGCGCGGGCGACGAAGTACGCCTTGGAGCAACAGGCGTCGGCGTCGGCACACGCCGCCGTCGAAGCGGCAAAGGCCGACGCCGACGCCTTTCGATTGCGCCTGGAGCAGCACCGCCGGACGAACGCGCTCGCCGCGCTGTGGTGGGCCGAACTCGGGCCGCTGTTCGCGCGGATGCAGGCCGCGGGCCGGGTGCAGCTGCTCGACGAGCGGCTCGGGGCGGATGGACTCGACATCATGCAAAAGGTGCCGGAACCGAAGAAGTAGGAGATGCCCATGCGCGTGACCTGCGACCTGACCGTCGATGACCTCGTCGCCGGGCTGATGTACTTCAACGCCACGCTGGCGGCCCAGCGGAAGCAGGTCGCCAACGGCCGGGTGGGGTGCGTCCTGCTCCTGTTGATCGCGGTCCTCCTCGCCAACCTGGTGTTCGCGCGGGGGGGCTGGCGAGCTGCTGGCGCAGGTGTTTGGCTCCCTTCTCGTCCTCGTCCCTGCCGCGGTCGTGGGCTGGTTCGTGTACCCGGCGTTTGTCCGTGCCCAGCAGCGGAAGAGCGCTCGCGCGTTGTACACCGCCGAGCCGTTCGTCCGCATGGCCGGCCCGCGGACGTACGAACTGCTCGACGACGGCATTCTCGACGCCACGGCCGACACCTTCCGCAAGACGCGCTGGCTGGCCGTGTACGCCATCGACGAGGACGCCGACTACGGCTTCGTCGTCCTGCCGGCCGGCACCTTGATCATCCCCCGGCGGTCGTTCGCGTCGGCGGACGATTTCGCCAAGTTTATGGCCCTCGCCCGGTCGCACTTCGAGCGGGTTCGGGAGGTCGAGCGGCGTTCGTAGACGCCTCGCCCGCCACGGGCGGAGCGGCTATCATGCTGATGGTTCCGGCACCCCCGAGTCCGCAATGCGAGGGCCGAACGCGATGAACGTGATCCCCCAACCGCCGACGCTTTGGCAGGAGTCCGCCGCCGAGGCTGGCTCTAATGGAACGTCGCGCCGCCGCCCGACCCACCTCGATTTGCCGAGCGAGGACGCCGTGCCGACAAACTTCTCCGAAGCGCCGCAGGCGGCCCTGCTCACCGAATCCCTCCAGCCAGTCCTGGACACGCTCCACCCGGACGGCCAATACTCCATCGGGCACGACAGCTACATCTACTTCCGGGAAGCAAGGCCGCCACAGGCCGGGGCGAAGTCGCCGGACTGGTTCTACGTCCCTGGCGTGCCGCCGTTGCTCGACGGCGGCTTCCGCCGGTCGTACGTCCTGTGGCAAGAACACGTCGCCCCGCGGGTCGTCGTCGAACTCGTGTCGAGCGACGGCGAGGAAGAGCGCGACGTGACGCCCGACACCGGCAAGTTCTGGGCGTTCGAGCAGGCGATCCGGGCCGAATACTACGCCATCTACGACCCGTACCGCTTCACGCTCGAAGTGTTCCGGCTAGTCGCCGGGCGGTATCAATCCGTGCCGGCCGACGCGCACGGCCGCTTCCCGGTCGAGCCGTTGGGCGTCGCCCTCGGGCTGTGGCAGGGGCAGTACCGCAACATGACGACGCGGTGGCTAAGGTGGTTCAACCCGGACGGGGTCGTGATGCCAACGCCGCAGGAACGCGCCGCGGACGCACAACTGCGCGCCGAACGGCTGGCCGCGAAGCTCCGCGAACTCGGCCTCGATCCGGACGCGATCTAGCGGGCCAGCAGCAACTCGGCACTTTCCGCCCACGGTGGCTCGGCGACGGTCGTCACCTTTGCCGCCGCGGCGTACGCTCGGACAGGCCATCCGCGGCTCTTACGTACGCTCTTTCGCTCTCTGAGCGTCGCTGCCATCGAGTTTCGGCAGGGCCCGCCGATACCACTCGGCGGCGTGGCTCCGGACTTTGGCTCGCGAGCCACCGGGTAACGACTCCGCCACGATCCACCACGCGTCACCGCATGCGAGTTCGGCCGCGGGATCGCCGGACGTTGCCGCCATCACCTCGGCTTCCGCGGCCCGTCGCCACGGCGTGTTGTCGGACAACAAGAGACGTCGGACGCCCTCGGCCCACTGGTCGCGCTCAAGGATTTGGTAGCGCCCCAGAGCCGCGTTTACCTCCGACGGCAAGTCGAGCCGCCGCCCGGACGGCGTATCGAGCCATCCGTCTAACTCCGCGTTCGGCCCCGGCTCCGCTCGCCAGGCTGATAGAGCAGCTTCCAGCTTCTGTCGTTCGCGGAGGCGCGGCTGTTCGGATGATGCGTCCAGCGTCGGCGACGGACGACGGCGATCGAGCAGTTGATACCCATAGCGCAAGATCAGGACGAATGCCGCGAGCGCTCCACTCCCAAGGATCAGCGGAACGATCCACTCGGGCATCCGAAAGCGGCGGCGACGGCGCCGCGTCTGCACGGTTCGCGCAGGACGCGCCATCACCTGAAACAGCGATGCTGCATCGTGGGCTTCGAGCGGAATCGCTTCCTGCGCGAGCGTGTAAATCGGCTCGTCCTCCTCCGGGTCGCGCACGGAATACGTGCCGCGAAGGAAGCCCCGGAGCGCCTCGGCAAACTCTCGCATCGATGCGAAGCGATCCTCGGGCTTCTTGGCGAGGGCTTTGGAACAGATGGCCGACAATGCCGGGGAAAGGTCCGTCCGGCTCGCGGAGAGCGGTGGCGGCTGCTCGGTCATGATCTGCGACATCAACGTGCCGAGCGGCCCCGAGAACGGCGGCTGGCCTGCCAATAGCTCGTACAGGATGACGCCGAGCGAATAGATGTCGCTTGCAGGGCCGACGGCCGTGTGATCGCTATTGATCTGCTCGGGCGGCATATAGGTCGGCGTCCCCATCAACATGCCACTGACGGTCAGTTGGGGGTCGTTGCCATCGGTCCGCCGAGCCAGGCCGAAGTCCATGATGACGGGCCGCTTGTCCGGCGTCACCATGATGTTCGACGGTTTCAGGTCGCGGTGGATGACGCCGGAATCGTGCGCTTCCTGCATGGCCAATGCAAGCTGGCGCACGACGGTAGCGACGGCTCGCGTCGGCAGCTTCTGGCCAGGCTTGATGAACCGCGCCAGGGGCTTCCCTTCGAGGAAAGCCATCGTCAGATACAGCGTTCCTTCGACTTCGCCAACGTCGTAGACCGGACAGAGATTCGGGTGATGCAGCGTGGCGGCTACCTGGGCCTCGCGCAAGAACCGATCGTGAAGCTGGTATCGGTCCGGACCGTCGAAGTGCGGCATCTTGAGGGCGACAACGCGGTCGAGTTGGCCATCGTGGGCGAGGTACACCGCTCCCATGCCGCCCTTGCCGAGCAGCTTCAGGAGAATGTAGCGGCCAAAACGAGCCGGTAGTTCGCCGGGACCACCACTGCGCAGGCCGGAGCGTACGCGCTCTGTCGGCGACTGCATCACAGTTGCCTTCAGTTGCGCGGGATCGGCGTTAGTCCGGTCATCGGGCATTGCGTTGCCCTACTGTAGTCTATTGTGAGGGCGCAATCCACTGGCATCGGCCGAATCGGTCAGCCTATCGTGTCGTCGTATGCTTGCGCGTCCGAAATAATGATGAGAATAGCGCCCTAGAGGCTAGTCGCGACGAGAGGCCAATTCGGGTCGGCGATCAGCGTGAGTTTCGCCGCTGCATTGTGGGCTTTGTAGACCGCCGCGGTGAACTCGTATGCGGAGCGCGTCGCGGCTGCCCCCAAGAGTACCAACCGCCTCGGCGCGATGAGGGCGGCCAGGTGCGGGACATCGCCAGCCCGCACGATGCGAGGGGCCAGCACGCCCATGCGCATCGTATTCGGGTATGGCCCGTCGGTCAGAAAGCTCGGCGGCGCGTCGGCGGCGACACACCCGGCCAGTCGGTCGTCGAACACACCCGCAGCGACGAGCGCCGCCAGCCCCATCGCACCGAAACCCGCGACGAACACGCGCCGGCGGTCGATGGTGGAATCGTCGGCCAGGTGGTCGAGCGCCGCCTGCACGTCGGCGAGCCATTGGCCCAGGAGTGGCCGGCCAAGCCACACACCGTATTCGGCGCTATTGTGATCGACCGCGGTGCGTGTGCCGTCCTTCGCGAGCTTGGCTTCGCCGGTCGCTCGCAAGGTCGGCGCCAGGATGGTCCATCCCTTTTCGACAAGTGCGGCCGCGAGCGGATGCGCCAACGCCGCGGCCCGGCCGTCCGGATGCAGCACGACGCACGCCGCAGCTTTGGCGGCCGACGATCGGCGAAGCGTTGCGGAGATCGTCAGGCCCGGCTCCGGGTGCAGCGTCAGGTCGGTCGTTCCCTCGGCCTTCGGCGTCTTGCCACCTGGTAAGCCACCGAGCAGCTTCCGCAACTGGCCGCGCGCATAGGTGGCCGTCGATTCCCATTCCTCGGCTTCGGCCGGCGGCTTGGCGTAGTTCTCGGCCAGGATCGCCTGAGCCTCGCGCTTCGCCAACATCCCCGCTGTCAGCCACGGCTGAGGTCGCTTGCTCGGATCGGGATAGGCGCGTAGCGCGTCCGGCGGATCGGTGGTGACTTTCGGCTCCGGCAGGGGTCGACCGTCACCTTCGCCTTTGAGCCAGCGCGTCATCCAGCCGTACATCGCCTCGCGCATCGGTTGGCTGTAGCCGTGGTCGCCTTCGATCACGACGTGCCGTACGCGATCCGGCTCACCCATCAAACCGTAGATCTGCTTGGCCCGCCCAAGGCTCTTGGCCGCCTCCGCCGGGCTAAACTGGATCGAGTCCTTCGTGGCGCTAATGACCATGAGCGGCCGCGGGGCGACCAGGCCCAGGACATCGCCTTCTTCGGTGAATGTGAGCGCCCCCGGTAGCACCTCACAGACGCAGCACGCGACGTGCAGGTACGCGCGGTAGTTCCCCACCGAGCAGGCCGGCACGACGCACTTGATGCGTTCGTCGAGCGCGCCGGCATACATCGATTGGTTGCCACCGCCCGACGTTCCCGTGATGCCAAGCTTCTCGCCATCGACCTCCTGCCGGGTGAGCAAGTAATCGATGGCTCGCCGGTTGTCGTACAGCTGAACGCCGAGGAGCGTCATCCCGACCGGCCATAGCGCCGCGCCATCGAGTGCCCCGTGGTACGTACCTCGGGCGGGTTCCATGTGCCGTTCGCCCGCGCCGAACGCATCGACGCAGAGAACGACAAACCCGAGCTTCACGAGGCCAACGCAGTACGCCTGCACGCCGGGATCGATCCGCGCCCAGGCGTAATGCCCATGGACGGCCAACACGGCCGGCTTCTTCGCCGGCCCGTTGTTCGGAAGGTATAGCGATGCCGTGACCCACACGTCCGGCCGGCTCTGGAAGGCGAGTGCCTCGACACGGTAGCCATCGCGCTCCAGAGTGCCGAGCGCTTGCGGCGCGAGCGGGCACGCCTCGGTCGGCATCGGTCCCACGGCGGCGAGTATGCTGTCGCGTAGCGAAATACGCCGCGCATCCCAGGTGGCCCGGTTAGCCGGCGGCGCGTCGCTTGCTCGCAGAGCGTCGGCTCGGGCACGGACAAAGGTGAGATAATCGCCCACGTCACATGCCCCCTCGCTCGCGCACTCGGTTCCGCACCGCTACGGCGACCTCCGGTGGCAAGAACGGCGACAGGTCGCCGCCGAAGACGCCGATCTGTCGGATCAGCGTACTCGAAAAGTGCGAGTGTTCGACCTGAGCCATCAGGAACACCGTCTCGATGTCGGCGTCGAGGTTCTGATTCGTCAGCGACATATCAAACTCGTATTCCATGTCGCTCAGGGTGCGTAGGCCGCGGAGCATCACCATGGCCCCGATTTCGCGAACGAACCGCACGGCCAACCCGTCAAACGCCCGTACTTCGACGTTGCCGTACGGGGCGGCCACGCGCTCTAGCAGATCGACGCGCTCGGTAGCCGTGAAGAACGGGGCTTTCTCCGGGTTGACGCCGACGGCGACTACGAGCCGCTCGAACATGCGCGACCCGCGGCGGATCATGTCCATATGCCCCAAATGCACGGGGTCGAACGTGCCAGGATAGACGGCCACGCGCGGGTTCAGGGGCATGCCAGCACCTCCACAAGTCGGTCAATCTCGTCCGTCGTGTTGTAAGCGTGGGGAGCGACGCGCAGCCGGCCGCCGCGCTCGCGAACGACGATGCCGGCCGCCCGGCAGCGCTTCGCCGTCGCCTCGGCGTCGGCGACTTCCAGCGACACGATGCCGGACCAATCGTTACCGTCGCGACTGCTGAACACAGGGACGCCAGCCGATTTCGCCCGATCGCACAGGTGGTCCGTCAAGAGCTTCACGCGCTCGGCAACATTGGCCGCGCCTACTTCGAGCCACAGGCCGACGCTCTCGCCCAGGGCCGCCAGGCCGCCGAAGTTCAGCGTGCCACTCTCGTACCGGCCGGCGTGTGGCTTCAGTGTGTAGTCGATAGTGCCGTAGTCGAACTCGCCCACGACGCTGCTCGCCCCAACGCCGATCGGGCGCAGCCGATCGAGCCACTCGCGGCGGACGTACAGAAATGCCGTGCCCTGCGGACCGCACAGCCACTTGTGACCACCGCATGCCAGGAAGTCGATCCGCGTCTGCGACATGTCGAGCGGCAGCGCGCCGAGGCCCTGAATAGCGTCCACCAGCAGAGCGACACCGCGCAATCGGCAGATCTCCGCAAGTGCGTCGAGGTCGTTGCGGAAGCCGCTCGCGAACTCGACGAAGCTGACGGCCAGGACCCGCGTCCGTGCATCGATGGCGTCACACAGGTCGTCGATCGCGACACGATTGCCACGACTCGGCACACTCCGCACGGCCACGCCGCGGCTTGCAAGGTTGATCCACGGATACTGGTTCGACGGGTACTCCTCGGCCGCCAGCACCACGTTGTCGCCGTTGCGCCAGGGGAAGCCCTCGGCGACGACGCCGATGCCCTCACTCGTGTTCTTGAGCAGCGCGACGTCGAGCGGGTCACTACCGATGAGCCTGGCGATGCGCTGACGAGCGGTGTCCGTACGGCGCACCCAGCCGGCCAGGCAGGAGACGCCGTTGGCTTCCATATCGTCGGCCGATGCCCGGAGTGCGTCGGCCGTGCGTCGTGGCAGCGGAGCGACGGCCGCATGGTCGAAGAACGCCCAGTGGCGCGTGACCGGGAACTCGGCACGGAGAGTGAGCCAGTCCATGCTGTCACGATACCGCCCGGCCGGTCCGATACAATGCTCGCGTCGCCGCCCCGCGCTCCGAGGCCCGTTCATGCTGCTCGAACCGCAACCGACGCGCTACGACTTGAACTTCGACCTGTTCGGCACCCCCGTTCGCGTCCACCCCTGGTTCTGGATCTTCACGGCCATTCTCGGGTGGAGCGCGATCGACAACGATAACCCGCTCCTGCATCTGTTCGTGTGGATCGTCGCTGTGTTTCTGTCGATTCTCCTGCACGAATTCGGGCATATCTGGATGGGCAAGCTGTTCCGCAGCGATGGCTACATCGTTCTGTACAGCTTCGGTGGGTTGGCGATTGGATCGGCCGACGTGCGTTACCGCTGGCAACGCATCCTCGTCTCGCTGGCGGGACCGGCCATTCAGCTCGTACTGTGGCTTGCCCTGTACGGCATCCTGTACCTTGGCGGCGCGCCGTGGCTAGGCCGACAGTCCGATCTGATGCTGTTTCTCTACGAACAGTTGTGGTACATCAACCTCTTCTGGCCGTTGCTCAATCTGCTACCCGTCTGGCCGCTCGACGGCGGACAAGTCTGTCGCGAGGTCTGTTCGATCTTCGTGCCTCGCGACGGACAACGCGTGTCGCTCATGGTCTCGGTCGGCGTAGCCGGTCTGCTGGCCATCAACGGATTCATGGGCGCGAACGGCCGCGGGTTCCTGCCCTATGTCCCGACTGGGCGCTACACAGCCTTCCTCTTCGCGATCCTGGCGGTCGAGAGTTGGATGTTGCTTCAACAGAGCAATCGGCCGTGGCGTTACGAGTCGGCAGACGATCGCATGCCGTGGGAGCGGTAGTGCACGCTTCTTCCCCGCTGCGGACACGACTGCTCAGGCCAATGGACATTGCATACACGATAGCCTAGGCGTACAGCGCCTTGTCGAATCGAGGCAACGATGGATGTGGTATCCCGCTGACCGTCTTCTGCGCCCGAGCATACCCATGCAAACACGAACGACGCTTATCGCATTGATCTTCGTCGCCCGGTTGTCGGCCGTGGAGCCAGCTTACAAGACGCTGGAGCCGGGCCTCGACTATGCGCGCGTCACGACCGACGCGCCGCAACTCATTCACCTTCTCCGCATCGACCGCGCCAAACCGTGGGAGTGGACGACCGCTCACGCCGAAGGTCGCATCTTTGCCCTCGCCCCTCTTGGAAAAATCGTGCGGGCAACTGAGCGAGCGGAAAAGGCCCGCGCCGTCGCGGCAGTCAACGGCGACTTTTATGCCATCGCACCCGGCAACTACCAGGGCGACCCGCTCGGCTTGCAAATCGTGGCCGGCGAGGTCATCAGCTCGCCGAATGGCAAGGCGGGCTTTTGGGTCGATGGCGAAGGAAAGCCGCACATCGATGCTGTCGAGTCGAAGTTCCGCGTCGCCTGGACGGGCGGTGCGACGACGCCGTTCGGCTTAAACGAGCCGCGGCCAGACAACGGCTGCACGCTATTCACGCCCGCCCTGTGCTACCCGACAAAAGCGGCTCGGCCAGCAGACTTCACGACGCGCACGACCGGCGGCCGCGAGCTGGTGCTGGAACCAGCTGACCCACAGCGATGGCTACCCTTCGCGGCCGGCAGCACCTACCGCGCAAAGGTAACGTCCGTTCGCGAAGGTGGCAATTCACCGCTAACGCCGACGTCGGTCGTACTGTCGCTCGGCCCCAAGCTGGCCGGCGCACCCGACGCGAAGGCCGACGACGAATTGTCGCTCGCCTTCGAGACGACGCCCTCAGTGGCCGGCTCGCGCTGCGCCATCGGCGGCGGGCCGCGGTTGCTCAAGGCCGGGACGGTCGTGCCCAAGCCCGACGGGCCACGGCACCCGCGATCCCTTCTCGGGTGGAACGAGACGCACAGCTTTCTCGTCGTCGTCGAAGGGCGGCGGCGCGAGGCACTCGGTATGACGTTGCACGAACTGGCCGAGTTGGCCAAATCGCTCGGTTGCGTCGAAGCCCTGAATCTCGACGGCGGCGGATCCTCGACATTGTGGGCCGACAACCGCGTGCTCAACGCGCCGACCGACGGTGAGCCTCGCCCGGTTGCAAACGGGCTACTCTTGATCGAGCGGCCTACTTCTCGCGGACGTTGAACTCGAGCTTCCAGCTCTCGCCGCCGTCACGGCTGCGGCAACTGACTTCGAGCAACCCGACCTCGGTGACGCGCGCGTGCAGGTGGACCGGCACCACACCGCCGGTGCCGCCCTTGCGCGTCAGCGTCACCGACAGCGGGGCCAACTCCTCAATGTCGCCGACCCAGTCGTCGAGCAAAACGCCCGGCGCGTCCTCGCGGCGGGTCGTCGAGCCAAGGAACCGGAACTCGACCGGTTCGCCGACTACGAGGCCGAACTCGTTGGCCGGCAGGTCCGTCTCCGTCCCCTCCTCCATGCCGAACGGCGCGACGCACAGCGCCTTGAGCGGCGGCGGGCCGCCCGGGATCGCGGGGAGCGAGGTTTCGACACCGATGTAGTAGGCGCGGGCGGTGCCGCCGCGGATGCGGACGCCCTTGCCGCGGCGGACGAGGCCGTAGTACGCCGCCCCGCGAGCCACGGCCAAGTCGAGGTCGTTGCCGGGCAGTTCGCGGAGCTTGCCGGCCCCGCCGTCCTTCGCCCATTTCGCCAGCGTCTTTTGCAGCCGGTCGCGCAGTACGGTCGCCTTGAAGACGCCGCCGTTGTACAGGACGGCCGTCGGCATCGGCTTGGTGCCGCGCTCCTTCACGGCCGCCGAGTGCTTGGCCAGGAACGCGGCCATGTGCTTCGTGACCGCCGGGTCGCTGGCGTAGGGCAAGCCGAGTTCCTGCAAGCCCGCGGCTCGCGCCCGCGCCGGTTCCGCGTCGGCCCCCACCTGCGGGAAGAAGCCGTCCACCAGGACTTGCTCGACCTCGGAGCGCGTCAACTCGGTCTGGATTGTGCCGCCGATGACCTTCGACCCGCGGCCAAGGACCGTCACCGGGGCGCTCGCCAGCTTCGGGTTCGCGAAGAGTTCCTCCTTCGCCCGACGGGCGCTGTGGGCCATGAGGAGCATCTGCCCGGCGTCGAGCTTGACGCCTTTCTGGGCCAGCTTGGCCGCCGCCGTGTGGGCGAGCGTCAGGTCCATGTTGTCGCCGCCGAGCAGGATGTGTTCGCCGACGGCCAAGCGCGTGAGGACGAGGGAGCCGGCTTCCTCGCCGACTTCGATCAGGCTCAGGTCGGTCGTGCCGCCGCCCACGTCAGCGACCAGGATTAGCTCGCCGACCTTGACGAGCGATCGCCAGTCGTCGCGGTGGGCGTCGAGCCAGGCGTAGAACGCGGCTTGCGGTTCTTCGAGCAGTGTCAGGTTGACGAGTCCGGCGGCGCGGGCGGCTTCGATGGTCAGATCGCGGGCCGCGGCGTCAAAGCTCGCCGGGACGGTCAGCACCACGTCTTGCAGTTCGAGCCGCGCCGCCGGGTCGGACTTGGCGATCGTGTTGTTCCACGATTCGACGAGGTGACTCAGGTACAGCCGGGACGCTTCGAGGGGCGATACGTGGCGGGTCGTGTCCGGGGCCTTCCACGGCAGGATCGGGGCCTTGCGGTCGGCCGTCGGGTGGCACAGCCAGGACTTGGCCGAGGCGACGAGGCGGGTGCCGACCTGGCTACCGAAGTTGCGGGCGAACTCGCCGACGGCGTAATCCCGCTCGGGTGCCCACGGCAGTCGCAACGCCCCGGCCGGCTGCTCGCCGGGGCCGGGCAGGTACAGAAAGCTCGGCAGCAGTTGCCGCTCGGCCACCTCCCCCGGAGCGACGACCTGCGGCAAGGGCAGCGGCCCAATTGACGCGTCGTCGCCGGCGGTATCGACATAGGCGAGGGCGCAGTTGGTGGTGCCGAGGTCGATGCCGACGACGTAACGCGGGGCTGGCAAGTGGAAACTCCTGTGCGGGGCGAGACTTGCCGGCTATTATACGCGCTGCGGCCCGCCTGCCGCGCGGAGTTCCGTCCATGCGCACCGCTGCATTTGCACTTGTCGTCGCTGCCGCGGCGTTGCCGGCCGCCGACCCGCCGGCCGGCGCGCGGCACGCCCTGTTAATCGGCGTCAACCGCTACGACTCGGACGATCTGAAGCCGCTCGCCTACGCCGAGGCCGACGTGACCGACCTCGCGTCCCTGTTGAAAGAGAAGGGGTTCACCGCCGGCACCGTGACGTTGATGACGACCGCGGGCGGCAAGGCCGACGCGAAGCTGGCCCCGACGCGGGCCAACGTGCAGGCCGCATTCCAGGCACTGCTCGGCCGCCTGAAGGCCGCCGATGTCGCCCTGGTCGCGTTCGCCGGGCGCGGGATGCAGAAGGCGGGCGGGCCGCACTACGCCGTACCGGCCGACGGCAAGCTCGACGACCCGGCGACGCTCTTCAACGTGTCGGAGGCGTACCGGCAGTTGCAGGCGGGGCCGGCCGGGTGGAACCTGTTGCTGGTCGATACCAGTCGCGACGACCCGGCGGCCGGCGGCGTCCGACCGCCGGCCGCGAAGCTCAATTCCGTCACCCGGCCCGTAACGGCCGCTCCCGCGAACAGCACCGCCGCGCTGTTCAGTTGCTCGGTCGGCCAGCGGTCGTTCGAAAGCCCCGACCTGAAGCACGGCGTCTTCTTCCATTCCGTACTGGAAGGCTGGCGCGGCAAGGCGGGCGACCCGGCCGCCCGCCTGAGTTGGCTCGAACTGGCGGTGTACGTCAGCCGGGACGTGCCGCGTTACGTCCAAGAGACGTGGCAGGCCGAGCAGCGGCCCGAGATGGTCGGGTCGATGCGCGGCCACCTGGACCTGTCGCCGCCGAAGCCGGCCGGCTGATCACACGCCCATCCGATCCGCGAGGAGTCCGACCATTACGCAACCCAGTCTCGCCCGCGTCCTGTGGGCCGCCGTCGTCGTCTTCCTGGCCAACGCGGGGCTGCTCGTATTGCAGCTCGTCGCCGGCCGGCTGCTCGCGCCGTTCATCGGTATGTCGCTAGAGACGTGGACCACCGTCATCGGCGTGTTCCTCGCCGGCATCAGTCTCGGCAACTGGCTCGGCGGCAAGCTCGCCGACCGGGCCGCGTCCGAAGCCACGTTATCGCGGCTGCTCTTCGGCGGGGCCGTCGCGACGCTTCTCTGCCTCGGCATCGCGATGGGCCTCGGCGACGGGTCGGCGCTCAGGGCCGTGCCGCTCGGCGTCCGCATCCCGCTGTTGACGGCCGTAACCTGCCTGCCGGCGAGCCTGGTGCTGAGCATGATTACGCCGGTGACGATCCGGCTCATGCTGCCGGACGTGCAGCACACCGGCCGGGTCGTCGGGCTGGTATACGCGCTCGGCACGCTCGGCAGCCTGGTCGGCAACTTCCTCACCGGCTTCGTCCTGATGGCGTACCTGACCACGACCGTCGTGACGCTCGGCATCGCCGCCGTGTTCGCGTTGCTGGGCGTGGCAACGCGATTCCTATCCGACGGAGCCGGAAGCGTGAGCGACGGCCCTCGTGCGGGCGCGACCGTCGCTCACGCTTCCGGCTCGGAAATGGCCACGCCGGAACTCACCGTCGCTGCGGCGTGCGCTACCGTCTTTTGCTCGAGCTTCTGCTCGATGGCCGCGGAGATCGGCGCGAGCCGGATGCTCGCGCCGACCATCGGCGTGTCGCTGTATTCGTGGACGGCGATCATCGGCGTCGTGCTGGCCAGCATGTTCCTCGGCAATTACGCCGGCGGCCTATTGGCCGACCGTTCGCCGTCGCGGGAGGCACTCGGTGGCCGGCTGTTCCTGGCCGGTCTGTTCATCATGCTCGTACCGGTGATCTCGGCCGTCGTCATGCGCCTGGAGTGGTTCGAGGCCAAGTCCCTCGCCGGAAGCAGCACGTTCGGAATGATCACCAACATGGTCGGTCGGACGGCCGCTCTGTTCGCACTGCCGATGTACTTCCTCGCGACTATCTCGCCGCAGGTGACGCGGTTGGCCGTCGGCGACCTGGCACATGCCGGCCGCGTCGCGGGCCGCATTTACGCCTGGAGCTGCGCCGGCGCGATCGCCGGCACGTTCGCGGCCGGGTACAAGTTAGTGTCGTTCTTCGGCGTCAACGCCCTGTTCTTTGCCCTAGCACTCACCCTGATCGGCCTGGCGCTGACCGTCGGCCGGCCGTGGCGGCGGCCGGGTGAGCTATTCGGGGCGAGCATCGTGGCCGGGGCAGCTCTCATGGGTTTGTTCGTGAAGGCCAAGGTTGCTGACCTCAAGACGTTCAACGTGTCGGCGTGGACCTGGGAGAACAAGCTCAGCTCGCCGTACGCGCTCGAGACGAACTACTACGCCATTGCTGTCTACGAGAAGGAATACCAGGGGAACGAATGCCGTGCGATGGCCCTCGACCATCTCGAACACTCCTATGTCAAAGGCGAGCCGGAACTGGAGACGATCCAGGTCAAGAAGCCCTTCTCGGGTAAGGTCGAAGACGAGGTGATCGTCAAGACATGGAAGGCCGACGACGCTGAGGTCAAGGCCGGCAAGTGGAAGGCTGGGGACGAGAAATTCAATGTCGATCTGACGTTTATGGGCTACGAACACGAGCAAGTCCAAGCCGAGTTTGCGCGGCTGGCGGCGTCACGTTCGCCCAAGGCGAAGCTGCTCATCATTGGTGGTGGCGGCTACACGTTCCCGCGGTGGGCGGCAACCCAGGTGCCGGGGCTGTCCGTCGAGGTGTGCGAGATCGACCCCGGCGTGACCGAAGTTTGCCACCGCAAGCTCGGCTTGCCCCGCGACATCGCCATCAAGTCGCATCACATGGATGGCCGACAGTTCGTGCAAGAGCGGGCTGAGAAGGGCACCTATCAGCTCGTAGTCCAAGACGCCGTCAACGACCTCTCGGTGCCGTACCACATCATGACCAAGGAGTACAACGACGCCGTTGCCAAGCTGCTCGACGACAAGGGCGTGTACCTGCTGACGGTCATCGACCATTTCGAAGAGGGCCGGCTGTTACGCTCGGCCGTCAAGACGCTGAAGGAGTCGTTCCCGAACGTCGCCATGATGGCGTCGAGCGACCTGTGGGACGAGGGCAGCCAGGCCGTGTTCGTGATATACGCTTCGAAGAAGCCGTTCGACTCGGCGGAGATGAAAGCGGCCCTCGCCAAGTCGAATATTCAAGAATCCGTGATTCACGTCATGCCGGCCGAGAAGCTGGACGCCTACCTCAACGACAAGGACCATCCGGCCGTCGTACTGACCGACGCCTACGCGCCAGTGGACAACATGATGGCGGCGGTGTTCCGCTTGCGGGCGGAGCGGCGGTAAGGACGTGCAGACCAAGCCCACCGATTGCCGTCGGTGGGCTTTGACGGTGTTACAGTTCCACTTCGGCCGGCTGCACCACGAATTCGTCCTGCCCCGGCGCTGAGGTGGCCAGCTTGATCTCCTTCACCCGCCAGCCGTGGTGGCGGAGTGTGCCGGCGAATGGCGGTTGGCCCGTGACGTTACCGGTCAACCGGACGGCCGATGGATCGAAACCGGCCGGCACGGTGGTATTCGTCCCTTCTTCGCCCGGCAGGATTGGCTCCAGGACGAGATGCTCTTGAATCGCCTTGCGGGCGTTGCGATGGATATCGCGGACGGCCGCACCGATCTGGGCGTCGCCATACGGTTGCACATCTTCGAGAAGGAAATCGAGCAAGCGACTTTCGCGCTGGAGCAGGGCTAGTAACCGCAACGGTGCCCCCGACGGCTTGAGCGGTTCGGGAGGCTTCGGCGGCTCGACCGGAGCCGCCGGCTTGGACAATGCCTTGACGGCAAGCGCGGCCAGGACAGCCCCGGCAACAAATCCGCCGGCTGCGAATAGATACGGGTTGGCCGCCGCGTCGCCCTCGGCGAGCATGGCAGCGATGGCGGCGAGTGGCATGGTTGACTGCATGGGTATTCCGTGGTGACACCGCGATCCGAGCGTCGACCGAGACGGCACGACTGCTCCGCGTCAATTCGTTGTAGCTGCCCGTCGCTTGACCGGCCCCCGCCAGGCGGAGTAGGATGCACCTGCCTACCCACCCAAGCCTCTTCCCGCCATGCACCGCATACTCCCTCTCGCCCTCTTGCTCTGCCCACTCACCGCGCTCGCCCAACCGAACGCCGGGCCACTGCCACATCCGGTCCTCGGGACCGTCTTTCCCTGTGGAGGCCGCGCTGGAACGACCGTCGAAATTGCATGCGCCGGCACCGACCTCGATCGGGCAACCGCCCTGCTCTTTAGCACCTCCGGACTATCGGCCGAGCCGATCGCGCAGTTGCCGGACGTGACCGATGCGGCACCGCGGCGGCCGCCGGGCAATCCACCACCGCCACCGCCGCAGCGCTTCCGTGTCACCATTGCTGCCGACACGCCGCTTGGCATCCACGACGTGCGAATCGTCACGCCACTCGGCGTGAGCAACCCGCGGGCGTTTGTCGTCGGTGCGCTGCCCGAGGTCGTGGAGCGCGAGCCGAACGATGACGTACCGCTGGCCCAGACCGTCGCACTCGAATCAGTCGTTCATGGTGTGATCGCGACGTCGACCGATGTCGATTACTTCCGCTTCCCCGGCAAGGCGGGGCAGCGCGTGCTGATGCACTGCCAGGCCGCGAGTGTGGACAGCCGGCTCGACCCGGCACTCGAACTGTACGATGGTGCCGGCCAAAGGCTTGGAATGGCTCGCCGTTACTTCGAGACCGATGCCCTGCTCGACGTGACATTGCCGGCCGACGGCGAGTATACGCTGCGAGTCTTTGCCTTCACCTATACCCGCGGCGACACAACGACGTTCTACCGACTGACGCTCTCGACGGGCCCGTGGATCGATGCCGCGTTCCCCACGGTGTTGGAACCCGGCCGTCCGACATCGGTCACGCTCTTCGGCCGCAACCTTCCTGGCGGTAAACCGGACCCGGCTGCAATGATCGACGGCCGGGCGCTCGAATCGCTCGTCGTCACGGTGACTGCCCCCGCCGACCCCGTAGCCCGGCAACAGCTAACGACCACCGGCCTCGTCCCACCGCGCTCGGCTACGGTAGATGGCTTTGAATACCGACTACCGGGGGCAAACCCCGTCCTGTTCACCTTTGCGACCGACCCGGTGATCACGGAGGCCGAACCGAACGACACGCTCGAATCGGCCCAGACGGTGACGTTGCCGGGCGAGATCGCGGGCCGGATCGACCGCAAGAACGATCGCGATTTCTATCGTTTTCGCGCAAGAAAGGGCGAAGTCGTCGCGTTCGACCTGATTGGCGACCGGCTGAATTCGGCTAACGACTTCTACCTGTCGCTGCGCGATGCCCGAGGCCGCGAACTGCTCGAGTCCGACGACGCCCAGCCCAACGATCTACTCAGCCAGTTCCACTTCAACAACCGCGCCGGCGACCCCTCCCCGTCGCGGTTCACGATGCCGCAGGACGGCGAATACGTCGTGATGGTCGGGGCACGCGATTCGGCAACTGTTTTCGGCGTGCAGTCGGCGTATCGACTGCGTATCGGCTCGCCACGGCCGGACTTCCGCCTCATTGCCGTGCCGAGTCTCGACAACACTCCGAACACGCAACAAGGCTCCTCGCCCGATGCGCTGACGTTGCCGCGCGGCGGGCAACAGTACCTCGATCTGTACATCCACCGCCGCGACGGCTTCGCATCGCCGATCACCGTGATGGCCGACGGTCTTCCCCCCGGCGTCACGTGTCCACCTCAGACGATCCCACCGAACGCCCGCCAGGCGGCCATCGTTTTGCGGGCCGCGGCCGATGCACCAGCGTGGGCCGGACCAATCCGGTTGATCGCAAAGGCCACCGTGGACCGGCAGGAATTGGTTCGCGAGGTGCGTCCCGGCGGAGTCGTTTGGCCGCTGCAACGGGGAAACCTGACACTCGCCCGCATCGAGCGCGCCTTGGTAGCCAGCGTGCGCGACGCAGGCCCTTATCGCATCGACACGCCTGCGACGGAACTCGTCGTTCAACAGGGCGACTCGGTCAAGCTGCCGCTGAAGCTGACGCGGACTTGGGACAAGTGTCAGGGCGAGGTCAAGCTGTACCTGATGAACATTCAGCCGAACGTGATCTCGCTCAACGGAGCGACGTTTGCTGCGGACCAGACGGAGATCGAAGCCGAGTTGACGCCACGCTCCGGCACACCGCCAGGCGTCTACCAGATTGCGTTGGTCGGAAAGCCAGCCCCGTTTGCCGTCGAGGCGCGCGATGCGATGGGCCGAATGCGGCCGACGCAGATCGCACCTCGCTACCCGGCCCCACCGGTGACGCTCACGGTCGTCCCAGCCAGTGTGGCAATCTTGAGTGTGACCGCCCCGCCTCGGACCGTGTCGGCTGGCGGGACAGCCGAGGCCATCATCCGGGTGCGGCGGCAGTTCGAATACGCCGGTGAATTCCGGCTGACACTCGCGGAGGCGAACGGCGTGACGATGGCCGAAACAGTGCTGCCGGCCGGCAAAGACGAGGTGCGAGCGACGCTGAGCGTGGCCGCGGACGCGAAGCCGGGACCGCGGGTGCTGGTGTTGCAAGCCATCGCGCCACTCGCCGCCGGGATTACCGCGTCGCACGAGGCGAAATTCAACATCAACGTCAAATAACCCGTGACGCCGCGACCCCGAGCCGCGTGAGGGCGGCTTGCCCCACCGCTCCCCTCGCAGAAAGCTCGGGTCGCGGCGTCACGGGCAACTGGGGTGAATCATGACAACGACCTTTCTCGTGTTGCTCCTCTGCGCTGACCCGGAAGACACTCGGCCGCCGATCCCCGTCGAGAAGCTCAACCGCACCGACGCCGTTTCCTACGAAAAGGAAATCGTGCCGATCCTCGCCGACAAGTGCATCACTTGCCATGCCGACACAGTCGTTAAAGGCAAGTACGACATGGGCACCTACGAAGGACTCATCGCCGGCGGCAAATCCGGTGCGGCCATTGCCGCTGGTAAGTCAGCCGAGAGCCGCCTCGTCAAGATGGCCGGGCATACGCTGAAACCCTTCATGCCGCCACCCAATGAGGCCGACCTGACACCGAAGGAACTCGCGCTCATCAAACTCTGGATCGACCAAGGCGCACGCGGTGCGACGGTCGCTCGCACGCGGCCGAAGGTCGAGATCAAGCCGTTACCCACACACGTCCAACCGGTGCGGGCCGTCGCCGTCTCACCCGACAAGGTACTGATCGCGATCGGGCGGGGGTCGCTCGTCCTGTTGTTCGACGCGAAGACGGGCACACTCGTGCGGACGCTCGATCCGAAGGCCGCCATCGTGGATGCGCTGGCGTTCAGCCCCGACGGCAAGTCGCTGGCCGCGGCCGGGTTCCGGGCCGTCACGGTCTACGACCCGGCGACCGGCGACGTGCGGCGAACGCTCGACGGCTTCGCCGACCGCGTGTCGGCGCTGAGTTGGTCGCCGGACGGCAAGCTCCTGGCCACCGGCGGCGGGCTGGCGAGCGTGGACGGCGAGGTCAAGGTGTTCGACGCCGACGGCAAGCCGGTCCTCGACAAGCCGGGCGCGCACACCGACGCGGTGTACGGCGTGGCGTTCTCACCGGACGGCAAGCTGCTGGCGACGTGCGGGGCCGACAAGTTCGTGAAGGTGTGGTCGGCCGCGGACGGCAAACTCGCGAAGACGTTCGAGGGCCACACGGCCCACGTGCTCGACGTAGCGTGGAAGGCCGATGGCAAGCTACTCGCGAGCGCCGGAGCCGACGACGCGGTGAAGACGTGGGACTACGCGACGGGCGAGCAGGTGCGGACGATCAAGGGCCACACCAAACAAGTGACGCGGTTAGCGTTCGTCGGCAAGACCAGCACGCTGGTCACGGTGAGTGGCGACGGCACGGCGCGGGCATGGAACGCCGACGGCGGCGGCCAGCAGCGGGCGTACCCCGGCGGCAAGGACTTCCTGTACGCGGTGGCCGTCAGCGCGGACGGGACGGTGGTCGTCACCGGCGGCGAGGAGGGCGTCGCGCGTGTCTACGCGGCCGACGGCAAGCTGGTGCGGACGCTTGGGCCGAAGGAGTGACCCATGCCCGCGCCGCCCGTCTACCTCGACGTCGATCCGGCGACGTTGCACCTGCCGACCTCGCGTTGGAGCGGCGCGGACCCGTGGCGGTTCCAGCAGCAGATCATCCGATTCGGAGCGTCAACCGTTGGGATGCCGCCGCCGTTGGTCCGTCGGGGTGCGGACGGCGGATTGGTCGTCTACAATGGGGTAACGCGGGCGACACGGATCGCCAAACTGGCCCCAGGCACGCTCATCCGCGTCGAGTTGACCACCACCATCAGGTCGCCGGTCGCCTCCTGGCCAACCATCGGAGACATGCTCCCATGAACGACCCCGTTCGACGAGCCTTGTTGGAGGCGATCATCCGACTGAGCGACGTCACCCCGGACATGCGGTTCGGGCAACTGGTGTGCGCGGCCACGATGATGTCCGAGGGCCGGTTCGCCGATTCGGTCTATGACGTAGAAGACGACGAGTTGCTCGACGCCGTCCGCCAAATGACGGTCGAGATGGAAGAGCGGAATCGCTGGCTGGCCGAAGAACAGGCGAAAGCTTCCTAATCCTTCGCCAGCGCCTTGAGCCGCTCCGCGAGCCGCGAGTAGCGGTGCGAACTATCCTGCTCCCGTACCGCCCGCTGTAGCGCCCGCCGGCTCGCGACCAGCACGACCAACTTCTTCCCGCGGGTCAGGCCGGTGTACAGCAGGTTCCGCTGCAACATCATGTAGTGCTGCGTGTGCAGCGGCATCACCACGGCCGCGTACTCGCTCCCCTGGGCCTTGTGAATCGTGCAACAGTAGGCGAGCGCCAACTCGTCCAACTCGCCGAAGTCGTAGCTCACCGGCCGGCCGTCGAACTCGGCGACCAGCTCCTGGTCCGTCGCGTCGATCGCGATGACCCGACCGATGTCGCCGTTGAACACCTCGCGCTGATAGTTGTTCTCCGTCTGCAACACACGGTCGCCGACGCGGTACGTCCAGCCGAACCGCTGCACCTCGGCCTGGCCGCGCGGCGGGTTCAACGCCTCCTGCAACCGCGCGTTCAGGTTGCGGACGCCCAACTCCGAGCGGTTCATCGGGGCCAACACCTGCACGTCGCGGAGCGGGTCGAGGCCGAACTTCGACGGGATGCGGTCGCGGACCAGCGTCACCACCCGGTCGAGGATCACGGCCGGGTCGTCGGCCTCGATCACGAAAAAGTCGCCGGCCCCCGGCGGGCACGACTCCGGGTAGTCGCCGCGATGCACCGCGTGCGCGGCGCGGACGATGCCGCTCTGGCCGGCCTGCCGGAAGATCTCGGTCAGCCGGACGACCGGCACCACGCCGGACGCGATCACGTCGGCCAAGACGGAGCCGGGGCCGACCGACGGCAACTGGTCCACGTCGCCGACCAACACCAGACACGCCCACGGCGACACGGCTTTGACGAGGCTGTTCATCAGGACGACATCGACCATCGACGTCTCGTCCACGACGATCAGGTCGAAGTCGAGCGTCTTCTCGCGGTCGCGCTTGAAGCCGCCGAGGGCCGGGTCGAACTCAAGCAGCCGGTGGATCGTCTTCGCCTCGCGGCCGGTCGATTCGCCCAGCCGCTTGGCCGCACGGCCGGTCGGGGCGCACAGGGCGACGCGGAGCTTCTTGGCGGCGAAGATTTCCAGGATGCCGCGGACGATCGTTGTCTTGCCGACGCCGGGGCCACCAGTGATGACCAGCACCTTGGCGAGCGTCGCCCGGCGGATGGCGTCGCGCTGGGCCGGGGCGAGTTCGAGGCCCATCTTCCGCTCGACCCACGTTAGGGCCGCGTCGGCGTCGATCTCGGGCAAGGGATGCGTGCCTTGGGCAAGTTGCTTGAGGTGGCGTGCGACGCCGAGTTCGGCGAGGAAGAGGGGTTTCAGGTAGAGCCAGGGGTCGGTCCCACCGGCCGCCGCCGGTGGGCTTTCCGGGGAGTCCAGAGTCTCACGCACGATTTCGCCGGTTTCGCGTTCATGCTCGATCGCCGCACGGATCACGTCCGGCGCGATCTGCGTCAGCGCCGCGGTGCGTTCGACGACGCCCTCCTCGGGGAAGCCGACGTGGCCCTCGCCGCTCAGTTCTTGCAGCACGTACCGCACGGCCGCCCGCGCCCGCAAGGGCGACGCCGGGTCGATGCCGAGCCGGCCGGCCAACTCGTCGGCCGTACGGAAGCCGACGCCCCAGATGTCGGTCGCCAGCCGGTACGGGTTCTCGCGCACCTTGCCGACCGCGTCCTCGCCGTAGGTCTTGTAGATGCGCACCGCCCGGGCCGTGCCGATGCCGTTCGACTGCAAGAACACCATGATGCCGCGGACGGCCTTCTGGGCGTGCCAGCCGTCGGCGATCTGCCGAATCCGCTTCGGGCCGATGCCCTTCACCTCGCTCAAGAAGCTCGGGCTTTCGTCGATCACCTGCAACGTCCGCTCGCCGAACACATCGACGATCTTTTGCGCGTACTTCGGGCCGATGCCTTTGACGAGGCCGCTGGCGAGGTACTTGACCAACCCCTCCTTGGTGTGCGGCGGCGTGATGCGCAGGTTGTCGGCCTTGAACTGGAGGCCGTGGTCGCGGTCCTGCACCCACGCGCCCTCGGCTTCGAGGAACTCGCCGGCGTAGACGGTGGCGATCGACCCGACGACGGTGACGACGCCGCGGCGGACCTGGACGCGCAGCACCGCGTAGCCGTTCTCGGGGTTGTGGAACGTGACCCGCTCGACGATGCCGGAGAGGGATTCGCTCATACCGACCTTCTGATCGGAAGAGCCAAGAGCCAAGAACCAAGAACCAAACCGACCTTCGGGTTTGGTTCTTGGTTCTTGGCTCTTGGCTCTTCTCCCATCAGTCCTCCCACTCCGCCTGCTTGCGCAACTGCGCCCGCAGGTCGTCGTCCACTGGGATTGAGAGCTGCGCGAAGACGGCTGGCTCCGTGAACAGCACGCCGCCGTCCGGCGTCGGCTTCACCACCCAGCGGTCGCGGCCGACGCGCTCGACCTCGGCCAGACGGACACCGAAGATCAGCCGTTCGGTCTTTTGCAGGTTGAGCGCGTGCAGGAGTGCCAGATCCTGAAAGTCCCACTCGCCGGTTCGGCCAGCGTCGTCGAGCCAGTAATCGATGGCATAGCCCCGGCCCGGCGTGCGTGTCACCTTGGTATCGAGCGTAACAGCCTTGCCACGATAGCGCTCAGCGAAGACGGCCTTCCACTCGCGGCCATCGAGACCAGCGGCGTGTCGGACGATTTCACTCAATGACTCCGGGACCAGGTCCGCAACCAACGCCGCCTGCTTGCGCCAGCGTCGCAATTGCAGGGCCTTATCGGCCGGTAGTGCCCGGGGGAAGCGATCGAGCAACTCACACGCGGCATCGAGTTCGCGGACGGCCAAGTGGTACGACCCCGTGTCGCAGTGGTCGGGGAACCGGGCCATGGTCGCGGCAAGTTCGCCCCCGGCACGAGCCTCGGTCGTCGGCTTGCCGTCGCTCGGCTTCTGCTGGCGCAGCACAGCCGCTATCACGATACCTACGACGCACAGGGCCAACGCGGCTGCGGTCACGGGCGCGAACCAGAACGCAACGCGCGGTGGCAGGTGGGGCAGCCAAATCCGGGGCAGCGCGGACGGAGCCAATCGATCGAGCAGTGCGGGTAGAGCGGGCGAGAGCGGGAAGACGAATAGCGACGTACCACACGCGGGACACGGAACGAGCTGGTGCCGGGCGCGCCGCGCCCCGCGAGCAATACCACCGCAGGAGCATTCGACGGCGAATGGGACATCGGCCATGTGTCCATTATCCGCCGACGGCTTCGACGTGCAAGCGTGGTTGGCACGACCGCCAGGGCGTCACCAATGGCAACGTTCAGTCATCGTCGTCCGGCTCGGTAAACCGGAAGGCCACGGGGTACGTTCCGAACGGTTCGGACTTCACCTGGAAGCGCATTGACCCAACGAAGCTGGCCGGTGGCGGTACGATCTCAACCCGAACGACGCCAGGCTGTCCCGGGAGCAATACGCCGGCATGAACCGCTGCAGCCGCCAGGGACGAATCGGCCGTGTAGAGGCCTGTGCCCCACACGTGACCTGAGTTCGAGCCGGTCACGCGGATCGCCAGCCGTCGGCCGGTCTGCTCACCGAACGGGATGAGATTGCCGGACTCGGGAACCGGAAGCGGCGATACGAAGCGATAGGCCGCAGGATAGATGCCAAAACCGTTCGACGTCACGCCGCGGCGTGACGACCCCTGGAACTCGGCCGGCGATACGACGACTTCGAGGCGAACGACACCGGTCTGCCCCGGATCGAGCACACCGGCGTGAACCGCCGCCGCGGCCAAGGCCGAATCGGTCGTATATACGTCCGTTCCCCAGACTGGCCCCTCCAGCGCGCCGGTGACCCGGAGCGCGAGTGTCGTGCCGATCCGGTCTCGGAATGCTTCCAGATTGCCGGACGGCGGCGCGGCAACGACCGACGGCAGAAACTCGAAACCGACCGGCCACGATTCAAACGTCCGCGACGTCACTCCGTTGCGAACCGTTGGTTGAAATGTAGCGGGCGGAGATACGATGCGAACCCGGACGATACCCTGCTGGTGCGGGGCCAAGACACCCGCGTGAACGGCCGCCGTTGCAAGTGCCGAATCTGTGCTGTAAACACCTGTACCCCAGATATCGCCTGTCAGGGACCCAGTAGTTTGGAAGGCGAACTTTTGGCCTACTTGCTCGTTGAAGTTCTCCAGGTTACGAGGAGCGGCAACCGGTGGTTTGACGAAGCGAAACGTCGATCCGTAGGCCCGATAAGGTAACGACCGCACACCATTGCGTGCCCAGCCTTGAATGCTCGGCGGCGGTGGCACGAATACGACGCGAACGACTCCGGTCTGGCCCGGTGTTAGGACGCCGGCATGGACTGCAGCCGTGGCCAACGACGAATCGGCCGTGTAGACACCGGTACCCCAGACAGCACCAGTCAGCGATCCAGTCACCTGAAACGACAACGTCTCGCCGATATCGCTCGCGAACGCGAGGAGATTGCCGTCGTTCGGAAGCCGACGGACGATAGCATCCCCGGAGAGGGTCGCGAGCGGCAGGAGCAGGTTGGACTCACCGAGTCGCTGCGGCGACTGGGCTGCGTTGAGCTTGTTATGAACGTATCGGCTGACCTCGACCTTGACGTAGTCGTCGAGTTCGTTGAGCGTCACTTTGCCGTCGTTGTTGGCGTCGGCGGCACCTTTCAACCCCGCGATGACGTGGTGAAAAAAGACGCCGTGGCCGAGATCGGGATGTTCGTGGGCGAGTTCGCCGGCCGAGCAACTGAACAAGGCCGCCACTGCCTTCTGCGGTGCCGGCAACACCGGCCGAGATGCACTCGCCAGGTTCGCGACTACCGGTGATCGGGTCAACGCCGGCAGCGGGTCATTTCGGCAGGCGTCCGATAGTAGCACGCGCAAGCCCGCCTTGCAGTCCTCCAGCTTCTTGTAGACCTCGGCCAACGAAATCAATGTCGAGTGATCGCCGAGTTTGCAGCCGGTTGGGCAGAAATAGGCGACCTTCTCGTCTTTGAACTGCACACCGTGACCGGCGAATGCGACGAGCACGGTGTCGGACTCGCGAAGGTAGTCGCGGAGGAGCAAATCAAGTTGCTTGCGGATGTTCGCGGCGGTCGGCAGGAAGTCCAGTTGCTGGACGCCGCGGGCTTGCGTCATCAGGATGACGTCGCGTTCCAGGTAGCCATTGGCGATCAGGACACGCGCGAGTGCCGTCATGTCGGCCTCAGCGAACTTGAGCGCGGTCAGTTCGTTCTGGTAGTCCTGAACACCGACGAGCAGGGCGTACTTCTTGCCGGGTGTTTGAGCACCGCTGAAAGAGGTGGTGACGACCAGGGCGATGAGGGCCAGGCTGGTGTGAATGCGCATCGAACGACCTCCCGAACACCATCGCGCGCTCGAGTCACCCGTAGTGATAACGCAGCGGAAAGCTCCTTCGTCCGGAAAAAGTCCTTTCTGAAGCCAACGACCGCTGATCACCGCACGGTGAATCCGCCATCCACAAGGATCGCTTGCCCGGTGATGTAGCTGCCCGCGTCGCTGGCCAAGAGCAGCACCGGGCCGATGAGTTCCTTCGGGTCGCCCCAGCGGCCGACGGCCGTCACCTTGCTCCACTCGTCGCGTTCCGCCTGCGACAGCACGCTCATCGGCAGGTCGGTCAAGAACGGTCCCGGCGCGATGCAGTTCACCGTCACGCCGAACGGCCCGAGTTCGAGCGCGCTCGCTCGGCACATGCCGAGTAGCGCCGCCTTGGTCGCGCAGTAGACGTTCCGCCGCTCCTTGGCGATGAAGCCCATCATCGACGAAATGTGGATCACCCGGCCCCAGCGGCGTTCCTTCATGCCGGGGACCAAGGCCCGTGTCAGGGCCATCACGGACGTGAGGTTCAGCTCGATGATGTTGTCCCAAACCTCGTCGGTCACGCCGTCGATGGGCTGCGGCGTGTTGCTGCCGGCGTTGTTGACGAGGATATCCACCTTACCGAGCTTCGCCACCGCCTCGTCGGCGAGCTGCTTCACGTCGTCGCGCTTGGTCATGTCGGCGATGCGGACGAAGCCGCGGCGGCCGGTGCCGGCGAGAATGTCGCCAAGGGCCGATTGCAACTCGGCTTCGTGGCGGCTGGAGATCATTACGTCGGCCCCGGCGGCGGCGAGGCCGCGGGCCATCGCCTTGCCCAGGCCCTTGCTGCCGCCGGTGACGAGGGCCGTGCGGCCTTCGAGGGAGAAGACGTTCGGAAATGCAGTCATGGGTCCACCTCAGATCGGTCCGCCCGCCGGCTCCGCTGCCGTTGGCGATAGTACTTGAGTCCGGGGATAAAAAAGCTCGCCGCGACGACGACGCCAAACATCAGGACGCCGTACTGCGGGAAGATCGCCATCAGCACGGCCGTTGCGAACAGGGCCACCGACGCGACGTAGAACTGCCCAGCCAAGACGCCGGCCTTGAACAAGAAAATCATGCCGCCGGCCACGGCCAACAAGGGCGAGAACGACAGCACCGGCTGGCCCATGAGCCGTTCGAGGATGAACATGCCGATCGACGCGCACACACCCGCCGCCCAGGCGTGGGCGATCTGGCGTTCGACAAACCGCACCGGCCCGCCGCGGCGGCGCAGCCGCCAAAAGATCGCCCCCCAGCCGATCAGGCCCACTGACCAGAGCGCCAGGTACGGCTCATACCGCTCCACGCCCTCCCACGCCATCACCTGCGTGACGGTGCAGAGGACGAGCGTCCACAGGCTGTGCCACATCCACAGGACGCCCCAGTTTTCAAGCACGGCCGCGTGGTGCGTCTCGCGGAATAGCCGCTCCAACGCGAACGCCAGCCCGCTCGCCATCGCCGACACCGGCTCGCCGGCCAGGTACGCTTCGAGGTCCGCGGCCAAGTCGGCCGCACTCACGTACCGGCGCGCCGGCGTCTTGCTCAAGCACTTGAGCGCGACCGTCTCCAGCTCCCGTGGTACGCCGGGGTTCAACAGCCGCGGCGGCACCGCGTCTTGCTCCAACACGAGCATGAGCGTATCGAGATGCGATGCCGCTTGGAACGGCGGTCGGCCGGTCAGTAGCTCGTAGAGAATCGCGCCGAGGGCGTACACGTCGGCGGCGGGGCCGAGGTCCTTGCGGCCGGCGGCCTGCTCCGGCGACATATAGCTCGGCGTGCCGAGAATCGCCCCGGATTGCGTCAGCTTTTGGGGATTGGACGTTCCGTCCAACCCCACCCGTGGCAACGGGTGGGCTTCGGCGTCGAACAGCTTCGCCAGCCCGAAGTCGGTGACGTGCGGCTCCCCGCTCGCATCCAACAAAACGTTCGACGGCTTCAGGTCGCGGTGCAGCACGCCGGCCTTATGGGCGTGATCGACGGCGCGGGCGACGACCGCCACGAGCCTCGCCGCCTCGGCTGGCGGCAGCGGCCCCCGGGCGACCCGCTCGGCCAAGGTCGGCCCGTCCACGAGTTGCATGGCAAAGTACGGGTGCCCCTCGTGGTCGCCGACCTCGTAGACGCTGACGATGTTCGGGTGGACGAGCCGGGCGGCGGCCTCGGCCTCGGCCCGAAAGCGGGCGCGGTCGCTCGGCGACGCCAGATCGCCGCGGAGGACCATCTTGAGCGCGACGGTGCGGTTCAGGCTCTGCTGCCGGGCGCGGTAGACGACGCCCATGCCGCCGCGGCCGCGTTCCGAGAGCAGGGTGTAGTCGCCGAACGTGCGTGGCAGGTTCGTATCGGTGGCGGGTGCGGAACGCCCGCCGGTGGCCGTCCGAGCGTCGACGGTGGCGCTTCCGGACTTGGCCATCGCGTCGGCGAACTGGGCCGCGGCCCACAGACCGCGGAGTTCATCGGCCAGGTCGGGGTGGTCGCGGGCTGTCGACTCGACATCGGCGGCTGGGCCGCGGCGGAGTAAGTCTTCGATCAGCGCCGCCAGGCGCTCGTCACGGTCGATGCTCGTCGTCGGGGCAGTCACTCGCCCGCTTCCCCCGTCAACTCCGCCCGCAGCCGCCGCAGCGCCCGCAGGTAGCGCATCGACGCCGCAGCTTCGCTCAGCCCGAGTTCCGTGGCCACGTCCTGGTTGCCCATCGCTTCGTAGTGTCGCATCCAGATGACCTCGCGGTCCGGCTCGTCCATCTTTGCCAGGGCGTCGTGCAGGCGGCGCTCGAGTTCCTGCTGGAGCGCGGCCGATGCCGGCGTCCGCTCGTGGTCGAGCAGTTGGCCGAGGAGTTGGACCGACGAGTCGTTGGCCCACGCCGGCGGCTGGTTGCCCTGCTCGCGGTCGAGGCTGCGGCGCTGGGCCTGCCGGTGAAAGCGGTGGGCGTCGATGAGCCGGTCTTTCGCCAGGTGCCGCAGCCACAGGTGGAACGGCATGACCGGGTTCTTGAGATAGTCCTTGAGCCGCTGGGTCGCTTCGAGCAGCACGTCCTGCACGATGTCGCTGGCGTCGACGCGGCGGGCCAGGGCCGGGTCGAGCCGCAGCGCGACGGCCCGCCGCAGCCCCTCGCGGTGTGCGGCGAGCAGACCGTCCACGGCCGCGGCGTCGCCGGTTTCGGCCTTGGCGAGCAGGTCGCGCGTCTCGGCGGGTTCGGGCCACATGGGCAACGGTCCCTCGGCGGAGTGAGGCTCAGAGCCATCGTACCCGCCGCCGCCCGCCGCGTCACGCCCGGCTGTGCGCCGCGCCGGCCGGCCGGTAAGATGGCGGGCGAAGGGAGTCCGCCATGAAGTCGCGGCAAAACCGGCCGATGCCGTTCCAGAACGGCGACCGCCTGACGCAACCCGAGTTCCACCGGCTCTACGAACAGATGCCGGGGGCCGGTTTCGCGGAGTTGATCGCGGGCGTCGTTCACGTCAAAGAGCGGTCCACCAGCGACCACGGAATCGCGTGCGCGGCCATCGGGGCGGTTTCCGTTTTCTACAAGGCGGAGACGCCCGGGGTCGAAGTCGCCCGGCGCGTCACGACAATCATCGACGACCGCAACGAATTCCAGCCCGACATCACGCTGCGGCTCGACGCTGACTGCGGCGGCCAATCGTCTGTCAACGAAGACGAGTTTTACGTCGGCGGGCCGGAGTTGGCGGTCGAGGTTGTGGACGGACCCGAAGCCATCGAGCTGGGTATCAAGAAGCTCGAATACCAGCGGGCCGGGGTGTGCGAGTACCTCGTGGTCTGCCCCCGGTCGCAGGTCATTCGTTGGTTCGACTTCGTCGCCCGCGACGAACTACGGCCCGACGCGAAGGGCGTTCGGAAGTCACGCCGGTTCCCCGGCCTGTGGCTCTACGGCCCGGCGCTGTTTGAGGACGACGGGCCAAAGTTGATCGGCACCACCAAGGCCGGCCTCGCAACGCCCGAACACGCCGCGTTCGTCGAGGAGCTTGCCCGCCGCCGGACCCGGAAATGATCGAACTTCGCGGCCACACCCGGCCGGTCGTCGGCCTGGCATACGCGCCGGACGGCCGCACCCTCGCCAGCGCCAGCCACGACGGCACCGCCCGCCTTTGGAATGTATCCACAGGTACCGAGATCGGCCGATTCCGGTCCGTTGCCGACCGAGCCACCTGTCTCGGGTTCAACGCCGCGGGGACCGAGTTGGCCATTGGCTACGCGCACCCTCATGGCCTCGTGCAGCGACTGCATTGGCCCGCCGCGACGCTCTGCGAATCGTGGGCGGCACACGGTCGAATGGTGCGAGCACTCGCATACCATCCCGCCGCCCCCGCCCTGGCAACAGCGGGTGACGGCGACTTCGTCAAGCTGTGGGCCATCAATCAGAAGTACCCAGGCTATCGCCCCCTCGGTCCCCGCGGCGGGTTCGCCGTGGATGGCCTCGCCTTTGCGCCCGACGGCGGATTGCTTGCCGCCATGACGTCCGGGCCGGCGACACTGCGGCTTCTGCACCCGGAGCGGCGGCGCATCCAGAAGAGCTACCAATTCGCGATCACATGGGGCTACTGCGTCGCGTTCGCTCCGAGCGGCGAGCGCGTCGCCTGCGGGCTTGAAGGCGATGTCGGTGAATGGGATGTGAAGCCGAAGAAGATGCCGCCGGCTCGCTGGCGGGCGCATGCCGGTGCAGTCCTCGGCGTCGCCTATCTGCCGGATGGATCGGGCCTGCTCACGACCGGGGCGGACGGCCTGGTCAAATCCTGGGATTTAGCGGGCAACTTGCGATGCTCGTTTGACTGGCAGATCGGCGAACTGTGCTCCCTGGCCATCGCGCCGGATGGACTGACAGCAGCGGCCGGCGGCGCCGAGTCGATCGTTGTGTGGGATCTCGAGTAGACCTGGAGTAGGGTGGGACGAGTTCACGAGTCCCACCATGCACCGGGAAGTCGTTTGACGGGTCGTGGTGGCACTCACTGCGCTCGTGCCACCCTACGGAAGAATTGCCCTACTCGTCGCCGAACACCTCGTTCAGCACGTCTTCGGCGACATAAATCGGCACCCGCGCTGTGACGGCCAGGGCAATGGCGTCGCTCGGGCGGCAGTCGATTTCGATCAATTCGCCTTCCTGCCGCACGCGGAGCTTGGCGAAGTACGTGTGTTCGCGCAGTTCGCTGATGAAGATGTCCTGAATCTCGCCGCCGAGTTGTTCGACGACGTTGGTCACCAGGTCGTGTGTAAGCGGGCGTGGGTTCGTCAGACCTCGAACGCGCCGATCGATGCTGGTCGCTTCGAAAATGCCGATGACAATCGGAAAGCTTCGGTCGCCATCCACTTCCTTGAGCGCGATCATCTGCTGCTCGTGGATTTCGCTGATGACGATCCGCTTCAATTCCATCTGGACCGGCACGCAACCCTCTCTCTCCGACCATCAGGGCCGACAAAATCGCGAGAATCCGAACACTCGATTGCGAGTTCCTCTTCGGAACAACCGATTGAGGATTATATCCGACCGCGCGAAAACCGGTCAATAATCGGAATCGGGTGGTTCGATGGGCCGCAGCCGAATGGTCGGCCTTGCCAAGTGTCCAGTCCCTAGTCCCTAAAACACGGGTCGCACGGCTGAAAAACACCCCTGTCCTCTGGCTTTCCGTCAGGCGTGCGTTACGATGGGGTTAGTACCCCTCACCGCCCCTCCCGAGTTCCGCCCATTCGGTCGCCGTAGAGGTCATTCGCCCGGACTGTCGGGCCGTCCGAGAGGTTGCAGACATGCCCCTGACGCTAAACATCGGCAAATGCACGTTGCTCGGGAACTATCGCGAGAACAACGAAGATTCGATCGATGTGAAAGTCTTCCCCGAACTCACCGTCTGCATCGTCGCCGACGGGATGGGCGGGCAGCAGGCCGGTGAGGTCGCGAGCAAGCGCGCGATCGAAGTCATCCCGCGGGAACTGCGCAAGCGGCTCACCGGGACGCCTGGTGCCGACGAGGTGAAGAAGTCCGTGCGCTACGCCATCGTCCAGGCCAACGAAGAAATCATGGCGATGGGCGCGCTCGACCGCGAGCTAAAAAACATGGGCACGACCGTTGTCCTGGCGCTCTGGCGCAAGGGCGCGGAACTGTTCATCGCCGGCGTGGGCGATAGCCGAGCGTACCTGATCCGCGGCAAGAAGATCACGCAATTGACCATCGATCACTCGCTCGCGCAAGCCCTCGTGCAAGCCGGCACCATCAGCGCAGCCGACGCGAAAGAACACAAGTTCAAGAACGTGCTGTGGAAATACCTCGGCACACGCGAGGTCGGCGAAGGCCCGGACGTGCATGCCGAGATGCTTCAGCATGGCGATCGCGTCTTGCTCTGCTCGGACGGCTTGAGCGGCGTGGTCCCCGACGAGAAGCTGCGCGAGTACATCCAGTCGCAGCCAGACGTCCAGGTGTGCGCCGATGGACTGGGCCAACTGGCCCTCGACATGGGGTCGCGGGACAACGTGTCGTGCATCGTCATCGAGGCGATCGAGAGCCGCTGACGAAGAGTTAGCTACAGATAAACACAGAGGGACACGGATAAGACACAAGAGTCTTATCCGTGTCCCTCTGTGTTTATCTGTGGCTAAACCGATTCTAGAAATAGGCTTGTGTCGTCGGCTTGATGATGAGTTCCGGCACGTTGGCCCGTGGCGGTAACATGCAGACGAATAGCACGGCCGCGGCCACGTCCTCCGCCTGCAAGATGCGGGCACGGTGTTCCTCGGTGACGGCGACCGGGCGGTTCAGCAGGATCGGCGTATCGACCTCGCCCGGGTAGATGTTCGTCACTCGGACGTTGTCCTTCTCCTCGACGCCGACGGCCCCATTGGCGCTCGGCGCCGAATTTGGCCGCGGAATAGGCCGCCCGCCAAGTGGGTTTGCCCGCTTGCCGGCCACCGAGCTGATGTTGACGATTACACCGTCCTTGCGGGCGCATCTGCTGCAACACGGCAAACAGGACGTAGAACGCCCCATCGAGGTTGACGCGGATCCGGGTGGTCCCAGGTCGCCTCGTCGAGGTCTCTGACCGCCCGGTTCTTCACGTTCGCGCCAGCGTTGTTGACGGGATGTCGATCCGGCCGAGCGCCCTTCGTCACGTCGTCCACGAGTGCGTGAACTTGCTCCTTTTCGGTCACGTCGCACGCCTTGACGATCAGCCGGTCCCCGGCGGCCAGACTCTTGGCGGCCGCGTCGAGCTTGGCCGCGTCCCGGCCAGCGATGGCCACCCGTGCCCGGCGTCGAGCAGCGCGCCCAGCGCATCGCCAGGCCGATGCCGCTACCGCCGCCCGTGACCAGGGCCGTCTTCCCCTCCAACGCCTTCATCGGTGAACCCCCGCGGTGGGATGAATTGTCTCACTTGACGACCCAGTGTATTGTGAGGAGAACCCCCACCGATTGCCATCGGTGGGCTTTCCGAGATGAAATGACATGACCTGGCCGCCGCATCGATGACCTCGACCGTCTGACCCAACTGCAGGACTCCCTTTGACGTGGCCGGCAAACGCGCCCTGCGGCAGCAGCTCAACGACAAGATGGGCGAGCCAACGTTCTGGGACAACCAGGAGAAGGCCAAGAAGACCATCGCGGAACTCAAACCGCTCAACGCCCTGCTGAAGCCATTCGACGAGTTGGAGTCGGCTGTCGGAGATGTCGGCGCGCTCGCGGAGTTGGCCGAGGAAGACGCCGGCCTCGACGGCGAACTGGAAGGGGAGCTACCCAAGGCCGAGACGCGGTTCGAGGACTTCGAGCTGAAGGCGATGCTCAGCGGCCCGCAGGACGCGGCCAACGCCTTCCTGCGTGTCCAGGCCGGGGCGGGCGGGACCGACGCCTGCGACTTCGCCGAGATGCTGCTCCGCATGTACGCCCGCTGGGCCGAGGACCACGGCTTCAAGATTGAGCTGCAAGATGAGCTTCGCAACGAAGAGGCGGGCATTGCCAACGCGACGGTAAAGGTCGTCGGCGACTACGCCTACGGCTACCTGCAAGGCGAGGAAGGCGTCCACCGGCTGGTGCGGATCAGCCCGTTCGGCTCCGGCGACACCCGGCAGACGAGCTTCGTCGCCGTCGAGGTAACGCCGGAGTTGGACGACTCGATCAACATCGAGATCCGCGACTGCGACCTGGAACGGCAGACCTTCCGCTCGAGGCGGCCCGGCGGACAGCACCAGAACAAGACCGAGTCGGGCGTGCGGTACATCCACAAGCCGACCGGGGTGGCGGCCGAGAGCCGGAGCGAGCGGAGCCAGTTCAAGAACGACGACAACGCCCTCGCGATGCTGAAAGCGAAAGCTCTACAAGATCGAGATGAAGCGGATGGCCGAAGTCGCGAAGGTACAACGCCAAGGGCGAAGTCTCCTTCGGCTCCAGACGCGCAGCTACGTCCTGCAACCCTACACGCTGGCGAAGGACCTGCGGACAGGCCACGAGACGCCGCAGGTGGCGCAGGTCCTCGACGGCGATCTGGAACCGTTCATGCACGCCTACCCGCGGATGCGCGCGGGAGCGGAGTGCACAAGGCCCGAGGGGGGAAGTAATCGTGTACGCTTCGGGTCGGTGGAATGGCCTGGTGGGAACAGGCGATCTACGGCCGCCAGCCGATGAACGAGTTCTGCTCCCGCTTCGACGACGGCGACGTGAGCGGTGGCGGCGTCGATGTCGTCGGCCGGTTCACGGTCCGCGGTGATTACGATGACCGCGGCACCATTCGCCTCATCAAGCAGTACGTCGGCAAGCATGTTGTCTGCTACGAGGGCCGACAGGATGGCGAGGGCACGATCGTCGGACAATGGTCGATCCCGCCGCTGTGGAGCGGGCCGTTCGCGCTGCGGCCCGTCGTCAGCCCCGATACGCCGATCCTGGTGATCGAGTGACCGGGACGTCGCTCGCGGCTTTGCGTGCGAAGCCGCAGGCGCCGTGTTGGCCCTGGTCATCGCCGGCGTACCGCCGCTGTCGATGAGCAATCAGGCCAACGACTCCACTTCTGCGTAACTCCGCGACACGCCGTTCAGACGCTTCCCAGGCCCTTCAACGCCATCCGTTCGCGATTGCGCGCCATTTCGTCGGCGATGGCTGCCTGGCGTCGTTCCTGGTCGGCGGTTTGCGTTTCCGCGAACGATCCGGGCGTCCAGGCGATCGGCCGTCTGCAAGCGGGCGGCCTGTTCGTCGAGGCGGGCCGCGTCGGCCGCGAGCGTCGCCGGAGGCGTTCCAGATCGCGGGCCGCGTTCGCACAATAGCCATCCCCACTGCCGGCGCAGTCGCTCAATGCCTTTCCCGGCCGCAGTCGAGTTCTCGGCGTCGGCCACGGTTCCTGCCGCCACTGTTCGAGGGCACCGGCCTGGGCGGCGACCGCCGCGCTCGTCCTTCGGTTTCGCCCCGGCCCGCAGCCACACGGCCCGCGGCTGCCCACTCGGCCCGCTCCTGCCAGCACGCCTCCCGCGCGTCCTTCGGGCTGGCGAGTTCATTCGAGCAGCGCCGACCCCACCGCACCGCGAGCTCAGCCGCGGCAGCTCGCGCATCAGGCCGCCGCGCTCGCGAGTCACGAGGGCGACGGCCCGCCGGTGTTGCTCGGCTGTCCGGTCGGCCCAGCCGCGCGACTCCGCGGGGACTCGCTCGGCTTCGATGCGAAGCCGCAGAGCGTTGAGCGCGTCGTAGTCCATCTGCGACCGAACCTCGGCCGCGGTCACGTCGCGGGATCGCCGCGTGAGGTCTTGCGTTTGTGACTGAAGGGCTGCGGCCGTCGCGTCGAGTTCGGCCCGCACGTTCTCGCGTTCGGCCGACCATGCGGCCTGCGCATGCTGGAGCCAGGCCACCTGTTCAACCGGCGTCGGCCGCTTCGTCCGCGGGTTCGTCGGCGATATGACCAGCAGCTCGGCCGTTGACGATGGGCTTCGTCGAGGCGCCGCGACAACGATCCGATGGCGTTGGAGCGGGCAGGAGATTGGCATGACCTTCGAGTAGTTTCACCTCGGGACGACGTTCACGGTTTTCGAGGCCGTCGATCTCGCGTCGGCGGTCGCGGATGGAAGCGTCGAGCCGGCCTTCTCGGCTGCCGACGCCGATTCCTCGTCGCGACCGCCTTCGAGCGATGGGCCAGGTCTCGCCAACTTCAGCCGCCGCTCGGTCTCTTCGGCCGACCGCTGGTGTCGCCGCGACGCGGTCGTCGTCGAGTTGCTTTGCCAGGCCCGAAGCTGACGACGCTTCAATTCGACATCGCCGTTAGCGTGGGCCGCGTCGGTGGTGAACGTGTTCCAGCTCAGCGTCGAGTCGCTCACGGTGAATCGACTTCGTCACATGCCACGGTGTACCCGCTCGGCGTCGGCCGGCGCTTGGCGTCGCCATCGGCTACGCAGCTTTTGCGCAAGCGTTGCGATTCGCCTTCCGTTGAGCACGAGCATTTAACCAAGTCGGCTGCCTCTTCGCGGACCTTGGTCAACTCAGCCGCTTGTTGTGCCGCCAGGTCGGCATGAGCGGCTCGCTTCCTGCCGGAGCTTGGCCCGCGCGCGCAATTCTTCTGCCGTTCGAGGGCCTGTCGCCGCTGTCGTCGAGGATGAGCGGCGATTTCCTCTTCCTGGCGCGCGAGGGCAGCCTCGCGCTCCCGCAGGCGCAGTTCGGCATCGACCAAGGCGGCCTGCTGCGCGACGACGGCCGCCGCCTGCACACGGAGCGCGTCGCGCCACGATTCGGCGTCAGGCGAAGCGTCGATGGAAGCGCTACTCATGCCCCGCCCCCCTCCGGCGGTGCGAAACTCTTACAACTTGTATCGGTTACATGGGTAGTGAGGGATGAGCCGAACAATGGTCCCTGGTCAACAGCAAAGACATAGGCTAACGATTTTCCGGCTGGCCGCGGACTACTCGGGAGCGCCTCACGGATTCGCTGCAACGACGTTGAACCCATACAGGCCGAGGAGGCTGCGGTGACATCGGAACCGAGCCGCCCCGACTTCGGCGAAGTCGTCCGCAATTACTGGACAACCGTTTATCGGGTGTTGCATTCGCTGACCGGCGATGGACATACGGCCGAAGATCTGACCCAAGAGACGTTCACGCGAGCCTTGGCCCGGTGGACGAGCTTTCACCCGGGCAGCAACCTGCGGGCGTGGCTCTTACGGATCGCGACCAATGCTTGCTTCGATGATCGGCGAAGGCGGAAGCGGGCGAAGGTTGTGCCTCTGAGCGAAGAGCCAGCGGGGGCCGATTGGCATCCGACGCGACGCTTGGAGACGGCGGAGCGTGCAGAGGTGGTCCGGGCGGCATTGGCGACGCTGACCGAGCAGACCCGGCTCGTCTTCCACCTGCGGGCGGTGGAGGGCCTGTCGTTCCGCGAAATCGCGGAGGTGGCTGGTACGACCGAACAGGGTGCCCGCTGGCACATGCACCAAGCCCGGACGAAGTTGCTCGACATTCTCGGCGAGGACTTTTGAGATGGACTGCGGCGTGACTCGCGACTGGCTGCTGCAAGCTGAGCGCCCCGGCGACCTCGCCGCCGCGCCGCCCGCCGTCGCCGAACACGCGCGGTCGTG
This sequence comes from Gemmataceae bacterium, assembly GCA_046350275.1. Taxonomy (GTDB): domain Bacteria; phylum Planctomycetota; class Planctomycetia; order Gemmatales; family Gemmataceae; genus JAXMAS01. The sequence continues at coordinate 39,178 of JAXMAS010000024.1, forward strand.
CAAGACGTGCGAAGCCCTGGCCGAGCGGCTCGCCCGGATCGAGGAGTGCTACCGCGATGAACCGCTCCCGGCTTCGGTGACGGCCGGCCGCGACGCCTTCCTCCACCGCCTCGCCGCAACACCGGCGACGCCCGTTCGCCGCGGCGTTGAATCGCAACGGTGGGCTGTCGCGGCCCTCATCTTGATGGCGTTCGGTCTGGCGACGCTGCTGATGGGGCCGACGACGCCGGCGCGGGCGTCGGATGTCGTGGACCGGCTGATCGAATGGAACGTCCACCTTGCGGACGCGACCGCGAACTCCACGACCGCCGCCCGCTTCGCCGCCGCCGTGCCGGGGCTGACGGCCGATCTCGACCGAGTGGCGGACGGCGAACGGGAGTTGGCCGAGACGCTTTTGGAGAACGGCCGCTGGCTCGCTGCCCACGACGACCCGGTCGAAACTGCGACACGGATGCACGATGTCGCCGATCGGTTATTCGACCGGTTGCGCAAGGCCACTGCTCGGGGCGACGCCCGACAGTCACAGCAGTTCGCCCGCAACTACCAGCGCGTCACGGAGCGGAGCCTCGACGCCAGCCTCGACCGGGCTGCGGCCGTCGCGACGCTGACGCCGAAGCAACGCGAGAAGCTGGCCGCGATCGAGCGGAAGGCGGCCGAGCGCCAGCAGGCACTCGCCGCGCTGCACGAGGCGATGCCGACCGCCTCGAAAAAGGAGTTGCGGAAGGCACTGGAGTCGTCGCGCAAGAAGCCGAAGGCGAAACAGCAAATCTCGGAACCCTAGCCCGTTCAACACCCATGCGGAGGAATCTGATATGCGGACGTTCGTCGCCGCGCTCGCGGCCCTCGCCCTGACTGCCGGCGGCCTCTGGGCCGAGGAGGCGAAAGAGGTCAAAGGCACCGTCAAAAAGGTGGACGCCGATAAGCTCGTGGTCGTCGTCGCCGTGGACGGCAAGGACAAGGAGTTTGCCGTCGTCAAGGACACGAAGTACACGCAGGCCGCGCCGGCCAAGAAGGCCCAAAAGACCAAGAAGGCCGTCGCCGATTCCGAGTTGACCGGCGGGCTGAACTCCGTCAAAGAGGAATCGCAGGTCGTGCTGACCGTCGAGAAGAAGGACGGAAAGGACGTGGTGACGAAACTCAAAGTTGAGAGCGAGCCACCCGCGAAGAAGAAGAAGAAGGATAAGTAACCCCGTGACGCGGCGACCCGGGTCGGCGAGGGGAGCGGGAAGCTCAGTGAGCTTCCCGCTCCCCTCGCCGACAGCGCGTCGCTCATAAGGACTTGGTTGCTGCCAGCATACCGTGACGGTCTTGACCTCGGTGTAGAGCTGCATGGCGTACTCGCCGAGTTCGCGGCCGATGCCAGACTGCTTGAACCCGCCGAACGGAGCGGCGGCATCGAACACGTCGTAGCAGTTCACCCACACCGTGCCGGCCCGCAGCGAGTTCGCGACGGCGTGAGCCTTCTTGATGTCGCTGGTCCACACCGCGGCGGCCAGGCCGTAGTCGGTGCGGTTGCCGCGGTCGATCACATCATTAATGTCCTTGAACTTCATCACCTGCATGACCGGCCCAAAGATCTCCTCGCGGGCGATCTTCATATTGTCCTTGACGCCGGCGAAGACAGTCGGCTCGACGAAGTAGCCGCGGTCGCCGTGTCGCTTGCCGCCGACCAGGCACTCGGCCCCCTCCTTCTTGCCCGCGTCGACGTAGCCGAGGATGCGGTCCATCTGCTCCTGGCTGACCTGCGGCCCCTGGGTCGTGGCCGGGTCGAACGGGTCGCCGAGCTTCTGCTGCTTCGCCTTGGACACCAGTTTGTCCACGAGTTGATCGTGGGCCTTCTCCTCGACGAACAGCCGCGAGCCAGCACAGCAGCACTGGCCCTGGTTGAAGAACAGGCCCAGGTACGCCCCTTCGAGGGCCGCGTCCATGTCGGCGTCGGCGAAGACGATGTTCGGCGACTTGCCGCCCAGTTCGAGGCTGACGCGCTTCAGGTTCGAGTTCGCCGCAGCCGTCATCACGATCTTGCCGGTCGAGCCTTCGCCGGTGAACGCCACCTTGTCCACGTCCATGTGGCCGGAGAGGGCCGCCCCCGCCGTCGGGCCGTAGCCCGGCACGACGTTGATGACGCCATCGGGGAACCCGACCTCCTGGGCCAACTGCGCGACTCGCAGGGCGGTCAACGGCGTCTGCTCGGCCGGCTTGAGGACGATGGTGTTGCCCGCGGCCAACGCCGGCCCCCACTTCCACGCCTGCATGAGGAGCGGGAAGTTCCACGGGATGATCTGCCCGACAACGCCGACCGGCTCGTGGCGGGTGTAGCAGAAGAAGTTGCCCTCAATCGGGATGGTCTTGCCGTGAAACTTGTCGGCCCAGCCGGCATAGTAGCGATAGCACTTGATTGTCAGGTTCAGGTCGGCGGCGCGGGCGACGGTCATCGGCTTGCCGTTGTCGAGCGATTCGAGTGCCGCGAGTTCGTCAGCGTGCGTCTCGATGGCGTCGGCGAGCTTGTGCATGAGCCGGCCACGGTCGGACGCGCTCATCCGCGACCACGGGCCGGACTCGAACGCCTTGCGGGCGGAGGCGACGGCCAGGTCGATGTCGGCCTTGTCGCCCTCAGCGACGTTGCAGATGGTTTCGCCGGTGGCGGGGTTGAGCGTCGGAAACGTCTTGCCGGACTGGCTATCGACCCACTTGCCGCCGATGAGCATCGGCTGGTCCTTGACCTTCGGCGGCTGGACCTTGCGACTTGGGGCGGGCGCGGTGGCGGTGGCCATGATGGGACCTTCCTTCGGAGAGAGCGATAGGATTCGTTAGTATCGGAGATTTTCGCAGCGGTGCGGCGGGAGTCAAGGACGGCCGACCGCGGCCCTACTTCTTGCCAATCCGCGGATCGTCGGCCGGGTTGACATACTCGACGGCCCACGGCCCTTCGCCGTGCAGTTGCAGGATCGTCTCGCCCTTAAACCAGCCGAAGTGCTGCATCCCCGCCGGCCACGTCCCGTACGTCCCGACCCGCATCTCCTGGCACTTGGCCGCGTCGAATGTCGCCCCCATGCCGATGTGGAGCGCCCCAGCCAGGACCGTGACCCGCTCCGGCTTCGGGTGGGTGTGTGGCATGACGCGGTAGCCGTCCGGGAACTTGAATCGCATGACGAACGGCCCGGCCTTGGTCGGGTCGCCTTCGAGGATCGCGACCTTCGCCCCCGGCGGCAACGACGGCGGCGCGTCCTTCCAGTCGAGGGCATCCGGCCGGCGGATGATCGCCCCCGGCATGGCCGGGTGATCGTTCCCGGCCACGAAGGTTACGCCGATGAGCGCCGTCAAAACCCCTGCGACAACCGCGGCACGCCTCATGACGAGGGCCTCTCAACAAGTTCGAGTGTTTGAGAGAAGCGTAGGCACGACTACCCGCGAAGCAACCGTCCGGCCCGCGGAGCGTGAGCCGTTCGCCAAAGATGCATGCCGCGCGGCGAGTGTCACCCGGCCCGGCGATGGCTATCCTCTCCCAAGGACAAACCTGTTTCACACCGAGGAGCAGTCATGAAAGCCTGTGCGATTCTTGCGGCGATGGTGACTGTCGGCGTCGCGATGACCGTAGCCAATCCCGTCCCGCCGGCAGCCGACCGAGTGGGAGACCACTGGGAGTACGGCGAGGTGACGTTTCACCCGATCCGGGTGGGCGTCCGCGTCGTCGCGCCGGCCGGCGTACCTGCTCCGCCGCCGGCTGCCGTCGGCGGCGGTCGGGCTGCTTGGGTCACGGGCGACGCGGAGGTCGAAGCCGAATCGTGGGAGGCACTCGCGACCAAGCTCAAAGTGACGGAGGGACCGAAGAGCGATAACCCGGCGACCTACAAGCTGCGCGTCCTCAACCACCTCGGTCGGCAAGGTTGGGAGATGGTCTCGGCGACGCAGCCTACCAGCCCGACGGCGACGACCGTCAGCACGTTCGTGTTCAAGCGGAAGGCGAAGTGACCGTCCTCTATGCCGTGGCCGGCGGCGTGCTGGCCCTCGCGGTGCTGCTCGACGCCTTCGAGTCGGTCGTCCTGCCGCGACGTGTCACCCGGCCGTATCGGCTCACCCGGTTCTTCTACCGTACCTCGTGGCGGGCGTTCGTAGCGTTGACGTTACTCATCCCGGAGGGGAAGCGGCGGCAATCCGTCCTTGGGGTGTTCGGCCCGCTGTCGCTGTTGGCACTGTTCACGCTGTGGGCCGGCGGCCTCGTCGTCGGGTTCGGGATGCTCCACCAGGCCGCAGCCCCGGAGGGCCGATCGTTCGGCGAGAGCCTGTACTTGAGCGGGACGACGTTCACCACCCTTGGCTACGGCGACATGACGCCGGTGGGCGGCGTCGGCCGGGCGTTGGCCGTCACGGAAGCACTGCTCGGCTTCGGCTTCCTGGCCATCATCGTGTCGTACTTGCCGATCTTCTACCAGACGTTTTCGCGGCGCGAAATCGCCATCTCCCTGCTCGACGCGCGAGCCGGCTCTCCGCCAAGTGGCGGTGAACTCCTCGTGCGCCTATTGTCGGGCGGTGGCCCGGCGCTCGGCCGGGTGCTGGAAGAGTTCGAGCGGTGGTCGGCTGAGGTGTTGGAAAGCCACCTGTCGTACCCGGTGCTGAGCTTCTACCGCTCGCAGCACGACAACCAGTCCTGGCTCGCAGCCATCCTGTGCGCGCTCGACGCCAGTGCCCTGTTGCTGACCGTGGCTCGCGGGAGCGACCGGCAACAGGCCCGCCTCACGTTCGCAATGGCCCGGCACACGCTCGTGGACCTGGCGCTGGTGCTACGCCGGCCACCGGTGGCTCCGCCGGCCGACCGGCTACCACCAGAGCGGTTGGCTGCGCTGCTGAAGGTGCTGACGGCCGCCGGCGTCACGGTGCAGGAGGACGCGAAGGTGCTGACCCGTCTCGCCGAGGTCCGCGCGCTGTACGAACCGTACGCGCAGGCGCTCGCGGACTACTTGCGGCTGGAACTGCCGACGCCGTGGCGGCAAGCCGACCGGCCGGACAACTGGCAGACGAGCGCCTGGTCGCGGCGGGCGGAGGGCATCCACCGTCTCGGGGACGATCACTTCGATTGAGGCCGGGAAAACGGCCGGTCGTGATATCCGCCATCGATGGCTCAGCGCAGTGGTGGCAGACCATTCACATTGGCTTTGACCCGGAAGTGAGTGCGGGTCTCGAACCAGTCGAACGTCGCCTGGATGGGATGGACGGTGATTGGCAGCATCGCCCGTGACCCCGGCCCTGGGCGTCCGCTCACAGGGCGATGATAAAGTGAAGTCCGCCGATTTTGCTATTGACTTCCGGCAAAAGTCTGATCGACTACGGGGCGGCCGCTTCCAGGCGTGCCGTCGTCCGAAGTCGTAGACCCCCTGCATTCCGAGGGCATACCCATGAGTCGCATCACAGCCACTCCGATCATGCTCGTCCTATGCCTTTGTGGTGTTACCGTTGGCATGGTGTTAGCCTAACGAGGACGATCCGGGTGGCGGGTCCGCAGGTCAGATTTGCGAGAAACTCACTACCTTCGCCCGGTCGGGCACATGTTCGTCGCTGGCCGGAAACACTGCCGCGGGGACGACCGGCTGTTGTGCGGACACCTCAGGATCATCTAACTACGTCAAGACACTGACTCGCTACTATATGTGCGAAAGTGGGTCCAGCACCTGCAATCCAACGGCATTTACGATTTCTTGCACGGGCTTTCAATACCAGGACTCAGCCTGCACTTCGGCACTGGTCGCCAACGGTACGTGTCCCACCTCGGCCGGAGCTTGTGCCCAGTGAGGCCAAGAGCAAGTCGTGGCGACACGCATCGCGTCGCGCCCCGCCAGGGCCGTGAATCGGTTGGTGAGAGTTCCTCGACCATAAGGCGACAATAATCGTGTTCATCATGGCCGGCCTGGGGATACCTCTGCTCAGTCTGGTGCTCGACATCGACGCGACCCTGCTGAAGGCCGTGACGGAAGGACATCGACAGTCGCGGGAAGCAATAATTACTTTGCATGTGAACGCGCATATGGTGCGCGCGCCGCTGCACAAGCCAGACGCCCCCAGACAGAGGATGACCGTCGAGTGGTGGCAATCGGGGCCCGACTTTCGGAGTGCTGAGTCGTTCGCCCAAGACTCCGTTCCGCAAGCAAAAGACGCCATTCCGTCGTTTCGGATCGACCGGGTAAGCAAAGGCGGCGACCTCAAGACGCTAGAGGTTCGAGACGCTCAAGCAAAAGGGCCCAAACTCAAGACTGGCTCGATTGGCGATGCCGAATCGCTTGTTACGCCACTATCGCCCTGGTCTTGGGGCCTCTTCTACCTCCAAGACGCCCCGCCGCTCACATTTGCCGACGCCCTACAGGACGCCAATCGCGTCGAGCATGTCGAGGTGGACGTGTCGAGTGGGAAACGCCTAGTAGTAGCTAGCATCGCGACACATGCCAATCAGAGCGTCCGGATTTGGTTTGACCCGGCTGTCAACTACCTGGTTCGGAAGCGAGTCAACGAGACGACGGATAGGAAGCGTCGATTCGAGTTTGAGGTAACTGCCTTTCGCGAATGCAAGCCCGGCGTCTTCTTTCCAGAAAAAGTCGTTACGCGAGAGTTTGCCGACAACAAGTTGACTGGTACAACCACGGTCGATGTCACAGCACACGTCAACGATCCCGTCGACCCATCGGTGTTCGAGCTTCGCTTTCCGGAAGGGACCTCCATCACCGACAAGGCGACTGGCGTCGTTTACGTAACAGGCCCGGACGGGCGTCCGGATCCGAAGTACAAGTCACACCCCATACCACCGCCGGCCAAGACGCAGGTTAAGTACCCGACCGGTGACCACCGTGAGAATTCGGATGGCTGGAGGCGGCCGATTGGTTGGGCGTTGGCTATCGGCTGCCTGATTGTAGGAGTCTGGGTTGTGCTGAGCAGGCGCAAGCCATCGGCGTAGCGTCGATTGCTTTAGACCCCGCTTAGGTGCCTCTCGATGAAGAAACCCACTCTAATTCCACTCGTCGCCTTGCCGCTTCTCGTTGGCTCCTCCATTTACATCGGGAAGCACACGCTAAGCCATCGGCCCACGATGCTCGAAGTGCCGCAGGTATTGAATCTCGGAATACAGGGCAAGGACACTTTGGCGAGTGTCGAGTTTGAGATCCGCAACAGGGGCGGCGCGGAAGTACGCCTACATGACTTTGCGACGAGCTGTGCTTGCCTCGGAGTGGAAGTCCAGAATACGGGCGGGTATGGTCGGCTGGATGAGGCTCGCCTGGCACCGGGTCAGGTACTTCCCGTCAGGGTGGGATTCAACCTTCACGGCGTCGTTGGCAAGTCATATCGCGGGTGGGTTCGCTTTCAAACAAGCGACGCGAATCAGCCCGAAGTACGAATCGACGTGCTGGCAGCAATTCAAGGACACTTGGTCACGATACCCGTGGAACTGGCATTATTCAACGTGGCCCCTGGCCAGACCATGAGACGGCGGGTCGAGATTCTGGACACCGGCCGGTTTGACCCAGCCGAAATAACTAGCGTCGTTAGTAGCGACGACAGCTTTCTTAGAGTTCTGGCCGTACGAAAGGTAACGGGCGAGGCAGGGCATAAGCCGACGGTGTTAGGCCGAGTCGTCGCGGAAGTCGACATCGCGATACAAGCGTGTTCGGAGCCACGCCAACTGCACGGCTCATTAAGTGTCTTCGTCGACAAACGGAGCGAGCCAACGGCGATAGTGCCGGTCAGCGTCGACGTGGTTGGCGCTGTGGAGGTTTCTCCAAAGAGCGTTAGCCTGCCCCGTTCCGGACAGCACGCGAAGGTGTACGCAGCGAACTTTCTCGTCACGTCTAATCTTGACGGGCCGCAAGACCTGCGACTGGCCAAGGCACTATCGGACCTGACAGTCAAGGTGCAACGTACAGGCGAGTCGTCGCGGACATGGATGGTCACCGTCGAATGGGCTCCGTCTGCGGAGGCATTGCCGCGATCGGAAAAGGACGTTCAGTTGGTTGTGGAGACGGCGGAGCAGCAAGAGCAAGTGGTACTAACGGTGGTATGCAACAGGGAATAGGTGTTGATGTGTGAGTCTGCAAACGGTACGGTCGCTGCGGTTGGCATTGCGATATATCTTCAACGACGGAAGGCGTTTTCACTGTTAGAACTGTTAGTGGCGTTGACGATTGCTGCGGTGTTAATGGGCCTTCTTGTTTCTGCCGTTATGCGCGTGCGCAATTCTGCGTCGTGTGCTTCGTGTGCGAACAACCTCAGGCAAATCGGATTGGCGCTTCATTCGTTTCACAATGTAAACGACGCGTTTCCGCCAGGAACGAGCGGCTCGGTGGCCGTCGAGCCGTATCCGTTTGTGACATGGCTTGCGAGGATACTGCCGTTTGTGGAGCAAGAGGCACTTTGGGCCGATGTGCGCCGAGCTTATGCGGCGGACCGCACGTTTTCTCATGTCCCCCCTCATACGGCTAGAGCCACCGTTATAGCGATGTTCACGTGTAACGCGGACGATCGCGCGGGCCGGACTGGGACGGCTCCGAATGGTGCTAAGGTTGCCTTCACGTCATACGTTGGAAGCGAGGGTGTGGATCATACCAATCGCAACGGCATACTTTTCCTCGACTCGCGAATCCGCAGCACGGAGGTTCTGGACGGGCTAAGTCATACGTTGATTGTGGGTGAACGGCCGCCCAGCGCCGACGAACGTTATGGATGGTGGTATGCCGGCATTGGCCAAGGTCATGACGGAAATGCGGATGCGACTCTGGGCGTCAACGGGTATCGTTATTCGGTCCATCCGGACGACCTAAGGTGTTTTCGTGGGCCATATCGTTTTGGCCCGGGTACGATTGACAACCAGTGCGACGTATTTCATTTTTGGAGCTTACACCAGGGTGGAGCGAACTTTGTGTTCGCAGATGGTTCGACACGGTTTCTTCGCTTCTCTGTGGAACCACTCATGCCGGCGTTCGCGACACGCGCCGGAGGTGAGGCCGTCGGACTTGAGTAGCGGAATGTGCCGTCTGTGGCGATGTCGGCCAGGTGGATTGTCGCGGCGCTTCGGGACATGTGGGCGCTCGCTCTAGAGTTCTGGTGACAATCCGATCCTAGGAATCGAGGCGAGCTTCTGGCCGCAACACGATCGCGGGGTCAAAGATGCTCTTCCTCGGACGCGGCGGGGCTAACGGGTCGCCGGGCGGTGATGCACCTTGGCCTTCCGGGGCCTGCAAAACCAATCCCGAGAGGGCCGCGTTGCGCCACCATCGGTCGGCGGGGGAGAGAGCTTCCGGCTCATCTCGGGGCGGCTCGTGGAGCAGCGTTTGCGGCTCGCCGAAGACGAACCGTAGGGGCGGCGGGCAAACCCGATCAGGGGCCGCAAACATCGCTCGCGGCTCCGCCCCGACGCTCAGCATGAGCAGTAGCGAGTACATCCCTTCACCCTCCTGGCGCATGCCGGGCCATCATTGGGCGACCGACCATACCGCTCGCCGCTTCGAGACGCAACAGGAACTTCGTCCGGGGCGTGCCCTTGGAATTGGGCGAGCGTCGGGGGTCAGCCCGACGTGGAAGCGGCTGGCACTTCCACGTCGGGCTGACGCCTCGACGCTCGCCAAAACCAGCACCCCGGATCGGTAATCACGGTTCTCCCTTTATTGCCGCCGCCTCCCATCGCCGGTATGCCTCGACCATCTCCTTGCGCACGCGGTCGCGGGTCGCAGGACCGATGGTGCTGTGGTCCTTGCCGGGGTACATCTCGACCGCCGCGTCGCTGCTGAGGTCGCGCATCGACTTCTGCAACAGCCGCGTCGCCCCGTCGAGGTAGAACGTGTCGATGTCGCCCATGTACACATGCAGCTTGCCGGCCAGCTTCGGGCCAAGCGTCGCCCAGTTGCGTTCCAGCGTCAGGCGGATGTCATAGGGTTCCCACGATTTCGCCACGGCCGGGTCGATCGCGCCGGTCGTGCGGTCCCACAGCCGCCGCGGCTTGCCGTCGGGGCCGCGGGGGCTGAACACGGCCTCGAACGATTCGAGTTGCCCGCCGTGGCCCATCACCGTCTCCATCGCGGAGAACGCCTTGAAGTAGAGCGGCGACCGGCCACCGCTAGCCCGCGACAGCGGCCGCGGGTCGCCGTTCGGCTCGACGTACATGTTCGCACTCAGTGACGTCAGGTCGATCCGCTGGAAGTCGCGGAAGTCCACTGGGTCCGGGCAGAGCGACCAGCAGCCGCCGAAGACCTCCGGGTATGTCACCTGGAGCCACAGGCTGCTCCACCCGCCCGACGAGCCGCCGGTGACAAACCGCGTGGCCGGAACGCCGTGGATGCGGTACGTCTTCTCGATGTGCGGGATCAGCTCCTTAACGAGGGCCGCCCCGCACGGGCCGTTGTTCGCGGAGTCGGCAAAGACGTGATGCCCGAGCCGGCACGACGGGTCGAGGACGACGTAGACGAACTCGACGCCGCCGATGTCCCACGCCCGGCCACTCATGACCGCGCCGAAGTGGCTGCCGCTGAACCCCGGGACGCTGTAGACGACCGGGTACTTGCGGGCCGGCTCCTTGGCGAACGAGGGCGGCAGCACGACGCCGGCCCGCATCCGCGTCGGCCGGCCGACGAACTTCGTCAGCAACTCGCTCTCGATGTCCACGAGCTTCACGGTGTCCGACTCGGGGAACTTCCGCCCCTCGTACACCTTGTCGAGCTTCAGATCGATGGGGCCGCCGACCGCCGGGTCGAGCGTGTGGCGGGCGGCCTTCGCGTACACGTTGCCGGGGCTGGCGGCGAAGCTCATGCCGCCGAGGTCGCGGTCCATGACGGCCAGGACGTAGTAGTCGCCCTTGGCCAGCTCGTTGAGCGGCTTGGGACAGGCCAGGGCATCGCCACTGATCGTGAGCGGCTCGCCGGGCTTCCAGTCGGTCACGTCGCGGGCGAAGAACGGCTCCGGCCGAAACCAGTTCGGCCCGCTCGGCAGCCCGCCGGGGTCGCGAGCCGACAGCATGACGAACACGCGGCCCGTGAACGGCTTGTCGTGCGCCGCAGGGTCGAACGTTAGCCGGAATTCGAGCGGCGCGGCCGGAGCAGGCCCGAGGACGAGCGCGACGGCAACGACGGCCGTCAGGAACGATACGCGGCGGAACATCGAGCGGACACTCCTTGGATCGATCGGGACCAACGGGCGGATTGCCCCGGCACCCAAGGAATGGTCCTATGTGTTGCTGCTCGCCGCGTCGATGAGCCAATCGCCCGCGTCGTGGATACGCACCGTCTCACCGGCGTCGAGGGGCTGGTCGGCCAGTCGACTCGCGTCGTCGTCCACCTGCAGAGACCACGCCGCCAGTGGAATCGGTAGTTCTCGAACGGAAACGTCGATCGCGGTGTGCGCCTCCGACGAATCTTCGACCCAGCCGATCGTCGCACCCGTAGCAACCGCGAACGGTTGGGCTAGCGGGTCATCGACTTCCTTCCCGCCGCGAGTCGTCGCGGAGGATAACGGCGGGACTGCCTTTTCGGCGATGCCCGCAAGCCAACCGACGACGAGATCGGCACGCGGCGACCCGAGGCCCGTCACAAGGTCGTAACCGGCGCTCGCCGCGTTACCATTGTTGCCGCTCGTGATGTCGTGGAAGTACGAAGTCGGCATCCGATAGACTTGCGGCAGGGTTTGACCGTACCCGTCGAGTGACCCGAGGCCGTAGACGGCTCGCTTCTGATCGGCGAGGGCGACGAGTGCGGCCCACTGCGGCGACCCGGCACTCGTGCCGCCGATTGTCTGCCAGCGCTGACTCGAACTAACACCGTACGACTGGTACACGCGGAACCCCGAACTCGGGTTGGCGTCGTAGGCGACGTCGGGAGCCGCCCGCGCGGTGCCGGCATAGGCCGTCTGGTAAGTCGGCTTGGTCGTGAAGTACGTACTCGCACCGCCGCCACTGCCGCTCCACCCGGTCTCGGACGACCAGGTGCCGGAGCCGGTGATGGTCAACGTGGTACCACCCACCGCAAGCACGTGCGGGGAGATCGCCGGCCAGATCGCGGGGGCACCGTTGTCGCCACTGGCAGCGACGAATGTCACGTTGCCCGGAAGGTACGCCCCACCGAGACCGTCCGACCCACCCAGGTGGCCGGCCGGCGTCGTGAAGTGCGACTCCGTGGAGGTCGATGTCTCCGACGAAAACTCGCTGCCGCCCCAACTCATCGACACGGCCACGACGCCAGCCTGCGACCGAGCGTAATCGACAGCGGCGAGGAGCGCCGTGGTCGAAGACGAGGTCGCTTCAACCAGCAGGATCCTCGCCCCTGGTGCGATGGCATGCGCCCACTCGACATCGAGCGCAATTTCTCCGGACCAACTCGCGCTCGCTTGGATGCTCGCGCTCATCTTGTGGACCGTCAGGAATGTGGAGGCCGCGCCGTATTGTTGGTACAGCGTCTGGCTGCCGCCGTTGACGCTATACGCCTGGTCGAACACGTCCGTGTCGGCAATGACGTTGGGATCGTCGTAGGCATCGACAATCGCGATCGTCTGCCCACTTCCGTCGGCAACGATGGGCTGGCCGGTCGGCGAAACATAACTGATTCGGTCGAACCCGTATGCCTGGCGAATCTGGGCCGGCGTCATCGCGGCGGGCACTTCGCGAGATTCGAGGCGTTCGACGCGTAACACAGTACGACCAATGCGGACCTGGACTGTGCGTCCGGTCATGGAAAGACCCTCTCGCAAAGCGGCGAACGCTGCTGGACGAAGGTGGGACGACACGGACCCCGCTGAGGGAAGCGTCACGAAGGCCGTTCGCCCGCCACGAATGGATGTTGTTTTTCTAGCAAAGCGACGCGACGTGTGTCGAGTGGGCCGGAACCGAATGCCGCGTATTTGAATGACAGGTGCGAGCGGAAAATGCGACGGCCGCCGTTGACCCATAGGTCAACGGCGGCCGGTCACGTCACAACAACTCGTCGCACATGCGTTATAGCAGGCCAGTCAGCGCCTGAATTCGGGCATCGACCTGGCGGATCGCCAACTCGATCTGCGCTTGCCGCCGCTGAAGGGCGCTGATCTGAGCGAGAATCGGTGCGGACGCCGGCAACGTCGAAAGGCCGGAGATTTGGCCGCTGATCTGTTGCAAGTTCGAGAACAGGAGCGTCTCCTGCTGTCGCAGAATGGCGATCTGTGCGAAGATCTGCTGCGCCCGTATCTGCTGCAGGGGCGTTAGCTGTGAAAAGCCGAGGAGCCGTTGCTGCAGCAGGGTCTGCGTTGGACTCAACGTCTGCTGCTGGCTCAACAGTTGCAATTGGGCTAGGAGCTGTTGCTGAACAAGGAGTTGCTGCTGCTGTTGGGTGAGGGCCGTCGATTGCGCGGGCATGACCCGGGGTCGCACCTGTCCCCAAGCGGGTGTCATAGCAAGGGCGGTAAAGGCGATTGTGGCAGCGACGGCGCGGCCCAGAATTGTCGCATACATCACTTCATCCTCCACGGGTGTCACCAAAAGGAACGTAACCCGCTTCCATGCCGGACATCGATGTGTCCACGCTCTCAGCCGACGGGTATCGAAAACGCAGTCGAGCCTGCCGTGTGGACCATGTCCCGATCCGGGCATGGCCCACACCGCGGACTCGGAGACGACCGACGTCTCGATCAATCGAACGACGCGCTAGGGTAGCGCGTCTACCCGATACGCCTCGCTCGACACCTGGTCATACGTCACAACGACGCGATAGCCCGGCAGCATATCTGCGAATGTCGCAGCGTAGCCGCGGAGCGTGAAAACCGTGTCCGGCCGGCAAGCGAACCAGTACTCCCGACCATCACCCGCGGTGACTTGCAGGCGAAAGTGCTCGTGATCGACCTGCGCGATCGTCCCACCGATCACCGGTCTGTCGGCCAAGACTTGCGGGACGACGACCGTTAAGGCGAGGGCCAAAGCGAGTGCCCGTGCCATGACGGAACCCTCCTCAGGCGAGCGAAAGGCGATTCAAGGTGATGTTGCAACCGGCGTGCCGTCCGGCGCGAAAAGAACTGGCATCAAACCGGCCCCGGAAGCGTGCGACACCGGGCCACGACTTGAACTTCCTTGTGTAGCCGGCACACTCCGTGTGCCGGGACAAGGCCGGCACACGGAGTGTGTCGGCTACCTTCCTACCCTAGACGCTCCGCGGTCGCGGTACACCGGCCGTCTCCATCGCTTGTGCGATGGCTTTGTAACACACCTTCGCCGCGGCCACGGGGTCGTAGCCGGCCTTGTTCCAGACCATGCTGCTGACCTCACAGCAGATGTCGCCGCGGTAGCCACCGGCGTTCAAGAGACTGAACAGCTTTGGGTAATCGACGGTACCGCCCGCGCCCGGCAGCACGAACGCCACCTTGTCGCCCTGCTTCAGTGGGTCCTTGACGGCGACATGGGCCAACACCGGCAAGGACGTTTGCACGGACCCTTCGAGCGTCATGTCGGTGAAGGCGTAGTGGCTGTAGTCGTAGACCATCCGCAGCCGCTTTGAGCCGCCGAGCTGGTCGATGAGCCAGACAGCCTCGGCTGGGCGGGAGAACGCGCCGCCGCGGTGTGGCTTCACGGCCAGGACGACGCCGATGTCGTCGGCCACCTTCAGCCAATCGCCAACGCGATCGCGGAACAGCGCCTTCTTCGCCTCGAAGGTGCCACTGCCACCGAGAATCGTTTGCAGGAGCGGTGGCGCCTTCGGGTTCAGGTCGCGCGCTAGAGCCATTGCCGCCCGGACGCGGTCTGTCTGCGCCTTGTGCTTCACCGCATCGGCATCCGGCGCGAGGTTCTCCATCAGGGCCGTCGGTCGCAGGCCGCGGTCGGCGAGTCGCTTCGCCAGGTCGCGCCGGTCGTCAGCGGCGAGTGTCGCCGGGTCGGCGGCAAGGCCGGGCATGACGGCGAACTCGATGCCGTCGTAGCCGGTATCGGCGACGAGTGTCACCGCGTCGGCGAGGGACATCGTCTTGAGGCTGTAGGTGCCGATGGAGAGCGTGCAGATGGCCGGCGGCCGGGCGAACGACGGCCGGGCGAGCGCCGTGGCGGCGAGCAGCGCTAGGGCGTCGCGGCGGGAAAGGTGTGTCGTGGCCACGATACGACCCTCGGAGCGGAATTGAGCCCGACGCGCCAGCGAGGTCGTCTGCTTCCTCGCTGGCGCGTCGGGCTCAATTGTACGTCCGGTGTCATCTACTTTGCCGGGGCCTTGTCCGGAATCCGCATGGCGTAGAACGACCGCCACACGAACACGAGCGCGACGACGAGCATCGCCACGCCGAGGTACGGGACGTAGTCGGTCTTCCCGTGGCTGGCTTCCTTCGTTTTCACCGCGATCTCGACGGCCAAGAGGCCAAACAAGGTCGAGAACTTGATGATCGGGTTCAAGGCCACCGAGGTCGTGTCCTTGAACGGGTCACCGACGGTATCTCCGATGACCGTGGCCGCATGCAACGGCGTGCCCTTCTCCTTCAGGTCCACCTCGACCAACTTCTTGGCGTTGTCCCACGAGCCGCCGGCGTTGGCCATGTAGATCGCCTGGAACAGCCCGAACACGGCGATCGACACCAGGTACGCTACGAAGAAGTTCGGGTTGAAGAACGCGAACGCCAGGGTGAACGCCATCAGGGCGATGAAGATGTTCCACATCCCCTTCTGCGCGTACTGCGTGCAGATCTTGACGACTGTCTTCGAGTCCTCGATGTCGGCTTCCTTCTTGTTCAGATTCATGTTGCGCTTGATGTACTCGACGGCCGAATACGCGCCCGTCGTCACCGCCTGCATCGACGCGCCCGAGAACCAGAAGATGACCGCTCCGCCGCAGATGAACCCGAGCAGCACCGGGGCGTCGGTCAGGCTCAGTTGCAGAATGCCGGCTTTGCCCAACAGCAGGATGATCGAGAAGATCATGGTCGTCGCGCCGACGACGGCCGTGCCGATCAGCACTGGTTTTGCGGTTGCCTTGAACGTGTTGCCGGCCGAGTCGTTCGCCTCCAGGTAGTGCTTGCCCTGGTGGAAGTCGGGTGTGAACCCGAAGTCGCGCTTGATCTCTTCCTTGATGCCGGGGATGCTCTCGGTCTGAGCCAATTCGAAGACCGACTGGGCGTTGTCCGTCACCGGGCCGTAGCTGTCCACGGCGATATTCACCGGCCCCATGCACAAAAAGCCGAAGGCGACCAGGCCGAAGGCGAAGATCGAGCCGACGCCGACCGGGCCTTGGCCCTTCATCAGCGTGACCCGCATCACGTCGTCCAGGCCCATCAGGGCGACCGAGTACGCCACGAACATCAGGCCGGCGATCAGGATGCCCTTCCAGAAGGCGCTGAAGTTGCCGGCGACGAGGCCGGAGAGGATGGTCAGCGACGCCCCGCCCTCGCGGCTCGCGGTGACGATCTCGTGGACGTGCTTCGAGTGCGAGCTGGTGAAGACCTTGGTGAACTCGGGGATCAGCACCGCGGCCAGGGTGCCGCAACTGATGATCGTCGCCAGTTGCCACCACAGATTTGCGGTGATGTCGGCCGCGACGCCGGGCACGGTCAGGTCGCGGATCAACAGCCAGCTCATGCCGTACGAGGTGGTGATGCACAGGATCGACGCGATCCAGATGAGCCGAGTGAGCGGAGCCTCAAAGTCGAACTCCCGCAGGCCCTTGTACTTGGCCTCGGAGATACCCTGGTTGATGAAGTAGCTGACGCCCGACATGAAATCCATCAGGAACCGCATCGCGAAGATCCAGACGATCAGCTTGGCCTGCAAGTCGGCCTGCGACTGCGGAATCGCCAAGGTAATGAACGAGATCAGCGCGACGCCGGTGACGCCGTAGGTCTCGAACCCGTCGGCCGTCGGCCCGACCGAGTCGCCGGCGTTGTCGCCGGTGCAGTCGGCGATGACGCCGGGGTTGCGCGGGTCGTCTTCCTTGACGTTGAAGACGATCTTCATCAGGTCCGAGCCGATGTCGGCGATCTTGGTGAAGATGCCGCCGGCGATGCGGAGGGCCGACGCGCCGAGCGACTCGCCGATGGCAAACCCGAGGAAGCAGTAGCCGACCACGGTCCGCGGCACGAACAGAAGTATGACGACCATCATCACCAGTTCGAGCGAGATCAAGAACAGGCCGATCGACATACCGGCCCGCAGCGGGATGTTGACCACGTCCCACGGCTCACCCTTGAGCGAGGCGAACGCCGTGCGGGCGTTGGCATAGGTGTTGACGCGAATGCCGTAGTAGGCGACCCAGTACGACCCGCCCATGCCGACGACAGCGAACAGCAGTACGAGGCCGATGGTCGTGCCGACGCTCATGCCCTCCGGCTCACCGGGCTTGGGCGGTTCGTGGCCGACCCAGAGGTAGTAGGCCATCGCCGAGCCGATGAAGACGAACAGCATCAGCAGGAACTTGCCCTGTTGAATCAGGTACGTCTTGCACGTTTGGAAGATGATCTCGGCGATGTCGAGCATCGACTTGTGGGCGGGCAGAGCCGCGATCTGCGTCCGCAGATAGAGGCTAATGCCAAGGGTGCCGAGGATGACGAACGACCCGTAAAATAACAGGTTCCAGGCGCTGATGCCGCCGAGCGAATCGAACTTGCCGGCGTGCAGGTCGGGGATGGCGAGGTCCGCCTCGCCGGCCAGGGCCGGAGCGGCAACGAACAGCAGAGAGGTAAGCGCGGCGACGGCAATCCAGGGCAGTCGGCGAGACTGCTGCGCGGGTGATTCACTCATTGGTCGGGGTCACTCCTAACGTGCGGAACTGGTCGGAGAGTCAGCCAGTCGAGTCGGACAGATAAGATAGGATGCCGCGACCCGTTCGGAAAGGTGATGTGAAGTACTAGTGAATGGCCGTTCAGGCCCTGAACTGGTCAGCGATGTCGAGCCCGACACGGGCCGACCATGCGGCAAGGAGTCGTTGCGTCAGCGGGCCGGGCCACGGCAACTCCGTGCCATCGAAGCGGCGGACGCCGGCGAGGCAGTAGGTCGTACACGTCAGCATGGCCTCGTCGGCCCGGCGGCAGTCTGCCGGCGTCAGCGGCCGCTCGGCGAATGGCACGCCGAGTTCGCCGCACAATTCCTCGACGACCCGTAGGCTCACGCCGTTGAGAATCGTGGCCCGCGGCGGCGACGTGACCACGCCGTCGATGACGGCGAGGAAGTTTGCCGCGGCCGTCTCGGTGACGTGGCCGGCGGCGTCGAGCAGAATCGCCGACGCGGTCCGATCGCGATCCCCTGCCTCCTGCTCGGCGAGCCACCAGAAGAGGCGCGACCGCACCTTGGCCCGCGGGTCGACCGGCGTCGCGTGCCGCACCGACGGGATGACAAGCGTCGCGCCGTCGGTGAAAAGATGTCGGTGCCGGGCGAACGGGATCGGTTCGGTGTGCAGCCCGAGCGTCGGCGGCCCGCCCGGCGGCCCCGGCGTCGCGAACAGGATGAGGGAGAGGTCGCCCTGGAGAGGGTAGTTGTGCGCCACGAGCCGTTCGGCGATGCGCGTCAGCTCGTCGTCGGGCACCGGCTGCGGGATGCGGGCGAGGCCGCACGATTGGCGGAAGCGGGCGAGGTGGTCGGCGAGGCGGAAGAGCTTGCCGGCGAACGTGCGGGCGCGGTCGGTGGCGGTTGCGCCCCAGACGAAGCCGGCGTCGGCGACGGGGATCGCGAGGGACGACGGGGAAACAAAGTGCCCGTCGAAGTAAGCGATGGCGTTGAGCGACACTTCGATGCTCATCGGGCCGCGGCGACGGGCGAAGCGTTCAGAACCTCGACGGCCCGACGGAAGTCTTCGTCCTCGAGGTCGTATGTGTCGAACGGCGCGTACCCCTTGGCCCGATCCGTCACCGTGCGAACGAGTTCGACGAACGACGACTCGGGCATTTGCCGCCCGAGTCGTTCGAGGCCGAAGAGGATGGGCGTCAACAAGCCGGGGAGTGTGTCGCCGTCGTGCCCGGTGGGCGGCACGCCGTCGAGGCGATCGCGGCGTTGCCGCACCGCGCCCCGCAGCGCGGCCAGCAGTTGTGCGTCCGTCGGGCCGTCCCCCGCAGGGGGCGAATAGTTTGCGACGAGTTGGCCCATCCGATAACTGGGGAACCAACGCACGCACTCGCGGATCGCTTCGATCAGTTCGGCACGGGTGTCGGCGGTCATGGGATGGTGTCTCCGATCGTCGGGAGCGAACTCGCGTCAAACTCCGGACGCTCTTCAGTCACTTCGACTCGGATCGTTTGGCCGGGCAGAAGGTCGGCAACCCGCGTCGCTCGGGTCATTCCGTCGGCGATCATCAACAGCCCGTCTTTGCACCGCCAGACCCACACGTCGGGCATGCCCTGGACGGACGCCCCGTACCTGGCGATTTGCCGCGCCAGCTTCATCGGGTCGGCCCCCGTGGGCCGGTTGAACGATACCCGGAGTGTTCGCGGATCGACATCCAAGAACTCACGGGGCACGGGCGTCTCCTTCGCCTTGCATTGTACCCAACGTCACCCCGCCTTCGCCACCCGCGGGGCGATCAGGAAGTCGAGCAGGTCCAGCGTCTTCGCTGTCGCCCCCTGCTGGCTCAGCACCAGCCGCCGGGCCGCCGCGCCCATCCGCTTGCGCCTCGACGGGTCGGCCAACAGCGCTGCCGTCGCCCGCTCCAACTCGGCGGCATCCGCGACCTGCACCGCGCCGCCCTCAGCGACCAGCCGGGCCGCGGCGTCGCGGAAGTTCCAGACGTGCGGGCCGAACGTCACCGCCGCCCCGAACGACGCCGGCTCCAGCATGTTCTGCCCGCCGCGGACGCCGTCCATCGAGCCGCCGACGTACGCCACATCGGCCAACCCCCACGCGGCCGACAGCTCGCCCATCGTGTCGAGCAGGACGACCGGCGTTGTCGCCGCGGCCTTGAGCCGGCTACGGCGCGCGTAGGGAACGCTGCACTTGTCGAGTAGTTTGGCCACCTCGTCGAAGCGGTCGCGCTGACGTGGGACGAGAATCAGCTTCAGGTTGGCATGCTTCGCACGCAGCCGGCGGAAGGCGTCGAGGACGATTTGCTCCTCCGGGGCCTGCGTGCTGCCGGCCACCCACACAAGGTCGCCCGGGACGATGCCAAACGTGCGGCCGAGTTCGATCGTCTTCGGGCCGGCGCGGTCGCCGGCGAGGCCGTCGTATTTCACTGACCCGGTCACGGCGACCCGCGTACTCGGCACCCCGATCTGCCGGAGGTTGTCGGCGTACTCCTCGGTCTGCATCGCGTACAAGTCCACCCGCTGAAGCATCGGCCGGGCGAGCGCGGCGAACCGCTGGTAGCGGCGAGCCGAGCGCGGGCTGAACCGGCCGTTGATGACGGCCGTCTTCACCCCGCGGGCCTTGGCCGCCCGCAACATGTTCGGCCACAGTTCGCCCTCGGCCAATACCAAGAGCCGCGGATTGACGGCCGCGAGCGCCCGGCGGACGGCCCAGGAGAAGTCGAGCGGGAACGGGATGACGGTCAGGTCGGCGAAGCAGCGTTTCGCTTCGTCGAGGCCGGTGTCGGTCGAGGCGGAGACGACACACTCCCAGTCGGGCCGCCGCTCGCGGAAGCCGGCGAGCACCTGGCGTAGCAGATGGACTTCGCCGACGGAGACGCCGTGGAACCACGCCCGCGGCTGCCGGGTCGCGGGCAGAGCGGCGGGGCCGAAGAGGCGAGCGAGCGGCTGACGACGGTAACGGCCGGAGCGGAGCGAGCGGTACGCCAGATACGGCGACGCCGCTGCCAGGGCGGACAGGTACGCGAGGTCCAGGAGGGGGGTCATGGAATCCGTTCCATGAGACACGGGCCGCAGTCGTTGCAGCCCCGAAGGGGCGATCTAGCGCAGCCCAGGGCAACGCCCTGGGGTTCGACCGAACATCGTGGATAGCCCTGAAAGGGCGATCTATGTGGCCCTTTCAGGGCGAGTGGCTTGGCACGCACCCGCGACCCAGGGCGTTGCCCTGGGCTGCGCTAACCCGCCCCTTCGGGGCCAGGAGGCATCGTCGGGCTCGCGTCCCACCCGCCGCCGCGGGTGGGCTTTCGCCCGGTCCCTAGCGCTTCACCGCCGGCCCCGCCTGCTGCCGCATGTGGCAGTTCTTGTACTTCTTGCCGCTGCCGCATGGGCACGGGTCGTTGCGGCCGACCTTCTCGGCCGTGTTCCGGATCGGCTCCGGCTTCTTGTCGCCGCCGCCGGCGTTCGTCGTCATGCCCTCGTCCGGCCGCGACGGCGGGGCGTTGAAGCGGTCGGCCGTCGGCTGGTACGCCACCCCGACCACCTGCTCGAACTCCTCCTCCTCCTCCATCCGGAACACCGCGTCCGTGATCTTGTCCTGAATGCCGACCCACATCTCGTCGAACGCCTTCATGCCCTCCCGCTTGTACTCCGTCTTCGGGTCCACCTGCGCGTAGCCCACGAGGCCGATGCCCGATCGCAGGTGGTCCATCGTCAGCAGGTGCTTCTTCCACGTCTCGTCGAGCCGCTTCAGGAGCAAGCTCCGCTCCAGGCCGCGCATCTCCGGCCGGTAGCGCTCGTCGAAGGCGTTCCATAACACCTGCCGGGCCTGGTCCTCGGTCAAGCCGGTCAGCTTCTCGGCCGGGACTTCAATCGCGTACGTCTCGTGGAACCACTTGGCGATGCCCGCGGCGTCCTCGGCCTCCGACTTCGCGGCCCCTTCCAACTCCTCGGCCAACTTCTCGTCGATGGCCTCTTGCGGCACGTCCGGGAACTGCTTGCGGCTGATGCCGAGCAGAACCTCCTGCAATCGCGACTTCGACTGCGTGCGGAATTCCTCCTCGGGCAGTTGCGCCTCGTCGAGACCGAACCGCATCCGGCCCCAGACGTACAGGCCCTGCCGGTCGTAGCGCGGGCCGCCGCCGCCGGGCGTGCCCTTGTCGCCCATGAACTTGGTGATCGCCGCCTGGACCGGGAAGTCCGTCTCTTTCGTGCGGTACACTTCGCGGACCTTCGCCGAAATGGCCGCGTCGATCTCGGCCTCGGCCTTGCCGGCCAACTCCTCGGGCGTCAGCTTGAGCAGGAACTTCTGGTTCGCCCAATCGACGACCGACTTCACGCCCCAGTCGGCCGCGAGGTACTTCGCACCGCCAGAGAGGTCCACGGCCTGCACCTGCTTCTCCGACTCGGCGATTAGGTAGGCCGGCAGCTCGTCCCGGCCGACCTTCTTCAGGTCGCGGTCGGTCAGCTTCAGCTCGTACCGGCGGTTGAACTGGTTGGCGAGCGCCTGCCAGTTCCACTCCGACTCCTCGGCATCGGTCGGCAGGTTCTCGTCGAGCGCCTCCTGCACCACATTCGGGATGTTGCGGGCCGCGCGCTCCTGCGCGAAGGCGACGGCCTCCTCGTACTTCATCGCCTTGAAGTCGGTCGGCTCGAACTCGACGCCGAGCCGGTTGGCCGCGAACTCGGCAAACGACGACGGGCCGTAGGTCGGGTCCATCAGCCGCTCGACGTTCTCCGCCACCTGCTTGTCGATCATTTCCAGGATGCTGAGCTTGCAGTTGCGACCGTCGAGGACCTGTTGGCGGAAGCCGTAAACGCGCTTCCGCTGGTGGTCCATCACCTCGTCGTACTCGAGCAGGTTCTTGCGGGCCTCGAAGTGCTGCTCCTCGACCTTCTTCTGCGCCTTCTCGATCTGCCGGGTGACCATCTTGCTCTCGATGGCCTCGCCGTCCTTCATGCCGAGCGTCGTCAGCCACCCGGCCATCCGCTCGCCGCCGTAGATGCGCATCAGGTCGTCTTGCAGCGACAGGTAGAACCGGGCGGTGCCGGGGTCGCCCTGCCGGCCGGAGCGGCCGCGGAGCTGGTTGTCGATCCGCCGGCTGTCGTGCCGCTCGGTGCCGACGATGTGTAGCCCACCCAACTCGGCGACCTTGCGGCCCTCGGCCCTCATCTGCTCCTTGGCCTCGATCGCGTCAACGGTACGCTTCCACACGTCCTCGGGGATTTCGAGGCGGGTCGGGTAGATGCGGCGGCCGTTCTCGTCCTCGACGAGCCGCAACTGCGCCCAGGCCAGCGTCTCGGGGTTGCCGCCGAGGATGATGTCGGTGCCGCGGCCGGCCATGTTCGTGGCGATCGTCACCGCGCCGATCCGCCCCGCTTGGGCGACGATCTCGCTCTCGCGGGCCACGTTCTCCGGCTTGGCGTTGAGTAGCTCGAACTTGATGCCCTTGCGCTTGAGCTGCCCGGCGAGTTTCTCGCTCTTCTCGACCGTCGAGGTGCCGATCAGGATCGGCTGACCCGTCTCGTGGACGCCGCTGACCTCATCGACGACGGCCTCCCACTTCTCCTTCTCGTAGCGGTACACGAGGTCGGGGTGGTTCTTGCGGTGCAGCGGCTTGTTGGTCGGGATGGCGATCACGTCGAGCTTGTAGATCTTCCAGAACTCGTTCGCCTCGGTCATCGCGGTGCCGGTCATGCCCGCGAGCTTCTTGTACATGCGGAAGTAGTTCTGCAGCGTCACCGTCGCCAGCGTCTGCGTCTCCTGCTTGATGCGGACGCCGTCCTTCGCATGCTTGGCCTCGACGGCCTGGTGCAGCCCGTCGGACCACTGCCGGCCGAACATCGCCCGGCCGGTGAACTCGTCGATGATGATGATGGCGAGCGACCCGTCGTCGCGGTCGCGGTCGATCATGTAGTTCTTGTCGCGCTTGTACAGGTGATGGGCCTTGAGCGCGTTGTCGATCAGGTGCGGCCACTCCATGTTGCCGGCCGTGTAGAAGCTCTCGACGCCTGCCAATTCTTCAGCTTTGCGGACGCCCTCGTCGGTCAGGTGGCAGGTGTGTTCCTTCTCCTTGACCTCGTAGAACGGACCGCCGCCCTTCTTCTGCATCTCCGTCAGCTTGACCGCGATGTCGTTGGCCTTCGAGTACAGGTTCACGTCCTGGAACGCCGGCCCGCTGATGATGAGCGGCGTGCGGGCCTCGTCGATGAGGATGTTGTCCACCTCGTCGATGATCGCGAAGTTCAAGGGCAGCCGCTGGCACTGCTGGTAGTACGGGTGGAAGCGGTCGTCGCCGCGGCGGGCCGGCTTCATGTTGTCGCGAAGGTAGTCGAAGCCGAACTCGCTGTTGGTGCCGTAGGTGATCTCGCAGTCGTACGCCCGCCGGCGTTCCTGCGGGTCCATGTCCGACTGGATGTACCCGGCCGTCATGCCGAGCGCCTGGTAGATGGGCAGCATCCACTCGCAGTCGCGGCGGGCCAGGTAGTCGTTGACGGTGACGACATGGACGCCCTTGCCTTCGAGGGCGTTGAGGTACGCCGGCAGCGTGGCGACGAGCGTCTTGCCTTCGCCGGTGACCATCTCCGAGATGTTGCCGCGGTGCAAGACGACGCCGCCGAGCATCTGGACGTCGAAGTGCCGCATGTTCTTCTGCCGCTTGCCGGCTTCGCGGACGCGCGCGAACGCTTCCGGAAGGAGATCGTCGAGCGTCTCTCCCGCAGCCAGCCGGGCGCGGAACTTCGCCGTCGATTCCTTGAGTTCGGCGTCGCTGAGGGCCTGGACTGCCGGCTCGAAGCCGTTGATCTGTGCCAGTAGCGAGCCGGGCGTGATGGTGTAGCTCTTCTTGTCCTTGCTGCGAACGTAGCCGAGCTTGCGGACGGTGTTTTCGTTCGCGGAGCCAAGCATGCGCGTCAGGAAGCCGACGAACCCTTCGGAGATCGTGGTGAACGTGTCGCCAACCTTCTCCAAGAAGGTGACGTCCATTTCCTTGGTGCCGGTCGCCATGAGTGGCCCGCCTTCGCGTCGAGAATGAATGCCAACAGGCAGTCTAAGAGTGCGGGGAAAGTCGGTCAATACAGACCCTACAACCCACACAGGACGCGCGAACGCCCCAATCGGAAATGGGACATGGAGATGGGGAATTCTCGCTTGGCGAATGCCCACCGATGGCAATCGGTGGGCCACCCGCCCCCGCGCGACCCACCGATGGCCTTCGGTGGGCTTTGTCGGGGTGGTGCATACCCTAACCCAATGCCGTACCCCTGCCCCTATTGCAATGCCTCTGTCCGCGTGACCGCGAACCGCCGCGTCGATTGCCCCCGCTGTGGCGAAGCAGTGCGCGTGCCCGACGATCTTCCGCTCGACCCTGAGGGGCCAGCGCCGACCGCTGCCTCGGACACGCCGCGGCGCAGTAACCGACAGATCGGCCTCACCGTCTTCGGTGTCATGCTCGCAATGGCCGGAATTGCGCTCATCTACGCGCTGGCAACGGTCGATTTCCGCCGGGCGAACGACCACAAAAGCCAGGACGCGAAAATGGCCGCCGTCGTCGCGGTGCCGCCAAACGAACTCGCGGCGTTGGCATACCTGCCGGCCGACATCGAACTGGTCGCTGGTTTGGCCGCGGCCCAGGCTCTCGAAACCGAGTCCGGTAAGGTGCTGCTCAACTCGTTGATGCTCAACGGGTTTACGCCGGAACAGATCGATCATGTCGTCGTCGCCACGGGGGACTTGAACACGCTGCCGCCGCGGCTGACGATTGTCGTCCGCTCCCGCCGGCCGCTCGATCTCGTCAAGCTCCGCGCGGCCCTCAAAGCCGATCAGAGCGTGCAGCGCAATGGCCGGACGACTTACATTGGCAAGCTGCCGTTCGGCACCGTGGACGGGGCCATCACCTTTGCCGATGAGCGGACATTGGTGGCGGCTCTGAAGCCTGAAGATCTCGACGTGGTGCCGAAGACGGCGGCCGGCGGCGTCGGGCGGTTCCCACAACCCGTGCGCGACTCCATCGACAAACTGCCAAGCGATACGCCAGCCTGGCTTGTCGCTCACAAAAAGCCGAACAACGCGGCACTCGCCTTGGCCCTCGGATTGACCAAGGTGCCGCCAGACGTCATGCAAGGCATCCTCAAGCTCAGTTCGCTTTCGGCCCACGCAACCGAACGCAAAGGCAGGATTGAGGTTATAGCATCCGCCAAAGGTCTGGACGCCAAAGAGACGACGGCCATCACCGACGCGCTCAAGGACGCCCAGGCCGGCCGCTGGACCACGGACGGCGTCGATCCGTTCCTGCTGACGTGGTCCGAGTCTGTCGCGGGGTTGAAGCAACTACTCCCGCCCCGGCCGTAACAAATGCTCGGCAACTGCGCTTTGGCTTTGGGTTCGCCAGAATTTTCCGCCCCGGCGTCCGTTCTCAGGGTCAGCACCGTTCTACACGGTGACTCCATTGCGTGCAGCCATCTCGGTTCCGGGATGGTCGGAATGGTATGACGGCTTTCCTTTGACGACCCCGCCCACTTGGGTTTACACTGGAAGAGACGGATACCACCTTAAACTCTCGGTTTGGATCAGATTGAATTCGTCTCGTTGGGCGGCCACCGCATCCCGCCCGCGGGACTCTGCGCCGCAGGGTGTCCCATGATGAATCGCAGCAAGCTCCTCCTCATCGCCCTCACCGCCGTCGCATCCGTCGCAACCGTCCGGGCTGGCGACGAACCGAAGAAGACGAGCAAGGGCAAGGGCGAGCAGGTCGCACTGCTCGTCGGCGTCAAGAAGTACATGCAGAACGAGCTGCGGGCGTTGCCGTACTCCGAGGCCGACGCCATCTCGATGGCCAAGGTCCTGCTCGCCGCCGGGTACGACAAAGAGAACGTCATCCTCATGACCAACACGGCCGCGCGCGACGACCTCAAGTACGCGCCGGAGGCCGAGAAGATCCGCCAGCAACTCAAGCTGCTATTGATCGGCCGCGACACCAAGGACACAGTGCTGATCGCGTTCGCCGGCCACGGCGTCCAATTCAAGGACGACCCCGACCACTACTTCTGCCCGGCCGACGCCCGGCTCGACGACAAGAAGACGCTCGTCTCCCTCAACGAGGTGTACACAGCCCTCGAGCAGTGCCCGGCCGGCGTCAAGCTGCTCTTGGTGGACGCCTGCCGCAACGACCCGCTCAGCGGCAGCTCGGCTCGGTCGAAGTCGGTGGAACTGGTGACGAAGACTCGGCCGGCCGTCGCCGAGCCGCCGAAGGGCGTTGTCGCCATGTTCAGTTGCCGTCCCGGCCAGCAGGCGTTCGAGGACGAGAACCTGAAGCACGGCGTCTTCTTCCACTACGTCATCGAAGCCTTGGCCGGCGAGGCCATCGACGAGGGCGAGACGGAGGTCGGCGTCCTCGACATCCAGCGGTACGTGATGAAGAAGGTGCCCAAGTTCGTCGGCAGCAAGTTCAACGCCATCCAGGAACCCGAGATGAAGGGCACGGTCAGCGGCTCCCTCGGTCTGGCCAAGGTCGAAGCATTCACCCACTTTCGCAAGGGCCAGAAGGCGCTCGCCGACCATAAGTACGCTGACGCCATCGCTGCCTACACCAAGGCGCTTCAGGTCAACCCACGCTACGCCGAGGCGCTCCTGCGCCGAGCCAAGGCGCATGACTACGCCCGCAACTTCGACGACGAGTTGGCTGATGCGACCCAGGCGGTCGAACTCGAGCCGACCTCGCCGGAAGCGCTGTCGGCCCGGGCGCTGGCTCTGTACGTCAACAACAAGCCGGACCGCAGCATGCGCGATCTCGACGATGCCCTGCGGATCGACCCACAGTTCGGCTACGCCTACGGGATGCGCAGCCTGATCTACCGCGACCGCCGCGACTACGATCGTGCTCGGCGAGACCTCGACGAGGCCGTCGCCCTCGACCCGAAGAACGGCGACATCCAGAACTGGCGCGGGCACCTGTTTTTCGCCCTCGGCGAGTACGCCAACGCGGCCACTGCCTACGCCGAGGCGAGCAAGGTCGATCCGAACTATCACTTTCCCTACAGCAACCGGGCCAGTTGCCTGATCAAGCTCGGCAAATACCGCGAGGCGCTTCCGTTCGCCGACAAGTCCCTGCAATTGAACCAGAGTTCGGCCAGCCTGTTCAGCGTTCGCGCCGAAGTCTACGAGAACCTCAACGAACGCGATAAGGCCGTCGCCGATTACAGCACGGCCATCAAACTGAGCAACCGCGATCCGGAGTTGTTCAACAATCGCGCCGGCGTTTACCTGGCCATGAACTCCTACAAAAAGGCGATCGAGGATTACACGGCGGCGATCAAGCTCAACGACCGCAACGCCATTTACTGGAACAACCGCGGTCACACCTACAAGGAAAGCGGCGACTATGCGCGAGCGATCGATGACTTCACCGCAGCGGTAAAGATCGATTCGCGCTACGCCGGTGGCTTCAGCAATCGCGGCGACACGTATCGACTCTGGGGCAAATACGCCGAAGCGATCGCCGACCTTGAAGAGTCGATCCGGATCGACCCCAAGAACGCCTGGACGTTCAACCGCCGCGGCTTGGCCTACTACGACGCGAACGACTTCGCCAAAGCGCTCGCCGATTTCACCGAGGCCTCACGACAATCGCCCACGTACGTCCTTTACCGCACCAACAAGGCCGACACGAGCCGCTCCTTGAAGGATTTCGACGGTGCCTGGAGTGAAATCGACGAAGCTTTGCGGCTCGAACCTCAGAACGCGACCGCCCACAACTTGCGGGGCCTCGTCCGCTTCGATCAGAAGCGCTATAGCGAGTCGATCGAGTACTACACCGAAGCGATCAAGCTCAGTCCCAAGAATGCGATCTATCTGACGAACCGAGGCAATGCTTACCGGCTGATGAAGAACGACCAGGCGGCCCTGTCCGACTACGACGCCGCGATCAAGGCCGACCCGAAATACGCGCTCGCCTACAACTTCCGCGGTTTCATCTTCTACGATCGCAACGACTACAAGCAAGCTGTCGTCGAATACACCAACGCCATCCGGGCCAACCCGCGTTACGCCACCTACTACACGAACCGCGCCGACGCCTACGACGCGATGGGTAGCTACGACGCCGTCATCGCCGATGCGACCGAAGCACTCAAGCTCGATGCGAAAAGCGCCCTGGCCTACCGCTACCGCGGATCGGGTCACTACAGCAAGGAGCAGTACGACGCGGCGCTGGCCGACCTGAATAACTCCATCCGGCTGAACGCGAAGGACGGCACCTCCTTCAACCTCCGCGGCAACGTGTACTTCGCCAAGAGCGACCACGACCGCGCCATCGCCGACTACAGCGCGGCCATCCGACTCGGCAACAAGGGCTACGTCGTATACGCCAATCGCGGCAACACCTACCGCGTGAAGGGCGACCTGAATCGGGCGCTGGCCGATCTGAACGAAGCGATCCGCCAAAACCCGCGCTACGCTCACGGCCTACGCCTGCGGGCACAGGTCTACCAGGCAGCCGGCAACGCTCAGCAGGCCGAGGCCGACCGGGCGTTAGCCCGATCGATCGACGGGAAATAACGGCCCATCTCAGATAGTGGCTGGAGGTAGCCGGCATACTCGGTGTGCCGGCTACCCGAGCGCCACACACTATGGCATCGCGGCAATCGACTGAACACCGGCGCTAACCCGGTTCGCGCTAGGTCGGCCGAAGCATCCGAATCGTGGCCGACCCTATTTTCGATACAGCCCGCGCGATCCTCCCAGTCTGCCCTCCTTTAAGTCGGCCTCCGCCTGACTTTGTCGCTCTAACGTTAAGTCCCAAGGGCTGACATGTGCAAGTGTAAGCGCAAGCATGCGCTAATACTGGAGTGCATTGTGCCAACTGGGTTATTTCGAGAGCAGAGAACGCCGACTCGGCGATGATTCTGATTTTTCAGGTTTTAACCACAGTGCGTTCCAGGCCGACTATTCGACCACTCGCCAAGCTGTAGCGACGACCCATCTTGCCAGTTCTGTGGCCGCCGTTTGTGCCCCTCGCCTCAATCGTTGCACCAAGCATCCCATCCGTTCGCGCTCCGCCTCAATGCCACTGCAGATCGAAGCCACATCCCACGGTCATGGAAGAAATGGCACAGGTGTTGCGATTCCGTGATGCGAGTTAGTCATCTCCTTTCAAAGCGTGGAGTATTGATATGTTCGTACGGCGATCCATCGCCTTCGGACTCGCATTGTCTATTGTCACAGCAAGAGCCGAAGCCGGCTTCATCGTGTCCGTAGAAGCCCCCAGCGTCACGTCGTCGCAGGTGTCCGGTGCCGTTGTGGAGACGTTCCGAGGATTCGAGACCGGCGCGCTGACCGGTGTCCGGTCCACTGCACTCGGAACCTTGACGGCCACGGGCACGACTGTCGAAGCGGCGGGCCCGTTGGGTAGTCCGACGGGTAAGGGAAACCATCTGCAAACCGACGCCGGCTCGACGAGCATCGTCTTTGCCGACCCCGTGGCGTACTTTGGCGTGTGGCTGACGTCAGCCGCACCCGGGACTCGGCTGCACTTCAATACTGTGGGCGGAAAGGGCTTTTTTCTCCCCCTGGATGCAATCCTCAGCACCGACTGGAGCGGAAAGGCCTCAAGCGGCAATCTGTTCGCGACCACGCAACTGGGCGACCTGGGGCAACCATCCGCATTCGTCAACCTGTTCGCGACGGATCCCGACTCGCGCATCACGCGCATCACACTGTCGGGCACGAGCCTTACGTCGGACAACTACAGCATTGCGACCAATCTGACGCTGGCTCGTGGCCAAATCCTCGCGTCCGCGGAGATCATCCCGAACCCAGAGCCGGCCACGATCGTTCAGCTCGCCATCGGTGCTATCAGCCTGCTTGGCTACGGTTGGAAACGCGGACGGCGGACAACGAGCTGAACTATCACTGCGTACCGTATTTCGGGCCGAAAAGGCCGGCTGCGACGCCTTGGGTATTTGCGTCCAGCCGGCCCGTGCAACCTGCGCTGGGTCAGTACCGATATCCCAGCCCGAAACTCACGCCCTGAGCGACGAAGTCGGTCGAATCGATGCCCCGCTTGGCGGCGAAGCCATCGTTGACCTGATCGGCGGCTCGGACCGCGTTTGTCAGATAGAGAACGTTGTAACCCACAGATACATCGAGCCGCTCGGTCACACGGTAGCCCACCTGGAACAGCGCTTCGGGCAACGCAGCAAACTTGTTCGTCGTCGCACGACCAATCAGGTCGCCGGTGACGTAGGCACCACCGCGGTTTGCAAACGGCGGGGCGGCACCGAACACGGGGAAATTCGTGATGCCGCCACGACCCACCGCTTCGTGCGTCACGCCGAACGCCAACTTCCCGGCCGCCGACATCGTCAACCGGCCCACGTCGGCCTGGCCACGGACACCGAGCTGTGCGCCGTAGAACTGGCTGCGGGCTGTGAATTCGTCCGCCGTACTAACCACCGCCGGGAACACCGGAAATGGAAAGCTCGTTGTGCCGGTGATCCCGAGCGACTCGTCGAGGTCGAGGTAGCGGAAGCCGGCCAGCAGATCGACGCGGCCGGTGTCGCACTCGGCCAATTTGGCGACGCCGTTGAATTCGGCTCCCCACAACCGGCTGCGCTCGGTCACCGTCGCGACGCCCGGATTGCCTGGCCCGCCTGGGAACCCCGGCCCGCCGACGATCGAGGTCACTACCGGCCCAATGAGCGACGGTGTGACGCGACTCAGACCGTTGGGGTTCTGCTTCGAGCCATCGTTCAATCCGGCAAAACCTTGGGCCTGTTGCTCCGTCAGGAAGGCAGCGGCTTCGATACCGAGATTCTGCTGGCAATCGAGCCAATAGCCGACTGTGCCGCGGAGACCGTTAAACGCACCGAAATCGGTTGGCGTACCACCGTAGAGCGTCGTCACCCCCGGCGCATTGATCGGCGTGCCAAAGATGAGCGGCCCGGCATTGGGCGGCAGATTGGCAGGGGCGCTGGCCACGAGCGGCGGCGGCGTGCGGTCGTCGAACCAGAACAGAACATACTCCAGCCCGCCGTAGAACCGTGGCCGGCTCTGAACGCTGCGTGGCTCGGGGAGGCAGTCGACGCCGGGACGCAAGCCGGTCGAGCCGCCGGAAAGGCAGCACGGGCAATCCTCTTTCGGCGCGGGCGGGGCAGTCGGCAGGAGAGTCGGGGCGTCGGCGGACGGCTTAGCCGGCCCACCGGGCAGGTAGACGGGCGGATCGGCGGCGAAAGCGGCCGTGGAAAGGGCGGCGGCCGCAGCCGAGAGGAAGCGGGTGCGCATCGTGCGACTCCTGGCACGGGGGCGACGAATCCATTCGTCCGAGGGCAATCATCGACGGGTTTACCACGGTTGCATCAAAAGCCCGGCTTCCCATCGCCGAAGGAACGGCGGAAGACTCCCGCACGACCCGCGTTGCCCGGATTGAAGGTACAGCCGTTAGATGCCGAAGATTAGTAATGGCGAGCTTGCCCAGATTCTGAGCGCGAGCGCGCGATCCGACGCTCCCGCCGCTTGTAGGGGCATGCGGGCCAGTAGTCCTTGACATCTGCCCAGAGGCTGGTACACTGTTATTGAGACTGAATCTCAATCCACTGATTGGTTCGACCCGCCCTGTTAGGACGTTGCCGATGTCCGCACTCTTGCCCCTCGAACTGCTCGCCCCCGGCGAATGGGGGGAAGTGCATGAGGTCGTTGGCGAACCGGCGTGGGTGGGCCGTTTAGCTGAACTCGGCATCCGTAGCGGCTGCCAGTTGAAGTGCTTGCAGCAGGGCAGCCCGTGCCTGCTCGAAGTCGGCGGTTGCCGACTCAGC
Source organism: Gemmataceae bacterium (assembly GCA_046350275.1). Taxonomy (GTDB): domain Bacteria; phylum Planctomycetota; class Planctomycetia; order Gemmatales; family Gemmataceae; genus JAXMAS01. The sequence goes on from JAXMAS010000024.1 coordinate 71,662, forward strand.
TTGCGTAACCACTGCGACTGTCAAATCCTCGTCAACCCCGTGCGATGACCACAACGCTCGACCGGCTGTGCCCCGGCCAGCGCGGCCGCGTCGCCGCGCTCGCCGGCGGAGATGCGCTCGTCCAGCGCCTGATGGAGCTGGGCGTCTTCGAGGGCGAGGAGGTCGAGTACGTCGCCACCGCCCCGCTCGGCGACCCGTTGGAGCTGCGCGTCGGCGGCACCCGCTTGTCACTGCGTAAGGCAGACGCTCAGGGCATCACCGTCGAGTTAATGGATTGACCCCAAAAGCCCACCGATGGCAATCGGTGGGGTTCGTCCCACCGATTGCCATCGGTGGGCTTTCCGAGGGTTTCATGAACCGCGTCGCACTCGTCGGCAACCCGAACGCGGGCAAGACGACCCTGTTCAACGCCCTGTCCGGCTTGCGGCAGCGGGTCGGCAACTATCCCGGCGTCACCGTCGAGATGAAGAAGGGCACGGCCGACTTCGGCGGCGAGGCCGTCGAACTCATCGACCTGCCCGGCACCTACAGCCTCGCCCCGCGCAGCCCCGACGAGATGGTGGCCGTCGATCTACTGCTCGGCCGGGCCGGCGAGCCGCCGCCGGACGCGATCCTCGCCATCGTCGATGCGTCGAACCTCGAACGGCACCTGTACCTCGTCACGCAACTTTTGGAACTCGGCCGGCCGGTCGTCCTGGCGCTCAACATGATCGACGTGGCCCAATCCCAGGGCGTCCGCATCGACCACGCGGCGCTAGCGCAGCGGATGGGCGTGCCGGTGGTGCCGATCCGGGCGAACAAGGGCGTCGGCCTCGACGAACTGAAGCGGGCCATCACCGCAGCGGCGAAGGGTGGGCCACCGCCGCGAGGACCGAAGTTCCCCGAGGCATTCGACCGCGAGGCGGCCGAGTTGGCCAAGTCACTCGGCCCCGACGTGCCGGCGTACCTCGTCGAGCGGCTGCTGCTCGACATCGGCGGCCACACAGAGCGGCGATTCGCGGAGGAATTCGGCCCCGGCGTCGGCGAACGTGTGGCGGCCGCCCGGCAGCGCCTGTCCGCGGCCGGCTGCGCGGTGCCGGCCGTCGAGGCGAAGGCCCGCTACGCCTGGATCCGCGAGGCGACGGCCGGCTGCGTCACCCGCCCGGCCGCCCGCCCGGTGACAGCCACCGACCGGCTCGACCGCGTACTGACGCACAAGCTCTGGGGCACGCTCGTCTTCCTCGGGCTGATGTTCGTCGTCTTCCAGTCGATCTTCACCTGGGCACGCCCGCTGATGGCCCTGATCGGCGCGGGCCAGGATTGGCTCACCGCGCTGGTGCGGGACGCGCTGCCGGCCGGGCCGCTGACGGACCTGTTGGCCGACGGCGTGTTGAAGGGCGTCGGCGGCGTCATCGTCTTCCTGCCGCAAATCCTGATCCTGTTCGGCTTCATCGCGGTTCTGGAAGACTGCGGCTACATGGCGCGGGCGGCGTTCCTGATGGACCGGCTGATGGCCAAGTGCGGCCTGAGCGGCAAGTCGTTCATCCCGCTCCTTTCGAGCGTGGCGTGCGCGGTGCCCGGCATCATGGCGACGCGGGTGATCGAGAACCGCCGCGACCGGCTGGCGACGATCCTGGTCGCCCCGCTGATGTCCTGCTCGGCCCGCTTGCCGGTGTACGTCTTGTTGATCGGCGCGTTCCTGTCGGCCGGCCGGCCGTGGTGGGTGCCGGGGTTGGCGATGTTCGCGATGTACCTGATCGGCTTCGTCGCCGCCCCGCTCGTGGCCCTCCTGCTGAAGCGGACGCTCTTACGCGGCGAGACGCCGGTGTTCGTGATGGAGATGCCGTCGTACAAGCGGCCGAGCGTGCGAACGGTCCTGCGGCGGATGCTCGACGCGGCGGGGGCGTTCCTGCGTCGGGCCGGCACGCTGATCCTGGCGAGCATGGTGCTGGTGTGGGCCTTGCTCTACTTCCCGCACACGGACGCTGAGGGCCGCTCGTACGCCGAGCGGATCGCCGCCGTTGGCGAGGACTCGGACGCGGCGAAGGACCTGCGGGCCGAGTGGACGGCCAACAGCCTGCTCGGCCGCTTCGGCCACTGGATGGAGCCGGCGGTGCGGCCCTTGGGCTGGGACTGGCGGATCGGCGTCGCGGCGCTCGCGAGTTTCCCGGCCCGCGAGGTGGTGGTCGGCACGCTTGGCATCGTCTACCGGCAAGGCGACGTGACGGCCGACGCCATCCGCGAGGCCGGCATGGCCGACGCCGGCGAGACGCCGCTCGGCCGGGCGCTCAAGGAAGCGACGTGGCCCGACGGCCGGCCGGTGTTCACGCTGCCGGCGGTGGTGTCGCTCTTGGTGTTCTTCGCGCTGTGCTGCCAGTGCGCGAGTACGCTGGCCGTCATCAAGCGGGAGACGCATTCGTGGGGCTGGCCGGCGTTCACGTTCGGGTACATGACGGCGCTGGCGTACCTGGGGGCGCTGGTGGTGTATCAGGTGGGGAGCCGGTTGGGGTGATGCAGCGAGGTCAGGCCAAGGTCCACGGCCGTTCGCGAGCCGGCGCAACCTTGCGGAGAATGGCGATCAGGTCGTTATAAGTATCCAGCCACCGGACGGTGCGGCCGTCCGCGAGTTCGATGACGACCATATCGAAACACAGGTCGCCGTAAATCTGCCAAGCACGAACCTCGTTCACGGCGATGCGATCCTCCGGCCGGCGTCCTCGCCCCGCGACGATCTCACCGCCTTGAAGTTCGTAGACGCCGACTTTCAGCTTGCGATTTAGCCACTTACCCAAGGCGTACCGTGGGGCTTGAAGCGTGACGGCCGCAGCAATCCTTTGGGCGACACCTCGCTTCCTACTTATCGCCGCGGCGATCTCGGCGATCCGCTCGTCTTCTGTCTGTTTGTCATAGTGGGCGATCACGTCACGGATGCGCGACTCGCCCCAGCCGGGCGGGAATCTCTGTGGCGTCATTGCTTCCCCCCACGGCTACGCGACGTTCGCCGCCAGCAGTTCTTCGACCACGCCCGCGTCACCCAAGTCGCGGTGCCACCAGTGCGAGCAGCCGCAGGCACATTGCGTGGTCCGCCGACGCCGGTCGGCGACGCCGAACAGGGCCGTCAATAAGGCGAAGGCCTTGCCGCGTTCGGCCGCCGGCAGGTTGACGATCTTGGCCAACCGAACCGGCAGGTTCTCCTTCGCCAACAGAACGCACGGTGTCGCCGTCGGCCGCAACCCAGATTCGGCGATGGCCACCTCGGCGTCATCCGTCCGGGCACCGGCCTGGACCGCCGCGTTCGCCAGCCAACGCAAGACGTCCTGCTGGCGATCCGCCGGTCGGGCTGCGAACCACTCGGCCCCGTCTTTCATCGGCAGGACGCCCTGGGCCAGTTGGTTGAGCAGCAGTTCGTCGGACAGGTTCATGGCGTCGGCCCCGGTTGTGGGACGAAGGTGACGTGCGGCCGCTGCGGGTCGAGCGGGTTGTAGCCGGGGGCGAGCGGGTTGTCGGCGTGCATCAGGTCGATTCCCGAAGGGTGGTGCCCACCGAGGTCGCCGCCGGCGACGCCCCGCGGCAGGCTAGTCTTGAGCCGGCTCCGCGTCCGGGAGTTGCTGCCCTCAACCACGTAGTCCCAGTCCGAAAGCGGGTGGACCGTCGGCGGCCCCATCGCCCGGCTGCCGACGACGTGGATGACGACCTTGCGGCGGTTGGCCGCGTTCTGAATCCGGGCGGCATCGGCGGCTGACATCCCGGCTTGTGCGGGCGTCCGCCGGCCGGGCGGCACGGCGGGTTGTGGCACCGGGCTGTCCTCCCTGTCGCCCTCAGTATGCCGACCGCGGTTGTGGCCTGTCAAGTCGCCGCCGCGTCGCTAATCTGTTCCCCAACCCCACCACCTCGACCCCCAAAGGATTCGCAGCATGGCCGTCAACGCACCCCTCAACCGCAAGCTCCGCATGGGCCTCGTCGGCGGCGGGCAAGGCTCGTTCATCGGCAAGGTCCACTCGATCGCCGCCTGCCTCGACAACCGGGCCACCCTCGTCGCCGGGGCACTGTCGTCCGACCCGGCCCGGGCCAAGGCCAGCGCCCCCGACTACGACATCCCGCCCGACCGCGCCTACGGTTCCTACCGGGAGATGCTCGCGGCCGAGGCCAAGCGGCCGGACAAGATCGACTTCGTCAGCGTCACCACGCCGAACCACACCCACTTCGAGGTCGCCAAGGCCGCGGCCGAGGCCGGGTTCAACGTCGTCTGCGACAAGCCGCTCACCTTCGACCTCAAGCAGGCCGAGGAGTTGGCCGAGGTCGTCAAGAAGACCGGCGTCGTCTTCGCGGTGACGCACAACTACACCGGCTACCCGCTGGTCCGGCAGGCCCGCGCGATGGTGCAGGCCGGCGAACTCGGCGAGATCAACGCCGTGCGGGCGTTCTACATCCAGGGCTGGCTGCGGACCCGACTCGAAACCAGCGACCAGAAGCAGGCGGCGTGGCGGACCGACCCGACGAAGTCGGGCGCGGCCGGCTGCTTCGGCGACATCGGCACCCACGCCTACAACCTCGGCCGGTTCATCACCGGGCTGATCCCCGAGTCGATCTCGTGCCAGTTGAAGGTGTTCGAGAAGGGCCGGGCGCTCGACGACTACGGCACCGCGGTCATCAAGTACGGCAGCGGGGCGCTCGGCACCGTCACGGCGTCGCAGATCAGCCACGGCCGGGAGAACGACCTGTGGATCGAGGTGGACGGCACCAAGGGCGCGCTCGAGTGGCACCAGGAGGAGCCGAACAAGCTCGTGGTCCGCATGAACGGCAAGCCGCACCAGGTCTACACGCGGGCCGGCGGGCCGTACCTGGCCGACGTGGCGGGGGCGTCGAGCCGGCTGCCGAGCGGCCACCCGGAGGCGTTCTTCGAGGCGTTCGCGAACGTCTACACCGAGGCCTACGACGACATGGTGAAGAAGGCCGGCAACGCCGCGTTCGACGGGGCCAAGAGCCTGTACCCGAACGTGGCCGACGGGGTGGACGGGATGAACTTCATCACCCAATGCGTCGCCAGCTCGGCCGAGAACGGGGCGTGGAAGGGGCTGAAGCACGCGGCGTGTCGGTAGCGCGGTGCCTGTGCCGCTGCTGCCGCCGGGCGACCCCGGGTATCGGGTCGGGGTCGCCCGGCAACGAGCGGGTTACTGGCAGCTAGGGTCGCCGTGGGCCAGTTCGCGCGGCGCGAGCGTGACCGCGTCTCAGGGGCGGCGGTGGTCGCCTTAGCCTTAAGGACGGTCTCTTGCCTCACGGTCGCGATTTATCCGCTGTAGCGTGTCTCGGTTGTTGGTGAGCATCGTCGCGTCGAAACGGCACCTCAGCACGCCCGACCCGCCGAAGTTCGCGGCCGGCAACTCTAGCGTCAGCACCTTTGCGGCCGGAACGGGTCGCTCGAATACGATTAGGTCGGGGATCGGCCTGTCGGAATACAGCGTCGTGTCGCTGTTTCGTAATCCGTTCTCCAAACCCATGTCGATGCGTCGATAGGCATTTCCCAAGTCGTCCGTTAGACGGATGCCATCCGCCCGGATTGACCATGCCGTATAGCCGATCTTGCGTGCCGGGTTCATGTTCGCAACCGCAACGTAAACGTTCAGGTGAACGTCTGCCGACTCCGCAGGTTGGTCGAGGATGTTCCGGTAGAGAGTTCGATCAACGGTTGCGTAGCTTACCGCTAGCTTCACGTCACCGAACATATGGGCACACGGGACATCAGCCGGCTCATCGGCAACGACAGCCGGGCGGGCACTGGCGGCGGGTTGCCGCATGACGAGGTACACGCAGGCGATGCCGAGGAACATCGAGCCGATCACCAAACCACCTACGAAGACCCATATACCCACGTTACCACGTTGCTGCGACCCGTTATCCGGCCCACGCGGTGCGGTCAGCACTGTGCGTGCGGACAACGCCCGCGGCTTGGCCCCGACGGAGAACGGATTGGAACAGTGCGGGCAGTCGAACATGCCGCCCCGCGCTGAGTCGGGCATTCTGATGCGAGCGGCACACGACGGACAGGCGAATGTGGGCATGAGCGGAATCTCCGACGACCAATTCACAGGGAGTTTATCACGGAAGCGGCCAATTCGCCAGCAATGTACTGACTTCCCTTCACTCGCCGCTGACGGCGTGGACGGGATGAACTTCATCACCCAGTGCGTCGCCAGCTCGGCCGAGAACGGGGCGTGGAAGGGACTGAAGCACGCGGCGTGTCGGTAGGCGGCCATGGGGCGGTCAGTCGGTCGGCTCGAACCACCCGGCGACGACCTTCGCGGCCACGGTTCCGCCAAAGACGACGGCGAGTGGGAACCCTACGAGGGCCACGCAGAACACGACGACAACCTGATCCGACGGCATCCCCAGGTCCCCGACCGGTGGGTAAATGCGGCTCAGCCCGCTCAGGAGTGCGTAGATGGCGGCACCGTAAGCGACGGCCCCGAATGCCCCGCCGACGGCGGTCGCCAGCAGGGGCCAGACGATCCGCGAGAAGGTCCGCCACGCCATGGGGCCATCGTATAGCCGTCTGTACCAGCCGCCCCCGGCCCGCAAGTTGACACGCCGTCGAAACGAAGCTAGGGTCGCCATGGATGCGAACGGCGAAGCGTAGACGGAGACGGTATGAAGTCCAGCGGCTTTGCAATTCTGCTAATCGCGGGCATCGCCTGCTACGCCGTCGGCGTCGGTGGGCTGCTGGCCCTGGCGATGATGGGCGTCGGCGGCCTCGGGCTGGCGGCCTCGGGGTTCATCGGCGGCCGGGGTTGACGGACGGCCAGTCCCGCGGCTAGCTCGGGACAGCGGGAGCGGCGGTTGCCGATGGCGGCGATGTCCCACCCGCCGAGCCGCCGCTCTTGATCTTCTCGGTGAGAGACCACAGAAACAGCCCCACCAGGACAACGCCGACGGTCGCTTCCGTGCCCGCCAAGGTACGGGCCGAGTCGGTCAGCGGGGCGATGTCGCCGTACCCCGTCGTCGTGATCGTGACAGCACTGTAGTACGTCATCCGCAGGAAGTGGGAGAAGCCGCCGCCGGGGAACCCAGCCGTCGCGTCGCGGTACCGAGCGTACACCGCCGGCACTTCGGGCCGCACCTTGAAGGACTCAGTGAACATCGCGTAGGACGTTTGACCGTTCGCGAACGTGACCGGGAAGATGGAGGCGACCCTCGTACCGTCGCCCAGTTGGTTCAGGTGCAGGGTGAGGCGAAGGAGCGACGGTTTCTGGAACGGCCCAGGCTTGAACCGCTGGGGCACCGTCGCGGCAACGACGACGGTGTCGGCGGTGTCGGTCAGGGAAGCGGTGACCACGTCGGCCGCGGCGAAGTCGGCCGCCAGGCCGGAGTCGTCCGCCGCTTCCTGCCGGCCCAATCCGCGCAGCTCCACTTGCACCGCCGCCGCCAGCGCTCGCGAAAGGTCGTGGGTCTCCGGCTCGTATTTCGCATTCTGGTGGTAGAACGCCCCCGGCATCAGAGCGTAACTCAGGCCGAACAACGGGATCAGCACCAGGTACAACCCGGCAATCGCGCCTGGACGGTCGACGAGCCACCTCATCGCTTGCCCTCCTCACGCGCCGTTTCCCGGTAGCCGATCTTGTTGAACAGGTAAACCAGCACGCTGATGAAGACGCCCATAAACGTCAGCCCGACGAACGCCTCGGACGCCGCGAAGAGCCGGCCGGCCGGCGTCGGCCGAAAGTCGCCATAGCCCAGCGTCGTCCACGTCACGATCGAGAAGTAGTAGCAGTCCAGCGTGTTCCGCGTGGTCGCGCCGTTCGCGGTATCGATGAGGCCAAAGGTCTTGTACACATCCGTGTAGGCCAGGGTGAGGACGGATGCGATCAGGAAGGCAAATAGCAGAAACGCGAGGAGATCAGATCGCGATGGCTCGGTCCTCCCGGCGAAGTACCAGAACAATCCCAGCGAGATGACGAGGTACAGTACGATCTTTTGGCCGAGAACATCGGCGTGCCTCACGTCGTGCGTCTCGTCGAACGTCGTGCCGAGCGTAACGCAGTACCGGAAGACGGTGAAGGCGATCGCCGCGGCGACGATTGCCACCCGCTTCCAGTCCGGACTTGACTTTTCGTTGGGCTTGGACATGGACGGCCCCAGAGACAAGCACATGGCTTGACGAGGCGGCGATGTGCCTCATCGGCAACCCGCGCCACGACTCGCCGATCCGACGATGTTAACCGCGGGTCATGGCCCCGTCAACGAGTCACGCACCAATGACGCTGACGGCCGCGCATCACGACCGGCCCGTGCGCGGCACACTCAGTTCGAGTTTGAGGGCGACGAGCGACAGGTTGATGTCGCCGAGAAACGCGACGAGCGACGCGATGACGGACGTCAGACAGGCGACGAACTGGATGGCCACCAGCGTGGCGACCCCCCACCGGCAGACGGCGGCCAGAAAGAGCGTGATGACCAGGAGTGCTGCGCACAGTGCGCCGGTCGTCGCGAGGACGATCGCCAGACGCACGAGGCGTGCTCGCCGCATGAGAATGGCGAGCTGAGCCGCGATCCGGCTCTCGTCGCCGCCGGCTGACCGCGCCGCCGCGAGTTGCCGCGAGCGGTCGATGATCCGGCCGAACCGGTTGGTCATCGACAGCAAGAGCAGCCCGACGGCCGAGATGAGGATCGCGGGACCGACGGCCGTTTGCAAAGTGGGGACGAGTTCATCGACCAGCATGCACAAACCTCGGAGCAGTGCGGCGGCGAGCGGCCCGCATCCTACCCCCAGCGCCTTGGCCCGCCAACCCAGCCTGCGTGGCTCCCGCGAAACTCGCCAGCGCATTTTGCCGCATTGCTCTTGACTCACGGCATCGAATTCGTCACCCTATCCGTCCGGAGACATCCCACTTCCCGCAGGCTCATGGAGGGGCCACCATGTTTTACCATACCGAGTCGAAACCGCAGAGCTGGCGCGCCGTGGCTGTGTTCAAGGACGAGCGTCCGGACTGCTTGCTGTTCCTGGGCCGATCGTCCACGCAAGTGCGGGCCGGCTACGCCGAAGCCTTCGCGGAAGTTCTCGAAGATGACGAGCGCGATGTCGTCGACACCATCGCCCTGCAAAAGTGGCACGGGGCGGCCGACGCTGGCCGCTGGCAGCACCAGACGAACCTCAAGGTGCCTGCGCCGAAGCTGATGCGCGCCGCCGCGTAACGTAATCCACACCGCGCCCCTTCGCAGTCGCGGATGGGGCGCGTTCACTTTTTTCCGCGGTGACCGCTTCGACGGACACCGCGCGCTTCCCTCGCGGCATTCCGCGCGGTACAGTCGTTATCACACCGGCTGCACACACCTGCCACTCGCGAGGGCCTACCATGACGCTCGGTTTGCACCGCCGTTCGACCATCCCATTCATCGCCGCCGCGGCCCTCGTCTGGGTCGCCGCCGTCACGCCCGCGGCCGATCCGCAGCCGATCAAAGGGGCCGACTACCCGCAGGCGTTCAAGTACACGCCCGAGAACCTCCGGCCATTCCTCTACGACACGGCCGTCACGCCCATGTGGATCGGCAAGACCGATGCCTTCTGGTACTCGTACCGCACGAGCCAGGGCACGAGCTACTACCGCGTCGATCCGCGCAAGCCCGCCAAGGAACCGCTCTTCGACCAGCAGCGCCTGGCCGCCCTGCTCTCCGAGCAAACGCACAAGCCGGTCGAACCGGGCACCCTGCCCTTGACCCGCGTCTCGCTCGACGACGAGGGCGTGAAGATGAAGTTCGTCGTCGGCGAGTGGCAGTACGAGTACGACTTGAAGGCCGACAAGCTGACGAAGCTCGGCAAGGCCCCGGCGCTACCCCAGGCACCGTTTGGTCCCGGTGGCCGCGGGCAGCAGGAGAACCAACAACAGCGCCAGCAGCAGGACGAGCAACAGCAGCAGCGGCAGGACGACCAACAGCAACAACTTCAGGACGAGCAGCAGCGGCAACGCAACGACCAGAACCAGCAGGATCGCACGACGACGCAAACCAAGGGTCAGGGCAAGGGCACCGGCCAGGGCAAGGGCGGCCGCACCGGCCAGGGCAAGGGCTTCGGCCGGCCCGGCGGCGGCGACTACCGTGTCGTCGCACCCGACAAGAAGGTCTACGTCTTCGCCAAGAAGTACAACCTCTACCTCGCCGAAGAGGGCAAGGAGAGCGAGGCTGTCCAGCTCACGACCGACGGTACCGAGGACTACGGCTTCGGCGTCACGCAGTTCTTCGGCGGGCAGCAGCAACAACAGCAGCGACAAGACGGCAAGGCACCGCCGGCCGACCGGCCGACCCGGCCGACGGCCTACTGGTCGCCCGACTCGAAGGCGTTCGCCGTGATGCGGAACGACTCCCGCGGCATGAAGGAGCTGTACCTCGTCAGCTCCCTCGCCGAGCCGCGGCCGACGCTCGAGAAGTACAAGTACGCCATGCCGGGCGAGGACGGCACCCGCAAGTCGGAACTGTGGGTCTACAATCGCGAATCGAAGAAGCTCCAGCGGGTCGACCCGAAGTGGAAGGACGAAAGCTACACCGGCGTCACCTGGGGCAAGACCGCGAGCGACCTGCGGTTCATCCGCCGCGATCGCCTGCGCCGCAGCGTCGAGATTTGCTCCTACGACGCGGCGAAAAACGAGTGCCACTGCCGGCTAAGCGAGTCATTCGAGGCGGCGAACCTCGACTTCCAGCCGATCCGTACGATTGACGAAACCGGCGAGATGATCTGGTGGTCCGAGCGCAGCGGCTGGGGCCACTTCTACCTCTACGACCGCGACTTCAAGCTCAAAAACGCGATCACCACCGGGCCGTGGCGGGCCAGCCAGATCGTCGCGGTGGACGCGACCAACCGCGTCGTCTTCGTCCGCGGCAACGCCCGCGAGTCCGGCGAGAGCGTCTACTTCGAACACCTCTACCGCGTCAACCTCGACGGCACCGGCCTGACGCTCCTCGACCCCGGCGACGGCAGCCACCGCTCGACCCTCTCGCCGTCGCGGCAGTACCTCGTCGACGTGTCGTCGCGGGTGGACCGTGCCCCGACGTCGGTGTTACGCGACGGTAGTGGCAAGAAGCTCCTCGACCTGGAGACGACCGACCTGTCCCGGCTGCTCGAGACCGGCTGGAAGATGCCGGAGACGTTCAGCGTGAAGGCGGCCGACGGCGTGACCGACCTGTACGGGAACATGTGGAAGCCGTTCCACTTCGACCCGGCGAAGAAGTACCCGATCATCGCCCACGTCTACCCCGGCCCGCAGCAGGAGGGGGTGACGCACACGTTCTCGGCGGCGAACGGCGACCAGGCGCTGGCGCAGCTCGGGTTCATCGTGGTGCAGGTCGGCCACCGCGGCGGCGCGCCGACCCGCTCGAAGGCGTACCACAGCTACAGCTACTTCAACATGCGCGATTACGGCCTGGCCGATAAGAAGGCGGCCATCGAGCAGTTGGCCGCGAGGCATTCGTGGATCGACATTGATCGGGTGGGCATCTACGGCCACTCCGGCGGCGGGTTCATGTCGGCCGCGGCCCTGCTCCAAAAACCGTACAATGAATTCTTCAAGGTCGCGGTCGCGTCGGCCGGCAACCACGACAACAACATCTACAACGACTCGTGGGCCGAACGGTATCACGGCCTGAAGGAAGTGGCCGTCGTCGCCAAGACGCCGCCGAAGCCGAAGACCGGCGACGCCAAGACGGAGGCAGACGACAAGTCGAAGACCGAAGACGGGGCCGAAGACGACGACACCAAGAAGGATGACACCAAGAAGGACGAGGCGAAGAAGGACGACACCAAGAAGGATGATGCGAAGAAGGACGACGCCAAGAAGGATGATGCGAAGAAGGACGACGCGAAGCCGGCGACGAAGTTCGAGATCCGTGTGCCGACCAACGCGGAGCTGGCCGCCAACTTGAAGGGCCACCTGCTGCTCGTCCACGGCGAGATGGACAACAACGTCCACCCGGCGAACACGATGCGGCTGGTCGAGGCGTTGATCCGAGCGAACAAGCGCTTCGACATGCTGATTCTGCCGGGCAAGCGGCACGCCTTCGGCGACGACCAGCCGTACTTCACCCAGCGGATGTGGGACTTCTTCGCAGAGCACCTGCTCGGCCAACGGCCGACGAGCGCGGACATCCTCGACAAGCGGCCTGGGAGCAATTGACGATGAACAGGGCAACATGGACCGCGACAGCCGTAGCCGTGCTGCTCGCGGTCCTCGCGGTGCGGGCCGACGACCCGAAGGACGTCAAGCAACTGATCGACCGCGCCCTGGAAGCCGCGGGCGGCGTCGAACGGCTGACTCAGGCCCGCGCCTACACGTTCAAGCAGGAGATGACCACGAAGTCCAAGAAGGACCCCGACGGCGTCGTCTCCAAGACGACCTACTACTTCCAACCGCCGAAGAAGTTCCGGCTCGAAGAGGAGTCGACGACGAACGGCCGCACGTCGCGGTATATCGAGGTCATCGACGGGACGCGCGGCTACACGAAGCGCGACGGCGTGTCCCATCCGATGAATGCGAAGGCGGCCGGGCAGACGCGTGAGGTGCAGCAGGGCTTCGGCTACAAGTTCGTCCTGAACCTGCGCGACTCCGCGGCAACGCCGACGGCCCTCGGTGAATCGAAGATCGACGGGCGGACCGTCTTCGGCATCGCGCTGGCCCGCAAGGCCGGACGGACAGGGGAGGAGCGAAAGCTCTACTTCGATGCGGAGACGAATCTGCTAACGAAATCGGACCATACGATCAAGCTGCCGACCGGCGGCGAGGCGTCCTCGGAACAGACGTGGGGCGACCACCGCAAGATTGACGGCATTGACGTCCCGCACCGCGTCACGCACATCATCAAGACGAAAGAAGGTCAGGTCATCGAGCGCGTCTATAGCGACTTCAAGTTCGTCGAAAAACACGACTCCCGGCTATTCGACCCGCCGTGAGCCTCGTGGAAATGTAGCCGGCACACTCCGTGTGCTGGAACAGGCACACGGAGTGTGCCGGCTACATTAAGCAATAACTTCCTTGACCACCCGGCCGTACACGTCGGTCAACCGCTCGTTGCGGCCCTGGTGGAAGTACGTCAGCCGCTCGTGGTCCAGGCCCATCAGGTGCAGGATCGTCGCGTGCAGGTCGTGGAGGTGGACGCGGTTCTCGACGGCCTCGAAGCCGAACTCGTCGGTCGCCGTGGGCGGTGCCGCCCTTCACTCCCCCGCCGGCCAGCCACATGCTGAAGCCGTAGGGGTTGTGGTTGCGGCCCGGCTCGCCCTTGCCCTCGCTGAACGGCATCCGGCCGAACTCACCGCCCCACACGACAAGCGTCGAGTCCAACAGGCCGCGGCCCTCCAGATCGGCGAGCAGCGCCGCGATCGGCCGGTCCACCTCGGCGGCGTGTTGGCCGTGGTTCTTCTCGATGCTCTGGTGGGCGTCCCACGTCTCTTCGAGGTGCCCGCCGCCCGAGTATAACTGCACGAACCGCACGCCGCGCTCGACCAGCCGGCGAGCGACGAGGCAGTTGCGGCCGAACTCGTCGGTCGGGTGCCGGCCGACGCCGTAGGCGTCGAGCGTCGCCTGCGTCTCCTTGGTCAGATCGACGGCTTCCGGCGTCGCGCCTTGCATGCGGAATGCCAACTCGTAACTGGCGATGCGGGCCGCGAGTTCCTGCCCGCCGGGGCGGGCGGCGAGGTGTTCGTCGTTCAACTTCGCCAAGAGGTCGAGTTGCTCGCGCTGGGCGTCGCGGGAGAGGTGGGCCGGGCCGCGGAGGTCGAGGATCGGGTCGCCGACGGGGCGGAACAGCGTGCCGGAGTACGCGGCCGACATGAACCCGCTCGCCCAGTTCGGCTGCCCGCTGATCGGCCCGCCGCGCTTGTCGAGGATGACGACGTACCCCGGCAGGTCCTGGTTGGCGGTGCCGAGGCCGTACACCGCCCACGCGCCGAGGCTCGGCCGGCCGATGAACGTCTTGCCGGTGTTCATCGCGACGAGGGCCGACCCGTGGGCGTGGCTGTCGGTGTGGCACGAGCGGATGACGGCCAGCTTGTCGGCGTGCTTGCGTACTTCCGGGAAGAAGTCAGAGACGGGCAGCCCGCTCTTGCCGCCCGGCTGGAACTTGCGGAACGCCGGCGTGAGGAAGCCGACCTTGCGGCCGCCGGAGTTGATGTACTTCTTGCCCGGCGGCAGCGGCTGGCCGGCGTACTTCTCGAGCGCCGGCTTCGGGTCGAACGTGTCCACCTGGCTCGGCCCGCCGTTCATCATCAGGAAGACGACGCTCTTCACCTTCGACGGGAAGTGCGGCGGCTTCGGTGAGCGGCGACGCCGGCTCGCGGCCGAAGGCAAACCCGTCGGCCGACAAAAGCGACGTGAGCGCGAGGCCGGCGAAGCCGCCGCCCATCTCCCAGACAAACTCGCGGCGGGTCCGGCCGCACGGGAACATCGACGCCATCGCGCCCTCCACAGGATCGGCCAGTCTTCAGCCCCGAAGGGCGGTCTAGGCGCAGCCCAGGGCAACGCCCTGGGGAGGACCACGCCCCACGTTCACTAGCCCCGAAGGGGCGACCTATTCCGCCCCTTCAGGGCTAATCCATCAGGACCACCGTCACGACCCAGGGCGTTGCCCTGGGCTGCGCTAGACCGCCCCTTCGGGGCTGAAGACCTCCGACCAGTTTCGTCAGACGTTCGGGACGGTCTTCCGCGTCAATCCACGTACAGGAACTCGTTCGCGTTCAGCAGCACATGACACAAGGACGCCCTCGCCCGCTCGTCCGACCCGAGCCGGCCGCGCTGGGCCGCGAGGTGGGCGACGGCCGCGTCGCGCTCGCCCGGCCGCGGGTCACGGCCCAGGGCGAGCCGCCACGCCTGTCGCACGAAGTCGGCCGCCCGCCTCGCCAGCCGCTTCGCTCTGCCGGTGGACGAAGGCGTTGTTGAGCATCGCCAGCGCTTGCGGGGCGACGATGGTCACGTCGCGGCGGCCGCAAGGCAGCGTCGTGTCCGGGGCGTCGAACGCGGTCAGCGTCGGCGGCAACAAGCCGCGCTTGACGAACGCGTACAGCGTCCGCCGCCGCTGCTCCTCCGGCGGCGACGGCTTGTACTCGGCCCCCTTGCGCGACCATCCCTCGAGCGCCTCGGGGCTGATCTCCGGCACGAAGCTCGGCCCGCCGACTCGCGTGAGATCGAGCTGTCCCGCAGCGAAGAGGAGCGAATCGCGCAGCGCCTCGGCGTCGAGTCGGCGGCGCTCGGCCCGCCACCACAGGCGGTTGCCGGCGTCGGCCTTCGCGTACTCGGCCTGCTTCGGGTGGATCGACGCTTGCTTGTACGTTGCTGACGTGACGATGAGCCGGTGCAGCGGCTTCGACCGCCCGCCGCCGCGGACGAACTCGGCCGCGAGGAAATCGAGTAGCGCCGGGTGCGTCGGCCTCTCGCCGGCGTAGCCGAAGTTGTCGGGCGACCGCACCAACCCCTCGCCGAAGTGGTGCTGCCAAAGCCGGTTGACCCAGACGCGGGCGGCAAGCGGGTTGGCCGGGTCGGCGATCCAGTCGGCCAGCGCGAGGCGGCGGCCCGTCGTCTTCGCATCGGCGGACGGGACCGCTACCGGCCGATCAAGATTCGGCGCGAGCGACAGGAAGCCGAACGGCACCTCGCCGGCCGGCCGGTTCGGGTCGCCCTTCTTGAGCAACCGTAGCGGCGGCGCGGTCGGCCCGCGGTCGGTCCAGCCGAGGAGGTCGAAGCCGAGCTGGTCCTTGGTCGGCCCGCCCAAGAGTTCGCGCTTGCCCGGTTCGATCGGCCCGGCCCAGAACGCGGCGGCCGTGCGGTAGTAGTCCCGCTGCGGGATCGGGTCGAACTTGTGGTCGTGGCAGCGGGCGCACTTCACCGTGACCGCGAGGAACGCCGTCGTGGTCGCGTGCACCATGTCTTCGAGCCGCTCGTACTTGTACTCCTGCGGGTCGTTCGGCTCGTCGTTCCAGGTGCCGAGCCGCAAAAAGCCGGTCGCCGTCACGGTGTCGGCCGTGCGGGTCGGCAACTCGTCGCCAGCCAGTTGCTCGCGCACGAACTCGGCGAACGGCTTGTCGGCGTTGATCGCGCTCACCACCCAGTCGCGGTACTTCCAGGCGTGCGTCAGCGTCTGGTCGCGCTCGTAGCCGGCCGTCTCCGCGTAGCGGGCGTCGAGCCAGTGCCCGCCCACCGCTCGCCGAAGTGCGGCGACGCGAGCAGCCGGTCTACGAGCCGCTCGTAAGCGTCGTCCGACGTGTCGGCGACGAACGCCTCAACCTCCTCGGCCGTTGGCGGCAAGCCTACGAGATCGAACGACAGCCGGCGGATGAGCGTGCGGCGATCCGCCTCCGGGGCCGGCTCCCTGCGGCGGGCGTCGAGGTCACGCCGCACGAACGCATCGATCGGATTCGGCGCGCTGCCGGGCACGGCCGGCCGCTTGACCGGTTGGAACGCCCACCAATCGCGGCCGCCGCGGACGTCGGTGGTCGCCTCGTAAGCGTCGAGCGTGCGGCCGTCCGGCCACGCGGCCCCGGCAGCGATCCACTCTCGCAAGATGTCGATTTCCGTCTTCGGCAGCGCTTGCGACTTGCCCGCCTTCTCGGGCGGCATCTCGCCGTCGGCGACGCGGTGCAGCAGCAGGCTGTCGGCGGCCTTGCCCGGCACGACGGCCGCACCGCCCTTGCCGCCCGTGCGAGCGGTGTCGCGGCGACTGAGGTCGAGCTTGCCGGCCGGCTCCGCCGACGAGTGGCATTCGAGACACCGCCGAATCAGGATCGGCGCGACGCTGGCGTTGAAGTCCGGCGGCGCAGCGGACGTCGCCGACGCGACGATGGCCAGCGCGATCGCAGTGCGAACGAAAGTCATGCCGGCTCCTCGGGCGGACCGTCCGCATCCCATTCGGCCACGGAATCACGGTGGGACCAGTTTGGGCATTCCGATGGCCACCGTCAATCGATTCTACTCCACGGCTCCGAGGTCGTCGGGATCGTCCTCGTCGGGGTATGCATCGTCCGACTGTCGCGGTAGGACCGAGCGGCCCAGGCCCAGGTTTTTTCGGGATTTTGTTTGACAGCCGTTTT
The DNA here is from genome assembly GCA_046350275.1 of Gemmataceae bacterium. Classification (GTDB taxonomy): domain Bacteria; phylum Planctomycetota; class Planctomycetia; order Gemmatales; family Gemmataceae; genus JAXMAS01. Next base: position 88,694 of record JAXMAS010000024.1, read on the forward strand.
CCCGGGGATTACGCTGCCCACTCGAAAGTCGGCGCTCCACGCCTAATGGAAGTGCGACATGCCCTATCAGCGCACCAATCTCGATGACCAGATGACTACGGCCAAGGTCGTGAGCCAATCCGGTGAAGCTGCGCAACAGCCAGCCAGCCAGCCAGCCAGCCAGCCAGCCAGCCAGCTGATAGTGTGCCCGTCTCGGCACGGGAAAAGCCGTGGGTTCGCGTCGTCGCGACGGCCCCGGTCGTCGTCGGTGGGCTACTGATCGTGGCCGCTGCCTTGAAGGGTTACGAACTCCTGTTCGGTCCGCCCCCGGAGGGCGGCATCCTGCAGGCCCGCTGGCTGCAATTCCTGCTGATCGAGCTTGAGGCCGCACTCGGCGCGTGGCTGATCTCGGGCTATCGACGGCGATTAGCAGGCATCGTCGCCGTCGCATGCTTCGCGGCGTTCGCGACCGTGAACGCCGACAAGATCCTCCGCGGCGAGCGTCATTGCGGGTGCTTCGGCCTGATCCACCTGGATGTCCGAGTCGCCCTCGCGCTGGACATCGTGGCCGGCTTCGTTCTGGCGTGGAGCCTGGCGCGGACGAGCGCCGGCGTCTCGCGGCCGATTCCACGCCCGCTATGGCAGCCGCGCTGGGACCATCGGGCGGCATACGGCAGCTTGGCCCTCCTGGCCGTGGGGCTGATGGCGAACGCCTGGGTGCGTGCGCCGGACGAGTTGTTCCGCGCGGTCCAGCTTGCCCCGCCCGTTTACGACTTTGGCAAGGTGCAAGGCGGCGAGGAACTGAGCCACGAGTTCCACCTGACGAACGCGGGGTCGTCCGCGATCACCATCGTCAAGGTAACATCGACGTGCGGCTGCACGACCGTCGGTCTGCCGGCCGGTCGCGTTATCGATGGCGGGCAATCGCTGGCCGTGCCAGTGAATCTCCACACCGGCGCGACAGAAGGCATCAAGACGGGGACTGTCACGGTTTATTACCGAGATGCGCCGTGGGGCGTCCCAGCGTGGCAGTCCTGCACGGTGCGGGCGACCGTCTCGCAAGACTACTGGGTACGGCCGACGCTGATCGATTTCGGCGAGGTCGAGTACGCGAGTCCTCAGACCCGCACAGTCGTGCTACGGCCGAACGCGCTGCCAGACGCCCGCATTACCCGCGTCGAAGGCGGTTGCCCGGGTCTGTCCACCCGGCTCGATGCGGCCACCGAGCCAGGCAAGGACAGCAAAGTCGAACTGGTGTTTGACAGTACCGCTCACCGCACCGACACGCCACTTAGCACGACCCTGCGGCTGCACACCAACACCTCCCGGCTGCCGGTGACGGAGGTCCTGGTTCGGGCGATCCCCAAACCGGCCGTCATGGTCGAACCCCAGATCATCGTGGTCGGTAGCGGGGAAAGTGGCTCCGTGGAGCGGTCAGTCACCGTCCGCACGCACCTCCCCGCCACACTCAAGGTGACGGAGAGTCGTGGCGTGAACACGTTGGTCAAAAGCCAGAATACTCCCGGCACCTCGCACCTAATCACGGTCACGGTGCCGGAAGCGGGCAATGCGATGCTGGACGCCCTCGTCAAGATCACCGTCGATGTCGTTACGGGGCAGGGTGACCGGGAGGCGTACACCCTGTCAATACCGGTTCAGCGCTTCCCGAAATCGAAAGGATGATCGAGCGATGTTCCCCACGAAACTGCGGATTGGAGCCGGTTTGATTGGACTGCTTGCGGTGGCCCAGCTGGCGGACTGCGCAGCGCGGGTATTCGCGATACCGGTTCCCAATTGCGATGGCACATACGTCGATCTCGAGAGGTTGATCGATTGCTACGACATCGCCAACAATACTACGAACTGCCTCCAAGAAACAAGCGAAGAAACTTGCGAACGAGTACCGCTACACAGGGTGCGACAATCCATCGCTATGGTCCCTGAATGGTGCATCGAGTCGGTAAGCGGTATGCAATGCGGTTGGGAATCTCGTGACTGCTACCGTCGGTATAGATGCCGCTGGTCCGACGAGTTCTCGTGCCAGTGGATATTTGTTGGCATCATCCAATCGCAAGTGATGATCGACACTATCTGCGAGTGATTGCTGCTTCGCAGTGTCGACCTTAACAATCTGTCCTGTGCAACTTCGAGCGATTGGTGGTTTTTCGGTCATTCTTGAAGTGGTTTCATTGCTGGTCTTTCTGCCAGTTGGGCAGCCGAGGCGCTCAAAAGACATGGCTTCACGCCCGACTACGGCCAGATGCCAGTTAAAAACTCCTTCTAACCAATTTCGCATGTCGGGAGTGCCTGACTCATGAGTGGCCGTTCACCTTGGACACTCGCATGCACTTGCGCCCTTGCTTGTTGCATTGAGGCGTTCGGGCGACAACCTGATCCACGTGCCCTGCTTCGCGGAGCTGAGCAGTCGCGACGATTGGTGCGATCGGGTCGTGCGAACTTCAGGTTCACGTCCATCGAACACAATGATGGCCACGACGAAACCGTAGAAATCGTTGGGGACGCCACATTTGATGGCGTCCGCAGAACTTACCACCAGCGCCAGGAGATCGTACGCTTCGAGCCAGCCCCACCTGACGAGATGGACAAGACGCAGAAGCGGCTCAGCGCTCTCAAGGGCAACGCCGACTCGTTGATCCGCGAGGGGTTGGCCAAGCGGGTCATGTACGATATCGCGTCAGCATTCGATGGCGAACGCTACTGCAACCGCCTCACAGGTTCGGCCGCCGTCTACAAGAGTATCGACAAGAACACGGATTTCATTGTCGACCCGCGGACGTGGGGGGTAACGACCGCATACATCGTGAATGACGATCTGACTTTCTTTTTCCCTTCCGACACACCCATAAGGTTGCTCGGGCGCGACAGGGTCGGCGACCACGATGTTTGGACGATCGAAATCGATAAGGGCAATCGATTCAGCCGCTTTTGGATCGCGGATCACGAACCGTTTCGCGTTTACAAGTACGAAGTCGCCCGAAAAGGTGGCAATTCGGCGACAACGGCAGTCTCGGGTTTCGCCGGAGCAGCGGACAATTGCCCGCTTCCGACACAGGTCGATGTCGAAATCAAGAGGGATGGCCGAGTGAAGAGTGCGGAGTCGTTGTTCGTCAGCAACCTGGCCATCAACGTGCCCGTCGACCCAGCGGTGGGGAAGATCGAGTCCCTGAACCTGCCGGCCGGCGTTCCTGTACAGGATCACATGGCACACAAAACGATCGGGATCTGGGACGGCAAGAGCATCACACCCGCCACGCCCGAGAGGCGACTCGCGGCTCAAGAACAACTTCGTTCCGAAGTCGCGGCGCAGGACGCCGCCGCCGTCATGCCGCCGCGCCCGTGGACGGCCTACATCTTCCCAGTGTTAGCGGTTCTTGCGTGCTTCGGGCTGGTCGGATGGTACGCCATACGCCGCCAGCGGTCGCGCGGTCGCCCGTAAGGAGATCTGATTCATGACTTTCCGATCGCCTCGGGCACTCGCCTCCATTTGCATACTGGCCGCTTCGACTGTGGTATCGGGACAAGACCCTGATCCCCGTGCTCTCCTTCGTGGGGCCGAACAATCGAGGCGGTCGATACGCTCGGGGCGGGCGGACTTCAAGTACACGGAATTGCACCGACGTGGCGACCAAGATGTGTCCGTGGAAATCACTGGGGATGCCGCGTTCGATGGCGTTCGCAGAACCTATCACCAGCGCCAGGAAGCCCTCAGCTTCGAATATGCCCCACCCGACGAGATGGAGAAGCTCAAGAAGCGACTCGCTGCCCTGAAAGGAGACGCCGATCCGCTGATTCGTGAAGGATTGGCCAAGCGGGTCATCTACGACATCGGATCGGCGTTCGACGGCGTCCGTTACTGCAACCGCCTCACGGGCTCACCCGCGACCTATAAGAGTATCGATCGATGCACCGACTTTATCGTCGACCCGCGGACGTGGGGTCTGACGACTACTTACAGCTGTAACGATGACCTTGCGTCCTTCTTTCCCCCAAACGCCCCTGCAAGGTTGCGCGGGCGGGACAAGGTCGGCGACCACGATGTTTGGAAGGTCGAGGTCGACAAGGAGAAAATGTCGTGTTGCTTCTGGATCGCGGATCGCGAGCCATTTCGCGTCTACAGGTACGAAATGCGCTTTAAGCAGAATCGCTGGACCACAACGATTGCCTCGGAATTCATCGGAGCGCCAGACGATTGCCCGCTTCCTACCCGCGTCACAGTTGAACACAGAGATGCTGAGGACAAGTTGACGTCGACCCTGGGACTTACGGTTAGCAACCTGGCCATCAACGTGCCCGTCGACCCAAACGTAGGGACGATCGAGTCCCTCAACCTGCCGGCCAGCGTTCCCGTGCAGGATCGCCTGGCTCACAAGACGATTGGTGTTTGGGACGGCAAG
>JAXMAS010000025.1:0-91121 GCA_046350275.1 Gemmataceae bacterium
GAGGGGTATCCTGCCAGCGCAGCCCAGGGCGTTGCCCTGGGCTGCGCTAGACCGCCCCTTCGGGGCTACGACGTGGTAACTTCATTTCCTCCGATAGCTCCAAGACAATCGATCGCTCGGACCCTCACCCCCAGCCCCTCTCCTGCAAAGCCGGGAGAGGGGAGGAACCGTCAGTCCCCCTTCGGCCGTGTCGTCGCGTCGTAGGCGCGCAGCACTTCGGCGAAGCCCTCGGTGTCGCGGAGCGACTGGAACGCCCGGTCACGCCGCAGGTCGTCGGGGTGCTTGCGGCGGTAGCCTTTCTGGATCGCTTGCTTCAAGGCATCGTTGGCCCGGTCGTGCAACTCACGCCGCTCCTTGGCGGCGAGGGCCGGCCGCTCGGCGTCGAGCGCAGCCAGCGCCGCCCGGTAGTAGAAGTCGACGGCAGTGCCGCGCTGCTTGCACAACTCCTCGACCAGCGGGCGGGCGGCGTCCAGCTCGGGACCGGCCGCGGCGCGGTTCGTGGCGAGCGCCGCCAGCGCCCGCAGGACGTGGCATTCGACCAGCCCGAGCCGGACACCGGCGTTCTTGGGGTCGATCGCCTGCAGGGTCGCGTAGCGGTTGAACGCCTCCTGAAGTGGACCGGCCGCGTCGGCCGGTTTCTGCTGCAACAGCTTCAACTCGGCGATGCGGCAGAGCGTGCCGGCGAGGTCACTCTGGTACTCGGTAAACGATGGGGCCTCCTTCACCAGGTCCTGCTGCACATGCCGCGACTTCTCCAAGAAGTCGAGGGCGGTGGAATACGCGCGGACGCGGGCCTGGTAGTTGCCGAAGTTGCCCCAGCTTCGGCCGAGCTGCATCCGGTCCTCCGGCTGCTTCGCCAACTGCTCGCGGAGCCGGTGCGACTCCCAGTACGAGGCGTCGGCCGCAGCCAGTTGGCCGAGGTCTAGCTCCACGTCGCCGATGTAGCCGTGGCTGCGGGCGAGGTCACGGCGGTACTCGTCGGCCGTCGGGAACTCGTCGCAGAGTGCCTTCCGGAGTTCCCGACCCTTGGCATAGGCATCGAGCGCCTCCGTCTTGGTCGCGGCGTCGTCGCCGAGCAACACGCCGAGCTGGTGCCAGACCTCCGCGAGGTACATGCGGTACTCGGGCCGGTCGGGCGACTCGGTCGTTAGGGCGGCGAACCCGGCGCGGGCGGCGTCGTACTCCGCGCGGGCTTTCGCTGCGTCGCCCAGGTCGCGGAACTGCTTGCCGCACTCCAGGTGCGTGCGGGCCAGGTTCACGCGGTACTCCGGCTTCGCGTCCGGGCCGAGAGCCAGGTCGCCGTAGATGCCTCGCGCCTTTTCGAACGCGACGATGGCCCGGTCCTTGTTGCCGGTCTTGCCGAGCAGGTCTCCGAGCCGCAGGCAGGCGTCGGCCAACAGATCGCGCTGCGACCAGCGCATGGCCGACTGGTTATCGACCAGCTCGCTGTAGTAGGTCAAGAGCGTGTCGTGCAGCGGCTTCAGGCCGTTCGGGCCGCTCAGGGCCGCGCCCTTCTGCACCTCGTTGCACACTGCGTCGAGCGTCCGCAGCGAACTCTTGAACTGGCCCTCCAACTCCTTGCGGAGCGCCTGCTCATCGCGGCGGAGCGTCCGCTCCTGGGCGGCTAACTCGGCCTGGTGCCGCTCGCCCGCGGCCGTTGTGGCATAGAGAGCCAGCGCCACCGCGCAGCCAACTGACCCGATGCCGAGGGCGGCGGTCGCCGGACGTCGCTTGACACCGACCCAGAGGCGTTCGACCGTGCTCACCGGTCGAGCTTCGATTGGGTCGCCGTCGAGCCAGCGGCGGAGGTCGCTGGCGAGCGCCTCAGCCGTGGCGTAACGGCGGCTCGGCGATTTGTGCAAACACTTCAGACAAATGGTGCAGAGGTCGCGGTGCAGCTTCGGTTGGAGCCGGCTCGGCGACGCCGGCTCCTCGTTGCGGACCAGTTCCAGCGTCTCCGGCACGCTCGCGCCCTTGAACGGCGGCCGACCGGTGAGCAGTTCGTAGAGGATCGCGCCGAGGGCGTAGACGTCGACGGTCGGGCCGAACTCCTTGACCCGACCGGACGCCTGCTCCGGGGCCATGTAGCTCGGCGTGCCCATCACGTCGCCAGTGCGAGTGAAGCCAGCCGAGTCGCCGAGTCGCTTGGCCAGGCCGAAGTCGGTGATCTTGAATTGATCGTTGGGCGCGACCAGCACGTTAGCCGGCTTCAGGTCGCGGTGAATGATTTGCAACGCGTGGGCGACGTGGATGGCGCGGGCCAGAGTCTCGACGATCTCGGCCGCTCGCCGTGGCGGCTGCGGCTGGCCCTGGACGAATCGATCGAGTCCGCCCCCTTCGACGTACTCGAGCGCGAGGAACGGGTGCCCGTCGTGCTGGCCGATGTCGTAAATCTGGACGATGTTTGGGTGCTGGAGCCGGGCGATGATCTCGGCCTCGCCACGGAAGCGCACCAGGTCGTCGGTCGAGGCGTCCGGCCCGGCCCAGAGCATCTTGATGGCGACCGTCCGCTTCAGCTCGTCGTCGTACGCCTTGTAGACAACGCCCATGCCGCCGCGGCCGAGGATGCCGAGGATCGTGTAGCCGCCGATCACAGACGGTGTGCCGGCGGGCAGAGTGGGCATCTGGCGGGACGTGTCACCGCCGACGGGTTGGGCGAGCGTGCGGGGGTCACACGTCTCGGCGGCGGCAGACTCAGCGGGCAGCGAGTTGCTGGGCATGGTCGGCTCGGCCTCCGGGGCTGCCTCAATCGTCGTCTGGCCAGCGAGCGGTGTCAAGGACGGACCCGGCCCCGGTGTCTTCGGGAGGACGCAGTACCGAGTACCGAGTACCGAGTACCGAGTACCGAGTACTGAGTACTGAGTACTGAGTACTCGGATCCTCCAGCCCCTCGCCCGCAACGCCAGGAATCACCGCAGCCGGTACACACGGTAGTACGGGTCGGCGTACACCTGTTCGAACGCCGCGCCGCCGAGGTCCAGGCTCGCCGGGGCGACGACGCGGGTCACGCCCTCGCGGCGTAATTCGTCGCGCACGTCCTCGCCCTTCGCCAGCCGAGCGTACCAACCCATGCACCGCTGCATCCGCCGCCACCACTCCAGCACCTCGGCATCCTTGTACGGGACCGACTTAAAGTCAACGTAAATCGGTTGCGATGTGGACAGGCGGAAGCGCTGCAGGTCCACCGCAATCTTGTTCGACCCCGGCTCCGGCCGCGGCGGCGGCGTGAACGTCGTGCACGGGACGGCCGGGCCGTCCTTGGCCTTGCCGGCCGTCGGCACCGCGACCGGCAGCAGGTACACCTCGTCGCCGCCGGCGTCGCGGACGTACTCCAGCAGCGGCAGCTCGGCGTCGTTCATGCGGTAGCCGCGACCGGTCGCCATCACCCACACGCCGCCGGCCGCGAGCGCCACGATCAGCACGACCCAGCCGACCTTCGGGACGCGCCCGAGCGGCCCGGCGACGCGGGCGAGGATGATCGCCGTCGCCACCGGCACCAGCACCGCCGAGACGCGCCACGGGAAGATGAGCGCGAGCGTGTGGCTGCCCGTCGCCGCCTGGACGAGCGTCAGCGCCACGGCCAGCACGGTCGGTAACGCCAGCACCCAAAAGAGGCGTGAGCGCCACAGCAGCGCGAGCGCCAGCGCGACCCACACCATCTGCGCGACGGCCGTCCTGTCGAACCAGCGGGCGATGACGGCGTGGTGCGGGATGCGCACCTCGACGAATAGCCGCTGCGCTTCGGCGAACGCCTCCGGGCTACTCGGGACGAACGTCTTCAGCCCGTAGACGACGACCGGCGACACAGCGACGAGCAGGGCGACCCCGAACGCGAGGGCAGCCCGCCAGCGGCCCTCGCGGATGAGGACGAGTTGGAAGCCGAGCGTCAGCAGCGCCGCGGGCAGAAGGTAGGTCGCGTGTATCCAGCACGCGGCCATCAGGCCGAACGCCGCGACGGCAAGTCGGCCGTGGGCGAACGCGGCGACGGCGGCGACGAGGAACACGCCGTAGGCCGATGGCTGGATGGCGGGGCCGAGGACGTACTGGTTCGCCACGCCGCACTGCAGGAACCACGGGTAGTCGGTGCCCGTCAGCCCGACCGACGCCGCGCGGACGACGGCCGCGTGAACGAGGACGACGAGTGCCGCGAACGGCAAGGGCGGCGGGGGCGTTGGCAGCCTTTCGGCGAGCCGGACGAGTGCCACGAAGTAGAGCATGAGCAGCGCGAAGTACGTCCCATGCAGCACGGCCGGCGGCACGGCTGCGACGAAGGCGCTAAAGAGCGGCGTCGGGTCAAGCGTGTTCGCGAGCCAGTCGTGCGCGAGCGACGGCGACTTGACCGCGAGGCCGTGGAGGAGGTACTGGTGCTGGTTCGAGTACCAGTGCAGGGCCTGCGTATGCGCGACGCCGAACGCGACGGCTCCCAGCAACACGGCCACCCAACGAGGCGATCTCTTCGATTCGGTCATGGAGCCGTTTTACGGGCGACCGGCCGCCGGGTTCACCCACCGCATTGCGACTGCTGTGGCGAGCCACCGCGGCCCAAATCGCTTAGCGCCGTCCGCTCACTGCAAGCTCAGCGTGTGCCGGATCCGCTTCACCAACAGGTGCAGTAGCGGCTCCTGCCATCGACATTCCACACCTATTAATTGCTGTAAAGCAAGTCGCTGGTACAATTGGCGCGTAGGGTAGGTCCATGTCCGAACCCACCCAAATCGACTTGGTCCGAAAGGCGATTCTGGCCGGCACACTGGGCAACATCCAGTGGAAGGACTCGGCGGCGGCTATCGTCCGCCAGGACGCGACGTTGATGGGCCTGACCCCGCAGGGCATTCGCAAACTCGTGCGCGAACTCGTGGCCGCCGGCACCGCCATCGATGTCCGTGAGGAGAAGCGAGCTGAGTACCGAGCCGAACACCCGTTCTGGTTCCGGATTATGTTCGACGTGCCCGACCTATTCCCACGACTCTTCGTGGAGATAATCCTCGTGGACGACGACCCCGAGGAACCGTTCGTCGAAATCGTCAGTGCGCACCGCTAGAGGATACCGAACCATGAGTGACAGGTCGTTCTCGAAGAAGTGTGGGCAGTGCGGCGAGCGGGCCGTGGCGCTGGCGCGGTTGGACGCCTACGAGACGACCGTCGAGCACGACGGCCGGACGTACGCCGTCCGCATCCCCGATTTCGTTGTGCCGCAATGCGCGAACTGCGGGACCGTCGTTCTGGATCACGATGCGAACGATCGGATCGACACTGCGTTCCGCGAAGCGGCCGGCCTGCTGACGCCGGAGGAGATTCGCTCGAACCGCACGTCTCTGGGCCTGACGCAGCAGGCGCTCGCCGACGCACTGCGGGTGTCCGTGTCCACGTTGTCCCGCTGGGAGACCGGCGGGCAAATTCAGCAGCGGTCGCTCGACTTGCTGATGCGGCTCTACTTCGAGTTGCCCGAAGTGCGATCCGCCGCGTGCCAAGAGTCGCGTGGCCGCTTACCCGTTTGAATGCGCGCGATGCACGTCACTGCAAACTCAGCGTGTGCCGGATCCGCTTGACCAGCAGGTGCAACAGCGGCTCCTGCCCCGTGACGATCTCGACCTGCCCGGCCAACCCGAGCTTCACCTGGCCCGTCCATTCGCCGCGGCCGATGGTGTCGCCGGCCAGCGCGACCCGTACCAGATACGTCGCCGTCGGCTGGCCGTCCGCGACCACCGAGTCCGGCGCGATCGACTCGACCGTGCCCTCGACCACGCCGTACCGCTGGTAGTCGTAGGCGTCGAGCTTGATCCGCGCCGCCATGCCGGGCTTCAACTCGCCGATGTCACCGGTTTGCAGCACGGCCTCGAAGCGGAAGCCGGCGCGCTCGGCGATCTCGACCGCGGCCTTGCCGGGCGGCAACAGGTCGCCGACCCGCACCGGCTCCGTCGTTACGACGCCGCCGACCGGGGCCGTCACCACCGCCGACTTCCGCTCCAGCTCCAGCGCCTCCAGGGCGAGCTTCGCCGCGGCGATCTCGGTCCGCTTCGCGTCCTGCTTGAGCGCGAACTCCTCGCGGCGCACCTCGGCCTCGCGGCCGGCCAGGGCCAACGCCTCGCGGCACACCCGCACCCGGCCGGTGCTGGCCGGCAGCGACGCGGCCTGCACCCGCTCGTTCACCTCGGCCAGCCGCGTCCGGGCGGCGGCCACGTCGGCGGCCGTCACCACCCGCGACGGGGCCAGCCGGTTGACGCGGGCCATCTCCTCCTCGGCCGTCTTCTTGTCGATCTCGGCCCGCCGCAGCTCCAGCGTCCGGCGCGACTCCGCGGTCTTCAGCTCCAGCTCGGCCGCGTCCAGCTCGACGCGGAACTTGCCCTGCGTCGCCGCGTCCTGCGCGTCGGCAAGCTTTTGCAAGACGGCGAGCCGGGCCAGCTCGGCCTCGGCCGCGGCGATCGACCGGCGGCGCTGCTCGATGTCGTTGTCCACCTTGGCCGTGTCGAGCCGGAGCAGCACGTCACCGGCCGTCACCACCTGGCCCTCCGCGTAATGCACCGAGACGACCCGGCCGCCGGTGCTGGCGCTCAGCACCTCGCCGCGGCCGGCGGGGTACACCTTCTGCGGCGGCGTCAGCGGCCGGACCCGGCCGGTGCCGCGGACGACGAGGTTGGCCTGCGTCAGCTCGGCCCACGCCGCCGCCCCGCCGATGGCGACGAGCAGCAGCCAGGCGGTGGCGCGGATCGCCCGCGGCGGCCGCGCCCGCAGGGTGCGGCTGAACTCGGCGATCTCGGACAGCGGCAGCATCATGGTCACGGCCATTGGGGTGTCTCCGTCGTTTGTCGTTGGCATTTGGCGTCCGGTTATTAGCCCCGAAGGGGCGGGCTAAGCGCAGCCCAGGGCAACGCCCTGGGGAGGGACACCGCCCCACATTCGTTAGCCCCGAAGGGGCGACCTATTTCGCCCTTTCAGGGCTAACCCTCATTTGGCCACCGTTACCCAGGGCGTTGCCCTGGGCTGCGCTAGACCGCCCCTTCGGGGCTGAAAACCGGATCGGGATCATCGCATCAGTTCAAACACAGTTCCGCATGGCTACGGCGTGGGGCGTAAGCCGGGCCTTCGGTCTGGGCGCGCCACAGCGCGGCGTACCGGGCGTTCGCGGCGAGTAGTTCGGCGTGCGTGCCCTGCTCGACCACCCGGCCCTGGTGCATCACGCAGATCAGGTCCGCGTCCTTCACCGTGCTGAGCCGGTGGGCCACCAACAGGACCGTCTTGCCGACCAACGCCGTGCGTAGGTTCTCCTGGATCGCCCGCTCGGTCGCGGTGTCCAGGTGGCTCGTCGCCTCGTCGAAGATCAGGAAGTCCGGCTGCCGCAACAGCGCCCGCGCGATCGCCAACCGTTGCCGCTGACCGCCGGAGAGGTTCGCCCCGCGCTCGCCGATCACGGTGTCGAACCGCTCCGGCAGGCCGTTGATGAACTCCTCCAAGCCGGCCGCGCGGATCGCCGCGGCGATCTCGGCCAACGTCGCCCGCGGCTTGGCGACGGCCACGTTCTCGCGGAGCGTGCCGTTGAACACGAACGGCTCCTGCGACACCAGCGCCGTGCCGGCCCGCAGCGACCCGAGCTCGATGTCCCGCAAGTCCACGCCGTCCACCCGCAGCGACCCCTCGGTCGGCCCGTAGTAGCCGAGCAAGAGCTTCAGCAGCGTCGATTTGCCGGACCCGCTCTCGCCGACCAGGGCGACCGTTTGGCCGGCCGGGATGCGGAGGTTCACGCCGTCGAGGACCTTGGCCCGGCAGCCGTAGCGGAAGCCCACGTCCTTCAACTCGACGCCCGCGCGGATGCCGGCGAACCGGGCCTTCCGCACGTCGCCGACCGGCTCGGTTTCCAGGTCGAGGACCTGGTACAGCCGGTCCACGGCGACGAGCGCGTCCTGAATCTTCAGGTTGACCGACGCCAGCCGTTCGAGCGGCCCGAGGACGTAGCCGAGCAGCGAGTAGAAGAACATCAACTCGCCGATGGTCAGCGCCCCGTCGAGGACGCGGATGCCGCCGTACCACAGCACCACGATGCCGGCCAGCGTGGTGACGGCCAGGGCCAGGGCGTTCGTACTCATGGTCAGCTTCTGGATGCCGAAGATCGACTTCATCAGGGCGACCAGGCAGTCCTCGTCGGCCTCGGCCCGCGCCCGCTCGGCCCCGTACGCCTTCACGGTTTCGACGCCGGTCACGTCCTCGACGATGCGGGCCGAGAACTTCGCGGCGTCCTCCATCGCGGCCAACGACCGCCGCTTGGCGGCCGGGTGGTGCAGCAACACGCCGAGCAGCAGCACCGGCACGAACGCACACGCCGCGGCCGCCAGCTTCACGTCGTACACGAACAGCACGACGGTCAGCAGCACGACGAGCAGCCCGTCCACGACGGCGGCGACGGCCGTGCCGCTCACCGCCTCGCGGACCTTGGCCGCGTCCTGCACGCGGGAGATGATCTCGCCGACCTGCCGCGTCTCGAAGAACTTCACCGGCAGCCGCAGGACGTGCCGCGAATACCCGGCGATCAGGGCGAGGTCCACCTTTCGGCCGACGTGGGAGAGCAGGTACTCGCGGACCAGGCCGAACGCCGTCCGCATCGCGACGACGATGACCATGCCGATGCCGAGGGCGTGCAACAGCCGCCGCTCGCCGCGCGGCAGCACGCCGTCAACGAGGTGTTGGACGAAGTACGAGGTGGACACGCCGAGGACCGTCATGACCAGGGCGCAGACGACCGCTTCCGCGAGCAGCGGCTTGTGCCCGCCGAGCAGCGACAGGAAGCGGACCCACGGCGCGACCGGCTTGCCCGTCCCGGTCTGCGGGGCCTTCGACGGCTCGACGAGGAGCAGGTAGCCGGTCCAGCGCCCGCAGAACTCGTCCTTCGACAGCGTCGCGACGCCGCGGGCCGGGTCGGCGACGACCGCGCCCTTCGGCGTGATCTTGTGCAGGACAACGAAGTGCCCCAACCCCTCGTCGGTACGGACGTGGGCGATGGCCGGCAGCGTCACGCCGGCGAGGGCCTCGTACTGGCCCTTGACCGCGCGGGCGGTGAGGCCGACCTTCTCGGCCCCCTCGACCATGCCGCGGAGGGTGGTGCCGACGCGATCGGTGCCGGCCATCTCGCGGAGGACGTGCAGCGGCACCGGCCGGCGGTAGTGGTGCAGGATGGTGGCCAGGGCGGCCGCCCCGCAGTCGCTCTGGTCGGCCTGTCGCACGCACGCATATCGTCGGAACACGGGTCGCCTCGGGGGTTGCGGGTCGGTCGGGACGCCTCTACAAGCACGATTGCGCCGGCAGGCGAAAGTGTCCGCAAAAACGCTCGGCGGCCGGCGAGAGTCGCCGGCCGCCGAGTGGCGGTCGCCGTGGTGGTTGGCCTCAGTGTTACGGGCTGTCGTGCAGGGCCTTGCCGATGGCGTAGCCAATGGCGAACGCACCGGCCCCGGTGAGAAGGCCGACGGCGAAGCCGGCGACGAACGGGAGGATTCCGCCGTCCACGGTGTCGAGGTCGGCAGTCGAAACGGGTTGCAAAGCAATCGCGGAAGCGGTCATGGGATGGTCCTTTCGGTTCGGCGACAGGTGTTCGCCCCGCGTTCGGGGCGACGTCGACACCCGTGCGTCCTACCCGTCCGATTGCGCTCACGGCCGCGACTGTCCACGGAGCACAAAAAAGGAGCGACGGCCGGCGGAAACTCCGTCGGCCGTCGCGGGCAGGCACACGGGCGATTACGGGTTGGAGTTCTTGTACGCGCAGTACAGGGTGATAAGGCCGCCGATAACGAGGGCCGGCCAGATGCCGCCTTCCACGGTGTCGAGTTCGTTGACGGCGACAGGCGCGAGCGTGGCAGTGGTTTGAGCGTTCATGGGTTCGTCTCCCTTATGCAGAGGCCGGCGTCGGGCCGGCGTTGGGTTCCGGAGGTCCGTTCTGAGTGCCCGCCCCGACGTTCGAGGCGGCTATCACACCCATTCGTCCCTTCCACCTATCCGATTGCGCCCGTGGCCGCGAGTGTCCAAAAAAAATGGGACGGTGCTGCGCCGGTCCTCCCAGCCGCAAACGAAGCGACCCGGCGGCAGGGGCCGCCGGGTCGCTGGTAGCAACCGTCTGGGTCGCTCGCCATCACCGCACCAGCGTCGCCATCTGGCCGACGGCCGGGTTGACGACGATACCGCCGAGAGTGGCGATGCTGCCCCAGTGCGGCCGCGGCCAGCCGGGAACCCGGGTGCCGCACCAATCGTCCGCCAGAACGCCGCCTTCGGTCTTGAGCAGCTCAGCCTCGGTTGCGGGGGTCAAGGTGTTGTCCTCGACCTTGGTAGTCTTCGACATGACGTCTCTCCTTGCGGATCGCGGCGGCCAGCGGGGCGCGCCGAACGCCGGCGTCGCGGAAATCCCGTCGCGCCGCGTCCGCCGACAGTCTGATTGCGCCGGCGGCGTGAAGTGTCCGGGTGATTCCCGGCGACACCAAAAAAGGAAAGCGACCCGGCGGCACGTGCCACCGGGTCGTTGATCGGACAACCGTTTGGAGCGTAACGGATCAATGCATCTTCACAGCCCCGACGAGAATCGGGTTGGAGACGATGCTACCGAGGTTGAACACGCCGGGCCGCGGCCAGCCGGGGTACGGGGTGCCACAGTAGCCGTCGCCGCCGACGAGCAGGCCGCCTTCGGTATTCAACAGTTCCGCCTCGGTCGCCGGCGTCAGCGTGCAATCCGCGGGCTTTGTCGTCTTCGTCATGACAGTCCTCTCCTTGCGGGGAGCCGTCGCCTGCGGGGCACGCCGAACACCGGCGTCACAGGAGTCCCGCGTAACTTGCTCCCGTCACCTCTCCCATTGCGCCGGGCGACGGAAGTGTCCGCGATTTTTTTTCCGGTGGTAGCCGGGCCCTCGTCCGCCGCTCAGTTCGAGACGCCGAGCGACGGCACCGAGGTCTTGGTCGCCGGCTTCGGCTTCGCCTCGCCCAGATCGTTTTCCAGAGCCTTGAGCCGCTCGATGATCGCCTGGATCGCCTTCGCGTCGCCGGTGAAGATCACCGTGTTGGTCCGGGCGTCGCCGATGACCGTCACCGACCCGCCGCTCCCGCGGACGAGGCTCGTCGCCACCTTTTCCAGCACGTCCGGCGACGCGTTGCGGCACGAGTAGACCACCGCGGACGGCACTTTGGCCGGCGGTGCCCCGAGGCCACCGCCGGGCCCCATCATCCCCGGTCCCGCTCCTTCCCCTCCGGGCATACCGCCGGGCAGGCCGCCGAAACCGGGACGCCCCGCTCCCGGCCAGTCGTCGCCGCGGGGCATCATGCCGCTGGGCGCGCCGGGGACGTTACCCGGTTTCGATCCCCGCCCCGGCATTTCGCCTCGGGCGAATGGGTCGAACTTGGGCGCGTCGGCCCCCGGCCTCGCTTGCTTGAACACCAGTACCCGGTAGGCCGTCGGGGCGTCGCCGTCGGCGTCCTTCCCCGCCGCCTCGATTTGCTTGCCCGCCCGCAGGGCCGCGGCCTCGGCCCGGGTCAGGCGCATTTCCAGGCTGCCGCAGAAGTCCCATCCCTGGGCCGCTTGCGTCTCGATCCGCTTGACCGCGGCCGCGCCGGCCTCGCTCGTCTGGCCTTCCGCGAGCGGTACGTATTTGAAATTGATGTGCGGCAGGGGCGGCAAACTGCCCTCGGCCTCGGCGGGGTCCGCGGCCGGCCGGCCACCGCCGCCCCGCGAAACCGGCGGCTGCTGCCCGCCGACCGTCGGCATCATCACCGTGCCCAACCCCAGGGTCATCACGCCCGCAGCGACGATCGCCGCGGCGGTCCATTTCAAATGCGTCATGGCCATCACCTCTGTTGCCAGTGTCTGAACCACCGCCGGGGCCGCCCCCGGCGCACCCGCAAACTCGTATACGGCCGCCGCCAGCGCCGGCGGCACCACGCCGGCCTCCGAGCCGGTCGCCGCCACCCCCAGCGCACCCGCCGCGAGCGACGGAACCACGCCCCGCGCCCGGAGCCGGTCGGCCAACCGCGCCCGGGCCTTCGACAGCCGGCCCGACAGCGAGCCGAGCGGGCACCCGAGCCGGGCCGCCGCGTCTGGCTGCGGCACGCCCTGAAGATCACACAAGACGAACGCATCGCGCTGGCCCGTGGGTAAGCGCTCGACCTCCTGATGAACGTCGGCGAGCAACTGCTCCCACGCGGCGTCGGCGACCGGCCGCTCGGCGTCCGGCTTGGCCGCCTTCCGCTCCCGCGTGCGCCGCCGCTCGGCCGACCGTCGCAGGCTCAGCGCAGCCTTCACAGCGACGCCGTGCAGCCACGCGCCGACGGCCGCGGCGTTCCGCACCCGGCCGGCCGAGCGGACCAGCGCGAGGAACGTCGCCTGGTACGCGTCCTCGGCGTCAGCCGGTGTGGGCAGCATCGAGCGGCACGCCGCCCACACGAGCGGGCCGTGTCGGCGGTGCAATTCGGCGAACGCCTCCGCGTCGCCGTCTCGGGCGAACGCGCGCAGCAGGTCCGCGTCCGGCACGGCTGCGGCGGGGCCGTACCGGGCGGTCAGAGTTCGCACGACGTTCTTCAGAACGCGCCTGTCCATCGCGGCCCTCTGCAGGATAAGTCGCCGCGGCCGGCCGATTCCTACGATATGGCAGGTCTTGCGTAGGCGGCACACTCCGTGTGCCGGCATTCGGCACACGGAGTGCGCCGCCTACACTAAGGCCGCTCACGCGACCAGCTTCTTGAGGAGCGCGATCTGGCCCGCGTGGTACGCGAGGTGTTGGGCCGTCCCGTGCAGCATCACCGGCACCGGGTAGTCCTTGCCGGGCACAATTTCGCCGAGCCGGCCGGCGTCGAACGCCGCGACGGCCTCGCACAGTTGACGGTAGTGGTGGTCGAGGCGGCCCAGGTCGACCTCCCACGTCACCGGCGTCGTCCCCGCGGGCGGCGGGAAGTCGCCCATCGCCGGCTCCTCGATCGCCCGCCACTCGGTGAGCCGTAGCGTCACGACCTCGACCCACGCATCGAGGTGGTTGACCAACTCCCAGATCGTGTGTGTGACGACCGGGTGCTTGGCGGCCGCGACCTGCGCGGTGATGCCGGCCAGCACCGCCTTGAGCGGCGGGCCGTGCCAGCAATCGCCGTCGTACGCCCGGTGGAGTTCGTCCTGGATGCGGGCGATTTCGGCGGACTGTGACATCGTGCGCCTCGCGAAAGTCCCGGCGGCGCGGGAACAAATGGCCGCCGATTCGGACGGGTATACTGTACGGCCCGCCCAAGCTTTCAACGCCACCGTGCCCGGCGTCGGCACGGCCGTTGCACTCTCCGCTGCCGCCCGACATTCGTGGAGAGTCTTCCATGCGTACCCTGTACCTGCTGTTCCTCCTGGCTTTCGGCGGGGCCGTCGCCGCCTTCGCCTACTTCAACGCAGGCGAGGTCGAAGTCCGCTTCTTCGACCGCACCCTCTCGGCCAGCCTGGCCGCCGTCGTCGGCGTCGCCTACGCGCTCGGCATGTTGAGCGGCTGGACGGTCGTCGGCCTGGTCAAGCGATCCATTGGCCGGGTCACCGAGCCGTACTACCGCGTGGACGAGAGGAACTAACCATGGCCCGAACGGCAACTGATGGCAACCGCGTCCGCGGCGTGCTGCTGGACGTGGACGGCACACTGGTGGACAGCAACGACGCCCACGCCCGCGCATGGGTCCGGGCGCTCGCCGATTGTGGGACGTCCGTCCACTTTGAGGATGTACGGCCGCTCATTGGCATGGGCGGCGACAAGCTGCTGCCGGTCGCCGCCGGCATCGACGCCGATTCGCCGGAGGGCCAACGGGTCGAACGGCGGCGGAGCGAAATCGTCCGGGCCGAGTTGCTGCCGATGGTCCGGCCGTTTCCGCGGGCGGCCGACCTGCTCGCCGCGCTGCGCGCCCGTAGCCTGCGCTTGGTCGTCGCCAGCTCGGCCAAGGACGAGGAGTTGGACAAACTCCTGGACGTGTGTGGGGCGAAGCCATTCGTCGAGGCCCGGACATCGTCCGACGACGCCGACAACTCGAAGCCGGACCCGGACATCATCCACGCGGCCCTGGCCGCCATCGGCCTGCCGGCCGGCGAGGTGCTGATGCTCGGCGACACGCCGTACGACGTGGAAGCGGCCGGGAAGGCCGGCGTCGGCGTGGTCGCGTTCCGCTGCGGCGGCTGGGGCGACGCTGACCTGACCGGGGCGGTCGCCGTGTACGACGGCCCGGCCGACCTGCTCGCCAACCTCGACGCATCGCCGTTCGGCGGATCGCGAACGGGCGGACGCTAGCCGCTTAGTCGAACTCTGACAGCGACACCCCGAGCAGGCCGACCTTGTGCCCGTTCCGTTGAAGCGTCGCGGTCGCCTTCGAGTTGACGACGAGCAGGGTGATGAAGCCGATCAGCGGGATCAGGGTCAACAGGCCCAACAGCACCCCCAGGCCGGTGCCGTACAGCTTGACCGCGAGGAGGAACACGAACACCGTCGCGCCGAGGGCCACGACCGCTACGTAGACGAAGAGGACCGGCCCCAGAGCGGGCGGCACCACGAACCGGAGCGGGATCGCGAGCAGGTACGCGAGGATGCAGGCGAGAATGCCCTTCTGATACTGCGCGATCTGCCGCAGGTCGCCGCGGGGCATGGTGGGCCGTTTTCGCTTCTTGCGGCCGCGGCCGCGCGGGGCGTCGGACTCCTCGGGCACGGCCAGGCGGACGCCACAGTTGACGCAATCGGTTTGCTTGCCCGCCATGCGGTCCGAGATTTCCATTGGCTCGTCGCACTCGGGGCAGTTGAACTCGATCATCGGTACCCTCCGGCTGGCGTTGGTTCGGGAAGGGTAGCACCCGGCGGGCACGGGGTCAACGGCCGGCCAAGTGAGGGGCCGGGGTCGTCGTTCTGGCGGGGCAGCGTCCGGGCGCAAAAAAGACACCGCGGGGCGGTCGAACATCGACCGCCCCGCGGCGTGGGCGCTATGGTAATCGGCGTCGCCGCCGGCTGTTTTTGACGGGGCCGCGAACGGCCCTCACCTATCCAATTGCGCGGCGGCAGCGAAGTGTCCGGGGATTTCGGTGCTGGTTGCGTCGGCTGCCGTGCGGGTCTCGAATTGCGGACGGCAAGCGTCCTACTGCACTCGCCGGAACAGGTATCGCTTCCCGGCGTCCTTAAACGCCAGCCCAACTTCCGTTTGCGTTAGGGAGTCGATGACGAGTTGTCCCGCGACGTTCCCTTCCAGCGTCGTCAGTTCGATCGTGGTTTCATCCACGAAGCGGTACTTCACCTGGTTCGTCTTGCCCGTCGTCGCACTGGTTGTGACCAGTATGCCGTCGGAGCGGAACTCGAATACGCCCCCAGCCGGCTCTTGCCACTTACCCACGATGATGGGCTTGGCTTTCTTACACGACGCCGCCGACAGGGAGGCCAGGGCGACGACCAAGAGAAGTACCGTTCGCATCGAGTCAATATACCGAACGTCCGGGCCAGTCGCGCCTATCAGCTCGCACCAGGCGCAGCGGAGCCGGGTGCGGTCGCCGTCGGCCGAGATGAGGAAGGCCGCTTCGCGCAAGACACGGAGGTTGCCGGCACGCCATCTTCGCCGAGTTGTCGAAAGCATCGTGTTGGAGGTCGGACAGGTCGGCCATCGGCGGTCCTGCTCAAGCATCCTGGCCCGCCAAGGCGAACTCGACGGCATGCGGGCGAGCGACTTGCTCCGAAGCGTCGAGTAGGTCGATGGACACGAGCTTTCAGTTGGCCCCAGTCGAGACGGACACCGGAGCCGTCGCGATCTGCAACTCCTGTTCGATCAAGCGAGAGCCGCGGTAGGTCGCGATGCAGTTCTTGCCGTGTGCCTTCGCAAATTGCTTGGCCCGATTGGCCCGGTCGAGCAGCTCCCGGTCGGTTAAGGGACAATCTGGGGCAACAACGCATAAGCCGATGGATACCGTCGTCCTTTCCGCAATGTCCGGATAGGAAAGGCCGGCCAACTTGCGACGCAGCTCGTCCAGAAAGCCGATCGCCAGAGGTTGGGAAAGGCTGGGAAGGAGGATCAAGTATTCGTCGCCGCCCTGGCGATAAGCGTAGCCGTGGTGGAAGACGAGAGCTTCGATGGCTTGCATGAACCGGGGGAGCAGGTTGCGATCCACCTTGGTTTCCGTGTGGCGGGTATTCAGTGACTTGAAGTCGTCGATGTCGATGAAAGCGACGGCCAAGGGTGTGTCGCGGCTTTCGCACTTCGCACGGAAGTAGCCCAGGTCGGGGAGAAAGAGGTGCGGTGCCTGGAGGACGTGGAACTTCTCGTCGAACTGGCGGTCTCGAAACGCTCCCGAACTGCCCGCTACCGATTCGATGTATTGGACGGGTAGAAAGTCCTTCAACCGAGGGAGCCGCAGTGGATCGATCTCGTCAAAGCCTCCCGCGACTATCAAGGCGTCCAGCGCCTTCACATCCTCTTCGAGCGTTTCGGTCAACTCCAGATGGAACGTCTTTTCCGCCAATGCTTCCGTCTCGGACGCCCGGTGCCGGCGGTAAACGAGAACGATCCGCTTGAACAGAGGCAGAAGCTCGATGTCTTCTTGCGACAACTTTTCGAGGAGGCCTGCCAGCGAAATCTGCTCTTCGCCCCAATCGATGACGAAGCGGTCGATCATGTCGGTGCGACGCAGCAAATCTTGGATTTCTCGGGTCAACGGCCAGTTTGGAAATTGGCTCTCAATAGGTGCCACAAGATTCTGACGAACATGCGGTCGGAACCAGCCGAGTGCGTTTTGCAACAACTGTCTCTTCGTCGACTGTTCCGTCGCTCCCATGCCTCGTCTCCGGGCTCTCTCAACCCTGCTTGGCAGCAACCGCTTCAACACTCTTCCACAAAAGGTCGTTGAGAACCTTCGTCCAGACCGAGATCGGCGCGCTACCGACCTTGGCGATGAGCGCCTTGGCTCGGTTCCACCGCTCCTGGTCTCGCGCGAGATCCAGGAACTCGTGGCCTTTCCAAGTCAAACTTGAGGGCATGGCTTCCGGCCCAACACTTAACTTGGCCGTGGTGTCAGTTCCCTCGATCAAGCCTTCTTGCATCATGATGTGGCAGTGGTAGCCGACTTCGCCCGGCGAGAACCCTTTGATCCCTAGATCATTCGGGGCCCAACCGGAAGAGTTTCCTTCCATCCGCATGAGGATGGTTCGCACTAAGTCCATGTTTCGCTGCATTCGCGTCTCCCTTCCTCAAGCCCCGTACATGGTATCGCACGAGTACGATGCCTGAAAGCCGTGCCCACTCTCCGCTCCCTACTGCCGCAGCGCCCACACCGCGACGGCCGCGGCTGCGATGACGGCCACCGCTCCCGCGATCAGCAGCACCGTGTGGCCCATGCCCGCCCGCGGCCCCGCGTGTGGCGCGTCGAGCGCGTCGGCGAACGCGGCCATGCTGGCAAAGCGGTCCTCCGGTCGCTTCGCGAGCGCCTTCACGCACGCCGCGTCCAGCGTCGGCGACAGGCCGCGGCGGTGCCGCGATGGCGGCGGGGCCGGCTCGTGGATCACCTGTCGCCACAGGTCCGCCGCCGATCCGCGGAACGGCAGCCGTCCCGTTAGCAACTCGTACAGCACCACGCCGAGCGCGTAGATGTCCGTCGCCGGCCCCGACCGGCCCTCGGCCAGCTGCTCCGGAGCCATGTACGCCGGGGAGCCGGCCAGGGCCGTCGAGCTGACGCGGTCCGGCTCGTCCGGGTGAGTCCGGCTCGCCAGGCCGAAGTCCATCACCACCGGGTTGCCCGCGCGGTCCAGCATCACGTTCGACGGCTTCAGGTCGCGGTGGACGACGCCCGCCCGGTGCGCGTAGTCGAGCGCCCGGGCCACCGTCGCGACCAGCTTCGCCACCTGCGCGTCCAGAAGCGGCCGCCGCTTCGCGATGGCCGACAGCGGCTCGCCGTCGATATAAAGCGACGTGATGTACGGCACCCCATCCTCGAAACCCACGTCGTACACCGGGCAGATGTTCGGGTGGTGCAGCCGGGCGGCCGCGCGGGCCTCGCGCATCATCAGCTCGCTCACCCGCGCGTTCGCCGTCAGGTCGCGGGTCGGAATCTTCAGGGCCACATCGCGGTCGAGCCGCGGGTCGTGAGCCAGGTAGACGGTGCCCATGCCGCCGCGGCCGAGCGGGCGGACGATGCTATACCGGCCAAACGCGATGGGCTGGTCCCACGTCTCCGACGGGTCGCCGCCCGTTGCCAGCTTCCGCACCCGGTCGGCGTTCGTCGCCATCACCGCCGTCTCCGGCACGGCCGGCACCCGCGCGGCCGACGACGGCGCAACCGCGGCCGCGGCCTCGACCTTCGCGGCCAGCTTGCGGAGTTCGTCGGCCTGCCGCGGGTAGCGGTCGGCGTAGTCGTCGAGGACGACCGGCTGGCCAAACTGCCGACGGACCTGGTACTCGGCGTGGAGCAGGTCCGTCGGCAGGTCGCTCAGCCGGCCGAGTTCGGGGACGGTGCGGGTGTACTCGGCCAGGTCCGGCCGCTCGCCGCGTTGCCACCGCTGTTCGAGGTCGATCTTCACCAGCTCGACGACGGCCGCCCACTGCCAGCGGGCGGCGGGCAGCCGGTCGATGGTCTTCCGCAGCCCCTCGGCCCGCCAGTTCAGGTCGAACGCCACGAGCCGGCGTTCCAGCTCGGTCCGCTCGTCCGGCGTCAGCTCGCTCAGGGGGATGCGGCCCATGGACATCGATGGCCCCGGCGGTCAGCCCTACACATCATTCGGCATTAATGTAGTAGGCACCACCCGTGTGCCGTAAGAGACGGCACACGGAGTGTGCCTACTACACTAACGCCCTATGCCTCGGGGTCGGAGGCCCGCAGGCGGTCTTGCAGATGGTCGAGCATCCGGTAGACGCCCTGCCGCGACATGCCGAGGCTCGACGCGATGTCGGTCACGGAGTCGCCGGCCAGCCGCATCTCCAGCACCCGGCCGTAGACCTCGGGCAGCCCGCGCACAGGCGCGTCGATCTGATCGACGAGCGCGGCCGCCTCGTCGGGGCTGGGTTCGCGGTGCATGGCGTCGGCGAGGTAGTCGTTGGCGTCGCCGCCGACCTCGGCCGAGGCGTTGCGCATGCCGGCGGTGTGGTAGCGGCCCTTGGCCCGCGCCTTCAAGACGGTGATGCGGACGAGCAACTGCCACAACTGGGCCGACGAGTCGATGCGAAACTCGCCCGCTTCGGACCGCCGGAAGAACGTGCGGAAGACCGACTGCACCACGTCCTCCCCGTCGACGCGGCCGGAGAGCTTGCGGCTAATGTGCTTTTCGGCGACGCGGACGAGTTGGCCGGCGTACGCAAACCCGCTGGTTGCCTTGTTCGCATTCGTTGGTGTCTCGCGCGCCGACCCGTCGCTGCACCAGCGCATCGATTCCGGGTCCATGCGGCACTCGCGTCCGGGGGTGAGCGGATCGCGGGTATTATGGCCGGGCGGAGGGCGTCGCACAAGGATGGACACGGGTAATATGCACTCGCCCGATGCTCAAGTCAGCGCAACTTCGCCGTTTGCGATGGAGTTCGTGCCGTACTTCGCCTTGAACCTCAATAGCGGTTTCATCCCCGACACGTCCAGCCACAGGCCGCACTGGTTGTTCGCCAGGTCGTCATCGGCCGGAGCGGTGGTCTTGGCGACAACGAGGTCGCCGTGGAACTTCGTCGCGAGATTGAGTACATCCAACTGTTCGATCGCCGTCGCGCCGCTGCCCACCGTGAACGCCCGCAGTTGAGCGGTCGGGCCGCTTACCATCAGCCGCAGATAGCCGGCGTTCCCCGTGTTATCGCTGTTGATCAGATCGATGCCGGACTCGACCTCCGTGCCGGACGGCCACAGCTCCAGGTAGCACTTCCAGTCGCCGCCCGTCGGTTGCAGGCCGACCACCGAATACGTGTTCAGCCCATAGTTCTGCTTCAACAGCACCGGATTGGGGGCGGCGACCGATGGGCCGTTGACGGTCAGGCCGTTCGGCAGATTGACCGGGGCCGTGCCGGCGTTCGTCACGGTGGCCGTCATCACGCCCATTGGGAACGAAGCCGCCGTGCCATCGAGTGCGGTCACCCCGGCGACCCGTAATAGCCCGCCGCTTTGGGTCAACGCCGTCGATGCGTGGATACCCGCAACCGTCTGCCCGTCGGCCACCACGGCCGTACCCTCGAACAGCCCGTTCGTCTCGACGCGAACCGTCACGTGGATGTCGCCCAACCCCTCGACGCGGCGCAACCGGAGCTTGATCTGGTTGCCCCACTCCTGAAGGTCGAGGTCGAACTTCGTCGCACCGACCACCGCTTCCGTTAGAGGCAGGCACCGATACCAGGCCGTGGAGTTGCCATAGCCACGGGCGATTTCGTACACCTTGGTCACGTCGACCCCGCTCTCGTGGGCCGTGATGAAGACCCGCGCCCAGATCGGGTTGCTGCCAAACGACGCGACACTGATTGTGCCGACCTCGACCGTACTCCCGTCGCCCGGGTGGAGGATTCGGCCGACCTGAGCCGTCGTCATCCGCACCCAGTTCTCCGGTAGCACCTCGTTAGGTTTGGCCCGGATGATCCCGACGACGGGCTCGACGATGGTGCCGGCAGTGCCGGGCCACAGTTCCAGGTTGGCGTCCAGGTTTTCGATCAGGTGGCCGGTGCCGCTCTGGCCGAGGACGGTTAGGGGCCCGCCATAGGACCGCAACCCCTGGATGGTGCAGCGGTCGGTCTGCAAGCGCAACACGGCAACGCTCCCATCCGTGCCCTTGGCCCAGTACACGTCGCAGTTCCGGAAGCGGATGTCCCCGGCGGCCGTGCCCGTGCCGATGGCGCAGTTCCAAAACCGGCATCCATCAGCACTAACCCGCTCGCTGCCGATCGAGATGAGATAGTCCCGGACGATGTCGCAGTCGCGCAACGCGATGTCGCTACTGAACTCGGTGGCCTGGACCTGCACCCGCGACCGCTCGACAACCACGTCACGGGTAACGGTCATGTCTAGTCCCTTGCCGCCGGTAATTTGGCCGTCGCTGATGGCCAGCCGGCCGCAGGTGGCGATGACCGCGCCGTGGTTGGCCAGGCCGGCGGCCGCGCCCGCAGCCGACAGGGTGTGCCGGACCCGCTCAAGCCGAAGATCGACGCAGTACTTGGCGACCAACTGAGCGCCCTCGTCGTAGGCGTGCGCACCGCCAAGGGTCAGCCCGCGGACGGTAACGCCCTCCGTCCACCGGCCGGGAGGCACGATGGCCACGCGGTCGCCGAGATAGGCGTTGCGAACGCCGCCCTCCAGCGCGATCACCGTGTTGCCGTTGGAAGAGGTGGCGCTGAGTACGCGGACGAACTCGCCGACGACCTCGTACACGCCCACGCCGTCGGTCATATACGCCCAGGAGTTTTTCGGGAACAGCGCGGCGGCACTGGGGCCGGGGATGGCCAACTCCCTGGCCCCGACGGCAAGGCCGCGCTCCAGCTTCCGGCCGTTGAACAGGTACACGGCCAGGTTGAGCTGGCTAACATCTGGGTTGGTGTCGAGCGTTAGTGTCAGCGTCCGCGGCGACGGGTTAAAGTCGACTTGCTGAATGACAGCCGTTTGCTGCGGTGTCTGTCGGTGATCGATGAATCCCCCGTTGTTGAATAGGAGAATGGCATCATCGACTTGGTAATTGTCTGGATTTCCAAAGTTGGTCAGGACAATTTGGTTGGCCTGCCCGCCGGCAGCAACATTCGCTTGAAACCCCATCGGGTTGGCTTCGTCCCCCAGGCCGATGATGATATTCCACTCGTTGGGATCGGTAACGGTGCTGTCGGTGAGCAGCACGCACCCGTCGCCGTCAACCGTCAGGCCGCTGTGCTTGGTGACAAGCCGGATCGCGTGGGCGACCCAAACGTTGCCCCGCGGCAGCTTCAGAGTCCCCTTCTTTTCGCCCGACTGGGCGTAGGCCGCCAGGGCCGCGTCGATCGCGGCGCTGTTGGCCACGGCTTGGCTCGGGTCGTCCGTGATCAGATACGGGCACAGGGTCAGCGACACGGCGTCGATGAGGTCGCCCGAATCCATCGCCACGGATTGGGACAGTCCACGAGAGTCCACAATCAGCTGCGCGTCGCCTGGGAATGCCCGCGTTGTATTCAGTTGCCAGATGCGTTTGTCGGCCATGGTTCAACCTCCGTAGATGAGAGTGTCGCCACTATCGTTGATCGCCACCTTCTCGCCGTCGTCGTTGATGATCACCGCGTCGTTCACGGCGTTTCCCTCTTAATGTCGCGACTATGCCCGGCCGCGCGCACCGCGACCGGCCCGGCTCAATGCGTCGGTTCACACACGGGCCGTCGCGTGGCCCCGGATGGAGTTGGTGGTTGGCCCGCCGCGGCGAGCGGCTGGTGGATAATTGTCGTTTAGGAGACCCCGCGCATCGTCGATGCGGGCGCGGCACCCGGTACAATTCGGCGCGAGCAGAGGCGTGTCGCCACCCCCATCAGCGCGGCACCACCCGCGAGCAGTAACGACGACGGCTCAGGGATCGGCGTCAGCAGGAACGCCCGCTGGAGGCCGCCGCGGGTGCCCGTACCAACGATCCATCCGTTGTCGTTGATGTCGAACGGTGTTCCCAGCGTCCAGCCACTGGTCGGGTCGATCACCGCGTTGAGGAACGTGACGCCCATGCCGTCGCGGTACAGGAACGCACCGCCGGCGGATGTCCCAACCACATCTCCACCATTGTTGATCCCCCAAGCCTCGCTCCTCCCAGCCGGAAGTAGCGCACCGAGGTCGACCATGCCCGCGCCGTCGGTGTAGCGAAAGGCGTGCGTGACCCCCGACGCCGTGTCAGCGCTGCCGGCCACCTGCCCCCCGTCGTTAATGGCCCAGCCGACGGAATTCTGTCCCCCGAGATCGCCCAGAAGCAGGTAGCCCAGCGCGTCGGTATAGCGATACGCTTTGCCCACGCTGGAAGTGAAAAAACCGCTGACCGAGACTTGGCCACTGTTGTTAATCGCCCGCCCGACGCTCCCCGCTGCGCCGGCTGGTACGCCTAGACCCACCATACCCACCCCGTCCGTGTACCGAAACGCACGTTGATCGAATGCCGTCCCCCCGGAAGGCGAGGAAGTACCGACCACTTGGCCGGCGTTGTTGATCCCGGCAGCCGTACTCGAGATGTGCCCTGGTAGTGCGCCGAGATTGACCATGCCCACCCCGTCCGTGTACCGGAAAGCCCCGCCCGCCACGCCCGTAGGCAGGGTCGTACTCCCTGCCACCTGCCCGGCGGCGTTGATGACATTACCGCCAAAGGTAGTGGAGGTGCCCAGCGGCGTACTCAGGCTGCCGAGATCCACGACGCCGACCCCTGGCGTGTACCGCCACACCCGGTCGAACGGCATGCCGGGCTGCGACGTGGTCGATTCCCCAGCGACTTGGCCGGCGTTGTTGATGCCGTACGCGGCGCTGGTGTTCCAACTGCCGGGCGGTGTGCCGAGGTCGGTCACTGTGTACGCGACCTGGGCCGGCGCTGCTAAAGTGGTCAGTAGGACCAGGGCCAGCGCTATCCAACGTGAGCAAATCATGACGGTTCCTCGTCAAGCGGTCGGCCGTCGTGGCCAGCAGGAGCACCCTATCATGGGGCGCGGGGATAAACAGACTTCAAGAGCCAGCACCGCAGCCGGACCAGGGTGAGTGTACCCGACAGCCTCGGCGTAACTCACCAAGCGTTGTAACTGGCAGAATCGTCACAGTCACGATTACTATACGTGTGTACATTATAAATATCAAATCCAGCGGCACAGAGATTCTGTTTTGTCGATTTTTTGGTAACCGTCATGCCCCGCGATTCAAGAGCCGACGCACTCCGCCACGGTGCGCGGTCGGCCCGGGAATGCTCCTGGCCGCAGGCGGCGTGGCCGACCACGTTCACCGGCTCGTCGCGCGGCCGAACGACGAGCATCGCGGAGTTGGTCCGGCTCGTCAAATGCAACTCGTCGGGCTGGGTTCACGACACGTTCCCGGCCCACCACGACTTCGCCTGGCAGAATGGCTACGGGGCGTTCTCCGTGTCGCGACCGCACCTCCATGCCGTGAAGCACGACATCGCCACGCAGGCCGAACGCCACGCAAAGCGGTCGTTCCAAGACGAGTTCCGCGAGCTTCTGCGGCGACACGACCTCGAATGGGACGAGCGGTACGTTTGGGATTGAGCGCCCGGTGTGCCGCCCCGTTGGGGCTATACGAGATTGGGCCAGGCCGGTGGCCTCCGACCCAACCCCGAACCCAGGGCGCGAGCCCTGGGTTCCTGGGTTCGTTGGTTCTGAGTTCCCGGCCTCGCCGGTCGGCCCGCCGGCCCGTGCCCTCGCGGCGGACCAGCCGCACCGGGCACTTTCCCCACTTCGCGCTTGACTCTCGCCATCGAATTGGCGACGATCAATAGCACCTGCCACTAACCCCGCCCCCCCGCGGTGCCGGTCGATTGCCCCAGCAGTCGGCTTACGCCACACTTTGTTCGATAAGGGGCATTCCCGTATGCCTTCCCGCCTTTGCCTCGCCCCGCTCGTCGCCTTGTTCGCATTCGTTGGCGTCTCGCGCGCCGACCCGTCGCTGCACGAGCGCATCGATGCGCTCATCGCCGCCGGGCAACCCGACTATGCCAAGCAGGTCGCTCCGCTCGCGGCCGACGCCGAGTTCGTGCGCCGTGTCACGCTCGATCTCAACGGCACCATCCCCACGGCCGATGAGGTCCGCGCCTTCCTCGCGGACAAAGCCGCCGACAAGCGAACCCAACTGATCGATCGCCTGCTGGCCCGGCCCGAGTACGCCCGGCGGCTCGGTCAGCACTTCGACGTGACGCTGATGGAACGCCGGCCCGATTCCAAGGTGACACGAGCGGCGTGGGAGGAGTTCCTGCGAGCCTCGTTTGTCGCGAACAAGCCGTACGACCAACTGGTCCGCGAAATCCTGTCGGCCGACGGTGTGGATGCGAACAACCGTGGCCCAGCCAAGT
Source organism: Gemmataceae bacterium (assembly GCA_046350275.1). Classification (GTDB taxonomy): domain Bacteria; phylum Planctomycetota; class Planctomycetia; order Gemmatales; family Gemmataceae; genus JAXMAS01. The sequence goes on from JAXMAS010000025.1 coordinate 24,945, forward strand.
TCTACCTCGACCGCAAGTTCGAGCCGACGCTCGTCACCCGCGACGTCGGTCGACTGTTCCTCGGCCGCAACTTGCAGTGCGCCCAGTGCCACGACCACCCGCTCGTGGACGACTACAAGCAGGACCATTTCTCCGGCCTGCTCGCGTTCCTCAACCGCTCGTACCTGTTCCCGACCGCGGAAGTCGCCACGGCCGTGATGGCCGAAAAGGCCGACGGCGAGGTGACGTTCTCCAACGTCTTCGACACGACCAAGAAGCAGTTCACCGCCATGCCGCACCTGCCGGGCGGATCGACGGTCGAAGACCCGAAGTTCGAGAAGGGCAAGGAATACAAGGTCGCGCCGGCCGCGAACGTCCGGCCCGTGCCCGCGTACAGCCGCCGCGAGCAACTGGCGAAGGCCGTCACCGACCCACGGAACCGCGCCTTCGCTCGCACGGCGGCCAACCGGCTTTGGGCCATGATGCTCGGCCGCGGCATCGTCCATCCGCTCGACCTCGACCACCCGAGCAATCCGCCGTCGCACCCGGAACTGCTCGACCTGTTGACCGACGAATTCGCCGCCCACAAGTACGACGCGAAGTGGTTCCTCCGCGAACTGGCGCTGACGACGACCTACCAGCGGTCGAGCGAAGCCGCCGATTCGCCGCCCGAGCGCTATTTGCGGGCCGCCTTGAAGCCATTGACGCCGGAGCAACTCGGTTACGCCATGTTGCAGGCGACCGGTCAGGCCGACGCCGAGCGGCTGGCCGGGGCCAAGGACGCCACGGCGCTCGAGGCCAAGCTCGCCCCGCGTGTCGCGCCTTTCCGCTCGACGTTCGCCGGCCGGCCGGGGGAACCCGAGGTCGGCACGGAAACCACACTCGGCCAGGCGCTCTTCCTCAAGCACGGCGGAGCGGTGCGCAGCGCGATCGCCGCCCGACCCGGCAACCTGCTCGATCGTCTGGCGAAGCTGGAAAAGCCGGACGCAATGGCGGACGAGTTGTTCGTCAGCGTGTTATCCCGGCTGCCGTCGGCCGAGGAGCGAACAGACGTGGCCGACGCGATCAAAGGAACGGCGAACCGCCCGGCGGCGCTGGCCGAGGTGATCTGGGCGCTCGTGGCGTCCGCGGAGTTTCGATTCAACCACTGACGGATGATGTTCGGTGTTCGGCCTTAGCCCCGCCCGGGGCTGAGACGCCGGAGTACGACGAGGAGCCACACCGATGCGCACCTGTGACTACGCCTGCCACTCCGCCGCTCACGCCGTTTCGCGCCGCGGCTTTTTGGCCTCGGCCGTCGGGGCGCTCGGAGCCGTGGCGGCCGGGCCGATTGCGCGAGCCGCGGCCGACGGCTCGCTCGGCAAGGCCGGCAAGCGCGTCCTCTGCATCTTCCTCCACGGCGGCGTCAGCCAACTGGAGACCTGGGACCCGAAGCCGAATACCGACACCGGCGGACCGTTCCGCGCCATCCCGACCTCCGTGCCGGGCGTTCATATCAGTGAGCTGATGCCCCACACCGCCGGGCAGATGCACCGCCTCGCCCTCGTCCGCGGCATCAACACGGCCGAGGACGACCACGGCCGCGGGGCGCAGATCATGCTCACCGGCCGCAAGCCGGAAGCGGCCATCGAGTACCCGAACATCGGGGCCGTCATGGCCAAGCTCCTCGGCAACAGCGTGCAAACGCTGCCCGGGCACATGCACATCGTGCCCGGCGGCGGCGGCGGGTTCGGCAAGCAGGACGCCACGTTCCTCGGGCCGAAGTACGCCTCAGTGACGCTCGGCGACGGCAAGCCACCGGCCGACCTGTTCCGCCCCGGCGGGCTGACGCCGGAAGCCGACCGCGAGCGCGAGGCCCTGCGCAAGAAGCTCGACGCCCGCTTTGCGAAATCGCGCCGCAGCGCGGCCACCGAGGCGTACGCCGAATCGTACGACCAGGCCGAACGGGTCGCGAAGCAGGCCGAGGTGTTCGCCATCGAGAAGGAAGACCCGCGGACGGCCGACCGCTACGGCCGACACGACTTCGGCCGGCACCTGTTGATCGCCCGCCGCCTGCTCGAAGCCGGCGTCACGTTCGTCCGCGTCATGCACTCGAATTACGACACGCACCACGAGAACTTCGACTTCCACATTGAGCAGCTCGGCGAGTTCGACCGGCCGTTCGCCGCCCTGATGGACGACCTGGCCGACCGCGGCATGCTGGACACGACGCTCGTCGTCGTCATGTCCGAGTTCGGGCGGACGCCGCGGATCAACCATCTCTATGGCCGGGATCACTGGTCGAAGGCGTGGTCGATCGCGCTCGGCGGCTGCGGCATCCAGAACGGGGCCGTCGTCGGCAAGACGAACGCCAACGGCACCGCTGTCACCGACCGGCAGGTCAACGCCGGGCACCTGTTCCACACCTACCTGCAAGCCGTCGGTCTGGACTCCACGAAGAACTTCCACCCCGATGGCCGGCCTGTCCCGGTTGCCGACCCCGCCGCAGCTGCCATCAAGGAGGTGCTGGCATGACCGTCCCCCGACCCGACCCAGTGCAGACGAAACTCGACCGCGAGTTGAAGCATGGCAGCCCTTTGATCGGCTGTCGCTTTGACCCGTACGGCCGGTTCCTCTTTGCCAGCGCCCAGGACGAAACCCTGCAGCGATTCGACCTTCTGACCGGGGCGAAGGCGACATTCGCGGGCCACAAGAGCTGGGTCCGCGGCATGGCGTTCGTCCCGCAGGCCGACGAGGCAATGGCGCGGACGGCAATTCACACCGGCTTGCTCGGCCTGGCCGGCGGTTGGGGCGCGCACATGGTGCCGCAGAAGCCGCTGCCGTTTACGGTCGTCTCCGGCGACTACCACGGCCGGCTGCTCTGGTGGCAGGGCGAAGCTGACGCCCCGAAGCCGATCCGGGCCATCGACGCCCACGACGGCTGGATTCGCGCCGTCGCGGCCAGCCCTGACGGCCGGGTGATCGCGTCGTGCGGTAACGACGGTTTCGTCAAGCTCTGGTCCGCGTCCGACGGCTACCCATTGCGCACGCTCAACGGGCATGGCTGCCACGTCTACAACGTCGCATTCCACCCGAAGGGCGAACGGCTCGTGTCGGCCGACCTCAAAGGCGTCGTGAAGGACTGGGATTGGCGAACAGGCACGGCCGTCCGCGAACTCGACGCCAAGGCGCTCTACAAGTACGACGCCGGTTTCATGGCCGACATCGGCGGCGCGCGCGGCATCGTCTTCTCGGCCGACGGCACACGACTGGCCTGCTGTGGTATTACGAACGTGTCGAACGCCTTCGCCGGCGTCGGCAACCCGATCGTGATCGTCTTCGATTGGGCCGACGGGAAGCCGCGAACGCTGGCGACGAAGGAGGCCTTCCAGGGCACGGCCTGGGGCGTGGCGTTCCACCCATCGGGCCTGACCATCGCCGGCGGCGGCGGCAGCGGGGCCGGGGTGTGGTTCTGGAACGCGACCGAGCCGGCGAGCGTCCATGCGCTGAAGGTGCCGGCGAGCGCACGCGACCTGGCGCTGCACCCCTCGGGCGACCGCTTCGCCATCGCCGGGGCGAACGGCAGCGCCTATCTGTACGCCATCCCGCCCGCCCGAACGTGGTCGCCACCTCGGTGAACTGAGCTTCGATCAATTCTGGGAAGCGCCGTCGTTCCGACGGTGCGGACACGGCTCAAGGTACAACTTGAGGACGCGCTGAAGGCCAATGAGATGTTCCGCGTGCTGATGGGCGAGAAGGTCGAGCCACGCCGCGACTTCATCCCGAAGCACGCGCTGGAGGTCAAGGAGATCGACTACCACGGGGCGTAGTGACGGATGAGTTCATGCGTATGAGTGAATCGAATTGTACCGATCTGTGGTCCGTCAAACGAGGTATCGAACTGGTTCTCGATCGGAAAGATGTTGAGTCGGCAACTGTTGCCCTCCACAAGCATTTTGTCAAGCATGCCTGGTATCTTCCCGATGCGTTTGAAGACATTTGGGCGAAGATGCAGGAAGTCATGCCAATGGCTCTCGAAGTCGATGAAGGCGGTACGGCCTATCCCCTCGCGGACATGCTCCTGGCAACCAGCCTAGGCGGTTATCCGCGACGTTTTGCTGCAAGCTTGAGTTTTGGGATCTTCGTAACTTTGACGTTGGCGTCGCTGATTGAGAGCGCTTGATTAACAGCGAGAAAGTACCGGGAATACAATCAAGCTCAATCGGACGAGACACCCAACAGCGGTCTGCTCTGAGTGGAAAGAACGACGGACGGGAACGAGCTATGCCAACCGACACCGCCTTGATGACCACCGACGACCTGCTCGCGATGCCGGACGATGGCATTGAGCGGTGGCTCGTGGACGGCGAGCTGCGGGAGCGGCACCCGGACGTGAAGGGAGAGCGGCCCATGACCATCCGCAACCGCCACCACAGCCGGACGACGATGCTGGTCGGCCACGTCCTGCTGGAGTGGGTCGAACGTCAGTCCGAGCCGCGCGGGCAAGTCGTAGGCGGCGAGGCCGGCGTGCGGCTCGTGCAAGACCCGGACACAACCGTCGGCGTCGACGTGGCCTACATCACCGCAGAAGTCGCGGCCCGGCAAACCGAGGAGGTAACGATCATCGACGGCGTGCCGACCTTGGTCGCCGAAATCCTGTCGCCGAACGACACCCAGGAAGACATCCACGAGAAGATCGACAAGTACCTGCAAGCGGGCGTCGCGCTGGTGTGGATTCTCGACCCGGCCGACCACACCGTCCGCGTCTACCGGCCCGACGCCCGGCCGCAACTGTTCAACGACGAACAGGAACTCGCCGCCGAGCCGCACCTCGCCGGCTTCCGCGTGCCGGTGGCCCGCCTGTTCGGCTGACCGCATCACATGCCAACAAGCCCGCCGCGCGAGCAAGGGAGGTTGGCTCTCTCCCTGGCTCGCGCGGCGGGCTTGTGAAGCCTCACTTCCCCGCCTTCATCTCCGCCAGCAGGGTGTCGACCGCCTTGTCCAGGGCCGCATCGCGGACGTCGGTGAAGCGAATCACGCCCTTCGCGTCGAGGACGTAGATCGTCGGGAACGCCATCACCTTCCAGTCGGCGGCGATGCCCGTCTCCTTGCCGGCGTGCCAGTGGTCCCACGGCATCGGCGTCTTCGCCAGGAACTTCGTCACCTCTTCCTTGTCCGCATCCACGCTGATGCTCACGGTCGCGAACGGCTCGCCCTTGAGCGCTCCATCATCGCCCGCAGTTGCGGAATCATCTGCCGACACGGCATACAGCCGACGTGCCAGAAGTCGAGGACCGTCACCTTGCCGCGGTAGTCGCTCAGCTTCACCGGCTTGCCATCAAGCGTCTGGCTCACCGCCTCCGGGGCCGTCCGGCCGACACCCAAGGTCCGCAGCGCGTCCAACAGACCCGCTGCTCGCTCGGCCAGCTTCTCGCCGCCGTCGCGCGACAATCGTTCGAAGATCGCCTCGGCCTCGGCCTGGCACTTCGTCACCTCAGCAGCGGTCAGGCCGGGCCGGCCAGCATGCCGCGTGAGACCGCGGGCCATGCCGAATTCGGCCGCCGCCTTTTCCGTAGCCGTCAGCTTTGGCATCTGCTCGGCGAGCAGCTCGCGCGACCGCGGTACCACCGGGTACGCCGACAGGTAGCCGACCGCCACGCCCCGCGCCCGCTTACCCTCCGGCGTGTCCTCGTGGGCGGCCGCGAACGCCAACAGCGGCTCGATGGACTTCAGCACCGTCTCGATCGACGCCCGCTCCTCGTCCGGCGTCGCCAGAGACGCGGGCAGCTTCGCCTTGTTCAGCGCCACGAAGTACGCCTGGTGCAGCGTCTGAAACTCCGCCGCGAGCGGCGACTTCGCCGCCGCCGGCGTCTTGGCCGGCTCCGGCTCGGCCTTCTTGGCCGGCTCCAGTTCAGCCTTCTTGGCCGGCGGCGGCACCTCTTCGCCCATCTCGGCGAGCAGCACCTCGACCGCCTTCTCCAAGCCGGCGTAGCGGACGTCCGCGAACCGGATGACGCCCTTCGCGTCGAGGACGTAGATCGTCGGGTACGACGAAACCTTCCAGTCGGGGACGATGCCGCTCGTCCGGCCGACGAGCCAGTGCGTCCACGGCATCGGCGTCTTCGCCAGGAACTTCTCCACGTCCTCCTTGTCGTCGCCGACGTCGATGCTGATGACCTCCAACGGCTTGCCGCGGAACCGCTCGACCATCGCCCGTTCATGCGGGATCATCGCCTTGCACGCCACGCAGCCGAGGTACCAGAAATCGAGGACGACGACCTTGCCGCGGTAGTCGCTGAGCTTGACCGCCTTGCCGGCGAGGTCGAGACCCGTGGCCTCCGGAGCGGTCGTGCTGATGCCGAGGTGGCGGAGCGAGTGCAGGGCGGATTCGGCCTGGCGTAGGTAGCGGTCGCGCAGCGGCGTCTTCGACGCAGTTAGCGTCTCGACGGCTGAGGTCAGCAACCGTTCGGCGTCGGCGATGTAGGCGTCGGCCTCGCCGCGGGAAACGCCGGGCCGGCCGGCTTGCCGGGTGAGCGACCGGGCCAGGGGGACGTACAATTCAGCCCGCTCGGCCGGGGCCATCTCGGCGAGAAGGGCGTCGAGCATCCGGCGACCCTTCGCGGTGGGTGGCAGTTGCGCCAGCGACCCGGCAGCCCAGCGGCGGGCGTGTCGGCCTTCGGGTGTGTCGGGGTGGTCGGCGGCGAACTTGATCGCCGCTTCGTTGTAGTGCAGCAGGCTCTCGGCGATCGCGCGCTCGCGATCGGGCGGCACCCATTCGTCCGTAGGCAGCGACTTGTGGTGCGTGTACATCGCTTCGCTGACGATCTTGTGCAACTCGTCCCCGATCGACGTCTTGTACGGCCAGGGAGTCACCTTCGGGATTGGCGTCCCGTCCTTGTCCTGCGCCGGCGCGACGGCCACGGTCAGGAGAACGGCGGTCAGAGTCAGCAGATGGGTTCGCATCGGTATCCGGTGGTGGTTGGGGTGGTGATGTCGTCTGTCGGGGCGTGACGCGGCGACCCGAGTCTTCGAGGGCAAGGCCGGCTCCCCTCGAAGACTCGGGTCGCCGCGTCACGGGCGGACGGTCGAGAGCTTACTCTTCGAGCAGGGGCAATCCGTCGATCGGGTTGCAGAGACGGAACATGCCGTCCACGCTCACGGTGTCCTTGAGGAACCGGACCGACCCGTCGCCCATGACGACGTTGGCCCCGCCGGTGTGAAAGGCAAAGAAGTTCGAACCGCCGTTGGTGCAGTTGACCAGGCAGTTGCCGCCGAAGATCACCTTGCCGTCCGGGCTGTACTTGTTGAGGATGAGCCGCAGCCAGACGCCGAAGTTGCCGAACGACGAGTTGACCGACCGGGTCGGATCCTCGATGCCGCCGGTGTAGTACTGCTTCGGTGCGCCGGCGTTCTCGCCGACCATGACCGTGTTGCTGGTGCCGTCGGCCACCCAGAGGATGTTGTTCCGCTTGGAGGCATTGATCATGCCGGCCTTGGCCGCGTTGGTCGATAGACCCGGGTCGGGGCGGACGCCGTCGACGGTGTAGTAGTCGGCCGGGGACCACTCGTAGCTGCCGCTGATGCCGCCGAACGCCGCCAGATCGTGGCCGAACGTCAGCGGGCCGACCGACGACACCAGGTCGGGCGTCGGGTTCGACGGGCACTTGTAGCTGGGGATCGGCGTCTTGATGAGCAGGCGGTTCGTCGGCCCGCTCACGCCGTCGTTACGGTCCCACTGGCGGTAGATGGCGTCCTGCTCCAGGTACGGCAGGATCATCAGCCCCCACGGCTCCTTGAGGATGGTGTCGGACCCGCTGGTCAGCAGGGTGAGAGTGCCGGATGACGGCAGGACGTTGTTGGCGTCGTGGTAGTTGTGGATCGCCAGGCCGATCTGCTTGAGGTTGTTCTGGCACTTGGCGCGGGCCGCGGCCTCCCGCACCTTCTGGACGGCGGGGAGCAAAAGGCCGATCAGCACCGCGATGATCGCGATGACGACCAACAGCTCGATCAGCGTGAACGCCCGGCGGGTCAAACGAGTCATCAGATCCTCTCCTGGGGGTAACATGCTTCGGTTCGCGACGCTTCGCAGAAGCGCTCGGGGGGTCAGTTCTTCTTGCCCTTGGCGTCGACGGTCAGCTCGTAGGGCGGCAGGTCGATGGCCTTGTCCTCGACCTTGACGCGGAACGTCGACTTGGCCGGGTCGGAGTATGCGCCGCGCAAGAGGTCGTTGGGGATCGGGTCGGGCCGGTCGAGGTGCATGAACGTGACGATGTACTCGCCGGGCGGCACGCCGTCGTCCTGCTTGGTGGTGAGCATGGTGAACGTGCCGTCGGCCTTCGTCAGCGCGGTCGGGCAGCGGGCGTTGCCGGTGACGGCCGGGTCGGTGTTGCTGAACTGCACGACTACCATGCCGGTCGGCACGCCATTGACCAGGACTATGCCGCGGACCGGGTACTTCGTCGGCCCGCCCTTCGAGCAGCCGGCCGCCGTCAGGACGATCAGGGCCAGGGTTGCGAGTCGAATTTTCGTCATCATGTCGATGCCCTTCGGGGCGAATCGTCCCTTACAGCACGCCCGCGGCAAAAAGCGAACACGCCGCGGCACACTTTTTCCAAAAATCTTCGCGCCGGTGGGACGAGCCGCGTTGTGCCCCCCCGGCCGCGGGCCTTACAATCGGCCGTAGACGTTGAGCCAGTTGGAGATGCGTCGATGGAGCGCGGCGAGGAGTTCCGCCGGCTTGTGGAGCGGGTCCGCGATAATGACGAGGATGCCGTCGGCGAGTTGATCCGCCGGTACGAGCCGGAGATCCGCACGATGGTCCGGGCCTGGTTGCGGCCGTGGGAGGCTCGGCTGCGGGCGATCGTCGATTCGACGGACATCTGCCAGTCGGTCCTGGCGTGGTTCTTCCTCAAGGGCGGGCCGCAGCGGTACGACCTCAACGAGCCGGAGAACCTGCGGAAGCTATTCCTGGTGATGGTCCGCAACCGCGTCTTCTACCACGCCCGCAAGCACAAACACGCCAAACAGGCGCTGCCGGTGACGGCCGACCCGGCCGGCCGCGAGGCCCCGCCCGACGAGGTGTTGGCCGGCCGCGAGCTGATGGAGCAGATCGCCACGCGGTTCACGCCGGAGGAAGCGAGCCTGGCCGAGCGGCGGATGGAGGGCCGGTCGTGGGGTGAGATCGCCGCGGAGCTCGGCGGCTCGGCCGACGCCCGGCGGATGCAGCTCGCCCGCGCCGCCGAGCGGCTGGCGAAGACGCTCGACACGGGGAGGTGAGGTTCGCGACGCTTCGCAGGAGCGTGCTTGCCCAAGCATGCGTCTGCGAAGCGTCGCGAAACGACCATGACCGACGATTTCCGCGACCGCCTGGCCCGCGCCGACGCCGCCGAGGCGGTCAACGCCGCCGTCGCCGACCAGGCCGAGCGCTGGCGGCGCGGCGAGCGCGTCCTGGTCGAAACCTACCTGCCGCTGCACCCCACGTTCGCGTCGAGCGACGCCCGGCTCGACCTGATCTACGCCGAGTACCTGCTGCGCGAGTCGCTCGGCGAGCAACCGTCGCCGGCCGAGTACGCCTTCCGCTTCCCCGACCTGGCCGAGCGCATCGGTGCGATCCTCGACCTGTACGGCGGCCTCTTGCGGCCCCCGCCGGAACCAGAGGTCGCCCCCGAACCGGAGCCGCCGTCGGCCGTGCGCATCCCCGGCTACGAGGTCGGCCAGGAGCTGGGCCGTGGCGGCATGAGCGTCGTCTACCGCGCCCGGCACCGCGGCCTGGGGCGGACGGTCGCGCTGAAGGTGCTGCGGCCCGAGCTGGGCTTCGGCGACACCGAGGCCCGGTTGCAGCGCGAGGCCGAGGCGATGGCCCGGCTACCGCACCCGAACATCGTGCAGATTTACGAGGTCGGCACCCACGCCGGGCAGCCGTTTTTAGCGCTCGAATACGTCGCCGGCGGCACGCTCGCCGACCGGCTCCGCACCGGCGTGCCGACGCCCCGCGAGACGGCCAGCCTCTTGCGGACGGTCGCAACGGCTGTCCACGCGGCGCACCAGCAGGGGATCGTGCATCGCGACCTGAAGCCAGGGAACGTTTTATTATCCGCAGATTTCGCAGATGGCGCAGATTTCAAGACAGAAGACAGATTAATACATCTTCATCTGTCTTCTATCTTGAAATCTGCGCCATCTGCGAAATCTGCGGATCAACTCTGCCCGAAGGTCGCCGACTTCGGGTTGGCCCGTTGCCTCGACCACAGCCGGATGTCGCGGACCGGCGAGGTGATCGGCACGCCGAGCTACATGGCCCCGGAGCAGGCCCGCGGTGAGCCGGACATCGGCCCCGCCGCCGACGTGTACGCCCTCGGGGCGGTGCTGTACGAGTGCCTGACCGGGCTACCGCCGTTCCGCGGCGACTCGCCGTTGGCCGTGCTGGCGCAGGTCGCGGCCGCGGAGCCGGTGCCGCCGTCGCGGCTGCGGGCCGGGGTGCCGGCCGACCTCGAAGCCGTCTGCCTCAAGTGCCTGGAGAAAGACTCGCGGCTGCGCTACGGCTCGGCCGCGGCGCTCGCCGACGACCTCGGTCGGTTCCTCGCCGGCGAGCCGACTTACGCCCGACCGCTGACCGTGGTCGGCCGGTCGGTGAAGCTCGTCCGCCGACACCCGGTTTCGTCGAGCCTGGCGGCGGCGGTGGTGGTGGCGCTCGCCATCGGCGCGGCCGGCGTCTTGTGGCAGTGGCGTGCGGCGGTGGCCGCCCGCGGTGCCCTGCAAGTGTCGCTCGCGGCCGAGGCCGATCAGCGGCGGCATGCGGAACAAAACCTCTACTACGGGCGGATCGCCCAGGTGATGCGGGCGTGGGAGTCGAGCGAAGCGACGCTGGCCCGTGAGTTGCTGGCCGCCTGCCGCCCCGAGCCAGGCCGCGACGACTGGCGTGGATGGGAGTGGCACTACCTCCGAAGGCAACTCGCATCTGAGGCGCAGGTCGTGAATTGTCCCGAGCCGGTGGTGAGCATGGCCGGCCGGGGCGACGAGATTGTGGTGGCTCTGAGCCGGCCAGCCCGCTCCGTTAGCGCCTTGCCAACCGGCCCTGGCGCGGTCGGTCTGCTGCGCCTGACCGACAACAGCCTTCAGTCGATATGCGACCAGGCATCCTCCGTGACGGCCGTCGCCACGAGTGGGTCGCTCGTCGCGTGGTCCACGGCCGATCACGCACTAACCGTGATGGACCGCACGACGGGCCGGATTCTTTACGCGGCCGAACTGGATTCGTTCGCGTACAGCCTCGCCATCGCATCGGACGGCTCTCTCCTGTACGCGATGCTCGTGGGGGGCAACGTCGTTACCGTCAACCTCATGACCGGGGCGATCGGGGCGGCCCGCCAACACTTGGACGGCAGAACCCTGGCGGTCAGCCCAGACGGCTCACAGGTGGCGGTGGGGAGTTGGGCTTCGGGGCGGCTTCTCGTTCTCGACGCCGCGACGTTGGAGCCTATCGGCGAGCCGCAGCAGATGGCCGGCGGCATCGCTGCTCTGGCATACACCCCGGGCGGCGCGAAGTTCGCGGCGGCGGGCGGCTCCGGCGAAGTCGTCCTCTGGGACACCAATAGTCAGCGCGAGATCCGGCGATTCCAGGGGCATGCCGGGGCCGTCTACGCCATGACCTTCTCACCCGACGGCAAGAAGCTGGCGACGGCCGGCGCGGATCGTACCGTCCGGCTGTGGGGCGTTGAGACGGGTCTGGCAGAACGGGTCTACCGCGGGCATACCGGCGTCGTGGTCGGCCTGGCGTTTGGGCCGAGCGGGGCGTGGCTGGCATCCGGCGGACACGACCGCACCGTCCGCATTTGGGATACAACGCAAGACTCGCGCGGCCGGCTGCTGCGGGTCGGCGGCATCGGCCGGACTGCGGCGCTGACGTTCGATGGCGACGCGGTGCGGGTCGCGACGGCGGACGCCACGTCGGGGTGGTCGGTCGCCGACGGCCGGCCGCTCGGCCGACGACCGCCCCGGGGGACGCTCGCCCCAGTGTCGTCGCGGCCCGTCGCGATCGTGGGCGGCCGGCGCATCGTCGCCGTCGCCAGGGATGACCCGCGAATGCTGACGGTGACGGACGCGGAAACCGGCCGACTGCTTGCCACCCGGCCGGGCAGCATCGGCCCCATCACCCTGCTGCGAACGGACCCAACCAGCCGCTGGATCGCGTGGGCGTCCTCCGACCCCGCTGGGGGCCTTCGCGTCCGCCGCTGGGACACGGCGGCCGAGACGGAGGCGGCCCCGCTGCACTTCGCCGAGGCCGGGGCGATCCGCGGATTGGCCGTATCGCCGAACGGCAGCCTGGTCGCTGTGTGCGACGGCGCGGCCGTCTGGCTGGCCGGCGACGCCGGGCCGCCGCGGAATTGCTGCGGGCGGACGGCCTGCCGGGGCCGATGGCGTTCGCGCCGGACGGCCGCGGGCTGGCCGTCGTCGCCGACGAGCGCTGCACGTCTTCGACGCCGACGCCGGCGAGTTGCGATACACCGTCACGTGTCCGCCGGGCGTGACGGCCGTGGCGTACCACCCGAGCGGCACGCGGCTTGGCCGCGGTCGATTCCGAGGGCGATCACCCTGGTCGACCCGCTGACGGGCAAGGTCGCGTTCCAATTGGCGAGCCTGACCCGGCCGCCAAGCCAACATCATGGCCGACGGCCGGGTGGCGTTCAGCGCCGATGGCACGTGGCTCGCCGCGACGAATTGGGACGGCACGGTGAGCCTGTGGGACGGCCGGCCGACGGCGAAGTGACGCGACGTCAGACGGCCCAGTTCTCGACGGCGAGGCCGGGGATCGCGGCGAGGTCGGAGTCGGAGCTGACGACCACGCATTGGCCGAGTGTGATCGCAATGGCGGCAATCTGGATGTCGATCTGCTGCATCGGCCGCCCGATCCTACGAAGTTCGGCCGAGAGCCGTCCGAACTCCTCGGCGGCCGAGCGGTCGTACGGCCAACAAGTAAGGCGGTTGAGGGCCGACAACAAGCGCGGCCGGTTCTTGTAGCGTGTCTCGCTCAACTCCAAGCCGAAAAACAGTTCGCCGACGACGGGCATGCAACTTCCGATCCGCACACCGGCAGTACCTCGAAGGCTGTGAACGCGCTCAGCAACGCCACGGCGGTGGTTTATGAAGTCGGCGACCGCGTTTGTGTCCAGGAGGTAACGCCTGATGGGAACAGCCCGTCTAGCCCTTTATGGCCGTGAGCTGCCGAGTACTCGCCCATCGCGTTCAGGCCGGCTGTCCAAGCGGCCTCTTCTTCGGGCGTCATTTCCAGGGGTTCGAGGGAGTCGTACCAGCGCAGCCATTCGGCGACGCCTTCGGGCGAGTCGTCCCAATCCTCCTCACGCATCCCGATCGACGGGACCTGCGCCGGCTCGATGATGACTTCGCACTCCTCCGGCCAATCGGGCGTGGCGGTCAGCGTCACCGTCCCGTTGCGATAGATTCCACGCACGGTGCTCATGGCTCGGCCCTCCCGCGGGTTCTTACCAGCGCATTCTATTGTCGCAGGTCGGGCACACGCTTGGCGAGGGACCTCCGCTCACTGCGACTGCCCGCGGAAGGTCGGCCCCGGCGGGCGAGTGCCGGCTAGCGCATCGGATCGGCGGGCAAGCAGGTCGTGCGCAGTCCGTGCCGTCGCCGTGCCGGGGCACTGCCGCTCGGCCTTCGCCAGCCACTCGGCCGCACCCGCGGCATCGCCGGCCCGCAACCGGTCGCGGCCGCGCTTCAGGTACAGCTCGCCGATCTGCTCACCGAGGCAGTCGAGCGCGAGCTGCCAACCATCGGCCGCGGCGACCCGCTTCGCCGGCAGGCGGGCCAGCGTCCGCTCGACGAACTGCGTCAGACCCGCGGCGTCCGCGTAGCCATTATGCCGGTCGAGCAACGTGCCGTCGGCCGCGACGATTGCAAGCGTCGGGAACGCCGTCACGCCGTACTTCTGCGCCAGCCGCGGGTCGCGGTCGGCGTCCACCTTCACCGGCACGAACCGCTCCGTCAGAAGTGCCCGCACGCCGGGGTCGCGGAACGTCGTCGCGTCGAGCCGACGGCACCAGATGCAGTTGACGGTGCCGAAATCGACGAGCATCGGCCGGCCGGTCGATTCGGCCTCGCGCCGGGCGGCCGCGAAGTCGTCGCGCCAGCGCAACTCCTGCGCGGGCAACGGCGACGAGACGGCTAAAAATAGTAAAGGTACGAGCGCGCAGCGGTAGGACATGCGTCGTCATCCATGACGGCGGGTGGGCGGGGCGGACATTACCGTGCCCCGTCGGCCGGGTCAACGCGGTTTCGAGCCGGCGAGCGGCGAGGCCAATGTCGCGATCATCGACAGATCCGGTCACGAGCAGCGGTGATGCCCGCGCGCCCGTAGCCTCCGCCAGCGGGCCTGCGCTTGCTCGAACAAGTCGTGGAAATACCCGATTGCTGCCTCCCCGGCAGGCGTGAGTCGGGCACACGCGGGGATGAGCGCGAACGCCTCAGCGATCTCCGCTCCCAGGTCCTCGCCACACGCGGCCACGTCCGCCGGCACTCGCCACGGTAGGCCGTGGAACCCCGCCTCCCAGAAATCCATCAGCAACGCCCACTCGTACAGGTGCACGTACGGCACCTGTACGAGCGACCGTACCGCTAGAACCCGGCCATAGCGCGGAATGACGGGTGTGCGCTCCGCTGGGTTGAGCAGCAACGTCTGACCCATCGCGTACAAGACCGTCTCGCAAAAGTAGTCCTTGGTGTGGCCCATCTCGTGCCCGAACCACGTGAAGCAGAGCGGGTCAAAGCACGGCTCGTGCTCGTCCGTGTAGGCAACAGCGAAGCCCATGACCCCGGGGAGAGTCGGGTCGGAGAACGAGGCAATCGACCCGACCGCCGTGCGCGGGAACTCGAAGCCGCGGACGGTGCGCAGGAAGGTGCGGAGTTCGCGGTAGACCGCCGGTGAGTTGATCCGAATGGCGGCGATCACCCGCTGAACCAGGCCGCCGGTCACGCCGGCATGCGCGCTGAAGTGCTGGAAGGCGACCGGGTCGTAGTGAATCTTCGAATGCCCAAGCAAACTGGCACGTTGTAACCGCGGACGAATGTGGGCGTCGGGGAACGCCATGGCCTGACGGTCGGCCGGGTCATCGTTTTCGACAACCAGCCGTAGGCAGTCGGCGCGGGACAGCACCAGGAACGGCGGACCGGTCGGGCCGCCGAGCCGCCACCAGGCCCGGTCGCGATCGAGCGTCACCGTAATGGCACGATCGGCAAGGCAATCGCCCTCGTCCGTCCGAAGCGAAATGCTCCAGTCCGTAAACGGGAACTCGTTACGACCGAGCACATCGGTGGACAGCGCGCACTCGCCCTGCCAATCGCGGTCGGTTCGCAACAGTACGGCAAGGGCCACGTTGCCCAGAGAAGCCCGGGTCGGCTCCCCGAGCGGAGCCGTGGCGGTGACGCTGTCGTGCCAGCACCGCAGGGTCGGCGAGACGGCGGCCAGGCCGTGCAGCCCCTGAATGAACAGGGGATGGCAGAGGAGGCGGCGCTTCTCGGCTGCGGATGCCCGTTCGCCGAGGAACGCACAGATCGGGGCGAGCGCCCGGTCCAACTCGGAGTCGCCGTGGTGGCAGGCGCGGGCCAACAGGTTGGCGTGAGCCGCAGCCGTCTCGTCGAGCAAGGCTGTGCCGTCGCCCGCCAAGTAGCCGGGCGTACCGAAGAGTTTGCGCACAAAGTCTGTGGCGGCGTACACGACATCGCCTCCCGCCGAATGACGACGGGGCGGCGCGCACCACGATCCCGGTCGGGCCGGGGGAGCGGCCGCCGTCATCAGCACCGATTGGGCCACCGGTAACGCGCCGGTGCGAACCTATGGATAACCGTGAAACGGAGTCCTAGCGCTGCGAGCAAAAGGGAAGGCACTTGTCGGGATCGGGTGGGGGACGAGCGCGAGCCGGTCCCAAAGATGCCCGGTCGGGAAAGTGTGTGATTGGTATGATCCTGTGCCGGTCGGCCGGCGTCAAGTCGAGTCGTGCGGATTATGCCGCACCTCTCCCGATTTCGCGACGCGGCCGCGCTTGCGGCCGCGTCGCTGGGCTGGTATAAGAAAGCGATCGGCGGCGCTCCCGCCCGACCCTCTGACCGGTCCCCACGCTGGCCGGCTCGTGCGGGGGTAAAGGGGATTCCTGTCCTCGAGCGCTCGGTGCGACCAATGGCGGATCGGCTGTTCCGGACTCGGACGGCTGCTGGCGCGTGGGGCTTGCGGCTATCCGGTCGGAAAGGCTGAACGCCGTGACTGCACACAAACATCTCAAGAAGCTTGTCCGCGCCCGAATGACGAAAACGGGCGAATCGTACGCGACGGCCCGCCGGCACGTCCTCCGCGATACTCCTAAGCCGCCGACGGACCCCACGCTCCGCTGGCATTTTCCTGGCAACGTTCCCGCGACGACGGCCCTGCGCGTCTTGCTCGCCCACGCTGGCGTCCGCGCTCCGCACACCGGTCAACCGTTCACCGAGGCGATGCTTTTCGGCATCGCCGGCGGCGTCGGCATCGGTGTGTTCTCGTTCCTCTACGAGAAGGAAGACTTCGCCAGTTTCTTCGTCGCCGGTCGGCACTCCTGGCAGGACGACGTGGCCTACCTCAAGAGCGCCTGTGAGCGTTTCGGCATCGCGCCCGTCGTCCGCGAGAGCGGCGGGGCGAAGCTGGCCGAGCGCCACCTGACCGAGTGCCTGGCCGCCGGCCCGTGTGTCGCCTGGGTGGATTCGACGCACCTGCCGCACCGGGCGATGCCGATCCAGTGGAGCGGTGGCGGCTACCACGTCATCACGGTCTACCGCATCGATGCGGAAGCAGCGACGATCGGCGACCTGACCGATGACCCCATCGCCATCCCGCTCGCCGACCTCGCGACAGCCCGGGCGCGGATCAAGAAGCAGAAGAACCGACTCTTGTCGGTGCCGAAAGCGCCGCCATGCCCCGACCTGCTCTCGCTAGTCCGTGACGGCTTGCAGGCCTGCCACGACGGGCTGACGAAGTGCAAGGGCAACTTCAACCTGACGGCGATCCGCACGTGGGCCGAGCGAATGCACGGCTCCAAGACCAAGGATGCCTGGGAGCGCGTCTTCGCGCCGGGCCACCGCTTCTGGACCGGGCTGACGGCGATCCACAGCTACGTCGACCACTACTTCTCCGGTGGCGGCCTCTGCCGGCCGCTATTCGCCGACTTCCTGACAGAAGCGGCCGACGCCCTGAAGCGGCCGACGTTGACGGCCCTCGCCAAGCGGTACGCTGACCTCGGCGACGCCTGGAGCGAACTGGCAGATGTCGCATTGCCGGATCGCGTCCCAGCTATGAAGGAAGCGAAGGAGCTGTACAACCGTCGCTCCGAACTCCTGCACGCCGGCGCGCCGGCCGATGAGGTTCGTGCCGTCTGGACTCGCCTCGGCGAGTTGGGAGCCGCCGCCCGCGCCAAGTTCCCGCTCAATGACATCGAGTGCGCAGAACTCCGCGCCGACCTGCAACGCCGGCTGCACGCGCTCTACGAGGGCGAACTCGCCGCCGCGGCCGCGCTCAACGTCACGCTTCAATCTCTCTAAACTTCATCGACCTCAAAAGGGAACGGACATGGGACGTAGCATTCTCGCAGTTGTTCTTGGGGCGATTCTCGCCGTGATCGCTATTGCCACCGTTGAATCGGTAAGCCACATCGTCTACCCGCCACCGCCGGGCTTGAGTCCGAACGACATGGAAGCGGTGCGCGAGTACATGGCCAAGATTCCTACCGGCGCCTTGCTCATGGTGGCGCTGGCGTGGCTGGTCGGGGCAACAGTCGGCGGGTGGTTCGCCGCGTGGTTCGCCCGGCGGTCACCGGCCGTGTGTGCCTGGATCGTCTGTGGCTTGGTCTTGCTGGCGGGCCTCGCCAACTTGTTGATCTTGCCGCATCCGACGTGGTTCTGGCCGGTCGGCCTGGCCGCGTTTCCGCTCGGGACACTTGTCGGATTGCGTCTCGCAGGGCGGGCGTAATCCAATCTGCGCTCACAGTCAGAGCCGGAAGCCGACGGTCCTCTTGTGGCCGTCGCTTACGCTTCCGGCTCCGATTGCGAGAGTCGGACGGCTGTGCCGTAGGCCAGCACCTCGGCCGCGCCCTGAGCGACGTCGTTGGCGTCGTAGCGCATGGCGATGACGGCGTCGGCCCCGAGCTTGCGGGCGTGTGCGACCATGCGGTCGAACGCCTCGGCCCGCGCCTCTTCACAGAGTTTTAGATACATCTCAGCCCCGGCTCCCCAGTTGCCGCTCAGCGCCTGGCCGAGCGCCCGGAACCCCTCGCCGGGTGAGGGTATCCGCACCGAGATGCCGCGAACAACGCCGAGGTACGCCTCGATTGGTTTGCCGGCGATCTCGTTACTGGTGGTGACGATGAGATTCGCGGACATCGGCCGACCCTCCGGGCGATGACGGCCGGTGCAGCCTACCACCCCGCGGGCCGGGTCGCTACAGAAATCGAAGACGACACACCGGCGAAGTGAGGTGACGCGAATGCCATGTCCGACGTGACGCGCCTCCTCGACGCGGCGGCGGCCGGGGATTCCCAGGCCGCGGCCGACCTGCTGCCGCTCGTCTACGACGAGCTGCGCCGCCTCGCCGCCGACTACCTGGCCCGCGAACGGCCCGGCCAGACGTTCCAGGCCACCGCCCTCGTCCACGAAGCCTACGTGCGCCTCGTGGCGAGCGGGGGCGGTCACGCCCCCGGTAACGCTCAGGACCGGGGGGTTGACACCCCCCGCTCGCCAACCTTTGCTAACCGCGGCCACTTCTTCGGGGCCGCGGCCCGGGCGATGCGGCAAATCCTGGTCGACGCCGCCCGCCGCAAGGCGGCCGACAAGCGCGGCGGCGACCGCGAGCGCGTGCCGCTCGACGCGGCCGTGTCGGTCGCCGCCCCGGACGGGCCGCCAGCCGACGACCTGATCGCCCTCGACGACGCGCTCACCCGACTCGCGGCCGAGGATCCGGTGAAGGCCCGGCTCGTCGAGCTGCGGTACTTCGCCGGCCTGTCGGTCGAGGACGCGGCGGCCGCGCTCGGCGTGTCCCCGGCCACGGCCAAGCGGTACTGGGTCTACGCCCGGTCGTGGCTGTATGGCGAGCTAAGTGGAGAGTGAGCAGAGGACAGAGGACAGAGGACAGAGGACAGAGGACAGACGACAGAGGACAGACGACAGAGGACGTCGGAAGAGAGGACAGAGGACAGAGGACGGCAGTTTTCAGCCCCGAAGGGGCGGGCGGCAGCCCAGGGCAACGCCCTGGGGAGAAGCAGTCGATATCGTCGATAGCCCTGAAAGGGCGAAATAGGCCGCCCTTTCAGGGCTACGGATGGTGGGGCGATGTCCTATCCCAGGGCGTTGCCCTGGGCTGCGCTAGCCCGCCCCTTCGGGGCTAAAACCATCCCCGTCCTCTGTCCTCTGTCCTCTGTCCTCTGTGACTCTGAAATTCCATGAGCCTCGCCGCGCCCGGAATCCGCACTGACCTGTAGAGCGCCCGCCGGAGACCCGCCCGTGAACGCGATGGCCCCGAGCGTCGAAACCATCCTGGCCGAAGTCGTCGAGCTGCCCGACGCCGACGCCCGCCGGGCGTACCTCGACCGCGCCTGCGGCCCCGACGCCGCGTTGCGGGCGACGGTCGAACGCCTCGCGGCCAACCACTTCCGCGCCGGCCGGTTCCTCGAATGCCCGCCGGTCGCGCTGCCGCCGGCCGACGACGAGGCCGCGATCGGCACCGCGATCGGCCCGTACACGCTCCGCGAGCGGATTGGCGAGGGCGGCATGGGCGTCGTGTACCTGGCCGAGCAGGCGCACCCGGTCCAGCGGCGGGTCGCGCTCAAGGTCATCAAGCCGGGCATGGACTCGAAGCAGGTCGTCGCCCGGTTCGATGCCGAGCGGCAGGCGCTGGCGCTGATGGACCACCCGAACATCGCCCGCATTTTGGACGCGGGGACGATCGGATCGGACCCGGCGAGCGTCGAGCCGTCAGGCCGACGTGAAAGCGACGGTCGTGTCGGCGGCGATCCACGTCGGGCTTACGCCTCGACGCTCGCCCGGCCATATTTCGTCATGGAGCTGGTCCGCGGCATCCCGATCACCGACTACTGCGACGAGGCCCGGCTCACGACCCGCGACCGGCTCGCCCTGTTCGTCCCGGTCTGCGAGGCGGTGCAGCACGCCCACCAGAAGGGCGTCATCCACCGCGATCTGAAGCCGTCCAACATCCTGGTCACGCTGTACGACGGCCGGCCGGTGCCGAAGGTGATCGACTTCGGCGTCGCCAAGGCCGTCGGCCCGCGGCCGGCCGACCAATCGGTCTACACCGCCTTCGCCCAGGTGGTCGGGACGCCCTTGTACATGAGCCCGGAGCAGGCCGAGCTGTCGGCCCTGGACGTCGACACGCGGAGTGACGTGTACGCCCTCGGCGTGGTCCTGTACGAGCTATTGACCGGGACGACGCCGTTCGACCGCGCGCGGCTGAGCGCGGCCGGGTTCGACGAGCTGCGGCGGATGATCCGGGAGGACGAGCCGCCGCGGCCGAGCCGGCAGGTCAGCACGCTGGGGGTGGCGGCGGCGGCCACGGCGTCCGGCCGGCGTGGCGTGGACCCGCGGCGGCTCGGCGACCAGTTGCGGGGCGAGCTGGACTGGATCGTGCTGCGGTGCCTGGAGAAGGACCGGACGCGGCGGTACGAGTCGGCGGCCGCCCTGGCCGCGGACGTGCGGCGGTACCTGGCGGACGAGCCGGTCGAGGCGTGCCCGCCGTCGGCGTGGTACCGGCTGCGGAAGTACGCCCGGCGGCACACGGCGGCCCTGGCGGCGGCGAGCGTCGTCGCGGCGACGCTGGTGGCGGCGACGGGGGTAAGTTTGTGGCAAGCGGTGAAGGCTCGCGAGGCCGAGCGGCGTGCGGCGAACCAGGCGGCCGTCGCCCAGGCGGTAAGCGAGTTCCTCCAGTGGGACTTGCTCCGGCAGGCGGACACGGACATTCAATTCGAGAGCGGGTACGCGGCAAAATCGGACCTGACCGTCAAAGAGGCCCTCCGCCGGGCGGACGCGCGGATCGGCGAGCGATTCCGCGACCAACCGCTCGTGGAGGCGGCCGTCCGGTGGACGATCGGCGAAGCCTATCGTGGCGTGAGGGGCGAGGAACTGTCGCGGCGGCGAAACCTCCTGCGGGCCGTGGACCTGTACCTCGTCCATCTCGGCCCTGACCACACCGACACGCTCGCCTGCCAGCACAACCTTGCACAGTCGCTCCAGTTCGGCCGTCTTCCGGAGGCCATCGCCCTGATGGAACACGTCTTGGAACGGCAGCGGGCGACCATCGGGCCGGCACACCTCCGGACGCTCGTCACCTGGAACAGCTTGGGCGAGGCGTACCGGAAGGCCGGACGGCTGGACCGGGCGGAAGCGACGATCCGCGAGGCCCTGCGGCGGAAACAGGCCATCCTCGGCCCCGACGACGAGACTACCGTCAACAGCGTTCACGACCTCGGCCTGGTCCTGCGGGACCTGGGCCGCTATCCCGAGGCGATCACCTGCCTGGAGGATGCCCACGCGAAGCTGGACGCCCGGTTCGGCCCGGACCACCGCGACACCATGTTCAGCTTGCAGAACCTGGTAAAGACCTGCGAGCGAGCCGGGCGGTTCGGCCGGGCCACCGAACTGCTCCGCGAGGCTATCCGACACATGGGCACGGACGGTACCATTGTCACCCGGATTGCCGCCGACCTGCGGGCGCACTTCGGCCAGAACCTGCTGGCCCAAGACAAGCCGGGGGACGCGGAGGCGGCCTTGCGCGAAGCCCTGGCGATCTACCAGAAATTCCCCCTCGCCGCCACGGAGCGGTTTGTCGCCGAGAGCCTGTTGGGGGAGGCGCTCGCGGGCCAGCGAAGGTACGCGGAGGCCGAGCCGCTGTTGCTGTCGAGCTACGACGGGCTCAAGCGGGTGACGGCCACGGACGCACCGGGCGGGCAGTCCCGCGTGGCCCAAGCCGGGGAGCCGCGTCGCCCGCTTCTACGACGCCGCGGGCCGACCGGAGAAAGCACGCGAATGGCGGGACCACCTCTCTGATGGTCGTTGACCGCCTCGCATTCTTGGTTTGCGACCGGCCGGCTGCGCCCGCCGGGCCGCCCAAACCCAAAGACACACTGCAGGCCGGTGTGGCGCGAAGAAATCTCGAAAAAACGGCCGTTCGGTGAGCCTCCTGGCGCGCGGAATCCGCACGGAAGGATGAGGCCGTTAACTCGATCCCGTCCCTCACACCCCGAAGGAAGCCCCCATGTCGCCGCGCTCCTGGCTCCGGTCGCTGTCGAACCAGCCCCCTACGACCCACCGCCGACCTCGCTGTAACCTCGCCGTGTGGTCCCTCGAAGACCGCACCGTGCCGGCTACGATCTCCATCGCCAACGCCACCCTCAACGAGGTCGGCGACCTCAGCGCGTTCGTCGCCGCGGGCAGCGGCGGGTTGAGCAGTCCGAAGGACCTGGTACTCGGTTCGGACGGCAACGTGTACGTCGCGTCGGCCGGGACGAACAGCGTGATCCGGTACAACGGCTCGACCGGGCAACTCCTCGGCACCTTCGTCGCCTCAGGAAGTGGCGGGCTGGGCGACCCCTTCGGGCTGGCCTTCGGCCCGGACGGCAACCTCTACGTCGGCAGCCGGGGAACCACCGCCGGGACCAACTCGATCTATCGCTACAACGGCGCGACTGGGGCGTTCCTCGGCGTCTTCGTGTCGGCCGGTTCGGGGGGATTAAGCGACCCCATCGGCATGGCGTTCGGGTCCGACGGTAACCTGTACGTCTCCAGTTTTGTGACCCACTCGGTGATGCGGTACCGAGGCCCGACCGGCCCGTTGCCCGGCAGCCCTCTGCCGGCGACGGGGCAATCCGGCGCGACCTTCGTCGCCGCGGGGAGCGCCGGCTTGGCGTATCCCGCCGAGCTGACGTTCGGCCCCGACGGCAACCTCTACGTCTCCGACGAACAGGTCGGGGTGCAGAAGTACGATGCGACGACCGGAGGATCTTTGGGCACTTTAGCCGCCCCCGACGGCGGCGGGTCGTTGAGTACCCGCGGCGTTGCGTTCGATCAAGACGGCCGGCTATACCTCGCGGACGCGGGCACCGGTTCGATCTTTCGGTTCGACAGCCAGGGGGCGTATCTCGACACGCCGGTTGTCGGCACGGCGTCGTCGCTCCGCGCGCCCATCGGGATCGCTTTCGATGCCCGCGGGGCACTGCTCGTCAGCGGTCGAGACACGAACACGGTCGGCCGCTACGACCGGGGCGTGGTCGTGACGCTCTCGGCAGCGAGTCCCACGCCGGTCAGCGTGAGTTACGCCACCGCCGACGGCACCGCCACCGCGGGCGCGGACTACACGGCCCAGGCGGGCACGGTCAGGTTCGCGCCCGGCCAGACATCGCGGCGTGTCCTGCTCGCGACGACGGACGACGCCCTCGCCGAGGGCAACGAGACGTTGACCGTGCAACTGAGCAACCCGAGCGGTGCGACCGTCGCCGGCGGCACCGCAACCGTGACCGTCGTGGACGACGACGCCGCGCGGCAACTCACCGTCGCCGACACCGCGGCGATCGAAGGCGACCACGCCGCTCACTACCGCGGCCCGTTCATAACGGGCGCTCCTGGCCACCAATTCCATGGCTTGACCTTCCAGGGCGGCTACCTCTACACGTCGCCCGGGCCCCAGACGAATGGGCCGATCGACCGCTACGACGCGACGACCGGGGCGTTCGTCGACCACTTCATCCCGGCGGGTCAGGTCAGCGGGGTGCGCGACAAACTCTTCCGCGACGGGTACTGGTACATCGGGGCCGAGTACACGGACGAGGTGCTGCGGTTCGATGCGAACGGCACGCCGCTCGGCGCGTTTGTCACGGCCGGCAGTGGCGGGATCGACGGACCCCACGGGTTGACGTTCGGCCCCGATGTCAACGGGGACGGCATTCCGGAACTCTACGTCACCGGGCGGAACAGTCAGAACATCGTGCGGTACGACGGCGCGACCGGGCTACCGGTGGGGCCGGCCTTCGCCACGACCGGGGCCGGCGCGCTGAGCTGGCCGGAGGGTTTGGCCGTCGGCCCCGGCGGCGTACTCTACGTCGCCAGCACCGGCACCAATCAGGTCCAGAAGTACAACGCCCTGACCGGCGCGTACCTGGGTGCCGTGACAAACCCCGCCCTGGTCGGTCCAAAGGACGTGAAGTTCGGCTCCGACGGGCTCATGTACGTTGCGAGCTCGGGGAACGACCGCGTCGAACGGTTCACGGCCGCCGGCGCGTACGTCGACGACTTTGTCCCCGGTGGTGCAGGCGGCTTGAGCAGCCCTTACCGAATCGCGTTTGGTCCCGATGGCGACTTGTACGTTGCCGCGCTCGGCACGAGCAGCCAGATTTACCGCTACGGGACGGAGAACGAAGCGGTCTTCACTTTGTCGCTGTCCACGCCGAGTACGCTACCGGTCACTGTGACCTTCGCCACCGGCGACGGTACGGCGTCGGCCGGCAGCGATTACACGGCCACCACCGGGACGGTGACCGTCGCGCCCGGTTTCACGTCGAACACGATCCGCGTCCCCATCCTGAACGACGCCGTAGCCGAGCCGACCGAGACGTTCGCCGTCAACCTGTCGAACGCCACCGGCGCAGCGATCACCGACAGTCAGGGCGTTGTGACCGTCACCGACGACGACGCGACCAAGTTCTTCGTCGTGAACGACGGCAGCCCGGACCAGACCTATCGTTACGGGGCTCCGGGAAATGCCTTTGGCAGTTCCAATTTGACCAGCGGCAACACTTCCCCCCGCGGCGCGGCCAGCACGGCGGCCGGGACAACGCTCTGGGTCGTGGACGCCAACAAGACCGTCTACGTCTACAACAACGGCGGCGCGCTGCTCGGATCCTGGTCGGCCGGCGGGTTGAACGGAAGCGCCCAGCTCGAAGGCATCGCCACCAACGGTACCGACATCTGGCTACTCGATAGCAAGCTCGACAAAGTCTATAAGTTCACCGGTGCCGCGAGCCGGCGCTCGGGCAGCCAAAGTGCCGCGAGCAGCTTCAGCCTCAGCGGCCCCAACACCAACGGCAAGGGCATTGTGACCGATGGGTCGTCGTTCTGGGTCGTCAACGACGGTTCATCGAGCGATACGGTCTACAAGTACTCGATCTCGGGGTCGCCGCTCGGCAGTTGGACCATCGACGCGGCCAACGCGAATCCGACTGGGCTGACGATCAACCCGGCCAGCGTCAGCGACATCTGGATCGTCGACAACGGCACCGACCGGGTGTACCAGTACATCGGCGCTTCAAGTCGAACTTCCGGTAGCCAAGTGGCCGGCGCGACGTTCGCCCTCGCCGCCGGCAACACCAACCCGCAAGACATCGCCGACCCACCTGCCATCAGCATCGGCGACGCCGCGGCAACCGAAGGCGGTAATGCGACTCGGTTCATCGACGATTTCGTGTCCGCGAGCAGCGGCGGGTTGCAGGGGCCGCGGCACATCGCTTTCGGGCCGGATGGCAAGCTCTACGTCGCCAGCATGGGCTCGAACCAGTTGTTGCGGTATGACGCCGCCACCGGCACCTTCCTCGACGTGGCCATTCCGAGTGGTGCCGGTTTGGCCGGTCCCTGGGCCGTTGGCTTCGGCCCGGACGGTAACCTCGACGTTGCGGCGTTTGGGTCGGCCAACGTGTTCCAGTACAGAATCGGAACCGGCACGGCCGTCGAAGTCGTGCCGCCGGGCAGCGGCGGGCTGATGTTCCCCAAGGGCCTTACCTTTGGCCCGGACGGCAACCTGTACGTTAGCAGCGCCGACGACGGCGCGACGAGCAATGCTCCCGACGAGGTGCTGCGCTACAGCGGGAGTACGGGTGCCTTCATGGGCGTGTTCGTCTCCAACGGCAGCGGCGGGTTGGACAACCCCAACGGCGTGGTATTTGGCCCGGACGGCAACCTCTACGTCGCCAACACCCGCGGGGACAGCGTCAACCGCTACAACGGGACGACGGGGGCATTCATCAATACGTTCGTTGGCTCCGGCTCCGGCGGCTTGGACGCTCCGACAGGTCTAATGTTCCGCAACGGAAAACTCTTCGTGGTAGGCCAGTTCACCAACGCCGTTCTGGTGTACGACGCCAACACAGGGGCCTACCTTGAGTCGATTGCCGGCGGCGGTCTGAGCCTGCCAAACGGGATCGACTTCGACGTGGCTGGCAACATGTACGTCGGCAGTTCGACGAGCAACCAGGTACTCCGCTACGGCCCTACATCCGAGGCCGCCTTCACCGTCACGCTGAACGCCGCCAGCGCAACACCGGTGACAGTGCAGTATGCCACCGCCGACGGGACCGCAATCGCCGGAGCCGACTACGTCATCGCGTCCGGTACCCTGACCTTCGCGCCCGGCCAGACGAGCCGCACGATCCTGGTCCGTACCCTCGACGACGCCCTGGCCGAACCGGCCGAGACGTTCGCCGTCAACCTGTCGAACCCCGTCGGCGCGACCATCGCCGACGGTCAGGGCGTCGGCACGATCACCGATAACGACCCGCCGGCGTTGCGGGTAGCATCCGTCGCCTTGAACGGCGGGGCGGCCCAGCGGTCGCGCGTCACCCAGCTCGCCGTCACCTTCTCCGGCGTCGCCGCCCTGCCGGCCAACCCGGCCGCCGCCTTCCGCCTCGCCCGCCTCGGCGGCGGGCAAGTCGGCGGGTTCACCGCTACGGCGCAGACCGTCGGCGGCGTCACCGTCGTCACCCTGGCCAACTTCGCCGGGGCGGAGACGGCCGGCGGCTCCCTGGCCGACGGCCGGTACACGCTGACGGTACTGGCGAGCCAGGTCGCGAACTTCGACGGCAACGGCGACGGCACCGCCGGCGACGACTACGTGCTGAACGGAACCGCGCTGAACGGCCTGTTCCGCTACTACGGCGACATCGACGGTGACGGCGACGTGGATGGCACCGATCTATTTGCTTACGTCCCGACCGTGTTCAACGCCGGCAACTACAACCCGGCGTTCGATTTCGACGGCGATGGCGACGTGGACGGCACCGACCTGTTCCACTTCGTCCAGAACCTGTTCGTCCCGCTGCCGTGACCGGCGAGCGGCCGCCGGGATCGCCCACCCGGCGGTTCTTACCCCGCCCGCGAACCAGGCGACGGCCGCTCGCGCAACTTGCGCAAGGCTCGGCGCAACCGTTTCCGCGCGATACCGACGGAAATCCCCAGGTGTTCCGCGATCGTTGCCAGCGTTTCCCCACGGACCCGTGCCATCACCACCGCATGCTCCGCCGGCGTGAGTTCGGCGCTTTCGGCCGGCGCGGCGCGGGCAACATCGTCGTCGGCCCGCAGTTCGATCGGCTCCGCGACGGGTCCGGCCGGCGTCAATTCGACGGGCGGAACGTCCGCGGCGGGCCGGAAGCGGTCATCGACCGGGACCAGGTCGATGGGATCGTTGCAACGGTATCGGATGTCGCCCTGTAGTCGGCGCGGGTTCACGATTGTCTCTCCACAGCAAAATACTCGACGGCTACCAGATTCCACCCCCGCTTCCGCTGCCAGGGTAATCCGCGACGTGGCCGGCCCGGACGGCAATACGCCTCGATTGCGTGAACCCCTAGACCTTCCAATTGCACGGGCGGCAGGCGAAATGCGATGTCGAGGTAGTCGTGGCCGCTCGCTGGGAAGTCGATTTGACCCAGCGGCCCTTGCGGCCGTAGGTCGGTCAACAGGCGTCGGTCGCGGCCTTGTGGACACCACCACACTCGAAACCGGATCGCGGTCGGTCCGGCGTTTTCGACGAAAAACCGCAGGAACAGATGCAGGTCCGACACCACGCGCGGGAATTCCGTGTCGGACGGCACAGTTCGCATGTAGCAGACGCCGAAGAAATCGTATCCCGGATGCGTACCGTCCTTCTTGACGAGTCGGGCAAGGACGCAATGGGGAACGCGAACGCTCACGGGTGGTTCTCCAGGCCGTGTGCCCCAGATTTTACCGTTTGGCCGGTGGAATCACAAGAACGGCCTCGCGGCATTGCACCGACACTACCCCGCTTCGCCGAATCGCTCGGCGACGCGGTCGCTCACCGCGGCCGACAGCGGGTTGACGCTCAGCTCCAACCGCTCCAGCCCGGCCAGCGTCGGCGAGTCGAGCAGCGCCAGCGCCCCGTCGTCGCCGATGGCGTTGCCGGTCAGGTCGAGCCGCCGCAGCCGCGTCAGGTGCGGCGATGCGGCCAGCGCTCGGGCCGCCGCGGTGCCGAGCAGGTTGTACCCGAGCCGCAGCCGCGTCAAAGACGCCGACGCCGACGACGCGGCTAATTCCTCCACGGCCGGGCCGGTCAATAGCACGCTCGTCAGGTCGAGCGTCGTAAAGTGCTTCGCAAACGGCGCGGCCACCAGGGCCGATACACCGGCATCGTCCAGGGTGTTGTCGCTGACATCCAACCGCCGCAGTTGGGCCAGGTGCGGGGCCACGGCCATCGCACGGGCCGCGGCCGCCGTTAGGTGGCAGCCTTCGAGCTTCAACTCGCGCAAGCCGCGCAGGTGCGTCGCCGCGGTCAGGGCGCGCACGCCGTCGTCGCCAATGTAGTTGCCATTCAGGTTGAGCGCCCGCAGCTCGGCCAGGTGCGGCGATGCGACAAGCGTCCGCGCGTCGGCCGCTTCGAGGTGGTCGTAGCCAAGGTCCAGGGCCGCGAGCCGGGCGAGCTGCGGGAGCCGGGCCAGCGCCCGCACCCAGCCGAGCGCCCCGCGGAGCGTCGCCCGGCGAATCGGGGCGTGCGCGAACAGGACCGCGGCGTGGGCGACGAACGCCTCGGTCATGACCACTACATCCTCGACGAACCCGCGGCGGAACGTGTAGCCGCTGACGACGTGGGCGAGCGGGCCGAGCCACGCGTCGCCATGGCGGCGCAACAGTTCACGCTCGCGGGCGGCCCATTCGGCCCGCCGCGGGTCGTCGGCCGGCAGCCGGGGCCGTTCGACTTGGAGGCGGACGAACTCGCCGCGCGGGTCGCCGCGGTCGTCGAGGAAGTCGGCGTAGACGAGCCGCGGCAGGTCGTCATCGGGATGGTCGGCGATGGCGCGGAGAAACGCGGCGTTGGCGGCGTGCATACCGGATTATACCCGTCCGCGGCCGTTCTTCTTGCGCGGCTTCTTGGCCGGCGTCGGCAGCCTGGCGAACAGCTTGGCAAGCGGCAGACGGAACCCTGGCAGCACGTCGCCGCCGTCGAGGGTGTCGGACGCGGCGAGTTCGACGAACTCGTCCGGGGCCGTGTGGCTCCTCACCGTGCGCGTCTTCGGATCGACAATCCAAACGAGGCGGACGCCGGCGAAGAAGTACTCCCGCAACTTGCG
Source organism: Gemmataceae bacterium (assembly GCA_046350275.1). Lineage (GTDB taxonomy): Bacteria > Planctomycetota > Planctomycetia > Gemmatales > Gemmataceae > JAXMAS01. The sequence goes on from JAXMAS010000025.1 coordinate 54,293, forward strand.
GGCGATCTCGCCGCGGGTGTTGCTGGGGCTGAGGACTTGGACCGAGAGGTCGGGCGCGACCGGGGGCGCGGCGTCGTCCGGCACGTCCTTGCCGCCCTGGCGCGCCCACGACGTGAACGCCACGTCCGGCGCGCGGACGAGGTCCGGGACGATGCGGTACGTGCCCGCCTCGCCGGTCACGTCGCCGAGGTCGTGCAACTCGGCGAAGACGGACATCGCGGTGATGATCCGCGACGCCAGGAGCGACTCCTTCCGTCCCATCACCTTCTCCACCAGGACGCCGTCCACGAGTTCGTAAAGCTGGGTGCCACGCTCGTTGAGCCGCACGACGTCCCGCACGGTCGCCCGGCCCGGCAACGAGTCGAGCCGAATCCGCCGCGGAGCGATGTCGCCCAGGTCGTGCAACAGTTCTTCGAGGGTGTCGAACTTCGGCCGTACCGCCGCCTTGCCCATACGATCCGTCTCCGGTCACGCTTCTGCAAATCGCCGCGAGCCGAACGCGTCAGTCCCCGTGCTTCTGCCGCAACCGCGGCGACAATCGAAGCACCCACTGTACTCGCTCAAACTCGTTCAGCCAATCCTGGGTGACTTGCGCGAGCAGCGGATCGCGGCCAAGGCCGGTCGCGCAACTCGCGCCGATGTGCTGCTCGATCATCATTCGGTACTTGCTCAGCGTCCGGTCGCCATAGCGGCCGACCTCCTGGCCGTCCTCACTGAAGAACACGACCACCGGCACCCGGTTACCGCCGTTGATCTTCAACTCGGCCTGGGCGTCAGCGTGTTCGGCGTTGTCGAGATACCGCACCTTCAGGGCCGGCGCAACCTCGGCGAAGCGATCGAAGATCGGGCATTGGTTGGCGCAGTCGCCGCACCACGCGCCGGCCAAGACCAGTACGTTCGTCTCGCGCGTGAATTGGGCGAGGAGTTCGCGCTGCGCCGGCGTCAGCACGACTTGCTCGGCCATCGCCTTCCAGCGGGCGTCGTAGCCGGGGTTGCCGTGGCGGGCCATGAACTCGGCGTAGGGCAGCGCTTGCGCGAACTTATCGAAGAGGTTCATCTCAATTCCTTCGCAAAGCCCACCGATGGCAATCGGTGGGCCGCTTCTCCCACCGATTGCCATCGGTGGGCTTCCCGGGGTCAGTCTTTCTTCTCGATGGTCACAGCCACTTTTATGGTGGCACTCACCGGGCCGACGACGGCCTTCACGGTCGCGTCGGCCTTGGCCGGCTCCGCGTCGGCGGCGGCCGCTAGCTCGACCTCACCGGCCGACTGGTCCGCGGCAATCGTCAACGCCGCTGCCGTCACCTTCGCCGGCAAGCCGTCTATCGTGATTACCGCCGGCCCCGTCAGGTTCTTTCGCTCAAGTGTCACCTTGAACTTCGCCTTCTCGCCAATCTTGAGCGTTGCCGGGTCGGCCTTCACGATCAGCGTCGGCGTCGGCGGCTGCACCCGCAGCGTGAACGGCGGTGAGGCATGCTGCTGGTTCGCCAGGGTCACGCTCCCCAGCACGTCCACATCGCCCTTTGCACCGAGCGAGGCGTTGGCGGCGGCCGTCAGCGCGATCTCGGCCGAAGTCTGGCCCTTCGGGATCGTCACCTTTTTGGCCGATACGTTGGCCGGCAGGTTCCGTAGCTCCAGCACGATGGGGCCGTCGTAGCCTCCCTTGCGCAGAGCCGTCACCGTCAGCTTCGCCGTCTCGCCCTGGCCGACGGCGAGTGGGTTCGGCTCCGCCTTCAGCTCGAACGGCGGGCCGACGACCAGCGGCGGAGCCACCAAGGCCGCCGACACCGGCTGACCTTCCGACTCCGCCCGACCACTGACCATGAACGCGAACGTCCCCTGGATCGCCTTGTCGCTGACCTTCACCGTCACCTCGGCCGAATCCTTGTCCGCGGGGATCGTCGGAGCGTCGGCCGTCACGTTCGCGGGCAACCCCTGCGCGACCAGCGCGATCGCGCCTGTGAAGCCCGCATCGCGCTTGGCCGTCACCGTGAGCTTCGTCGCCAGACCGCGGACTGTCGCGGGCGGGTCGAACGCCGCGCTCAACTCGAACGGCGGCTTCGGCAACACGGCCACCGCGACTGTGCGGCACCACTCCCGCGGTGGCACCGTCAGGTTCGCCAACGACGCGCTCACCAGGGACCGAGTGCTGGCGAAGGCGACGAGTTCCTTGCCATTCACGTCGGCCTTGCCGCGGACCTTGACCTGATACACACCCGGCGGCAAATCGACGGCCGCCTTCACCGCGAGCTGTGCGAACGGCGCGCCCGGCGTCTGTCCCGGCCCCGGTGGCGGGCCACTTTGGGCCCCCGGTGCCACGGTCAATGTGCCGGTGAGCCCCGGCGGCCCAACGACCGATAGCTCGACAGGCCCGGCGAAGTCGGTACGCGTCAACGTGAGTACGGGGATCAGGCCCGTCTGCCCCTGCGGCACGGCGAGCCGGTCGTCGGCCAGCGTCATCTCGAAGCCGGGGATGGGCGGCGTGACCGTCAGCCGATAAACCTCGTTCGGCCCGAAGGCATAATGCAGATGCTCGACGGCGATGAGGTGATCGCCATCGGCCGCGGCTTGGAACTCGACCCTGGCGACCGCGGTGTTCGGGTCGCTCTTACCGACCTCCTTGCCCGCAGGGTCGCGGACCACCAGGTACACCTCGGCCGGCGAGAGCAACTCCGTCGTCTGAGCCGCGATGGCGATGCGCTGCCCTTTCTTGACGGCAACTGTAAAATGGTCTACTTGCGACTTACGCAGGAACCGCCCGGTGACGCCGCCCGGCACGGGCAATCGCATCGCCTTCGCGGGTGTTTCGATCGACGGGGCGGCGAGCAATTCGTCGTGGTCGCTGACGAGCAGCGAGACGGGCCAGCCCGGTAGCCCGTTTGGCCCGACAGGTGTCAGTGGGATCGCCTCGATGGCCGGGTCCGTCGGCAGTTGCACGTCCAGCGCTTTGACGCCATCGACCTGTGGCCCGGCGAAGCCGACCGCGACCTTCGCGCCGCGCTTGGCCGCCAACGGAATCGGGGCGATGGCGCACGGGAAGTCGCCGATGCGCAGGCGGTAGAAGTAGTCGGACCCGCCGCGGTGCATCGCGTCGCGGACTTCGACGAGATACTCGCCGGCCTCGGCAAAGACGTAGGTCAGCCGACTATCGGTCTGAAGCCCCGGCGCGTCCTCGCTGTAGCCGCGAGGTAGTTCGCGGCCCTTGGCGTCGTAAAGGCGCACGAGTGGGTCGAGCGTGCTGCCGAGCCGTCGGCCGACGACCTCGAAGCTGAGCCGTTGCCCAGCGGTGGCGCTGAAGCGGTAATAATCGCTCGCCTCAGCATCGACCTTGCCGAATGCGACGCAGGGCGGACTGATGGCCGTCGCCTTGTCCTTGGTCCGGTTGCCGCTGGCGGGGCCGATCTGCGGGAAGGGATCGACACAAATGGTCCGGGGATTCGACAATCCGCGGGCGGTGGCAGCCCAAATGCGGTGGAACCCGAGCGGGGCGTCGGCCGGCACATCCAGCGTGACCCGGAATTTCGTGCTATCTTTTCCGGAGATAGCGTCCGTAGCGAGTCGGATGATCGTCGGGATGGTGGTACCTGCGGCGACTGGGTCGCCAAGATTGGTGCCAGTGAGTGTCCATTCGACGGTCGTGCCGCTCTGGCCACCGTTGGGCACGACCGACGCGAGGGTCGGTGGGCCTTGGGCGGGGCTTGGCTTTTGAGCCAGCAGTTGGGTGCTGAGGAGCAAGATCGCCGAGGAGGGAAGCAGGAAAGCCAGGGAGCACGAGAGAAAAGGACACCGGACGATCCGAAGCCGCGTAGTCGCCATTGCGTTGTCTCCCCTGGTCTCCGGCTCACCGGCGTCTCTGCTGGGATGCCGGGGCTGCATTGAAGCTAACGATACTGCCGCTCCTAAGGACTGCACAGCGGCGGTAGAACGGGCAAAGCCGGACGGGGACTTCCGGCGGCGCGCCAAGGTGGTACAATCGGGGTCGTCGTTCGCGATCTCGGCCGCGGGGCCAAAAGCGGACGCAGGTGGGGGTGGGCCGTGAAGCAGTCCGTCAAGCAGGGCATTCGCCTGCGCGGCATCAGCGACGAGATCAAAGGGCGGGCGTGGGAGTCCGATACCCTCCTTCGCGCAGGTCGGCTCGGGTCGCTGGAGATCGTCCTGGAAGACAGCTCCGTCAGCCGGCGGCACGCCGAGGTGAAGCTGCAAAACGGCATGGGCTGGGTCGTCCGCGATCTGGAAAGCACGAACGGCACGTTCGTCAACGGTCAGAAGCTCGGGGCCGGCGATCGGCCGGTGAAGTCGCGCGACATCGTGCAGTTCGGCAAAGTCGCGCTGATGGTCGAGTCGGCCGAGACTGGCGTGCCGGACGCCAAGGACGTCCGCGACGAGACGATCGATAACGTCCGCATCGAAGTCGCGACGAACTCGTCCTGGGAAGACGCGATCCAGGATCTGATCTACGATCGCAACCGCGAACTACGACCGGGCCAGCAGTTGCTCGCGCTCCTGCGAGCCGGGCACCACCTCGTCCACATCGAGAAGGAAGACGAACTTCTCCACTCGATCCTCAACGACGCGACGGCCGTGCTGGCCGCCCAGCGCGGAGCGATCGTTCTCCAGGCCGACGACGGTAAGCTGAAGCTCCGGGCCTTATCCAACGGCCTCGGTGACGCACCGCAGGGCCGCTTCCACTTCAGCCAAAAGCTCGCGCAGCGCTGCTTCAACAAGGCAGAATCGATCCTCTGTTCGAGCGTCAACGACGATCCGGAATTGGCCGCCGCTCAGTCGATCGCCGACGGACAGATGGCATCGGTCCTCTGCGTTCTCTTGCGGACGCCGCGAAAGAACCTGGGCGTTCTGCACCTGGACCGCACCCTTTGGCAGAAGCCATTCACGGAGGAAGACCTGCACCTGGCCGACGCTTTGGCGGCCAACGTATCGGCGGGCATCGAGTGCGCGATGCTCTTGAAGAAGAAGGACGACCTGTTCCAGAACACGATCACGGTCCTGGCCGAAGCCGTCGACATGAAGGACAAGTTCACCGGCGGCCACACGCGTCGGGTGACGGAGTTGGCGGTGCGTCTTGGCCTGCAACTTGGCTTGACGCCCGAGGAGATCAAGCTGCTGGAGCGGGGCACACCGCTGCACGATATCGGCAAGATCGGCATCAAGGACAGCATCCTGCTCAAGCCGGGCAAGCTGACGACGGAAGAGTTCGAGGAGATGAAGCTGCACACGACGAAGGGGGCCGCGATCGTCTCGATGATCCCGGACCTGCACCCGATCATCCCGATCGTGAAGAGCCACCACGAGCGTTGGGACGGCCGGGGTTACCCCGAGGGCTTGAAGGGCGAAGCGATTCCGCGATTGGCGCGCATTGTGGCGGTCGTGGACGCCTACGACGCGATGACATCGCCGCGACCGTACCACCCGGAGATGAAGGGGCGACCGCCGGAAGTGGCCTTCGCCGAAATCGAGAAGCACAGCGAGCTTCAGTTCGACCCCACCTGCGCGCGGGCATTTCTGGCGATCAAGGAAGCCGCCATTGAAGTGACGCAAGCCGAACACCAAACGGCCCTCGTCACGGACGCTGTGCGCGTCAAGCGGGCATAGTCCATCTTGCCCTGGCCGACCGGCGCGGACACAATGCGGCGTCGCCCCTGCATTGGAGAGCCGGCCATGATTCGCGGCGTACACGCCATGTTCTACACCTCGGAGCCGGAGGCGCTCCGGGCATTCTTCCGCGACAAGCTCGGCTTCCCGGCCAGCGATCTCGGCCACGGCTGGCTGATCTTCGATATGCCCGAAGCCGACCTCGGCTGTCACCCGGCCGAGGACGAGCACGCCCCGTCCGGCACACCCAACATCTCGTTCTACTGCGACGATGTCGCGAAGACCGTTGCCGAATTGTCGGCCCGCGGCGTCGAGTTCACCACGCCGATCGAGAACCGCGGCTATGGGTTAACGACGCATTTCCGGGTGCCCGGCGGCTTCGAGGTGCAGCTCTACCAGCCGCTGTATTCCAAAACCGGCCGCTCGTGACATTCCTCCGAGCCGGAAGCGTCAGCGACGGCCACGCGCGACGATGTCGTCGCTCAAGCCGGCGCTGGCGACATCAACGAGTAACTGGCGCGGATCGGTGACCTTCTCGGGGGACCCGCTCGATAAGCTCGTCGGCCAGCCGGGCGAAGATGTCGCGGATTTCGCGGTCCTGCTGCACGGCGATGCGATGCCGGTTGGCGGCGTCGCGGAAGGCGTACCGCTGCGGTACCGTCGTGGCGAACCGGTCCACCGGCCGGCCCCACACCTCGCGGCACTGCGTCGCCAGCTCATCCCACACGTCCAATTCGTCGCCCGGCAACGGCGTCCGCGTCGTCCGGTTAGCGACGATCCCGACGCCGGGCAGCCCGCCCAGGAGCGGCTGAAACTGCTTGAGCAGGCCGAGTAGATGCGGGACCGCGGGCGATGACGTGCGGTCGAGCAGCGCCGGGACGAGGGCGTAATTGCAGCAGGCCAGCGCGTTGACGCAGGCAGTTGTGAGCCGCGGCGGACAGTCGATCAGCACACGGTCGAAGTCGCCGCGCTCGCGGGCCGTGTCGATGGCCGTGCGCAACACGAAGCGCGCGTCGCCGCTGCCGAGCCGCACGAGCCAGCGGGCCATCAACCACGACTCGGTGTCGGCCAATGGCTCGGTCGCCCCAATCACGTGGAAGCGCTCTTCGGGGTCGCCGCACGGGACGGCCAAACGGCGCAGCAGATCGGGCAGCGGCTCCGACTGAAGCAGGTCTTGCACAAGCCTGTGTTCGGCGGCGGCGCGGCGGATGTCGCCGGGCAGCATGGCGAGCGCCGTGAGCGCCCCCTGGTAGTCCAGGTCGATGACGAGGACGCGCTCGCCATGGCTGGCCAGAGCCGGCGCAAGATTGGCCGCCAGCGTCGTCTTGCCGACGCCGCCCTTGAAGTTGACCACGGCCACGACCGGCATCTGCTTCGATAGCGGCGGCCGATCTGTCGGCGGTGGTAAGTCGCGCAGCCAGAGGCTGCCGGTCCCTTCGACGACATTATCGAGCCGATTCAACTGCGCTTGCAGCTCGTCCAGCTCCGCGCGGGTGGCGCCGTGCTGTGTCTTGAGTTCGGTGTACTTGCTCTTGGCTGCATCGAGTTTCTTGCTCAAACGTTGAACGATGCCGCGCTCGCGTTCCAATTCTTGTTGCAACGAGAGACCGCCTTCGCGAAACTTCATGGCCGTCCGCGCGATGCGGATCATCTGGTCGCGAACGAGGATGAGTTCCTTCCCGATTTCGCGGGCTTTGTCTTCGAGCGCGCGCAGCACCTCGTTCTCGGCTTGGAGGCGCGCGATCTCCCGTCGCCCATTGCGGCGATGGAACCAGTGCGCCGTCAGGAACCCGCCGCCGAATCCGAGCAGCAGAGCCACGATCCCGCCGGCCCCATCGTGGAGCAGGTCCGTGAGAGACTTGAGGAGTTCGGAGACATTCACCGGCAGTGACAGGATAGACCAGGCGAGGTATCGCCGATTATCGGTGCGAACGGCCTCGCTTGCAAGTGGCCTCTGCCGCGCTATTGCTCACCACGGCCTCGCACCAACGACGGCGCTTCACCCTGGTCGTCGCGTGACCAGCAGTACGCCGGCGACGATAAGGGCGGCCCCGGCCATCTGCGGCCAGCCAGTTTCGCGACGGACCAGGCCGAACGCTCCAATGTGATCGAGCGTCAGCGCCGTCACCATCTGCCCGGCCACGACCAGGCCGAGCGTCAGCGCGGTACCGAGCCGCGGCGTCACGACGATCGACGTGCCGACGTAAACGACGCCGAGCAGGCCGCCGAGCCACATCCACCACGCCGTCGGTCGGTCCGCCGATGGGATCGGCGTCGGTTGGCGCAAGAGCACGCACAGGCCCAGCGCCGCCAGCGTGCCGACGGTGAAGCTCGCCAGCGTTGCCGTGAACGCCGAGCCGAGTTGCCGGCGCAAGGCCGCATTGACGGCCACCTGCACCGGCAGGATCGCTCCCGCGGCCAGGGCCACGACCATCCACGTCGGTTGCATCTTGAGCCTCCGAATAGTGTCCCGACAGGAGGGTGGGTTCGAGGGGATTGTAAGGGCCAAGGGTCGTGCGGCACCTTGGGCGCTGCCCTCAATTGGCCAGCGGTACACCGGCGGCGCACAGCGGGCACGCGGTCGGATCCCACAAATCGTTCGGCCAATCCGCGAGCCGCTCCAGCGGAACGCCGCGCTCAGCGAAGTGCACTGGGGCCACGGTGCCCAACACGACGAGCGCCCCAATGGCGACAACCCGGGCGCCGCACTCATCGAGCGCCGTATACGCTCCGCGCACAGCCGACCCCGCGTTGACCACATCGTCCACAACGGCGACGGCCTTGCCGCGCACGTCGCTGCGAATGCTGACCGGCAGACGGTACTGGACCGGGTACAACGCCTCGCGCTCGTCCGGGACGAACGGCTCCGCGTGACAGAACTCAATGTCGAGAATGTCCGCGACGGTTTGCGCGAGGAATGCGCCGCCGACGAGCGGGCCGCACACCACGGCGACCGTGTGCCGAGCCAGCTTGCTCGCCAGCGCCTCGGCAAACGGCCGCAGCCGGCGCGAGCGCCGAAAGAGCCCGTCGAGGTCGAGCCACAAGTTGCCGTGGTGGCCGGACTCGAAGCGGAAGTGCCCATGACGGGTCGGGATCAGGTCCGTCAGGTCGTGGCGCATGGGGTCAGCATAGGCCCCGGCTCGGGGCGACAACCAGGGATCGCTAACGGTGGTCCGTCACGCCGACTTGTCGGCACATGCCAAGCAGCGGGCACGTCGAACACTTCGGCCGGACGCCGGTGCAGATGTGCTTGCCGAACGGCACCAACAGCGCATTGATCTCGACCCAGTACCGCTTCGGCAGCCGCTCTTCGAGGGCCGCGAGCGTCTTCTCCGGCGTGGCGGCGTGGACGTAGCCCCAGCGGTTCGTGACCCGGTGGACGTGGATGTCCACGCCGATGGCCGACAAGCCGCCCGCGATGCCGACGACGAGGTTGGCGCACTTCGGCCCCACGCCGCGCAGCTCCATCAACACCTCGGCGTCGCACGGTAGCTCGCCTCTGTACTCGGCGACGGCCTGTTCGGCGATCGCGTGGATCGTGTGCGACTTCGGCCCGTGGAACGTGCAGTCCGCGATGAGGTCGTCGATCGCGGCCGGCGTCAGCCGTGCGATCTCGGCCGGCGTGCGGGCAACAGCGAACAGGCGACGGGCGACCGGCAACGTCGTCTCGTCGCGGGTGCGGATCGAGATGATGCACGCCACCAGCAACTCGAAAACGGAGCGGTGCCCCTCTTCGGCAAGCTGGAACATCGCCGCCTTCGGCAGCGGCCGCACCGCCGTGCGCAGCCGGCGAACGGCGGTTGTGATGTCGAACGGGCGCTTGCGGCTGGTCGTCGGGGTCATGGCTGGGGTCCGTAGAGTCCACTGTGTCGACCGACCCACGTAGCCGCAGATTTCGCGCCGAACTACGTGACCCCGCTCGCCATTTCGCGCGCGACGGTCTTCGACTTACCGTGCGTCGCGTTGGCGCGGACGACCCATTCCTTGCCGGCGAAGTGCGACTCGGCGAGCAGCGCGACGACCGGCTCGCCCGACTCGGGCGCGAGCTTCAGCACGTCCTTGCCGGCCTCGAACGGATACGTTTGCGTGCGGCCGCTGAGCTTGGCGTGGAACAGCCGGCTGGCGTCGGCCTCGCGGCCGCGGCCGGGCAGGTAGATCGGCGCTTCCCAGTACTCGTCGCCGTCGCGCGTCGGCTGCCGGCCGGAAGCCATGGACGCTGCCAGAAGCGTCGCCCCGCCACGGCTGACGCGGAACGATGCCGGCGGGCCGCACGCGACTTCGAGGGAAGCGGGATAGTACGGCGTGCGGAAGAACGTCCGCTCGACCCAGGCGAAGAAGCGGATCGAGTTGTAGGCGTGGACGAGGTATCCCGCGTCGCGGCCGGGGCCGCCGACCTCCCGGCTCAGGAAGACGGAGACGGACAGTTCGTGGAACGGGATGCCGTTGAATCTCGCCGCCACCGCGACGAGCAAGAGGAGCGCCCGCCCGTCGGCGACGGTGGGATGCAGCCCCGCGGGGCGCAGCCGGTCGGCCCAATACGCGAGATCGGCCGTGCCGACCAGCGACACCTCGCGGACGTTGGCGATCTCGACATCGTATTTCAACGACGTGACCTCCTTCGCAGCCAATGCAGCGCGACGAACACGGCCGTCGCCCCCGCCGCCAGCGGGCCGAGCGCCGCCGCCCAACTCCCGAGCGGCGTCGTGGCGCGGTGCCCGTACGGCAGCACGACGTAGCCGCGCTCGCCGACCTCGATGCCGCCGGCCGACGGGACGCCGTGCGGGTCGATCACTTCGCTCCGGCCCGACGTCGCGGCCCGCAGCATCCAGCGGTCGTTCTCGACGCACCGCAGCCGGCACAGCAGTTCGTGGTGGACGTGCTGGTTGGCCGTCCACTCCATCGCGTCCATCGTCGGGGCGACGAATACGGTCGCTCCGTGGCGGGTGAGCCAACCGGCCACCTCGGGCGCGTCGAAGTCGTAGCAGATGGCGACGCCCAGGACGCCCTGGTCGATCGGGAAGACATCGCGGCGGTCGCCCGGCTTGCCGTCGAGGATGAGCGGCACCGGCCGTTGCTTCGGGAAGCTGCCGAGGACGGTGCCGGCCGCGTCGATCACGACGGCCACGTTCGAGAACGGCGATTTGGGATAGGCACCCTCGACGGCCCCGAAGACGACGGGACTCTTCACCTTGCCGGCGAGCGCCGCCGGCCCGTGCGGCGACGCGAGGGCCGACTCGGCCGGCCGCGACGACGAGGGCACCACTGCGGGCGGGGAATCCGAGGAGCAGGGCGGGCATGGCATGCCTCGAAGGGAGCAATGACGTGACGCCAGACACGATGGTATCCGACGCGCGACGGCGACGCCACTGCCCGAGCGGCCGTTGCGTTTGTTGCAGATACGCGGTACGATGGCGTCATGGCAAACCAAACGAGAGCGGCCAAGCGCCGCATCGATGTCACGGTAGACGGCACCCGCGTGGTCCTGCCGCCGGACCTGAAAGCCGCGGTGCGCCGCGCGGTCGAGGCGGCCGCGAAGCCGCTGCCGGCGGAGATGACGACGACGCAGGCCGCCGACTTCCTCGACGTGTCCCGGCCGTTCGTCGTCAAGCTGATCCGGCGGGGCGACCTGCCGTGCCGGATGGTCGGCACGCACCGCCGCATCCCGAGCGAGGCCCTGGTCCGATACCGCGAGACGATGTACCAACGCGCGCGTGAGGCGGCGGCAGAGATCACGCGAATCTCCGAAGACCTGGGCCTCTACGAGCGGGACGACACGCGGCCCGAATGAGTCGAGGCCCATGCACTACCCGATCGTCGTCTACGACGCTTGCGTCCTGTACCCGGCGTTCCTGCGCGCCTTTCTCGTCTGGCTGGCCGTCGAAGGAAAGCGCGGGGACTTGTTCGGGGCGAAGTGGACGGGCCGCATCCACCGGGAGTGGGTTCGCGCCGTCCTTCGCCGGAACCCGACGATCGACCGGCACAGCCTTGGCCGCACGCGCCGCCTGATGGACGAGAACGTCCGCGGTTGCCGGGTGCGCGGTTACGAGCGGTGAGAGCGGCGGCTCACCCTCCCGGACCCGGACGACCGACACGTCCTAGCCGCGGCGTTGGCGTGCGTTGCCGACGTCATCGTCACCAACAACCTGAGCGACTTTCCGGCCGCGGCACTGGCCCCATTCGGCATCGTCGCGGTCGCCCCGGACGATTTCGTTTGCGATTCCCTTGACGTCGGGTTCCTTGCGGCCGTGGCCGCGACCCACCGTCGCGAACTCCGCCGGCCTCCCCTGTCCCCCGACGAGTACCGCGATGCCCTGCGCCGCAATGGACTGCCGCGGACGGCCGACGCCTTGAGCGATACCAACATTTGAGCCGCGGCCTCCCACCGTGTTCACGGCACCGTCTGGTACGTCACGAACGCGATTCGCCGGCCGTCCGGCGACCAGCATGGCACGTTGGCCGTGCCCTGGCCGCCGAGGAATCGGCCCAGCACGTCGACCTTGCCGGTCGACAAGGTCAGCCGCCGTAGCGTCACGTCCTTGTCGGCCGGGTGCCCAACCACGTCCTTCTCGAACGACACGAACACGAGCGACCGGCCGTCCGGCGACGGGTGCGGGAACCAGTCGTTGAAGCCGTCCGACGTGACCTGCTCTTGTTCCGATCCGTCGGCCCGCATCTTCCAGATTTGCATTCGGCCGCTGCGGTCGGAGTTGAAGTAGATGTGCTTGCCATCGGGCGAATACTCGGGGCCGTCGTCGAGGCCCTTGGCCGTCGTCAGTCGCGTCTCCTCGCCGCCGGCCGCGGGGACCGTGTACACGTCGAACTCGCCGTTCCGCTCGGCGCAGTACGCCAGCGTCTTGCCGTCCGGCGACCAGCCGTGCCAGTACGACGGGCCGACCGGCGTCACCAGCTTCGGCGTGCCGCCGCCGACCGGCAGCGTGTAGATCAGCGACCTCCGCGACCCCTGCGACTGATCGCTGATGACGAGCTGCGTGCCGTCGGGCGAGACGCCGTGGTCGTTGTTGCAGCGGGTAGCGAAGCCGGTGTCGATCGCCTCCGGCGTACCGCCCGTGGCCGGGATGCGGTAGAGCCGGCCACCGGCGTTGTAGACCAGCGTCTTCCCGTCGCGCAGCCAGGTCGGCGCTTCGATCCGGCCGGGGAACACCTGGACGATGCGCCGATCCGTCGAAGTTGTGACCTGCGTTTCGAGGGTGCTGTAGAGCGCTGGTCGGCCTTCCACTCCGGGCAGCGGGGAGGTCAGCTGAACGTTGGTGAAGACGGCCTTCTCGACCGTATCTTTGTCGTGGGCGCAGACGCCGAGGCCGACGTAGAACGGCTCCGTGAACGCGATCCGCACGGCCGCCCCGGAGAATTTGAGTTCCTCGCCGCCGGCCGTCAGGTACATCCGCGCGTACTGGCCGCGCTTCTCGATGCGCAGCCGCTTCGGGCCGACGACGTTGGCCTGCACCTCGTGCGTGGCCGCGCCCTTCGCCTCGCGGAACTGAAGCGACGTGAGGCCGTCGCCGTGCAGCGCGACGTCGACGTAAGCCGCATCGGCGTCCAGGCTCTGCCGGATCATCAGGACGGCCTTGCGGTGGGCGTTCTTGCCGGTGCCGACGAGGGCGGCGTCGGCCGTCAGGGCGAGGTCGCCGGACATCCGTTTCCACGCGAACTGGAAGGCGTCCTTGGCCGCCCACATGTTGTCGCCACTGCCGGCGAGCGTGTAGCTTTTGGCCGTAGCGTCGAATGTCGTGGAGCCGGCATGCAGCACCGCGCCGACGTCGCCATGGCCCTCGAAGAGGTCCGCGACAGGGCCGTCGGCGAAGACCGTCCAGACCGCTGCGATCGCAAGTCCGCAGGCTACCATCGCGCGCTTCATCGTTGGCTCCGATGCGGGAGAGAGGGCTGCGCGAAATGTTACCCGGCCCACAGCGCGTACGCCAGGGCCTCGCGGATGACGAGGAGCGTCACACCCGCCGGGACAAAGCTACGCCCCGACTCTGCCGCGGCCATCGACCGCAGCGCCGTATCGGGCACGAGAAGGCAAGCCGTTGCTTTGAGACTGGCAGTGGACAGTTTTTCACATTTTCTGACATTTTTTTTCCGGGTTTGGACATCCGTCCAACGTGAGAACGCGTCCGCCTTGTAGGGCCTGCCGCCCGGTCCTACAACGTCTGTTCCTCGCCTACGGAACTTTGCTCTCCCCACTCAGGAGGATGTTTGCAATGCTGCTTCCCCGCACCTGTTGGCCGCTCGTCTCGTCCGGCCTCGTGCTGATTCTGCCCGTCATCGTCATGGTCGCCATGACCAGCCGGGCGGTGGCCGATGACTACAAGCCCCACCACCCAGTGAATCCTGCAAACCCGCAAGTGTACTTCGACATTTCGCTCGACGACAAGCCGGCCGGCCGCATCGTCATGGAACTCTTCGCCGACGCTTGCCCCAAGACGGCTGAGAACTTCCGCGCCCTCTGCACCGGCGAAAAGGGCAAGGGCAAAGAGGGCAAGCCGTTGCACTTTAAGGGATCGACGTTCCATCGCGTGATCCCGAACTTCATGTGCCAGGGTGGCGACTTCACCCGCGGCAATGGCACCGGCGGCGAGTCGATCTATGGCGAGAAGTTCGCCGACGAGACATTTGCGGGCAAGTCTGGCAAGCACTTCGGTCCTGGCACCCTGTCGATGGCCAACGCCGGGCCGAACACCAACGGCTCGCAGTTCTTCATCTGCACCGCCCAGACGCCGTGGCTCGACGGCAAGCACGTCGTCTTCGGCCAGGTCATCAAGGGCTACGATGTGATTAAGGCGATGGAAGCCGTCGGCTCCTCGCCGCGCGGCACCACGAGCAAGAAGGTGACGATCACCGATTGCGGCAAGGTCGAAGGCAGCAAGTAAGGCCCAAAGCGTCAGGGCCGGAAGCGTCAGCGACGGTCACAATGGGCCGTCGCTGACGCTTCCGGCTCTGACATTCAGGACGCCGGCTCCCTCGCTCACGCCCCGTGGTAGTCGATCTCCTTGACCTCCAGGGCATGCTTCTGGATGAAGTCGCGGCGCGGCTCGACCTTCTCACCCATCAGCACCCGGAACATCTCGTCGGCCTTCAACGCATCCTCAAGCTGTACCTTGAGCAGCGTCCGCACCTTTGGGTCGAGCGTCGTCTCCCATAGTTGCTCGGGGTTCATTTCGCCCAGACCCTTGAAGCGCGTCACGGTCAGCCCCTTCTCGCCCTGCTTGCGAATCTCGGCGGTCAGGTGGCGGGCGTGCATCAGTTGCTTGCGGCTCTCGCCGCTGGCCAGAATGAACCGCAGCGGTGGCTCGCGGCCGGCCACTCGCTCCGGGTCGGCCAGGTCCGCCGCCGTCAGACCGTACTCTTTCAACTTCGGCAAGGCGCGGTTGAGCGTCTTGACTTCGTGCAACTCCTGCACACTGAAGGTTGCAGCCGCTTCGCCGTTGGCCGCGTGCGCCTCGGCCAGGCCCTCGGTCACGACCAGGTCACGGCCCAGGCGGGCGGTCTCCATCTTGCGGAACTCGTCCAGCTCCGCCGCTGTCGTGAACCAGTGTTCCTTGCCGCCCAGGATCGCCAGGTACGCCGGCAGAACGCCGTCCTTCGCCTTGGCGAGCAGAGACTTCAGCGCGTAGCCGCGGCGCTCCAGGATCGAAATTGTGCCGTCCAGCTCCGCCTGGATCTTCACGAGCGCGACCATCCGCTCGCCCTCGATCGTCGCCGTTGGCGTCTGCGGGTTGTCGGGTGCGTACACTTCAAGCCTCGCGCTCTTGGTGCCACGAGCCATCAGTTCGCGGTCCAT
The DNA here is from genome assembly GCA_046350275.1 of Gemmataceae bacterium. GTDB lineage: Bacteria > Planctomycetota > Planctomycetia > Gemmatales > Gemmataceae > JAXMAS01. The sequence continues at coordinate 69,705 of JAXMAS010000025.1, forward strand.
GTCCTCGACGGTGCGGACGAATCGCACCTCCTTCTTCTGCGTCACCGCGAACAAGGGTGGCCGGGCGACGTAGATGAAGCCGTCCTCGATCAGCTTCCGCATCTGCCGGTAGAAGAAGGTCAACAACAGCGTGCGAATGTGCTGGCCGTCCACGTCGGCGTCGGTCAGGATCACCACCTTGCCATACCGGCACTTGGTCACGTCCTCGACGTTGCCGATGTCCACGCCGAGGGCGGCGATCAGGTTGGTGATCTCCTCGTTGGCGAGCAGCTTCTCGACCCGCGCCTTCTCGACGTTCAGCACCTTGCCGCGCAAGGGGAGGATGGCCTGGAAGAAGCGGTCCCGGCCACTCTCGGCCGAGCCGCCGGCCGACTGGCCCTCGACCAGGAACAGCTCCGACGCGTCGCGGTCACGGGTTGTGCAGTCCATCAGCTTCCCCGGCAGCCCGCCGCCGGAGAGGATGTTCTTGCGGTCCTTCAGCGCCTTCTTCGCCTTCGACGCTGCCTCGCGCGCCTCCGCGGCCAGGACCACCTTCTTGAGGATCCGTTGGGCCTCCTTCGGCGTTTCTTCGAGGTACTTGGACAGGAACTCGTGCAGGACGCTGGAGACGATGCCCTCGACCTCGGGGTTGTTGAGGCGAATCTTCGTCTGTGACTCGAACTGTGGGTCGGGCACCTGCACGCTGACGATCGCCGTCAGCCCCTCGCGGAAGTCCTCGCCGATCGGCGTGACGTTTTTGAACATCTCCTGCTTTTGGCCGTAGGCGTTGAGCGCCCGGGTGACGGCGGAGCGGAAGCCGGAGAGGTGCGTGCCGCCGCCAGGGTTGAAGGCGTTGTTCGCGTAGGCCCGCGCCCGCTCCTCCTCGCCGTTCGTATACTGCATCGCCACCTCGACGCGGACCTCGTCCACGGTCTTGTCCACGTAGATGTTCGGGTGCAGGCTCTCGTCATTGCGGTTGAGGTAAGTAACGAACTCGGCGATACCGCCTTCGTAGTGATATGTGTCCTTTTTGCCGGAGCGTTCGTCGTGCAGGATGATGGCGAGGCCCTTGTTGAGGAATGCCAGCTCGCGGAGGCGGTTTTCCAGGGTGTCGAAGTCGAAGGTCGCCTCGTGAAAGATCTCCGGGTCGGGCTTGAACGTGACGGTGGTGCCGGTCTTCGACTCCGGGGCCGCGCCCATGTCCTTGAGCTCGCTGGTCGCTTTGCCGCGCTCGTACTCCTGCATGTACACCCGGCCGTTGCGGCGAACGCGGGCCTCCGTCCATTCGCTGAGCGCGGTGACGGCCTTCGCGCCCATGCCGTGCAGGCCGGCCGACACCTTGTACGCCCCACCGCCGAACTTGCCGCCCGCGCCGACCGTCGTCAGTACGAGTTCGAGCGTCGAGCGGCCGGTGTCGGCATGGACATCGACTGGGATACCACGGCCGTCGTCGGCGACGGAGATCGAGCCGTCGACATGGACGGTAATCGTGATGTGCTTGCAGTAGCCGGCGAGCGCTTCGTCGACGGAGTTATAGACGAGTTCGTAGACGAGGTGGTGCAGCCCTTTGGGGCCGGTGTCGCCGATGTACATGCCCGGCCGCTGGCGGATGTGGGCGGCATCGCGCAGGACCTTCACGTCCTCGGCGGTGTACTCAGCGGGGGCCAACGTCGCGGTGTCGGACATGGGAATCCTTCGGTGCTACGGGGCGAGCGTCGCGGCGTAAGCGCGACGTGGAGCCGTCCACGTCGGCTTACGCCGCGACGCTCGCCGGGTTAACCGGTCGCGCGGAAAGCGCAGGTCGCTGAGCGTGGTGCCGGGGAGCAGGCTGCGAAGCGCTTCCAACAAGCGGCGCTTGTGGAAGTGAGCTAACTCCTGCATCCGCACCGCCCCTTGCACTTCCACTTCGAGGACGCCGCGTTTCAGCGCCGGAGCGCGTGTGCGGGGCGTACTCGGGGCCGGCCGCATCGGCCCAGGCTTTCTCCAACCGCAGGCGGTCCTGCTTGCGGCCCCAACCGCGGGCGGTGAACACCCGGCTCAGAATCTCGCCGACCGGCTCGGGACCGCGCGGCTCGGCGGAGGCACGCTTACGTCGGTCGAACATGCGACCTCCACGTTTCGCGACGCTTCGCAGAAGCGGGCTTGCGGCAAGCCCGCTTCTGCGAAGCGTCGCGAAACGAAATCGTGGTCACGACAGCGGCATCACCAAATACTGGTAATCGCTCCCGCTCTTGAACAAGGCCGGCTTCGACCCGTCGGTCAAATCCAACGTCAGCGGCGCGTCGGCGTCCAGCACCTTCAGCACGTCCACGACATACGACGGATCGAACGCGATCTCGATCGGCGTGCCATCGTACTCGAGCGGCATCTCGACCTTCGACCGGCCGCTCGTCGCGCCCTGGGCGGCCAGCGTCAGTTTCTTCGGAGCGAAGCTGAAGTTGACCCGCTTGCTCTCGTCGTCGGTCATGACGGCCGCCTGCCGCACGGCCGTCAGGAACGGGCCGACGGCCAGCGGAATGCGGGCGTTTGCCTTCTTGGGGATGATGTCCTTGTACGGCGGGAACCGCCCCTCCACAAGCCGGCTGTAGACCGTCGCCCTGGCGGTCTTAAACAGCACCTCGTTCGGCTTGAGGACGACGCTGACGACTTCCTCATCGTCGTGCAGATTGCGTTCGAGCAGGGCCATCGCCTTGGTCGGGACGATGTGCGAGCCGGTACCGGTCGAGTGGCCACCAACGGCTTTCGCCGGGCCGGTGCAGAGGGCCAACCGCTTGCTATCGGTGGCGACCAGCTTGCAGATATCGCCTTCCAGTTCCCAGACCACACCGGTCATGGCGTACCGGCTGTTCTCCTTGGCGGCAGCGAAGACGGTGCGGCGGATCATCGTCCGCAGGGCACCGGCCGTCAGTTCGTGGTGCTTGCCCTTGGTAAAGGTCGGGATGTCGGGGAAGTCGCCGGGGTCTTCGCTCGGCATCTCGAACTCGTTCGAGTCGCCGGTAACGACGACGCGCTCGGCATCGGCCTCGATCGTCAGGTGCTTATCGGTCGATTCCCGCAGGATCGACGTGAGGCGGGCAGCGGGCAGAATCGCCTCGCCGGCCTCACGAACCTCGGGGCTTCGGACTTCCAAGCGGATGCCCAGCTCCAAATCGGTGGCCATCAGAGTGCAATGGTCGTTCGTGGCCACGGCCTTGAGGTGCTTGAGGATTGGCTTGATGTCGCGGGTGGCCGCTGCCGCTGCCGCCAGTTGCACGTCGCCTAGAAGGGCGTCGCGTTCGCAGTACAGCTTCATACCCCGATCCCTCTCAGAAGAACCAAGAACCAAGAGCCAAGAACCAACCAAGACCCCGGTGTCGTTTGGTTCTTAGGATTTGGTTCTTGGTTCTTACCCCGTGGATGTCCCGGCCTTTGGCAGGCTCGGGAAGCTAGATAAAGAAAACACCTAAATCTATTCATGACCGTCGTAGTTAAGGTCGATAACCATCGTGTCGATGAATGCGCTCATTGCGGCGCAGGTCGTCGTCCCACCAACGGCTTACGCCTAATCCCCGCGCGGGGAAAACGCGCCCATATCGCGCCCATACTCCGTCGATCCCTGGCGCGCATTCTCGTCTCTCGCGATCATCGACAGTTCGTTGTCCCGAATGCGCGCCGGACATCGACCGATCATCGACAAACCATCAACAGGTTTTCCCCGGTGTTACCAACCTTCGGTTGGAAGTTCCAAGGACCAAGAGCCAAGAACCAAACAAAGCAGCCGACTCGGTTTGGTTCTTGGTTCTTGGTTCTTGGTTCTTGGTTCTTGGTTCTTGGTTCTTGGTTCTTGGTTCTTGGTTCTTACGTCAGTTCCGCCCTTAGCCGCCGCAACTCCGCCTCGACGGCCGCATCCGCGTCGATGCGTTCGGCGACCTTCGCGTATGCACTGCGTACCGTACTCGCGTCGCGCCCGCCGAACGCCGCCCCGATCCGTGGCCACGCCAACCCGGTGAGATCGCGAGCCAGATACATCGCGACTTGCACGGGCCATAGCGCGGCCGGCTGGCGGCGGCGCGTCTGGAGCGCCTTCGGCTTCAGCCCGAAGTGTTTGCTCACATGCTGAATGACCCGCTCGACCGGTGATTTGCCGTCGGCCTGATCGGCCCAGTGCGCCTGTACGACCGCTAAATCCGGTGGCAACGGAACCCCGCGGGTCAACGTCACCAATGTCTCGATGGCTCCGAGCAAAGGACGCACACCGCCCGGCGTTGCTTCCGCGATCCAATCGAGTACGCCCGCGGCCGTCTTCAACTTCCGCTCCGTCGCCAGGCGGTGTAGCACATAGCGACGGCTCGGCGATGCGAGCGGTTCCAGACCCACGACCAGCCCAGCACTCAGCCGGCTGGTAAGTCGTGGCGGCAATCGCGACAATTGAGCGGGGCCAGTGTTGGCCGTGACGAGCGTCGGCAAGCGGCGGGGAGTGCGGTAATCGATCAGCCGAGCGAAGGCGTCCGCGGCCGAGGGCGGCAGGTGCTGCATGTCCTCGACGATCAACAGGTCGCACGCATCGGCTCCTTCGAGAGCGTCGGGCGGGCCATCCGGCGCAGGCACGATCTCGGCGGCGGCGATCAATCGGGCCGTCCGCCCCGCGTCCGCGACCGTGGCGATGAGGCCGGCCGCCAGGTGCGTCTTGCCGACGCCGGGCGGGCCATGCAGGAACAGCGGGTCATTCGTTCGCAGTGGCTTACCGGCGGCGAGTCCGCGGGCCAAGCTCCGCACCGCGACGAGGGCCGAGCGCGTCTCCGGCGTGGCCACAAACCGCGACAAAGACGCCACACGCATCAGGATCGCTCCAACTGCTGTATTGTACGGGATTGGCCCCCCTGCGGATAGCTCGGTTTTGGGGTCGTAAGCTGTTGCAATGTCAGCAGATAGATGCGATAATTCGTAGCTCTACCCGGCCCCGTTGCGAGGTGCGTTATGCCCCCTACGCTGTGGTACTACGAACACGAGGGCAAACCCGGTGGGCCGGTCACGGTAAGCCAACTTCGTCAGCTTGCGTCTTCGGGGCAACTGCTCCCGACCGACAAGGTCCGCAAGGACGATATGACCAAATGGGTGAAAGCCCGCGCCGTCAAAGGGTTGTTCGCCGCGGACGTGATGGATGGCGGCGACGTGTTGACCTCACCGAGCACCGTCGAAGGTGAGATCGAAACGGGAGCATCGGTCTTCGACTTCTTCGGCACGGGGGCCGCGATCGAAGGCGAGAAACCGCCGGAAGAGAATACGGTCTTCGACTTCTTCCACCCGAACGCCGCGCCGGCTCCCAGCCCCGCCCCGCCGCTTGCGGCCAAGTCGAAGGCCAAAGCTGCCGACGAGGAGACGGTGCCGGTCGCCGCGCCGGCTCCGGTTGTCTCAGGCGAAAACGTCAGCGGCCCGGCGGTGGAACTGTTCCCCGATGGCCGGGTGGCGCTGACCGGCGGCCGAACGACGTTGGCGTTGACCGGCCGTTGGCTGCGGGCGCACACGCTAGGGACGGATGGCCTGGATCGACTGGCGTGTCTGCGATTATCGCGGCTCGATGCGGCATTCTTCGGCGGCCGAGCGGAAGCACACGCGAAGAGTACGCACCAGGTGCTGAGCTTCCACGTCGGTACGCAAGCGCTCGCGGTAACCTGCGCGGAGGGTAGCGAGAAGGCGTTTCGCACGTTTCTGGAAAAGGTGCTGGGGCAGAAAGGCTAATCGTGACGCCGCGACGAGAAAGTGCTGGGCAGAAAGGCTAATCGTGACGCCGCGACCCGAGCGCAGCGAGGGCGCGGCCACTCCTCTCGCTGCGGCTCGGGTCGCGGCGTCACGGGTGGTTACCCCAGCGCGTAAATCTCCTCTGCGTCCAGCACGAGGTCGTTGCGGGTGAACAGCGCCGCGACCGCGGCCTTGTGTAGCTTCATCTTCGGCCCACCGACGCCGAGCGCCCCGTAACAGGCCAGGCCGTCGCGCACCTGGCCCGAATCCATCGCCTCGACGCCTTCGATGCCGGCCGGCGGCACTGCGTTCAGGTCGATGGCGACCTTCAGGTCCTTGCAGGCCGAGCGGACCTTCTTCGGCAGCAGCACAACACCCGCCGCCCCGGCAGCGACGACGAGTTCCACACCGTCGAACGCCTTGGCCGCATCCACGTCGAACTGAATTGCCACCGGCTCGACCTTCGCGCCCTGGACAACCGCCCGCAGCGTCGTGCAAACCGTCTCGGCCCGCGCCTTCTGCCGCGAGCCCAGCCGTACCGTCGCCCCCTGACCGACCAACAGCCGGGCGACGCGCTGCCCGACCGGACCGGTGCCGCCAAGGACGAGAGCCGTCGTGCTTTTGAGCTTGAGGTGCTTGGCCGCGGCACGGACGGCCGCGGCTGCGGTGGTGTTCGCGCCGTTCGAGTCGAGCATGACCGAGACGCGCAGCCCGTATTGCGGCAGCAGGTGCTTCTTGACCTCGCTCAGTATCTTTTCGCCCGCGGCGAGGTCGGACCCGCCGATGAACACGGCCGTGCGGTGCAGGTCCTTCGGCCCGCGGGTGAAGATGCAGCCGTGGACCAACCCTTGCACCACATCCGGCGTGACACCGCCGTGGCTGAAGATGTGCTGCGCCCCAGCATCGACAGCGACGACGCGATCGAACACGCTCGGCTGCGCGTCGGTGTCGAGTTGCAGGAGGATGGTCGGTTTATCCATGTCTTAGCCCCGGAGGGGCGGCCGTCGGTAGCCAGGGGTGTCAACCCCTGGGCACCCGTCACCCCACACGAACCCAGCCCCGGAGGGGCGGCAGACGGTCGCGCGCGGGACGTCTGCCGCCCCTCCGGGGCTGAACGCATCTACGGCCTCCGATCCAGGGGCTGACGCCCCTGGCTACCAACTGCCGCCCCTCCGGGGCTAAGACACGGAGGCCGGTTCCTACTTCGGGCTGAACGGGTGCTTCGCCGTGTCCTTCTTGGCGGTGATCTCGTCGATCTTCGGCTCGCCCTTCATGGCACGGGCGATCGACATCTTCGTCGCCTCATAGTTGTACTGGTAGATCTTGGTGTCATCCTTGGCCTGCCAGTGGATGAACACGCCGCAGACGATGACGAGGTTGTCGGCGTCGGCCTTGGGGATGACGCCCTCGGCCACGCTATCGGCGACGGCCTTGGCGACGGCGGCCTGGGCCGGGCCGAACATCTGCACGGCCTGCGGCGCGCCCTTGATCGTCACCTTGGTAATCATGACCGTGGCCGGCTTGCAGATCAGGTTCGGCGTCAGCACGGCCAACAGGTTGGAATGCCCGGCCTTCTGGTCGGCCAAGGCGTTAGCGAACGCGACGCCGACCGGGCCATCCTTGGAGCCGATCAACAGGTCGATGTGTGCGATCTCGTTGCCGTCGCCGGCCAGCGCTTCGCCGATGTACATGGACATTAGGTGCGTCCTCCTCGGGGGTCTGAGAGTCCTTAGGTGAAGGGGAGGTTACGGAAAAAGTGGTCAGTGGTCAGTGGTTAGTGGTCAGCCAGAACGAAGTCGCCCGGTCGTTCCGGCTGACCACTGACCACTGACCAGTCCGCCGCACTTGGCCTTGCCCCCACCCGAAAGCCCCGCTATAGCCCGCCGTCACTGTCGGGAAAGCCGGAGATCGGGAGGGACTGTCGGATGAACGTGACACTCGGCCTGCGTCGTGCGGCGTTGCTCGCGTCCCTCGGGCTGGTCGGCACCGCTGCCGCCCAGCAGTTGCCGGTCCCTCCTCCGGCCGGTGGGTCGCCGACCGTTCTCGTGCTGCCACCGGCTGGCGCACCGACGACGCCCTTGCCGCCGCCACCGCCTGGCCCGGTGGCCCCGATCACGGTCCCGCCACCGCCGCAGATCGTTGATCTGACGCCCGCGGAACCGGTACACAAGCCAATCTTCGAGTCGCATCCCGAAGGCTGCAAACCCGAGGAATGCAAGCCGGCGTTTCTGACTTCCATCGAATACCTGCTCGTCCGCCCGCGCCGCCGCGGCAACGACTACGCCATTGTCGATCCGAACGGTGCGAACTTGACGCCCGAGGGCCGCATCAAATCGGTCGGCTTCGAGACCGATAGCGGCCTCCGTGCGAGCGTCGGCTATCGCAGCCCTTCGGGCTGGGAAGTGCTGTTCACGTACTACTATTTGCACAGCGGCGACGCGAACACAGTCGCGGCTCCGGCCGGCGGCTTGTTGTATGCGACGCTGACTCGGCCCGGCCTCGTCGATCAGGCAGCCTTCGCTGCGGCGGATACGAGCCTGAACCTGCAGGTCTACGACCTGGAAGCCGCGCGAACGTTTCACGCCGACGACTCGCTATCCTTCCGCGTATCGTTTGGTCCGCGGATCGCCTCGATGGGCCAGGACCTGAACGCCTACTACTTCGGCGGCGACGCGACCGGCACGGCCGTGCGAACGCGGACGGAGTTCGACCTCGGCGGCGTGACGGCCGGCGGCCAGGCCGAATGGCTATTCGGTCATGGCTTACGCGTGTATGGCAAGTCGCGAGCATCGCTGCTGTACGGCCAATTCACGAACACGCTGCGCGAGACGGATAACGGCGGCCTGACGTTGAACGCCGATGTGTCGGAACACTACTCGGCCGCGGTGCCTGTCATCGAGTTAGGTGCGGGGCTTGCATACGAGTACAAGGGGCTGCGGGTGGCGGTCGGCTACGAAGTGCAGAACTGGTTCAACGTGATCGACTCGCCGGCATTCACGAACGACTTCGCCGAAGGCAAGATCGGCCGCCGCAAGAGCGACCTGAGCCTGGAAGGGCTGTTCTTCCAACTCGGGCTAACGTACTGAGCGAATCTGAAACCGTTTCGCGACGCATCGCAGAAGCGTGCTTGCCGCAAGCTCGCTTCTGCGATGCGTCGCGTACCTGTTAGGGCACCGCCCACAACATAACGGTCCCGTCGCGGTGCCCGGTCGCAAGCCGCTTGCCGTCGGGCGCGAACGCGAGCGTCTGAGGCGGTGGGTCGGGCTTCATCTGCAAGCAGTTCACGTCCGTCGTGGCGAACGTCGCCACCGTCCGCCCGCTCGGCCACTCGCAGACAGTGACGCCCTTGCCATCGACGAGCGCCACCCGCCGCCCGTCCGGCGAGAACGTGGCCTGCTCGACGACCCCGACCTGGGCGAAGCGGGTGAGCCGCTTGCCGGACGGCACCTCCCACGCGACCAGCGACCCGGGTTCTGCCGACACCCGGCCGATCAGCACGTTGCCGTCGGGCGAGAACCAGAAGGGGCCGTCGGCGGCCAGGCCCTTGCTCCCGTCGGTCGGGGCGAACACCTCCCGCGCCGTCGCGACCTCGCAGACCGAGCCAGCGACCATGACCCACCGGCCGCACGGCGAGAACGGCGGCCACGGGAACTTCTGGTCGCCGAGGTGGACGCTCCGCGACAACCGCCGGCCGGTCGCCGCGTCGAAGGCCGTTATCATGGTGACGCCGGTCGCTATCGGCTCGCCGCCGTGGGCGACGATCAGCGTCTTGCCGTCGGCCGTTAGCGAGAACGCCCGCACGAGCTTGTTGCCCTTCAGTTCCGGCTCCAGCCACGCGACCCGGCGGATCGGCGTGTCCGTGGCCGGATCGAAGATGACGACTTCGTGTGCGTCGGGGCCGGGGCGTGGCGACGCCACCCGCAGGCCGTCGGCGGTCGCCGTCCACCGTGCGCCGGAGCTGTTGCGCGTCGGCATCAGCGCCAGCCGTTGGCCGGTTGCCGCGTCCCACCGGACCCTTGCCGTCCCGGGTGCGTTGGCGACGACCGTGGCCCCGTCCGGCCAGAACGCGAGCCGGTCCACCCAACCCAGGAGGCCGTCGTCCGGCGGAACGGCCCACAGCGGCTTGCCGGTCGTCAGGTCCCACCGCTGGAGGTAGCCGCGGTTGGTCAGCACGGTGCGGCCGTCCGGCGACGGCCGGCTAAGGTCCGGCCCATAGTACCCACCCGCAGAGGGCGGTAGCGAGGCGCGGGGCCGGAACTGGCGTAGCTTGGCGTCCCAGGCCACCAGTTCGTCGTCGTGGATCGCCACGCTCGGCGGGTCGTCCGGCGCGACGATCGCGAAGAAGCGAAAGTCCTTGACCACCGTTTTCGAAAGCAACGCACCCGCGGCCACGTCGTAGACGACACGTTCCATGCCCCCCTTCGAGTGGACGTTCCCGGTGAGGCGCGACCCGTCGGCCGAGAACCGCAGCAGGTTGATCGCCCATCCGTCGAGCGTGCCGATGGTGGCCGTGCGGCCGTCGGCAACGTCGACGATCCGCAGCGGGCCGGCGTCTTCGCCGACGGCGAGTTTGCGGCCGTCCGCCGAGATCGCGTGCGCGCTGACGCCGCCCTGCGTCTGCGACTCGCGGCGGAGGAGCAACTTACCCGTCTCCACGTCCCAGACCGCGACGCGGCGGCGGTCGCGCACGCGCTCGTCCAGGGCGGCGATCCGGCCGTCGACCGACAGGTCGGCGAGGATGCCGCTGTTCGGCGATAGGCCGGCGCGGTCGAAGAGTTGTCGCCGTTCGAGCGCCCGGCCGTTGGCCGCGTCGAACGTGCGGACGGTGCCCTGCGACGACACGGCGACGACCGTCTTGCCGTCGGCCGACAGGGCGAACGCCGAGTCACCGATTCGCAGCTGCGACGAGCCGAGCCGAATCACCGCCCCGTCCGGCAATGCCTCGGCCTCGCGGCGCTGAGCCGGTGGATCTTGCGGGGCGAGCGTCACGACCCCGCTGCCGAGGCCGGCCAGGCCGACCAGTACGACGGCCGTCGTCCACCCCGGCCACGCCGCGGATCGCACGGCGACATCGGCGAGGGCCGCCACGGCTGGGGCGACGGATCCGGACGCCGCGGCGACTAACTTGCCGCGCAGCGCCCCGAGGGCCGGCGGTGTGGCCAGCCACAACGGCAACGCCGCCCCGACGGCGAACGCGACGCCGCGGCGGGCCAGCCGCATTCGCAAAAGTCGTCGGCCGCGCTCCAATCGGCCGCGGACGGCCCCTGGCGACCAGCCGAGCCGCCGCGCCGCCGTCTCCTGCGACAACCCCTCCAGGCCGCACAGGATCAGCGGCAGCCGATAGCTTTCCGGCAGCCGGTGCAGCTCCTCGTCGAGGGCGGCGAGCAACTCGCGGGCGGTCAGCTCGGCGAGTGGGTCACTGGCCGTGCGCGTTGGCGTCTTGGCCTCGGCCCGGTCGCGGCGCGATCGCGCCCGGCGAGCGGCAAGCGCCAGCGTCGTCGCCGTGCGGTGCAGCCACGCCGCGAGTGCCGACGGCCGGCGCAGCGATGCCGCGTGCCGGGCGAGGGCGAGGAAGGCGGCCTGGGCCACGTCCTCGGCCGTGTGATGGTCGCCGGCGATGCGGCGGGCGACGCCGAGGACCATTGGCCCATGCCGGTCCACCAGCGCGGCAAATGCCGTCTCGTCGCGGGTCGCGGCGAAGTGGCGGACGAGTTCGGCGTCCTCGGCCGGGTCGGCGGCGGCGAGCCAGCGGCGGACGTGGGCGGCGAGCGGCGGCGCGGTCACAGTGCGTCCTCCGGATGCGTGCGGGCGTCCCGAGAGAGGATGCCGCCCGACCGCGAACCGCACGGCGAGGTTGGACGACTCTGTCTTAGCCCCGGCGGGGCGGCAGTTGGTAGTCTGCCGCCCCGCCAGGCTAAGACCAGACCATGCCGCCGGTTGCCCCGACCGGCTGCGGGTGATACCGTGGGGACCATCGACCCCGCGCATCCCGGAGCCGTTTTGTCATGCACGACAACCCCGATTCGGTCGTCATCATCGGCGGCGGGTTCGCCGGCGTCTATACCGCCAAGCACATCGAAAAGCTCGTGCCGGTCGACGTGCCGATCGTCCTTTTCAGCCAGGAGAACCACGTCGTCTTCACGCCGCTGTTGGGCAACGTCGTTGGCTCGTCGATTAACCCGATGCACGTCGTCTGGCCGGTCCGCCAGATGCTCAAGCGCACCGTCTGCCGCACGGCAGCTGTCACGGAGATCGACCTCGCCAATCGCCTGGTCTCCTACCGCACCGCCGCCAATCGGCCGGCAACCCAGCACTATCGTCATCTCGTCCTGGCCTGCGGGTCGGTCGTGAATCTCGACATCGTACCCGGCATGTCGGCCCATGGCTGGCCGCTCAAGACGATGGGCGACGCCCTGGTCTTGCGCAACCACCTCATCGAGATGCTCGAAAAGGCGCAAGTCGAGTCCGACCCCGAGCGCCGCCAACAGATGCTCTCGGTCGTCGTCGTCGGTGGTGGGTTCTCGGGCGTCGAGGTGGCCGGTGAGATCTCGGATCTGCTCACGGGCAGTGCCAAGTTCTACTCTGACGTGCCGATGGACGAGGTGAAGGTCACGCTCCTGCACCGTGGCGATCGACTGTTGCCGGAGTTGCCCGAGTCGCTGGGCGAATTCACGCAGACCAAGATGCGAGCGTGCGGCATCGACGTGCGGCTCAAGACGGAGGCGGCGGCCGTCACCGAACACGCGGTGCTGCTCAAGGGCGGCGAGGAACTGGTGGCCGCGACCGTCGTCTGCACGATCGGCAACTCGGGCAACCCGCTGTTGGCGAAGACGGGTCTGCCGATGGAACGTGGCCGGCTCAAGGTCTCCGGCGACTTCCGGGTCGAAGGGCACGACAACGTGTGGGCGCTCGGCGACTGCGCCGCGGTGCCGAATGCCTACGACAACAAGCCGTCGCCGCCGACCGCTCAGTTCGCGGTACGGCAAGCGCGATGGCTGGCCAAGAACGTCGCCCGCCACCAGAAGGGCCAGCCGACGGAGCTGTTCAACTTTAAGCCGCTTGGGGCGTTTGCGTCGATCGGCAGCCGTCGGGCCGTCGGGCTGGCGTTTGGCCTGCGGCTCTCGGGCTTTCCCGCCTGGTTTGTGTGGCGTGGCATCTACCTATCGAAGATGCCGACGTTCGCGCGGAAGCTGCAAATCGCGTTTGACTGGTTCTGGCAGATGCTGTTCCCGCGGGACATCGTGCAACTGACGTTGGAACAGACGGAACGGCTCGGCCGGGCGCACTACGAGAAGCGGCAGTTTGTGTTCCACAAGGGGGAAATGGGCGACAAGCTCTACATCATCGAGAAGGGCGCGGTTGGCGTGTACCTGGACGAGAACGGCCCGCCGGTGGCGATCCTGACGGCCGGCGAGCACTTCGGCGAGGGGGCCCTCTTAAGCGGGGTGCCGCGGAGCGCGTCGATCATGGCGATCGAGCCGACGGACCTGTTGGCGCTCGGGCAGGAGGCGTTCGGCCAACTGACGCGGCACTGCAACATCGTGAAGATGGCGTTCGAGAAGGGCTGGCAGGAGCGAAAGCTCGACGCGGCGAAGCTGATGGAGCGCGAGGTCGCCGCCGTCGCGGCCCGGGACTCGCTGCACGATTGAGAGACGACGATCGGTTTGCTCATGGCGAGCGGGGCGTCAGCCTGACGTGGAAGGGTCTCGAAGCTTCCACGTCGGGCTGACGCCTCGACGCTCGCCATGAGCGCATGGCTGCCGTTGCAGCCCACGCCAAGCCGCGGTAAGCTACGCGACCCCAAATGATCGGCCAAGGAGGGTCGGGCGATGCTGACGGCGTGGTGGAAGAAAAAGGCGACGGCGGTCGCAGAGCGGGACGTGGAACCCGTCGAGCAGCCGATCCGCGTCGGCCGATCGGCGGTGCCGGACGACGCCGAGGCCGGCTACGACCGCGAGCAGTGGGCCTTCCCCTTCGACGACCTGAGCTGGACCGGCTCCGAGGAGCGACCCGCGCCGCCGCCGGCGTTCTTCGCGTTCGACGACGCCGGTGCGCCGGACACCGAGCCGTGGCGGGCCGACGGCTGGTGGGTGCGGGCGTGCCCATTGCCGAAGCTGCCGCCGCCGACCGTCGCCGAGGCCGGGCCGGGCGCGTGGGGGCTGACCGCCGAGTACGCTCCTCGCGAGGTCAAGCCGAAGAAGCCGCGACCAGTGCTGCGGCCGATGCCGACGCCGGTGCTGCGCGGGATCGACCGCATCGAAAAGCTGCGCGAGTTCTTTGTCGAGTAGGGGCACCTGTAGGGTGGTACGACCGCAGGGAGTACCACCAGAACCGCCCAGCCGCCTAGCGGTTCTGGTGGTACTCCCTGCGGTCGTACCACCCTAGGAACTCGGATGATACTTCACACGCCCTCGACGCGGCCTGTCGAGTCGCCGAAGTGGGTGACGCCTTCGACGCCCAGGCGGTCGAGCATGCTCAGGAACAGGTTGCACATCGGCGTCGATTTCAGCTTGTTGTAGCGGCCCGGCGTCAGGCGACCGCCGCCGCCGCCAGCCAGGATCACCGGCAGGTTGCTGTGCGTGTGCCGGTTGCCGTCCGAGTTCGCGCAGCCGTACACGATCATCGAATTGTGCAAGATCGATTGGCCGTCGGCGTCCTTCGCCTTCTCCAACTCGCCGAGGAACCAGGCGAACTGGCGGGCGTAGAACAGGTCGATGTCCTTGACCTTCTCGATCATCTCCTTGCGGTTGCCGTGGTGCGTCAGGTAGTGGTGGCCCTCCGGGATGTTGAGGTCCGGGTACGGGCGATTGTCGCCGTCGTGGGCCAACAACATCGTGGCGATCCGCGTCGAATCGGTTTGGAAGGCGAGGAGCAACAGGCTGTACATCAGCCGCATGTGGTCCTCGAACTTCGGCGGGATGCCGGTCGGCGTCTCGGTGTCGGGGTCGGGCACCGTCCCGAACTGCTCGGCCGCGGCGATCCGCCGCTCGATCTCGCGGACGCTCGTCAGGTACTCGTCGAGCTTCTGCTTGTCCCGCCCGCCGAGGTCGGCGTTCAGCGACTTTGCATCCTCCAATACGAAGTCGAGGACCGACCGCTGCTGCTCCCGGCGGCGCTCGAACGATGCGCCGCGTTCACCCTTCGCTCCCGAGCCGAACAGTCGCTCGAAGACCAGCCGGGGGTTCGGCTCGGGGGATAGTGGCACCGTCGGCGACCGCCACGCCAGGTTGTACTCGTAGGCACACGAGTAGCCGGAATCGCACGAGCCGGACTTGCGCACGGCGTCGCACGAGAGTTCCAAGGATGGGAAGCGCGTCAGGTGCCCGATCTTCTGGGCCGCCACTTGATCGATCGAGACGCCGGCGCGGATATCGGCCCCGGCCGTCTTCTTGACGCGGACGCCGGTCAGGAAGCAGCCGTTGGCGCGGGCGTGGTCGCCGGGGCCGTCCGGGCCGGGATAGGCGTTCTGGTGGTCCAGCCCGGCGATCACCTGGATGCGGTGCTTAACCGGCTCCAGCGGTTCCATCGTGCGATTGAGTTGGAAGTCCTTCCCCTCGCCGGTCGGCCACCACGTCGAAGGGATCGCCCCGTTGGGGAAGTAGAGGAAGGCCATCCGCACCGGCGCGGTCGGAGCGGCGTGCGCGACCGGCCGCAGCGACTCGAAGGCCGGCAGGGCCACGGCCGCGCCGAGGCCGCGGAGGAAGCGCCGGCGGTTGATTGCGGAGCGGGACGGCATGAACGATCTCCAAAAGAGAGGACAGAGGACAGAAAGCCGAAGATCTGGCGTCAGGTGTTACTGTTTGTCTGTCCTCGGTCCTCTGTCCTCTGTCTTCTGTCCTTTACTTCCGCCGCCGCTGGAACGGCACCGACTCGATGACGCCCAGCACGAGGGCCGACACCCGGCCGTCTTCGCGGTTCAAACGCTCGACGATGCGGTCCACCGCGTCTGTGTCGTAATACTCGGGGCCGCGACCCAGAGCATAGGTCAACAGCTTTTCGGTCAGGCAGCGGTAGTAGTCCTGCCGCCGCTCGGTGGTCAGGATGTGTTTCAGCTCGCGCACGTTCGTGAACGATTCGCCGGAGAGCAGCTTGCCAGCCACGTCCACCGGTTTGCCACGCTCCTTCTCGCGGAACATGCCGAGGGCGTTG
Source organism: Gemmataceae bacterium (assembly GCA_046350275.1). Taxonomy (GTDB): domain Bacteria; phylum Planctomycetota; class Planctomycetia; order Gemmatales; family Gemmataceae; genus JAXMAS01. The sequence continues at coordinate 85,551 of JAXMAS010000025.1, forward strand.
AAGTTCTCGAGGGCAAGCCCGAGCGGGTCCATCCGCGAATGACACGCGGCACACAGCGGCTTATTGCGGTGAACCTCCATCGCCTCGCGGGTCGTCGGTTCGCGGCCCTTAAACTCCTTCTCGGAGTCTTCGAGCTGCGGGACGTCGGCTGGTGCCGGCGGGGCGGGCGAGCCAAGCACGTTGTCGAGGATGAACAGGCCGCGCTTGACCGGCGAGGTCCGTGTCGGGTTCGAGGTGACGGTCAGAATAGTCCCCTGCGTCAGCACGCCGCCGCGAGGGCTGTCCTTCGGCAGCGTGACCTTGCGCATCATTGGCCCGGTCACGCCGGGGATGCCGTAGTGGTTCGCAAGCTTCTCGTTGAGGAACGCATAGTCGCAGTCGATTAACTCCCGAGCGCTGCGACCCTCGCGGAGGATGTGGCCGAAGTGCATCTCTGTCTCTTGTCGCATGGCCCGGCGCAGCTCGCCATCGAGGTCGATCCGCGTGAAGCCGCTGCCGCCATCGCGTCGGATCACCGCGCGCGCGTTGATCGATACGCCCTCCACGTCGCGGGCTTGTAGCCATTGGCCGACGAAGTTGCGGACGAGCGAATCGGTCCGCGGGTCCGCCAGCATCCGCTTGACCTGGACGGACAGGTTCTTCCGCAGTTCGTGTTGGTCGGCGAGGCGGCATAGCTCGTCGTCCGGCGTCGTGGACCAGAGGAAATACGACAGCCGGGCGGCCAGCGCGTACTCGTCCACGAGCGGGTGGCCCGTGGTGGTCGGTTCGGCCGCCTCGACGCGGAAGAGGAACCGCGGCGATGCCAGGACGGCGACGACGGCCTCGGCGATGCCATCCTCGAACAGCTTGCCGGGTTGCGAATAAACGCCTTCAGCAACGGTGGTGAGCCGATCGATCGTGCGGTCATCGACGGGCCGGCGGAACGCCTTGCGGCCGAAGCGGGCCAGCACCTCGCGCGCGTACGGCTTGCGGGCGTCGCCGGTCGGTGGTTCGTCGGCGAAGAAGAAGTGATCGTAGCCCGGCGGGTGGACCCACGACGCGCGGTCGAGCGGTCCCTGGACCCGCACCCCGGCGATGCGCATGTCGATGACGTCTTCTTTCGTCGTCGGCGGTTTCCGGCCCGGCGGGATGAGCGGCTCCATTGCGAACGCCAGTGTGTGATCGCCCGGCTGCCACTTCTCCTCAACGGGGAAGCTGAACCGCTTGCCGTTCTCCCAGCCGAACTCCTTGGTCAGCCGTTCCTGGCCGTCCACGGAGAACGTGATGCGGCAGCGGGCCGGATTGAAGTTGAACCCGCCGGCCGCGATCAGTTCGACCACGAGCCGGTAGTCGCCAGCCTTCTCGACCGTCACAGTGCGGGCGAACGTCGCCGGCTTGTAGAAAGTGAACCGGTCGCCGGTGCCGGGGCCGCCGTCGGTCCGCTCGAACCGGGTGCCCGGCACTGTCTGTTCGCGGACGACCTTGGCGACCCGGGGAACAGCAGCGGTGGCGATCGTGCGGGCGGCATCCACGTACTTTTCGAGTAGCAGCGGCGACACGGTGAGAACGTCGCCGATGGTGTCGAAGCCGTAGCCGGTGTCGTCGGGCGGGAACTCCTCGTCGGTCTTGAAGTCGTAGCCGGTCAGGTCGCGGACGGTATTGCGGTACTCGGTCCGATTGAGGCGGCGGAGCGTCACCCGGCCAGGGTCGGGGTTGGCCGAGTCGATGCCGAACGCGTCGGCCTTGATCCAGCGCTCGAAGGTTTGCTGTTCATCGTCGGTCAGCCGAGCTTCACCTGCTGGCGGCATCAGACCGGTGCGGACGTTCTTGAGCGCCCGCAGCCAGAGGTCGCGATTCTTGAGGAGTAGGTCGTCGGACTTGAAGCCGTCGAGGGTGACGTTGCCCTTAGTCAACCCGTTGGCGTGGCAATCGTAGCAATACTTGGCGAGGATCGGCTGCACGTCCTTGCGGAAGCGGTCTCCCGCTTCGCTAGCCGTGGCGCACGGCGCCATAAGCGTCAGGGCGGCAATAGCCCACGCAGCCAGAAACGGGGTCGTTGGTGCGGGGGACACGAGTCGCTCCGGGGCGGGGTAGGATGCGCGTCAAAACTATCAGAGTGCGCGCCAATCCGCAACCGGGGAGAGCGATTTTCTCGCAAAGCCGCTGCCAGCTCTGCACTTACTTCACAACGGTGCAGTCCGTTACGACGACGACGTATCGCATGTATTTGCTGTCGTCTTCACGGCGTCCTTGGCAGACGCCGCGGAGCGTGACCGCGCGGTCGGCCGGGAGCGATTCCAGCGCCGCGGTTTGATCGGCAGCCGGGTAGCACAGGATGTTCGGCGGGTAGCCTTCTGCTTCCCACTTACGTTCCTGGGGCTTGAGCCGGGCGAGCTGCGCCGGCGTGCGCTTGCCGGCCGTCATGACGATGCCGCCGAAATAGAGCTTTCCTTCGGCGTCGCGACCGGGCTTGCCTTGGACGATCACTTCGATGGGTTTATCGACGTATTTGGCGAGGACGTCGGAAGTCGCCACGTCGAAGGCGTCGAACAGCGTGAGAGCGTGGATCGGCGTTAGCTTGGGAGTTGGACGTACTGTTGTGACCGGAGTCGGCGTCGGCTTCGGGTCGACGGCGACTTTGGTTGGTACAGGCGGTGGCGTCGAGGCTTTGGGCGCCGGCGTTTCGACCTTGGGTTCGGGCTTGGGCGCTGGCGTTTCGATCTTGGGTTCAGGCTTGGGCGCCGGCGTTTCGATCTTGGGTTCGGGCTTGGGCGCCGGCGTTTCGACCTTGGGCTCGGGCTTGGGCGCCGGTGGTGCTGGATCGTCGAAGGAACCGCCGCTGGTCGATGGCTCGGGCTTCCGCACGGGCGGCTCGGGTTTTGGCTCAGGTTTCGGCTCGGGCGCTTTGGCGATCGGCCCGACCGAAGGATTCACCGACTCGGCCGCGTTCGGCCGGGTCGCGAACCAGGCCGCCGACCCGCCCAGGACGGCGAGAAGGCCGCCGGCAATGGCGAGATGTTTGCTGTAGCGGCGGACCCATTCGGGCCACAAGGACCGGGTAGGTGCCACCGCGAACGCGAGCGACTTCGAGTAGGACATCACACGGGCCAGAATCTTCGTGCCAAGAGCTTCAGGAACCGAGCGGCTTGCTTCGTCCCGCAGGACGGGCAAGCGATGGTCATTGTCGCCATAGACGGGACCAACCTCACGCGGACGGGGCACTACGGTGGCCGCAAGCAGGGGACTCTTTCACTTTACGTCACGGGGTCGGTTGATGCGAGGGGGATTTGCCTATCCCCGGCCCAGCAGGTCCGTGCGTTGCGGCGAACTTTACCGAGAGGGTTATGCCGGGGCGCAGATCGTCCGGTCCAGCAGGGTTTGCACGCGGGTCGCGAAAATCGCCCCTATTGCTCTTGACGCCGTGGCCGCTCATCGGGTATCTGCCCGCCTCCCAAAATTCCCGATCGGCCGAGGAGGCACCGCCATGCGCAGGGACCAGCGCTCGTCGCTCGCTTGTGAACGGCTCGAATCGCGCGATACGCCTAGCGCCGGCTCGCTCGATACGGTCTTCGGCAGCGCGGGCAAAGTCCTCGACACGCACCTCGATGGTCCGACCAAGGCCATGGTTGTCCAGGCCGACGGCAAGATCATTACCGCGGGCTACACCAAGGACGCGGCCGGCAAGAACCTCGCCGCCGTCGCTCGCTACAACGCCGACGGCACCCCCGACACCGAATTCGATACCGACGGCATTCAGACCGTCTCTTTCAGTAGTCGGCCCGGTGGTTTTACGTCGGTCGTGGTTCAGTCGGACGGCAAGATTGTCCTCGCGGGCGATGACGGCATGCTGGCTCGTGTCGTCCGCCTCAACGCCGACGGTTCGCTCGATACGACGTTCGATGGCGACGGCATGAATCAAGCCGCTCTGAGTGGCTCGACCGGCACCTTCGTTGCGGCCGACGCGGCGGTGACCTCGGACGGCAAGATCGTCGTCGCTGGTACGTTCACGGCCGAGGAATAGCCAATTCCGTCGCCCTGACGCGCTTCAACGCCGACGGCACCCGCGATACCACCTTCGGCACCAGCGGCGTCACGCTCACCGGTGCCGCAGCCGGCGGGCTGAGTGCGGGAGGAATGGTGCTCCAAGCCGACGGCAAGATCCTCGTGGGCGGATCGCAAACCTACGGCTCGCAGTACTTCTTTGCGCTGGAACGCTATACGGCCGATGGCACACTCGACACGACATTCGACAAGGATGGCCGCGTTACGACGACGCTCGATCACAACGCCAGCGTCGTCGCTCTACAAATCCTTGACGGTGGCAAGATCCTCGTTGCCGGCAACGGCTACGAGGTGGCCCGCTACAACAACGCGGGATCGCTGGACACGACATTTGGCACGAGCGGCATCGCTCGCCTCACTCCCGGTGGCTCGAGTCGATCCTCATCGTTGGCCGTGCAGGCCGACGGCAAGATCGTCGTCGCCGGGACCACGAACCAGGGCGCGAACCCGAATAACGCGGCTTTCGTGCGCTTCACCGCAACCGGGCAGACCGACATCAGCTTCGGCGATCGCGGCAAGCTCGTGAGCGATCTCGGCGGCGCGGATGCCGTGGAAGCCGTTGTGCCATTGGACAGCGATCGGTTGCTCGCTGCCGGCTCGTCGGCCCCGGATTCGGAGGGCACGCATTCGGTCCTCGCCAAATTCAATACGGGCTACGCCAAAAAGACGACGACGACGGCACTGACCGCGGGCGCGACGACGAGCACTTACGGCCAGGCGGTGACGCTCACGGCCACGGTGACAGCCGACGGTGACACGACGCCGACCGGCAACGTCATCTTCAAGATCGGCGATACGCAACTGACGACGGTCAAACTGAACGACAAAGGCGTGGCCGTGCTGAAGACGATCGCCCTGCCGGCCGGCACGCAAAAGGTCACCGCGACCTACGTCGGCACGTCGGTGCTGGCGACCAGCACATCGTCGGCCGCGACCGTCGCCGTCGCGCGGGCGCAGGTTAACGTTGTCACCGCCACGGTGCCGGCCACGGCGGTTTACGGCCAAGCGGTCACGCTTGGAGCGCGCGTGACCGCCAAGAGTTCGGTTAGTGCCAAGCTAACCGGCACGGTGCTGTTCATGGACGGCAGCAAAGCGATCGGGACCGCGGCGCTGGGGCAGGGCGGCTTGGCCCAGTTCGTCGTGGCGAACCTGACGCCGGGCACGCATACGATTCGCGCGATCTTCGGCGGCGACGGGAATTCAATCCCGACCGCGTCTCCATCGCCGGTGGCGCTGACGATTACCAAGGCAGCCACGTCGGTGGCTCTGGGAGTCACAGGCGATCTGACGGTCTCCGGCCAAGCGTTATCGCTGGTGGCCCAGGTGCGGGCGCCGAAGTCCACGCTATCGCCCGCGGGTCGGATCACGTTCCGCGACGGAGCGAAGGTGCTCGCCACCGTGCAATTGGATGCGACAGGCAAAGCGACTGTCGCGCTGCCGAAGGGGCTTGCCAAGGGCAGCCATTCGCTGACGGCGACCTACGAAGGCAATGGCGGCTATCTGGTCTCGACCAGTCCCGCAGCGACAGTG
>JAXMAS010000026.1:0-66043 GCA_046350275.1 Gemmataceae bacterium
GAGCTTCGGCAACGCCCGCACCGGCGTCAGGTCGCGGACGGCGTCGGTCGAGAACGTCAGGGCGGCGACCGCCCCGTCGCCGCGGAACTCGGGGGTCGCTTGGCCGTCGAAGCCGGGGTTGCGGCGCTTCAACTCGTCGGCGACCGCGTTGACCTGTCGGTCCGGCGGCAGGTTCGCGACCTTCTCGATCCACGCCGGGTCGAGCGGCGGGAATGGTGACTTCGGCGCGTCGGCCTTGGGCTCAATCTTCGCTACCGTTTTGTCGCCAACCTTGACCTCGACAAACGCGCCAGGTGCAGGTTCGATCTTCGTCTTGTTGCCGTTCTTGTCCGTGATCCAAATGACGATCTGGCCGAGGGCGAGGAATGCCGCCAGGCCGCCGAGGGCAAGGGCGATCCGCGACCGCGGCTTGCGCGGCGGGACATAGGCCGTCGTGGTTGGTGCTGGCTCGGCGACGGACTCCGTAGCGTCGAACAGTTGCGTCCAGACGCTCTCGGTGGCCTCGGTTGCGAGCGCAGCAGCCGGCTTTGAGAGGCTGCGCTCGATGACCTGAAGGCGCTGCGCGATGTCGGCCGCGGACGCTGGTCTGGCTTCTCGCTTCTTGGCGAGCAACTGCCGGATTAGCGAGGCGAGGTCCGTTGGCAGATCCGGGTTGAGAATCTCCGGCGGCGTCGGCTCATCGACGGCGATGGCCGTCAGCAGCGAAAACGTGTCGTCGCCGGCGAACGGCAGCCGGCCGGTCGCCAGCCGGTAGAGCAACACGCCGAGGCTCCACAGGTCGCAGCGACCGTCGAGGTCGGGTACTGCCCGCGCCTGTTCCGGGGCCATGTACGCCGGGGTGCCAAGGACGGTGCCGCTGCCGGTCAATTGGCCGTCGGTCATCGAGCGGGCGAGGCCGAAGTCGAGGATTTTGACGCGCCCCTTCGGGGCTTCGAGCCAGAGGTTGGCCGGCTTGATATCGCGGTGGATCAGCCCGCGGGCGTGGGCCGCGGCCAGCCCGGTGGCCACCTCCCGGCCGACGCGGCAGATTTGCCCCGGCGTCAACCGATTGCCGCGCTTCAGGTAGTCGTCGAGCGATTCGCCCTGGAGCAGCTGCATCGCCAGGAACGGCGCACCGTTGTGTTCGCCGACCTGGTGGATGGTGACGACGTGATCGTGGGTGAGGGCGGCGGCCGCGCGGGCTTCACGCAGGAATCGTTCGCGACCATCGCCGGCGCCAGCCAGCGTCGGCTGCATGATTTTGAGCGCAACCGGCCGGGCGAGTAGCGTATCCTCGGCGAGGAAGACGACGCCCATGCCACCGGCCCCGAGTTGCTTGAGAATGCGATAATGGCCCAGTCGACCGAGTTCGTCGGGCGCTTCGGCCGGGGCAAGGAATCGCAAGTCGATGCCGGACGTGCCGCCTTGTTGGAGGGTGGCCTCCGTAGCGGCCGTGTTGCCAGTCGATGATTGCGCAGAGCGCGCAGCGGGCGTCTCGGGCACGACCACGGGCCTCCGAAGGGGAGTGAGGCACACAACAACCTATCGCGCCGGCGGACAGCATACAACCGGATTATGGCCGCCGACGACGGAGGACGGTGCCGGCCGCCAGGGCCGCGACGGCCAGCACATGGGCCGGCTCCGGGACGGGCGTGAAGTTCACCACGACTGTCAGGGAGTTCGGGCTTGTCACCGACACCGCGGTCAGCGGGAAGTTGGCCGTCACCGCGAAGTTCGCCGGGCTGAACGCCCCGCCGACGAACGCGATGGGTTGCGAAGTCGATTGCAGCAGAGTGAACGACACCGGCGTGCCGGGCGAGACGCCGTTGTCCTCCAGGTAGATGTTCAGCGTCGTCGCGGCCGAGAGGTTGATCTGCCCGGACGTCTGCACCCGACCGGTGGTCGAGGACGCGTTGCTCACCGGCGTCGCCACGATCGCCCCGTTCGCCATCGTCAGCCCACCGTTTGGGCGAAAGATGAACCCGCTGCTGGAAATGGTGTCGAAGGCCGGTCGGACGATGCCGCCGGCGTTCACCGTCGTCACTCCGCCGATCGAGCCGGGGCCGGTGAGGATCGCCCCATCGTTCACCGTCACCGGGCCGGGACCGGTACCCGAGCCGCTGGGGTTCTGCACCGCCAGCGTGCCGGCGTTGACCACCGTGCCGCCCTGGTATGTGTTGCCGGCCGGGGCCGCGAACCGCACTAGGCCGGGGCCGTTCTTGACCAGCGGCTGCGTGGACGTGCTGGCGATTGTCCCGCCGAAGCCGCCGCCGAAGGTTGTGACGCCGCGGCTGACGATGTTCAGCGCGAACGGCGACGTGAGCGACGAGAAATCGAGCGTGCCTTGGAAGAACAGGTCGTTCGCTCCAACGACGGCGAAGTTCGTCGTCGTCCCGGTCGTGACGATGTTGTTGGTCATCGCCTGAACGCCTCCGTCGGCCCGCAGCGCGCCGCCGCGGGCGGTGAACTGGACCGTGCCGCCGCCCAAGGGGCCAGAGGACCCGAACGAACTCGCCCCGATACCGATCACCTGGTTCGCCCCGGCGTCGGCGATGAACCCGCCGGAGTAGCTGTTCTGCAAGGTGTACGAGGCGTTGCCCGACGCCTGCCGCAAGCTGCCGTTGCCGGTGATGACGCCGGTGAAGAAGTGCGTGCCGCCGTTGACCGCGCCGCCGAGGTTGAGTTGGAGTTGCTGGCCGAGGGCGATGTTGGACGACACTGTGACATTGCCGGCCGATTGGCCCCTGAGCGTGTGCGGCGTCGCCGGCGTGCTGCCGGCCGGGACATTGATGGCGCGGGCGAACGATGTCCGGTTGGCCCCGATCGCCAGAGTCGCCTGTCGGGTGCCGCTGGTGTCGCCGAGCTGGATCGCCGTCGTGCTGGTGCCGAGAGCGTTCGGCGTGGCGGCGACCAGGGTGCCGTCGAGGACGCGAACCGCGCCGGCGAAGCCGGTGTTGTTGCCGGCCAGGGTGACGGTGCCGCCGCCGAACGTGTTGCCGGCCGCCTCAGCCTGCGGAACGCCGACGACGAACGCCGACGCCGCTGTGCCGCTCAGGCCGACGAGGACCGGTGAGGCGTTGCCGGTTTGCACCGTCGCGCCGCCCAGCGCCAGGGTACCGTAGCCGTCGACGCCGGGGGTGCGGAACACGGTGAGCGCGCTCACGTCGAGTGTCGCCCCCGGCGCGACCGTGACGGCCGGGGCGACGTTCGCCGCGCCGTTGACGGTGGCGAGGCCGACGGCGTTGGCGTTGCCGAGGACGAGCGTGCCTTGCGACACCGCGAAGTTACCGGCCGCGCCGGTGATCGTCGTCGCCGCGGTACCGAAGAGAGTCAGTATGCCGGAGCCGAACTTGTTGAACCCGCCGGTGCCGACCAGGGCGGTCGGGCTGCCGGCCGTGCCGAGGGACAGGTTGCCGACGGCGGTAATGCGGGCCGGGCTGGCACCGACGTTGAGCGTGCCGCCCTGAATGGTTCCGGCGGCCGGCCCCAGCAACAGCGCACCGCTCGTGAGCGACAGGTCGTTGCCGGCGAGGTCGATCGTACCGCCGGCGAACCGCACGGCGTTCGCGGCGACGGCCCCGGTCAGCGTCACCGAGCCGGCGTCGTAGGTCGATGCCGCGGAGCCGCCGCTCGTCGGTACGTTTCCCGCATAGGCGGTGAACGGGACGAGGGCGAACTGCGACCCGCTGGCGATCGTCGTTCCAAAGGACTTCGGGGCACCGGTCGCATCGTCCCCCGTGACGACCGACGGAATCAGGCCGTTGACCTGGGCCGGGTTGGCATTGAGGACGACGGCCGTGCGGTCCCCGGCCGCCGCGCCGAGGTTGGTGCCGCGGATGAACGTCATCGCCGCACCGGTCGCGGCGTAACCGGTGGTCGTCAATGTGGTCGAACGACCGGCCCCGCCACTGGTCGGCTGCGTCAGCGTCACAGTGGCGGCGAGGCCGGAGGCTGTCAGGCCGCGGATGGCGCTGAGGCCGATGAACTCGTTCACGTCGGCGGTCGCGTTGCCGGTCAGCGCCAGGGTGCCACCGATCAGGCCGATGGGCACGGAGCCGATGCGGTTGTTGTTGACGGCGGCCGAGTTGTCGAGATGAAGCGCTGCGCCCGCATGGACGACGAATGTGTCCGACGTGGCGGACCCGGCGGCCACGGGGAGCGCCCCGTTCGGGCCGGCCAGGGCGAGGGTGCCGCCCGTTTCCGCCGTCGCGGCGCTGGACAGCCGAGGTGACGGCGCGATGTCGCCGACCCGGACGGCGGTGCCGCCCGTCGCGCCGTAGAACGGGTTGCTGGCCGTCAATGCCAGGGTGCCTGATCCGGCTTTGACAAACGCGGTGCTTGTGTTCGGCTGGGACGTAAGCCGGCCGTCCATTTGCCACGTCACTCCCGCGCCCGTGACCACCGTGCCGAAGCGGTCGAGGAAGAGATCGCGGGTAGTCGTCGTACTCGCCAGCGGTTGGAGGAACCCGCCCGAGATGATGGCCGTCGAACCGCCTCCGAGCGCGGCGTCGGACGTAAACGTCGTGCCGGTGAACGTGGTGAACGTGCCTTGAAAGGTATTCGCCCCCGAGAGTCGCACGAGGCCGGACCCTGTAGCCGTCAGTCCGCCGGTGCCGCCGATCGACCCGCTAATGTCGAAGACCCCGTTCGACACGTTGTTCGTGACAGTGCCCGCGCCGACCGTGATTGGCCGGGCGAGCGTCAGCGTGGTCACGTTCGCGTCGCTGAACAGGGCCGGCACCTGGAAGGCGATCCGCGAGTTGAAGGCGACCGCGTTGGCCGCGTTCCCCAGCTGGGCATCGGCGAAGTACGCCAGGATGCCGCCATTCAGGGTGACCGGGCCGGTGAACGTGTTGGTCGCGGTCAGGAACAGGCTGCCGCCGCCGGCCTTGACCAGCCCGCCGCTGCCGGTGATGGGCGTGTTGATAGCAACCGCGGACGTGGCGTGGACGTAGCCGGGGTTGGTCCCGAAGTTCAGGCCGCCCAGGTTGATCTGGCTGGGGACCGCCGGGGCCGTCGCCGCGTCGGACAGTGAGACGACCAGCGCCCCGCTGCCGACCGTCACCGTGCCCGACCCGGACACCGATAGGCCCACCGACGGCGTTACCGTCGCGTTCGTGTCGAGGACCAGGGCGTTGACCGTCGTCGCCATGGTCAGCCCGGCGACACCGCCCTGCTCGCCGTTGGTGGCGCTGCCCGTCCGGCGGACGTTGGCCGTCGGCGTCGTCGTCCCGGCCCGGTACAGATTGGCCGAGTACTCCGTGGCGAAGTTGAGCGGCAGGACGCGGCCGGTGCTCGCATCGTAGCGGACCAACGTCGTCGCGGGCGGCTGGGTCGGGTCGGCGAACGCCAGGGCGTAGGGCAGGATGCTCTGCGTGGTCGTGCCCGGACCGCCGCCGCCGCCGATCGCGCCGCCGGGATTGGTCGTGAACACGACGGACGACGATCCCGCGCCGGTCCCGCCCAGGTTCGCGGCCGTGATGCTGAGGATGCCGAAGTTGGTCCGGTTCAGTGCGCCGAAGGTCAACGTCACTGGCTGGGTCGCGGTCGGGGACAAGCGCAGGTTCGCCCCGCCGTCGGCGATCAGGGTGGCGAACGATTCGGACGAAGCCGCGGCGGCGTTGCCGACGAGGGCGAAGGTGCCGGCGAACGTCGCGGCCGGGTTGAACCTGTTGTTGACGTTGGTCGCGGCGTTGTTGGCCGTGAAGCCGCCACCGTAGGACGAAGCCGCCGACAGCCGCCCGTTGCCGCTCACGACGACCCCGGCCGCGAACCCGAGGGCGGATTCGACCCGCACGGGGCCGGTCAACAGTGCCTGTCCGGTGAACGTGTACGTCGTCGCGCCGAAGCCCCGCACCGTCAGCCCGCCTGGGCCGGAGAAGTTGCCCGAGAGGGTCAGGCTCGTGCTGCTCGGCGACAGGATCATCGCGTCCAGGACCGGCGTCGCGTTCAGCACGAAGTCGTTGGCGACCGTCATCCCGTCGGCGGTCGGCCGGATCGTGACGTTCGGCCCGCTCACCGTCACCGGGCCGGTACCGAACGCCGCCCCGTTCGCGAAGGCGACGGTGCCGCCCGCCAGCGTCGTGCCACCGGTATAGGTGTTCGCCTGCGTCAGCGCCACCAGCGGCCCCGACCCGAACAGGGTCGGCCCCGCGCTGTCGATGCGGACACGGCCGGCGCCGGTGCCGCTCTGGCCCAGCACCGCATCGACCGTGACGTGGCCGAGGTTGTTGGTCGCGAGGGTCAGCTCGGCCCCGTTGTGGATCGTGAAGCCGGTGCCAGAAGAACTCGCCAGGACGCCGAGCGAGGTGCCGGTGTTGACGACGGTCGGTAGCGGCGTGGTAGTGGTCGTGAGGAACCGCAGCGGGTTGGCGGCACTGGCGGTGACGGTGAGGGCGTTACCGCCGTCGGCCGTCGGCGAGCCGAACGCGGTGAACTCCAGCCGGTTCAGGTCGAATGGGCCGAGGTCGTTGGCGGCCGTGTATCCGCCGGTCGTCTGCGTGTCGAGGTTCGGGAACTGGAGGACCGTCGTGGCCGCGGACGGCGGCAGGCCAGGCGTCCAGTTGGCCGCGACGCTAAAGTTGCCGCTGGCCGGGCTGGTCCACAAATAGGGCTGGGCCGATGCAATGCCGACGAACGCCAAGAGAATTAACGCGGCGAGCGGGCGATGAGCGGGCAAAGTCACAAAATCCTCCCGGATATGCGCCACACAAATGACGACGGGTAGTTTACCATCCCCTCGCCCGGCGGCGACCGGGGAAAGCCTGGTCGTGAGGCCGTCCCCAACGCCCCTGCGACGGCGACTTTCGGAGAGTTCGCCCACCACTCCCGACGACCCACGAGACGACGCCATGACGCTCCGCTTCTGTCTGCTCCTGACCGCCCTGCTCCTGCCCACCGCGGCGCGGGCCGACGACTGGCCCGGCTGGCTCGGCCCGAAGCGCGACGGCGTGTGGCGCGAGACCGGCCTCCTCGACACGTTCCCGCCGGGCGGCCCGGCGGTGCGGTGGCGGGTGCCGCTCGGGGCCGGCTACTCCGGCCCGGCCGTCGTCGGCGACCGCGTGTACGTCATGGACCGCCAGTCGCCGCAGGGCTTGCCGAACGACGCCGCCCCGCAACGCGGCGCGATCCCCGGCAGCGAGCGCGTCCTCTGCCTCGACGCCACGACCGGGAAGGTGATCTGGAAGCACGAGTACGACTGCCCGTACACCCGCATCAGCTACCCGACCGGCCCGCGGACGACGCCGGCCGTCCATGCCGGCAAGGTCTACACCCTCGGCACGATGGGCGACCTGCTCTGTCTCGACGCGGACAAAGGCACCGTCGTCTGGTCGAAGAACCTGGCGGCCGAGTACAAGGCGAAGCCGCCGGTGTGGGGCTACTCGGCGTCGCCGCTGATCGACGGCGACCGGCTCGTCACGTTGGCCGGCGGCGACGGCAGCGCGGTCGTCGCCCTCGACCTGGCGACCGGCAAGGAGGTCTGGAAGTCGCTGACGGCCGAGGAGGTCGGCTACTCGCCGCCGGTGTTGGTGGAGGCGGCCGGCCGGCGGCAGGTGGTCGTCTTCCTCGACCAGAGCCTGGCCGGACTCGATCCGGCGACCGGCAAGCCGCTTTGGCAGGTCGATTACCCGGCCGACCCGGCGGCGGTGCAGCGGCCGAGCGTGTCGATCGCGATGGCCCGGCCGGCCGGCGACACGGTGTTCGTCGCCAGCTTCTACCACGGCCCGCTGCTGGTGAAGCTGACGGCCGACCCGCCGGGGGCGGCGGTCGTGTGGCGCGGCACGAGCAACAACCCGCAGAAGCCGGACGGCCTGCACGCCGTCATGGCGACGCCGTGGGTGCAGGCCGGCCACATCTACGGCACGGGCGGCTTCGGCGAGCTGTCGTGCGTCGACGCGGCGACGAACAAGACGGTGTGGACGACGACGCAGCCGCTCGGCGTGCCGAAGGCGTTCTGCGGCACCGCGTTCATCGTGCCGCAGGGCGAGCGGTTCGTGCTGTTCACCGACCAGGGCGACCTGATCCTGGCCAAGCTGTCGCCGGCCGGGTACGCGGAGCAGTCCCGCGCTCACCTGATCGACCCGAGCCAGACGGCGCGGGGGCGGACGGTCGTGTGGTCGCACCCGGCGTTCGCGGGGCGGTGCGTGTTCGTGCGGAACGACAAGGAGATGGCGTGCGTCTCCCTGGCGGCGTCGTGAGCGGACAGTGCCGATGCCGTTGGTCGCGACGCGGATGGGAGGTATGCTGATCGATGCGATTCGGGGCGACTGGGTAGGGCAGAAGCGGAGAGACGGATGTTCGGATTGTTCCGCAAGAATTCCAAGCCGGGCGGCTTTTGGGATTGGTTGGGCGCTAACACCAAGCGAATTCAGTCGGCCGTAAAGCTCGACACCCAGGCCATGGCCGAGGAGATCGGGCGAGAATTCAAACGGTCCTACCCTGACCTGGTATGGGAGGTCAGTCCTGTGCCTTCCGGACCGTGGCTCTTCTGCGTCAGCGCGAACGGCGACCGCGAGCTATTCCCACAAGTCCTGGATGCCGTCCGGAACGCCCCGGAAGTTCCGGGGTGGAAAGTCCAAGCGTTTCGTCCCCGTGGGTCGCTGACGGCCGTGATCGAAATGGGCGGGCGGACGCTGGGGTACGAAGACATCTGGTGTGACGTTCATCGGATCGGAGACGGGGTAAAGGTCACCTTGCTGGTCCGTGGAATGACGCCCGACTTGGTCGAGGTCCTCACCCCGCCCGCGTTCGTGCTGTTGGACAATGCCGTCGGCGAGTACGACGCCGTGGTAAAGATCGCGGAACTCGATTGCGGGCCGCTGCCGTCGAATCCGGTGAGACGGGACGACCTCTTCCCCCTGGCCGAATTGCCCGCTTACCTGGATGGCATCAAGGAGGCGAAGACGCCAGCCTAAGACATCCGCGACTGGTTAGGGAACATCGCCCGTGGCAACCACGTCCGACGAACGCTTCGCGACCGTTGCCGGGTGGACGGCGCCTATGCCGGCACCCATGCTGCTCCGGTATCTCCACCCGATCCCCCGACCGTATAGCCATTGGACGCAGCTGCGCGTGGACGCCCGAGCATCCAAGTCCCGGCTCTACTGGCTCGGCGGCGGCTGGCTGATCGCGTTCGGAGTCTACTGGATTTACTCGCACGGCCCGGCCCGCGACCCTAGCTGGGCTTACCCGTGGCTCGCGCTCTTCAGCATCCTGCTGGGCGGGAAGGTCCTCCTGAGTTGGGTCCACAAGTTCACCAGCGTCGTGCGGTGGACCCGGACGGAGCCGCTGGACGTCGGGACGATCCGAACGCTCGCCAACACCCACCCCATGTGGCGCGACTTGTCGTTCGCCGATGCCGTTCGGGCGGACGGGACGACCATCAACGTGGCCGTGCCGCGGGTGACCGTCGACGGGCTGTTGAACGCCTACGGCGAGTGCGAGGTCCTGTTCCTCGAACGGCCGTGGGCGTGGGCCGGGGCGGACAGCGGATTCGTCGTCGCCGCCCGCGCGGTCGTGGGGCCGGGCAAGGTGGCGACCGACCCGGTGCTGCACTGGACCGGCTTCGACCAGGCGAAACGGCTCGAACTGAAACACATGGCCGAGGCGGCGGGCTACCCCATCGACGCGGTGTTCTTTGTCCTGTCCGCGCTCGGTGCCCTCGCCAAACGGCCGTCGGCCGCCGGGCCGGAGGGCGGTGCGGGCCACTCCGCGGCTTGGCGGTTGTGTCAATTTATCCCCGAACACGCGGCCTTCATGTTCGGCGACCCAGCGCGAGCGTCCAAGGTTCTGTCGGCCTGGGGCCTACGGACGGGCGAAGACGTCGGTGCCATCGTCGAGAGATGTACGGAAGCAGGCTGGTTGAAGCCGGAAGCCGTGACCGGAGGCGACGACTTCCGGGGCATCGACCTGCCGACCGCCGCCGGGAACGCCCCGTGGCGGAGCCGTCGGGGCGGGGTGGGGCGGGGCGCGCGCCGCCGGCCCTCGAAAGCCGCGCGGGCGCTCCGTCGGTTGGCCCTCGTGGTGTGCGTCGGCCTCTGTTTCGACCTTGTGGTGGTCGAAGGGTACGTGGCGTGGGCCGAGCGACTCCGCCCCGAGGAGCGGCCGCTGGTGGGCCGTTGGTGGGCGATGGGTGGGCCGAACGGCGAGGAACTTGTCCTCCACGAGTATGCCCCGGATCGGTCGTTCCGGCTCCAAGTCCTGCGGCGGGGCGAGGCCGCCGCCCCCGCCGAGCGAGACATTCCCTGCCGGTGGGCCGTCGAGGACGGGCGGATCGCGTTCACCCCACCGTTGCGTGGGCAATTCGACCGCATCACCCGCGCGTTCGGCCGTGGCCCGGCGCGGATGCCGATGGTGACCAGCTTCCGCACCCCCGACACCGACACGCTGGAAATGGACCGCGGCAACCGGCGGCTGGTGTTTCGCCGCGTCCCGGCCGGCCTCGCGGCGGACGCCGACCTCTTCCCGCCCCGCCCGGCCGACGCGGGGAACCAGGGGCCGTAAGGTGGCAAGCCAGCGCTTGGTCGGCGGTCGTGTGATCGCAGACGGCGTTCGCGGGGCGGTGCGTGTTCCTGCGGAACGACAAGGAGATGGCGTGCGTCTCGTTGGCGGCGTCGTGAGCGGGCGTTTCGTTGCGATTCGGTGCGGAGCGGCCGCCCGGCGTTTCGTGCCGCGGTACGAATAAAATCGAAAGATGCAATTTGCACGACAGCCCGCGAGACGGCCGCAAGGCCAACGGACGGCGGCACATTCCGTGGGGCGGCGAGGCCGTTGGTCGCGACGCGGGCGGTGGTATGCTGATCGGCAAGGCTATAGAGGCTCGGGCCGGTCAAATCACTCGCGGGTTATGTGAGGGAGGGAAAAGCCCAATGTGGCATGTCGTGCCCGATGAATGGAAGCCCCGCCTCCGGGCCTACATGATGGCCAAGTGTGGCGAGGAGAGGGACCAACTCTCAGCCGGCGATTTCTCCCCCCAACAATCGGTCCACCTGCGATTTGACGACGGGTCGTTTGCGCTGTTCCGCTACGCGTTCGTGGTGATGGACGAGGCGGGTGAGCGGTGCATGGTGTTCACCGAACACTGCGGCTACCATGTGTTCCCGGTCGGGGCCGATGGGGTTGAGGTTGTGCGGGCGATTTGACCGGGAGAGTAGTGGTACGCCCAACCTGGCATCACGGTATTGACCGGCGTCACCCGACAGGGTGTACAATATCTGGGCGATGGAAGCCGAGGCCGTCGGGCCACTGCCCGAAGACGTCCTGTATCGAATCGTCCGCGGGGATGCCAAGGGAAGGGCCTTCGGCACGCCCCGGAATCCGCGTGCCCCGACGCTGGAGGAGTTCAACCCGCGGATCGTGGACGTCCGGGTCGGCGACTTGGCCGAGACGATTGTCGGCCGAAGGCACGGCATCTTCCCCGAGCAGGCGGAACGGGTTGGCCAACTGGCCCCGAGGAACTGATTCGCTTTCGGGTCGAAGACCCGATCAGTGCGACCCAAGTGCCGGACGGGTTGTCTCTGACGGGCGGCCACCATCGGACGAATGAGATCGTCCTCCGTGTCCGGGGCGGCCAACTCGACCCGAACACCGTCGTCAGGATACTGCTCCATGAATGACCCGAACGGTTTTGTCGGACACGCGCGCCGCGAACCCGGCAACGAGCGAACCGCCGCCCCCGTGGCGTCGCCGGCCGACCGCGTTGCCGCCGCGCGCCGGATGCTTCTGACACTCGGGCTGGACGGGGCCGATCCCAGGTGGTCGAGCGACGTTCTTGACCGCCTCCTGACCGACGTTGTTGGAGCGCCCGGCGGCAGTATCGGCGACCTGTTCACCGCACTTTTCGGCGTGTTGGGCGAGTACTCGACCGAGTTGACGCAACCCGTGGCCGCTCTGCTCAAAGACCTCGTTGTCGGATGTTTCACGCGGCACCGCGGCTCGTACGACGCGGCGGACTGGAAGGGGATGGCCGACCGCTTGGGCACCGATGCAACGCCGGCTCAGCTATACTTGGCGCTTCACGCCCTCCCGCCCCAGGTCGTCTCGTCGCGGTTGGCCGACGCCATTGCCAAGGGGTTGGAACCCACGCCGTATCACGCGGAAGCCGTGAGCGATTTGGCCGTCTGATCGCGATCGAGGAACGGTGCCTCATGCGGCCGACCTACCGATACGTCGGGCCGAAAGCGATTGCGGATCGTGCCCGCCCGGCACCCCCCGGCGTCCCGGTCGATTCGCCGGAGGATGTCCGCCGGTGGGTTCGGCAGACTGGCCAGGACGTGACCGCGGCCGGGACCGTCACGGCCACCTTTGTCGTGGACGAGGCGGGCACGCTGCGGATCGCGGATCGGCGGAGCGAGCACGTCACGTGCGCCGGCGGTCGGCCGGTGCGATCCGCCGGCGAGGTGACATTCACCGTCGGGCCGGGCGGCGTCGGCGTCTCGTGGGTCACGAACCAGTCCACCGGCTACTGCCCCGAACCGGACTCCTGGCCCACGGTCGAGTCGGCCCTGGCGCGAGCCAGAATCACCGCCCCGGCTCGGTTCAGTCAGGAGTTTGCGTTTCGCCGCTGCCCGTACTGCGGCGGTATCAACATCGTCAAGGACGGCGTTTTCGACTGCGGCGCGTGCGCGGCTTCGCTGCCGGAGACGTGGAACCTGGACGGCGCGGCCGCTACCGAAACAGCGTGACCATTCGAACGAAGAGGGAACCGTCCAGACCTATGAAACGATCCCTTCGCCTGTCGCCCGTCGCATCCCTGGCCCCTCTGATCGACGGCGGGGAACTGGTCGCGTTCAACGTCGGCCCAGACGGCATCGTCTACGTCCTCGTCGCGTTCCGGCCGCTCGACTATCGAATCCAAACGCCGCAAGGCCCGAGTTTCGCAAAGACCACGCCCGACCGGCCGCAACGGTATCGGGTCATCGGCCTGTCCGGCCCCCAACCCGTCCTCGATGTCGCGATCGACGACGAGCGCTTCAACATCCACGACGTTCAGCCCCTGCCCGACGAGCTGCTGCTGGTCTGTGCCCGGTCGTACTTCCGCGGCCCCGACGATTTCGACAAGAACGGCCGGGTGTACAGCCGCGACGGTGCGTTCGCACGGGAAATCCTGCTCGGCGACGGCATTCAGACGGTCCAGACGACCCCGAAGGGGGTGATTTGGACGAGCTACTTCGACGAGGGCGTGTTCGGCAATTACGGGTGGCAGAACCCCGTCGGAGCGTCCGGGCTGGTGGCCTGGGACGCGGCCGGCGACAAGCTGTCCGAGTTCCAACCCGCCGCGGGGCTGGACTCGATTTGCGACTGCTATGCGCTCAACGTCGCGTCGGAGGACGACGTGTGGTGCTACTACTACACGGAGTTCCCGCTCGTGCGGCTGCACCGCGGCAAGGTCCATTCGGTCTGGCGGATGCCGCTCGACGGCAGCCATGCGTTTGCGGTTTCCGGGGGCCACGCCCTGTTCCGCGGCGGGTACGACGCGCGGGACACGTGCCACCTGTTCGCGCTCGGCCCCAACGGCAAGGCGAAGCGGATGGCAAAGATCGCCCTGCGCGACGAGAATGGGGACACGCTGGCCGCGACGTGGGCCGTCGGACGGGCCGACGCGATGTACCTCGTGAGCAACGACTCCGTGTACCGCGTTGACGTACAAGCGGCCGTCGCCGCCGTTTGATCGAGCATCGGTGACGGGTGTCTCGCCCGCGGCGTCGGGCGAGGACGCCGTTGGTTGCGGTGAAGGTCGAAGGTGGGTGGCGTGTAGGGTGGTACGACCGCAAGGAGTGCCACAACGGCCGAGTACATTGACGGTTCTGGTGGCACTCGCTGCGGTCGTACCACCCTACACGCCACCCAAAGACCACCTATGAACAGCCCCTGGCGGCGCGGGTATGTGCAAAAGGGCGCTCGTTGGATGTTCCGTGTCCATGTGAACTGGGCCGAGGTACACCCGGTCGCGTCGAGCGACAAGCCCGAACGGCTCTGCACATTGCTCGCAGGTTTGCCGGCGTTCACGGCCCACGCGACCGGAGCGGCCGGCGAGAACGGCCCGACGCTGGACGTGATCATAACGGCGGGCCGCGGGGTGGCGAGTTTCTGCGACACCGACCGCGGCATCAAGCTGGTCTCCCGCAACCCCGCGTGTTCGGATCGGGACATCGTGTCGCTGGCGAACGACGCATACCCGGACCTGCAACTGGACCAGATCGAGGTGGAGCGCCGCGACCTGATCTCCCCAAGCTGGGCCGTCGCCCTCCTGCGGCACTTTCTGGTGACGGGCGAGCCGATCGACCTGGTGCCGTGGCCGCCCGACGATTGGGACGACCGCCCGATCACACCGGAACCGCGCGCGTCATCGGGTGAGGAGATACCGTTCTGAATCACGATGCGGCAAGCATGGCACCCATCACCCCTTGCTGTTGCACGCCGGCAAGCGAGATTTGTCGCTCCACCGCGGAGAACTGGCCATGTCCATCCCACGCCATCGCTGCTCCCTCGTCCTACTCGCAGCCGCCCTGCTGGCCTGCCCGTCCGTCGATGCGGACGGCCCCGCCGCCTTCGCCGGCGCGAAGGCCGGCGACGGGCGGACGGTGGCCGGCGTCGCGCTGTGCTGGTGCCCGGCCGGCACGTTCCTCATGGGCAGCCCGCCCGGCGAATCCGAGCGGCGGCCCGGCGAGGACCAGGTGCGGGTCACGCTCAGCCAGGGCTTCTGGGCCGGCAAATACGAGGTCACGCAGGGCCAATGGAAGCGCGTCGTCGGCGCGTTCCCCGGCCGGTACACCGCCGGCGAAGGGCCGGACTTCCCGGTCTACGACATCAACTTCGCGGCCGCGGAGGACTTCTGCCGCAAGCTGACTGAGCAGGCCCGCGCGGCCGGCGAGCTGCCGGCCGGGTGGGAGTTCCGGCTGCCGACGGAAGCCCAGTGGGAGTACGCCTGCCGGGCCGGGACCACGACGGCGACGGCCTTCGGCGACAGGCTCAGCAGCAAGCAGGCGAACTTCCAGGGCGCGCCGTACAACGGGGCCGAGGCGGGGCCGTCGCTGAAACGGACGTGCAAGGTCGGCAGCTACCCGGCCAACCCGTGGGGGCTGCACGACATGCACGGCAACGTGTTCGAGTGGTGCCGCGACTGGTATCACCCGCGGCTCCCCGGCGGCACCGATCCCGACCTGTACGCCGTCCCCGCCATGTCGCGGGTCCGCCGCGGCGGCTGCTACGCGGACGAGGGTTGGCCATGCCGGTCGGCGTTCCGCCTGCGGTTCGAGCCGGAGCGGCACCACGACCACATCGGCTTCCGCGTCGTGGCCGTGCGGCCGTAGGCCGAGGGCCGACGGGAAGTCCGCATGGGGGTTCGTCTGGTAAACGGAGTCCCGTAGACGTGAGTAAGCGGGGTCAGCCGCAACCGTGCGACCATGATGACCAATCCGGCTTGAGGTGACGCCAGCCGTCACCACGTCGGCGGCGACGGAGACGACATCGATGCCGACGGTTGTGTCCGGGTCGTGCTTGATCCGCACGCCGGATTCGCCGCACAGGACTTCGCCGCGCGGCTCGGTTGAGCCAGCGCTCGAACCCGTCATTCTCGGTCACTTCAATCCCGCGATCCACTCGCGCATCATCGCAACGCCTGCTTCGTCGATGCGGTTCGACGACAAGGGCGGCATCTGGCCCGGCCCGCGCTTGCCGATGCGGTGCAAGACGACCGACCGCTCCGGGTGCCCCGGCGCGACGAGCCGGGCGTCGGTCAGGCCGAAGGTGTCGTGCAGCGGCTTTTCGTTGAGGACGCGCATCTTGTCGGCCGCGGTCGTGAACTCCAGTTCCATGCGGGCGTTGCCGCCGCCGGCCTCGACGTGGCAGGCGCTACAGTTAGCGTGCAGCCACGACCGCGCTCGCCGCGTCAGGTCTTGCGACGGGTCGTAGGGATCGACCAAGGCCCGTGGCGGAGTAGCGTCCTTCTCCTTCGAGTCACGGGTCAGCCGGCCAACGTGGTCGAAGACGCGAATCTGGTTATCCCGGCCGCCGGGGTAGTCATGGTCCTTGTTCATCTGCACCTCGCACAGGCCGAGAACGAAGTTCGCCGCCCGGCTGTGGCAAATCATGCACTCGGTGCGGCTCGGGTACCGCCAGACGAGCGGGCCCGCGTCGGTGGCGACCTCGCGATCGAGGCCGGCCGGGCCGACGAGCGTCGCGTCGGTACCGGCGTCGTTCCACACGTAGGAGTAGCCGGCCCACTCGCCGTCCTGCTTGGTGAGGAACCGCGTCTCGACCCAGCGGCGGACGCCGGCCCGCTCGGCCGCGAAGCTCTTGACGATCACCGTCCTGTCCGGGAAGTCCCATCCGCCGGTGCGCTTGTGGCCGATCGTGCCCTCCGGCGGCAGGGCGATGAAGCGCTCCTTGTACAGCCCGTCGGACCAGAACGAGGCGCTGACCGAGTACGGCAGCACGCCCGGCTTCATGCGGTGGTCCGGCACCGAGTCGAACAGGCCGCTCGCGCTCAGCGTGCGTGGGAAGGTCGTCGGCCGGTCGTCGCGCGGCGTCGGTTCCAGCGTGTATAGACCGCTTTTGCCGGCGGGCTGGTGGTCGCAGATCAAGAGTTCGCCGCGGGCGTCGGCGGTGATGGCGGTGATCTTCAGCGTGGTGCGGGCCAGCTCCTTGTGCCAAACGGTCTTGTCGCCCTCGACCTTGATGCCCCACACCCGGCCGGTCGAGTAGTCGCCGTAGACGTACGCCCCGATCAAGTCCGGGTGATTCCGCCCGCGGTAGACGACGCCGCCGGTGAGCGAGCGGAACTCGGAGTGCGGGTGGTCGACCGTCGGTGGGCTGATCGGCGTCGGGCCGGTCTGCCGGGTCGGGTAGAACGGGTGCCCGCCTTCCATCACGCTCCAGCCGTAGTTCGCTCCCTTTTTGACGAGGTACGCCTGCTCCCAGAGGTCCTGGCCGTTGTTGCCCACCCAAAGCTGGTCCGTCGCGAAGTCGTAGCTGATACGCCACGGGTTGCGGAGGCCGTAGGCCCACGTCTCGGGCCGAAAGCGGGCGTCGCCGACAAACGGATTGTCCTTCGGCACCGCGTACGCCCGGCCGGCATCCGGACGATCGACGTCAATGCGTAGCACCTTCGAGAGCAGGGTGTCGGTCGTTTGGCCGACGACGTTCTTGTCCGAGTCGGCGGTCCCGTCGCCGGAGGTGACGTAGAGCGTCCCGTCGGGACCGAAGCAGATCGCGCCGCCATTGTGGCCGTTCGATGCCCAATCGATGACCGTTGTCGCCGTCGCGTCGAAGGCATACGGCGGCTTCGGCGCCAGCGTGTACCGGCTGATACGCGTGAGGTGCTTGTCGCCCTCGTCGAGGTTCCAGCCGATGTAGACGTAGCCGTTGTCGGCGAACTTCGGGTGGAAGGCGATGTCGTAGGCGACGCCCTTGGTGTCGTGCAGCTTCACGGTGTCCTTGTCCGTGACCGCTGCGTCGTCCCTAACGCGGAAGAGGTGGGTGCCGGCGTAGGGCGAGTCCTCGGTGATGACGAGAAGCTGGTCCGTCGCCGGCACCGGCTTGACCATGACCGGATACGACGGCGCGTAGTTGGAGTAGACGCGCTTGGCCCGGTACGGCGGCGGCGGGTCGGGCGAGCCGACGACGGTCGATGTGGTGAGCGGCGGCAGCCGATCGACGCCGAACGGCCGGTCGGCCGCGGCCGGCAGGGCCAGCAAGGCGGGCACGAACGCCACGCCGATGAGGACTCGACGGCGGGTCAACACAACGGCCTCCCGGATCGCCACGCGACGACGAGGGTGATGATACGACACCGAGTACTGAGTACCGAGTACTCAGTGCTGCGACAGCCACGTCGCCGTTCACGATAGCAGAGTCTCCCCGTCCGGCCTGAGTTTTCGTGCTACAGTTGTGATGGTAGATTGTGCCCCCTCGCGGCGCTTGCCTTAGGAGGGCGGGGGTGGCATTATGGACACTATCCCGACCGCTACCCGGACCGCCGCCATCCCCCTCCGCCGCGGCTGCCGGGTCATCGAGCGTTAGCGGCATGTCCTCCGGGCCACTCACCCGCCGTACCGAGCCGATCCCCGGCTACACGCTGCTCGAACGCATCGGCGGCGGCGGCTTCGGCGAGGTGTATAAATGCCTCGCCCCCGGTGGAATCCATAAAGCCATCAAATTCGTTCACGGCGACCTCGAAGGGGCCGCCGACGAGGGCAAGGCCGCCGAGCAGGAGTTGAAGGCCCTCAAGCGCGTTCTCCAGGTTCGCCATCCCTACATCCTGTCCATCGAGCGGTACGACATCATCGAGGGCCGGCTGCTCATCGTTATGGAGCTGGCCGACCGCAACCTCTGGGACCGCTACCGCGAATGTCGAACCCAAGGGTTGCACGGCATTCCTCGCGACGAACTGTTGCGATACATGGAGGAGACGGCCGAGGCGCTCGACCTGATGAATTCGGAGCATCAGCTCCAGCATCTCGACATCAAGCCGCAGAATATCTTCCTCGTCCATAACCACGTCAAAGTCGCTGACTTTGGCCTGGCCAAGGACTTCGAGGGTGGTCGAGCGACTGTCACCGGCGGCGTCACGCCCGTCTACGCCGCCCCGGAGACGTTCGAGGGCTGGATCAGCCGGTACTGCGACCAGTATTCGCTGGCTATCGTTTACCAGGAGCTACTCACAGGTGTGCGGCCATTCAACGGCACGAATAACCGCATGCTGATGCTTCAACATATCCAGCAGCCGCCCGACCTGATGGCGCTGCCGGAAGGCGATCGCGCCGCGATCGGCCGGGCACTCGCGAAGAAGCCCGACGATCGCTTCCCGACCTGCACGGATATGCTGAAGGCACTCCGGGTGGCCGCTCTGCCGGCAACGCCCGTCGCGGATCGGACACCGCTGCCGGCCGGCCTGGTGCCGCCGCCCATGCCGAGCCGCATCATCACACCGCTGCCACCGCCAATGCCGTCGGCTCCCGTGAGCTTGCTCCGCCCGCCACGGCCCAGCGATTTGCCAAAGCACGGCCCCGTCGCCACCCAACTCAAGCCGGCCGCCCCGGCCACGCAACTCCGGCCGGCGTACTTCCAGAGCGTTGGCGTCTCACAGTTGCCAGTCGCTCCTGTCGAGAAGACCGGCGACGGCTCGCTGTTGCCGGCCGTGGTCATCGGCATCGGCAAGCTTGGTGGCCTGGTCTTGCAGCGGTTGCGAACGGCTCTGACAGAGCGGTTCGGCGATCCGACGGCGGCTCCGCACTTGCAGCTTCTGGCGATCGATACGGACGCCGACGATGCCCAGACGCTCATCGCCGACAAAGCCGCCCCGTTCGATGCCAAGCACCTCATCCTGGCCAAGCTCAACCGGCCCAGCCACTACGTACGCGGCGTGCCCGGCATCGAGAGCTGGATGGATCAGGGGTTGCTCTATCGGTTGCCAAGGAACCCCACCACGGGCGGGCTGCGGGCATTCGGTCGGCTGGCACTCGCCGACCACGGACGGACCGTTTTCACCCGCATCAAGAGCGATCTCGACTCGGCCTTGGACCCAACGGCCCTTGCCGAGGCGGATCGCGCGACCGGTCTGGGGTTGCGTAGCAATCGACCGCGCGTCTACGTCGTCGCCAGCCCTGCCGGCGGCACCGGCGGTGGCATGTTTCTCGATCTGGCGTATCTCGCGCGGCACGCGCTTTTGCAACTCGGTTACGCGAAGCCCGAGGTCGTGGGCGTCCTCCTATTACCGCCCGCCGACCGTGGCCGACCGTTGGCCCTGGCCAACACCTACGCTGCGCTCACGGAACTCGCCTACTTCAGCACTCCCGGCACGCGCTACGAGTTTCGCTACTCCAGCCGAGAGCCGTCCATCGTCGATCCCGAGCCGCCGTTCGCTCGCATCCTTGCCCTACCGCTCCCCGCAGCGGCCGACCCGGCGCACCAACGGCAATCGGCCGGATTGACCGCCGGCTTGATCTTCCGCGAGCTGCTGGCACCGCTCGGCCGTGCAGCCGACACAGCTCGCGCGGAATACGCCGCCGAGCATCCGACACCCGGAGTCGTCTGCCAGACAGTCGGGGTGTATCGCTTCAGTTGGCCGCGCCGGCGACTCCAGCGCCGGGCGGCCCTGCGACTCGGCGAATCGCTCTTGCGCGTGTGGATGCTCAAGGACGCAACACACGTCAAGGCGGCGGTCCAGACCTGGCTCGACGAGCAATGGGAAAGTCGGCATTTGCGGCCGGAACTCATCATCGAACGGCTGCAGGACGTTTGCGCCACCGAGATCGGCCAGGTGCCCGACGCCAAGTTCGAGTCACTCGTTGGCCCATTGGCGGAACGGACGGTTCTTGGCTCGAAGCTCGATGCCTGGAGCGTCTGCCACGTTCTCGACGACGTATTCGATCTGGTCGGCAAGCCCGCGGCCTCCGGGGAGGACGCGCCAGCCCCAGCGCTCCTGGAGAATGCGGTCGCGGGAGTTGCGGCGGAGCTCACGGCTGAATACGCGGCGACGCCGGCCCAGTTCGCCAGTCACTTCACCGAGCAGCCTGGCTACCGGCTGCCGGCTGCCGAGGAAGTCGTGCGCCAGTTCGCCGCGCGCACGGCTCAGGTGGTGCAGACATACGAGGACCTGCACAAGAAGCTCGGCAAGGAAGCGCATGAGTGCTACGCACGTCTGTTCCCGCTGATCGGTAAGCTCGACACCTATGCAACAGCCGCGAAGCAAGCGGGGGCAGCATCCGAGGTGCTGGACCTGCTACGGGCGTACCCGAAGAAGCGCTATCAGGCGATGGTGGCGAAGTTCGTCTTGAACGTCTACCGCAGCATGGTCAGCGAAGCGCCCGAATGCTTGCGTGAAGTCAATTTCTGTCGGCAACGGCTCAGCGAAGTACAGACAGCGTTGGAGCAAGCCGCGACGGCGGACGCCGCCCAGGGTGCGGCACTCGGGCCGGGACGCGACTTGTTTCCCGGCGGCGGTGCGACGGTGGACGAAGCCGCGCGGAATCTGGTGGAATCGCTCGCACCCGAAGAGCTTCTCGAGCTCGACACCAAGGTGCAGTACCAGGTGCGCCGGCAGTTCAAGGCCGTGTCGAGCTATTGCGTCGAAGCGAGTGGCCAGTCAGCTCCGATGGCCGAGCTATTCGCCCGGCAGTGTGAAGAGTTTCTGGCCCCGCGACTAGCTGAGGCGACCGCCGCGGAAGTGTTCTTCCAACACTACTCCGACGCTCAGACAGCTCAGCGCGATCTGGCCGCGGCCTTCGGGGACGCCGAGCCGGAGCTACAACCATCCAAGCCGAATCGGGATGCAGAGGTCTGCATCTTCGCGACCCCGGCGGGCGACTTCGGCGATAATCTCCAGGTGCTCGCGGCTGAGGCAATGCCGGACGCCACACTCCTGCCAGCCGATAGCCGCGACGATGTGGTGGTCTACCGCGAACTGCGGTTGCTGCCGCTAGCCGAACTTCCACAACTCGGCCCTACCGCCCGCGAGGCGTACGAGTCTCTCTGCGGCAGCGAAACGCCGCCCCACGCCCGGGCCGACATAGCATGGGGCGGGTAGCGGCCGACATTACGCGGACGGCTTCGCCCCGGTCAGGCCGAACTCGGCGGCCCGTTCTTTGAGCGCGGCGATCACGAACGCCGCGTGATCGGCGAGTTCGACGCCGAGCAGCTGCACCCCTTCGGCGACCTCGCCGCGGTCTACACCAGCGGCGAACTTCTTATCCTTCAGCTTCTTCAACACACTCGGCGCTTCGAGCGTCAGGATCCCGTCCGGCCGCAGCCAGCAGCAGGCGACGACGAAGCCGGTCAACTCGTCGCAGGCGAGCAGCGCCTTATCCATCGCCGACACGGCCGGGAAGCCCCACCGCGGCGAGTGGGCCGAGACGGCGTAAGCCAACGCTTCCTCGCCTTGCTCGCGCAACCAGGCGATGACGTGCCGCGGGTGTTCGTCGGGCCACTTCTCGTAGTCGGCGTCGTGCAACAGGCCGGCGAGCGCCCACGTCTCGGGGTCGTCGCCGGGGCCGCCGTAGCGGTCGCACGCCCGCCGCATGACGTGTTCGACGGTCTGCATGTGCCGCAACAGGCTCGGCGACTGCACCCACTCGTGCAACTTGGCGACGGCTTCGGCGCGGTCCATTCGACGGCCCTTTCGGCGCGGGGGCGGGCCGGGGTATTGTGGAAGGCGACTCTTGCAACGACGAGGATACGGGCGATGCGAATCCTCCCCCGGACGCCGGCCGGGACATGGCGGCTGGCCGCGGCCGTCTGGCTGACGGCGACGTTCACGACGTGGCTCGTGCTGCCGGTGCCGCCGCGGCCCTTCGCGAGCGGGGCACTTGACGACGAATACGGACAAGCCCTGTACGGCCCCCATTTCGCCGTTCAGCGCGACGGTGCGGCCGGCGGGGACGCACTGCCTTCATTCCGCATCTGGGATCTTGCAGAAGCCCGCCAGGCGGGCGGCTGGCGGCGGCACGTTCCCGGACGAATGCTGCCTGGACATCGCCCCGGACGGCCGGGCCGTCGTGGTCGGCCGCCAGGGCGGCCCCCGGTCGCCAACCGCCTTGTTCGACCTCGGCACCGGGCGGCGCGTCGAGCTGCCCGCGGCGACTGACCGCGACACCGTGGCCTACGACTTCAGTGCCGATGGCGAGCGCCTGGTCGTCTCGGCGTACCGCAACGACTCGGTGGTCACGCACGTCTGGGACCGCCGCGGCGGGCGGATCGACTATTCGTTGCCGGGCGAGGCATTTCGCTGCCAGTCCGCGGCCGGCCTCCTCCTCACGAACGAAGCCCCGGACGGGAACGGCGACGCCCCATTCATCGTCAGGGATGCCAGTCGGAGGGAGCGGTTCCGCTTCCGCTGGCCGGCGGAACATACCCACCCCGCCTTTAGCGGCGACGGCCGTTACCTCCAAGCCGTCTCGCCGGGCAAGGCGGCGGTCATTGACGCCGTGACGGGGCGGTGCATTCCGCTGCTGAGTCCGGGCGGGCTCCTTGTCGTCGGTGACACGGCGGCCGGGCTGAAAGTTGACGACGCCCGAGCCCCCACCCTGACGCATTGGGATCTCCGGACCGGCGCGAGGCGCGGTCCGTGGGAGTTGCCGGCCCCGGCGGCCGGCCCCTGCTCGTTGCGCGGGGCCTTGCCCGAGTCGGCGGAGTTCTGCCTACAGGTTTCGGTTCCCGCGCCGCAGGAGCTACCCGGCTCGTGGCTCGCCGCCTTGCCGCTGGTGGGCGGAGCGTTCGGGGGCCGGACGGCGTTCGTCTTCCTGGACGCGCGGACGGGGCGCGAAACCCGACGCGCGGTCCTACCGGCGGGCGAACTGCCAAATGGTTCCGTTTATCCCGGCGGACGGACGGCCCTCATCGCGGCGGGCGGGGACGAAGCAACCTGGTACCTTTGGGACCTGACGCCGCCACGGCCACTCAGGCGGTTGGTCCCGCTAGGGTTGATTTCCGGGCTGCCGCTGGCGTGGCTGGCGCGCCGACGGGCGCAACGCTTGCGCAAGACGTGACACGCTGGCCGGAGCGACGCCGGCGGCCCACAATAGCCGCCGCCCGCTCCCACCCGAGGCCGCCGTGAGACGCACCCTCTCCACCGCCGTCGTCCTGCTCGCCGCTGTCGTGTACGCCGCCGACCCGCCGACGCCGCTCAAGCAGGCCCACGCGCACAACGACTATGAACACAAACGACCGCTATTCGACGCGCTCGACCAGGGCTTTTGCAGCGTCGAGGCCGACATCTTCCTCAAGGACGGCAAGCTGCTCGTCGCCCACAACGCCAGCGACCTGAAGCCGGACCGCACGCTCGAAGCCCTCTACCTCGACCCGCTGCGGGCGCGGGTGAAGGCCAACGGCGGCAAGGTCCATCCCGGCTCCGACGTGTTCTGGCTGCTCATCGACGTGAAGACCGAGGCGAAGGCGACGTGCGCCGCGATGCACGACACGCTGGCCAGGTACGCCGACCTGTTCTCCGTCGTCCGCGACGGCAAGTTCGACCGCAAGGCGGTCACGGCCGTCGTCAGCGGCAACCGCGACCGCGACAGGCTGGCCGCCCTGCCGGTGCGGTACGCCGGCCTCGACGGCCGGCCGGCTGACCTCGCGTCCGATGCGCCGGCGCACCTGGTGCCGTGGATCAGCGACAGTTGGGGCACGCACTTCAAGTGGAAGGGCACCGGCCCGATGCCGGACGCCGAGAAGGCGAAGCTCCGTGAGATGGTCGCGAAGGCCCACAAGGGCGGCCGACTCTTGCGTTTCTGGGGCACGCCGGACACGCCGGCCGTGTGGGCGGCCGAGCGCGACGCCGGCGTAGATCTCATCAACACCGACAAGCTACCCGAACTGCGGGCATTCCTGCTCGGCAAGTAACTGCCCGGAGGCCGACCATGCCGTTCATCGACATCGACACGATCCCGCGGATGGAACTGTCCCCCGGCGTCCGCCTGCGGACGCCGTTCGGCCAGAACATCATGCTCTCCTACGTGGAGTTCGAGGAGGGCGGGGTCGTAGCAGTCCACCACCATCCGCACGAGCAGGCCGGGATGCTGCTCCAGGGCCGGCTCGAGCTGACCATCGGCGACGAGACGCGGGTCATCGAGCCGGGGGCGATGTACATCGTGCCGCCGAACGTCCCGCACCGGGCCACCGCCGTCGGCGGTCCGGCCGTGGTGCTGGACATCTTCAGCCCAATCCGCGAGGACTACGCAGCGAGGCTCAACACGTACGTGCCGGCCGGGCCGGGGAGCGGGTGAACGCGCGGTGACGCTTTTGTGCCATACAATGGCCCCGCGCCCGCCATCATCGTCCGGGAGTTCATCCGATGCACCGCACCGCCGCCGCGGCCGTTCTCGCCGTATCCGTCACTGCTCTATCCCTAGCCCAAGACGCGAAGTGGGAACCGCCGGCCCCGCCCGACGGCTGGCGCACCGTCACCGGCAAGGACGGCACCTACGTCTATGCCGTCCCGAAGAACGCCAAGGGCAGCAGCCGTGAGCAGACCTACAACACAGGCGGCATCCGCGTCCGAGCCCAGATCAATGTCTACAAGCTGACGGACGGGACGACGCTGCAAATCGAGGCGTCCACGTTGACCGGGTCGGACCTGAAAGGGATGACCGTTGCCAAGTTCATCGACAACGTGATCGACGTGGAGAAGAAGGAAGGGGCCACCGTCTCGGACGTGAAGGACGCGACCGCCGCCGGCCGGAAAGGCCGCGAGTTCCGGGTGACGAAGGACAAGACCCTCCGCCGGGTGCTGGCGTTCGGCGCGCCGCCGCGGATGTACTTCGTCGAGGTCCAGGCCGACGACGCCGCCAAGCTCGACACGGAGGCGGCGAACAACTTCCTCAAGTCAGTGGCACTGGTGCCGGCCGACGTGGTGAAGGCCAAGGCGAAGGAGCGGGCGGAGAAGCAGGAGGCGGCCGGCAAGGAGCAGATGGAGAAGTACGGCGCGAAGTGGACGAATGACCTCAAGGAGATGACACCGCCGGACGCCCCGGCTGTCGGCGTCGTCCTCGGCCGCGAGTTCAAGCCGGACGCAGTGACGTACCAGAAAACCGGCAACAAGCTCGTGTTCCGCCAGGGGCCAGAGAAGAAGCCGGACGCGGCCGTCGAGTTCTGGCTGTTCGACGCGAAGCAGGACTCGCTGGCGGGCAAGTCGTTCGAGTTCGGCCGTGGGGCCAAGACCTCCGGCGGGCCGCACGTCACGCTGCTCGCGCAGCCGGAGGGGGCGCGGGTGCCGAAGCGAGACGTCCACCTGGCGAACTACTCGCTGAAGCTGACGTTCGCCGAGAAGGACAAGGACGGCGGCATTCCAGGCACGATCTACCTCTGCACGCCGGACGCCGGCCGGTCGTTCGTCGCAGGGAAGTTCACGGTGCAGGAGAAGTAGGCGAAGCGGCGCGGCAACGGGTTCGGAGGCAGTCATGTCTCTCACGGGCGACCGCTACGTCGGGACGTACGAGGGCCACACCGTTGAGCTCGTCCGCAACAACTGGGTCAAGACCCTGACGCTCCGGATCGACGGCCAGGCGGTGGCAACACAGTCGTGCGTGTTGCCGGGCCGCATCACGCTCGCCGGCACCCTCGACCACAACGGCGTTCGGCATGCGGTTGTCGCCCGGTCGGTCCCTCGCCGCGTGCTGTGGACCGATGACACGGTGGAGGTCGACGGGCGACCGCTGGCCCTCGACAAGACGTTGTGACCGCGGCCGTCAATAATCCGCCGCCGGGTGCGAAGTAGGAATAGCGAACAGCGCCAGTGCGGTCAGCACGGCATCGAAGCCGTCGGAGGGGTGAGCCGTGAATGAGTTGACGCCGCTACAGTGCTTCATCGGCGGCATGGTCATCTCGTTGCTGATCGGGGCGGTCGTTTGGTGGCTCGTGTGGCGAAAAGTGAGCGAGCTGCGCAAACGAAGTCCTGAGTTGTTCGCGAAAGACGGTGCGGCGAGGCGGGCCAGGCTGAACGCCTTGACGGGCGGGCAGGCGTTGGACACGCGACAGCGCGAGCTGGAACTGCTGGAACGCATCGCCAAGAACCAGGAAGTGATGATCGAGCTGTTGCGGCAGTCGCTCGGTGAGCGGGTCATGTCGTAGCAGCCCACACCGTCAGTCATGCTGGCGGGCGAGAAGGCCATGCGGGCAGTCTCATTGGCCGATTGATGCGTCGGTTGGATGCGGTAGAATGCAGTCGGGAGGACGTGCGATGCCGCTCCGCGATCACGTTCGACCGCCGGTGAGCAAGCAATCGTCGTGGGAAGGATTCCACGGCCAATGGCCAGCGAACATCGTCCAGCAGTTGCGCAAGCAACTGCCGCCCGGCTACGTCGCCGAGCCGCGCGTCCACCTCGGCACGGTCATGGAAATCGACGTCGGAACCCTCGAATCGGACGGTGCGCCCAGGCTCGGAGCGTCGGCCCCGAACGGCCACGGAAGCGGCGTCGTGACAGCCGCATGGACCGCGACGCGGCCGGCGGTCGCGGTCGATACGGACCCGCCCGAAGAGTACGAGTACGAGGTTCGCATCTTCGATGTCGAGCGCGACCGACGGTTGGTCGCCGCCATCGAACTCGTCAGTCCGGCCAACAAAGATCGCCGGGAGTCGCGAGAGTCCTTCGTCGCCAAGTGCGCGGCCCTCTTGCGCAAGGGTATCGCCGTCAGCGTCGTCGATCTCGTGACTGTCCGTCGGTTCAACCTATACGCGCAACTGATGACGTTTATCGGCCACCCCGACGAGACCATGTCGGTCGACGAGCCAGCAGTCTATGCGGCGTCTTGCCGATGGATGACACTGGGCACGCGGGCACGTCTGGAGGCGTGGTCCCACGCGCTGACGGTCGGCCAACCGCTGCCGACGCTGCCGCTGTGGTTGGACGTACATCGCGTGGTGTCGCTCGACCTGGAGGCGAGTTACGAAGGGGCCTGCCACGACTTGTGGATCGCGTGAGCCGGGGAACACGCCGGATGTCGGACGGTCGTTCGTCGTCGGTACGTTCACGGTGCAGGAGAAATAGGCGCGCGGTTGCACGACGACGGGTGCGTAATTACAATGTGGTCACCGGAGGACGGCCTATGAAGTCGCGCGTCGTGCGGATCGGCAACTCGCGGGGCGTTCGCATCCCGAAGCCGCTGCTCGACCAAACCGGCCTGTCCGGCGTGGTCGAGATCACGGCGGAGAACGGCTCGCTCGTCATCCGGCCGACCAAGACGCCGCGGGCCGGCTGGGACGCAGCGTTCCGCGCGATGGCCGCCCGCGGCGACGACGCGCTGCTCGACGCCCCGGCCCCGAGCCTGTCCGGCTGGGACGAGGACGAGTGGGAATGGCGGTAAATCGCTTCGAAGTGTACTTGGTCAACCTCGACCCGACCGTCGGCCGCGAGATCCGAAAGACGCGGCCGTGCCTCGTCGTGTCGCCGGACGAGATGAACCGCAACGTCCGCACGGCCATCGTCGCGCCGATGACAACCAAGGGCCAGCCGTACCCGACCCGCGTGCCGTGCCGGTTCAAGGGTAAGGCCGGGCAGGTCGTCCTCGACCAGATTCGGGCGGTGGATCAGGTGCGGTTGGTCAAACGCCTCGGGCGGATCGACGCCGCGACGGGGGCCGCCGTCCTCGACGTGCTGCGGGAGATGTTCGAGCCGTAGGCGAGATCGAAAAGGGCAGAAGGGCGCTGTTCGGTCGTAGTCGTAGGGTGGGCCGAGTGGAGCGAGGCCCACGGAACCATGCAGCCGCTCCATGGTTCCGGTGGGCCTCGCTCCACTCGGCCCACCCTACACGACGCTATACGACGCGATACCCCTTCGCCAGCACCTCGAACGCCTGCACCTGTCCCGTGGTCCACGCCGCGTCGCGGCCGAGTTCCGCGGCCAGCAGCTCGGCCGCCCGTGGGGCCATCGCCACGGCGGCGGCGGCGTTCAGGAACAGCGCCCGCGTCCGTCGGGCCAGCACGTCCTCGACCGTCCGCGCCATCTCGTGCCGCGCCGCCCACGTCACGTCGGCCGCGGTGTACGACAGCGCCGGGTGCAGCGGCTCGGCCGACGCCGGGCGGTCGGGGAGCGTGGCGTCGATGGGCATGTCGGCGGTGACGCATTCGCGACGCGGCAGGCCGGCCAGTTCCGCGGCGCGGTTCACGCAGTCCTCGGCCATCGCGCGGTAGGTCGTCCACTTGCCGCCGGTGATCGTCACCAGTCCCGGCCCCTCGACGCGGATCGTGTGGTCCCGCGACAGCGCGGCCGTGTTCGACCCGGTGCCGGCCTTCACCAGAGGGCGGACGCCGGCGAAGGCGCTCAACACGTCGGACCGCCGCGGCGGCTTCGTCAGGTAGCGGCCGACGGTTTCCAGGATGAACTCGATCTCGGCGGCGGTCGGCGTCGGCTCCCGCGGCACGGCGGCGATGGCCACGTCGGTCGTGCCGACGAGCGTGTGCCCGTGCCAGGGGATCGCGAACAGCACCCGGCCGTCCGGCGTCTTCGGCACCACCAGGGCGCTGTCGCACGGGAGGAACGAGCGGTCGAAGACGAGGTGGCTGCCCTGGCTCGGGGCGACCATCGGCCCGGCGGCCGGGTCGCGGAGGTGCCGCACCTCGTCGCAGAAGACGCCGGCCGCGTTGACGATGACCTTCGCCGATGCCCGAATCTCCCGGCCGCCTTCCACGTCCTCCGCGACGACGCCACCCGGCGTCAGCCCGGTCACGCACGCGTAGTTGACGAGGACCGCGCCGTGAGTAGCCGCCGTCCGCGCGAGGTGGATCAACAGGCGCGAGTCGTCGAACTGGCCGTCGTGGTAGGCGACACCGCCGCGCAAGCCCTCGGCCCGCAGTGTCGGCACGCGGCGCAGGGCTTCGTCTTTGGACAGGAACTCCGAGGGGCCGAACCGCAGCCGACCGGCGAGGCGGTCGTAGACCTTCATGCCGACGCCGTAGAACGGCTTCGCCCACCACGAATACGCCGGCACGACAAACTCGAGGTCGTGGACGAGGTGCGGGGCGTTCCGCCGCAGCCGGCCGCGCTCGTGCAGCGCCTCGAAGACCAGCGGCAGGTGGCCTTGGGCCAGGTAGCGCACGCCGCCGTGGACGAGCTTGGTGCTGCGGCTCGACGTGCCCTGCCCGAAGTCGCCGCGCTCTAAGAGCAGGACGGCGTAGCCGCGCGAGGCGGCGTCCACCGCGACGCCGACGCCGGTCGCCCCGCCGCCGATGATGACGAAATCCCACGGCTCGCGCCGGGCAAGGGCGCGGTCGAGCATGTCGGCACGGTTCATAGAAGAGTATTATCCGCAGATTTCGGTGATTGACGCAGATTTCAAGACAGGAAGACAGAGTAAGAAATCCAAATCTGTCTTCCTGTCTTGAAATCTGCGTCAATCACCGAAATCTGCGGATAATACTCCTACGTCTCCCAGCCCTTGGCACGCTCGACGGCCCGCGTCCACTTCGCCCGCAGTTCCTTCGCCCGATCCTGCGGCATCGCCGGCTCGAAGCGGCGCTCGACCTTGTATTGACCGCCCAACTCGCCGGTGTCCTTCCAGACGCCGGTCGCCAGCCCGGCGAGGTACGCGGCCCCGAGCGCGGTCGTCTCGGTGACGGCCGGGCGGGCGACCGGCACGCCCAAGAGGTCGGCCTGGAACTGCATCAAGAGGTCGCTGCGGCACGCCCCGCCGTCGACACGGACCTCCTTCGGCGGCGTGCCGGCGTCGGCCCGCATCGCGTCGAGCAGGTCGGCCGACTGGAACGCGATGCCCTCCAGGGCCGCCCGCGCCAGGTGCCCGGCCGTGGTGCCGCGGGTGACGCCGACCAGGGTGCCGCGGGCGTACGGGTCCCAGTGCGGCGCGCCGAGGCCGACGAACGCCGGGACGAGGTAGACGCCGCCGTTGTCCGGCACCGTCGCGGCCAACGTGTTGACCTCCTCGGCCGTGCGGATCAGGCCCAGCCCGTCGCGCAGCCACTGCACCACCGCCCCGGCCACGAACACCGCCCCCTCGAGCGCGTACGACGTCTGCTTGCCGATCGTCCAGGCGACGGTCGTGAGCAGGCGGTTGGTCGAGGCGACCGGCTTGGTGCCGGTGTTTTGCAGCATGAAGCAGCCGGTGCCGTAGGTGTTCTTCGTCAGCCCCGGCGTGAAGCACATCTGGCCGAACAGGGCCGCCTGCTGGTCGCCGGCGATGCCCGCCAGCGGCACGCCCTCCAGGCCGAGCGACGTGCTGACATCGCCGTAGACTTCGCTCGACGCCCGCACCTCGGGCAGCAGGCTCGCCGGCACGTTGAAGAGCTTGAGTAGCTCGGCGTCCCAGCGGCCGGTGTGGATGTTGAACAGCATCGTCCGCGAGGCGTTGCTCGTGTCGGTCAGGTGCAGGGTGCCGCCGGTGAGCTTCCAGACCAGCCAACTGTCGATGGTGCCGAACGCCAGCTTGCCGGCCTCGGCCTTCGCCCGCGCCCCCGGCACGTTGTCGAGGATCCACGCGACCTTGCTGCCGGAGAAGTAGGCGTCGATCAACAGGCCGGTGCGGTCGCGGATGAGCGGCTCGGCCCCGGACGCCTTGAGCTTGTCGCAGAACCCGGCCGTGCGGCGGTCCTGCCAGACGATGGCGTTGCCGACGGGTTCGCCGGTGGCGCGGTCCCAGACGACGGTGGTCTCGCGCTGGTTGGTGATGCCGACGGCCGCGAGGTCGCGCGGCTTCAGGTGCGCCCGGCCGAGGGCCTCGACGGCGACACCGATCTGGGCCGACCAAATCTCCGCGGCGTCGTGTTCGACCCAGCCGGGCTGCGGGAAGAGTTGGGCGTACTCCTTCTGGGCGACGGCCTTGATCGCGCCCTGTTCGTCGAAGACGATGGCACGGGCGCTGGTGGTCCCTTCGTCGAGAGCCAGGACGTACTTCACGGCGGCCTCCGCGGCGCGGCGTTGGAGAGGGGCGACGCTGGGATGGCGTTGTAGGGGGCGACGCGGGTCGGGCAACGCCGCCGGCGCTTGACAGGCTTGGTTGATCGTTGTCAAATGACGACCGGCAATCGACCCGGTGAGGCGCGGCAACGGATGTCCATGATCGGGAATTATCGCCGCGTAACGATGCAGGAGTTGGCCGCCCTTCGCGTCAATCCCGCGTCGGTGATCGCCTTCCTCTACCCCGCAGACAACGCCCCTTTTCCGGCGGGTCGGCACCTGGATATCGACAAAGCCTGGCACGCAATCCACTTCCTCTTGAACGGCGACGCGTGGGACGGCGACCGCCCACTTATGGATGCCGTACTCGGCGGGACCGCTCTCGGCGAGGAGGATGTCGGGTACGGTCCCGCGCGTTACCTGGAACCCGACGAGGTACGAGAGGTCGCGCAAGCCCTGGACGACTTGCCCGAATTCGAGTTGCTCGAACGATTCGACGCCGCGGCCCTGAACGACGCCGACATCTACACCCCACCTTGGTCCGACGCGGATCGCGAATACGTCGGCGACAACTACTCCGCGATGGCGGAGTTCTTCCGGA
Source organism: Gemmataceae bacterium (assembly GCA_046350275.1). GTDB lineage: Bacteria > Planctomycetota > Planctomycetia > Gemmatales > Gemmataceae > JAXMAS01. The sequence goes on from JAXMAS010000026.1 coordinate 31,918, forward strand.
AGGCGGCCGAAGCCGGTGATGCCATGCTACTCTACCTGAATTGATCCATCGCTCATGCGCATTTGGCGAGCGTCGGGGGGGGGGGCCCCCCGCGGGAGCATTCAGCCGCTTCCACGTCGGGCTGACGCCTCGACGCTCGCCGCACGGATTGCCCGTCATTTCACCACGCCCTGCTTCGTCAGGAACTCGACGAGCGCCGCGTTGACCTCCTTCGGCTTCTCCATGAACAAGAAATGCCCCACGCCGTCGAACTCGCGGTAGTCGAGGCCGGGGACGAGCTTCTTGACGTACTCCTTGTACTCGGGCGTCCACTGCGGCAGCTTGGCCATGAGCGCCTGGGCCGGCACGTTGACCGGGTCATCCGTCCAAATCTTCGGGTCGACCATGCCGTGGAATGAGCTGATCGCGGCTTGCGGGCCGGCGTTGGCCACTAGCTTGGCGATGTGGTCGCGGAGGGCCGGGGCGTCGGCCGGCAGCATCCCCATCAAGAACCTCGGCGCGTCGGTTCGGAAGGTCTCCTCCTTAAAACGGGACAGGAACGGCTCGGCGTCGGCCGGGGTCTTGAAGTACGGCCGCAGCGCACCGTCCACGAACACGAGCGCTTTGGTCTTGGCTGGGAACCGGCGGAAGCACTGCCGCACGACCGGCGTGCCCATGCTGTGGCCAACGAGAGTCGCCCGTTCGACGCCGGCGTCGCGGAGGACCACATCGACCGCGTTCGCGAACACGTCCATCGTGTAATTCATCTTCGGCTTGTCGCTCAGGCCGTAGCCGGGCAGGTCGATGTAGAGCGTCCGCACCTTGCTGCTCAGGGCCGGGGCCTGGTCGCGCCAAACGGTGTGGTCGCAGCACCAGCCGTGGATGAAGACAACGGCCGTCGTGCCCTCGCCGAGCGACTTGTAATGGACCTTGACGTCGCTGGACTTGGCGAACTTCGACGGGGCCTTGTCGAGAACGTCGGCCGGCGCGTCGGCGCGGGCGAAGCGGGTCGCGAGTACGAGGGCGACGACGGCGAGGCAAAGGGACGACCGCATGACGGGAATCCTCCGGTGAATGGGACGCCGAGACACAAGCTACAACGGCACATCCTACGAAGCCGCAAAGCACGGCATCGACGATTCGCCGGAAGTCCGCACAACGAACGGTATCCCCACGCCGGGGCAAGCGCCCGAACGAGCAAGGAGCCGCTATGACAAATCGATTTCGTGCCGGAGCCACCGTGACGGCGGGCGTCTGCCTGTCTGTCGGCCTCGGCCTACTGAGTTACCTACAGGCGCAACCGCAGGGCGCGAACGCCAATCCGAAGGGGGCCGCCGTGACGACGCACGCGAAGGGGCCGTTCGAGGTCAAGCTGACGCCGCAGGGCACCGAGGACAAAGCCGATGGCTCGACGTTGAACCGAATGGCGATCGACAAGCAGTTCCACGGCGACTTGGAGGCGACGAGCAAGGGCGAGATGCTGGCGGCCGGCACGGCCATCAAAGGCTCGGCCGGGTACGTCGCCATCGAGCGGGTGAGCGGCACGTTGAACGGCCGCAAGGGCACGTTCGTCCTTCAGCACAGCGGCACCATGACCCGCGGCACGCCGCACCTGACCATCACCGTGGTGCCCGACTCCGGCACCGGCCAACTCGCCGGCTTGGCCGGCAAGATGACGATCCAGATCGCCGACGGCAAGCACACCTACGACTTCGAGTACACGCTCTCCGAGAAACCGTGAGGTGCCGGATCGAACGGTAGATGGGCTCCCGTCATGACCTGCAAAACGTGTGGCACCGAGATGATTCCAAAGAGCCGTGGGCGGCTCGTCGGCGTCGGCGTCGCGATGCTGGCGTCCACGGCGCTGGTCACGTTCGTCCCGTACTTCTGGGTGCCGGCGCTCGTCCTCGGGCTGACGGGTCTCTACCTGCTCGTGTGGGCGACTTATGGCCAGGGGCAGTGGTGCCGGACGTGCAAGGGATTCCCGATGGCCCGGTAGCCGCCGACGGTCGCAGCCGCCACGATGGCGGCAGATGGCTCGGCTCGAACATGCAACGAGACGCCGATGGACCCGACCTTCTTCGCCACGCCCGCCGCGTTCCGCAAGTGGCTCGCCGCCAACCACGCAACCGCGGCCGAGTTGTGGGTTGGCTTCCACAAGAAGGGCACCGGCCGGCCGAGCCTCACCTGGCCCGAGTCCGTGGACGAGGCCCTGTGCGTCGGCTGGATCGACGGCATCCGCAAATCGATCGACGCCGACAGCTACAAGATTCGCTTCACGCCGCGGCGGGCGACCAGCGTGTGGAGCGCCGTCAACGTCAAGCGGATCGGCGAGCTGATGGCCGAAGGTCGGGTGCTGCCAGCCGGCATCAAGGCGTTCGAGGGACGGTCGGCGGCCAAGACCGGCATCTACGCCTACGAGCAGCGCGGTCTGGCAAAGCTCGACGCCACGGCCACCAAGCAGTTCCGGGCGAGCAAAGCCGCGTGGGCGTACTTTCAGGCTCGGCCGGCCGGGTATCGCAAGCTCACGACGTGGTGGGTCGTCAGCGCCAAGAAGCCGGAGACGCGGCAGAAGCGGTTGGCCATGCTAATCGAGTGTTGCGCCGCCGGGAAGCCGATCCCTGGGCTGATACGACCCGGCGGGACGAAGTCGTCGCCTCCATCGGCGTAGCTTCGGAACTCACGTCCTGTGCCTCGCCGCTTTAGCCCCGGAGGGGCGGCCGTGGGTAGCCAGGGGTGTGAACCCCTGGACTCCGTCACCCCACCCGAACCCAGCCCCGGAGGGGCGGCAGACGACCCGTGCGGGACCGTCTGCCGCCCCTCCGGGGCTGAACCATCCCGTGCCCCCGGTTCCAGGGGGCTGACGCCCCTGGCTACCCACGGCCGCCCCTCCGGGGCTAAGACATGGCCGTCCACCCGGGGGTGAACTCCGACGATCGTATTCCGTTGACATCACCGCCTGTTGGCATCATGATCGGTATACACCCCTGTCCCTCCTCGCCGGGAACCTTCCATGCCACGCCTCCCCACGTTGCTCGCCGCCGCGTTCTTCGCCGCAGCCACAGCTCGCGCAGCCGATCCGGCCGCCGCGGAGTTAGCCGCGAAGGCCCGGCAAATCCTCGACGTGAATTGCCACCGCTGCCACGGGCAGGACGGCACCGTTGAGGGCGGCCTCAACTTCATCCTCGACGCCAAGAAGCTCGTCGCCCGCAAGACAGTCTTGCCCGGCGAACCCGGCAAGTCGAAGCTCTACAAGCGGCTCACCAACGAGGACGACCCGATGCCGCCGGAGGCTGAAACCGTTCGGCCGAGCAAGGAGGACATCGCCCTCGTCCGCAAGTGGATCGCCGCCGGCGCGCCGGCCGTCGAGAATGCGACGCCCGCCCGGCCGTTCATCGCCGATGCCCAGGTCATGACCTGGATCCACGACGACCTTGCAAAAGCCGATGAGGGCGACCGCCGGTTCCTGCGGTACTTCACCGTTGCACACCTCTACAACGCCGGCCTCTCCGACGACGAGTTGCAGACCTACCGGGCCGGCCTGTCGAAGCTGGTCAACAGCCTGTCGTGGGGCCGGCGGGTCGTCGTGCCGACGCCGATCGACCCGGCCAAGACGCTCCTCCGTGTGGACCTGCGCGAGCTGAAGTGGGGCACCACCGTCTGGACGCGCATTCTCTCCGACTACCCCTACGGCACCATCCTCGACGGCCCGGCGGCGAAGGAAGTCTACACAATGACCGACTGGGAGCTGCCGGCCGTGCGGGCCGACTGGTTCGTCTACGCCGCGTCCCGCCCGCCGCTCTACCACGACATCCTGCGGCTGCCGCAAACCGACCGCGCGCTCGAAAAAGAACTCAAGGTCGACGTGATGGAAGACATCGAGGCCGGCCACGTCGTCCGCGCCGGGTTCAACGGGTCCGGCGTGTCGCGGCACAACCGGCTGATCGAGCGGCACGAGTCGCCGTACGGCACCTACTGGAAGAGTTACGACTTCGGGTCGAGCGCCGGCCGGCAGAACCTGTTCGGCTATCCGTTCGGCCCAGGCACCGGCCCCCGCGACTTCCAGCACGACGGCGGCGAGATCATCTTCACGCTGCCCAACGGCCTGCAAGGCTACATGCTCGTGGACGGCCGGGGGAACCGCATCGACGAGGGTCCGACGAAGATCGTCAGCGACCCACGGCAGCAGGACCGGGCCGTCGTCAATGGCATCTCGTGCATGTCGTGCCACGCCCGCGGTATCCTCGCCAAGGCCGACCAGGTGCGGGAACACGTCGTCAAGAACCCGGCGGGCTTTACCGCTGCCGAGGCGTCGGCCCTCAAGAAGCTCTATTTGCCGGCCGACAAGATGAGCGAACTTTACAAGGAGGACGCCGAACGGTTCCGCGCGGCCGTCGCCAAGACCGGGGTGAAGATGAGCCAAACGGAGCCGGTCGCCGCGCTGGCCCTGCGGTTCGAGGCCGAGATGGACCTGCCGCTCGCCGCCGCCGAACTCGGGCTGCCCGTGGCCGAGTTCTCCCAGCGCCTCGGTCAATCGGCCAAGATGGCGCGGGCGCTCGGCGCGCTGAACGTCGGCGGCGGCACGGTGCAGCGGCGTACGTTCGAGGCCGAGTTCTCCGAGGCGGTGCGGGAGTTGAAGCTCGGTCGGGTACGGACGGTCGTCAACTCGGTCGGCATGCGGCTGAACTTCGTCCCCGCCGGCGAGTTCCTGATGGGCGTGGCTGACGACGACACAGAGTCGCGGAGCAACGAGCGGCCGCGGCACAAGGTCCGGATCACCAAGCCGATGTACGTCGGCGTGACGCACGTCACGCAGGAGCAGTACATGCGGGTGAACGGCAAGAACCCGGCGTGGTTCACCGCGGCCCGCGGCGGCGGCCCCGACCACCCGGTCGAGCAGGTGTCGTGGGACGACGCGGTGGCGTTCTGCAAGGCGCTATCCGACATGGACGACGAGAAGCAAGCCGGCCGGCGCTACCGCTTGCCGACGGAGGCAGAGTGGGAGTATTTCTGCCGGGCCGGCACGACGACGCGGTTCCCGTTCGGCGACGAGATCGGGCCGGATCAGGCGAACCACAACCGCCGCTGGAACCGGACGACGAAGGTCGGCTCGTTCCCGGCCAACCGCTTTGGCCTGTTCGACCCAGTGGGCAACGTCTGGCAGTTGTGTTCGGACTGGTACGAGCCGTTCTATTACGCCAAGAGTCCGGTGGACGACCCGCAGGGGCCGAAGGTGAGTCCGGACGGCGTACGCATCATGCGCGGCGGCTGCTTCGGCGACCCGCCGTTCTGGATGCGCAGCGCCGGCCGCAGTGGCACCGGTCAGGACGGCCGGTCGCCGATCATCGGCTTCCGCGTCGTGTGGGCGCTCGAGTGACGCTTACGCCGGATTTGCTCGGCCGGGTGGGTATCGACGTATACGTGATGCCCGCCCGGCCGCCTTCACACCGCCGCGCTTTCGCCGCGATCGGGGATGCCGACATCGATGAAGCCGGCTGTCGTCAGCGCCTCGGCGAGCTTGGCGGCTCGATCGGGCTCGCCGTGGACGAGCCGCACTCGCGCTTGACGAAACGGCGCGAGCGCACTCATGAGTCCGCCGTGGTCGGCGTGGCTCGATAAGCCGTTCAGGACCACGATCTCGGCTCGCGGCTTGAGGAGTCGCCCCAGGATGCGCACCTCCGGCCGGTGTTCGACGAGCTTCCGCCCCAGCGTCTCCGCAGCCTGGTAGCCAGCGATGAGGATTGTCGCCTTCGGGTCCTCGATATTGTGTCGCAGGTGGTGCAACACGCGCCCTGCTTCGCACATGCCGCTCGCCGAGATGATAACGCACGGCTCCCGTCGCCCGTTCAAGGCGATGCTGTCGTGGACCGAATCGATGTAGTGTACCCGGCCTTCGCCAAATAGCTCCGGGTGGCGCTCCAGCAACTCGCGTGTCTCTGGGTCGAAGCAATCGGAGTGCGTGCGAAACACTTCGGTGGCGCGCACGGCCAACGGACTATCGACGTAAATCGGCAGGTCCGGTAGTTTGCCAGCGTGGATCAGTTGGTGCAGGAAGTAGACGACCGTCTGAGTTCGGCCGACGCTAAACGCGGGAACGATGACTTTGCCACCGCGCTCGGCCGTGTGCCGCACGACCTCGCCGAGTCGCTCGGCCGTCTCGTCCACTGGCTCGTGCGTGTGCCCACCATAGGTGCTCTCGCTGATGATGAAGTCGCCGGCCGGCACCGGCGCAGGGTCGCGCAGGATCGGTAGTCCCGGTCGGCCGAGATCGCCGGTGAACGTCAACCGGCGCACCCCGCCTGGCCCATCGATCCGCAGGCTGACCATCGCCGACCCGAGCAGGTGTCCCGCATCGACGAACGTCACTTCCATGCCTTTGCCAATGGCGGTCGGCTTATCGTACGGGATCGACTGGAATCGCAGCATTGTGCGGTAGACGTCGCGCCCGTCGTAGAGTGGTTCGATCTTCGGCTCACCCTTGGCGCGCTTGCGGTTGAGGTACTCGGCATCTTCTTCCTGAATCTTGGCCGCGTCGCCCAGCATGACCGTGGCGAGCGAGCGCGTCGCGGGCGTGGCGTAGATCGGACCGGCAAAGCCCTGACGAACGAGGTTGGGCAGATTGCCGCTGTGGTCGATGTGCGCGTGGCTGAGGATGACGAAGTCGATATCGCGCGGGCGGAACGGGAAAGATTGGTTGCGCTGCCGGCTCTCGGAACGGCGGCCTTGAAAGAGTCCGCAATCGAGCAGAATGGTCTGACCGTTGGCTTGCAACTGATGCATCGACCCGGTTACGGTGTGGGTCGCGCCCCAGAAGGTGACGGTCGGCTCCGCGGGTGCATTCTTGGCCATGACGATTCCCGAGGACGATGAGGTATGGCAATTCTACGAGTCGCGGACCCTGGCATGGGCTTCGCGCCCCATCGCGAGGTTCCACTCTGAGTCAAGGGAGAAATCGGCGGCATTCGCCACTACTCTAGATTGGGAGACGGGACTGCGCGCGGCGATTCCTCGGAGGCGATGCGTCGATGCTCTTGCGAATCGACCATGAGACGAAGCTGATCTACACCGAGCCGGTCTACGAGACCGTCATCAAGGTGCGTATGGCCCCGCAGTCTGGTGTGGACCAGACAGCCCTGCACTATCGATTGAAGACAACGCCGGCGGCTTCCGTCACTGGCTACCGCGATGGGTTTGGCAACCGCGTCGATCTGTTCAACGTCCTCGTTCCGCATCGCGAAGTAGCCGTCAGCGCAACGAGCTTCGTGCAGACCCACCGGAGCGACGCTCGCCAGCGCCTGGCCGGCTTAGTCTGGTCACCCGACGCGGAGGTCGAACTGGAAGCCGTCGAGTTTCTCCGGCCCAGTCAACGCGTGGGCACCGAGCCGGCCGTCCGTGAGTTCGTCGACGGCCTGCCCCGCACGACGGGTCCGCTCTTGGATGTCGCCGAGGCGTTGATGGCGGCCGTGCGCGGTCGGCTCAAATACGAGAAGCGCGTCACCGACGCCAACACGCCCGTTGCCGATGCTCTCGGGCTGGGCCGCGGTGTCTGCCAGGACTTTGCCCATCTGTTCCTGGCCGCCTGTCGGGGTACCGGTCTGCCGGCTCGCTACGTCAGTGGCTATGTGAACCATCCCGGTGAAATCGCCACGCACGCCTGGTGCCAAATCTGGGCCGGCCGAGCCGGGTGGGTCGATGTGGACCCGACCACCGGTCGGTGGGCCAGCGACGACCATGTGGTGACAGCCGTCGGCCGCGACTACGCCGACGTGCCGCCGAATCGCGGTGTCTGGAAGGGGACCGCCGACGAGCGCATCGAGGTCACGGTCAAGGTCCAGCCGGTCGAGCGGCTGCCACCGGAAGCGACCGAACCGGCCGCTGCGCCGGTGTGGACCGGCGGATTCCAGCAGCAGAGCCAAGGCCGCGGACGGGCGTTCCAACAGCAACAGGCCCGCGGTTTCCGCCAACAGCAAAGTCAGCAGCAGCAGTCGGACCGAATTCCGCGTTTGTGAACTGTATTACTGTCCCGCTCCGGACGGTCGCGTATCGTGACGGGGGTGTCGTCCCCGCGGCGGAGTCTCTCCATGCGCTTGCGTACCCCAGCGCGATGGGCGTTTACGCTGGTCGAACTGCTCGTGGCGATTGCAATTATCGCCGTCCTGATCGGTCTGCTCCTGCCGGCCGTGCAGAAGGTGCGCGACGCCGCAGCTCGCACGAAATGTCAGAACACGCTCAAGCAACTGGCCCTGGCCGCCCACAATTTCGAGAGTGCCTACCAGCGGTTCCCGGCCGGCCTGCGCGTGGCCACACCCTTCGGTCCCGGCCAGGCTACGACGGATGCCGGCACGAACGTCTTCGTCGAGCTGCTGCCCTACATCGAGCAGCCCGGCCTTCAGCGCAACTTCGACAAGACCAATAACCGCAACAACGTCACCGTCAACGGCGTGCCATCGCCCCTGTCGATTTCAGCCCAGGTCATCAATCTGTTGCTCTGCCCGGCCGACCAGTTCGATGGTATGGCTAGCACGAACGTCGTCCTCGATGGCGGCCCCGTCATCCAGTGCATGACCGGGCCGCTTGGCCTGTGCTACTACGGGGCGAACAGCTACGTCGCCGCTGCCGGAACGACGGCTTACTACACCTCGGCCATCACGCGCGATGGCATGTTCTACACGCTGAACCCCGGCGGAACGTTCAAGACGTTGCCCGCAGTTACGCTGTCCGACGTTTCCGACGGTACGTCGAACACCTTCCTGTTCGGCGAGCGCAAGCACACCGACCCGAACTTCGATGCCGCCTATCCGAACTATCCGCTCGCCGCGTGGAACGGCTGGGCGTGGACGGCCGCAGCTAATTCGGGCGGCAACCTGTTCGGCCATGTCGCTGGACAGGAAAACCCCAGCGGGCCCGCGATGTTTGCGCCGATCAATTTCGCGGTCCCGTTCGGGACACCGACAGGTGCAGCCGGCTACCTGATGACCGACACTCGGGTCGCGGCTTACGGCAGCCACCATGCGGGCGGCGCGAACTTCGCGTTCGGCGACGGCTCGGTCCGGTTCCTGACCAATGACACCTCCGAAGCGACATTGCGAGCGCTCTCGACCCGCGCCGGCGGCGAACGCGTCAGCGTGCCGTGAGGACCGGATCGAGAGCCTATGACATGGACGCGGACGAACGCGGGGACGAAATGCCCCGTGAAAATTTCGTCGCGTGTGTATAGAATTCCAGCAGGTCTAGAGTGTTGCCAGCTTCGTTGCGCCCTCCACTCACGCGGAGTTCCCCCGTATGCGTCTCCGGTTCGGATCGCGGCGTGCGTTCACGCTCATCGAATTGTTGGTCGTGATCGCCATTATCGCCGTCCTGATCGGCCTGCTCCTCCCCGCAGTCCAGAAAGTGCGCGAGGCTGCATCCCGCGCCAAGTGCCAGAACAACATCAAGCAGATCGCTCTGGCTGTTCACAACTATGAGAGTGCCTCCGGTTCGCTACCGCCAGCCATCGTAAACACATCCTCTGCCACGGTGATTCCCGGCCTGGAAGATTACCTCCTGCCAACCCCGATTTCAGGTCGCATTTACTCTAACCAGGGCTTCCTGGCGATCCTGCTTCCGTACATCGAACAGGCGACTGTCCTGGTTCAAGGCTCGGGTGGGTACAATACTCACCTCGACTACGATAACGCGCAAAACCAAGCAGCTGCCAGCACCCGCATCCCGCTCTACGAGTGCCCTTCCAACTTCGTCGAGCACATCGTCAACCCGAACCCGACCAGCACGACATTCTTCCCGGCCACCTCGGATTACATGGCCGTGACCCGCTCGAACAGCAACGCGGCCGTCTGGACGGGCCTGGGCTTGGCCTTCCCGGGAACGGAAGGCTGCAACTCTGTGCTGACCGCCAACAAGCGACGAAAGATGCTGGACGTACCCGATGGAATGAGCAACACGCTGATGATCGGTGAGTCGGCGGCCCGCCACGAAGGGTGGGTTCTCGGCGCGCGGGCCAAGGACGCAGTGACGCTCGGCTTCACGGCCGGGGCTTGGGCACAGAACAGTAACAACATCGTGTGCGCCGGGACAAAAGGCCCGCTGACGCCGGGGCAGGTCACTCCGACTGTCGGGAAGGTCACTGCCGCTGCCGATTTGCCGACAGCCCTCACCATTAACGCCTGGAACCAGGGCGAGCTGTATGCCTTCCACAACGGCATTTGCAACGTGGCGATGGGCGACGGCTCAGTGCGTTCGCTGAGAGACAACATCAGCATGTTGGCCCTGCAAAAGCTGGCCGCGGGCGGCGATGGCTACCCGAATGAGCCGGATTAATCGTACCCGCGGCGGTGTTCATGTAGGGCGATACGACTGCAGTTTATGTAGGGTGATACGACCGCAGGGAAGTGCCACCAGAAGCGCCATTGCCTCGGGCGTTTCTGGTGCCACTCCCTGCGGTCGTATCACCCTACATTTTGGCTAACACTTGCTATTAGTCTCAACTAATGATACGATTAGTCTCCACTATAGGAGGCTACATCATGAGGAGATTGCGTCCCCCGCGCCTGGCGTTTACGCTCATCGAGCTGTTGGTGGTCATCGCCATCATTGCCGTCTTGATCGGGCTTTTGCTGCCGGCGGTTCAGAAGGTCCGCGAGTCGGCGGCGCGGGCCAAGTGTGCCAATAACCTGAAGCAACTTGGCCTCGCCCTGCACCAGTACGAAGGCGTCAACAAGGTCTTCCCGCCGGCCTACGTCACGCAGAACCCCGCCGCCGACGGCACGGCCTTCGGCGTCAGCTACGGCGACGAGTATCGGAACGGCCCGACCGGCTTCGCCTGGGGCACCTTCCTCCTGCCGTTTCTCGAACAGGACCCGCTCTATCGGCAGTTCAAGCTCACCGAGGCGTGCTGGTCGCCGGCCAACGCGGCCGCGGCCCGAACCAAGGTGACGACCTTCCTCTGCCCGTCCGCGACCGGCGGTGACGACGGGTTCGACGTGCAGCGCGAGGGGGCCGACGTTCGCCACGGCGTCCCGTTCACCCCGAACATCACCTTCGCCCACTCGCACTACGTCACGAACGCCGGCATCCACCAGCCGTGGGGCCGGACGACCGCTTATTGCTTCGACTACGACGTGCCCGAGCCGGTCACCGAGAATGGCAACCAGCGCGCTCGCATCGATGGCCCGATCTACCGCAACTCGAAAGTGTCCGTGGCGGCCGTCGCCGATGGGCTGTCGAACACCGTCTTCCTCGGCGAGCACTCGTCGGTTCTGAGCAACAAGACGTGGGTCGGCGTCGTGCCCGGTGCGGTGACGCCGCCGCGGCTCGACCTGCGACCGTGGCCGTCGGAGAACAACGGGGCCGGCTGCCTCGTCGGCGTCCACAGCGGCCCGGACACGCACGACCACCCGGAGGTCATCATCCACGCCCCGAACGACCCATTCGGTCACACCGACCAGATGTGGGGCGAACACGGCACCGGCTGCAACGTCCTGTTCGGCGATGGTTCGGTGCGGTTCGTGACGACGTTCATCGACCCGCTGACGTGGGTCGCCCTCTCGACGCGCGACGGTGGGGAGGTGTTCCGTGGCGACTGGTGAACTAGTTCGGCGCGAGGTCGAACGCGGACGAGCGGCGTACTGGACCTTCGGCGTCCTGACGATCGTTGGCTTAGCGATCGTGCTGTTCGGGCTGCGCCGACCGCCGCAGATGGGCGCAGATGAGCGCGTCTTCGGTACGGTGGATGCGCTGTACACTGCCGTGCGAATGCACGATGTCGGCAAGGTAGCGCAGTGCGAGTCGCGCTTGCACGGCTACCGCGACGGTGCCCAACTGCCGGCGGCTGCAGCGACGTTTCTGGATGGCGTGATCGCGTCGGCCCACCGCGGTGACTGGGCGAGCGCGGCCGAGCGCTTGTACGGCTTCATGGCGGCCCAGCGTCGCGAGGGCGAGATCGCACCCAAGCCGCGGGGAAATGCGAAGAAGTAGGGCCATGTGCTGACGCCGGTGACGAGTTGACCGCCAGGGTCGGCTCACTCGAACAGTGCCGCGACGGCGACGCGGAAGCCGCTCATTTTGTGACCGCTGATCGACAGGCTGTCCACCGGGGCGCGGAAGTCCCAAGGCGGCGCGGCATCCACGAACGGCAGGATCATGCCGCTCAGAGCCGCATCGGAGTGGACGTAATATTCGTGCAGGGCGAACCGCTTCATGATCGCGAGGACGCCGGCGATGTCGCCGTACATGTTTCCTTCGGTCCCGCCGCCGTTGACGTAGTCCCAGGTGCCGTCGGCCGGAGCGTGCGTCAGCCGCATGAACGTGGCCAGGACGTCGCGCTCGATGTCGTGTGTGTTGACGTGGTAGTTGCTCGGCAGGTACGGGTCGCCGACGTTGTTGAGCGGGAACGCGAGGTAGTGGTAGAGCGGCGTGTAGTCGAACGCGGCCGAGCCGGGGTAGCCGATGAACCGGCTCGTCTCGGCCCGGCAGGCGTCGTAGAGGTCGTCGAGCCACCGGCAGTCGGCGGGGGAGAGCGGGGAGGTCGCAGGCGAATCGCGCATGAGGCCAGTCTCCGACGAGCGCCGTCCCAGGTAGAATAGCAACGCCCGTTGCCCCGGAGATGGCCGCCATGCCGATGCACGACTGGACACTGGTCCCGGCGGGGATCTACCACGCCTTCCACCACAACTGGATTTCGGCGATCTCCAAGGCCCTCAACGCGGGACTCTTGCCGGACGAATACTACGCCCTGCCGGAGCAGAAGACGAAAAAGTACGGCCCTGACGTTCTCACCCTGGAACGGCAATCGTCCGAGTACGACGACCCGCCCCTGGCCGGCGGCGGGTCGGCCGTCGCCCTCCGGGCCGCGCCGTCGGCCCGCTTCATCGCCCAGACGGACGAGGAGTACTACCGCCGCAAGAAGAGCCACATCGCCGTCCGGCACGTCAGCGGCGACCGCACCGTGGCGGTGATCGAAATCGTGTCGCCGGGCAACAAGGCCGGCCGGCTCGCGTTCGACGAGTTCGTCGAAAAGGCGTGCGGCCTGTTGGAGCGGCGCATCCACCTGTTGATTGTGGACCCGTTCCCGCCGGGCCGGCAAGACCCCCACGGCGTCCACGCCGCCATCTGGGAGGCGTTGCTCGGCCAGTCGTTCGAGCCGCCGGCGGACGAACCGCTGACCGTGGTGGCCTACGAGTGCGAGGAGGTGACGCGGGCGTACATCGAGCCGCTGGCCGTCGGCCGCGAGTTGCCGGAAATGCCGCTGTTCCTAGAGCCGAACGGCTGCGTGATGGTGCCGCTGGAGGCGACGTACCGCGAGGCCTTCGCGGTCATGCCTCGGCGGTGGCGCGAGGTGTTGGAGCCGGCGGCGGGAAAGTAGCCGTGGGCTACGCCGCCCTGAAATACGACAGGGCCAAGACGGCTGGCTCGCCGGTCCCGATTTTGCGCCAGTTGACGAACGCGGAACACTCCACAAGGGCCGCGAACTGTTCCGGACACCGGCGGGCAAAGTCGTCCACGGCGGCCAACTGTAGCACGACGACTCCGCCGGGCGGTGCGTGTATCGCGGTCATCTCGGCCGACGGGTCGTCGAGCCAGGTCATGCAATCGATCCAAGCGTCCATGTTGCGGCCGTAGAACGCCGGGAAGCCGAACACCTCCGCAAAGACATCGTGGAACGTGTCCCAGTCGCGGATTCGGCCGGTATCGATCTCTACCAGTGTCATCGCCGAAGCAGTATGTCGGTAGCCCCGAAGGGGCGGTCTAGCGCAGCCCAGGGCAACGCCCTGGGTCAACGACGGTAACAATAGTGTAGCCCCGAAGGGGCGGCCTATTTCGCCCTTTCAGGGCTATCGTCATTGGCCCAACGGTTTCCCAGGGCGTTGCCCTGGGCTGCGCTAGACCGCCCCTTCGGGGCTACCGATTGCGAACCGCCTCAATCCGCGTCGCACTCGCTCAGGATGCGTTGGTACTCCTTCCGCGCGTGGTCGTACGCTGCCTTCGCGTCGTCCATCTCCTTCGCTCGGATGAACCGCTGCTTCTGCGACCAGCAGTTCTCGACGCCCTGCAAGCACCACTCGGCGCTGCGGCGGGACGCCCGGATCGGCTTGTCGCCGACGACCACGAACACCGGGTTCGTGTGCGACGACGGCAATATCCGCAACGCCACCCAACTGCTGCGGTCGAGCTTCACGTCGAACGCGATGTCGCGGGCCGTGCCGTCGGCGACGATCGTCGTCTTCGCCACCGACACGCCATTGACGAGCGCCTCGACCGGCACCTCGCGCGTCGCGCCGACGCGGGCCCGCTCGACGTGCCAGTACGGCTTCTTGTCGAACGCCAGCCGCCCGATGCTCGGGTCGGGCTTCTCGTCGAGCAGGGCGGCGACGCGGGCGGTGAGTTTCACCGTACCCGCCGACGGCAGGCGCAGCTCGCTGCCCTGTTCACCGACGCGGCGGTCGTTCGCCTTGAAGTCCATCAGGTGGCTGCGGCCGTCGCCAACGTAGTTGCGGCCTTGCCGGATGCCCTCGCACCACTGGTCGAAGTCAAGCTTGCCGTCCAGCTTCACGTACGACCGGCCGAGGCCGACCCGCTCGCCGTAGATGCAGGGGAAGTCCGTCTCGCCGCTGATCCGCGTCCGGTAGCCGCAGTTCAGCGTGTGGTACCAGACGTTCAGCTCCCACGGGTATGGCGTGTCCACCGTCGAGATGAAGTCCACGGCCGGCACCGGCTTGCCGTCGGGGTCGGGGACCTGGTGCGTCACGTCCACGACGTACTCGTTCGCGCCGATGCCGTTGAACGGCGGCACTGTGTAGTTCGGCAGCTCGGCCGAGCGGACCTCCAGCCCCCAGCCGGAATGGGCCGGGCCAACGACGCCGCCCTGCTTCTTCGCCCACCGCAGCGTGTTCAGGCCCAACGTCGGCCAGTGGGCCGACGAGTCGCCGCCGGGGTACATCTGCTCCTTGAGCCGCAAGAGGCACAGGTGCCCCGACTGGTGCGAGCCGAAGCCGGACACCTCCACGTCGTACCGCAGCAGGTACGGGTACTTCGACACCTTATCGATCGCCCCGGTGAAGAACTGCTTCTGGTAGTCGAAGCACGGTCCCCACGTCAGGTTGCAGCCGACCTTCAGGTCTTCGCCGAGGCAGTGCCGCATCATGTCCGGGGCGTGGACGCCCTCGGTCGGGTTCGTGTAGTGGGCGCAGCCGGCCGCGTGGATGTGGTGGTCGCCGCTCCACCAGCCGGACAGGGACGGATCGACCCACCGCTCCAGCTTCACCGCCAGTGTGCCCGGCTTGCCGTCCACGGCCAGCGTCTGCCGCGTCACCCGGTACTCGGGACCGCGCATGACTTCGACCGTAAACTCGCCGGCCGGCAGCCGCAGCGTCTCGCCGTCGGCCCGGTAGACCTGTGGGTGGAACGCGAAGTCCGGGGCGAGCCGCTTGGCCTGCGACGGGTAGACGCGGCCTTGCTTGTCGCGGACGGTGAATGCGGCCGTGGTCGGCTGACCGTTCTCGTCGCGGACCTGGAGGGTCACGTCGTAGGACGGCTTGCAGTCGAACACCAGATCGGCGTCGTTGCGGTGGCCGATGTCCTGCGTCCCCTGGCCGACGTTGAACGACACCTTCGCCTCCCGCTTGCCGGCGTCGCGGCTGTAAAGTTGGATGACGCGGTATTCGAGTTCCAGCCCGCCGAGCGTCTTGGCGAGCGGTTGGTCGTTGTACATCTGAAGGTCGAGCCAACGGTTGCGCACGTCGTCGGCCGGGGAGTTGAACAGACGTTGCGCTTGCGGGCTGGTCGCCTTGAGCTCGGCCGTGACGCCGGCCTCGTTGTGGACCTTGACGAGAAACTGCCGCCAGCCGGCTTCGACGAGTTCCGGCTTCGCCGGCCCGGCCGCCACCTTCACCCGCGACTCGGGGTTGATCGTCACCGCGAGCAGGCACAGCGGGTCGAGCGCCTCCTGCACGGCGCGGGCGACCTTGGCGTCGCTCGTCTCCTTCGCGGCCGCGGCGAGAGCGGCCTTAACCTTCTCCGGCAGCGGGCTGCCGCGGTAGGCCATCGCCTCGGCGACGCGGTTGACCTGGGCGAGTAGCGGCTGGGCCGCGACCTTGTCCACGAGCGGCAGCGGCGGCTCCTGGGCGGCGGCGCACGCGGGGATCAGCGCGACGACGGCGAATG
Source organism: Gemmataceae bacterium (assembly GCA_046350275.1). Taxonomy (GTDB): domain Bacteria; phylum Planctomycetota; class Planctomycetia; order Gemmatales; family Gemmataceae; genus JAXMAS01. The sequence goes on from JAXMAS010000026.1 coordinate 48,055, forward strand.
CGAATCGGTGTCGAGTCACGGGTCACCTCCCGAACGGGTTGGAGAGGGCGGCGGGTGTGGCTCAACGTAGCTCCGGCGTCCCATCCGAACAAGCCGCGGCCAACTCCCGCCGCACGTCCATCAGCACCCGGCCGAGCCAGTTCTGGCCCGCGCCGTCGGCCCCCACACCCCAGAAGGCGTCGGTCGCCGAGTCCTCGACCAACTCGGCGGTGCCGGTGGCCCGCAGCGCCGCCGCCAGCCCCGGGTTCTGCGCGAACTTCGCCCGCACCGCGATCCGCATCACGTCCAGCTTGGCCGCGTCCCAGTCGGCCCGCGGCTCCTGGCCGTTGCGGCGGAACCACGACTGCCCGGCCCTCCGCCGCGACCCGCCCGGCGCGGCCCCGAGCCGCTTCGCATGGCCGGGCGTGCCGGCCGCACGGACGGCCCGCCGGTACTCGGGGTCGGCCGACTTCTGCGCCTGGTAGTAGTGTTCGACGGTCGGCCACGACTCGCCGTCGAGGGCGATCGGGGCGGGGTGGAAGTTCGACAGGAAGCCGAACGCCGCGCGGTCCCGCTTGTAGAAGAGGACGCGGCCGTCTGCCGGCAGCGGCGGCCCGGCGGCGCGGCGGGGCGCGTTACGCCAAGCGGCGAACCACGGCCGCTTCCAGAACTGCCACCACGGCGGCCGCTGGGGCGGGGGGCCTGCCGCGATCGTGTGCGCCATCTCCAGCCCCTTGTCATTCAGGTACGGTTGCAGCACGTCCAGGAGCGCGCCGTACAGGGTCCGCCCGCCCAGGACCGGGACGAACCGGCCGGTCCGTTCGCCGCGGGCGTCGGTTTCGACCGTCCACCCGGTGGGCAGGCACGCGAGTTGTTGCTTGAGGTCGGCGATGATCGCCCGGCGGTCCCGCGCCGCGGCCGCAGTCAGGCACCCCTCGGCCGCCAGGGTGCGGTAGATGGCCCGCGGCGACCGGCCGAGGACGAGCCACTGTAACTCGGTGGGCGGGCGGGCCATCCGACGCTCCTAGGGTAACGAACCGTCCGAACGACACGCGGCCTGCCGCCGCGGTTCACCCGCCCGGCGACCGCGGGGCCGGGGCGCGGCCCGATCCGTCCGTCACGCTGGATTTGACGAACGCGGCGATTCCGGCAGCCCATCCCCGCACCACGGGCAAAACCGGATGCGGACCACCGACGAGCCGCCGTCGTGGACGATCAAGCCGTACTCGTGATGCCGCGGCGAGTAGGAGATCAGGCAGTCGGGGCAAGCAAAACGATCCGGGTGTTCTTCACACACCCTGCCGACTTCTCGCCGCATGTCGTCGCAGCAGTGGGTTTGCACGAACCGCCTCCAGCAAACTTCGCCCCCGCATAGTTTAGCTCGTCGCCCGTCACTTCGACTGGCACGGCCCGCGCGGTTCCGCCCGGACGGACACGGCCGCGGCGTCGGGTACACTGGGTATTGGGGACCGCGTCGCGAGGGGCTAAGAGATGCCGTCGCCGTTTCCGGGTATGGACCCGTATCTGGAAGACCGCCGGGTCTGGCCGGAGTTCCACACCATCGCCATCGTCAAGCTCCGCAAGGCCATTGGGGACGCCCTGCCGCCGGGCTACTCGGCCCACATCGGCCGGCACGTCTACCTCGTCGAGGCGGGCGACGGCCCCATGTTGATCGGCATCCACGACGCCACCGCCAACCGCGACGACCGGCCCCGGTCGAACGGGACCGGCGGGACGCTCACGGCCCCGGTGACGGTGCAACTCCCGGGCATCCGCCGCGAGGCGAACCGCTACGTCGAAGTGCTGGACGACGAGCGGCAGGAGGTGGTGACGGTCGTCGAACTGCTCAGCCCGTTGAACAACGCGCGGGCCAGCGGATGCCGATGGACGTGCCGCCGGCATCGGACTACTTCGTCTTGGTCAGCAACGAGGCCGAGTACCCGGACGCCGGCGGCTGGCCGTTCGGCGTCCGCGACCCGTTGCCGCGCATCCCCATTCCGCTGGGCCGGGACGCGCCAATGCCGTGGGTCGATCTCGCGGCCGTAGTCACCGCGGCATACGACGAAGGGCCGTTCCGCCACAGCATCGACTACACCACGCCGCCGACGCCGTTGCGCGAGCCGAACGCGACCTGGGCGCGCGAGCTACTCGCCGCCCGGCCACCGACCGGCTGAGGCCGGCATCGCCGTCACCGCTTGCGGCGGCGGACCGCTTGGAAGGCTCCGAGGTCCACGGCGGTGCCGGTCTTCCGCGGGAAGCCGGGGCCGCGCTGATCGGTCGTCAGGTTGTACGGGGCCTGCGTCGTGTCCACGCCGGCGGCGAGGGCGGCGCTGCCGGTCGCGATGGCCAGCGTCTGTGTCGGTCCGCCGTTGGCGGCCAGCGGGCCGAGGTTCAGTAGGGCGGTTGTCGTGCTGGCGACGCCGGGCGGTAGGCCGGCAGCTTGCGTAGCCAGGTTGTTGCTGCCGGCCACGGTGCCGTTGTTGTTCACGATGTCGGTGCCGCCGGCGGTGTTCGCGAACAGCGAGTTGACGAGCGTCGCTTGCGCGCCGGAGGCGGTGCCAATCGTGGCGGTCTGGCCGGGGACGGCTGACGCCCGCACGCCGTCGAGGCCGAGCGAGTACAGCGCCCCGCCGGCGGCGTTGGCCCCGCCGACGGTGTTGCCGGCCAGCGTGCTGTTGACGACCGTCAACGAGCCATTCAGGTTGAACACCGCCCCGCCGTAGCCGGAGCCGGACGCCCCGCCCCGCCGGCTGTTGAAGCCGCGGGCCAAGCCGCCCGCGAGCGTCAGGTCTTGCACGTTCAGGATGGCGAGGGTGTCGACGTAGAACAGCCGCCGCGCGCCGCTGCCCTGGATCGTCAGGCCGTTCGCCCCGGTCGGCCCGGCGATGGTGACCGTCCGCTCGCCGGTGACGGCGAGGGCGCTGGGGCCGGCCGTGCCGTCGCCGGGCCGACAGCGTGAGCGTCCGCGGGTTGACCGCGAATAGCACCGGGGCGAACGTGATCGTGTCGGCGTCCGGTTCCGGGTCGGCGTTGGCGGCCGTCACCGCGGCCCGCAGGGTGGTGGCCGGGTACGGGTCGGCCTGGGTGCCCGCGTGGCCGGCCCGCGTCACCGTTCCGGCCGCGTCGAGTAGCCCCGTCACCTGGTAGAACGCCGGCGTCGCCCGGTCTTCGAGCCGTTCGAGCCGCGGGCGGAACCACTTCGCCAACGACTTCCGCGGGAGGTACTTCATCGCTCGGCCTCAGTTGGTCGTTCGGTACTGTCCCGGCACGGCCACGAGCGGCTCGTCGGGCAGCACGAAGCTGTCGGCGACCCGCTTCGGGTCGTCGTTGATCAGGTCGGGGAACCGCCGCGGGACCACCTGGACGGCGAACACCTCCTGCACGCCGTCCTCGAAGCGTACCAACGCCACCGTCTCCCCGGTGACGACATCGACTACCCATACGCCGCAGCATCGCTCGGCCAGCGGCCGCTCGGCAACCGCGATGCCGGAGAAGACCGCCGACTCCCGCACCTGCGACAGCCCGACGAAGGCGTACCGGCCGCAGAAGTCCAGCCCGCGGGTGAAGCCGGGCAGCGCGGCGACCTCCTCGTACCGGCCGGTGCCGGGGTCCACGACGCCCAGACCGCCGGCCCCGGAGTTGAGGACCCACAAGTGCCCGCCGTGGACCCGCGGCGAGTGCGGCATCGACAGCCCGCGGCAAATGGCCTCGCCGGACGGCACGTCGAGTAACACACCGCCGTCTCGCTTGTGCGCCCGCCACCCGCCCGGCTCATCACTGACGCCCAGCGCCGTCGCGAACCGCGGTTGGCCATCGACGAGGGCGAAGCCGTTCAGGTGGCAGCGGTCCTCCGGGGCCAGGGCACTGATGAACGGCGGCCGCCACCGCGGCACGAAGCTGTGAACGGCGTCGAGCGTTCACAGGCACGAGAACCGGGTGTTGACGAACCACAACTCGTCACCGGCCCAGGCCATCTCGTGGACCTGGACGTTGCCGGTGGTGTGCGAGCGGCGCGGCAGGAAGCAGGCGTCGTGCTTGCCCGGCGGATCGAGCTTCGCGGCGACGGCCGGCAGGTTGTGGAACTCCCACACTTCCAGGGCGGTGCCGACGGCCAGCCGGTCGCCCTCAAGCGCCAGGCCCATCGGCACGCTGAAGCCGTGGAAGTGCGTGTTGAGGGCGTCGCCGTCGGCCCGAAGGAAGACGAGCTTGCCGGCCTAGTGCGTGGTGACGGCGAGCGAGACGCCCAAATCGTCGAGCAGCGCCGGGAAATCGGCCGTGTGCAGGCTGCGCAGCGGCTCCGGCGGCTGGGGCGTCACGGGCGTCCCTCGGAGTCGAACGGGGCGCGGATGCGGGCATTGCAGCCCGTTTTACACTCGGTCCGCAAGCCGGCAGCGCGTCACCCGACCAGCCGACGGCCGAGGAAGTACAGCACCGCGGCGAGCAGCATCGAGCATGGCAGCGTCATCACCCACGCCAGACCGATTTTCGTCAGCGTCTGCCGCTGCACGCCGGACCCGTTCGCAACCATTGTGCCGCCGATGCCGCTGGCCAGGACCTGTGTGGTACTGACCGGCAGGTGGTAGATGTCCGCTGCCAGGATCGTGATAGCCGCCACCAGTTCGGCCGCCGCTCCCTGGGCGTACGTCAAATGGGCTTTGCCGATCTTCTCGGCCACGGTCACGACGACCCGCTGGTAGCCGATCATCGTGCCGATGCCGAGCGACAGCGCGACGCCCATGACTACCCACAGCGGCACGAACTCGACGACCATGCGCGAGGAGCTCAGCAACTGCCGGATTTCCGGGACATCCTTCGGCGACAGCCCAACCGCTTCCGCATGCCGAGGGAAGGCAAAGATTGCCTGGCGGACTTCCCAGCGCTTCGCCGGCGCGACCTCGGCGAGCGTCGATTTGCCCGCCAACTCGCGCACGACCACGGCAATATCGTCGTCGAACGCCGGCGTCAGTTTGTCGCGTGCTTTCAGGAATTCGCGGAGATCGACGGCTGCCCGACACGCCTGCGGGGCCAGCTCCCCGCGTTCGTTGTTCAGGGCATAGTAGCTCGGCAGGAACCCGACCAGAACGAGCAAAATCAGGCCCATCCCCTTCTGCCCGTCGTTCGATCCGTGGGCATAGCTAACGCCGCCGCAGGTGAGCAAAAGGACGGCACGCACCCACCAAGGGGGCGCGGCGACACCCTGCGGCGGGACGTACAGGCGTTCGTCGCGAATGGTCGCCCGCATGAGGAGCAGCACGCCGGCGGCCAGGATGAATCCAATCAACGGCGAGATGATCAGGGCCAGCAAGACCTCACCTGCCTTGTGCCAGTTCACACCGGTCAGTCCGCTCCCGGCATACAAACCGTTCGCAACGCCGACGCCGAGGATCGATCCGATCAATGTGTGGGAACTACTCACCGGCAGCCCGAGGTACCAGGTGCTGAGGTTCCAAACCAGCCCGGCCAGGAGCAGCGCGAGAATCGTCACGAGCGCAGTCGTAGACGAGGTTTGGATCAGCACGTCGACGGGCAGCAAGTGGACGATGCCGAACGCGATGCCGGTCCCGCCGAGAAGTACGCCAAAGAAGTTCATGAACCCCGAGTAGACGACTGCGGGGGTCGGTTTGAGCGTATGGGTGTAAATAACGGTGGTGACGGCGTTCGCGGTGTCGTGGAAGCCGTTGATAAACTCGAAGCCGAACGCGATCACCAGGGCAATGGTGAAGCACGCCAGATGCAGGGGCGGCAGACCGGAGAGGGCGTCCCAGAGTGACATCGGCTTCTCGTTTGACGCCTTGGCGCGGTCGGGAGGTCGAGTTTCTGTTCCCCCTTGTCATAGTGGCCAGGCACGACAGGCGGTAGGGTGGCGGCCAGGACCATAGCGAATCGCCCTCGCCCGGCCGGAATTATCGGCTTGTCGATCCCGTAGTCGAAATCACGCAACCCTTCGCGCCGGGGCTGTTTCCGCTACAATACCTGCTCCGTCCAAAGCGAGGAGGCTTGGTCGATATGCCCGTGTCAACGAACAACATTCTCTCCCCAGCCCCTGTTCCACCGCCGACCATTCCGCTCGACGACCCCAGCCTCTATCTCAACCGCGAACTCTCGTGGCTCGAATTCAATAGTCGCGTTCTCGATGAGGCGCGCGATCCCAACGTGCCGCTCCTCGAGCGCGTCAAATTCCTGGCCATTTTCAGCTCGAACCTCGACGAGTTCTTTATGGTCCGCGTCGGCGGGCTTCAGCAGAAGGTCCAGGCCGGCATTATCCGCGGTTCTGGGGCCGACCGGATCCCGCCGCGTGAACAGCTCGAACGCATCAGCCATACCGTCCGCAGCCTGGTTGCCGACCAGTATCGCTGCTTCCTCGACGACGTACTGCCCGCCCTGGAACGCGAAGGGATCATCCTGCGATCGCCCAAAGACCTCAAGGAATTCGAACGCAAGCACCTCTGCGACGTCTTCCATACCGAGATCTTTCCCGTCCTGACGCCGCTGGCCATCGACCCCGGCCACCCGTTCCCGCACTTGTTGAATAAGTCGTTGAACCTGGCCGTCTTGCTCAAACGGCCCCAGGAAGACGAGCGTCTGTTGGCTGTGGTCCAGGTGCCGGCCGTGTTGCCACGCTTCCTGACGCTGCCGAGCGACAAGGGCCATATCTTCGTGCCGCTCGAAGCCGTCATTCGGCTTCACCTCGACGTTTTGTTCCCCGGTATGACCATCGATCAAGCGACCGTCTTTCGCGTCACCCGCGATAGCGAGTACGAGATCGACGACGACGAAGTCGAAGACCTGCTCAAGACGATCGAGGAACACGTCCGCCAGCGCCGGCGCGGCGACGCCGTGCGACTCGGGCTGGAAGCCGGTGCGCCAGCCGAAGTCGAGCAATTCCTGATCCAGGCCCTCGACCTGGAGCCGAATGACGTCTACCCGATTCCGGGGCTTCTGGACCTGACGGGCCTCTTTCAGATTTACGCCTTGCCCGGCTATCCGCAGCTGCGCGACCCGCAGGCGCTACCGCAGCCGGTGCCCGAGTTCGTCAACGCCGGCCAGCCGTGGAGCGTCATCCGCGCCAAGGATGTGATGCTCCACCATCCGTACGAATCGTTTACCCCGGTCGTAGACTTCATCGAGCAAGCCGCCGCCGACGATCGCGTGCTCGCCATCAAACAGACGCTCTACCGCACGTCGAGCGATTCCCCGGTTGTTCGAGCCTTGCAGCGAGCCGCAGATCGCGGCAAGCAGGTGACGGCCGTCATCGAGCTGAAAGCCCGGCTCGACGAGGAACGCAACATCCTCTGGGCGCGCGAGCTGGAGAAGGCTGGCGTCCACGTCGTCTTCGGGTTCGTCGGACTCAAGACGCACTGCAAGATCGCCCTGGTCGTCCGCAAGGAAGATGACGGCATCCGCCGGTATGTCCACCTGGGTACGGGCAACTACAACCCGCAGACGGCCCGCGTCTATACCGACCTGAGCTTCTTCACCTGCAACCCCGACTTCTGCGAAGACGCTTCGGCACTGTTCAACTACCTGACCGGCTACTGCGAACTGCCGACGTGGCGCAAGCTCGTCGTCGCGCCGAGCCGGATGCAATCGTTTATGGTCGATCGAATCGAACACGAGATCAGCTTGCAGAAAGCAGGCAGAGGTGGCCGGATCATCGCGAAGCTCAACGGCCTCCTGGAGCCGGCCATTGTGCAGGCGCTGTACCGGGCAAGCCAGGCGGGCGTCGAGATCGACATCGCCTGCCGCGGTATTTGCGCCCTGCGGCCGGGGCTGCCGGGCATTTCGGAGACGATCCGCGTGCGGTCGGTCATCGACCGATTCCTGGAACACAGCCGTATCTACTACTTCGGCAACGCCGGCGACCCGCAGGTGTACGTTGGCTCGGCCGACTGGATGGACCGCAATTTGAGTCGGCGCGTCGAAGTCGTCTGGCCGGTGGAGCAAGCGGACCTGAAGGCCCGTCTCATCGACGAAGTGCTAGCGACGACGCTGGCCGACAATGTGAAGGCCCGCGAGATGCAGCCGGACGGGTCGTACCGGCGGGTGGAGCCAAAGACAGGCGACCCGATCGTGCGGAGCCAGGAACGGTTCGTGAAGCTGGCGGAGGAGAGTGCCGCCCGTCGACAAATCCCGATGGCCGCGCCACCACCGACCGCGGCACTGCCGCGCATCGTCCCGGTGCGCAAACCTCGTCGTCGCAAGCGGCAATCGGGGTGAGCAGCATTGTAGAATCGCGGTAGGAGGCACTGTCATGTCCGCGATCCCCAAGCCCCGGAAGCTGACCGTGGCCGAGTACTTGGCCATTGAGGCGAAGGCCGAAACCAAGAGCGAGTTCTACGACGGCGAAATGTTCGCCATGGCCGGCGCCAGCCCGCCGCACAATTTCATCAAGGAGAACCTCAGCGTCGAGGTGGGAAGCCGCCTCCGCGGCAGCCGGTGCCGAACGCTGTCCGGTGACCAGCGGGTCATGATCCCGCGGACCGGCCTGTACACCTACCCCGATCTGGTGATCGTCTGCGGCCGGCCGGAGTTCGACCCGGCCGACCCGAACACCTTAATCAACCCGGTGGTGGTGGTCGAAATTCTGTCCCCGTCCACCGAGCGATACGACCGCGGGGCCAAATTCCGTCAATATCAGAAGCTGGCATCGGTCGGCGAGATCGTGCTTGTGAGCCAGGACCAACCGCTGGTGCAAGTATTCGCCCGCCAGCCCGATGGCCGTTGGCTGCTAACCACATTCGACGACCCCAGCGGTGAGTTCTCGCTCACGTCCGTGCCGGTCGCGGTGCCGCTGGCCGACGTCTACCGGGACGTCGAGTGGCCGGACGCCCCGGCCGACAATCCGCCGCCACAGTGAGGGGCTTTCGGCCGGGACTCCGCATTGGTAGGGTAGAGCGATCCCGCACCCGTCCGGAGTCCGGCCATGCCCGACGTGGAATCGATCTTCTTCGCCGCGATTCAGAAGCCGACGCCCGGCGACCGAAGCGCTTACCTGGACGACGCCTGCGGCGGCGACGCCGACCTGCGCGGCCGCGTCGAGCGGCTGCTCGCCGCCCAGCCGCAGGTCGGCAGCTTCCTGGAACAGCCGGCCGAGGCCGTCGGCACCGCACACTTCCCCGGCGGCGACGCCGCCGGCACCGTCCTGGCCGGGCGGTACACGCTCGTCGAGCCGATCGGCGAGGGCGGCATGGGCGAGGTCTGGGTCGCCAAGCAGGCTGAGCCGGTCAAGCGCAAGGTGGCCGTCAAGCTCATCAAGGCCGGCATGGACTCGAAGGCCGTGCTGGCCCGGTTCGAGGCCGAGCGGCAGGCCCTGGCGCTGATGGACCACCCGAACATCGCCAAGGTCCTCGACGGCGGCCTGACGCCCGACCGCAGGCCGTTCTTCGTCATGGAACTGGTCAACGGCCTACCGCTGACGAAGTTCTGCGACCAGGCGAAGCTCGGCGTCCGCGAGCGATTGGAACTGTTCGTCGCTGTCTGCCAGGCCGTCCAGCATGCGCACCAGAAAGGCGTCATCCACCGGGACCTGAAGCCGTCGAACGTCCTCGTCACCGTGGTGGACGGCCGGGGGATGCCGAAGGTGATCGACTTCGGTGTGGCCAAGGCCGTGGGCGGCCGGCTGACCGACGAGTCGCTCTCGACGCAGTTCGGGGCGGTGGTCGGGACGCTGGAATACATGTCGCCGGAGCAGGCCGGCTACTCGGGGCAGGACATCGACACGCGGGCCGACGTGTACTCGCTGGGCGTGATCCTGTACGAGTTGCTGACCGGCCTGCGGCCGCACGACGGCCAACGGCTGCGGCAAGCGGCGCTCGCGGAGATGGTCCGCATCTTGCGCGAAGAGGAGCCGTCGAAGCCGTCGACCCGACTGTCCTCGGACGCGGCCAAGCCGTCGCTGGCGGCGCTGCGCGGGACGGACCCGAAGCGGCTGGCGGCGCTGTTGCGCGGCGAGTTGGACTGGGTGGTGATGAAGGCGCTGGAGAAGGACCGGTCGCGGCGGTACGAGACGGCTAACGCGCTGGCCCGCGACGTGCAGCGCCACCTGGCCGACGAGCCAGTCGAGGCGTGCCCGCCCTCGGCCGCGTACCGACTGGCGAAGTTCGTGCGGCGGAACCGGGGCCGCGTCGCGGCCGCGGCGCTCGTTCTGCTGGCGCTCGTCGGCGGCATCGTCGGCATGTCGTGGCAGGCGCTACGGGCCACGCGGGCTGAGGCCGCGGCGCTGAAGGAGCGGGACGCCGCCGACGCGGCGCGGGCACGGGCCGACCGCAACCTCCAGAAGGCCCGGGAGGCCATCGACGCCTACTTGAAGCTCGCGGACGACCCGACGCTCAAGAACACCCCGCACTCGACCGACGTGCGCAAACGGTTGCTGGCGACGGCCCTGCCGTTCTTCAAGGAGTTTGTCCGCGAAGCCGGCGACGACGCGGCCGTGCGCTTCGACCGGGGGAAGGCGTACCTTCAGTTGGGCCGGGTGCGGGCCGAGATGGGCGAGGAGGCAGCGGCGGATCGGGACTTGACCGCCGCCCGCGACATCTTCGACCGGCTGGCCACCGAGTCCCCCAGCACGCCGGAGTACCGCTTCCAACTCGCCGCGACCTTGAACCGCATGGCCCGCCGCCGATTTGGGGGCCGGAGCTTGGCGGCTCAGCGCGAGGCGCTGGCGCTGTTGGACGCGCTGGCCGCCGAGTTCCCCGCCACGCGGGAGTACCGCGACGAGCAGGCCAGCGGCTACTACTGGTATTACCGGCTCACCGGCCGAACCACGGCAGGGGTGCCGATCCGCCGGTCGGTGGCCATTCGCGAGCGGCTCGTCGACGACTTCCCGACCGAGCCCGCGTACCGCTCCAGGCTGGCCTACGACTACAACCAGCTGGGCCTCTCGCTGCGGAGCAGCGAGAGGCGGCCGGCCGAGGCGGAGGTCGTCCACCGCCGCGCGCTCGACATCCTGATGAAACTCCTCGCCGAATCCCCCGGCGTTCCGGAATACCGTTACGACTTGGCCCGCAGCCACAACGGGCTGGGCCTCGCGCTCCATGCGCTCGGGAAGTTTGCCGAGGCGGAGGCCGAGTATCGCCGGGCGCTGGACGTTCAGAGGCGACTGGCCGACGACTTCCCGGCCGTTCCGATGTACCGGGACGAGATGGCCCGCCACTACGACAACATCGGCGTTGTGACGAGCGACCTGAGGAGGCCGTTCGAGTCCGAGGAGGCCCACCGCCAGGCGCTCGACATTTGGGAGACGCTGGTCGCCGCCGTTCCCACCACACCCGAGTACCGCGATCGCGCGGCGTACCAGCACGACCGATTGGGCCGTCTGTTTGGCGACCGGGGAAGGCCGGCCGAGGCGGAGGCGTCATACCGGCGCGCGATTGCGATTCGGGCGAAGTTGGCCGCCAAATTCCCCGGCGAACCCGAGTTCCGTACCTACACGTTCTTCAACGAAGGCCGGTTCCGAAACACGTTGGCAGCAAGCCAAAACGGCCTAGGGTCGGCCCTCGGGGACCAAGGGAGGTGGGTTGATGCGGCTGCGGTCCTGCGCGAGTCTCTCGACTTCCGCCAAGCGATGGAACCCGACGCCTGGACGACGTTCGAGACGAAGTCCGTACTCGGCGGCGTGCTGCTGGGGCAGGGGAAGCTCGCCGACGCCGAGCCGCTGCTTGTGGCCAGCTACGCGGGCATGAAGGAGCGGCTCGACGCAATTCCGCGCGAGGGCAAGGCCCGCCTGCCCGAAGCCGCGTTGCGGCTGGTGCGGCTCTACGAGGCGCTCGGCCGGCCGGCCGAGGCGGCGCGGTGGCTCGACGAGGCGTGGGCGTGGGTCGAGACGCCGGCGAAGCCGTGACGGACCTCACGGAATCCGCAGCGTCCGGCACGTCTCCTCGTAGCTCGCCTCCAGGTCGAGCGTCACGCCGATGTCGTCGGTCAGCCACAGCGGCAACCCCGGCAGCGGTTGGCCGACGACCAGCGGGGCGTACCACACGTCGAGGAGCGGCCGGTGGTCGCCGGTGCGCCCGCGGCAGGTGGCGGCGTAGGTGGCCGGCGGCTCGGCCCCGAGCGCCGGGTCGGTGCGGTCGATCAGGGCGAGCAGGTCGGCGTACAGGTTGAAGTGCCGCACCGTGACCAGATCGACCATCGACACGCACACCCCCTGTTGCAACAGGGCGGCCGTCTTGGCCACGAACGCGCGGCGACTTTCCGGCCGGTCCTTGTTGCCGGGGCTGACGATCTCGACGGCCGCGACGAGCCGACGGTCTCGCTCGGCGTCGAAGATACGGACTTCGTAGGCGTATTGGTCGGGCAGATCGGTTTCGAGCGTCAGCGTCGGCCGGGCCGCGACCGACACTGCGGTGGCGACGCCGCCGTCGCCGTTGGCGGCCGTCGGCTCGGGCGCGGGAACGTCATCGTGCTCATACGCGGAGATGTCGAGTTCGAAGAACGTGCCGAGGTGAACGCGCGGTTCGACGACGAAGCCGGGCGGCAGTTTTCGGACGAGCTGATAGACCATCGCGGCCGGCCAAAGTGCATGAAACCCTTCCCACGTCGCGTACTTGATGGCCGGCGGCCGGAAGTGGTCACGGAGCGGCATCGCAAGTCCTCCGCGGCCCATTGTACCAACCGCCCCGTCGACTTCCGGGTGGCTGGCGGGCGGGCCGAAAAACCTGTCGACACTGTGAGGGGCTTTCGGCCGGGATTCCGCATTGGTAGGGTGGAGCGATCCCCCACCCGTCCGGAGTCCGGCCATGCCTGACGTGGAATCGATCTTCTTTGCCGCGATTCAGAAGCCGACGCCGGCCGAGCGGGCCGCGTACCTCGCCGAAGCATGCGGCGGCGACGCCGACTTGTGCGCCCGCGTCGAACGGCTGCTCGCCGCTCAACCGCAGGTCGGCAGCTTCCTGGAACAGCCGGCCGCCGGCACCGGCGAGTACACACCGGACGTTGCCGACCGCTGCGGCGAGCGGATTGGCCCGTACAAGCTGCTCCAGCGGCTCGGCGAGGGCGGCATGGGCGAGGTGTGGATGGCCGAGCAAACCGAGCCGGTCAAACGCCGTGTCGCCTTGAAGCTCGTCAAGCCGGGCATGGACTCCCGGCAAGTGATCGCCCGGTTCGAGGCGGAGCGGCAGGCGCTCGCGATCATGGACCACCCGAACATTGCCAAAGTGCTGGACGCAGGTACCACGCCCGCCGGCCGACCGTTCTTCGTCATGGAACTGGTCAAGGGCGTCCCCGTCACGGCGTTCTGCGACGACAACCACCTGACGCCGCGCGAACGGCTGGAGTTGTTCGTCCCGATCTGTCAGGCGGTGCAGCACGCCCACCAGAAGGGCGTGATCCACCGCGATCTCAAGCCGTCGAACGTGCTGATCGCGCTCTACGACGGCAAGCCGGTACCAAAGGTCATCGACTTCGGCGTCGCCAAGGCGCTGCACCAGAGCCTGACCGAGCGGACGATGTTCACCGAAGTCGGCTCCGTCGTCGGCACGCTGGAGTACATGTCGCCGGAGCAGGCCGAGCTGAACAACCTCGACATCGACACCCGGTCGGACGTGTACAGCCTGGGTGTGATCCTCTACGAACTGCTGACCGGCAGCCGGCCGCTCGACGCCAAGCAGCTGCGGTCGGCGGGCTTCGCCGAGATGCTGCGGATCATCCGCGAGGAAGAGCCGCCGAAGCCGAGTACGAAGCTGTCCGGCAGCGGCGACCGGCTGCCGGGCATCTCGGCCCAGCGGCGGATGGAGCCGCGGAAGCTCAGCCGGCTCATGCAAGGTGACCTTGATTGGATCGTGATGAAGGCGCTGGAGAAGGACCGCGGCCGGCGGTACGAGACGGCCAACGGCTTCGGGCTGGACGTGCAGCGATATCTGGCCGACGAGCCAGTGCTGGCCGGGCCGCCGGGGGCGCGGTATCGGCTGACGAAGTTTGTGCGGCGGAACCAAGGCCGTGTCATTGCCGCGGCCCTGGTGCTGTTAGCGCTCGTCGGCGGCATCGTCGGCACGTCGCTCGGGCTGATCGAAGCCCGCCGGCAGCGAGACTTGGTACTTGAGGCGGGGATGGTGGCGAAGGCGAATTTCGACCATGCGACGAGGAATCACGCGGCTGGCCTCGCGGTCCTGGGCTTCTTTCAGGACCAGATCTTGGATGTGGCACGACCGAAGGACCGCCCCGGCGGGCTAGGCACGGATGTGACCGTTCGGGCGGCAGTGGACGCAGCCGAGCCGACGGTCGGCCCGACATTCCAAGATCGGCCAAGGGTCGAAGCGTCGATCCGTGCCGTTCTGGGTCAGACGTACGCGAATCTGGGCGAGTGGGAGCGGGCGGTACACCAGTACGCGCGGGCCATTGAGCTGAGCCGAGCCGAGTGGGGGGCCGCCGACGTGTTCACGAATGAATTGATGAGCAGCCTCGCGGAAGCGTACCTGGCGACCGGCCGGGCCGAACAGGCCGTGCTCCTGCTCGAGCAAGCCCTCCCGATGTTGAGTGCAGAGCGCGGCCCTGATCATTTCGCTGCGCTCGAAGTGATCGACAACCTCGTCGCTGGCTATGGTGCCACCGGCCGGCACGACCGAGCCGAGCCGTTACTGCGGCAGTTGACGGACCTCGCGCAGCGGAAATCCGGAGCGGATTCGCGCCCCTACGCCGGGGCGCTGGCCCAGCTCGGCTTCAACTTGCTGACGCAGACAAAGTGGACCGACGCCGAGCCGGTCCTGCGCGAATGTGTGGCCATCCGCGAGAAGAAGGAGCCCAACGCCTGGACGACGTTCAATACCCAGTCGATGCTCGGCGGCAGCCTGCTCGGACAGGGGAAATACGCCGATGCCGAGCCGTTGCTCGTGACCGGCTACGAGAGGATGAAGGAGCGGGCAGACAAGATTCCGAGAGCGAGTAAGGCTCGTCTGGCCGAAGCCGCGTTTCGGCTCGTGCAGCTCTACAAGGCACTCGGCAAGCCCGCCGAGGCCACGAGGTGGCTCGACGAGGCGTGGGCGTGGGCCGAGACGCCGGGAAAGCCGTGACGACCCGTCACGGAATCCGCTCCGGCTGGTCCTTGTTGCGGGGGCTGACGATCTCGACCGCGGCGACGAGCCGGCGGCCATCCTGCTCGTCGTACACACGGACTTCGTACTCGTCGGGGTCGCCGACGTCCGCCGCGCACGTCCACGTCGGTGCGGGGGTGGCGAGCGTCGCGGTGCCGCCGCCCGGCGGGCCAGCGGGCGTGCCGCGCTCCGTTGCCCCGACATCGACCTCGAAATCGACGCCGAGTCGCACGCGCGGGCCGGCGAAGTAGCCGTCCGGCAATAGCGGTACAAGATGTTGGACGATCACCATCGGCCAGCCGGCGTGGAAGCTCTCCCACTGGTGCTGACCGAAGAGTGGTGGATGAAAGTGGTCGCGGAGCGGCATCGGGGATCCTCCGCCGCGTATTGTAACAACCGCCCTGCGCCGAGGGGTACGCCCCCATGCCCGACGTGACCCGCCTGCTCGACGCCGCGGCCGCCGGCGATGCCCGTGCCGCCGCGGACCTGTTGCCGCTCGTCTACGACGAGTTGCGGAGGCTCGCCGCCGCGCAGATGGTCCGCGAGCGGCCGGGGCACACGCTCGACGCCACCGCGCTCGTCCACGAGGCGTATCTGCGGTTGGTGGGGGCGAAGCCGCAAGCGACGGAGTGGGCCAACCGTGGCCACTTCTTCGCCGCCGCGGCCGAGGCGATCCGCCGCATCCTCATTGACCGTGCACGCAGCAAGCTCGCCGCCCGACACGGCGGCGGGCGGCGGCGCGTTCCCTTGGAGGAAGGCTCCGCGGCCGTGCAGTCACCGGACGGGCTTCTCGCCCTCGACGATGTGCTGACTCGGTTCGCGGCCGAGGAGCCGGTCAAGGCCCAACTCGTGAAGCTGCGGTTCTTCGCCGGGCTGACGATGCCGGAAGCGGCCGCGGCGCTGGGTATCTCGCTGGCTACAGCTGAGCGGCACTGGGCGTACGCCCGCATCTGGCTCTACGCCGCGCTCAGCGACGACGCGACGCCATAGCAACCGGCAAAGCCACAATTGGAGCAGACGACACCCGCCGGGTTTTCGTAACGTGTCAGGAACCCACCCCCCGCACACCTCATGGGAGAGGCCGATGGTCCTGCGGAAATCACTCATCGTCGTACTGGTCGCCGCCTCGGCGTTCGCGCAAGCGCCCGAGCCGCCGAAGACCCTGGCGGAACGGCTCGACGGGCCGCCGATCGTCAGCGCGAAGGCATGGGCCATCGCCGATGGAGCGACCGGTAAGTTCCTCTGGGGCGGCAACGAGACGGAGGCTCGGCCCATCGCCAGCACGACCAAGGTCATGACCGCGTGGCTCGTGCTGCAACTCGCCGACAAGGCCCCGAAGGTCCTCGATGAGACGCTCACGTACTCGGCGAGGGCAGCGGCCACGCCGGGCACGTCGGCCAAGCTAAAAGCCGGCGAGCGGCTGCCGGTCCGCGAACTGCTCTATGGCCTGATGCTGCCGTCCGGCAACGACGCGGCGGTCGCGTTCGCCGAGCATTTCGGCCCGCGGCTCGGTGGCGACGAGGATGCCGTGAAAGCGTTCGTCGGCGAGATGAACCGCCGGGCGCAGGCGCTCGGCCTGGCGAACACGAGCTACCAGGACCCGAACGGGCTGAGCCCGAACAACAAGTCGAGCGCCCGCGACCTGGCGACGCTCGCCTGGACGGCGATGAAGGACGCCCGGTTCCGCGAGTACGTCCGCACCCGCCGGCACGACTGCGAGGTAGACGGCCCGGACGGGAAGCGGACCGTCACCTGGGCTAACACCAACAAGCTGCTCGACATCGACGGCTACGACGGCGTGAAGACCGGGACCACGACGCCGGCCGGCAACTGCCTGATCGGCCGCGGCGAGCGCGGCGGCGACCAGTTGATCGTCGTCATCCTGGGCAGCACGGCGGCCGACGGCCGGTATGTCGACGCCCGCAACCTGTTCCGCTGGGCGTGGCGCGAACGCGACAAGCCGCTCGCCGGCGCGACAATTGTGGTCGATCCCGGCCACGGCGGGCAGCGCTACTCGAAGAGCTATACGGGCGGCACCCGCGGTGTGAACTCGAAGCTGACCGAAAGCGAGTTGAATCTCCGCGTCGCTTTCGAGCTGGCTCGACAACTCAAGGAGAAGGGCGCGACGGTCCACATGACCCGCGTGGCCGACCACCGGCTGAGCCGCGAGGGGTCGAGCAAGGCGGACGAGCTACACGCCCGGATCGACTTCTTCGAGACGCACAACCCGCACTTTTTCCTATCGGTCCACCATAACGCCGGCCGGCCCGGGTCGGGCCACACGACGCTCTACAAGCACAACGCTACCGACGACACTTTGTACGAGTCGCTCGCCCGCACGGTGAACGACACCCTCGAAGGAGCCGTGCCGGGGCCGAAGCTCAAGCTCATCAAGGACAATTACCATATCCTCCGCGAGACCTCCATCCCCGGCACCATCACTGAGTCGGGGTTCATGACCAACACTGAGTTCGACGAACTATCCACAAAGTCGGACTACCCGGCGAAGGAAGCAGCAGCCATCTGCGAAGGCGCCGTCAAATATTGGCGCGAACACAAGGACGCGCTGATCAGCCTGCGCACGAAGCTGGCCGAGGCCCGCGCCAACCAGCCGCGCGACCCGAAGTCCTTCACAGCCATCGACCTGAACCCGGATTTCCGGGCGAAGATGACGGAGCTTTTGGCAAAGGTCGCGCCCGGCGGCGGGTATAGCCCGGCGAAGGCCGGCGAGTACGTTGAGGGCTTCAAGACGGCCGTCGTCACCGATCCGGCGGCAACGTTCACGGTCAAGGCGGAGTCGGACGGCAAGCGAGTCAAGTTGAGCGGTGAGGTGTCGGACCGCAAGTATCACGACCAACTCATCGACATGTTCGTGGCGATGAAGCTGTACGACATGGTAAACGAGATCAAGGCGCCCAAGGCCCCGTGACGTGACGCCGCGCCCCGAGGGGAGCGAGGGGAGCGGGGTTCGCCCCACCCCACGC
>JAXMAS010000027.1:0-54636 GCA_046350275.1 Gemmataceae bacterium
ACATCGTAGAGCTTGATGCCGTCGAACGCCTCCCAGGCGCGCAGGCGCTGCCACTCGCTCAACTCCGGCGCGTGTCTGTCCCACCATGCCCGCCACGATTCAACCGCTTCGCTTTCTCCCGGCGGCGTCGGCAGGCCGCAGTCGAGCAACCAATCGTGGAAGCGGGGGCCGTCGAGCGACGACCGCGGGGCCGCGCCGGCGTCGGCCACATACTCGAAGGGGTTGGCCGTCACCCAAGCGGCGTGACATAGCCTCATCATGAAGGCGTCGGCGGCGGCGCGGGCGGTGAACGCCCGCAGGGACTCGCCCAGTGGTTTACCGTCGTCGGCCCGGCTGAGATGCCGCCTCGATTCGTCGACGGCGGGCACCCAGTTCTCTGATGCGTAGAAGGCAGGCTGCCAGTCCAACGCGCGGACTAGGTACGCCGTCACGCTCGGTCCTCCAGATCGACGGAGACAACCTCATAGAACTCACCGCCGCCGAGAATGTCCCAAACGGCCATCGCATCGCGCGGCGACAATTCGGACGCACAGTCGGCCCACCAAGTCGCCCAATCACCGTCTACGGGCAGTCCGACCGCTGGCTGGCGAATGCCGCGATCGTAGAGCGCTCGCGCAATTCCGTGGTCGTCCAACTCCGGGAAGTAGTCGATGGACGACGGGTGCGAGTACGGGTTCACCCGTATGCGCGCGTGGTACTCAAGTTCTGCACGACGCTCGTCCGCCTGGTCGCGGTCACGGTAAGCGAACAGCGGCGTGCCGCGCCCCGAGCCGTGGTTGTGGTAGGCGTGTCGATCGCCGGACGCCCAGCTATTACGCAACACGAGGTGAATCTTCGCCACGCCCTTACCCCGTCACCTGGAACGACTCGAAGAACTTGGCCACGTCCTTCTCGTGCGGCGGAGCCGTCTTGCCGCCGATCTCCAGCTTGTACACCCGCCGGTTGATCGGGAAGTAGCGGTAGTACGTCGTCCCCTTGCCCGGCATCTCGATCACGACTTCCGTCCCTTTGTGATCGCCGCTCGTTACCGATGATTCGCGGACCAGCTTGCCGCCGCCCTTGATGATATTGTCGCGCTCCGCGTTGATGATGTCCTCGCGCGACTTCTTGCCAAGCGTCGGCCCGGTCAGGTCGGCCGTGACGACGCC
Organism: Gemmataceae bacterium; assembly: GCA_046350275.1. GTDB lineage: Bacteria > Planctomycetota > Planctomycetia > Gemmatales > Gemmataceae > JAXMAS01. The sequence goes on from JAXMAS010000027.1 coordinate 1,149, forward strand.
GAGCAACAGTTCGCCCGTGTCGAGCTTGTACTCGATCGCGCCGTTTTTGAGCTTCGTCCGCGACAGCGACGCCGGCACCAGCACCTTGAACTTGCCCTCATCCGATGCGAACTCCTTCCACTCGGCCGGGGCGGTAGCCGTTGGGCCAGTGCCCGACTTGCCGGTCGTCGCCAGCTTCGACGACGGCGAAGGGTTCGTGGGCCCGGCCCCGCGCTGCGTCACGAACCAGATCGCCGCGCCGGCCCCGGCGACGGCGAACAGCCCGAGGACGACGACCGGTCCGACCGGGAAGCCCTTGGCCGGCTTCTTCTTGAGCTTGCGCCGCGGCTCGGGCGCAGGTGCGGCGAGGCCGGACGTGGCGAACGTCGAGAGGCACTTCGGGCAAGAGACGACGCCGTCCGGGTCGTGCGGCGGCGGGACAGTGTCAAAACGATGGCCACAACTAGGACAAAAGACATTCATGCGGGGACTCCGAGGGATGGCTCTTGCATTATACCCGGTTCGCGACGCTTCGCTGAAGCGTGGGATGCGCGCTTCTGTGAAGCGTCGCGAACCGTAAAATGTGACCATGCCGACCTGGGACGCTGACCTCTACCGACGCTTCGCCACCGAGCGCACGCAGCCGGCCATCGACCTCGCCGCCCGCATCGGCGTCGAGAATCCGCGCCGCGTCGCCGACCTCGGTTGCGGCCCTGGCAACAGCACGGCCGTCCTCCGCCACCGCTGGCCGGACGCCGACGTGATCGGCCTCGACTCGTCGCCGGAGATGATCGCCGCGGCTCAGAAGGCCGAGCCGGCCGGCACCTGGCAGGTCGCCGACATCGCCCACTGGTCGCCGCCGGAGCCGTTCGACGTGGTGTTCACGAATGCCGCCCTGCAATGGCTGCCGGACCACAGGGCGCTGCTGCCGCGGCTCGTGCGGCACGTCGCCCCCGGCGGGGCGTTCGCGATGCAGATCCCGGTCCACCTGGAGTCGCCGGTCCACCGGCTGATGGTGGCGATCGCCGACCGGCCGGAGTGGCGCGACCGCACGGCCGGGGCGCGCGGCGCGATCGTCGCGGAGGGGCCAGCGTTCTACTACGACGCGCTGCAACCGCACGCCCGGCACATCGACCTGTGGGTGACGGAGTACTGCCACGTCCTCGACGGCCCGACGGCGATCGTCGAGTGGATCCGCGGCACCGGCCTACGGCCGTTCCTGGAGGCGCTCGCCGACGACGCCGAACGCAAGCGGTTCGAGACGCTACTGTTGGATGGCGTGACGGCGGCGTATCCGCGCCGCGTCGGCGGCAAGGTGCTGTTCCCGTTCCGTCGCCTCTTCGCGGTGGCGTCCCCGTGACGATCCGAGCCGGAAGCGTCAGCGACGGCCACTTCCGCACATGGCCGTCGCTGACGCTTCCGGCTCGGATCGGTCCCACTGCCCGCCCGTCGCCGTCCGAGTTGCAGCAAGGTTCCGCTGGATGACGGCGTACTGGACCGCCATTGAGTTCCCCACCTCGCGCGTCCAATACGGCGAGTTGTGTCCTCCACTCGACTCGCCGCTGATGAAGGCGATCTTGTTCTCCGTCAACAGCTTGACGAACGCCCGCTGGCTTTCGATCAGCCGGTCCTCGGTGCCGCAATCGAGATAAATGTGCGGCAGCTTCTCCCGCGGTGTCTTCAGCACCAACTGGAACGGGTCGTAGGTCGCGCAGTCGTCGGCCGTCGCGAACGGTGTTCCCTTCGGCGTACGCTCGGCTTGGCTGCTGAAGCCCGCGATGTCGATGCCGGGAACCGGCGTCGTCGACGGCTGGTTCTTCGGCCGCGACAACTCTTGGCCGTTCTTGAGCCGGTCGCCGACCTGCTTGGCATAGGACAGCGCCCCGCTGTGACTGCCGATCGAGCAGAACATATCCGGGTGTTTCAGCCCCAGCATCAGCCCACCGTACCCGCCCATGGATAGGCCGTTGATCGCCCGACCCTCGCGCTTGGCGATGGTGCGGTAGGTGGCGTCCACATGGCCAACCAGGTCCTTGACGATGGCGTCCTCCCAGTTGTTCTTTTGGCCTTCCTCGCTCTTGGCCCAGTTGACGTACCACGAATTGCCACCGTCGGGCATCACGACGATGAGGTCATACAGATGGGCAGACCGCGGCACGCCCATCCGGCCCCAGTTGTTGTAATTGCCAGAATACCCGTGCAGCAGGTACAAGACGGGGTAACGGTCGGTTGTTTGCTCGTACTTCGCTGGCAGCACGATATTGTACTTCATCGTCCGGCCGACGGATGGGCTGTCGAACGTGACCGTCTTGACCGGCGATTGCGCGGGTGCCGTCGACGGCAGTAGCGTCGCGACGACGGCCAAGGCAACGAAACGGGTGAGCCGAGACTTCATGCGCGGACACTCCGGGAAGAGAGGGATGGAGGGTTTGAGGAGCGGCGCTATCGTAGGCGAGCCAGGTGGGTGAGGCAATCGCCAGCGGCTGTTGGCGTCGTGATTCACAACGCGGAATGTCGAGCCGAATCGGCCTCAGCGCTCGTACGTGCTGGCCGTGACCAGTCCCGGTGGGCAAGCTGTCGGCAATGGCTCGCCGCCAAGCAAAGGCACGACCTCTGGTGCCGATCGCCGTTGGTGGTTGCTGTGGAGGCTGTTAACGGCCGGGGGCGCGAAGCACGGAGGCAATCGGTCGGATGGTAGCGTGGCACTGCAAGCAGTTCTCGCGGTCCGGGTGGGAGCAACGAATCTCGGTCCGGCCGGCCGCTCCCGAGTGACAACTCACGCAGTCTTCCCGCATGAAGAGATGATGTGGCACGACCGGCGGCGCGTGGGGGTAGAGTCGGTCGCCGTGGACTAGCGACTGGCGCAACGGTCGAAAATCGCTAGCCACAAACGTCGTTGTCGCGGTTTGAAAAACGTGGCATTGCTGACATCGACTGGTCTCGCTCAAGCCAACCGTTTTGAGGTGCGGGTTCGGCGGCGCGAGGCCAATGCCGGGCACCTCGCGCGCAACGGTCGTGTGACAGGTGATGCACGGATTGCCCAATGGTGCGTGGGGAATGACCGGCGGCGCGCCGTCGTAGGCCCGGCGCTCGGCCCGGACCGCCAGGCTCTTCGCAGCCGTCGCCGGAGGCTCCGGAACAGCGGCCGGCCGCCGATAGAGCATGGTCGCGACACCGCCGCCCACGGCAAGCCCGGTGACGAGCAGCCCGATCCTCCACTTCGACCGCACGTTCATCAAACCCTTTCGAGCCGGACCGCGCATTTCTTGTAGTCCGGTTCCTTGCTGATACTGTCCATGGCGTCGAGCGTGAGCCGATTGATGAGCTTGTTGCCGTCGAAGAACGGCACGAATACCGATCCGCGCGGCGGCCGACCGCGACCATCGACGACGACTGGCAACTCGAGTTTGCCTCGCCGACTCACCAAACGCACACGATCGCCCGTGGTGACGCCGAGCTGAATCGCGTCCGCCCGGTTCAACTCGACGTACGCTTCCGGTACGGCCTGGTGAAGCTGCTTCACGCGCCGAGTCATCGTGCCAGTGTGCCAGTGTTCGAGAACGCGCCCAGTACATAGCCACAGTGGATACTCGGCATCCGGCGACTCGGCCGGCGGGTGGTAGGGGCGCAGCCAAAAGGCGGCCTTCTCGCCATAGCCCTTCGCTTTGTAGAAGTGGACGCCCTGCGGCTTCTTGACGTATGGATCGCTGCCGGCCGCGTAGCGATAGCGCGTTTCCTTGCCGTCCACGACAGGCCAACGCAGACCGTGGGCGACCTTCAGTTGGTCGTAACTGGCCAGGTCCTTACCCGTTCCGAGCGTGAACTGACGGTATTCCTCGAACATGGCCTTGTGCCAATCGTCGTCGGGCCAGGGGAACAGGTGGCCCATGCCCATTCGCTTGGCCACTTGCACGATCTGCCAGGCGTCTTCTTTCGCTTCGCCGGGCGGGTCCACCATCTTGTTCCAATGCTGCGTACGCCGCTCCGTATTGCCGAACATGCCTTCGCGTTCGACCCATGCGGCCGACGGCAACACGAGGTCGGCAATTTCCGTCGTCGGTGAGGGGTAAATGTCGCTGACGACGATGAATAACCCGTCACCCGGCTTTCGCTCGAAGCGATGGAGATTCGGCAGCGTCACGAATGGATTCGTCGTCTGAATCCAGAGGGTCTTTAGCTCTCCGCGGATCAGTGCCCGGAACATATCGACCGTGTGCCGCCCCGGCTTGTCAGGAATCGTACCGGCCGGCAACCGCCAGATCGCCTCGGCCTTCGCCCGGTGGTCCGGGTTGGTGACGACCATGTCCGCCGGCAAACGGTTGTTCAGCGTACCCACCTCGCGCACCGTGCCGCATGCGGAGGGCTGACCTGTGAGGCTCAAGGGATTGTTGCCCGGCCGCGAGATTTTCCCCGTAATGAGGTGCAGGTCGGTGATGAGGTTGTTCATCCAGGTGCCGCGAACGTGCTGGTTCACGCCCATGCACCATGTACTGACCGTCCCTCGGCTCATGTCGCCGTAGACCTCGGCCAGCAGTCGGATCAGTGATTCCGAGACGCCCGTGATCTGACTGACCTTGGCCGGCGAGTAGTCGCGAACGAACTCGCGCAGTTCGTCGAGCGAGCTATCTTTTGCCTGGTCCTCGAAGACATAGCTTTCCGTCTGGCCCTTAAAGCACCCGTAGCCGATGGTCTCCAGGTCCTCGATGCCACGCTTGAAGACCACGTTTTCGCGAACGAAGCTTTCGTTGATCTTGCCGTTCGCCAGCAACAGATGCAGGATTCCGTTGGCCAAGGCGAGGTCCGAGCCGGGTTTCATCTCGATGTACGTCGTTGCGAAGTCTGATGTCGGCGTGCGGCGGGTCGCGATGTCGATGATGCGCACGCCCGGGTTGCGTCGCTTGTGTTCGAGAATTCGACTGAAGAGAACGGGGTGCATCTCGGCCATGTTGGCACCCCAAAGGACGAAGTCGTCGGCGATTTCGAAATCGTCGTAGCAGCCCATCGGCTCGTCACTTTGGAACTGCGTCAGGAACCCGCTCACGGCACTCGCCATGCACAGGCGCGCGTTCGGCTCCAGGTTGTTGGTCTTCATCCCTCCTTTCAGCCATTTGAGCGCGGCGTAGCCGTCAAACACCGTCCACTGTCCCGAGCCGTACATGCCGACAGCGTCCGGCCCCGACTTATCCAGGGTTTCGCGAAAGCGCTTCGCGATCGTATCGAGGGCCTCATCCCAGGAGATACGAACGAAGCCCTTGCCGCCGGGGTCTCGCTTCATCGGGTACGTCAGGCGATCCGTACCATAGAGCATCGCAGGCAGGTGATAGCCCTTGACGCACAATAGACCCTGATTGACCGGACTGGCCACATCGCCGCGAACAGCGACGACCTTGCCCGCATCGACGCCGACCTCGACCCCGCACCCGGTTCCACAGTACCGGCACGGGGCTTTGTCCCACGTCAAGCGCGTCTCATCGAGCTTGGCATCGCCAGCCGGTGGCGGTGAGTTGGGCGATCGATTCCCACAGCCCGTGATGAGTGTCGACGCCGGTATCATCCCCAGACTGACGACGAAGTCCCGTCGGTCCATGCCTTGGTCCTTGTGAGCATTTGACGGTCGTGCGTCAGTCCTTTTTCGCCGGTAACTTGGCCTTCAACGCCTTCAAGTCGCGCTCATACCATTGATGTTCCGGCCGCGCGAGAATGCCATCGATCGCGTCGTTGACGGCCTTGGCCTCCGCCTTCTGGCCGGCCTCGTCGGCCTTACGAGCAATCTCCCGAGCCTGGGGAATCAAATGCATGTAGAACCGATCGGCCACCTCGTACATGCCGTGCCAGTGCGCGTAGTCCGGAGCCATCATCGACGCGCCGTGCCGTGCACGCCGACCCTCGTGGTGCCACAGGTAGAACCACGTCCATTCGATTTCTTCGTCGAACTCTGCCGGCGTAATCAGCTTCTGGTCGCGCAGCGCCTTCATAATCAACTGGCCCGACTTGGCGAACTTCTCGTTGTAGAGCACGACGAAGTCGTCGTACTGCTTGTAGAACGAGTTGACGTAGTCGGTCGTATGGCAGTGGAGGCAGACATCCTTCATGCGATTGCGCTTCGCCATCGCCGTATCGTTGATCGCGTCTGCACGCTTGGCGGGGTCCGTCTCGGTGACGATCTTGTGGTTGGCATCGGTGTCCATGACCTGACTGACCGGCGGCCGGTTCGTCCAGGAAATGCGCTCGCCGGGGTCGTGCGTGACCTTGCCGTTGTTGCGCGTGTGACCGGACATATGGCAGGACGCACAGGTCGGTGCCTGCGTGTAATCCTTACCGAGCACCCACTTCTCCGCACCCAGGTTCATGTGGTCCTTCAGGTCGCGGAAGGCGACGCCGTGCTTCGACTCGTCGTAGACCTCCTTCTGCGGATGGTCGGGACCGAGGTGGCACTTGCTACAGTTTTCTGGTTGGCGGGCGCGCCGGGGCGAGAAGTCGTGCCGGGAGTGGCACGCGGAACACGAACCGAGCGAACCATCGAGATTGATGCGGCCGATACCTGTGTTCGGCCATGTACTGCTGTGGAACTTCGGGCGTCCCGTCCCGTCCCGCAGAACGCGGCCGACGGCGTCGAGGTTCGTCGGCTTCCCGTCGGGGCCTGGCTTCAGGTCGTCCACAGTGATCAACTTACCATCGGTCGATTCCAGTGCGATCTTGCTGCCATGACACTGCTGGCAACCGGTGTTCGCGCTCGCCATTCCGTTGACCATGCCCACGTTCATCCCCGGCGTCGGCGAATGGGGGTTGAACGGAGCCCGCGATCCTTCGATCGTCTCGGCGAGCAGGTTGTCGAGTGAAGCCAGAATGTTCCCGCCCTTGGCGTGGTGGCTGCGCTCGAATTCGTCGAACACCTCCTTGTGACACCGCGAGCAGTCGCGCGGCGTGACGACCGTCGCGATGTGAAAGCCATAGTGGTCGAAGCCATCGACATCACCCTTCTCGGCCTGGTGGCATTCCACGCAGCCGATCCCCTTCACAGCATGGGTGCTGCCCTTCCAATGATCGATGATGCCGGGCGTCGTCGCCTTGTGGCACTCGATGCAGTTCTTGGAACTGGCGGGGATCGCGACGTGGGCAGCCGATTCTCCGGACTCGGCCTTCTTGCGCACCACTTCCATCCACTGAACGAACACCAGCGACAGCAGGAACAGCCCGCCGAGCGCGCCGATGATGAATCGCTTGAATTCCAAGGTCATGAGTCCGACTCCCTAGTGCGCGACAGCGGCTTCCCAAACGGTCAGTCCGACGATCAAGAAGACGGCGACAATACCAATCCAGACACTGGCTTCCTGAAACCGGGTGTACTTCCGAAAGAGGGCATCGATGAACGGCCACACGAACATGGCGAGGATGATGAAGCCAATGCTCAGCACAGCCGCCGTGCCTGAGAAGAGCTTCAGCCATCGGAACATGACGTAGAAGAACCACTCGGGCTTGATGACCTCCGGCGTCGTTAGCGGATCGGCCCGCGGACCGAGCGTCGCCGGCAACACCGTCGCCAGAGCGCTGAGGACGATCATCAGGATCAGCCCCATGATCACTTCGGTGTACAGGTGGTCGGGGAAGAAGTTGAAGTATTTGGGCTTACTGCCTTCGTCCTTGAATTGGAATTCGGTAACGCCGTGCAGTCGAATCAGCACGATGTGGACGCCGATCAGCAGGACCATCGTCGTCGGCAAAACAGCCGCGTGCAGGATAAAGAGTCGCGAGAGCGTCTTGTCGTTATAGACGCTGCCGCCGAGCAACATCCGCTTGCCGAAGCTGCCGACGATCGGCACGCTGTCGGCAATGTTGGCGCCGACCGTAGCACCCCAATAGCTAAGCTGTTCGTAGACGAGGCTGTAGCCGGTAAACCCGACCGTCAGCGTACACAGCAAAAGCACCATACCGATCGCCCAGTTGATCTCGCGCGGTTTGCGGTAGGCACCCGTGAAGTAGACGCGCATCTGGTGCAAGACAACGGCGGCGATCATCATCGTGGCCGCCCACTTGTGCAGACTGCGAATGTACCAGCCGTACTGCACCTGGTCCGAGATGTACTGGACGGATTGGTACGCCGTCGTCGGCGATGGCTGATAATAGAACGCCAGGAGAATGCCCGTTGCGATCTGCACGACGAAAAGGTACAGCGGCGTGCCGCCGAGGCAGAACCACCAGCGCTTGAGGTGGTACGGCACCGGCTCGTTCGTCATTTCCCGCAGAACATCGCCCTGAATCGGAATGCGTTTCCGAAACCAGGCGGACACTCCTAGTAACATCGCGATTCCTCCATCGACCGGATCGGTGCCTCGCCCGATCGGACTTACGTCGTCGCACCAACGACGCTGACGGGTGCCTCGATGAAGATCAGACCACGCTCGACTTTCAGCGGGTAGTGCGGCAACGATTGCCGTGCTTCGGCCGGTGGGCCGGCGGTCGCGTTGCCCGCCGGGTCGAACGCCCCGTTATGGCACGGGCAGAAGAAGCGATTGTTCTGAGGCTCCCAGTGAACCTGACAGCCCAGGTGCGGACAGGTACTCGACAGAGCCAAGAAATCGTCGGCGGTCCCGGCATCGCCGCGGCGCGTGAGTGTCACTTTGTGGCCCGCGGGCGTCACGAAGCGTACGACATCGCCGATTTGGACCTTGGCGGCTTCGGCGACAAACAGCCAGGCCAAATTGGCGGGAGCCGCAGTATAGAGGTAGCGGCCAGCCAAGTAGCCCAAGGTTCCATAGCTCGCGGCGAGTCCGGTCGTCATCGCGGCCGTGGACGCCAACGAGAGAAACGTGCGCCGATCTGCCGGCGGATTGTCCTCAGATAAGTCTGATCGTACGTCTTCGTTCATCCATTATCCCTCTCGACGCGAGTCGTTGGGAAACCGCAGGGGAGTAGTTCTAGCAATCGAACACTTTGCGAGAAGTGCTGACGATTAGATCGAGGTGTCTTTCCGTCGCTAATGGTCCGTACTGCGAATTGATCGATGCCGTCGATGGGTCGAAGCGACACGCTGGTGGGACCAGGACAGGTCACACGCACACTTCGATCGTCAGGAACTGCTCTGGGTTAGTTTTGTAGACCGCGCTCATCTTTCGCAGCGTCACGATGCGGTCCGCATGCCAGGGGTTTTCGAGCGTCGGCATCGACTCCATGTAAGGGAAGTCGAGCAGGAGTTCGCGGCGGATCATCATCGCGCGCACCTTACGGATCCGTGATTCGCCGACGACCTCGCACGTCAGTCCGATAGCGTACGTCGCCTTCTGGACTGGCTTGCCGATATCCTCCTTCACGACGCCGACCGCGAACTTCTCGGCCACCGGGTTGAGCACGAAGTTGAGCAGATACCACGTGTCTTCCTTGGCGATGGGCAACATCGGGTTGTCGGGCGTCGTCTTCTTGGCGGCTTCTTGCACCATCTCGACGGCGTGCGGATTCAGAAACACCTCGTCGAGCGACCGCTCGAACATCGTACGAATCTTGAGCGTATCGTTCGCGAAGCTGTTGATGCTAACGATGATCCGGCCGAGGAACTCCTTCGATTCCCACTGTTTGCGGGCGCGGTAACGACCCCACCACCGGCCGACGACGAACGAGACGACCGTCGTCAGGAGGCCGACGAGAATTGTGGAGCCAGACTTGGAAAGCGTATCGGACCAGAAGTCGGCGATCGGCAGAGACATGGCGATCCTCGCAGAGAGCTTCATCGGAGCTGCGCTAGGAATTCGTCGAGCGTCGCCGTGGATTTGATCGCGACGTCATTGGCCACCATTCGGTTGTAGCGATCTCGCAAGACATCGTCGCATGCGAACATCCCCGGGGTAAAGTCGGCATCGTACCTACCGGCACCTTCGTATGTCCGTTTTTCATCGAAATCCGCGAGACTCAACGACTTCGGTCTGGTACATTTTCTATTTCCGCCCATTCGCCTGCACGTACGTAGGAGCCGACCCGTGCGACGCGTCTGCCTAGCCTATCTCACGTTGGCTACCGCGGTTTATGCCGCAGACCCAAAGAAAACTGGTCCGACTCACGAGACGACAACCACCATTGCCGTCAAAGGTGAGAAGTCGGCACTCAAGTTACAAACGCTTTGCCTCGATGGCGATGACCGCGTCATCGCTCTCGTCGCACCCGACCGTTACGGCGCTGTCAATGGGTCGCGACCGACATCGTGCGAGGTCCACATCTACACCGCCAGCGGCGAGAAGCAGCGGTCTTGGGATGTACCGTTCGTCGGCCAGTCGATCAATGTCGGTCCGGACGGTTCGATCTACGTTGCCGGAGAAGGCCGCATTGCCAAGTTCGATAAGGCGGGCAAGAAACTCGCGAACGTCGAATTGCCGCACGTCGGCAAGTCGCTCGCTGATAAAGACGCCTTGCTCGAACTCGCCAAGGAAACGATTGAGGAGAACGTCAAAGCCTACGGCGAGAACGTCAAGCAGTTTAACGAGCAGATCGATGCTCTCGTCAAAAAGCTCGACGCTAGCGACCTGACCGCCACAGAGAAGCAGCAACTCGCGCAGTACCGCGCGACCGTTAAGGCCTACGAGCGCATCGTCGAGCAGGAGAAGGTTCGCAAGCCGGAGGATGTCGTCAAGCAAGTCGCCGACCGCGTGCGCGTCATTAACGGCGTCGTCGCGACTTCCAAGGACATCTTCGTCGTCAGCGGCGGGCTGAAGGGGTACGGCTATACGGTCTGGCGGATGGACCACACGTTTGCCAACCCGAAGGCGATCCTGACCGACCTCGGCGGCTGCTGCGGACAGATGGACGTTCAGGCGTCCGGCAACGAGCTGTTCGTAGCCGAAAACACAAAGCACCGCGTTGGCCATTACAACCGCGACGGCAAGAAGCTCGGAAGCTTCGGCAAGTCCGGCCGAGATGGGGGCGATCCCGAGTGCTTCGGCGGCTGCTGCAATCCGATGAATGTTCGCATCGGAAGTGCTGGGGTCTATACGGCTGAGTCAGAAGGCATCATCAAGCTGTTCAGTCCGAGCGGTGAGTTCCTCGGTACGGTTGGTTCCTTGAAGATCAAGGAAGGTTGCAAGAACGTTGCCATCGCCGTGTCATCCGACGGGGCGAAGGTCTACTTCTGCGACGTGCCTGCTTCGAAGATTCACGTCCTTGCTAAGAAGCCCGCAAATACTGCGGCGGAGTGACCAGGCCGTTTGTCGCGCGCTACCTGGCACGAGCGATCCGTTGAGAACGCTCGTGCCAGGTAGTGCGAATCCACTGGAGGAATCTCGATGTCCCGCACCCCAGCCATTCTGGCTCTCGCCGCTCTCGCCGCTGCGGCCGTCGCCGCGCCGCCGTCGGAGACGCCATCGCAGTCGCTGACGGTCGTCGTGATGGATCCGTTGGCCGCACCACTGTCGTGCCCGTGCGTGAAGGGTTACGCCCAGCGCGACTACGAACAACTCGGCAAGCACCTGGAAGTAGCACTGGGGCGGACCGTCACCGTTGTATTTGCCGAATCGCTCGTCACCGCTCTCGAAAAGAAAACGGACGGCAAGGCCGATCTCGTGATTGGCAAGCGTTCCGTCGTTGCCGCCGATGCCGAGAGGAGCAAGCGTGCGATGACGCCGATCGCGGCCCTCACCGGCAAGGACGGAATCGCAACGCAAACGGGGCTGGTCGTCGTTCCAAAGGATGACCCGGCCAAGACGGTTGCCGACCTGAAAGGCTACCGCATCATTTTCGGCGCGGCCGACTGCGACGAGAAACATGCCGCGGCCATCGCCCTGCTCAAAAAGCACAACGTCCCCGTGCCCGAGAAGCGCGAGACGTGCGCCGCCTGCTCCGATGGGGCGACGACGATCCTTGAACTGGGCAAGGACGTGCGGGCCGCGACGGTCATCTCCAGTTACGCCGCTCCACTCCTGGAGGGCTGTGGCACGATCAAAAAAGGCGATCTCCGCGTTGTAGGGACCACGGAGCCGGTACCCTTCGTTACCGCGTTCGTTTCTGATAGCCTGCCGGTCAGCGACCGCGTGGCGATCACCAAGGCGCTATTGGCCGTCAAGGAGAAGCCCACGCTGCTGATGGCCATCGAAACGAAGGGCGGCTTCATCCCGATTCCGTCGGAACCGGCCGCAAAAAAAAAGCTGACCAACTGATCCCGTGGTCTGGCTGGCGTGGACTCAACCGTGACGGCCGGGTGCCCTGGCTACCCGAGACTTTGACTGCAAAGCCCAAGCGGTTGTGGCGAGCACCAATTGCAGGTAAGGGCGTCGGTGGCATTGCCGCCGACGCCAAGTATGTCGTCGCCTCGGGCCGTGCGCTCAACGACACACTCGATCTGTGGCGATGCTACGACGCCGCCACAGGAGCCGAGGTCTGGACTCTACGCTACCCAGCGGCCGGCAAGCTCGACTACGGCAGCTCCCCAAGAGCAACCCCTCTTTTGCACGACGGTCGAGCCTTCCTCGCCGGCGCATTCGGCCACCTCCACGCTGTCGACCTTGCCACCGGTCGCGTCCTCTGGAAGAAGGACCTCGCAGCCGAATACCCGCCGGCCCGTGAGATGACGTGGGGACTGTGCGCGTCGCCGTTGATTGCGGACGGAAAACTCATCGTCTGCCCCGGTAGCAACGATGCACTGCTAGTCGCATTGGACACGGCCACCGGCGCAGTCGTCTGGAAGTCGCCCGGCGGACCGGCCGGTTACGGCTCATTCCTGCTTGCGGAGCTGGGCGGTAAGCGACAAATCGTTGGCCTCGACGCGGAGTCGCTCGGGGGCTGGGATCCGGCGACGGGTAAGCGTCTATGGCGAATTCAGCCGGAGCATAAGGGCGACTTTAACGTACCGACACCGGTCGTGGCGGCCGGAATGCTGATCTTCGCGACCGAGGGGAATGCGACTCGTGCCTACCGCTTTCGACCGGACGGTACACCGGACCCCATGGCTGTGGCCGTCTACGAATCCATGGCTCCGGAGACGGCCTCGCCCGTCGCAATAGGCGATCGGATGTTTGGCCTGCCGGGTGGGCTGCACTGCATCAATGTGTCCGCGAATCTGAAACCCGTCTGGGTCGGTCAAGACGACGAGTTGGGCGACCACGCATCGCTCATCGCGAGCGGGTCACGGGTTTTGATTGTGACGATGACAGCCGAGGCCATTCTGATCGACGCGACGGCTAACACGTTCCGCATCCTGGGCCGGCACAAGTTGGTTGCCAACGAGGATGGCGTGTACGCACATCCGGCTGTCGTCGGAACGACGCTCTACCTTCGGGGCAGCGATGCGGTCTATGCGTTCGAGTTGAGCCAGTAACAACGAGGATTGCCCCACTGGAACCGGTTCATCCAAACCGCGATAGGAGCGCGATGGCGGCGACCGCGAGCGCAACACCCGCGACTTCGTAGCGGTTGAGCGTCTCGCCGAAGAACAATACGCCCATGGCAGTGAGCATCAGGATCATGCAGACGGAATAGATCACGCCGATGGTCGCCAACTTCAAGTGCCGCATGACGTAGACCCAGGCAAACGCCGTCGTCGAGTACAGGCCCAGCCCCACGAGAAAGGCCTGTGTTGCGAGCGGACTGGGTTCGCTGCTCGCTCGCTTCAGGAAGTAATCGCCCAGGATGCCAACGGCACTCATCGCCGCGGCCACAAAGACCATAACGGTTGCCTTATTCATGTCGGCCCCCATCAAGGGATGTCGATCGGAACCTGCACGCCATCTGCTGGGCGAGAGATAGTCGCGGTGGGCCAATCGACCAGACAGGGGACTTGGGAACTCGTGGACATCGTGATCGGCACGAGGCTGCGCGACCCGTTGTCACAACGAGCCGCGTAGGACCAACTCATTGCCGATGGCGAACGGTGCTCGCGATTGGCACGTGGGTTGCAAATCTCATTACCATCGACCCAACCTCGAAGTGGAAGGAGAGGCAGTACATGTCCAACGCAACCCAAAAGGTCAAGAACGCTGTCGACACGGTGGCGGCCGGGACAAAGGATGCCGCCGGGAAGGTGATCGACAAGACGAAAGAGATGGCTGGCCAGGTCGCCGAGACTACGAAGGAGACTTCGCACACCGTCAGCGAAAAGGCGAAAGATCTGGCCCAAAAAGCTGGCAAGTCCGCGAAGGACGCCGCCCAAACCGCCGGCGAAAAGGCAAAAGACCTCGCACACAAGGCGGGCGGTGCCATCAAGCAGGCCGGCGAACGGCTGGAAGACACAACGGCTGACTGACAACCATTACCACTGCCCCGACGTTGGCTTCGTCCAGCCTCCTTGGAGAAATGCGACATGAATGCGCACCGCATCCTCTCGATAGGCACCTGTCTAGTATCGCTCTGTTTTGCGGCATGTAATAGTAGTCCGCCGGGTGGTCAACCCGGAGGGACGAAGGGCTTCACCGTGTCTGCCCCGACTATGGCGACCAGCGTCAAGCAAGGCGACCGGAGTACGGTAACCCTCAGCGTCAACCGCGGGAGTGCGTTTGGCGAAGCGGTAAGCTTGAAAGCAACGGCCCCACCCGGCATCACGGCCACGTTGAATAACCCCCGCGTTGCCCCCAACGAAGGCCGCGACGTTGCACTGACCATCGAAGCCGCAAAGGACGCGCCGCTCGGCGAACATGTTGTGACCATCTCGGCCACTCCAGAGAAAGGCTCTGCGACCTCGGTCGACGTGAAAGTCAAAGTCGAAGAGAAGCCAAAAAACTAGATGGCTTCGGACAAGCAAGGCCCAATCCCCAGCGGCGCGCCGAGACCGGCGCGTCGCTTTTCATTTTCACGGCCGCGTTCGCTTGAAGGTGGTCACGCGATTTCAGCAATGCTCCGTGTGCAGTCGAATGCGCTACCGAACGGCACACGATTGCCGATCGATCGCTGCGTCAAGCTCGCTTGGAACCGGCGGTAGTGCCGATCGCGCCCTTCAAGTACCTGTAGTGACCCCAGGAGCCGCGAGCGTGAGCGAGCGCGGGAGCGTCCGCGGCGCCGCTCACGCTCGCGGACTCGCCAGGATGGGCCAACCAATTGGCACGCGTGATGCACTACTAGCTAAGGGATGTCGTCACGAGAACGTGTTCGGTGATCCCCGAGTTATCCTGGACCTTGGAGAGGTGTCTTCCGGATTCTGTTCGTCGTCAGCGTGATTCTTGGATGACGAATGCCGGGTGTCGCAATCGGGTCCAGTTCGCCAAGTCGCTATCGCACCGAGGGCACCATAATGCCAACTAAACAAATTCTTACTGAGCACACTGATGGAACCGTTACGGACCTGCTCACAGGCGTAGCCGGAGATGCTCGCGACCTGGCCGTTGCCCATGCGGAACAGCTTCGCACCGAATTGCAGGACGAGGTCCAGCGAGTCCGAAGTGCCGCCCATTGGTGGGTCATAGGTATCGGCTCTCTCGCGCTTGGGACAGCGTTTGCCCTGGTGGCAGCCGCTATGTTCCTCCACGAACAGTACGGATGGTCCATGTGGGCTGCATCGGCGGCTGTTGGTGGGACGATCATTCTGATCGGTGCGACCACGTTTGCCTACGGCCGTTGGTTGTGGGATCAGGTCACGCCCTGGCCGCGCCGCACTATACGCTCGATCCAGGAGACTTGGAAATGCCTCAAGAACTCTCGTCATTGACTAACCCGGACGTCCTGGCCGCTCGGGCTGCATTGACCGATCGTTTGGCCAAACTTGAAGACAAAGCCATTGGCACGATCGACGAAGCTACTGGCACGCTCCGTGAAACGGTCGAGACTGTTCGCAGCGTCGTCGACGTAACGGGTTCCGAAGTGCGCGATACCGTTGCGATGGCTGCCGCGCAGTTTCGGAGCGTGTTCGATGTGCCACGCCTGGTAAGCGAGAACCCTTGGCAGGGCGTGGGTCTGGCGGCCATGGTGGGCGTCGTCGTCGGATCGTTGCGAGGCCGAAAAGGATCGTCGCCTGTCGAGGCGGCGCAAGAAACGTCTTCGAGTCCTTCCGGAGGATTGCTCGCGACTCTCGGTCAGGAGGTCACCGATATCGGAGAGCTAGCCATTCGTGCCGCCGCGAAGGTCGCGAAGGACCAAGTGCAGACATTCGCCAGTAATCTCGCAAACGAGCCGGTGCCCGCATCGGCTCACACGACCGGGAACGAAATCGCGCGGACAACGAACGAAGACACCCGGTGTGACCTATGTCCATGACAACTACGATGGTCGAAGCTTTATCGCCAACCACAAGCGGCGGATTTCGGTTGCCGCGCCTCGGCATCGATCGACGAGCGAGGCGCGGCCAACCACTTATCTCAGTCGTCGTCGCTGTCGTCGTCCTGTTTGTACTGGTTCTTGTCGATCTGATACTGGGCAATCTTTTCGCTGACGCTCCGTCGCGACAAGCCGGTTAGCTCGGCACACTTGCCAACGTGGCCGCGAGTCTTCTGCAATGCCGCTCGGATGTAGCGCTCTTCAAACGCCTGCGAGAGTTGTGCGAGCTGATCGGTCAGCGGTCGAGCCAGGTCGATCGGCGGAAGCTGGCTGGCCGGCGGTTGCCCTCCGACCTCGGAGGGAAGGTGCGCCACATCGATTGTGCCGTCGCGGCAGGTAACGCACGCACGCTCCACGGCATTTTCGAGCTGCCGGACATTCCCCGGCCAATGGTACGCAAGCATCCGTTCCATCGCGGCCGGGCTGAAGTCCGGTGCTGCGCAATCCCGTCGTGCATACTTCTGAGCGAAATGCGCTGCCAAGATCGGCACGTCTTCGGGCCGGTCGCGCAACGGCGGCAACTCGATCTTGACCACGTTGAGCCGATAGTACAGGTCCTCCCGGAACTTCCCATCGGCGACCATCGTTTCGAGCGGCCGGTTTGTGGCCGCAACCACTCGGACATCGATGTCGATCGGTGTGGCGCCGCCCACTCGCTCAATGCGCCGTTCCTGCAACACGCGTAACAGCTTGACCTGCATCGACATCGGAACGTCGCCGACCTCGTCGAGAAACAGAGTGCCACCGTGGGCTTGCTCGAAACGCCCCTTCCGCTGGGTCGCCGCACCGGTGAAGGATCCCTTTTCGTGACCAAACAGCTCGCTCTCAAGAAGAGTCTCGGGCAAAGCTGCGCAATTTACGACAACTAGGGGACCGTCCCGCCGTTCGGTCGATGCCTCATGGATGGCTCGCGCGATCATTTCCTTGCCTGTCCCGGTCTCACCTACGATCAGCACAGTTGCGTTCGTCTCGCCGACTTGTCGCATAAGATCAAAAATTTCGACCATTCGCGGACTTCGGCTCAAAACGTGCTGGAATGAATAGCGTTCTCCAAGTTGTCGTCGGAGAGCGACGACTTCGTCTTCTAAGGCTCGTGCTTGTAAGGCTCGCTGCACCAGAAGGCTCAGATGTTGTGGATCGACGGGTTTGGTGAGGAAATCGTACGCGCCGGAGCGCATCGCTTCGACAGCATCAGCGATGCTGCCATGACCGGTGGTCACGATGACCGTCACCGGCAATTCGCGCTTGCGAATCTCGGCGATCAACTGCATGCCCGTGAGCTTCGGCATGCGCAAATCCGTGATGGCGAGACTATAGGGCCGCTCCTGAATCATCTTGAGCGCGGCTGCCCCATCGGCCGCCCCATCGACTTCGACCTTCAAGCTCAGAGCCAGCATCTGGCGCATCGCCTCACGGGCGTCCTCGAGGTCTTCAACGACCAGGATGCGCTGATGCTGGGTCGGACGATTGGATGGGTTGGCTTCGGTTCGCATGGCGCACGTACTCGGATGAACGCACCGCCGGGCCGCTCCGCGCGATCCGACGCCCTATTGTAATGGCAGTGGAAGGCCGAGACGATTGGCCGAGCATGAGGAAACCCCAAATGCCACACCGCGCCGTCCGAGCCGTTCGCGATGTTTGGTGGTTTTTTTTCGCGGTGCTGCTCGGGCACACGGTACTTGTTGGCGCGAATATTTATCGCTCGGCTCGCAACGATGGGCTCGTTCGGCATACGCTCCGCGTGTTGGCAAACGTCCAGCTCTTGCAGTCCGCGATCACCGACACAGAAACCGGCGCGCGCGGCTTCGTCATCGTGGGGCGTGAAGAATTCCTTGAACCGTACAATGACGCTCTTCCACTTTGCACATCGTTGATTGCCAAACTCCAAACGCTCATCGTCGACAACGACCCGCAACACGAACGGGTGTTAGCGCTCGAGCCGATCATGCAGAAACGGTTGGACCAGTTGCGCGAACTCATCGCGGTCCGGCGGCAGATACCCCGCGACCCCGAGCGTGAGATCGCGCTGGTGACCGAATGCAAAAGCAAGATGGACGAAATCCGCGATCGGCTCTACGCCATTTCGACTGTCGAACGTGAGTTGCTCGCCAATCGCGGTCGTCTAGCCGCCGAGACGCTGAACACCTCCATCGTCACAACCGTTGTCGGTAGTTTGCTCACGATAGGTATGCTGGCTTTAGCACGCTACCTCATCAATCGCGAAGTGGCGACTCGCCGGCACAGTGTCGAACAACTCCGCCAAAGCGAAGAACGATTCCGCGCAATTGCCGAGTCGCTGCCGCACCTGGTGTGGACGACCGATTCGAACGGTAACGCGGACTACTTCAACACCCGTTGGCAAGAGTACACCGGACGATCGGAAGTGGAGAGTCTGTCTGAGGCGTGGCTCGGGGCGCTGCACCGGGACGACCGGCAACGAACCAGCGACCGCTGGCACCAATCGCTCAAGACGGAGACGGGCTACGAAGTTGAGTATCGCTTGCGCCGCCACGATCGGGCGTATCGCTGGTTTCTTGCCCGCGGAATGCCGCTGCGCGACAGCTACGGAGGCATTCAGAAGTGGTGCGTCACCTGCACCGACATCGATGACCAGAAACGCGGTAAGGAGTTGCTCAAAGAGCAGGTTCAAACGCGCACCGCCGACCTGAGTCACGCTCTCGCGAACTTGCAACTCGAAGTGCAGGAGCGGACGCGGGCGTGCGACCAGCTCCAGGCCATTGGTGCCGAACTCGCTCGCAGCAATAGCGATTTGGAACAATTCGCGTATGTCTCGTCGCACGATCTCCAGGAGCCGCTCCGAAAAATCCAAGCGTTTGGCGATCGGCTGAGATCCAAGTTCGCGGCGCAACTGGCCGAGCAAGGACGCGAGTACATCGACCGGATGCTCGAATCCGCCGGCCGGATGCGCCGGCTCATCGACGATCTGCTGACGTTTTCTCGCGTCTCGACCAAACCGAGGCCGTTTGTGCCCGTCGATCTCAACATCGCCGTGCGCGAGGTGATGAGCGATCTGGAGGACGCCATCTCCCGCACGGGCGGTCACATCGAAGTTGGCCCTCTTCCGATGGTCGTCGGCGACCCGGCCCAGATGCGGCAAATACTCCAGAACTTGCTCGCCAATGCACTCAAGTTCCACAAACCGGAGGAACCACCCGTCGTCGAGGTTCGTGGCTCCCGCGTCGAAGGTCCGGGATCGACGTCAACGGTCGTCCTCGAAGTCTCGGATCACGGAATCGGTTTCGATCCAACGTATGCTGAGCGCATATTCCACGTGTTTCAACGACTCCACGGACGCCAGGAATACGAAGGAACCGGTATTGGCCTTGCAATCGTCCGCAAGATTGTCGAACGGCATGGAGGTACGATTACGGCCGAGAGCCAGTCGGGGGCCGGCGCACGATTCCGGATCGTGCTACCGGCCGAGCCGATCGGCATGCCGACAGCATTCTCGCCCGAGATGAATGGAGTATGATGGTATGATGCCACACCCTGCCGTGCCCATAACGATTCTGATGGCGGACGACGATCCCGACGACCGCCAACTGGCGAAGGAAGCGTTTGAAGAGGCCAAGCTCGCCAACGATCTGCGCTTCGTGGAAGACGGTGTCGAACTGCTCGACTACCTGTATCAGCGTGGGAAATACGCCGAGCCGGGTTCCGCGCCGCGGCCCGGTTTGATACTCCTCGATCTCAACATGCCCCGTAAGGACGGCCGCGAGGCGATGAAGGAGTTTAAGGCCGACCCGCGATTTCGGTCCATCCGCGTCATCGTGCTGACAACCTCAAAAGCCGAAGAGGATGTCGTTCGAACCTACGACCTCTCGGCCGCTTCGTACATTACAAAACCGGTCACTTTTGCGGCACTCGTCGATGTCGTACAAACGCTCGGTAAATACTGGCTGGAGATCGTTGAGCTTCCCCACAATGGCAGCTAACGGTAACGACATCGTTAGGGTCTTACTGGTCGATGACGATCGAGACGATTATGTCCTGACGCGCGACCTGTTGAACGAATGCGCCAGCGGCCACTACGAACTCGATTGGAAACAAGATTACAACTCCGGCTTAGTCGGCATCTGTAGCGGGTGTTACGATGTCGTACTTCTCGACTACCGGCTCGGCGCGAAGACGGGATTGGACCTCCTCGACGAGGCGAGAACGCTCGACTGCCACACACCGGTCATCCTCCTCACCGGCCTCAGCGATGCCCATATCGATCTCGCTGCCATGCAAGGCGGTGCAGCCGACTACCTCGAGAAGTCTCGCCTCGATGCAACGCTACTCGAACGTACGATCCGCTACAGCATCCAGCAAAAACAAATCGAAACCGAGCTGGAGCGACGGGTCCGCGAGCGCACCGAACAGCTCGATCGCGTAAACGAAGCCCTGCGCGAGGCCGATCGGCGGAAGGACGAATTCCTCACGACGCTCGCTCACGAGCTGCGCAATCCCCTGGCCCCGATTCGCAACGCGATCGAGATCCTGCGTCTTTCGGACGATCGCCCGGACGCGATCGCTATGGCACGACCGATTCTCGAGCGGCAGGTCCTCCATCTGGTCCGGCTCGTCGAGGACCTTCTCGATGTCTCGCGGGTTACTCGCGGCAAGTTGCGGCTCATCCCCGAGCCGTTTGACCTGCGCGACGCGATCGCCGATGCGGTCGAGCAAAGCCGCCCGCTCTTGCTGAAGGCCGAGCAGACATTCCAGTTGGACATACCGTCCGAGCCGCTGCGTGTGGTCGGCGATCGTGTACGGCTCAGTCAGGTATTCGCCAATCTGCTCAATAATTCCGCCAAGTATTCCGAGCCGGGCGGCAGTGTCGTGCTGACCACGGCGCATGTCGATGCGCATGCCATCGTCGCGGTTCGCGATACGGGGCTTGGCATCCCGGCTGAGGTATTGCCCCATATCTTCGACTTGTTTTCCCAGGTGGATCGCACGCTGAACCGCGCCCAGGGCGGCCTGGGAATTGGCCTCAGCCTGGTTCACCGCCTCATCGAAATGCACGGTGGCACGGTCGTCGCTCGGAGCGATGGCCCAGGCCGCGGGGCGGAGTTCGTCGTCACCCTTCCCACCAGCTAGGATTCGGCACGTCGATTGCACTTTTCCAAACCATCAGGTTTGGGAGATCAGGCGATGACACGCGCCGGCAATCGGAATTCAACGTTTGTTTTGACTGCAACCGTCGTGACGACAGTGATCGTTGGCGTCCTCTACTGGGCGCGGGCGTTCGTGATTCCGCTCGCCCTGGCGACGTTTCTGGCGTTTGTCCTCGCTCCGGTCGTGGCCCGGCTCCGCCGCTGGGGCATCCCGAAGGCGATTGCCGTCCTCGTCGTCGTGGCCGGGGCATCAATGTTGGTCCTCGGAATCGGGCTGGTTCTGTCGTGGCAGATTACCGGACTGGTTGGCGAACTCCCCGATCACTCCGACAAGATTCAGCGCAAGCTTGCCGCCGTCAGTGAGTGGCTGTCGCAAGCCGCCGGCGGCCGCCTCGGGGAACTGTTGACCGATGTCGAGAAAGCTCTTCAACCGCCCGGCGCAACGCCTCCTGGGGCCGAGCCAACGCCGGTGGTCATTGAGGCAGCAAGACCGGGTTGGCTAAGTCACGTCGAGGCACTTCTCGGCCCGGCGGCGGACGCTGCGGGTCGAACGGCTTTTACCTTTGTCCTGACTGTGTTTCTGTTGCTGGGTCGAGAGGACATGCGCAATCGCTTGATCCGGCTGATCGGCCCTAGCCGGATCGCCTTGACCACGAAAGCCGTGGATGACGCGGGCGCACGAATCAGTCGCTATCTCCGGGCACAGTTAGCGGTCAACGCAGCGTTTGGGATCGTCCTTACCGCGATCCTACTTATTCTCGGCGTCCGATACGCCGTGTTATGGGGATTCGTCGCCGCCCTGATGCGCTACGTGCCGTACATCGGTGTCTGGTTCGGCCTCGCGCCGCCGTTGCTCGCCGCCGTCGCGATGACCGATGGGTGGATGGTCCCTCTGAGCCTACTCGGGGCGTACGCGGGGCTGGAACTGCTGCTCAACAATGTCGTCGAGCCGCGAGTGTTCGGCCAAAGCCTGGGTTTGTCGGAGATCGCCCAGGTCGTATCGGCGGCATTCTGGGCATTTCTCTGGGGACCCATTGGACTGGTCCTGTCCGGCCCACTCACCGGCTGTCTGTTGGTGATCGGCAAGAACGTGCCGCAGCTTCGTTATCTGGACGTCATCCTCAGCGATGACGAGGCCCTCCCGCTTGGCGCAAGCTTTTTCCAACGGCTGGTCGCCCGTGATCAAGACGATGCCGCGATGATCGCCGAGGCGTTTGCCGCGGAACGATCGCCGGCTGAGACGATCGATCAGTTACTTCTACCTGCGCTTGGTGCGGCTCAGCTCGCGGGCGCTCGCGGGGAGATCGATGCCGACGACAATCGGTTCATCGCACAGGCCGTCCGGGAGATCGCCGACGATCTCCAGGGCGATGACTCAACCGCGGATCGCTTCACCGAGGACGAAGCGGTCCGCGTGATGATCGTCCCTGCGAGCGGGCCAGGCGATGTCGTCGCTGCGGAGATGCTACGCGATCAACTACGTCCACCGATTTGGGAAGTCGAGTTGCTTCCGGAATCCACGCTGGCGTCCGAGGCGGTCGCCATGATTCGTCGAAAAGGCCCGGCCGCCGTCCTGGTGATCTCTCTGGGGCCAGGGGGCTTTGCTCACACTCGATACCTGTGCAATCGGCTGCGAGCCTCGCTTGGAGACACCAAGCTGTTCGTTGGCCGGTGGGGCCAGGGCGAACCCTTGGACGACGAGCGCCAGGTCCTGGCTGACATGGGTGTGGACGAAGTCACCGCCGGAGTCGTTGCCACGACGCGATTGCTGGACACGTGGCGTGCGGTTCTGGCGACACCGACGACACGACCCGTTCGCGATGCCAATGGCACGCGAACTGCACTACAAGCTTCCTCGGCAAACTGATGTCGCCAACAAAGGAGGTTTTAATCATGGCTCAGATGCGCGATCAAGTGAAGCAGGCAATCGATACGACGGCCGACAAGGTCAAGGGCGTGATCGATACGGCGGCCGAAAAGGTCGAGGCCGCCAAGGATTCCGCCGGCGAGATAGCGTATGCCGTCAAAGATCGAGCCCGCGATGCGATGCATACGACCGCCGACGAGGCGATGAAGACCAAGGACAAGGTTGGCGATTGGCTGGCCGGGGCCGCGGCTCCCGCGCAGCACTTCGTCGAAAACGCCGCGGCTGACGGCAAGGACATTGTCCGCCGACTCCACCACGATCTCACGGAGGCGATTCAGAAACACCCGATGGCCGCCCTGGCCATTGGCTTCAGCATCGGAATGCTGCTGGGACGTTCGGCACATCGGACGTGATGGATACGCTGACAATGGTGCCATCCTGCCACGGGCGATCTGCACAACGGATCGCTGCAGATCGTCCGGGCGGGATAGCCAATCAGGACATTTCGCGGATTGCCTATTTCTTTACCGGCCAGAGCTTGTCCGGATCGAAATCGGCGTCGTCGAGCTTCACATCCAGCTGAAAGCGGTCGAAGCAGCAGTAATCGACCTGGATCCCGGCCAGGTCAGTCGTGACCGTTAGCACGGGGAACTTCGTCGTTGGGTCGAAGAAGTACAGCCGCTTGCCACCCTGCGGTACCTCCGGTGCGACGTTTGGTGGGATCGTGCACTCAAGGGCATCCAAGGGCACCGGGTACTCCGGCCGCGGCATTCGGCCCAACACCTTCACGGCTGCCCCTGAACCAGGTTTGGCTGCAAGCTCCACCAGGTGACCGTACCGGGCAATCGATTGGCCGATGCCGGCCTCCCCGATTGGGTAGCGGCTCGCGGCCTTCACGAGTGGGCTGTCGAGCGCGAAACTCATCCGCCGGCCGCCGGGCATGAGCGGGATGTCGCCAGCCGCGGTCAGAACGTGCAGCTTGTTCTCGTGCTGACCGTTGACGTAGACGATTTCGCGGCCCTTGCCCTCGTCGCCGAGCCACTTGAAGTGGACGCTCCACGGCTTCTCGCGAAAGCGGACCATGATAACTTCTTCCGGCTTCAGCTTGCCGGTCGGACTTATCTCGCGACGCTTCATCCGGGCGATGTACGAGGGCTGTCGCGCGTACGCGGTCTCGGCATCACGTAAGAGCCGCTTCGGTTCGTCGTCTGCGGACGGATAGCCAACCGGCTTAATCTCCGGCGTAGCGGCCGCGGCCGGGGCACTCGGGATGGCGAGCGTGGTGGCGTTGGCCAGCACCGGCAGCGGGCCGGGCGCTTGCACGGCCGGCTTGGCCGGAGCGACGCGCTGGAAGGCGGTACAGCCCGACAGGGCAGCGGCGACGCCAAGCGCCGCGCAACGAATAGCCGCGTCCGTGCAGCATGGCATGCGCAAGTCCTCTGGCAAACCACAAGTCGGCGGCAGACTACCCGAACGGCCGGGGCCGGGGTAGCCGAATTTGGCGGGGCGCGGGGGTCGTGAGTTCCTCATAGGATGGCACTCCTTCGCAGTCGTAGCCTTCACGGGGTGCCCTGCTTGCCCAAAGCAGCAAGCACGGCATTCGACGGGGTAGACGAAGCAAAGCCGATGCCTTCCGGAAAGATGGGGCGAATCTTGTTGGATTCGCCCGCTGCGGATGGTACGCTAACGGGCGTCCCGCTCTCCGTCGCGCTCTCACCCCGTTCCTGTACCGCGAAAGGACCTCCCGTGACTCAGACTCGTCGCGACTTCCTCAAAGCCAGCGCCCTCGGTACTGTCGCCGCCCTCAGCCCGCTTTCGTACTCCCGCGTCCTCGGCGCGAACGATACGATCCGCATTGCCGTCGCCGGTATCAATGGCCGCGGCGGCAGCCACATCAGCGAATGGACGAGGATGAAGGGCGTCCAACTCGCCTATCTGATCGACCCCGACACTCGCACCTGGGATAAGAAGCTCAAGCCGCTTGCCGCGAACAACATCACACCGAAGACCGTCAAGGACGCTCGCGAGGCGCTCGACGACAAAGAGCTGAACGCCATGTCGATCGCCGCCCCGAACCATTGGCACAGCCTGTTGACCATCTGGGGTGTCCAGGCCGGTAAGGACGTGTACGTCGAAAAGCCGCTGTCGCACAACATCCATGAAGGCCGCATTGCGGTTGAGATCGCCCGCAAGCACAAGGCAATCGTTCAACACGGCACGCAGCGCCGAGCCGACAAAGGTTGGGCGAAGATCGCTGAGGTTGTGAAGAGCGGCAAGTACGGTAAGTTGCTCGTGTCGCGCGGTCTGGTCTATAAGGACGGCGGTGCCGGCCAGGGCACCCGCGGCAGCATCGGCACCAAGCCCACGAAGGAGGTGCCGGCCGAACTCGACTTCAACCTATGGGTCGGCCCGGCCCCGATGCAGCCGTACCACGAGAACATTGTGCCCTACCGTTGGCATTGGTTCTGGGACTTCGGCAACGGCGATATCGGCAACCAGGGCGTCCACCAAATGGACGTGGCTCGGTGGATGATCCCCGGCGCGACGCTGCCCAAGAGTGTCGTCAGCCTCGGTGGTCGGTTCTGCACGCCGCCCGACCAGGGGCAAACGCCGAACGAGCAGCTTACGATCATGGACTTCGGCGACGCACAATTGATCTTCGAGGTCCGCGGCCTGAAGTCGCCGAAGTACCCACACGCCGGCGACTGTGATAACGTGCTGCACACGACCGAAGGCATGATTGCCGGCGGCAAGTTCTACCCGAAGGGCAAGGACGAAGGCGAATCGATCCTCGAAGCCCGCGAGCCCCGTGCCGCGCGTGGCGGCAAGGGGAAAGGCAAGGCCGAGGGCGGCGACACAGCTCCCGGCGAGGGCGGCAGCGGCATCTTCGCGAACTTCATCGCATGCATGAAGAGCCGCAAGCGCGAAGACCTCGTGTGCGACGTCCTCGAAGGCCACTACTCGGCGGCCCTGTGCCACCTGGCGAACATCTCTTACCGACTGGGTGAAGAGGTGCCGTTCAGTGGAGCGGGCAAGGCTCTCAACGGCAACACGGTCGCCAACGAGACCTTTGCGAAGATGGAAGAGCACCTGGCGCAAGGCAATGGCATCAAGCTCGAAGGCTCGATGCTCCGCGTCGGTCGAAAGCTCATGGTCGATGCGAAGGCCGAAAACTTCGGCAGCGATAGCCAGGCCAACGCCATGCTCACACGCAACTATCGCACGGGCTTCGTGGTGCCGGAGAAGGCGTAGTCGACGTATGCCCCGTAGGGTGGGTCGAGCGTCAAGCGAGGCCCACTGCGAACCGGCGGAGGACCGCGCGGTTTGTGGTGGGCCTCGTGCCTGCGCTCCTCGACTCATCCGACCAAACCCGCCCAGTTGGCATCGCGATCGTCTTTGCAATGCCGGCCGTTCGCCTGGAGTCTGAGAGCCATGCTACGACTCACATTGCTATGCGCTTGCACTATCGTCGCTACCGCATCCGCCGGCGAGACGCCACGCGAGGTGTTCGAGCGCCGCGTCCTACCGATCTTCCGCTCGCCAAATCCATCGAGCTGCGCGCAGTGCCACCTCACCGGCGTAGACCTCAAGGACTACCTCAAGCCCGACGCGGATGAGACGTTCCGCTCGTTGCGCGACCAGAACCTCGTCGATCTCGATAAGCCCGAGCAGTCGAAGATCCTCAAGCTCATCGCAATGGGGGCCGACAAGCCGTCGCCGATCCACGACAAGGTGCGGGCTACCGAGCGCGAAGCGTTCGCAGCCTGGCTGGCCGCGTGCGCCGCCGACCCGACGATGCGGGCCGCGGCGAAGCTGCCAGCCGAGAAGCTGGCAACGCCGAAGCGGCCGGACGCGGTGATCCGCCACGGCCGCACCGACCGGTTGCTGGAGGCGTTCGAACGCGACGTGTGGGCGTGGCGGTTCCGCTGCATGAATTGCCACACCGAGGGCACACCGCAGAACGACAAGCTCGTCGCCAAGCACGGCCCCCGCGTCGCGTGGGTGAAGAAAGCCGGGGCTGCCGCGACGATGGACTACCTACTCACGAGCAAGCTGATCGAGCTCGACGCGCCGGACCAGAGCCTGCTGTTGCGCAAGCCGCTGGGCGAGGACCACGGTGGCGGCGTCAAGTTCTCGCCCGGTGACCAGGGCTACCAGGGCTTCCGCCGCTGGATCGAGGACGTGGCCGCACTGAAGCGCGACCGCTACCGCACGCCGGCTGATCTACCGCCGGCCGGGGAGCCGATCGAGCGGTTCGGCACCGACGTGTGGTTCAAGCTGACCGACTGCCCACCAGAATGGGCCGGCAAGCTGTTGCAGGTGCGGCTGTTCGCCTGGAACGCCACGGCGAAGGCGTGGGAGCCGACGCCGATCGCGACCTCGGATCGCATGGTCGCTCCGAAGGGCGACCTGTGGCAGCACAACCTGACGCTCCTGGCCGCGAAGGGATCGGAGCGGGCGAAGGCGCTCAAGGCGAAGCCGGCGCTGCCGACGGGCCGCTACCTGGTGCGGGTGTACGTGGATGCGACCGCGAAGCTGTCCCGCGACTGGACGGCCACGCTCGGCGAGGCGGAGTACGCTGGACAGGCGGATTTCACGCCACGCTGGCGCGAGGGCTACGGCGGCATGACCGCGGTCAAAGCGACGGAGCTACGGCAGTGATACCGGCGGCGGCAAGGATGTCGTGCGCCCAGGCGGCGTCTTCCGCGGCGAGCGGCGGGTCCGGCGGCTTGCGGTAAATGAACTTGGCGAATCCGTGGTCGTCGTAGAGCGTGTGCAACACCTCTTGCAGGTCGAGCGTCACCGCGGTATCGCCCTCGCCGAGCGGGATCGGCAACACGGGCAGCCGCTCTCGCAGGTTGATCGCCACCCACTCGGCCTTCGGCCGCGACTCCGGCCGGCTGACGAGGACGCCGTACGTCCCCGAGACGCGGCCGCTCAGCGGCATCCGCCGGCCGCCCCGCAGCAAGTCGATCTCCACCAGGCTGGCCGAACTGGCCAGCACCTCAGCCCGCTTGGTCAGGTACTTCTGCCGTTCGTTGCCCGCCCGCTTGTTGGTCGGGCTGAGTAGCTCGATCACGGTGACGACACGGTTGTCGTACACGTCGCGGATTTCGACGAACGGCACGCGCTCCTCGTCGACTTCCGGAAGTTCGACCTCTTCGACCCGGAGTTGCGGCCCAAGGACGGCGACGGTCCCTTCGCTACTGACCTCGCCCGTCGGCATCTCAGAGGCGAATAGGTCGGGGCTTCGCGGCCGGGCCGGCCCCCCTTCCAGCGGTTCACGGACGTAGACGTGTTCTTCGGAGACGACGTAGTACTTCGGGCCAATAACGCGGTTCAGCCGGCGGCTCGCCTCGCCGGGGAACAGCGAGTGGAAGTTCCGCCACGCGCCGGCGTGTTCCAGATACGGGTTCATGCCCGGAAACGGGGATGGCATCGTCGGCCTCGTTCGCGGGCGGCACGGGAGGACAGGTGGAGCGTACCGCGCCGCCCACGGACCGACAACCGCAGCCGCCCAGCCTCTGTCAGAATGGAGAGATGCCCTTCGCGGCGGCAGTGAAGGTGCCGCGCGATCGCGCGGTGGTCGGCCCCGGCCACCGCGCGGCGGCCATATACTGTCCTCTGGGTCGCTCCTTTCCGAGTTCGTAGCTCTCACCCGCCGACTTCACCATTACCAACCGCTTCCTCGGCCAATCGGGCCGATCCCACCATGACTCCAACTGACAGCAACCGACGCTCGTTCCTGAAATCCTCCGCCGCGCTCGCGGGCACGGCATCCCTCGTGGGCAGCCTTGCCCAGGCACAACCGCAGCGCGGTAACGGGCCACTCCTGGCCTACGTCGGAACGTTTAGCTCGCCGCTCCGCGACACGCTGCCAACCCAGGTGGACCTCCCACCTGGCAACGGGCGGGGCATCCACTTCTTCCAGGTGGACCGTGTCACCGGGGCGATGACGCCCGCCGGCGTCCACGAGATGGGCACCAGCCCGAGTTGCCTGGCGGTGAACGCCGCCGGCACACGTCTGTATTCCGCCAACGAGACGGATCGAGCCGGCGAGCGCAAGGAAGGCACAGTCACCGCCTTCACGATCGGCCGCACGGACGGCAAGCTGGTGCCGCTCAACACCGTCCGCTCCGGCGGCGCGGGGCCGACTTACGTGAGCCTCCACCCGTCCGGGCGATTTGTGCTGGTGGCCAATTACTTCGGCGGCTCGGTCGCGGTTCTGCCGATTCTCGACGATGGTCGCTTAGGCGATGCCACCGATGTCAAGGCCCCGGAAGGCAAGGTTGGCCCGACCAAGGCAGCCCACGCTCCGCCAGGCAGCTTCGCCATCAGCGGCCACGACCGGACGCACGCGCACATGATCCAGGCCGACCCCAGCGGCCGCTTCGTGCTGCACGCAGACTTGGGTCTGGACAAGCTCTTCCTCTGGAAGTTCGACGCACAGAAGGGCACGCTGACGCCGAACGACCCGGCCACCGTGGCCCTGCCGCCCGGCGACGGGCCGCGACACTTCCACTTCCATCCCAACGGCCGTTGGCTTTACTGCATCCAGGAAGAAGGCTCGACCGTCGTGCTGTTCGACTACGACGCTGCAACGGGCCGACTGACCGCGCGGCAGACGGTCTCCACCCTGCCACCTGGGTTCGCCGGAAGCAACTTCTGCTCCGAAATCCTGGTTTCAGGCGACGGTCGATTCGTGTACGTTGGTAATCGCTTGCACGACAGCATCGGCATTCTGGCCGTCGGCCCAACCGGCGCGCTGACGTACATCGGCGAGGAGTGGACGCGAGGGAACTACCCGCGGAGCTTCGCATTCG
The DNA here is from genome assembly GCA_046350275.1 of Gemmataceae bacterium. Lineage (GTDB taxonomy): Bacteria > Planctomycetota > Planctomycetia > Gemmatales > Gemmataceae > JAXMAS01. The sequence continues at coordinate 31,154 of JAXMAS010000027.1, forward strand.
ACCCGACCGGCCGGTTCCTGTATTGCGGCAACCAACGGGCGGACAACGTTACCGCTTTCCGAGTCGATGCCAAGACCGGCGGGCTGGCCTTCACCGGCCACTACATCCCCGTCGGTAACCCATCGTGCATCGTCTTCCTCGAACTGAAGGGCGAGGGCTGAAATACGCGAATCGTGGACAGCCAAATGCTAGAGCTGTCGTGTCAATAAGAGCCGCGAGCGTGAGCGAACTGGCGCGTCGAACGCTCGCAGCTCTTATCGACGGACGCTATCGAGACTTGAAACGCGCGCTAGCGCTAGTGTGCGTTCGCCAGCAGTTGATGCTCGGCATACCAGAAGGTACCCACATCGAGCGCTGGGGCGTCGATGGCAAGCACGTCATCCCAGAAGCCGTCGACCACATCGTCGGGGATGGGGCCATCGAATAGACCGCTCGGGCCATTGCGACGCATCGTTTCCAGTACGGCATGCCGGTAGGCGAGCATCGATTCGGCAAGGAGGTCGATCGAGGAGTTCATGAACTGGCGTAGGAAGCCAGTGTCGGGATGCAGCAGCACGACTTCCCCGTCGCGAGTCTCGTCCAGACAGATCGGGCCACCGCTTCCGTCGCAACCAATCTCCCATAGCCCGGCGAAGTTCGGTGGCAGGCCCCAGCCGTCCGCTACGGCCGGCACGGGACCGCTACTCGGCAATCCGAAGCTCAAGCATGGGGCAGCGACCTCCGGCAGTCCAACTGCCACGAGGAATTCGATCGTCGAGGCGTTCAAGCGTGTGCCCGCAAACGCAGACGCTCGAAATGTCGCCCAGCGATTTGGTCCCGATGGCCCCCAGCGTTGCCGGAATTCCGTTGCCGTCCGCATGACGGTCTTCTCCTCGTCCCGAGCGTCGGTGAAATCGTATCTGCTGAGTCAACCGTCATTTCCGGCTGACAGAGCGATGTATCCATTCCAAAAAGGGCGTACGATCCCCGCCAGAGATGAATATCTCTGGATCGATGCCTTTCGAACGATCGGCGTAGGGGCAACCGGTGACTAAGCGGTAGGTTTCCTCCAATTGGCGAAACAAGTATCGTTGTCGCCGAGCCACGACTCGGCGATCGTCGACAGAATGCTCTGTGGGCTTTTGCCGCTCGGGATCGCGAGCGGCACGTGCACTACGGCTTCGTGCCAGGCGAGGGTTCGGACGTGGCGGAGTTCGCCGCGGAAACGATGAAAGCGAGGCCGACAACGGCTAACGAGCCATTCACAAACGAATCCTCCGTCGGGCGTCCGTCCCTGCATAACGAACGTCAGCGACGGACCGGACAGCGGTTACGGATTCTTGCCCGTCAGTTGTGTGTACTTGGCGAAGTCGGCCTGGGACTGGGCGGGGTTGGTCAGCTCGCAACAAGGAGGCCACGGTTGCGGTAGGTGTCGGCGGTAGCGGGTCGATTCGATGGCCCGGTTGTAGTCGCTCGCGCTGGTTGAGGGCCCCGCCTTCCAGCAGCCCGCCATGCCGCGCCCAGTTGTAGAGCGGCGGCTCTTCCGGGTCGAGGCGGATCGCCTCGCCGAAGGCGGCGATCGCCTGGTCGAAGTCCTTGGCCGCCGCGTAAATGACGCCGAGGTCTGGTGCAGCCGACGACCTCGAGGTGGCGGTGGATGGCGGTGCAGGCGTCGGCAACCGCCTTGTCGAACTGCGGTCAGGGCGTAGCGATAGCCCGGTCACTGTAGGTGTTGATGAAACTGGGGCCGACGCGGATCGCGTCGTTGTAGGCGGCCAGGGCCTGCTGGACGTTGCCCGCGCGGGCGTAGGCGATGCCGCGCTTGTGGTAGGCCGGGGCGAACTTCGGGTCAAGCCGCAGGGCGGCGTCGCAGTCGGCCAGGGCGCGGGCGGTGTCGCCCTTCTCGATGTAACAGGCGGCGCGGTTGCTGTACGCCAGGTCGTAGCCGGGATCCAGCCGCAAGGACTCCGTCAGGTCGGCGATGGCCTTGTCCTGGTCGCCGCGGGACGACAGGACGACAGCCCGCTGGTTGAGGGCGATCGGGTTGTTCGGGTAGAGCTGTAGCCCCTTTTCAGCCTCGGCCAGGGCCTCGTCCAGTCGGCCGACGTGAGCCAGCGCAGTCGAGCGGACCATCGGCGGGAACGGCGACTTCGGGTCGGCCTCAGCCGCCTTGGCAGCGACGATGACGGCCTCCCGGTCGCGGCCGGCCCACGACAGCACCAGCGCCTTGGTCGATAGTGCGAACGCCGACTGCGGGTTCCGCTTCAGCGCCTCTTCACAGTCGGCCAGCGCCTCGTCGAACCGGAAGCGGTACACCAGCGCCCACGCCCGGTAGGCGTACCGCAGCGGGTCGGCCGGGTCGTCCCGGATCGCCTCGGTCAGCGCCGCGTACGCCGCGTCGTGCTGGTGCTTGTCGACGAGCGCCTTGCCGCGGGCGAACGCCTCGGTGCCGGTGTGGACATGGACCAGAGAGATCGCCCCGGCCACGCTTCCCTCCAGGTGCGGCTTCTGGACCACGCCGGGGCCGAACTCTTCCAGCAGGGTGTCGCGGATCTCGTCGTTGACGTGGCTGACGAGCCGGTCGAGCAGCACCTCGCCGCGGCGGTTGGCCGCCTTGCCCGACAGCCCTTCGAGCAGGTGGTAGAAGAACACGCCGTGCGGGTGCTTGCGGCTCTCGTACGCCTGCTCGCCCGGCGAGCAACTGAACAGGGCGGCGACGCCACCGGGCGGGTCCGGCAGCTTCGGCCGGGTGAGCGATTGGAGCTTATCGGCCTCCTTGGACCGTGTGGCGACCACCTCGTTGCGGCAAGCGTCGGCGATCAGCAGGCGAGTGCCGGCCTTGCACCCCTTCAGGCCGTCGTACACCTCGCCGAGGGCGATCAGCGTCTCGGGCCGGGCGAGGTCGGCCTTTTCGGGGCAGAAGTACAGCCGGCCGGTCCCCTTGAGGGTGACGCCGTGGCCGGCGAAAGCGATCATCACGGTGTCGGCCGGCCGGCGGTCGGCCAACACGGCCGAGAGGTGAGCGCGGATGTTGTCGGCGGTCGGCTGGAGCTTGAGATCCTTGCGGGCGAACATCTCGCCCTGGGTCATGAGGGTGACGAGGCGGTAGCCGTCGGCCCGCAGGACCGACGCGAGGTCGGTCACATCGTTCTCGGCGTGCCGCAGGTTGGTCAGCTCGGTGCCGGTGTAATCCTTTACGCCAACGAGCAGCGCATAGCGACGGCCGAGCGGCTCGTCGGCGTGGAGTGGGGTAGTGAGGAATGCGATGAGAATGGCGGCGAGAACGCGGGTCACAGGTGAAAACCTCCCGCTTCGAGCGTAGCACGCGGCAGCGCGGCGGGCAACACGCTAGGTTCCGCGGCGTACCCGAATCCGCGCGCCGTCAACCCTCCGCAGCGACGATTCCCACCGTGAGGAGGACGCCGCGTGCCCAGGCCGCGTCGTCCGGCGCGAGCGGCGGGTCGGGGGCCGTGTCGTAGATGAACTTGGCGTATCCCTTGGCGTCGTGGAGGCGGTGCAGCATGGTCTGAAGGTCCAGGGCCGCGTGGGCATCGCCGGCGAGCGGAACGGGTATCGTCGGCAACGGCTGCCGCAGGCCGATCGCGTACCACTCCGCGGCGGGGCGGGCCGCGCCGCGGCTGACGAGGACGCCGTAGGTACCACCGGCCGGGGCGACGAACGGCATCCGCGGGCCGGCTCGAAGCAGGTCAATCTCGACGAAGTTCGTCGGCCCGTTCAGGATGCGGCGGCGCTTCGCCTCGTAGAGCGTCCGGTCGCGGCCGGACCGCTTGTTCGACGGGCTGAGCAATTCGATGACGGTGACGAGCCGGCGGTTGCGGCGATCGCGGATCTCCACGAACGGCACCCGCTCCGCGTCGAAGTCCGGCAGCGTGATGCGCTCGGTCGCTGGGGCTGTGGCGAGGGCGGTCGCGGCCGTGTCGGCGGAGCCTCCGCCCCCGGACTCGCCGAGGAACACGTCGGCCCGGCCGAGGAACTGTCGCGGCTCGCCCGGTAGCTCGTGGACGTACACGGTTTCGTCCAGCTTGACGAAGTACGCCGCCCCCACCTGGGCTTCGAGCGCCGTGACGAACTCGTCGGTGTACTGTTGGTGGAAGTTGTGCCAGGCATCCTCGTGTTCGAGGTACGGGTTCATGCCGGGAAACGGGGACGGCATCGGCGGCCTCCATCCGTCAGTCGTGCGTCTACGCCCGATACTCAGGATACCAGAACGCCGCCGACACTCACCCCTCGCCCGTCACCTCGCCGCGGACGCGATCCCGCTCGCGGTCGATCTGTTCCGGCGTCGCCCCGAGCCGGCGGAGGATCGCCTCGGCCAGCGCCAGCGCCACTTCGCCCTCGCCGGACACCGCTGTTTCCGCCCCGGCCCGCCGCAGCGCCCCGAGTTCGCGGACGTACGACGACCGGGCTAGCACGCGGATCCGCGGGTTCAGCTCCCGCGCCATCCGAATCACTTCCTCACTACCAAGGCATCCTGATGAACTTCAGGACCAGCTTCGCCGGCTCGGTCCACCCGCCGCCTCCTTCAGCGTCTCGCGGTGCGTGGCGTCGCCGCATACGGCCGGCACGCCCTCCTCCCGCAATCGGCGGATCGTCTCCAGGTTCAACTCGATCACGGTCGGCTCGATCTCGTTCTCGGCAAGAGCCGGGTGACCGTCTGCCCTGGCCTCCGGCCATAGCCGACGACCACGGCCCGGTAAGCGCGGCGGCGTCTCCTCGTCGTCCGCCGGCACGGACCGGGCGGTGCGGCGGCCTTCGGCCGGCGCGGCCAGCCACTTCCCGAGCCGCGGGTGACCGCCCAAACGTCCGCGGGGCTGACGAGCCGGTAGAGCAGCGGGTTCAACGTGATCGACACGATGGCCGCGGCGACGAGAGCGTCCGTCGCGGCGTCCGGCAGGATGCCGAGCTGCTTGCCGAGCGCGGCCAGGATGAACGAGAACTCGCCGATCTGGGCCAGCGCCACCGCGACGGAGAGGGCCACGCGCAGCGGGTACCCCAGGGCCAGCACGATGACCAGGGCCGCGACCGGCTTGCCGATGAGGACGACCGCGAGCGTCGCCACGGTCAGCCCCCACGAGTTCCACAGCGCAGCCGGGTTGAGCAACATGCCGACGGAGACGAAGAACAGCACGGCGAAGGCGTCGCGCATCGGCATCGCCTCCGTCGCGGCCCGGAGGCTGAACTCCGACCGGCCGACCACCATGCCGGCCAGGAACGCGCCGAGCGCCATCGACACGCCGAACACCTTGGCCGAGCCGACCGCCAGGCCGAGGGCCAGCACCAGCACAGTGAGCGTGAACAGCTCGCGGGAGTGCGTGGCCGCGGCCCGTTCGAGCGCTTCACGGCATGAGCCGGCCGCCGACCAGGAACACGACCGCTACCGCCGCGGCGACCTTCACTGCCGCCAGGCCCAGGGCCAGGGCGACGCGGTCCGCCCCGCCGCCGTCGCCGCCGAACGCCGCCGGCAGGACGACGAGGAGGACGACGGTGAACAGGTCCTCGACCACGAGCCAGCCGACGGCGATGTGCCCGGTCGGCGTGTGCAGGTCGCGGTTGTCGGTCAGCACGCGGGTCAGGACGACGGTGCTGGCCACCGACAGGGCCAGGCCGAAGACGACGCCGGCGAGCCAGTCCCAACCGAATGCGCGGGCAGCAATCGTGCCGAGGACCGTTGCAACGAGGCTTTGGCCGACGGCCCCCGGCACGGCCACCCGGCGGACGGCGAGGAGTTCTTCGATGTGGAAGTGCAGGCCAACGCCGAACATGAGCAGGATGACGCCGACCTCGGCGAGTTGTTCCGCCAGGTGCCGGTCCGCGACGAAGCCCGGCGTGTGGCCCGACAGCGATCCTGCTCGGCAGGTAGCCGACGATCGGCGATAGCCGCAAGCGATGGGTCAGGTAGCCGAACACCGCCGCAACGGCCAGGTCGCCGGTGATCGTCAGGATGAGGTCGATGTTGTGCATGGTTGGCGAGCGGGGCGTGTCAACACCCCGGTTCTCGCGTCGTTGAACCGGGGCGTTGACACGCCCCGCTCGCCGTTACGGCGTGACCGCGTGCGGTAACGGCTTGCCCTGTAGCCCGGCGATCAGGTTCTCGGCCGCGATGGTCGCCATCGCGTCGCGGGTCGCCACCGTCGCACTGCCGACGTGCGGCACGACCACCAGGTTCGGCAGCTTCAAGAGTGGGTCGGCCGGGTCCGGCGGCTCCGGCTCGGTCACGTCGATCCCCGCCGCGAAGATCGTGCCCGACTCGAGCGCCTCGTGGAGTGCCGTCTGATCGACCAGCGGTCCGCGGGCCGTGTTCACGAACACCGCCGTCTTCTTCATCGCCGCGAACTGCGGCCGCCCCATCAGCCCGCGGTTATAGGCCGTCAGCGGGCAGTGCAGCGACACCACGTCGCTCTCCCTGAGCAGCGTCGCGAGGTCCACAAGCGTCGCGTCGAGTTCGGCCGCGGCGTCCGGCTTCGGCCGCGGGTTGTGGTAGAGGACGCGCATCCCCCAGCCGCCGCGGCACCGCTTCGCAAACGCCGCCCCGATCCGCCCCAGGCCGACGATGCCGACGGTCTTGCCGGCGAGATCCTGCCCGATGTACCCGAGCGGCTCCCAGGTGCGCCACTTCCCCGCCGCGATGTCCTCGTGCCCGACGCGCAGGCAGCGGGCCGCGGCAAGCATCAGCGCCACCGCCAGGTCCGCGGTGGCCTCGGTCAACACACCCGGCGTGTTGCCGACGACGATGCCGCGCGCGGTCGCGGTCTTCACGTCGATGTTGTTGTACCCGACGGCCATGATGCTCACGACCTTGAGCTTCGGCGCGGCGGCCAGCACCGTCACGTCGATCGGCTCCGTGAGCAGGCACAGCAGGCCGTCGCAATCGGCGACGCGGCGGACGATCTCGTCGCGCGGCGGCGGCATGTCGCCGGGCCAGATATCGAGGTCGCAGCCGGCGGCCCGGAGGCGGTCCAGCCCGGCGGCGGGGATGCGGCGGGTGACGAAGACTTTCGGCATAGTGGTCAGTGGTCAGTGAACAGTGGTCAGCCGGAAGGAGGACAGTTTAGCCAGTCGCCGAAATTTGTCTGTCTTCACTGACCACTGTTCACTGACCACCGACCACTACTATCTTCGCGCAGACACGCCCCCAGACTTCCGGTATTGTCCGCCCCGCCGCGTTACCGGAATGCGCGGCCCCGGAACGGAACCGAGGAGGATGGACGCATGACGCGCGCGAGTTGGCGAACCATGGCCTGTCTGCTGGCCGTCGGTCTCGGCGGAATCGTCGTTTGGGCCGACGATCCACCGGCCGCGCCCAAGCCTGCAAAGCCCAGCGATATGCCAAAGACCTACGAGCGCGAGGCTGTCCATACTGTCAACGCGACGCCGCCACTGCCGCCCGAACCTGTCGTTTCCGCACCGACCGACCCGGCTCCGCCACCGCCCATCATCCTGGAGAAGCCCAAGGATGACCTAGTACCGCCGCCTGTGCAAACCGTCGCGGCACCACAAGTCATCATTCCGGCTCCGACAACGCCGTCGCTCTCCGAGCCGCCGGCTCCGCCGCCGATGAAGCTCGTACCGCCACTGCCACCCGCCCCGCCAACGGTCGCCGTCGTGCCGACGGCCCCGACCATTGCCCCGCCGCCGCCGATGACGGTTGCTCCACCGCCTTGCTCCGATAAGGGTTGCTTCGACAAGCCGGAGATCGTTCGCGCCGAGCCGGACCCGCCGACGAAGCTGATGACGCCGCTACCGCCGCCGACCCCGCCCACGGCCCCGCCGCTGCCGATGATTGAAGTCGCTCGCACGGTCCCATCGCCGGCCCCGGCCCCCATGCCGTCCGCAGCCGTGACGCCGATGCCGCACACGCTATCGCCATTCCCGTGGAAGATTTGCCTGGAGTTCGTCAACGGCGTCACCCAGCTCGAAATGCGTCGCGGGGACGAAATGCTTCTGCGTGTTCAATGCGAGAAGCTCGACCTCTCGACACCGTCCGCCGGCCTGCATGCATCCGGCAAGGTAATCGTCTCCGGCCCGTGTCTGGAGGCACGGTGCGAGAAGATCTCGATCGCGTGGAACTCGGGCCAAGTCGCGCTCGACGGCAGCGTGTACCTGTCGTTCCAAAACAAGGGCGTCGTGCAGGTGATGCGTGCCGAGTCCTTGTGCTTCCGCCTGACGGGTGCCAACGTACCAGTCGAGTTCACCGCTCGCGATGTCCACCAGATGGTGGGATCGCGGCAGTAGTGTTGTCGCGTTAGTCGGTGTGCCGAGTCGAGGACCCTGCTCGGCACACCTGCCACGATCCTTGATCCGGCTCCCAGCGCGTCCTACAGTTGAAGCAACTGGAGCCGCAGGAGCACGAATGCCCACAGACCTATCCTTTCCGCCTTGGATGCTATGGACGGCCGCGGGTCTGGCGGTCGTGGCCCTAGCCAGCTTTGTCGGTGGGCTGCTGCGGGCGCGACGACAATCGGTGGTCGCACCTTCGATCACTTTTGCGCCACTCCAGCCCGCTTCGAAGCCCCATGCGCCGCCGATGGTATCCGGCCGAATGCCGAAGGCCGTCGCGTTCATGCCGGCCCCAGCTCCGCTGGCCGACGCCCCATCTGGCGAAAAGGCCGAGCAGCGAGCGAGCTACCGCCGCGTCGGCAACCCGGTCCTCGTCTACGTCACTGCCGTCGGCGATCACCGACACCCGTTCAGCGCGTGGGTGATCGATCGCTCGCGGCAGGGCGTGCGCCTCGCGGCCGAGCGCGAGATGACGGTCGGTGCGACGTATGACGTGCGCCCCGTCCAGGCCCCGCCGGCCGCACCGTGGGTGACAGTCGAGGTCAAGCACTGTGCGAAGGTGGAAACGTATTGGGAAGCCGGCTGCCAATTCCCGAAGCCGCCGGCGATGCTGGTGCTGATGCTGTTCGGGTGAGCGCCGCGCGAAAGCCCACCGATGGCAATCGGTGGGTCGCTTCTCCCACCGATTGCCATCGGTGGGCTTTACGCCGGTGGGGGTTGTTCCTTTAGACGCCGCTGCTCTTCCACCCACGACCACACCCACGCGCCTTCGGCGCGGTGCCGCAGGACGTAGTGGTAAGCGTTGACCTGGTGCGCCCGGTCCTCGATCGGCGTCTCCTTGCTGCGCTTGCCCCAGACGTGGCCGACCCGGCCGTGGTCGCGCAGCTCGAACCACACGTGCTTCTTGGCTCGGCCGACCCACCCGCGAGCCTTCTTCGCCGGCAGCTTGACGACGGCGTGGGCGTGCTGCCCGCTCATCGACACGATCAGGACGAACGCGCCGAGTTCTCGGAGCTTGTCGCGGAACGCGGCCCCGGCGACGGGCCTTTCGTCAACCGTGAGGACGACCGGCGGCTGTTTGAGCGACGCGCGGCTCCGCTCGGCGCGGTCGTCGTACCGGCCCTTCGGCGGCGGATTCTTGTAGTCGCCCTCGACGTGTTCGCGGTGGTGGCGGGTGCGGAAGCCGCGAGGGTCGCCGTCGAGCCACGCGCCGTAGGTGGTCGCCACGCAGTGGAACCACTCGTGTTCCTCGTCCATGACGCCTCTCTCCCCGAAAGCCCACCGATGGCAATCGGTGGGAAAAGCTCTCATTCCCACCGATTGCCATCGGTGGGCTTTACCTGCCCTCAATCCACATACAGGAACTCGTTCGCGTTCAGCAACACGTGGCACAGGTCCGCCCACGCGGCCGCGGCGGCTTCCTCCTTCGTCGGCGGCGTGGTCTTGACCGGCTTCGCCGTCTCCAGCGTCAGGTCGAGGCGATGACTCGTCGCGTCCTTCATCGGGCCGGCCGCCTCGAACTGCCAGTACCCGGCCGTCGCGTTCGTCACGCCGTCGGAGTTGAGCAGCAGCTTCTCCGTCGCCAGCGCCCCGCGCGACAGCCGCACGTCGTCGATCAATCCGTCCCACGACCGACTCTTCGGGCCGTCCACCGACCCCAGGCACAGCGGCCCCCGCCCCTTCGCCGGTAGCGCCGTCAGCTTCGTCGCGAGCGTCGCCGACTGCATCGGCTCGTCGTCGTTGGCCATGTCCTTGACGTGGAACGACACGCTGCCCGGCTTGCCGTCCTTCGCGAGCGTCACGGCCGCGGCCACGAAGTACGGCTTGTTCAGCCCGACGTGCAGGCCGGAGAACTGCGGCTCGTACGTCGCCTGGCCGTCGGCCCCGGTGCCCCACAGTTGCAGGACAACCGTCTGCGGCTGGTTCGCCGACTTCCGGCTCGTCACGCCGAACGCCCATCCTCCCGTCTTGTCGGACCCGTGCGACGCGATCAGCCGCACCGTCGCGTCGTCGTAGGTCGAACGCAACACCACGAACGCCTCGATCGTGAAGTCGGCGGCCGGCAACTTGTCGCTGTCGGGCACGCGCAGCTTCGGCGCGGCCCCGGCCGGGACCAGGACCGCCCGGCCGTCGCGGTACGGCACCTTGCCGTACTGCAACTCCGCGGCCTGGGCGTCTTCCCTTGCGATCGGGTGTGCGGACTTGGCCCGCGACGCCAGGAACGCCGTCGCGGCGGTGCGCTCGCCCTCGGTCGGCACCCGGCCGAAGGCCAGCCGCCAGGCGCGGTCCATGCGGGCGTCGTCGTCCGACGGCTCATCCTTGGCGATCCGCTCGGCGAACGCCTTCGCGTGGTGCTGCATCTGCGGGCCGTTGAACAGGTAGAGCGCCTGCGTCGGCGTCGTGGTGACGTGCCGGTCGGCCGAACTCGCGAACTGGTCGGGCAGGTCGAACACCTCGAACAGCGGCTCGCGGACGTTCCGCGCCGCCCGCACATAGACCGACCGCCGCGGCTTGTTCGCATCGACCGCCGGCCCGCCGCCCGTCGGGTCGAGCTTACCGGTGACCGACAGGATCGCGTCGCGGACCATCTCGGCCTCGACGCGGCGGGTCGGCATCCGGCCGACGAGCCGGTTCTCCGGGTCGGCCGACTTCGGCACTTGCGACGCCTGCCGGTACGCCTGCGACGTGACGATCAGCCGGTGCAACGGCTTCAGCTTCCAGCCACCGCGGACGAAGTCCTTCGCCAGATAGTCGAGCAGTTCCGGGTGCGACGGCAGCTCGCCGAGCCGGCCCAAGTCGCTGGCGTTCGCGGCCAGCCCCTTGCCGAAGTGCTGCTGCCAGACGCGGTTCACGATCACCCGAGCCGTCAGCGGGTTGTCCGGCCGGGTCAGCCACTCCGCGAGCGCCGCCCGCCGGCCGGTCGAATTCACCCGCGGCGTGACGCGGGCGTCGGTCGGGTCGAGCAGCGTGAGGAAGCCGGGGGCGACCGGCTCGGCGTTGCCCTTCTTCGGGATGACGACGGTGCCGGCCTCGCGGCCCACGTCGCCGCCGGTCATGAGCGTCGGCAGCGGCTTCGGCTTGATCGCGTCGAAGGCGGCAAGTTGCTTCGTCAGCTTGAGGACTTCGCTCTTCGCCGGCTCCTTCAGCTTCTTGTCGATGTGGTCGAACTCGTACTGAATCTGCCGGTACGCCAGCGTCGCGACCTGGTGTTCGAGCGGCGTGCGCTCGGCGACGGGCTTCTTGATCAGCTCCTGCACGTCGGGTGGGAACTTCGACATCGCGTCCTTCTCTGCGGCCTTGCGTGCCGGCTCTTCGAGCTTGGCGATCTTCGCCCGGATGTCGGCCGTCTTCGCCTCCCACGCGGCGAGCTTCTCGCGGTACTCGGCGAGCTGCGCCGGCGTCGCCAGCGGCGACTCGCCGCCGGGGACGAGGCCGGCGAAGAACGCCTGCAAGCGGTAGTAGTCCTTCTGCAAGATCGGGTCGAACTTGTGGTCGTGGCACCTCGCGCAGCCGTAGCCGAGGCCGAGGAAGGCGTCGGCCGTCGTGTCGGTGATGTCGTTGAGGATGGTGTTCAGCTGCGTACGGGCGTCGCGGTTGTTGTACTCGTAGATGCCGAGCCACAGGTAGTTGGACCCGGCCAGCGCCTCCGGGTCGCCGGGGTACAGCTCGTCGCCGGCCAGTTGCTCCTTGACGAAGCGGTCGTACGGCTTGTCGTCGTTGGCGGACTTGATGACGTAATCGCGGTACCGCCAGGCGTTCGGCCGGTACTCGTCGAGCTTGTACCCGTCCGACTCGGCGTACCGTACGAGGTCGAGCCAATGCCGCGCCCACGCCTCGCCGTACTGCGGCGACGCGAGCAGCTTGTCCACGAACCGCTCGTAGGCGTCGGGCGCTTGGTCGCGGACGAACGCGTCGAGGTCTTCCGGCACCGGCGGCAGGCCGGTCAGGTCGAACGACAGCCGCCGGCCGAGCGCCGCCCGGCTCGCCGGCGGGGCCGGGGCGACCTTGGCCGCGTCGAGCTTCGCCCGCACGAAGCGGTCCACCGGGTTCGCGTTCCACGCCGGGTCGCTCACCGTCGGCGGCGTCACGTCGCGCACGGGCTGGAAGGCCCACCAGGCGCGATCTTCATCGGTAATGACGCCGCGCAGCCGGGCGGCCTTCTTGGCGGTGCCGCTGCCGGGCCAGGGCGCGCCCATCTCGACCCACTTCTTAAGCGTGGCGATGTCCGCCTCCGGCAGCTTGGCCTTCGGCGGCATCTGCAAGTCGCCGTCGTAGTTGACGGCCTGAACGAGCAGGCTGTCGGCCGGCTTGCCGGGCACGACGGCCGGGCCGCTGTCGCCGCCCTTGACGACGCTGTCGCGACTATCGACGACGAGGCCGCCCTTGCTCTTCTTGGCGTCGTGGCTGTGGCACTGGAAGCAGTTGGCCTTCAGCACCGGGGCGACGTGCTTGGTGAAGAACTCGGCCTGCTCCGGCGTCGGCTCGTTGGCCCGCAGGGGAAGAACGACGCACGCAACGGCGAGGGCGGCGAGTCGGCACTGTGTCATCGGCAGGGGTCCGGTGGGTGCGACGCGGGCGCGAAGGCGGTCGCCCCTAGTGTACACGCGCGGCCGGCCGGCGGTCCACAGTTAACCGGCGTTGTTTCAAGGGCGATTCCCGCTCCGGACGCGGCCGGTGGCGTTGCCAGCCGTCGCCGGCGTGTGTTACAGTCGTAGCTGCGGTGGCTTGATGTCATTGTTTGGAGTTGCGGCATGGCCGCGGTCACGTCGGAATCGCTATGGGAGCGGCTGATCGGACCCGTGGGCGGTACGATGACGGCCGACGTCGCTGGCCGCGTCCTCGCCTTGGAGTTCCCCGCGGCCGACGTCCACCGCATGAACGACCTCGCCGCCAAGGCCCGCCGCGGCACGCTCACGGCCGACGAGGACGCCGAGTTAGAGACGTACATCCGCGTCGGCAACCGCTTGTCGGCCCTCAAGTCGAAGGCCCGGCAGTTCGTCAAGCAAGCGGCGGGCGGGTCGTAAGGGCCCAATGAACCGCTCCCTGACCCGCCTGGTTTGGGAACGCGCCGGCGGGTGCTGCGAGTACTGCCGGCTGCCGCAAGCGTACAGTGACCTCCCGTATCAGATCGATCACGTCATCGCCGAGCAGCACGGGGGCCGAACCGTCCGGGCGAACTTGGCGCTGGCGTGCCTGCCGGACAACAAGCGTAAGGGGCCGAACCTGTCCGGCATCGATCCGGTCACGGGCAAGCTGGTGCCGCTGTTTCACCCGCGCCGCCAGCGGTGGGGCCGGCACTTCCGCTGGCGCGGCCCGTACCTCGTCGGCCGCACGCAGACCGGCCGGGCTACGATCCGCGTGCTGGCGATCAACGCGCCCGACCGCGTCGACCTCCGCCGGTGCCTGATCGCCGAGGGCGTGTTCCCGCCGCCGTGACGGACAGCCGCTACCGCTTCGCCGGCTCCGGCGGGCCACGGCCGGGTAGTGCGGGTTCACGGCGGCAGTTGCCGGAGCAGCGCGGCCGCCCGCTCGCCGGCAGCCCGCACTTCCGCCCGGATCAGGTCGTCCAACTCCGCTTGCTCGCCTTCCGGCAGGGCGATGCCGGCGTCAAGCGCCTGGCCAACAGTGAGGCCGGTTTCTTCGCGGTGGCCGACCACGGCCCGGAAGGTCGCCGCCGCTCTACGCGAGGCCGTCACGGCCTAGCCGGGGCCGGAGTCTCGGCCAGCAGGGCGTCGAGCGCCCGCTCCAGTTCGTCGCGCTCCAGGATGTGGGTGAACCGGATCGCCCCCGTGCGGTCGAGTACGAACGTGTTCGGGAACACGACCACGCCCCACGCCTTGACGATCGGCGAGTCGCCCTTCTCGTCCCGCAGGTCCAGCCAGTTCCGCCACGCCACCTTCTCATTCTCGACGGCCTTGGCAGCGTCCTCGGCCTTCTCCTCGGCCATCACGCCGAGGAACACGACACCCTTGGCGGCGTACCGGGCGGCCACCTCCTTCAACATTGGCAGCTTGCGGCGGCACGGTCCGCACCACGACCCCCAGAAGTTGAGGACGACCACCTTGCCGCGCCACTCGGCCAGTGTCATCCGCCGGCCGGCCACGTCCGCAGCGTCGATGGCCGGGGCCGGCAGCCCGATGCGCAGCCGCTGGAGTTGGGTGATGCACCGGCGGGCGGTAGCGGCTGCCCGACCGCCGTCCAGTTGCGGAAACTCAGCCGCCACCCGACGGTAGTGGTCCAGTGCCTTCGCCCGCCGCTCTTGACCTTGCTCGGCCGTGAGCTTGAGCATTGCGTACGGCATGAAGTTGTCGTCGTGCAGCATCCCGAGCTTGAGCAGCGACATGCCGACTGCGGCCGGGTCCTTGGCCTCGGCCGCCAGCCGGGTCAGGTGCTTCTCCTGGCCTGGGTAGATGCGCGAGTATTGCTCGCGGGCGAAAGGGACGATCCGGGGGCCAGCGGCGAAACGCTTGAGCAGCAGGTCGAACGCCTCGTCGGCCCGTTTGTCGGTCGGCCAAGCATACACCGCGAGGGATAGGGCGGAGACGGCCGTCGCCTCGTCGGTGGAGTGGCCGAGGTCCAGAAGTGCCGGCAGGTATCTGTCTGGCGAAACCGGCCCGGTGATTTCGTACCGCTCGACCTGCCCGGTCTTCGCGTCGACGATCGGCTTGGTTACAGCCTTCAAGTCGGCGTCGTAGGCGGCTTTGAGCTTGACGAACCGGTCAACCGGAGAGTCGTCGGACCGGCCAAGGCCGGGCCGCGTCAGCAGGACGGCCACCGCAGCGACGAGCCGCCAGGTCCGAATACACACCATCGAACGCTCCTTTCCGGAAGCGCCGCTTCGTGAGTGCCCTCACCGCTTCGCCGGCTCCGGCGGGGCCGATACGTCCCACACGCGGACGAACGGGTCGTCGCCGCCGGTGACGACCGCCTTGCCGTCCGCCGTGAACGCCGCCGCACGCACGGCGGTCTGGTGGCCGAGCGACAGCCGGCTCTCCGGCTTGTCGTCCTTCGCGGCGTGCAGCAGGCCCGCGGCCGACCACAGATAGGCACCGCCGACGCCGCCGGTCAGCAGCATCGCCCCGTCCGGCGAAAATGCCAGGTACGATGCCCGGCTCCAGCCCAGGTTGCGGCCCGTCAGCGAGCCGTTCCTCTGAGCGTTCAGCTCGTTCACGTCCCACCACCACAGCCGGCTGCCGCGGCCGTAGGACACGACCAACGTGTCGCCCTTCGGGGAGAACGCGAGGGCGTTCGCGGCGTTGTCGTGGGGGGCGTTGGACAACGCCGTGCCGGTCGCCGGGTCGTAGAGCCGGGCGTTGCCGTCGGCACAGGCCGCCGCCAGCACGCCGCCTTTCGGCGAAAAGGCGAGATCGAGGACGGCCCGCTCCTGGGCGATCTCGCGGACGGTTTTGCCGGTCGCCGCGTCCAGGATGACGACCTTCGATTTCTCGTCAGCCCCGCCGCCACCTGCCGCGACGAGCTTGCCGTCGGGGCTGACCGCCACCGAGGTCATCGGCTGCTCCGACCGGTACGTGGCGACGGGTGACGGGCGGTCCACGTCCCACAAGTGGACGGCCCCGTCCTGGCCGGCGGTGGCGAACCGCTGGCCGCCGGGGAAGACGGCGAGCGCGACCGTGCCGGACTTGTGTCCGACGAATATGCGCATTGGCACGCCGCCTGGGAAGTGCCATGCGCGGGCCTTGCCGTCGCGACCGGCCGTCAACAACACCTTGCCGTCGGACACCAGCCCGATGCCCGTGACCCCGTCGCCGTGCTGGGCGTCCCACTTGCGGACGAGTTCCTTCGGGGCCGGTTCCTCGCCACCGGGCACCTCGCCGCGGAACGAGTTCGCCGCGGCCGAGTCGGGACGCCCGGTCCCCGGTCTGCCGCGCGGGGGCTGCGGCGCGGACGGGCCGTCAACGGTCCACACGCGGACGATGCCGTCGTCGCCGGCGGTCAGGGCGAGCTTACCGTTCGGCGTGAACGCCGCGGCGCGGACCGGCCGGCCACCGGCCGTGAACGTCGCGAACGGTCCCCCGTTGGGTGCGGCTTCCGGGATAGTCTTTGTCAGGTTTGCGGTCGGCCAAAGCTTCACCTCCCCGTCGCGGGTGCCGGTGAGCAGGGTCTTGCCGTCAGGCGAAAAGGCCAGGCAGACCGTATCCCGCGCACGGGCTGAGGAAGTGATATCGCCGTACCCGACACCCTGAAACAGGATCACGTGATCCGAGGCGACGCGCGTCAACGCGCGGAGCGGCCCGACCGGGCTTCGGGCGAAGGCGTTCGGAACCGAGAAGGTGCTGCACGTTTGGTCCTTCCGCCCCGTGACGATATCGAAGTTGACGACGATCCCGTCCTCGCAGGCCACGTCGATGTCACCGCCGTTGGCCGCGAACGCCAAGCCGACGACCGCCAAGCCGCCCACCGACCTTTGGACCCGCGTGCTCAGTTGCCGGACAAACGTGCCGTCCGCGGAGTCGTACAGGACGACGCTCGCGCTGGTGCCGTCGTTGACCTCGACCCGGCCGCCAGCGGCGACAAGCTTTCCGTCCGGGCTGACCGCGACGGCCGCAAACGGCTGAGACTCGTGCCGCCAAAGTTGCTTGCGGGTCGCCAAGTCCCACGCGACGATGGCCTTGTCCTCACCGGCGGTGAACAGCCGCCGGCCGTCGGTCGCGATCGCGACGGAGCCAGCCGCGTGACCGGCGAGTTCGCCCTGGAACTCGCCGCCGGGTACCGTCCACAGCCGGGCCTTGCCGTCGCGGCCGCTCGTAATGGCCAGCTTGCCGTCAGGCGTCACCGCCAACCCCGCGACGCCGCGGGGTGCTTCGCGTCCCTCGGTCGTCGGCTTCGTCACGGCCGGCGGAGCGGGTGGCGGCGAGGCTTTCGGGGCGGGCAACGGGTCCGGCGTCGCCGCGGCGTCGGGCGCGGGCGGCGAGGCCAGGTTCCACACGCGGACGATGCCGTCGTCGCCGGCCGACAGGATCGACTTGCCGTCCGGCGTGAACGCGACGGACCGCTGGTTCAGTCCGCGGGCGAAGGTCGCGATCGGCGGCCCGTGGAAGACGCCGTTCTCGCTATTGCGGAACACCGCCTCGACCGACCAAAGTTCCACGCCGCGCGCGGGGACGGTGCGCGGGCTGGTAGTCGCGAGCGTCTTCCCGTCCGGCGAGAATGCCAATCCCATCGTACCGGAGGCCGCGATCTCGGCCGATTCGGCGTTAGGGCCGGGCGACAGCCACACTCGGAACCGATACGCCACGGCATGGAGGACGGCGGCCGGACTCCGGGCATACGCATTGGCCCGGTCGCCGCCGGGGCCGTAGTACGCAGACGCTCTCGGACCCGACCCATAAAAGGTGGCAACATACCCGTCCTCGTCAACGACCTCGATGCCGTCGTTCGTGGCCCCAAACCCCAACGCCGTCACCGGTGCCCGGTGTTCGTTCTGGTAGGCCAGGGCGCCTTCGTCGGCCTTGATTCGAACGACCTTGCCCGTGGCCTTGCCGCCGCGCTGATCGACCGAGCCGCCGACGGCGACGAACCGGCCGTTCCGATTGATCGCCAGGGCGGTGGGTACGAACGGCGGTTCGATCTCGTGCCGCCAGAGTTGTTTCCCCGCCTTCCAATCCCATGCCACGACGGCTCGGTCCAGCCCGACGGCGTAAACCACCCGGCCGTCCGTCGCCACGGCGACGGGGAAGCGGACGGCAAACTCGCCGACCTGCTCGCCGCCCGCCCCGCCCAACTGCCACACCCGGACCTTGCCGTCGTATTGGCCGGCGGTCACGACCGCCTTCCCGTCGGGCGTCACCGCCAGGGCCGCGACGCCGGACAGGAGGGCCTTCCCGTCGGGCCGCACCCCGCCCGGACCGCCGGTGGGGTGCTTGGCGTCCCACTGCGCCGCCGGCTTCGCCGCGGCCGGCGGGTCGGCCGGCGGCGACGCGTTCGGGGCGGGCAGCGGCGCGGCCTTCGGCTGCGGCGGCGGGTTGGCCGGCCGCGACGGCATGGCCGTGTCCCAAACGCGGATCACGCCGTCGTCGCCGCCCGTGACCGCCTGCACTTGCGGCGTGATCGCTACGGCTCGAACCGGGCGGTCGCACGGGAACGTCAGCAGCGGCGTCGGCGGTGGATTCCCGGTGCTGAGCCGCTTCAACTGATCGACGCTCCACAGCTTCGCGGTGCCGTCTTCGCTGCCGGTGAGCAGCAAGGCGTTGACCGGATCGAATCCCAACGCCGTGACGGCGGCGGCGTGCAGCCGCATGGAAACCTCACCGGCCGAGCCGCGACGCGAAACGTCCAGGCCCGTCAGCGATACGAAGCCTAGCGAGCCGAACGCCTTTGCCGACAATCTCTTTGCGAACGCCATCGCGCGGACATCCTGTGGATGGCTTGAAGCCTCCCCGCTGCCCGAACGGCCGAACTCGATCACCGAACCGCGGGCGACGGCGACGTACAGTTGGAACCTCGCCGTTGCGTTTTCGGAGGGGTCGAACGTCGCGACTGTCGGCGGGGCCGGCACCGATTCGTCGCGGCGGAACTTGCCATCGGCCGCGACCAGATAAATCACCCGCGACCCATATGTGCCATCGTCGCCGCCGGCGATCACCGTCTGGCCATCCGGGCTGACGGCGACGCACGTCACCGGCACCTCGGCCTTGTACGACCACAGCGTCTTGCCTGACGGAAGTTCCAATGCGGTAACGATGCGATCCGCGCCAGAGCCGACGACCACTGACTTGCCGTCCGGGGCCATCGCCAGCGATAACTTGCCGTGGGTGAAGACCAGGCTCACGTGGTTCTTACTCGTCGCAAAGTCCGAGATGCTCACCTGGCCGCCGTAGTGGGCCGTGACGAGCGTCTTGCCGTCGGGCGTCAGGGCCATCGCCACGATGGCGTTGCCTGCCAGCGTTCGGCCGTCGTCCAACAAGAACGAATCCGTCGAGCCGGCCCGCTTGTTGTCCCACTGCCGCACCGGGGCCTTCGCCTTGATGCCCTCGGCCGGGGGTCGTGCGGAGACACCCTTGGTCATGCTGCCGATCGGCCCGCGGCCGCCTTTCCCCATGCCGCCGGCAGGCGGGCCGCCCCGCCCTCCGGCGAGCGGGTTCGCCTCCGCGGGACTGCCCTCGCCTGGAGGCTGAGCCGAGACCGCCTTCAGGTACGCCTTGTACTCGTTCAGGTCGAGCATGCCGTCCTTGTTCGCATCGAACTGCTGGTAGACGGCCTTCAGGCTATCGGGCATCTCGCTGGCATCGAGGAGGCCGTCGCCGTTGCGGTCGCTACGGCGGAAACGTTCCGCGGCCATCTCATCCTGCTGCTGCGGCGGGTTACTCGCATCACCGCCGCGCGGAGCGCTCAGGCTCGGCGGCAACCCGCCGATCTTGTCCCCCGCCCCGCGTGTCGCCGTCACCGTGATGGTGTACCGCACCGTCCCGCCGTCGGAGTCCGTCACGGTCAGCGGCGACGTGCCCGCCTGAAGGCCGATGACGTACACCACGTCCGGCTGGCCTGCCGGCATCTGAATGCGAACGACCTCCTCGTTGCCGATGGCGACTTTGCGAACGGCCGCAACTGTATCGCGCTCGAGCCGCTTCAACTCGCCGACCGCGAGCTGCATGGCCAACCCCTCGGCCGCCTTAGCGACGACCTTTTGCAGCGGGGCCTCGCGCTTGACGCGGACGACCTGTTTGCCGCCGCTCGTCACCGTCACCACCTCGTCGCTCACCGCCTTGCCGTCGCGGCTCGTCGCGACGCGGTGGTCGCCCGGCCGGACGCGCAGCTCCTGCACGCCCGCACCGGTGATGACGACCTCGGACCCGTCGACGCTCACTTTCACGGCCGGGTCGTCCACCTCAACAATCAGCGTGCCGTCCGGCGTCTGCAACCGGATGATGACGCCGGCCAGCAGGACGAACGCTGCGCACGCCGCGGCGACCCACGGCCACGGCCGCGGCGGCTCACGCAAAGCCGCCGGCAGCGGCACGTGCCGTGGATCGCGCCAGTGGTCGTGGGCGCGGTCCAGCAGGGCGGCCACCTCGGCCGCGGAGTCGAAGCGGTCGGCGGGATCTTTTTCCAAGAGTCGCATGACGACGGCCTCCAGCCAGGTGGGCACTTTCGGGTTGAGGATGCGTAACGGCGTCGGCCGCTCGTCGCGGGGCGCAGCGCAACACGTCAAGCGGGTGGCCGCCGGCGAACGGCGGTTGGCCAGCCGCGGCGAAGTACAGCACCGCGCCGAGGGCGTACAGGTCGGCGCGGGCGTCCACACTGCGGCCGTCGGCCTGCTCCGGGGCCATGTACTGCGGCGTCCCGGCGACGACGCCGGTGCGGGTCAGCCCCACGTCGTCGGCCGCGCGGGCGAGGCCAAAGTCGGTGATCTTGAGAAGAGATGGGTCCGCAGATTTCGCGAATTCCGCAGATTTCAAGACAGAAGAACGGGATGAGTAACTCTGTCGTCCTGTCTTGAAATCTGCGGAATCTGCGAAATCTGCGGATAACAATACGTTCGCGGGCTTGATGTCGCGATGGACCAGCCCGCGGGCGTGGGCGGCCGCCAGCCCGGCCGCGACCTGCAACCCGGTCTGCAACACCGCCTCGACCGGCAGCGGCCCGTCCCGCGCGACCAACTCCTGGAGTGACGGCCCCTCGACGTGCTGCATCACCAGATACGGCAGGCCGCGGAACTCGTCGACGGCGTGGATGGCGACGACGTTCGGGTGCCCGACGGCCGCGGCCGCGCGGGCCTCGCGGGTGAACCGCTGTCGGGCCGCGGCGCTGACCGCCAACTGCGGAGCCAACACCTTGAGCGCCACCGCCCGGTGCAGCCGTGGGTCGAGCGCCTTCAGGACGATACCCATGCCGCCGCGGCCGATCTCGCCGAGCACCTCGTACGGCCCGAGCCGGCCGAGCGACCCGGCCGCCGTGGTCGGCTCCAGGAAGTCGAGCGGGTCGTCGGGCGAATCGTCGGGCGCGGTGTGGAGGCGGTCGATCAGTTCGCGGAGGGCCGGCTCGTCGGTGCGCGGGGCGAGGCGGCGGGGCACGTCGGCCCAGGTGGCGGGGTCGGCGGCGCAGACTTCGAGTGTCTGCTGGCAGTCGAGGCACGCTTCCAGGTGCGCGGCCAGGGCGTCGCGCTCGGCGGCGGGTAGTTCGTCGGCGAGCAAGGCCCGCCACCGCGGTTCGGCCGGACAGTCGGTCATGCTTCGTCCTCGACGGCCCGCACCTCGTCGCGGAGCGCGGCCATCACCCGGCTCTTGGCGAGGTACACGGCCGCGACGGTCAGCCCTAGCTCCGCGGCCACCGCCTGCCCCGGTTCGCCCTCGACGGCCGTCCGCCAGAAGGCGAGCCAGGTAGCCGGGCGGACCCGCGCCCGCACCCGCTCGGCCGCCCAGGCGAACAGTTGCCGCTCGCACTCGCGGTCCCATACTGCCGCCGGGTCGCCGTCAGGCGACGCAACATCCACCAACTCGGCCTCGACGCGGCGGCGCTTGGCGAAGGCGTCGCGGAGCTTGTTGCGGACGACGGCGAACAGCCAGCCGCGGAACGCCCCCTTGGCCGAATCGTACCCGGCCCGGCGGAACGCGCCGCTGACGGAGCGCAGCACGTCCTGGGTGAGATCAGCGGCGTCGGCGTCTTGCAGGCCGCTTTTGCGGGCGAAGGCGTAGACCGGCGGCGCGTAGAGTTCGACGAACCGCCCCCAGGCGTCCGCATCGGCGGCGTCAGAGAGGCGGGCCAACAGGCTCGCGTGCGTCGTCGGCGGTCCGGCCATGCCACCATCATCTACGGCAGATCGGCCGAAGTCTATCGCGAGGTCTTCTCGCTGGGGACGGCCATGAGTGGCCCGGGCGGCAAACCGGGGTTCGGTTCTTGGAGGTCCAAGTCGATGCAGCGGCACCTTCGAGCGAATAAACTCACCCCTGAGAGTCGTCGTCGAGACGCGGGAGACGCCGATCCGGAACGGATCGGCTCGTTGGTATCGGCCAGGTATGGTCAATCAATCGATCGCCTATTCGCGTTTCGGACGCGCCGAGGAATTCCCAGTGTGTGCTATCATGCGCCCGCGGTGGGCAACGACTGCTTTTCTCGCCACCGCTTGCCTCGTCGCCTTGGCCGATGGCGCGTTCGCTCAGCCGATCACTCGCCTGGTGTCCTTTGGTGACAGCCTGACGGATACGGGCAACGTCTTTGGCGCGACCGGCTCTCCGGGACCGCCTTACTATCAGGGTCGCTTCTCGAATGGTCCGCTGTGGGTCGAACGGCTTGCCGCCCGGCTGGGTGTTACCGCTCCGACACCGAGCCTGACGGGAGGGACGAACAATGCCGTCGGTGGGGCTGAGACCGGCACGGGCAATTCCCCTCAAGGTTCGCCGAACATCCGCACACAGGTGAGTACCTGGCTAGCCGGGCAGTCGCCGGCCGCGAGCGACCTGATCACCGTCTGGGGCGGCGGGTGGGACTTTGTCAACGGCCAGACAAACCCGGCCATTCCGGCCGCCAACCTGGCGGCCGCGGTCACCACCTTGGCGAACGCCGGGGGACGGAGGTTTCTCGTACCGAACCTGCCCCAGTTAGGCGACCTGCCGTATGCCCAGTCCTTTCCTCCGGACCAGCGGACCGCGCTGAATGCCATGACCGTGACCTTTAACGGGCAGCTCAACACAGCGTTGAATCAGGTTCAGGCGTCCAACCCAGGTATCCAAGTCTTTCAACTGGATGTGGATGGGCTGTTCCAGCAGATTCGCGCCAACCCAGGGCAATACGGGTTCACGAACGTGACTTCTGGTGCCCTGGGAGACGGCGTGACCAGCGGGCTGGGGTATTTGTTCTGGGACAATTTCCATCCATCAGCGGCCGGCCATCAGTTGATCGGAGACGCCGCCTTCGCTGTGGTGCCCGAGCCGTCGGCACTCGCCCTTGCCGGACTGGCGGCCGCACTGGCCCTCGCCCGAACACGGCGGTTCGGGCTAACAACCGTGCGAAGCACGTCGTGGGCCAAGGCGGAGACGAGCGGCGCATTGCGACCGACTCACGGCGGTGTCATCGACAGGGCGACCGAGCCATAGAGCAGAGTGCCGGCCGCGTCCCTGGCCTTGAGCCGCAGCTTTGCAACCTCCGTCGACGCATCGAACCACAAATAACATTCGCCGTCGGCCAGGTCGTCATCGGCCGGGGCAGTGGTCTTGGCGACAACGAGGTCGCCGTGGAACTTCGTCGCGAGA
>JAXMAS010000028.1:0-52220 GCA_046350275.1 Gemmataceae bacterium
GACTATGCAACGTTTCTGAAGCTGGTCAAACCGCTCCGGGATGCCGGGATGCCGCTACACGCGACTCTCGGCAACCACGATGATCGTACGAACTTCCTGAAGGCCGTGCCCGAGGTGTCCAAGGCCGAGAAGCCCGTCGCCGACAAGGTCGTGGGTGTCGTCAAGGCTGAGCGGGCACGGTTCGTCCTGCTCGATTCACTGGCGATCGTGGATAAGGTCCCGGGCGAGTATGGGCCGGCCCAGCTCAAGTGGCTCGCCAAGACGCTCGATGCGGAGCCGACGGTTCCGACGATCATCGTAGGACACCACAACCCGACGGAAACGGGAAGCCCATCACTGACAGATACGCTCGCATTCCTCGACGTCGTCGCACCGCGCAAGCAGGTCAAAGCCTACATCTTCGGTCACACGCATGCCTGGAAGGTCTCGCAGCACAAGACCGGGATTCACTTCGTCAACCTGCCAGCCGTCGCCTACCCATTTGCGAAGGGCCAGGCGATCGGCTGGACCGTGCTGACACTCAAGCCGGATGGGGCCAAGCTCGAACTCCGGGCCGCGGACAAGCACGCCTTGAACGGGCAGGTCCACGAGTTGACGTGGCGGTCCTGAGCGGCGTGGCCGGACGACCTGTCGAGTTCAGATGCCAAGCCCCAGGTGGATCGCAGCGCGGGCCAGGGTTCGAGCTTCCTCAATGATCGACGCGGCCTCCGAGACGTAGATACCGAACCGGCCCTGCCGAATGTACACCTCCATGGAGATGATGAACCCCTCCATCGCCGCAGCGACACCGATGCCACGCCCGACTCCGGTGGGACTCCCCAACGCGAAGTTTGCCAGGACGAACCAACCCTGGAGCTGGCCGACGTTCGATGGCAGCACGAAGTCCAACACATTCAACCGACCGCTGAGCGCCCCGAGCCGGATGCCTAACTCGCGCCAGCTGTTGATTGGCGTGGTCGCCGGCTGAATGGTCAGCGTCCCGGCGACGAAGGTGATGTCGTAGTTCGCGGACGTCAGGCCGCCCGGCGTGATAGCGTACGTGCCTGCCTGGCTGCTGGTCGTCGCACCCGTGGCGAAACCGAGCGTGCCGCCGAGCACGCCGGGGCCTTCGCCGAGGACGAACCCGACGTAGGTGGCGGTAAAGGTCGGGTTAGGCGTCCCCGCGGTCTTCGTCTTGTCGTCCGCTTTGACGAACAGTTGAGCCTTGGCCACCGTCAACGTGCCGTCCACGAATCGGATGTCGTAGTTCGAGGACGACAGGCCGCCCGGCGTGATGCGGTAGCTGCCGGCCGGACTGGCGGGGCCGGCGGGCGTGCTATACGTCAGGGTACCGGTGAGAGCGCTCGGGCCTTCGCCGAGGACGAAGCCGGCGAACGGCAGGGCAGCGAAAACGGGGTTCGCTTGGCCGTAGGTCTTCTGGGCGTTCGCTGCGGTCACGGTCAGGACGGCCCGATTGACCGTCTGCGTCACGCTGCCCGCGCTGGCCCCGAAGGCGGCCGTGCCGTTGTACGTCGCGGTCACGGCCTGCGTCCCGGCCGGCAGGGTCGTGACCGTAAGACTGGCTTGGCCGTTGGCGTCGAGGGGTACGGTCGTCGGTCCGAGCGATGTGGTGAACGTGACTGTGCCAGCGGTCACGAGGGTGTTGCCGCTGTTGACCGTGGCCGTGAAGGTCGCCGCGCCGCCGTACGTCGTCGTGGCCGCGGATGATGCGACCTGGGTGGCGGTCGCGGCGACAGTCGGCGAGGTGTAACTGAGGAACGATGGGCTATCCACCGATCCCCCGAGCGGCAGGGCGACGCCGTCCGTGTTGTAGACCGCAAACGTCAGCGTCGGCGTGCCGGCGGTCGCCGGCCGCTGGATCAGGATGGTAAAGTTGAAGTCGGCGTTGACCGCCACCTGATTGCCGTTGGCCGGGTTGCCGTCCGCGTCGGTCAGGATGGTGCCGAGCGTGGTGCTGACGGTGAACGGGCCGCCGCTGCCGAATTGGGGCAGGCCCCAGGCTTGGCCAGTGATGGCGTCGGTAGTGTGGCCGTCGGCCACGACAGGCCCCGGCCCCAAGAGGTTGAAGCCGAAGACGCTCGCCGCGTCCATGACCTCCCGTGACTCCAACCGCTCGACGGTGAGTCGTGCGGCGTGCGTGCGTACCGGCCGCTTCTTGGCGGCAAACATCCCAAGGCCGAACGGAAAGCGCTTCATGGGTGGGTTCCTGAACGCCGGATCGAGTCACTGCGGCACCGCTATCTCTCTGGAATGCGCGGCGTGTGACAGGAAAATGGCGGCCGCGGAACGCGGGCGGACGGGTCAGGACAGCAGGTCGCCCATCTCGTCCTTGAGCCGGCGGAGGACGCGCGATTTGGCCTGCCGGATCGCTGCGGGCGTCATGCCCAACTCGGCGCTGATGGCCGCGGGGCTGCGGTCCTCGATGGCGGTCAGCCAAAATGCTCGCCAGGTTTGCTCCTCGAAGCCGGCGCGGACCTGCTCCAGGGCGCGACGGTAGAGTTGCCCGACCTCGGCGTCCTCTTCGCTGCCGGGTCCGGGAAGCGGGTCGGGCACCTCGCACAATTCGCGCCAGGCGTCCGAGCCGCCGCGGGCCGGTGCCCGGTCGTGATTGCGGCGAAGCCAGAGAAGTACCTGGTTGCGGGTGATGGCGCGGAGCCACCCGCGGAATGTGTCGCCAGGACGGTCGTGGCGAAAGCGGGCGAGGCCGGCGGCGGCGGCGGCAACCGTCTCCTGGGCGACGTCTTCCACGTCGCTCGCGGGAATTCGACCGCGCATACACCAGAACGCGACCAGCGGCCGATATAGTTGCACCAGACGGGACCAGGCGTCCGGGTCGTTCGCGCGGGCGCGCTCCAAAAGGCTTAGCGGCGTGACCCCGCCCCGGTTGTCGTCAGGCATCCGCGTTGGCTCCGAGCGACTCGGGTGCCGAAACGGGCGGGCCGATGGTCGCACGTCGGCCTGGCCGCGGTTAGTATAGACGGTCGGGAGAGTGCGGTTATGGCCGGCGTGGCTTGCGTGAGCGAGGCGGACCTGCGGGCGTTCCTGCTCGGTGATGTGCCCGACCGGGTCGCGCGGGTCTTGGCCGCGCACCTCGAAGCCTGCCCCGATTGCGAAGCCGCCGCTCGTCGCCTCGATCAGTTGTCCGACACGCTGATCCGGAGCCTACGCCACTTCGTCCGCCCACACCCATCCGCGGCCCTCACTACCCCAGTTGGCCCCAGCGGTGTGGTCCCGACCACCGACCCCGATGCAGGTCGCGAGCCGGTGCGCCGTGTCGGCGGCTACGAGATCCTTGGGGAACTCGGCCGCGGCGGTATGAGCGTGGTCTACAAGGCCCGGCAGTCGCACCCGGCCCGCGTCGTCGCGTTGAAAATGATCCGGACCGCCGACGCCACGGCCGAACAGCGCAGCCGCTTCCTCGCCGAGGCCGACGCCATCGCCCGGTTGCGGCACCCGCATATCGTCCAGATTCACGAGGTCGGGCAGCACGACGGACAGCCGTTCCTATCGTTGGAATACCTCAGCGGTGGAAGCCTGGCCCGCGCGCTCAGCGGCGTCCCCCGGCCGCCCCGGCAGGTCGCTGGACTGGTGGCGCAGCTGGCCGACGCGGTCCAGTACGCGCACTCGATGGGCGTGATTCACCGAGACTTGAAGCCGGCCAATGTCCTGTTGGAAGCCCCGGACGTCGAACCCCTGGACACGGGAATCGCGAGCGATCTTCGGCCAAAAATTGCGGACTTCGGGCTGGCCAAGTACGACCGCTCGGAGTTGACGGCCACCGGCACCGTGCTAGGGACACCATCCTACATGGCCCCAGAACAGGCCGCGGGCGCGAACCCGGCGGTTGGGCCGGCGGCGGACGTGTATGCGCTTGGGGCGATCCTGTACGAGCTGCTGACCGGCCGCCCGCCGTTTCAAGGAACGACGGTCCTTGAGACGCTCGAGCAGGTCCGCACGCAGGAACCGGTGCCGCCATCCCAACTCCAACGCAAGACGCCGCCGGACCTGAACACTGTTTGTCTGAAGTGCCTGCAAAAGGAACCGGGCCGGCGCTACGCCACCGCGGCGGCGTTGGCCGACGATCTCAAACGGTTCCTCGATGGCCGGGCGATCCTGGCGCGGCCGGTCGGGCCGGCCGAGCGACTGTGGCGGTGGGGGCGGCGGAACCCGGCGGTGGCCGGGCTGCTCGTCGCTGTCGGCCTGTTGCTCACAGCCACGGCGGTCGGCGGTGCAGCGTTGTCCGCGTCGCTGGCGTCCGCACTCCGCGACGCCGAGCGGGACCGGGACCTGGCCGCGGACTCGGAGCGGCGGGCCCGCGACCACCTGGCCGCTTCGCACGTCGCCGCCGCCCGCCTGGCCCTCCAACGCGGCAATGGCCGGGCAGCCCTTCAACGGCTCGACGAGGCGACCGCGGCTGGGCTGGACGCCCCAGCCCTCCGGCTGGAGCGCGTGAAGGCGCTGTGTACGGTCTACGACATTCCAAAGGCGGCCGAAGAAGCTCGTTGGCTGGCTCAGCGGTCCGACCTCGGCGACCTGGCGGCGGAAGTCCTGCTGTGGCACGCGGACCTGGGCATGGAACACGGCTCGCTGACCGAGACGGACGCGCTGCAGCAGGTCCAGCGAGCGCTGGACCTCGGCCTGTCCGCAGCAGCCGCTCACTACGCGCGCGGGTTGCTGGCTACGACGACTCCAAGTGCCATCGACCACATCCGCCGGGCCATCGACGCCGATCCGGCCAGCCCGCGGGCGAATGGGATGTTGGCCACCCTGCTGACTGCCTCTGGCCGGTTCCCCGAAGCGCGCGACCGGGTGACGACGGCCGAGGCACTGTTCCCTGAGAACCCCACCTTCCCATTTCTGCATGCTGTACTCGACGCGCTGACCGAACACCCGGGGGCGGCCGAGTACTTGCGGTCAGCGCGCACCCGGATGGGTGAAGGACCATTTGCCGCCGTCGAAGGGACCGTCGCGCTGTGCCGGGAACTCCCCGCTCTGAGGCGGGAGTTGGAGAAACTCCAGTGCCATGACCGAACGGCCAACCCGCTCGTGGCTGTCACCCTGATGCACAAGGCCCGAACCTTGCTGACGAACCCGGCCGGCGGGCTGAGTCTGCCGGTCCCGCCGGTCCTCCGGAAGGTCGCGGCCGCGGCCGCCCGTGACGTACCGGCGGCGTTTTCGCCGTTCGCGTCGCGCAACCCCGAGTCTGCCGTGGCATCGCTGGAGAGACTTGCCGAGACCCACCCGGACGGCTTCCTGTATCTGGCGATCGGGGTACTGCTGGGAAAAGGGGATACGCCGGACGGCTGGACGCGGGCCGAGCGGGCGTTCCTTCGAGCGGCCGAAACGCCGTCGATCTTTGGGGTCCGCCGGGCGTCGCTATTCGGGGCGGCCTTCGCGGAGTGGGCTCTCTATCTGGACGGCCCACCCGACTCCAAGGCCGATCGGCGGCGGCAGTCCCTGGACCGAATTCCGATAACCCTCGACGCTGACGTGTTGCCCGAGCAGGCGTACACGCTGACGGTCATGGCCGTCGACATGAAGGCAACGCCGGATGTAGCCTGGAAGGCCATCGCGGCGTGGGAGCGGGTCGCGCCCGACGACCGCCGGCTGCCGTGGTTCCGTGCCCGGGTCCACCTCGACACCGGGGCGTATGGGCGAGCCGCGCAGATCGCTGAGAAGGCGCTGAACAACCGCACGGACGGCCAAAACTGGCCGCAGCTTCAAGCAACAGCGCGGGGACGGCTCAAGCAAGAGGCGGATCGATTCCCACCAAATACGGGGGATGGAACGCCGCCATAGTCGGCGTCGCGCGGCTCCGAGAAACGCAAAATCCGTTTTCGCCGCCCCATCGATCGGCTATCATAACGGTCTACCTTGGATCGACACCGGGCCGCTTCGTCTCGCGACGGCCCTTCGTGAACCCGTCACGGCACATGAGTCAAATCGCAACGCATCCGCTCGAACAGCCGCGATCCGAGATGCCGGCCGGGAACCTGTCCCGCCCGCCGCTCGTCCTTGCGGGCGTTCTGGCTCTCGCCCACCTTCCGCTGCTTGTGTTGCACGGCAAGAACCTGTGGGCGCGAGAACATTACCAGTATTTCCCGCTGGTTATCGCCGGTGTCATCGCCTTGGCGATTCCCGCTTACCGCAAGGCACGCGAGTCTGGCCCCAGCCGGAAGGCCCTGTCCGTCGCCCGCTTCTTGCTCGGCCTCAACTGGGTGATGCTTGCGACGGCGATGCTTCTCAGCTCTCCGCTTCTGGGCACGATCGCGTTCTGGGAATTACTGATCGCCACGGCCCTGGCTGCAGGTGGCTGGCCGTGCTTGAAGGCGGCGTGGAAGCCGCTTGTGTTCTTTCTCCTAATTGTCCCGCCGCCGTTCGGATGGGACGAACGCTTCATCCTGGCACTGCAAAAACTGACATCCCGAGCGTCGAGCCGCGTGCTCGACCTGATTCCGGTCTATCACTTTTTGAACGGTGTGATTGTGGAGGTGGCCGGCAAGAAGTTCGAGATCGAACGAGCGTGCAGCGGCATATCGTCGTTGCTGTCGGTCGTCGCCTGCACTCTGTTCTTCATCTTCTATTACCCAACACATTGGCTACGCGGCATCCTGCTGATGCTGGCGGCAATCTTCTGGGTCCTTGTCAACAACGTGACGCGGGTTGTCGTCATCGTCTACTGCTATACGCGCTTCGGCATTGATCTCACCAATGACAGCCCGCCGTGGTTTGTCCACACGCTTCTCGGATTCGTGTTGTTTGGGCTGACGCTGGCCATGCTGTGGAGTACCGATTGCTTCCTGCGCTTCCTTGGCTCGGCGGCCACCTGGGGTAATCTGGAAAAGCGCAAGACGGTCGGCCCGGTGCGGTCGCCCGCTCCTGCCTGGTCGCCGGGATGGGGGCTGGTGACGCCGATCGCGGTTGCCTACGGGGTGCTGATTTTCTTTCAGACCGTGGAATTGGCGCTGGCCATTCCGGCAGCATCGATGACCGAGTTGACGGCCCACTACAACGCTTTCACCGCCGACACAATGCCCGACGAGATCGACGGCTGGAAGCAGGTGAAGAAGCAGTTCGCGGCCCGCGATGCGGATAGTGCGTTCGTGCCGCAGGGCCAGCATTCGCGGAGTTGGACCTACCAGAAGGGCATTCTTCGCATCCTGCTTTCGTTCGACTACGCGTTCCCCGAGTGGCATGACCTGCGGGTGTGTTACAGCATGACGGGGTGGTTCGTCGATGACATCGCGGAACGTGCCGAGTTTCACGTGCCGGTTGGCTCGGCCGGCGAAGTCGAGTGCGTGCGCTTTCAGATGCACAAACCACTCGAACTTCGGCACGGCTACGGTTGGTTTGGCGAGTTCGATCCGAACGGCAAGCCGGTCCCGATCGCACAGATGCATCTGAGCCGCGGCAGCCAGTTACACGACCGCCTGTCCGAGGTTCGATCCCGCTGGCTATCGCTCGTCGGAGCCGCGCAACGGCCACAGCCGCGGCGGTTCGAGATTCTCCAGGTCCAAGCGCTCGTCGATGGCTACTACCAGCTCACCGACAGCGAACAGGCCGAGTACGAGAAGTTCTTCACGAAGGGCTTGGCGCTGGTCCGTGACCGAGCCGTCGCGGGCTTGAAGAAGTAATCGGCGAATTTCCGCACCTTGACGGGACTACCCCCGATGCGATTCCTACGACTTTCTCCCCGCGGCCAGCGCCGGCTCAGCCGCATTCGTGAGTCGGCATTTGGCTGGCTCGTCTATCCCTTTTTCCTGGTCGGCAGTTTCTTTCGCTGGGTCTTTGGGCTCATCGGTGCGTGGTGGAGTAAACGCAACCTCCGCTACTTGCTGCAAGGGCTGCCGGCTCTCCTGGTGATGATCGGGCTTGGACTGATTTACAGCTTCACGGTCACGCAGGATCGTGCGGTCCTGGCTCAGGAGTACAAGGGTAAGGCCACCGAGTCGCTACAGGATTCCGTCCGGGCGAAGCGAGCGAAAAAGGACGCCAAGCCCAGTCTGCTGATGGCCCAGACATGCTATCAGCGGTTGGCCTCGCTCAGTGACGGCGAGACGTTCGAGAATCGGTTCTACCTCGCGCTGACCCTCGGCGAGTTGGAACAGCCAGCGGCTACGGATGCGATCATGCGGAACCTCGGTCCGCAGAACAAGACCGGCTACGGCCCGGCTCACCTTTGGCAAGCGCAGCAGTTCTTGGCAGCAGCTTCGACGCCGGGGCCGGATGGTCAGCCCTTGCCGCAGGCGACGGTGGCGAACCTCTTGCGGTCAGCCGAACAGCAGCTGATTCGAGCGACGCAGTGGAAGGAAGGCCCAGCGGCCCACAACGCCCACAAGCTGCTGGCGAACATCTACCAAGCGACCAACCGATTGGCGGACGCGGAGGTCCACCTGCGCGAAGTCGCGGAAGTGGAGCCGGAACAGCGATTGGTGCTGGCAGCGTGGGCGCGAAGTGGTGGTCGACCGGAGGATGCCCAGCGCTACGCGACGTCGGCGAAGCAGCGGTTCGAGAACCGGCTCAAGGTCAATGAGGACGATTTGCAGGCTCGTTTTGCTCTCGTCGAGTGTCACATGATACTCGCGGAGTATGCGAATGCGCGGCAGTTGTTGGAGCGTGGGCAAGCCCTTGCGAATTCGCCGGAACTGGTTCGCGAGTACATGCGGGCGATGATCAAGGTTCTCACGATCGAGTACGATGCCAAGGCGAACGATCCCAAGGTATCGCCCGCCGATCGCTACGCCTTGCTCGAACGGGCGATGAATATCGATCCGGACAATTCGGATTTGCTCCAGCGGTTGCTTCAATTCACGAAATCGACCGGCCCCGAAGGCGAGAAGTCACGCAAGGCGTTCAAGAACCTCATCGCCGAAGCGAAGCCGTCCGCGATGGCCCACTTATTCCTGGGTATCGATGCCTGGCAGAGCGATAATCCCGCGGAAGCCCGCTACCACTGGCAGAAGGCCTACGATCTCTCGGCCGGCGCACCGCTGATCGCCAACAACCTGGCCTGGGTCATGGCTCACGTCGAGCCGATTGACCTGCCCCGTGCGCTCAGCATGGTGGATTCCGCTATCCAGAAAGCGCCGAAGGATCCGCGCATGCACGGCACACGCGGACACATCCTCGCGAAGATGGGCCGAAACGAGGAAGCGCTCAAAGACCTGGATGAAGCCAAGAAGGCCTACCCAAACGATCCAAACCTCTTCAAGGTGCTATCGGAAACGTGCGAAAAGCTCGGCTACAAACAACAGGCAGCCGAGTACAAGAGCCGCTACGAGCAATTGGTCAAGGAGCAGGCCAACAAGAAGGGCGCGCCAGCCAGTGGGCCGACCGCACCGTTGGCTTCGCCCGAACCGAAGGCGACCGTCCTGCCTGTCACGACTCCGGACGGCACGCCCAAGGGCGATGCCAAATCGAGTCCCAAGGTGGAACCAAAAGCCCCGACGGAATCGGAGCCCAAGGTCGCGCCTCCCGCATCAAAATCGCCCGAGCCGAAATCGACGGTGCCACCGTCGAAGACGCCAGGCAAGGGACCATAGGACGGGCTACATTCGCACGTTAAGGTAGAGTAACCATCCCAGACAGCCGCCGAGCGCAGCGACCAGGCCAAGCAGGAAGAGGTTCTGGACGTTCGGCTGATGTCGATCGTCGAGTCGCGTTTGCACTTCGACAAAGGATGGCAGCATGTAGTGCGGCAGGGCGACGGGACGCGGCGCGGCCGGTGTATCCTGCTGTGCCGCCGTCAGGCGATCGGTATCATCCATCGGCTGTGGCTGTACTTTCAGCGGCGGAGCCGTCACCACGATAGGCCGCGCGAGCGCCGCAGGCGGTGGCGTGACACCGTAGTCGGCCAGTGAGGGGCCACATTGCTGCCGCTGCGCCAGGAAAGGTCGCGCTGGCATCAGTTCCGGGCGGACCACGCCCGAATCCTTCACAGGAATCTTCGGCGGTTCGGGTAGCGGCATGGGACCGCTCGGATCGGACGTTGCCAGGGGGCTGAGTTCCGGCATCTCTTCGGTCGGCGGGGGCGGTATCTCAGTGGCCGCCCAGCGAATGAGTGCCGCTGCGACTTCCGCGGGCGTTTGGAACCGCTCGCTCGGATTCTTGGCCAGCATCCGATGGACGATCGCTGCCATCTCCGGCGGCACCTCCGGTCGCAACTCGCGGATCGGTCGTATCGGCTTCGTCTGGTGATACAGGAGCTTCTGAGCAATCGTCCCGTCCGGATAGGGCGGATGACCAGCCAACAGGAAGTAGAACGTGGCACCGAGGCCGTAGACGTCGGCTCGCACATCCGCGGCATGACTATTGGAGGTTTGCTCCGGTGCGACGTAATCGGCCGTACCGAGAACGCTCTTTTCGTCGTACTTCTGCGTGAGCATGTCCGACGTGTCGGCATAGAACCGGGCCAAGCCCATGTCGAGGATCTTGACCGTCCCCGCGCGATCCACCATGAGATTGCCGGGCTTTACGTCTCGATGGACGATACCGCACTCGAAGGCGTTCTGTAGTCCCGCGGCGGCCTGAGCGATGTAGTTGGCCGCCCGCGTCGGGTCCATCGCGCCCGTACGCTTCACGATCTCAAGTAAGCTGGCTCCGTCCACGTACTCCATGACCAGAAAGTGGAGCGAGCCATCCTGATCGAGGTCGTGCGCTCGCACGATATTGGGATGGTCCAGCGAGGCCGACGCCCGTCCCTCGCGATAAAAGCGACCGAGAGCGGATGGGTCCTGAGCCTTGAGCGGAGGCAGCACCTTGATGGCGACCCGGCGGCGCATGTGTTGATGTTGGCATAGAAACACTTGCCCCATGCCACCGACGCCGATGCGCTCCAGGATGCGGTATTTGCCGATTCCGAAGCCACGCCATTTCCCGAGAAGAAGTTGCTCAGCCTGGAAGAACGTCAGAAGCCGTTCGCGGATCATGATGCCGGCCAGCCGGCGCGGTTCCGCGGGCAGACTGCCGCCATCGACAAGCGTCTGGAGGAAGGTGTCGAGTCGTTCACTCGACGCCAGTCCGCTCTTGCGAACCAGCGCAAGCAAGTCATCAGTCGTGGCCGGGGCGGCCATCGCGATCCCCCTCGGTGCGGGTCGGCGGGGGACGGGGGTGGGTGGGGCTGGCGGAAGGGTGGACGTTCGGGGTACTGCCACCAGCGAATGGAGTCTAGCTCACGAGTCAGCCACAGGCTGGCAGAAAATGCGCCGATTCGGAACTTCGTGCCGAGCCGCAGAATCCCGGTATGAGTAAACAATGTAGGTTGCGGATGGGCAGATCGATTCCGCGGAGTCGTGGCCATGTGGCGGTCGTTTCGTGTCGGCCTCTTGCTCAGCTTCGGTGCAATTGCTGCCTACTCGCTGCAGTTCATCGGTTTGAAGTGGCTGACCGTTCCTTGGTACTTGCCGATCCTTGGGACGGTCGGTGCACTGATTGCACTGACATCGCTGGGCCAACGGCGCGCGATCGGTCGATACATCGGCGTGACGGTGCTGGTCCTGCTCGCAAGTGCGGAGTGGCTGCTCGTCGCCAAGCTGAGCGTTTTGCCGACGTACGCCGGTCCCGGGACCGGTCAGCCGTTCCCCGCCTTCGCGGCCCGTTTTGCCGATGGTACGCCGTTCACGGAGGCGAACCTCAAAGGCGACAAGGAGACGATCCTCATTTTCTTCCGCGGCCGGTGGTGACTCGTCTGCATGATCGAGCTGGGTCAGCTCGAAAAGCGTCATGCCGAGATTGAGAAGAACGGGTTACAAGTCATCGTCGCGTCCGTCGAAGGGCCCGACCTGGCGAAGCAGACACAGGCCGACTTTCCGCATCTGCGCGTTGTCTCGGATGAGACCAAGTCGCTGACGAACGCAATCGGCGGGCTGCATGTTGGTGCGGCCCCTGACGGCGGCGATGCGGCTGCGCCAACGACGTTTCATATCGACACGGCCGGTCGAGTGAAATGGTACTTCCGACCGTCGCGGCACTTGAATCGTCTGTCGCCGGACGAGTTGCTCAAGGCGGCAACCCAATCGTAACCTAAGTCATCGAGCTTCGATTAGGCTGTGCGTCGCACCAGCGCTTCCGCGGCGGCGACTTCGGCCCGGTGTAGTTCGCCGATCGTGTCCGACAGCCTTCCCATGTGATCCGCGGTTGCCGCAGCGTCGAGCGGGAAGGACTTGCGGCAATCGACCGTCAATGACGCGATCTTGGCCACTTCGGCAGCGATTCGCGCGTCGGCAGCCTGGCCCTTGGTCGCGAACAACTCGTCACGCTTGTGGAGCGCGGATTTTACCTTCTTGAACGCCACGACCCGGTCGGGGAGTAGATCGTCGGCCAACGCAGTCCATTGCTGGCCGAGGGCGCGGTAGGTCATGGCGAGCGACACATGGCCCGCTTCCGCGAGGAAGTCGGCAAATAGTGGCCGGAACAGACCGCCGCCGCAGCCGGAGGTCTCGATGGAGTCGAAGGCGTCGAGCAATGCGTCGAACATCAGCCCGCTGCCAAACACGCGAGGCCAACCCTCCTTCGAGTTTTTTGTGTTCGCGATTCGATCGGCCCATAGCGCTAGGCCCGGCAGGCTAAACGTCTTCATTCTTCCATCGAGAAGTTCGCTGGCGCACGCGGTCAGGGCGGCCTGGACGGCCTCGCGCAGCTTCGCTGGCGACGCGGGCTTGGTCGGCTCGATGGTGAGCGTGCGGTTCTTATGTGTACAAACGGCGTTGCGTGCGTCGGCGAGTGCTTCGAACGAGATCGTCACCGGAGCATTGGATCGATCCGAGCCGATGAAGAGCTGCTTTGCGTCATCGACACCGTACACGGCAAACTCGTGCATCCACAAGTCAGCCGAGACAACATTGGGCATGAAGGTGAGCTTCGACCGCCCACACCAGACCATGGCCGGTCGCCCGGCGTTCAACTCATCGCGGAGATTCTGCTGGGCTTTCTTGGGCGCTGCCGACTCGGTGATTCGATACTTCACGCCCAACCGATCGAGGATGCCGGTATACCAATTCGGACCGGTCGCATACGACTTGTGGCGACCGACTATGCTGATTCCCGAGCCATTCCCGTGACGGACGACGGACGGGCAAAACGAGTAACCCGCGCCAATGCCCCCGGCGAGGCCGAACACCATCGGTTCGGACAGCGGGAGGCCAGCGTGGGCCAAGACGTTGCGGAGGGCGGTCGAGCGGGCATGCCGTCCGCCGATGTGGACGTATCCTTGCACGGACATCGCGGCGCTCCCGAGGATGATCCACGAGCTTCGCAGCGGATGCAGGTGTCAAGACGGGAAGATGGCTGCCGCCCAGGTCTTGAGATCTGCGCCATCTGCGAGATTTGAGATCAGCTTCTTATCGGACCAGCTTATCCGCGAACTTCTGGCGGAACTTCGCGACCTTCGGCGAGACGACGCTCATGCAGTACGGCTGGTTCGGGTTGGCGCGAAAGTAACCCTGGTGATACTCCTCGGCCTTGTAGAACCGGTCAAACGGAACGATCTCGGTCACGATCTTCCGCGGCCAGATGCCGGCCGCATCGAGTTCCCGAAGGAGCGCTTCCGCGGTAGCTCGCTGATCGGCGGAGTGCGTAAAGATCACGGAGCGGTATTGGGTGCCGACGTCGTGGCCCTGACGATTCGGCGTTGTCGGGTCGTGGATCGCGAAGAAGATCTCCAGCACCTCACGGTACGACACGATGGCCGGGTCAAACGTCACCTGCACGACCTCGGCATGGCCGGTGGTGCCGGCGCAGACCTGCTGATATGTGGGGTCGGTGGCCGTCCCACCACAATAGCCGGACTCGACCTTGGCAACACCCGCCAATTGCTCGAAGACGGCTTCCAGGCACCAGAAGCACCCGCCGCCGAGCGTGGCCGTCTCGAACTGTGGGGTCACGACGCGCTCCTCCTACGATTGGGCGTTACAAGGCATTATCGCAGCCTGACGCCCGAAACGCGCGGCGTCAGCGACGACTGACAATACTACGGGGCCAATTGGTTCTTGCCGTCGTCGAACTGTTTGTGGCAAGCGTTGCAGTGGTTAAGCATCGACGCGTAAGCCTTTTTGGCCGTCGCGAAGTCCTTTTTCTTGGCGGCTCGGAACAGATCGGCCCCGGCGTCGCGCGAGGCGGCGCTGAACTCGTCCCACTTGTCGGCATTCTTCTCCGGCTTCCGGGTCAGCAACAAGTTGCCTCCTTCCGCCAGGATCATGGCGTCCGAGCGAATCGCCTTCCATCCGGCGTTGTCCTTTGGTTCCGTCGCCATGGCGGTTTTCAGCCGGCGGTACGGGCTTTGGAAGACACTCTCCATGAAATCGTGCATGCTGGTAGTGACGGGCACTTGCGCGTGCTTGGATGGCGGATTGTCGGCCCCGCCCGCAGGAGAGAGCAAAACACCATCCAGAGCGCTCAGGCTAATGAGAGCCAGTGGTATCCAATAGAGCGCACGTCGAGTCGTCATTCGGTAGCTCTCCAATTGACAGGGTTCCCGGTAGCAATCGTCGGTAGCCATTCCCTGTGCGATATGTGGGTTCAGCGCGTAAGGCTTCGACCATTTCCTGGTATGCTCTAGAACTTTCCGCAGTCAGCGGCCCGGCCCTCGATCCGAGGCCGAGCCTGTTGTGGAGTATCAGCGGAATGGAACCCGTTCCTTATCTGGAGAGTCCCGATGCGTAAATGTCTGGTCGTCCTAACGGCTGTTCTGGTGGCCATGGTCACCCAAACGCGCGTACATGCGGACGATTATGGCCTGGACCCGACCCATACGGCGGTCACATTCAAAGTGTCGCACCTTGGGCTGAGCTGGACGTACGGTCGGTTCAAGGACGTGACTGGCGGCTTCTCGGTCAACGCTGCAAACCCTGCCGTGACTGCGTTTTCGCTGACGATCAAGACGGAAAGCATCGACTCGGATAATGCCCAGCGCGACCAACACCTGAAAAGCCCCGACTTCTTCAATGCCAAGCAGTTCCCAACGATTGCATTCAAGAGTACCGCCGTCAAACCGATCAAGGACGGCTATCAGGTGACTGGCGATTTCACGATGCACGGTGTCACCAAGCCGATCACCTTCGCACTCGTCGGCGGCAAGACAATCGAATTCCCCAAAGGCGTCAGTCGGACAGGCTTCTCGACGGAGTTGACATTGAAGCGCACCGACTTCGGCGTGGGCAAACCAATGGACGCCATCGGAGATGAAGTGACTGTCGCCATTAGCTTTGAAGGCGTCAAGAAGTAGCCCATCGGTGCCATCGGGCAAGGTCCGGCTCTCAACGGGGCCGTCCCGGGAGTGGCTGGACCTTCTCGATTGCTGTCGTCGTTCGTCAGTGCGCCAGGAGAATGCCGATGCCAGACCCGCTGCTGATCGTCGGTGCATCGATCCTCGCGGGTGTCGTTGCCGCATTCACAGTGCTGGCATTTGGCCGAACCCTGCGAACGCCGCGGACCGGGCTGGCGACTGCCGGCAGCGCGCTTGGTGCCGGAGCCGGCATCCTGGCGGGGGCATGGATGCTCGGGCTGGCCCCACAGTTTCCGCCGATCGAGGATCGCGATCGCTTCCTTCTAATCGTGATCCCCGCGGCCGTGCTAGTGGAAGCAATATCCGCTGTCTCGGGTCGCGGCCGATGGTTGCTCCGGTTCGTCGTCGCAGTCGCAGTCGTTCCGGTGTTGCTCCACGGGTCCAGCTATATGACGGATTTGTCCGGCCCAAATAGCCGGGAATGGTCACCGACACAGGCGTTGGCTATCGCGTTCGGACTGGGGACGGCCTGTTTGATCGTCCTCGCCGGCGTTTCGCGGGCAGCCGACCGTGCTGGAGTGGCATCGCTTGGACTGGCCGGAGCGGTGGCGGCGGTGGCCGTCATGCTATCGGGGTATGCGACGGGCGGTCAGCTCGGGTTTGCGTTGGCCGGGGCATTGGCCGGAGTGGTTACAGCGTCGCTGATCGTGTCGGGGCCGATACTCGGCGGTGCAGCGGGTGTCGGCGTCGTTGGACTGTTCTCACTCCTCGTCATTGGCCGTTTCTTCGGCAACCTCTCCACCACGAATGCCGCGCTGTTGTTTGCCGCACCGCTTGTCGGCTCCCTCATGGGGCGGGCCAGGGGTGGCCGGCCGAGTCCTTGGTTGTGGAACGCCGGTCGACTATCGCTAACGCTGGTCCCGGCGGCGATGGCCCTGGCGTTAGCCGTTCAGCAATTCTCGACAAACTCGACGCGTCCAGCGGCGGATGGGACAGGGCCTTCCGCTTCGGACTATCTCAATTTCGGTAAATGA
The DNA here is from genome assembly GCA_046350275.1 of Gemmataceae bacterium. GTDB lineage: Bacteria > Planctomycetota > Planctomycetia > Gemmatales > Gemmataceae > JAXMAS01. The sequence continues at coordinate 16,255 of JAXMAS010000028.1, forward strand.
TGTGCGAGTGTGCCTGCTCACACCTGCCCGGCTCGCTCCAACACGATGCGTGTGAGTAGTGGATGCGGTCCCAACGGTTCGGCGAGTTGGAACGACACCATCGGAAATGCCGCGTCAAGCGCATCGCGAGCCGCAGCCAGGTCGCGTCGGACGTGGACACCCGCGGCTAAGAAGTACGGTACCATCACCACTCGTGAGGCTCCCGCCTCAACGCACTGCGATCCGCCGGCTTCGATCGTTGGCTCGGCCAATTCGAGATACGACGGCACGACGATGGCATAGTGTCCCGCCGTTCGGATCTGGTCGGCAACGCGGTGCAAGTCGGCATTGGCTTCGGGCTGTCGGCTACCGTGAGCGATGAGGAGCAATGCAGTGGCCATGCCCGCATCGTAGCGTTTGCCGGGCTTCGCCGGTATGCTGATCCGCGGGAGGATCGGGCATGAATGCAGGCGAGCGACTTGGGCCGTGGATCATCGAGGCGGAGATTGGCCGTGGAGCCATGGGGAGCGTCTGGCGTGCCCGCCACAGCGAGACCGGAACGATCGCGGCCGTCAAGCTCTTGATGCCGGAGTTGGCGCGCGACGAATTGTTCGTTAAGCGGTTTCGCCGTGAGATCGAGGCTCTCGGTCAGCTCAGTCATCCGAACATCGTTCGCTTCCTGGAGGCCGGCGAAGATGCTGGACACTTCTACTACGCCATGGAGTACGTGGATGGCCAGGATTGCGAAGCCATTCTGCGGGAACGTGGTCGATTGCCCCCGACGGAAGTGCTCGCAGTCGCTCGGCAAGTCGTTGCGGCTCTGAAACATGCCCATGATCGCGGCGTCATTCACCGCGATCTCAAGCCCGCCAATCTCATCGTTGCCCACGACGCCGAGGCGACGGTCAAGCTGACGGATTTCGGTGTCGCCAAGCTGTTCGCCAGGCCGCCGATTACTGCGGCCGGTAGCTTCGTCGGGACTGCCGCGTATCTGGCTCCCGAGTTGGCGACAGGCAAGCCGGCGACGAAGCGCACGGACTTCTATTCGCTCGGGGGCGTTCTGTATGCCCTGCTATGCGGTCGGCCGCCGTTTCCGGGGGAGAACGTCATTGAGTTGCTCCACAAGCATTGCCACGCCAAACCGGAGCATCCACGCTGGCTCGTTCCGGAGATTCCCCATGACATCGACGATCTCGTCATGCAAATGCTGGAAAAGGACCCCATGCGTCGGCCTGCTGACGGTTCGGTTCTGATCCGTCAGATCGAGCGCATCGCACGCAAGCTGGCGCGACAGGCCGAAGGTGACGACGTTGATCCGGCCCAGAACGCGCCCACAGTGCAACACGAAATCTTGCCCTCGGCCCGCCTTGCGGCCGGCCGCGATTTTGGTGGCAAAGGACCGGCTACCGTTGCCGCCGACCTCATGCGTGAGGAGTTGGCCGCGCTCAATCGCGGCGGGCCGGTGCAGCGGTTTTTCAACCATCCGGCCACGCTCGTCGGCATGTTGTTGCTCTGCGTGGGACTGATCGCCTGGGGCATCTGGCGACCACGGGCAACGGCCGAGTCGCTCTATCGTCAGGCGGAACCGCTCATGGCGTCCGAGCGCGAGGCAGATCGGGAGCGCGCCTGGCATGACTATCTCGAACCGCTGGAGGCCAAGTTCCCGGGGCACGCGCACTCCCACGAGGTCGCGGCATTTCGGCACCGGATGCTCGACGAGTCGCAACTCGAGCGAGCCGTTGAAAAGGCGTCCATCGATCCTCAACAAAACGAAGCGGAGCGGTGGTATCGCCTCGGCTTGGCGTACTTACAGATGGGCGACATCCCCGCGGCTCGCCGCGTGTGGAACAACCTAGTCGCCGCGTTTGGCGGCTTGGAGTCGTCGGCCCGTTGGGTTGGTCTGGCCGGTCGCGGGCTGACTCGGCTCGATCAGGCGACGCCCAGTCGCGATGCGGCGTTGACACAAGCGGCGGAGCGCGTGAAGCAGTTGCGGGCAAACGGTCAAGGGGCCGAGGCGGACCGAATCGTCGCGGCGCTGGCGGCCCTCTACGGCGACGATCCGGCGATCGCGAAATTGAAGCAGGCGGAGAAGTGACATGCGATTCCAAGCACGCCACTATGCGACGGGGGAACCACTCGCGATTCGTATCGATGCAGGCCGGATCGTGGAAGTCGGCCCGGCCACGGGCGAAGTTTCGAGTTGGGTCGGCCCATCGTACTTCGATGTGCAGGTCAACGGTAGCCGTGGCATCAGTTTCAATGCCCCCACGCTTTCGGTCGACGAGGTACGTCGCGTCGCCGACGAAGTCCAATCGCACAGTTGCGGCGGCTTCTGCCCGACGCTCGTGACGGCGGGGGCTGAGGCACTAACACATGGGTTTGCAACCCTGGCGCGAACTTGCGATAGCGACGCGGACCTCGCTCGGGCCATGCCCGGCTTCCACCTGGAAGGCCCATACATTGCGGCCGAGGATGGGCCGCGCGGGGCGCATCCCAAGGTACACGTCCGACCACCCGATCGCGATGAATTTCGCCGTTGGCAGGACGCTGCGGGAGGGCGAATCCGCTTGGTGACGCTCGCTCCCGAAGTACCCGGTGGCCTGTCCTTTATTGAGTGGCTGACGGCGCAGGGTGTCGTCGTCGCCATCGGTCACACAGCCGCGAACGGAGCCACGATTCGCGACGCCGCGGCAGCGGGGGCACGGCTCAGTACGCATCTTGGCAACGGATGCCATGCAGTGCTGCCTCGCCACGACAACTACATCTGGGAGCAACTGGCTCACGATGCCTTGTGGGCGAGCGTCATCGCCGATGGGCATCACCTGCCACCGTCCGTGCTCAAATGTGTGCTGCGGGTCAAGTCGCCAAAGCGCACCGTCCTGGTTAGCGACGCGGGAAGCCTCGCGGGGTTGCGGCCGGGACGTTACGATTGCTGGGGGCAGGAGTTTGAGGTACATCCGGCAGGCAAGATCGTTGTGCCTGGTACGGGGTTTCTCGCGGGGTCTGCCGTATTCCTCAATCGTTGCGTCGCCCATGCGATCTCGGGTGGCTTTGCAACGCCGGCCGACGCGATTGGGATGGCCGCGGAGCGCCCGCGCGAGTTGTTAGGGCTGCCGGTGCCGCGGATTGCTGCGGGAGAAATAGCGGATATCGCAGTCGTAAGGGACGATGGCACGACGATTTCGCTCGGCGCGAATTGACCGAACTCGCCACGGGAAATAGCATCAGCTATGCAGCTTTTTCCTACTGGCACGCCTCATGCCTAACACCCTCACGATGGTCGAGCTGATACGGCGAGTCCGGTCCGGCGACGAGCAGGCCGCCGAGGAGTTCGTGCGCCGTTATGAGCCAGTTCTGCGGATCGCCGTTCGAGCGCGGTTGACGGATCCCAACCTCGTCCGCCTCATGGACTCCGGCGATGTGTGCCAGTCCGTCCTGGCCAGTTTCTTTATGCGAGCCGCGGCCGGGCAGTACGACCTCGACTCGCCTGCACGACTCCTCAGTCTGTTGACGCGCATGGCCCATAACAAACTGGTGTCGCGAGCACGCCATGCCAGCCGGAAGTGCCGCGATGGCCGGCGGGTCCTCGCTGGGGCCGTCGCCGGTCGATTGCCTTGCCGCGAACCATCGCCCGACGCCGTCGTTGCCGGGCGCGATCTCCTCCGCGAATTGCGAAGTCGCCTCAGCCCACTCGAACGCGAGATTGCCGATCAGCGTATGGCGGGCCAATCGTGGGAAGAGATCGCGACGTCGCTCGGTGGCACAGCGCAGGCCCGGCGTAAGCAGTTGCGTCGGGCGGTCGATGATGTGTCGCATCAACTCGGCCTCGACGATACCGATGCCTGACCGGCCATCCTTGTCGCTGACGTCCGATACGACGGGGTGCTTGCCGCCGACGTTGGCCGACCTTTGCCGCGACCTCGATGGCGTTACGGGCGACGATCTGTTGGCCCGCCTACGCCGCGATCAACAAAGGCGATGGCGCATCGGCGAGCTTCCACCGACCGAAGAGTACCTTGCCGCCTTTCCTGCGCTGGCCTGCGATTCGGAACGCGCGCTGGCGCTCATCTACGGCGAGGTTTTGCTGCATGGAGCCACGGGATCGCCACCCGATGTCGGCGAATACTTGCGCCGGTTTCCCGCTTATGCGGAGCAGATTGCGCTTCTTTTCCAACTCGACGAGGCCCTTGACGACACAGCGATTACCAACGAACGAAGCCAGCCCGCGGAGCCCGCGGCCGAAGGGCCGATCCCCGGATACGAGTTGCTGCACGAGATTGGCCGCGGTGGGATGGGCGTGGTCTACAAGGCGCGCGACCTGCGGCTGAATCGAACCGTAGCGCTGAAGCTCATGGCGACGGGGGTGCTGGCCTCACCGGAACGGATCGCACGGTTTCACCGTGAAGCGGAGTTGGCGGCCCGCGTCTCGCATCCGAATGTCGTGCCGGTCTATGACGCGGGCGAGGCCGCCGGGCACGCCTACCTCGCCATGGAACTCGTCGACGGTCCGTCGCTCGCGCAGTACCTGGCCGGCGCGCCGCAATCGCCGCTCTGGAGCGCCGCGGTTGTCGAATTGCTAGCCGGGGCTGTTCACGCCGCCCACGTGCGCGGCGTCATCCATCGCGACCTCAAGCCGGCCAACGTCCTTTTGTGCCCGGAGTTGGGGACCGGCGATACGGCGCAGCATCCATTCGATGGAACATCGGTGCGCGATCGGCATGCCGGATACCGGACGCCGAAGATCACCGACTTCGGACTGGCGATGGCTCTCGACGCCGAGATCGATTTGACATCGAACGGGGCTGTCGTTGGAACACCCTGCTATATGGCTCCCGAGCAAGCCGCAGGGACGAGCGAGGCCATCGGGCCGGCGACGGATGTCTATGCGCTCGGGGCGATCTTGTACGAACTCCTCGTCGGCCAACCGCCGTTCCGGGCGTCGACGCGTCTGGCCACGCTCGCGCTCGTTCGGTCGGATGAACCGTTGCCGCCGCGGCGTCTCCAGCCGCGTGTGCCGCGCGACCTCGAGACGATCTGTCTCAAGTGTCTTGCGAAAGCGCCGGAGCGCCGGTACGCCAGCGCAGCGGACTTGGGTGACGATCTCCGTCGGTTTCGGGCGGGCGAGCCGATTCGCGCTCGCCCCGTTGGGACGATCGGTCGCTGCTGGCGGTGGGGGCGGCGCAATCCCGGCTGGGCGACGGCCATCGGGACGGCCGCCGTTTTGCTGCTGGTGATCGCAGCCGGCGCGTCATTCGGCGTTGTCCAACTACGAGCTGCGTTGGCCGAGTCCGAGGGCCATCGGCGGGAGGCAGAATTCGCCCGGATCGACGCCGATTCCCGGCGGTTGGATTCGCTCATTGCGCAAGCGGAGAGCTTTCGCACGAGCGGCCGCCCCGGCCAGCGATTCCGCGCCCTGGAAGTTCTCGCGGATGCCTCGGACCTCGCAGGTAGGCTGCGGCCAAACGGCGGGAATACGGTCGCGATCCGCAACCGAGCCGCGTCTGCCATGGCGCTTCCCGACATGTGGGTGGCTCACCGCATACCCCGCTGGCCATCAGGGTCCGCGCGAGTCGATGTCGATTTGGATCGTGGCATCTACGCCCGTACGGACGTACATGGCCGATGTACGGTGCGGCGCTTCGACAATGATGCGCCCATCTGTGACGTGCCCGCACCGCCAGGGCCGCTACCACGCGGACCGCTCTATCCAGTTCTCAGTCCCGACGGCCGAACGCTGCTCACGTTTTGGATCGATACTGGCCGCGTTATCGGTTGGGACATCGTCACCGGGTTAGCGGAGCGATTCGCAATCGATGATGTGTTTCGCTTCGACGTTTCGCCAGACGGTCATCGCGTTGCACTCAGTCATCATGACGGCACCTTGACGGTCCTCGAACTGCCGACGGGCGTCCGACTTGGCCGATATCCGGCGAATGCGGTCGGCCCGAGCCACGTCGCGTGGCATCCGCAGTTGCCGCTCGTTGCGCTCGCCGGAGTTGCCTCCAATCGCGTCGCAATTCGCGATGTGGAATCGGGAGCGACAAAGGTCGAGGAACCGATCGCGGAGCGTTGTGTCGATATCGCATGGTGTCACGACGGCAAGGTGCTGGCCCTGATCGACGCGCAGGGAACGTTGCAATTGCGCGACGCGGACAATCTAGGTGAACGGCGCAGGATACCGCTCGGTGCCGACGCGGCCATGGTGTCCGTCGCCCCTGTCGGTCGATTGGCCGCAGTGAACACAACGGCGGGCGAAATGATCCTGGTCGATCTCGACGCGGGCAAGGAACTCGTGCGGCAACCGCCGATGCACACTCCCGTGCTCCGCCCACGCTTTACGCGGGATGGCCGCCGTCTGTCGATCACGGCCGATGGGGATCAACTCGGATGGTGGGACATCGCTGCAGGATGCGAATACCGCGAGATGGCCCGCAATCGCGCAATGTACGGAATCGCCACTCACCCGAGCGAGCCGCGCCTGGTCGCCGTCGTTGGTGCGGACGGATTGGCGTTTTGGGATATCGAGGCTGGCATCGAGTTGGCTACCGTAGCCGAAGGTGTCATCGCCCGAGCCGTGTTTGAGCCGTCTGGCCATCTGGTGACCACAGGACCGACTGGGACATTTCGCCGCGAGGTACGAGTTGAGGGGAACGGATTCCGCGTTGGCCATCCCGTCCAACTGCCCATTCCCCCCGGCAATTCGCTGAGCACCAGTCGCGATGGCAGAATGTTGACTGTGGCGTCGGCCTATCGCTCGCTTCCGCTGGATTCGCGAGCGGTTTGGGTGCAGGAACTCGGCCAAGCACCAAGAGCCATCGATCGCGGCGGCGACCCACGGCATGCGAGCGTCAGTCCCGACGGCCAATGGCTCGCGACGTGTCGCGACACAATTGGGGAAGTCAAGCTGTGGAATGTCCGCGACGGCTCCTTGGTTAGGACCCTAACGACCTGGGGCACGCACCCGCAGTTCAGCCCTGATGGCCATTGGCTCGCTGTCGGCGGTGATCGCGGCCGTCTGTTCTCCGTAGGTAGCTGGGCTGAATGGACGGGCTTCGCGGGAATCGGTGCCTTTTCGCGAGACAGTAAACTGCTGGCGGTGTACACCAACGTCGGCGGGGGGTTCCGATTGCTCGACGTAGCGACCGGTGACGAACTCGTACGCATCGAGGCACCGACGCAGCAACCGGTGGCGCTGCCTGTATTCAGTGCCGATGGGGCCTGGCTTGTGGGAGTCGTGCAAGGACCGCGATCATGCTTGTGTGTGTGGGATCTGCGACGATTGCGAGCGGGCTTGTCGCAGCGAGGTCTGGACTGGGACGCAGCACCATTGCCTGTGCCGACCGTCCGCTCAACGTTCCGTGTGACGATCGAACCGTGATGCAACATTTTTCGTCATTTTTCTCGTTTTCTGTCCCCTTGATAGCGCCGATGGCGATTAACCCCGAAACGCACCCGTGCGCACTTGTAGGAAAGGCCTCCGATGCCGCAATCTGCTTCCCGGCCGATGAATCGTAAGTCGTTGCTCAGGCTTTGCTTTGGATTCGTCGCGGGTCTTGTTCTCGTGGGGCCGGCTGTTGGGCAAACCTATACGTGGAACAACTTCGCTGGCACGTCCGGCGGCGGTGTTCTCGCCTGGACGACCCCGGCTAATTGGGTCGCACCCCCGACATTCACGCAAAACGCGACCTTGACATTCCCAGGTTCTGGCTTGCAGGTCGCCGGAAACTACACCGTTAACGCTGATGGCGACAACACCATCAACAGCCTGGTCTTCGCTCTCGAAGGCAACGTGCAAGGGATCGGCAACGGTCAGCCCATGGTGCTGAGCATCGGCGACGGGACGAGTTTCGGCACCATCCGGCTCAACACATCTTCGACTTCGGTCGCTCCAAGCATCATTCAGAATGGTGCGGGGTCCGTGTACATCGGAACCGGAGTGGCGGGAAGCAGTATTGCGATTGAAGGGGCCTCGCCCGTCACGATTGGCGGCTCGGGAATCGGACTGGTTCAGATCGACACGGCGATCGGGGCCGGCACGACGAGTGGTTCGAATTCGGGCCTGCTTATCAACTTCAATCCGTCGGCCGTGCGAGCCAACAATACGGGCGCTTCAGTTCAGTTGAGCGGCAGCAACTTCTTCACGGGCGACGTTGTCCTTCAGAACGGAAACCTCGCGATTGGATCCGCCGCAGCGCTGGGTTTGTCTACCAACCGGCTCGTCGTCAACGCCGGATCGAACAGCGTGCGATTATCGACCACTGTTACCATTGCCAATCCCGTCCTCTTGAACTCCAACATGACGGTGACGAGCTATGACGGCGCGACTTCTACATGGACCGGGGCGTGGTCGGGCGTTGGTGGATTGAACATCCAGGCCGGCATCGGCATGACGCTCAACCTGCAAGGCGCAGCGGCTTTTGGTGGCCCTCTCATTGTGAAACCGCTCACGCTCGGCTTAGCAGGCACTGCCAACAATACGACCGTCAACATTGGCAGCAGTAATGGCGGCGCGACAACCGGTAGTCTGGCAACGAACAATGTTCAGCTTTTCGCCGGCTCGGTGCTCAACCTCGTCAATACCAACGGCAATGCCACGCGATTGGCGGCGGGCACGAACCTGACGATGTATCGGTCCACGCTTTCGCTTGTGGCTAACGCCACGGCCGGCAACGATGCGTCCGAAGTCGTCGCGAGCCTGACCAATACTGGTATGTCCACGATTCTGGTCACCCCGCAGGCGGCGACCAGCGCGACGCTTCGGTTTGTTTCGTGGAATAGGCTCTCCAATTCGACGGCGTATTTCGTCGGAACGGGCCTGGGCGGTACGCCCGCTGCCAACGTGGCGAACATTGTTTTCACCGTCAATCCAGGCGGTGCGACACCGGGTTCAACAACTCCCGGTACGCAGAATTTGGCTGTACTGCCCTACGCCTTCGGGAACTCGGTGGCGACGGTGACCACCGCTGCGGCTACGAGCCTGGTTCGGTATGACGATACCACCGGACGCATTGTCCCGCTCAATACGGCGACCGAGTACGCCAACAACCAAACGCTCGCCAATGGTACCGGAGCGGCAGGCCTGAACTACCGGCTGGCCGGGGCCGGCTCCGGAGGTATTGTGGGCTTCACCGGAACCGTGGCCCCGAACGGTTTGGTGATTGACACAGCGATGGCTACTCCGCCACCGGTGGGCGTCGCGCTCGTCGGTTCGGGCACGCTGAACATGACCGGGCCAGTACTTTCGACGTATAGCGGCAGCGGGTTTCCGACGGGCATTACGACCTACTTGCCGAACCAGATCGCCATCGGCGGTATGAACTTTGGGGCGAACACGGCGTATTTCCACACCTTGGGCGACCTATGGATGTCGACGCCGATCAGCGGCAGCGGTGGACTGGTCAAGTCGGCTGATAACGGCGGAGGGCAAGCCAATCTGTACCTTCTCGCGACGAACTCGTTCACGGGCGGTTTGACGATCAACGCCGGTAACATCTATTTCACGTCGGACGCTAACCTGGGCGCGGCCGGCGGTGGCATTTTGATGAACTCCGGCGGCAACGGCGGCCTGGTGTTCACGCAGAACCCGTTCTACGACTCGACACCGGCCCCCAACGCGACGATCTCGCGGCCATTGACGCTTGGGGCTGCCAACGGAACGTTGAGTACCATCGTCCAGAACAACACGCTGACCTATTCCGGCCCGATCTCGGGCGCTGGCGGACTGGTCGTGTCGACCGCGGGGGTTGTTGCCGTGACCAACGCGGCGAACAGCTTCGCCGGTGACGTGGTGGTCCGCGGCGGAACGCTCATTGCTGGTAGCGACGGGGCGCTGGGCGCGGCGAGCAACCGCATATTGATGGGTGCCCCTCTGAGCCAGCCCATCTTTCAACCAGGGCCAGGGTTTACATCGACAAATCGTGACTTCCTGATCCTCAATACCGCCACGATTTTCACCAACGGTGTCGACCTGACGATCAACGGAACAGTCGCGTCGACGCAGACGGCTTTCGGCGGTCCTGGCCTCACCAAGGCAGGCCTCGGAACTTTGACGCTCACGGCGGTCAACACCGTCGGCGGGACAATTACCATTGGCGAAGTACCTGGCACAGTCGTACGTGTCTCGGCCCCCAATCAAACGCAGTTCGGTGGCGGCCTGCGACTGGCGGGAGCCAACGGTTCGCTCCCGATGGCCGGCTTTGTGAGCAATTTCGGTGCGCTGTCCGGGTTTGTAGTCAACAATGCGGCCTTCCTCACTTTGGACAACTCGACGACTGCCAATAGCGATCGAATTGGCACGGTGCCCGTGACCCTGAACGGTGGGTCGCTGAATCTTATCGGTAATGCCTCGACCAGTATTACGGAGCGGATGGGCGCGATAGCTTCCGGCAGCAGTGGTACCGTCACGCTCACCCAGCCGACCAGTGCTGGCGGTCAGGTGACGACACTAGTCACCAACAGCTTTAGCCCCAGCGGTACATTGTTCGTCCGCGGCACCAACTTTGGGGCCGCGACGGGCGACCGAACGGCGATTATCGTGTCGCCGACGCCCGCCAATCTGACATCGGTGAGCGGCATCGTGTTGGGTGGCTTCGCAGCGACGTCGGACACGGCGGTCGGGCCGACCGACTTCCTGGCGGCAACTGTCATCAATGTTCCGGCTCCGAACCTGAACCAATTCAGTCTGGCCCCGCTGACGACGTACGGCTCGGTGGCCGCCCCTGGCGCGACTGTGAATGCCAATCAAGCCGGCAGTGTGTTTGTCGCATCATCGACGATCAATCTGAACGCTCTGCGGATTGGGGCGGGCGGTGGCTTGGACCTCAACACCCAGTCGCTCGTACTTGGCACGGCCAACTCCAACGAGCGCGCCGGCACCATCCTGGCCGCGGGCGGAGCCAACGCCGGGATTGTCGGTGGTACCGTCGATTTCGGCAGTCAGACGATTCGCATTGTGACGACGAACGACCTGAGCATCGGATCGGCCGCCAACCCGACGACGATCCTGGGCACCTACAACTCTTCGGTCGGTAACACGTTCTATAAAGCGGGACCGGGCAAGCTCACACTCTTCGGCACCGCAGCAACGACGTTGGCCGCCAACCCGACGTTATCGGGCACCGTCACGATTTCTGAGGGAACTCTCGTTTTGGGCAATGCCAATGCTCTCGGCCGTAGCACGCTCAACTCCACGAGCGTGGCGCCCATTCCAAATGTTTACCCGAGCATTAACACCCAGAAGGGGTCCGTACTCGACATTTCGGCTTTGTCCGCTAGTCCGGTGCGCATCAATACGTTCTTGGGTGGCGGCGACCTGATCCTTGGCAACACAACGCTGAATACCGGCAATTCCTCATCGAATATGGGCGGGAACGTCACCGGCGGCTCGACAAGCAAATTCATCGTCGGGTTGGCGCAATCCGATATTCCATTCAACACATTTGGCAGCGGTGGGCCTGCGTTAACGGGCGACAACTCAGGCTTCCTCGGTCAATGGGTGGTTCTCCGCGGCACGTTGAACTTCGCATCGAACCTGTCGTTTGGCACTGGCACATCGCCAATTCAGTTCAGCGACACGGCGTCCAATGGGTCGACGGGCAGCGTCACCCTCCGCATCGACGCCGGCCTGACCGTGCCGTTCTCACGCGACGTGCTCGTGCCGGCCGGTGGGTTCGCCCTGCCAACCTTCCTGATCGGCAACAGCAGCAACACATCGATGACCGGCAGCCTAACGCTTGGCAAAGCAGCCGGCGTTGCTGGTTCGGCTGGTAGCACTGGCATCTTCACCTTCGCAGGCCAGATCAGCGGTGCAGGCCAGTTGCAGTTGGGCACCAGCGTCTTCGGTGCGAGCGGCAACGTCGCGTTCGCAACGGCCAATCCCAATTGGACCGGTGGTCTCCTGATGAACACGGGCCAAAGCAGTAGCGCAATCAGCGGTATCGTCGGCGTTGGGGCCGACACTTCGTTCGGCACCGGCACGCTGACCCTCGGCCAGTTCGCCGGTCTGCTGCGGGCTGATGGGGCGGCGCGAACGCTGGCGAATGCCATCGACGTGTTCGACGCAACGCCAACGGCGGCGTTCACGACCAGCTTCGGCACGACCGGAGTGAATGACATCACGCTCACTGGCAACGTTCGCAGTTCGCAAGTACCGCCGTTCAATATCGTGCCGCCCTCGGTGCCGGCGTCGCCATTCACTCACACGCTCAACCTGAACGCTATCAGCCGCGGAACAACGACGTTCGCTGGCACGATCAGCAACGGCTCCGCGTTCAACTTTGGCATCACCAAGAACGGCCCGGGTTTGGTGGCGATCAACGGCAACAATAGCTACACCGGTGACACGGTCATCAACGCCGGCACGGTGCGGCTCGGCAATGCGAACGCGCTTGGCCTTGGCGGCCGTCAGGCAATGACTGCGGTGGTTGGCGGTGCGACGATCAACTCGGGCGCGGTGCTCGACCTGAACGGCCAAGTCGGCGTCAACAAACCGATTACGCTGGCGGGCGGGTCGCTGGTGAACAACGGCGCATCGCCGGCCAGTATCGCTGGCGGTGTGGTGTCGTCATTGACGATCACGACTAACGGCAACCCGCAAACGGCCGTGCCAACCGTGACACTCAGTGGCGGTGGCGGCACGGGAGCGACGGCTGTGGCATCCCTCGGCCTCCAGCCCGCGAGTTTCACGTTTGCACCGCTGACTCAAGGTGGTAGCGGCTATACGTCGGCACCGGCGGTGACCATCACCGGTGGTGGCGGCAGCGGAGCCACGGCCCAGGCCACGCTGGGCGTGACAGCCCAGACGTTTACGATCACCAACGGTGGCAGCGGCTACACCACGGCCCCAACCGTCTCGATCAGCGGCAGCGGCACGTCGGGTGCGACGACGGCCACAGCCACATCCACGATCACGGGCGGCGTCGTGACGGCGATCACTATCACCAACGCGGGCACTGGCTACCTCTTCGCTCCGACCATCACCTTTGGTACGGCTCCGACTGGCGGGACCACCGCGACGGGCATTGGGAATGCGACCAACTTCCAGGTCGGTAGTGTCGTCCTAACGAACCCTGGTGGCGGCTTCTCGTCGGCTCCGACCTTCAACTTCTCGGGTGGCGGCGGCACGGGCACGACGGTCACAACCAACGCCAGCAACTTCGCGCTTGGCCTCGTCATGACCAATCCCGGAACGGGCTACACGTCGGCTCCTACGGTTGGTTTCTCGGCTGGCACAGCAACGGCGACAGCCAATCTGTCGTCGGTTGTGGTCACGGCCGCAAGCAATTTCGGTGGCTCGGGCGATTTGACGATCAATGCCGCCGTTTCCGGTGCCGGCAGCCTCACCAAGGTGGGCTCCGGCGTCGCGGTATTGACCAATGCCAACACCTACACAGGTGGTACGACGGTTGGCGCGGGTGTCCTGCGAGTCAACAACACCACGGGGTCTGGTACAGGTACGGGCCTCCTGAGTGTGCTTGGAACGGGAACGGCCGGCAGCGGCGGTACGCTGACTGGCGGCGGTTTCATTGGTGGTAGCGTGGCAATCAGCTCTGTGGCAACCGCAACCCGCGGTGGCACATTGGCCCCGGGCAACAACATCGGAACGCTGACGCAGACCACGGGCACGATGACCTGGAGCCCGGGCGGAACCTACGTCTTCGAGCACGATGTTTCGGCTCCGGTGGGCGATCTCATGAATGGTACCGGGTCGAGTACCTTGGACCTGAGTGGGCTGTCCGCCGGTTCACAGTTCAACATTGTCCTCTCGGCCGTCACGGGCTTCGGTACGCCTTCGGCAACGCCACTGACCTACACGATCGCCACATACACTGGCGGCATCACGGCACCGATCGGCATCGTGGGCAACAACCTGACGCCGTACTTCAACGTGACCGGCAACTTCATAACAGTGCCGACGGTAACGCTCGTCGGGAATAGCGTTCAAATCGGATTCCAGCCCGTACCGGAACCGGCGACGGTGCTCCTGATCGCATCCGCTGGTGCGGGCGCATTCGGATTGTGGCGACGGCGTCGGCAACGGAGTTGATCGGCTCCGTGAACCGTGCCGACGTCGTTGGGAAGTAACGCAAGTCCTTGCCCTCACAAGGGGCAGGACTGCATTATTGAAGTGGCACGTCTTTGAACGCGAAGGGCACCTGCACGGTACCGGGACGTGTGCCTGTGAACACGAGGCGAGCGGGCTCGGTGTCGCCGAGGCGGAAGGTCACCGTTATCTGGTAGTTGCCGCCTTGCCCGTTCACCGACATGCGCTTCCACGACCCGCCGGCGATTTCGAGCCGTTTGCCCTGCGCGTCCTCCAAACTCAGGGCACCGAACTGCGTCGTTCCTGGCGGCGCGAAGGGTAGGTCCATCTGCTCGGTCTGAGCCGCCGCCCGGAGCATGATTCCGCGGTTTGGAAGTTCGGCCGGCGGCATACCTCGACCGGTCGCCAAGGCGACCGCCGGAGGGACGGCTAGCTCAAGAGAATAGCGGACCGCCTGGTCGGCACGGTCGACGGCCAGCATCTTGCCGGTCACACCACACGTACTGGCAATCGGGTGGTCGGCGACGGCTCGGGCACTCACGTTTGCGACGGTATCAGCGATCACGACGTCGGCCGTCAATTGGCCGCGCAATTCCGCGATGCGCTGCCCCACCTTATCGCCGGTTCGTACGCGCAGGGCGATCTGTGTTCCGCGCGGTCGAGCCGGTCGGGTCTGAATCACGCCAGCTGGCATGATCACGAACTCAAGGTCGTCCGACGTTGGATCGGGTCGTAGGTCGGAGACAATTAGCGTTTGACCAAGATCATCGACGGCTCGTTCGATCGTTGCCGACAGAACGTTCATCATCGTCAGTCGTGGCTCAGGGGACACATGGAGGGGGAAAACGGCCTCGTCGCGGCCAGGGATCGCCGACGGAAAGGGCGTACCCACCGGCAACAATCGCACTCGAACCGATCCCGAGCAGACCGAGAGTGTCGGCGACGCTGCACTGTCGTGAAGCATCACCCGACCATCGGTGCCGGGCAGGGAACGCATGGTCGTGCGACCGCGGTTGAGAAAGATGATGTTGCCGCCACCAATGACTTGTTGCTGAAACTGCGGGGCCTGCGCATTCGAGAACCCAGTGGGCATCGTCGTATAACCGTCCCATTCGCGAAGCTCGGTCTTACGACAAAACAGCTCGATCGCTTCCCACACCGGTAACGGCTTCGACCGAAGGTTGACGACCTTCTGCGCCGCGGAATCGCTCAGTTGAATCTCGAGGCCGGTTTGTCTCTTGAGGTTGGCGACCGCGTCGGTCAGCGACAGATTCTCCAAATCGAGGGCGACTAACGTTGGTGCGAGGAGTTTGGCGTTCGCTACACGCTGCTCAATCCGCTCGACGATGGCCGCCGCCCGGCGGCGCACCTCGGCATCGTTCGACTTGAGCGCGGTTCGCAGTGGTTCGAGGGCCGGCTCACCGACGATGTCGAGAGCGCGCGTCGCGGCTTCGCGCTCCGCGAACTTGAGGCTACCCAATTTACCGATCAAGACGGCGATGCGACCCGGCGATTCGTCGGCCGCAATTGCCCAGTCGATAAAGATCAACGCGAGTACAGCCGGCACAATCAGGCGGGCTCGCATCATCGATCCCTCCCGGCTAAAATGTTCGGCGCTCCTCTAGTGTATCAGCCACTACGGCGGCTGTGCGACGGTTTTTCCGTACTGGCTGCAAGATTTCGTCGTGCCGAGCGAATACCCCGCAGACGCGGCAATTTCCCGGAGACGGACGCGATGACCAGCATCCCTGTCACCTTCACCGGCAATTACGGTGGCATTGTGGACACGCGCGGGCTGCTCAGTGGCGATGGCCCTGATCTGGTCGTCGAATACCAGACAAAGTACCTTGGGTACTTTCAGGGACGACCGAAGACCGTGCGAATTCCCCTCTCGTCGATCGAGTCCGTTCGACTCCGCAAGGGGTGGTTTGGAGGCTCGACCTTGATCGTTCAAGCCAAAACGTTGGCAGCCGTCGCGTCACTACCCGAGGCTGAACAGGGTCGCGTTGAGCTAAAGGTTGCCCGCCGCGATCGGGCCTTGGCACAGAAGTTTGTAGATTCGGCTTACGAGTAAGGACGGGGCGACCACAGTCTGTCACTTTGCACCGGCCAGTCGCGCGCGGCTCAAGACGGCATATTCCGGTCCATCGCTTTGCAATGTGCTGCTATAAACACGCACTTCGCGTACGACGGATTGCCCACCTTCCCATGCCGCAAACTTCGTGAGCGTCGCCGAAAGCGGTTCGGAGGCTGCATCTCCGCGAACTCGTCCGAGCGTCAGGTGCGGCGTGAACGGTCGGGCCTCGCGCCGGTAGCAACCCAGTTCCAGGAGCGGGGTTTCGATGGCATCGTGAAGCGCGACTATCTCCGGTGCCCCTTCCGTGACGTTGGCGATGAGTATCCGCGGTCGGCGGACGGTGGGAAAGGCCCCGACGCCGGCAATCGTCACCGGAAACGGTGCTAGGCCTGCGGTCACGTCGGCAACGGCGTCACACACGCTCGGTACTTCGCGATTGTCGATTTCGCCAAGGAATAGCAAGGTAATGTGCAGATTGGCTGGCTCGACCCATTTGGCGTTGACGCCGCCTGCAGCCAAACGTTTCTGCAGCCCGACTACGCGGTCGTGCGTGAATTGCTCGACTTCGACGGCGATGAAAGTACGGAGACGGTAAGGCATAGGAGTCAGGGGTCAGGAATCAGGCGTTGGGAATCACAAATCCGACTCGGCATGTTCTACGGACTCCCGACCCCTGACTCCCATGTCATTCGATCACCAACATCCCCTTGTAGTGCGCCAGTCGATCGTCGACTTCGCTCATCGTAACGCCCTTGAGTCGATCGAGGCCGAAGTCCTCGACAGTCAAGCTCGCGAAGACGGTGCCGTAAGCCATCGCGCGTCGCAGGGCCGACGGCGTAAAACTCGACTGGGTGGACAGGTAGCCGAGGATGCCGCCGGCAAATGTGTCGCCAGCCCCCGTCGGATCTCGGACCTCACGGGTCGGATATGCCGGCAATACCGAAACGCCAGCCTCCGAAAACAGCATCGCCCCATGTTCGCCCTTCTTGACGATCACGAACTTGGGGCCGAGTTTTCGTACGCTTTCGCCCGCCCGCACCAGACTGTCCTCGCCGGTGAGAAGCCGCGCTTCGCTGTCGTTGAGCAGCAGGCCGTCGAGTCGCGGCAAGAGCTTGAGCAAATCGGCCTTGGCGTTGTCGATCCAGTAATCCATCGTGTCGGCCACGGCGAGGGCCGGCTTCGTGACCTGATTGAGAACGCTGGCCTGGATAGCTGGGCTGAGGTTGGCGAGAAAGACATGTGTGCTGGCTTTGTGCGAGGCGTGCAACTTCGGCTCGAAGTTGGACAGCACGTTCAGGTGCAATTCCAGCGTGTCGCGGGTGTTCATATCCTGGTGGTAGCGACCACGCCACCGAAACGTCTTTTGGCCAGCGTAGGTTTCAACGCCGGTGAGGTCGATATCCCGGCCGGCGAACACCTGGCGGAAGCCAGACGGAAAGTCCTCGCCGATAGGCGCAATCAGGCTTGGCTTGGTGAAGTAGCTGGCGGCAAAGGAAGAGAACGACGCGGACCCGCCGAGGACGTCATCGGCGGTGCCGTTAGGTGTCTCGATGCAGTCGAAAGCGAGTGTACCGACGATCAGAAGCGACACGGTGGAATGGCCTCTCAGGTGGTGCGGGTCAACCGGGTAGGTTTTACCGAGTTGCGTGGCATTCCGCCACGTTTGGCCGCACGGTAGAATGGCGTTCGACCGAGGAGGATCGATATGCCGCTGCTCGACCACTTCCGCCCGCCGCTGTCGGAGTCGCGTCACTGGGAGTCGTTCCACGGCTTGTGGGCCGGCGAGATCGTCCGACAACTGAACCGCGGCGGGCTTCCGCACGGCTACTTCGCGGAAGCCCAGGTCCAGATCGGCGGCCGCGTCGAAATCGACGTGGCGACGTTCGACGGCGAGGACGCGAGGCCGGGCACGAACGGTGCGGTTGCGGTGGCGACGTGGGCACCGCCGGCTGCGACCATGGTCCTGCCGGCCGTGTTCCCGGACGAGATCGAGGTGCGGGTCTTCGCGTCGTCGGGCGGCCCGACGCTGGTCGCCGCCGTCGAACTGGTCAGCCCGGCGAACAAGGATCGCCCCGCGAGCCGTCGGGCGTTCGCGGCCAAGTGTGCCGCGAACCTACACGCGGGCATCGGCCTGGTCGTCGTCGATGTCGTCACGGAACGGCTGGCGAACCTGCACGACGAGATGGTCGCCCTGATGAACCTGGGCGACGAGTACCGTGCGCCGGCGGGCGGCCTGTCGGCCGTCGCGTATCGGCCGGGCCGCACGGCGGCGGACGGTGACCGAATCGAGACGTGGTGCGAGTCGCTGGCCGTAGGCCGGCCGCTGCCGACGATGCCGCTCGCACTCCGGGGCGGCGACACGGTGCGCCTCGACCTTGAAGCTGCCTACAAAGAGGCGCGGGCAGCGAGCTTGTTGTGAGGTCGGAGTCGCCGTCGCGGTCTCCCGCCTGGACGGGCGGAAGACCGCGGCCGGTCATGCTTGCCGGATGCTACGGGCGACAATCCCTGGTCGAGCGTCGTTGCCGGATCTTGCTGCTTTGGCATGCTCACGGCTGGGTGATTTGCCACAGGAAACCGCCGCCGGTGGCCGTGGTCACCAGGTCGCGGTTGTCGCCGTAGGTGTGAGTCGGGTCGAAGTCGGCTGTGCCGGCACCGATGTAGCCGGTGACGTAGATGTCGCCGAACGGATCCACGGCGAGGCCGTAGCTGCTGTGCTGCCCACCGGAGGGAGCCTGGACGACCCACTGGAACCGCCCATTGGTGTCGAGTTTCGAGACGTACGTGCTGGTGCCGGTACTCGTCAGAGTGCGCCCCGGCGGGATTGAACTGGTTGTGCTGGAGAAATGCGCCGGCAGACCGCCGGCACCATCGACTGTGATAGCGAGCTTGCCGCCCATAGGCATTGCCACCAAAGGCACCAAACTGCTCGGCCCAGGCGACGGTGCCGGCGGGTGTCAACTTCGCGACGAAACGGGCGGCGTCAGACTTCCCGGCGTTCAAGACCCAGGGGTCTCGGGCGCTGAACGTGGAGGGGACGAAATCCACCTTGCCCCAGAAGAACCCGAAGGCGTAGACATTGCCCGTGCTGTCAGCGGCGATGATGTTGGACCAGACGGCGCTGTTCTTGTTCAACCCCTGAAAGGTCTGCACCCAACCGTAGGCGTTGTCCGTGCTCAGCTTCAACACGTAGGCGTCTTCGGTCCCCGGCGTCGCCGAAGTTACCGTGTAGGTCCTGGTGCCGATGACGAAGGTGGCATTTTTAACCTGCGTGTCGTAGAGTCCGCCGACGTAGACGGCGTTGCCGGATACGGCCACGGTCGCGTCGGCACCGATCCCGGTGTCGGCGTTCAGCGTGTCCTGCCACGTCTGGGTGCCGCCAGCGTCGAACTTTGTCACATAGGTCACGTAACCGTGGTTAGTGCCGTTGATGACGAGAATGCCATGGCTGATCACGTAGGCGGCACCGGCACCGTCCACGGCCACCGAATTGGCCCCGGTCCCCGGCAGGGCCCGCGACCAGTTCGTGGCCCCGGTGCCGGCGTCCAGTTGGGCCACGGAGGCCGCATTCTCGCCAGCGACGTAGACATGGGTGCCGGCGCTGTCCACGGCGATGCCGTTGCCGGCGGGGCCGGGGCCGAAGGCGGGAGATGAATTGCTCTGCGAGACGCCGAGGCTGGCGGCCCAGACGAAGGCCCCAGAGCGTGTGTACTTGGCCACGAAGAGGTCCGTGCCGCCGGCGGGGGTCAGCGTGACGTTGGAGCCGGCCGGCGTGAACGCGGACTTGAACGCCCCGGTCATGTACACGTTGCCGGCCGCGTCGGTGGCGACGTCGTTGCCCAGTTGGTAGCTGCCGCCGACGGCTGTTGCCCAACCGAACGACGGGACGGTGCGGTCTTCCAGGGCGGTGAGCCGCGGCCGGAACGCGGGCCGGTGGATCGAGCGGGCGTTCCGCTTGGGAAGCCAGGACATGATGGACACGGGTGTACTCCGAAGGGCGGCGGGTCTGCGAGGCAACAGGGCCTCCGCCCCCGGCGCGCAGACCGAGCGCCGGGGCGAGGGAAATCACACAGATTGAGCCAGTCGTCGGTCGGGCCAAGCGGTCAGGGCGTCGCGGCTTCACCGCCGCTTTCGGCACCTCTGCCCGCTTCAGCAGGCCGGCCACACGAGCCCAGAGCTTCTGCTGGCCGGCGCGCTCCGCCTCCGGCAGTTTGGCCAGCGAGTCCGCACCCCGGAACGCTGTCGAAGTCGGAGTCGTCCCGCGTATGTTGCATCTGCTCCTGCAGTTTCTCAAGTGCGGTCCGCAGGCTTGTCGCCCAGCTTTGCCCAGGCCGCGAGATCGGCGTCCAGCCAGTCGAGCGCCTGCTGGCGGAACTGGGCCTTCGTGGCGTCGTCTAGCTTGGCCGCGTCCGCGCTCCGGCCGCAGCCGGCGACGGCCCCCATGCACGCCGCGTTGTAACGGTAGCCGGCCTCGAGATCGTCAACCAGCTTCGGGTCGGCGGCGAAGGCGGACCGAAAGAACTTGACTCCCGCGGCGGCATGAAGTTCCTTGCGTAGCGAACACAGTTCCGCCGCTCCGAGGCGCTCCACATTGTCGGCCGGCTCAGCCGTGCCGGACAGTAAGGCCGGCAGGTTGGCGTCGATCTTCGCCTGCCGCTCGGTCTGGCGGATCAGTTCGGCCGACGGATACTTCCAGTTCGGCAGCCGGCGTCCCAATTCGTCACACTTGCGGAGGGCCGTGAGGGCGTCCACGAACCGGCCTTGATTCACGAGGACTTGGCCGAGTTTCCCGTGGGCTTCGGCCAATTCCCGGCCGTAATCCCCCATCTTCGCTTGTAACTCCGAGAGGAGGGACGGTACCTGTGCAGGGTCGCCGCTGACCGACGGTGCCTGCGCCAACTTAGTGAGGAGGGCGATGGCCCGGCGGCAGGCACCCTCGGCTTCCGGCAGGCGGCGTTGCTTGAGGAGTACGTTGCATAGGCCAATGTGGGGGTCCGGATAATTCGGCTGCATTTCGATGGCGCGTCGGAATGCATCCGCCGCCTCGGAGTCGCGGCCGAGACTGGCGAGCGCTTCGGCGAGCCAGTTCTGAGCCATAACGTCGTCCGGATCGAGGCGCAGGGATGCCTGGTACTCGCCGACGGCCGCCTCCAAGTTCGTCGACTCAAGGCTGGTCGCCAGGCCGCGCCGGGCCATTGCGTCGTTCGGCCGGAGGGCAACGGCCGCCGCTCGGTAGGGAAGACCTTTGTTGTCGTCGTCGCCGCCGGAGTGTGTGGCAACCAGGAAGTTGGCAACCTCGCAGTTTAGCCAATAGTCGTCGGGATGCAGTTGCTGGGCCTGCTGCAACAGGCGAGCCGCGGCCGCCAGCCCATCCCGGTCGGACCGGCGTCCCAAAGCATCGGCAAAGGCGATGACCGTACCCGGGCCCAGGTCTTCCATCTGCGTGTCGGCCAGCAAGGCTCTAAGTGTCGCGGGATCGCTTCCGTCGAGAATGATTTGGCGCAGTTTGCAGCGCAACGGGTCGGGGTCGGCCGACTGAGCGATCAGTAAGAGCCGCTTCGAGAGAGGTTCAAGAGTCGTCGTCCGGCTCCAAGTGGCGGACCATCCGTCCAAGATCGCAGCCAATTCGACGGCCACGCTCCGCTCCCGGATGCGACGGCCCGCCTCCTCCGGCCGCAGGGATTCAACATCGATGCCGAACTGCCGAAACACACCGGCGTAATCCTCGCTGGTCTTGTCTCGCTCCCAACCCAATTTGTCCTGGAGCGCTGCGACGAACTCCAGATCGGTTACCCGGTCGCGCACCCGCCGCTCCAGGCCCGGCGTACCGACCCCGCTCGCCAGCATGGCCGCCGCGAGCTTCGCCTGATCCAGCGCGAGCGGTATCTTCCGCTCGCGCTGAAACCGCTCCGACTCTTGCAACACAACGCCCACCGCCTTGGCTGTTTGGGCCTGGCGCGCCGCCCGGTCGCTCAGCAGGTAGCCGACGCTGCCGGCCGCGACGAGCAAGACGGCCAAGGCCGCCAGCCCGGCCGACCAGGCGATCGGCCGGTGCCGGCGCAACCACTTCGCCGCCCGCTCCCGCACGCCGGGCGGCTTGGCCTTGATCGTCCGATCCGCGAGCCACCGCCGCAGGTCGTCGGCCAACTCGCCGGCCGTGGCGTACCGCTCGGCCGGGTTCTTCGCCAGCGCCTTGAGAGTGATCGTCTCCAACTCGGCCGGCAGCGTCTTGTCGAGCTTTCTCAGCGCGGTCGGCTCCTCGAACGCGATCCGGCGCAGAATGTCCTGCTTGTCGTCGCCGGCGACCGCCGGTCGCAGCGTCAGAAACTCGTAGAGTGTCGCGCCAAGCGAATACACGTCGGTGCGGTGGTCCACCAACCCGTGCCGGGCGAGCGCCTGCTCCGGCGACATGTACCGCAGCGTGCCGAGCAGGTCGCCCGAGACGGTGAGGCTTTCGGCCGTGTCGAACTTGGCGAGGCCGAAGTCCGTGACCCACAGGTGGCCGCCCGTGTCGAGTAGCAGGTTGGCCGGCTTCACGTCGCGGTGGACGACGCCCATCGTGTGGGCGTACTCCAAAGCGTCCGCCGCCTGGGCGACGAGTTCGGCGACGTGGCGGTAGTACGCCTTGTCGCCTCGGGAGTTCTGCGTACTCAGTGCCGCGACCGGGGCCGTCGGGGCCGCGGGGACGCGATCGCCCGTCGGGTCGCCACGCCCGTCACTTGCGGCAGATGCGGACGATGCGGCGGATGGTTTCATCGGGGTGTGGGCGGCGGCGGAGGATGATGACGGCTCACCGCGCCTCTCGGCGATCACGTCGGCCAGCGACCGGCCGTCAATCAGTTGCATGGCGTAATAGTGAACGCCCCGCTCGCACCCGACGCCGTACACCGGGACGATGTGGTGGTGGTGCAGCATCGCCGCCGCCTGCGCCTCGTGCCGGAACCGCTGCAACTGCCGGGCGTCCATCGTTGCCGCGAACGGCAGCACCTTCAGGGCGACCCGGCGGTTGAGCGAGACTTGCACCGCCTCGTAAACCACGCCCATGCCGCCCCGGCCGACCTCGCGCAGGATGTGGAAGTCGCCCAAGACGCCGGGGACCAAGCCGTTCATCGTCGCGGCCGGTTCGGCCATCGCCCGCAGCGGCTGCGCGAGCTTGGCCGCCCCATCCTGGCCGGCAAAGAACGCTTCCAGGTCGTCGGCCAGGTCCGGGTACTCGGCCATCAGGCGGCCGCGGTCGTCGGGCCGGCCGGACTCGACCGAATCGATGTAGTCCGCGATGACGGCGTGCAGCCGCTCGTCGCGGTCCGAAATGACGGTGGCCATGCGTCAACCCTCGCCCCGTTCGCCCAACTGGTCCCGCAGCTTTTGCACCCCGCGGTGCAAGAGGCCCACCACCGCCGCCTTGCTGCACCCGAGCGCCGCGGCCACGTCTGCCAGCGACTTCCCTTGCAGGTGCCGTAGCTCGACCGCCCGCCGCTGGTTCTCCGGCAGCCCGTCGAGTGCCGCGGCCAACCGCACCGCCTGCTCCTGCCGCTCCATCCGCTCCGACGGGCTGGACGACTCGACCGCGAGCCACGCTTCCAGCCGGGCCGACGATTGTTCCAGGGCCGCTTGCAGCGATTGCTCCCGGCCCACGTCGCGCTTGTCGGCCGACAGCCGGCGGACCTCGTCGGCGAGGTTGTTCGCCAGCGCCCGCCGCAGCCACCCGGCCACCTCGGCCTCCGTCCGCCCGGCCAGCTTGTCCGCAGCCTGGTGCGCTTCCAACAGCGTCTGCTGCACCACGCCGGAAAGGTCGATCTTGCCTTGCAGCCGCTCGTCGGTCTGCATGCGGGCGAGCAGGGCCAGGTACGCGCGGTAGTTCTCGAACCGCGGCCCCGTCTCGGGGGGGATGGCAGTCACGGGCATCTCCCTATTCGATGAAGCGGACTCCGCGGCCCGCGCATGCGCGCCCCGGCGACATTTTTTTCACACACACAGGAAACGACGCCCGTTATACACTGGCAGGTATGCTGCGATCCACCATCATCCTCGCGATTTTCGCCGCGCCGGCGTTCGCCGCCGACGGGAACCTGACCGGCACCGTCCGCGACGCCGACGGCAAGCCCATCCCCGGCGCGACCGTCTCGATCAACCACGTCGAGGGCAACGGCAAGCGGTTTCGCTACTCGAACCCGACCAAGGCCGGGGCCGACGGCGTGTACCGCATCACCTTCGCCTTCGACGACGGTGCGGCCGTCAAGATCAAGCGGCTAGTCGTCAGCGGCAAGGGCTTCATCCAGTTCGACGACCGCATGCTCGACGGCGTAGACGTGATCTCACTCACGCCAGGGTTGACGGTGACGCGCGACTTCACGCTGGCCCGTGGCGAGCCGCTCGCCGGCGTCGTCGACGCTCCGCCGACCGCGGCCGAGCGGAAGCAGAACGTGCCGCCGGAGCGGCGGCAGTTCGAGTTCGTCGTCAGCGGCCCGTCGTTCAAGCAGCTCTACGCGACCGAGCCGGGCGGGGCGTTCGAGATCGCCGTGCCGGCTGGCGGCAAGTACGACCTCGAACTGCTCGGCCGGCAGAACGCGGTCCTCAAGGGCGTGCCGGCCGGCAGCCGCGGGCTGAAGCTCGTGCAGACCTTCCCGACTCTCGGTCCCGACGTGTTGGGAGCCGCGTTCGACGCGCTCTGGGCCGACATGGATCGGCACTACAGCTACTTCCAGTTGAAGAAGATCGATTGGGCCGCCCTCAAGGCGAGGTACCGGGGCAAGGTGGTCGCCGCCGGCAACGAGGCGGCGTTCATCGTCGCCCTGGAGGAGATGCTCGCCGAACTCAAGGACATGCACGTCTGGATCGACGCGGCCGGCGAGCGGGTGCAGCCGTTCTCGACGCCGGTGGTGCCGAACGTGAACCGCAACGTCGTCCTCGCATCGCTCACCGACGTGCAGGTGTGCGGAAACGAGTTTGCCGTCGTCGGCCGAACAAAGGGCGACGGGTTTGCGACGTTCGTCATGGCGCGGCAGAGTAACGCCGACGAGCGCGGCGTCAAGCAGGTGGTCGATTTCCTGCGCGTCAGCCGCGACGCGCCGGGGTTTATCGTCGATCTGCGAAATGCGAACGGCGGTAACGAGGCGTTCGCCGCCGACATCGCCCGTATGTTCTGCGCGAAGCCGGTCGTCTACGCCAAGAGCCGCTACCGGGCCGGGCCGAAGCACACGGACCTGACGCCGGGGTTCGAGCGCGAACTCAAGCCGGTGCCCGACCCGATTACGAAGCCGGTCGTGTGCCTGCTCGGGCCGGGGGCCGTCTCAAGTGGCGAGGGGTTTGCGAAGATGATGAAGGCGCTGCCGACGGTGACGACGGTCGGCCTGCCGACTCGCGGGTCGAGCGGCAACCCGAAGCCGTTCAAGTTGCCGGCGCTCGACATGTCGGTGTACTACTCGCGGTGGGTGGACCTTCAGCCGGACGGCACGCCCGTCGAAGGCGTCGGCGTGAAACCAGCCATCGTGGTCGAGGCGACACCCGACGAGTACCGCCGCGGCGACCCGACGTGGAACCGGGGTATTGCGGTCCTGCGGGAGAAGGTCAGATGACCGTGACGTCGCGACCCGAGCTTGCGAGCAGAGCAGCGGAAAACTACGCCGCTCCCCTCGCTGATTCGGGTCGCGGCGTCACGAGACTCGCTTGACCCACCGCAGCTCCCCGGTGCCCTTGTGTTTAATCGGCCCGTTGAACACGTCCAACCGCACCTGCGCAATCGTGCCGTGCCACGCGCGTGACCCGCGACCGGGAACCGCACGACCTGCCAATGTCCGCCGGGGTGGAACGGCACGCGGACGCAGCGGTGTTCGTGGAAGCCCTCACGCGGCCGACGCCAATAGACGGCGCACTCGTCACCGGCCGAGCTGCGGACGCACGTCCACACCTCGGCCGTGCCCTTCGCCGGGAACCGTTCCTCGGGTAGTTCCAGCCAGGCGTCCGGGCCATTCAAGACGACGCCCAACCCGTCGCCGTCGCGCGCCCACTCGCCGTCGGGCGAGCGCGCAAGGTCGGGCGATAGCGCGAACCGCGGTGCCGGCTGCGTCGTCGGCGGGTCGTAGCGGTTGTCGGCGAGCAGTTCGCCCAACTGCGATTCGAGCAACTCGCGAACCCCGCGCGGTAGCCCTTCGCGCTTCCACCGGCCGACGGATGCGGTCGGGTCGGCGCTCGTGCGGTGACGACCCAGGTGTTCGTCGCCACCGTCAGCCGGGAAGGCAAGTCCCGTCAGCCGGCTCAGCCGATCGGCGATGGCCGCGCGGTCGGCGACCAAGTCCTCGTAACGCACGAGCATCGCATCGGCTCGGCCGCGGTCGGCCCGCTCGTTCTCGTGGTAGAGCAGAAGCGCGTGCGCAAGGTTGCGGGCGTGTTCGAGGTCGCTCGTCGTGGCGTCGCGGCCGAAGCCGCGCGGGAACCCTTTGTCGCGCAAGAATGCGACCGCCGACAGGAACACGTCGCGCGGGTCGCGGACCAGATGCACGGTCGCGCACGGCAGCCGTGGCCGGACCCACGCCGGCAGCCACGCAGGGGCCTTCTCGGCATAGTGGCTCGCCCCGCCGCCGCGGGCGCTCAGGGCCGACCAAAGGGTGCGGAATGCTTCGTCGGGTGGCAGCGCGAGCCGTTCGCCGTCGTCGTGGTTGGCCGGCCACGGTACGGCCCCGAAGTGTAGGTCGTCGTGGTCGCAAAGCTGGATCGAGTGTAGCTCCGGCCGCGGCGACGGGACGCCGGTAAGACGGCTCAGCTTCGCGAAGTACGTGAGGTAGCGGTTCTCGAAGGGGTAGAGCCGATCACCGGCGACGCGCCGGTCGCCGAGCAACAGGTGCATGAGGGCGGTGGTGCCGCTGCGGCCGAACCCGGCCACGAGGATCGGGGTGAGCATCCTGCCTCCTTGGCCATTAATGTCGAGCGGCCAGCCCACGGTGTCAAGACTTCGACGTTCCCGCGACCCGACGAGTTTGCTAAGCTGATGGCGACAATCGATGACGTGCGGAGGTGACGCGATGCCGACACTCGAATCCCTCGGAATCGACCGCTTGACCGTCGACGAAAAGCTCGCCCTGGTCCACGACTTGTGGGATCAAATTGCGACGGAACTCGCGCAACGTCCGCTCAGCGACGCCATGAAGCAGGAAATCGACCGCCGGCTGGCGAACCATGCGGCCAACCCAGAGGCGGCCATCCCATGGGAGCAAGTCGAAGCCGAAGCCCTTGCACGGTACGGCCCATGAAGCGCCGCGTCCGCCTGCTACCCGAAGCAAGGGCCGAGTTCGACGATGCGGGCGACTACTACGAAGCCCGGCGTAAGGGACTTGGCAAGGATTTCGTCGCCAAGGTCCGCGACGTGTTTCGCCGCATCTCCGCCAACCCCCGTATGCATGGCGTCGTCTACCACGACGTTCGCATGGCACTCGTTGATCGGTTCCCGTACGTCGTGTTGTACCGAGAGGACGGCAACGAGGTCATCATCGTCTCCGTGTTCCACACGTCGCGCGACCCGTCGATTTGGCAGTCGCGCGTCTGATCGTGCGGCGCACGAGTCAGCCGCGGCCTGACGTTACGGCTGGCGGTGGACGATGCCGCCCTTCATCACGAACCTCACCTTCCGCAGCGCCGCGATCTCTTTCGTCGGGTCGCCGGCCACGGCGGTCAGGTCCGCCCCGAGGCCCGGCCTGACCGCGCCGAGCTTTGTCTCCATCCGCAACACCTTCGCCGCCTCGACCGTCGCGGCCCGCAACGCCCGCGCCGGCGGCAGCCCGTACTCGACGAGGAGTTCCAGTTCCTTCGCGCCGTCGCCGTGGGCAAAGACGCCCATGTCGCTGCCGTTCGCGATGACGACGTTGGCCTCCAGCGCCGCCTTGAACATCTGGCGCTTGTTGCGCAGCGACGGCGGCTCGGGTGTGCCGAACCTCCACCCACGATACCGACCGTACGCCTCCGTCGCGGCGAGCGTCGGGCAAAAGGCGACGTTGTTCGCGGCCAGGACGCGGAAGACCTCCACGTCCCCGTCGTCGCCGTGTTCGATCGTCGCGACGCCGGCCTTCGCGGCCCGTAACATCCCTTCCTTCGAGGTCGCGTGGGCGGCGACCGGGCAGCCCGCGTCCGTGGCCGTGGCGACGATGAGCTTCAATTCGTCGAGCGAAAACGTCGGCTTCGCCATGGTTCCCGGCCCCCAGCGGTAGTCGGCGTAGACCTTGATCCAGTCGGCCCCGCGGCCGATCTGGTCGCGGACGACCTTGACCAGCGTCGCGGCATCGGCCTCTTCCGCGCCCTGCGGCACGGTCACGTCCGGTGACAGCTTCGGCGCGTAGCTGCCGGTGGCGACGATGGCCCGCGTGACGACCAGCATCCGCGGCCCCGGCGTCAGCCCGCGGTCGACCGACTTCTTGAGGCCGACGTCGGCGTATCCGGCCCCCTCGGTCCCGAGATCGCGGATGGTGGTGAAGCCGGAGAGAAGCGTGGCCCGCAGGTGGTTGGTCGCGCGGACGACGCGCTCGGCGTACGACTCCTTCAACACCTGGTCGTCCCACACTGCCTCGTCGTAGGGATGCAAAAGGACGTGCGTGTGCAGGTCGATCAGGCCGGGCAGGAGCGTCGCGTCCGGCAGGTCGATGGTACGGACATCGTCCGGCACCTTGACCTGATCGCGCGGCCCGGCGGCGGCGATCGTCTCGCCGCGGACGAGGACGGCCCAACCTTCGTGCATGGCGGTTCCGTCGAAGACACGGGCGGGGCGCAACAGCGTGACTTTCGGCTCCTGGGCCGCGGCACGGGCGGTGATGACCAAGGCGAGGATGGCAAGGACGCGGTTCACGGCGGCACCTCCGGGTCGTTCGGCGGGATGGGTCGGCATTCTATCATGAAGGGGTTGGAACGCCCGGAGTCGATTGTCGTGAACCACCTGCCTTTGCCCATCGATGACGTGTTGCCTGAACTGCTCGCGGCCCTGCGTGCTCGCCGAGCGCGGTACTGTGCGCCCCGACCGGCGCGGGCAAGACGACGCGGGTGCCGCCGGCCCTGGTCCCGGAATGCGCCGGCCGCATCCTGATGCTGGAGCCGCGGAGGCTCGCCGCTCGCGCCGCCGCCCGCCGCATGGCGAACGAGCATGGCACTAGCGTTGGCGATGTATACGGCTACCAGGTTCGTTTCGACCGCTGTGCGTCGGCCCGGACGCGCGTGCTGGTCGTCACGCCCGGCGTTCTGCTCGGCCTGTTGCACGACGACCCGTTCCTCGAATCGACCTCGGTCGTCATGTTCGACGAGTTCCACGAGCGCGGCCTCGAAAGCGATCTCGCCCTCGGCATGATCCGCCTCGTCCAGCAGACGGTGCGGCCGGAGCTGCGGATCGTCGTCATGTCGGCGACGCTCGATGCGGATGCCGTGGCCGCTTACCTCGGCGGCTGCCCGGTCGTCGCGAGTCGGGGTCGGCTGCACCCCGTAACGGTGAGCTACGAACCGCGCGGGGCGGCGGAGCCGTGGCCGACCGCGACCGCCAAGGCCGTCGGCCGGCTGTTGCGTCGCACCGACGGCGATCTGCTCGTTTTTATGCCGGGTATGTACGAGATTCGCCAGGCGATGCGCGAACTCGAACCGCTCGCCGAGTCGCTCGACCTCGCCGTGCTGCCGCTGCATGGTGATCTGCCGGCCGAGCAACAGGACGCGGCGCTCTTGCCGCAAGACCGCCGCAAGGTGGTGCTGTCCACGAACGTCGCGGAAACATCGGTGACGGTCGAGGGCGTCGTCGGCGTCGTCGACACCGGGCTGGCCCGGCAAATGATCTACGACCCGGCCGTCGGCCTCGACCGGCTGGAACTCGTACCGATCTCGCGGGCGTCGGCCGATCAGCGCACCGGCCGGGCCGGGCGGACGCGGCCGGGCGTGTGCGTGCGGCTGTGGAGCGAGTCGAGCGATCGCGGCCGAGCGGAGCGTACGGATCCGGAAATTCGCCGCGTGGACTTGGCTGGGGCGCTCCTGCACCTGCTGGCACTCGGCGAGGCCGACGCGGCCCACTTCCCCTGGCTCGACCCGCCGCCGCAAGCGACCGTCGATCAGTCGTTCGCGCTCTTGCGGCGGCTCGGGGCACTCGACGACGCCGGGCTAACGCCGCTCGGCCGGACGCTGGCGCGGTTGCCGGTCCATCCGCGGCTTGGCGTGTTGCTCGTTGAGGGAGCGCGCTGGGGATGCCCCGAGCGGGCAGCGCTGGCGGCGGCGCTCTTGGCGGAGCGCGACCCGGTGAGCCGTGCGCCGGGAGCCGCGAAACGTAAACACGCCACACAGTCCGACGTGCTGGATCGCGTCGAGGCGCTCGAAGCATTCGCCCGCGGCGAACAGCCGGAGATGCCACTCGACCGAGTGGCGGCAAGGTTCATCCTCCGTGCCCGCGACCAACTCGCCCGCGCGATCCGCGATGCTGACATTGCGCGCGACAATAGCGTCGCTCAAGACGATGGTCTGCTCCGCGCCATTTTCGCCGCGTTCGCCGACCGGCTTGCCCGACGTCGCAACCCCGGCGGCCAGCGCGGCGTCATGGTCGGTGGCCGTGGCTGCAAGCTCGCGCCGTCAAGCGGCGTGACCGAGGGCGAGCTGTTCGTCGCCGTCGATGTTGACGCCGGGCAGGCCGAGACGTTGGTCCGTCAGGCGTCGCTGGTCAGCCGCGACTGGCTGCCGCCTGAGAAGGTGACGACCGCGGTCGAGGTGGCATTCGACCCGTCGGTCGAGCGGGTGACGGCCCGAAAGCGGGTCCGCTTCGACGACCTGATCCTCGAGGATGTTCAGGGCGCGCTGCCGGACGACACGGCGGTCGCCAACGTCCTGCTCGACGCAGCCCTGGCCGACCCGGCGAAGGTGCTGCCGGCCGCCGACACGCCGGCCGGCCGCTACCGCACCCGCGTCCGCTGCTTACGCGGCTGGATGCCGGAACTGAACCTACCCGCGTTCGACGAGGCCGACCTGCGCGAGACGCTGACCTGGCTCGCCCCCGGCACGAAGTCGTTCGACGAGCTGCGCCGGGCCGACTGGCTCGCCGCGTTCGCCGGTCGGCTGACGTACCACCAGCAACAGGCCGTCGAGCGCGAGGCCCCGGAGCGACTCGAAGTGCCGAGCGGCAGCCACATCGCACTGACCTACGAGGAGGGCCGGCCGCCGGTGCTGGCGGTGCGCATCCAAGAATTGTTCGGCCTGGCCGAGACGCCGCGGGTGGCCGCCGGCCGGGTGCCGGTGCTGCTGCACTTGCTCGCCCCGAACTACCGCCCGCAGCAGGTGACCGACGACCTCGCGAGCTTCTGGGCGAACACCTACCCGCAGGTGCGGAAGGATCTGCGGGCACGCTACCCGAAACACGCCTGGCCCGACGACCCGTACACGGCCGAGGCCCAGCGCGGGGCGAAGCGGCACGGCTGACGGCTCACGCGAACAGCCGGCTCACCGGCACGGCGAAGCCGGGCAGCACCTCGGGGATCGTCAGCTCGTCGCCGTTGTGAAATGTCTGCTGCAACTCGTCGGCCCGGTAGACCGTCGCGGACGCACTCTTCGGATCGACGAGGACGACCGCCCGAACGCCGACATTCAGGTATTCGACCGCCTTCTCGACGAGGTCGTTCCAACGATTCGATGGCGAGCGGACTTCGACGACGAGATCGGGCGCGATCGGGAACAGTCCTTCGGGCATCTCGCCTTTCGGCAGACGCTCGTAGCTGAAGTAGCACACGTCGCCGCCCCGTACCGTGTCGGGGTTGCTGCCGGTCTGCACCCACGAGTCATTGGTGGTAACGTGACCAAGGTCGTTCGCATCCACATGGTTGCCGATGAGGCGGTCGATGCGCGAGCAGATTCGGCCGTGTTGCTGAAATGGCACCGGGTACTCCTTCACGACGCCCTTGACCAGTTCCGCGTGGACATCTTGGTAGCGGGCCGTGAACTCGGCAGCCGTCAGAAGTGCCGGCGGCGAGCCGGTCGGCGGCGGTGAAGTGAGCGTTGACATGGTCGAATCCTTCCTTCGGGCAACTGGCCGTAGGATAGCAGCCGCCCGCGGACGAGGCCAGACGCTCGTACGGGTCGCGTTGTAAGAAGCCCAAAGCTGGTGCGACGAATCACCGCCGCGACGATCCGGGCGCAAAACTATGGCATTAGGCCATTTGGGGAAACGGCCTGACTTGGAAGGCGGATTCGTCGCCAATGCGCGGGTAAGGGCTGGCGGGACCTAACATTCGTCGCTCGCGACTAATGCGACGAACGAGACGAATCCGCTTGAACGCAGGCTGTTCGCATCCTCATCCGCCAAGGCAATTCATCCGCAAATCCGCTACAACACGCCGCTTCAGGCGATGTCCGACAATCCTCATTGCCCAACAAGTCGCGGCAGTGCCATATCCGAAATGGCCGGCCGGCCGTTGACATGTCGGCGTGCGGCGAGTCCAATTGGTCGTGTTATCGTGGTGACCGGCTACGGCGTTCAAGAACTAGACCGGCCGACAGCTTTCCGTTCGGCCCCCGAGGTTCGGTCAAGGCTGATGGTTCATCAAACAACTGTGCCAGATTCCTGCGCCTCAGGATGTGCGCTTGCTTGACACAACCGAGGTCTGCCGTGCAAACAATCGCAGTCTATTCAAATAAGGGCGGTGCTGGGAAGTCCGCTGTGACCGTGCTGCTGGCCGAGGCACTTGCCTCTAAGCCATTTTCCAAGCGGGTACTGGTCGTGGACCTGGATGCTCAGCAGAGCGCTGCCACAGCGCTGATCGGCGACGAGGTGCTGCATGCGGCGCTAGTGGCAGGCCGTTCGGTGACGGCGCTCATCCAAGCAAGGCAACGCGGCCCGCTCGCGATTGAAGCAACCAAGAATTATCTGATCACGCGCCCGGCAATTGCCGGAAGGGGCAACCGCAATTTCCTTCAAACACTGCACCTTCTAGCATCCGACCGGGAGGCCTGGCATGACCTCGACGAGCAACTGCGCGAAAAAACGCGACGCGACCAGAACGGCTCTTCGCAGGTGAAGTTACTTCGGGAAGCGTTGTCGCCGCTCCACGAAGACTACGACATCGCCCTGATCGACTTCCCAGGTCATGACTCCGGCCCCATTGTGCGCTCCGGGCTCTACGCTGCGGATCGCTGGCTCTTCCCAGTAACGCCGGACCGGATGGGAGCCCGCGATTTGGACGGCTCCCTTCAAGTCATTCGTAAGGCCTACAGTGGCGCATCGCGGCATATCAAGGGACTCGGCACTTTGCTTACGATGTGCCAAAACCGTGGCGGCGACGAGTACAAATTCGCCCGGAACATGCTACAGGCGTTGGCAGCGAAGCACCGCGTACCTCCGCTCTTCGCGAAGGAGGCAGAGCTGAGTTTTTGGACGGACGTAAAAAACGCACTCGACGATACGCGGAAGAAGGTCAGCACGCTCGAAATGAAGTTGGGAGGCAAATCGACTGCACCCCTATTCCAGGCGATGCAGAAGCTGGCCAGAGAGACTCTGAAGCGACTGCAAATGGCAATCCCGGCTCAGGAGTCTATTGAGGCAGACGAACTAGTGAATGCGGTCGTAACGCAACACTGGTAGCGGAGGCCAATCGGAAGAAACCAAGCTTGGCACGCATTCCTCGGAAGGGTGAATCGGTGCCTGTGGTTTTTTCCGACCCCTAGTAGACCAGCGGCGCACACGTCGCCGTCGGACAAGGGGTCCGAACCCCGTCTTGGGAGAATGGGTCATCCTCACTGGAGGTTCCAATGACCCGAATCGCACAGAAAGACGAAGAGCGCTTCTACCTTGACGAGTTTCTGCGCAACCAACTTGGACTCGATCTGACCGAACTCAAACCAGCTCTCAAGGATCCGCCAGACGGCTCGGCCACCATCACGAACTCGGACGGGACAACGCTCCTTCTTGACTTTGAGGTTGCCGAGTACTTTGTAGACGATCCGCGAGTTGGGAAACGCGGATCATCGAGCAAGCGAGTAAGCGGTTGCTGGGACAAAGTGCGGGATGCACTGGTCCCACAACTTGAGGTCTTGCGCCTGCCCGTGGATTTGGGTGTTCGTCTCAAAGAACCAATTCGTCTCAAGAACACTGACGTAGACCGGTTCGCAGCCGAGTTGATTCGGTTCGCACAGGAGTTCTGTCCAGATGGCCACCTTGGCCGAACACGTCATGCCGTGTTCTCAGCCACGTCTTATCCTTTGCTCAGCGAGTACGTCGAACAGGTTTCTCTCACCCGTCTGGACGGCACAGCAGTCATTGGCTGGCACTGCTCGAATCTCGCAGCCGCCCATGTCGGCCTAGTGATGTCTCACCTCAGAAACCACATTCTTTCAAAGAGTGGCAAGGATTTCACCTGGGTGGCTGGTGCTGAGAGATGCCTTCTGATCTACGCATCCGGAGGCACGGTCACGGGCCGAGCGGGGCAACCGCCGCCCGATCCATCGACCTGGGACGACAAGGAGCTGATAGCTGCCTGTGAGGCGTCAGTATTTGATCGCATCTACTTTTGGGAACGAGTACTGAAGTGGCACAAGAGGTTGAAATGATCGGGCCGTGGCAGCACTCCGAGCGCGGCCGAGCCATTCGGTACAGCAGACAGCCCTGATAGTCTGCATCGTTCAGGTTCAGAATCTACTTGGCCGGGCTGGCGGCTGAGCCTTGTGTACAGTCGTCCGTACACGGGGTTTCTAGAGTTTCGGCTCGGCCGACGGCCGCAAGGCATGACAAATCTCGCGCCGTCGACGACCACGAGATCCACTCGCTGTGAGCGATGGCCCGATTGGTACGGCCATCGCGTATGCCGTAAGCGCTGATGCCACAATGGGAAGGGGAATGCCTCCGTAGCAGTGCGATTGTTCTGGGGAGGGGTGGGCGGGGGTCGGCCGGACGAATTCTGCCGACGCCTCACGGGCGGCCGATCACGCCTTCCGCAAAACGCTCCATCTCCTCGTACTGCGGACTCATCTGTAGCAGAAGCAGATCGACGCCAGCGCTCTCGAAGTCGGCCACGCGGTCGCGCACCTGCGCCGGTGTGCCGATTAGCCCGGCCCGCAGGCCGCGGTTCGACACTGAGTAGTCTTCGAGGGACACCCGGCGTTCGAGCTG
This sequence comes from Gemmataceae bacterium, assembly GCA_046350275.1. Taxonomy (GTDB): domain Bacteria; phylum Planctomycetota; class Planctomycetia; order Gemmatales; family Gemmataceae; genus JAXMAS01. Next base: position 51,442 of record JAXMAS010000028.1, read on the forward strand.
CGTGCCGGCCAGCCACTGCTGGTAGTTCGCGTAGCCGGCCGCCGACTGCTTCACGTCGGTGATGCGGGCGACCTCGGCGTTCGCTTCGGCCTCGGTCGGCCGGACGACCGCGTAGGCGGCGACGCCGTAGGTCATCGGCGGCAGGGCGAGCTTCTCCCGGCGGGCGCGCATGTCGGCGACCTTCGTCGCGACGATCTCCGGCGGGTCGCCGTGCATGACGTAGGCGTCGCACTTCCGTGCGATCAGGTCCTTCGCCGCCTCACTCTCGCCGCCGGCGTAGATCACCGGCCGCGGCTTCGTCGCCGGCTTTGGCTCCATGACGCCGGCCTCGACACGGTAGTACTTGCCGTTGTAGTCGAAGCCGTCGCGCCGCCACATACCGTCCACAACGTCAAGCCATTCGGACGTGCGAGCATAGCGGTCGTCGTGCTGCTCGAAGTGGACGCCATACTTCCTCGCCTCGTCGGCCCACCAAGACGACACCACGTTGAGCGACAGCCGGCCGCCGCCGCCGATGCGGTCGATGTTCGCGGCCTGCTTGGCGAGAAGGGCCGGGTTGTGGAATGTCGGCCGGACGGCGACCATGTACTCAAGCGAGTTCGTCACGGCCGTCAGCGCCGCGGCCGTACTCCACGCGTCGAGCGACGGGGCGGCCTCGCCCTTGATGTCGTTCAGGTTTAGCTCGGCGATTAGCGAGAGCGAGTAGCCGATCTGCTCGGAGCGCAGGGCCAGCCGCTTGACGTACTCCCACGTCGCGGCCATGTTCTCGTCGTCGACGT
>JAXMAS010000029.1:0-50553 GCA_046350275.1 Gemmataceae bacterium
CCGGCAGACCTGGCAAAATAGCGCGAGGCGGTCGGCGACCGGCAGCTGGTGGGTGTCGCAGTAGTCGGTCAACGGGACGCCGGTCACGAGGTCCATCGCGAAGAACGGCCGGCCGTCGGGCGTGGCCCCGGCGTCGAGGACCTTGGAAATGTGTGGGTGGTCCATCAGGGCCAGGCCCTGCCGCTCGGCCTCGAACCGGCTCAAGACGGCCCGCGAGTCCATCCCCCGCTTGATCAGTTTGACGGCCACCGGCCGCTTCACCGGCTGGACCTGCTCGGCCCGGTAGACCGTCCCCATACCGCCCTCGCCGATCGGCGCGAGCAGTTGATACCGGCCGGCCAGGAGACTCGCCCTGTCCCAGGTGAGCGGGCTGTCGAGGTCGGGGTCCGAATACCCGGTCGTCGGGACGGGCGGGTCGCGGTCGGCGGCGGGCTGCGCCATAAAGGTCGAGGGATCGGCGTGGGCGGCGAGCAGAACCTCGACCCGCCGGCGGAGATCGGGGGCGGCCGCGCACGTCGCGTCCAGGTAGGCCGAGCGGGCGGCCGGGTCGGTGATCTCAAGTGCGGCCAGGAAGACGGATTGCTCGGTCATGACGGCACTCCGGTCCGAGTTGGGACGAACCGACGGAGTGAGTGTACGGGATTCCCGGCGTGCGGCCGGGCCGCAGGGAGACTCCCCGTGGCCCGGTGCAACGGTCGGGTGCGATCCGGCCGGTTACTGCGCCAACTTGAGGAAACCGAACAGCGTGTCGAGGGTCGCCCACTTGGCGTCGTTCCGGGTCAGTCCCTGGGCGGTCAGCGTGGTCGTCGCACTGTGGTACTTGTTGACGAAGTACGCCTCCCAGGTGGTACCCATGTCCTCGAACGGGTTGGTCTGGCCGTAGGTCCGGGCGAACGTCCCGGCCGCCGAGGTCCGGTACTGCCAGTTGTCACCGACACCCCTCGAAGCCGTGTACCCGGTCGGGGTCGTCGCACTTTCGATCCACCCGCTGACCGCCCGGAAGTTGGTCGCCCAGGGGTTCTCGGACGGCTCGTCCCAGTTGTGCCCGAACTCGTGGTACACGGTCCGCTGGACGTTGATGTCCGACGTGTTCGGCAGGTTGACGTACACGATCTGCCCGCCGTTGTTCCACCCGCCGGACCGGAACGTGTTCGCGTCGGTCTGCGCGCCGACCGCCAGGAAGCTCATCTCGCCCCAATCGGCCTTCTTCAGCAGCCGGGTGTTGCCGGTCTGGCTCTGGAGGTTGGCCAAGGCCACGTCCACCCGCTGGATGTCGGCATTCGTCCACGCCCCGGCGGCGAACGAGTAGGTGCCGCTCTGCCCGGTCTGGGGAACCCCGGACAAGGCGGGGCTGTTGGTGAACGTAATCCGGGCGTCCCGGACCCAATCGAAGTCGCCGGCTACGTCCTCACCACTTAGGACCAGGAAGCGGTCGTCCCCGGCCCCGCCGTTAAGCACCTCTCTGCCGTCCCCGATCCCGGCAAACAACCCGTCATTCCCGGCCTCCCCGTACAGGGAGTCGAAACCGGCGTCGCCGTACAGCGTGTCGTTCCCGGTCCCGCCGTACAGCGTGTCGTTTCCGGTGTATCCGTAGATGAGGTCGTTGTCCTCCCCGCCGTAGACGAGGTCGTTGCCCTCGCCGGCGTACACCGTGTCGTTCCCGGAGTTGGCGTCGATCGTGTCGTTCCCCCAGTAGCCGTCCATGTAATCGTTCCCGGGGCCGCCCCACATCCGGTCGTTGCCCTCTCCGCCGTACACGTTGTCGTTCCCGTCATTCCCGTCCAGGCGGTCGTCCCCCCAAAATCCATCGAGCGTGTCATTCCCCGCCCCGCCGTACAGGGTGTCGTTCCCCGAGTCGCCGAACACGTAGTCGTTTCCATCGTTCCCGTCGAGGATGTCGTTCCCACTGAACCCGTAGAGCGAGTCGTTCCCGTCTCCGCCGGAAACGGTGTCGTCTTGCTCCCCGCCGTACAGGGTGTCGTCGCCGGAATCGCCGGCCACCGCGTCGAAACCCCAGAACCCGTCCTCCCAGTCGTTTCCGGCCCCGCCGGAGAGGCTGTCGTTTCCCTGGTTCCCGTGGAGGGTGTCGTTCCCGTCGTCCCCGGAAAGCCGGTCGTCGCCGTACCCGGCGTCGATCCAATCGTTCCCGGTCCCGCCGGAGATGGTGTCGTTCCCGATCCCGCCGTAGATGGTGTCGTTCCCGGCTTCCCCGTTCAGGACCATCGGCTTGGACGAATCGACCCCGATGAGGTCGTTGCCGCCGCCCGCGTTGACCACGACCTTCTGCACGGAGACGGCGGCGAACGACTTGCCGGCCGTCTGGATCGTGTTCCCGGTCTGAACAATCGAGATGACGTCGTCCCCGCTTGTCCCGGTGACAGTGAGGACACCGTTGGCAAGGACGGCGGTGACGGCGGGTAAATCTCGTCCCTCCAAGGCGGTCAGCCCGAGCCGAGTGCGGTTCGTCGCCGGGCGTCGGTAGGTCTTCGTCGGGCGACGGAACAGCTTGGCGAACAAGGTAGCGCGGGTAGCGGACATGATGGGTCTCCGGGTTGGGTGCGGGGCGGGTGACTCGACCGGCCCTCACCCACACTCACGCAACCCGCGCGGCGGTCACGCCACGAAATGGGAAATCTGGGGCCAACAACTTCATGAACCACTGAGCCCCAGTCAGGAACTCTAGTTCGGGCGTGCGATTGCCGAATCCGAGTGCGTTCGGAAATCCGTCAACTGGCGTGGACTGGCCGAGGATTTTCGTGAATCGCAATCGCGAGTGGCGGACTTGGCAGGCTCAGGTTGGTAGAGGCCGTCCGAGCAGTCGGCTCACAAACCCATACGCGCCTCTCCGACGGCGATCCTGCCGCGAAACCAGAACATTTTTTGACGATCCCTGGAAACGACGGAACCCCGACCATGCGGTCGGGGTTCCGTCGTTTCCACCTCGGCGGTCAGCCGGATTTGATTGGCGGCTGCGTCAAGCACGTGCGTGTCGGAGGCCGCACCGACGCAAGGTTGAGGGCGTCCGACCGGACCCGGCCTTACGCGAGGTAGTGGACCCTTCCGCCGTAAGTCGCCGTCCACCCGTTGGCCGGACTGTATCGGATGGTGCCGAATTCAAACCGCGTCTCAAGCCCGCCCACGATGAACGTCGTGTCGGAGAGCGGCAGCCCGAGCGGGCCGTACGGCCCGGCGAGCGCTGACGACTCGTATCGGTCCCGCATCTGTCCGTACACGGCCACCGTCCGATTCCCGCTCGACCCGGAGATGTTGTAGATGGTCCCGTTGTCGAACCGGTAGGCGAGGGCCGAACTATTCGAACCGGCGAACACGGAGCGGCTCCCCTGCGGCAACCCGAGCAACCCGGTGAACGCATTGTACGAGCGATACTTGTCCCACACCGAACCGGACAGTTCGCTCACGTCTGCCACCCCACGCTTGTAGATCGCGCCGTTCTGGAACGTCGCCCAGGTGACGTTGCCGGTGGTGGTCACGTCGCTCGTCGGCACGCCGATCGCCGAGGATGGGCCACCTTGCGAGCGGTAGTACGAATCGATCGCCCCGGTCAGGGTCCGGACGTTGCCGCCGAACGGTTGGTACATCGTACCGTGATCGAACGTCTGGATGTACGTCACGCGGTGCGGGTTGATCGCGACGTCGATCCGCATGTCCGAGGTGGGCAGCCCGAGTCGGTCGTCGTACGCGTCGAACATTTTTCCGCTGATGAGGAACGTCTGCCCGCTCGCCCGCTGAACGATGTTGCTGGATGTGGAGGGGGATACGAACAGAACGACCGTTGCCCCCGCAAAGCTGTAGGGGTCGGTGTGCGGTAAGCCGATTGTGGAGAATGACCCCTGGGTCGTCAGTGCCTTCTGGAGGATCGACCCGGTCAGGAAGTGGGCACCGGTGTTCGCCGACCAGTAGATGTTCCCGCCTTGGAACTGGGTCACCCGTCCGCCGAACGCGGTCGCGGCGTCGTCCGCCGTCGGCATCCCGAGCACGCTCCTCGCCGCGCCCATCGCCTGCCATTTGTCCATGATTGGCTTGGCCATCGCCCGCCCGCCGGTCAGCGTCGGGTCGACGATCACGTCTTGGGGGTTCGCCCCCGGGAAGCTGTTCACCCCCGACCCGCCGTCGAGTCGAGCGGCGATGTTCCCGTTGACTGGTTTGCCGGGCTGGGAATTCGCCCGAACGAACGAGAGCGTGTCGTTCCCGGTTCCGCCCCGCTCGACCACCTGGTTGACCAGCGCGTCCGGGACGGACGCCCGGGCCTGCCCGTTGAGGGTGATGTTCACCCCGTCCACCCGGATCGCCCCCGCGTTGGCGGTGTCGGTCGACTGGACGACGCGGATTACGTCGTTCCCCGAGGTGCCAGTGACGGTGAGGACGCCGCCGGACAGGACGGCGGTGACGGCCGGCATGTCCCGTCCTTCCAGAACGGTTAGACCGAGCCGGGTGCGGTTCGTCGCCGGATGCCGGACGGTCTTGGCGGGGCGACGGAACAATTTGGAGAACAGGGAGTTGCGGCTAGCGGTCATGACGGGTCTCCGGATTTGGTGCGGGTCGCGATTCGACCCCCTATCCTCGGACACGCAGTCCGCGGAAAACCACGCCATGGATTTCGGAATTACTCTTTCGGCTCGCCGATGGCCGTCCGGAGCCAGGCCCGAGCATATGCCCAGAGCCGGTCAGCGGTGCGAGGGGAGATGTCCAGGGCGGCGGCCGCGTCGGGGATGCTCATCCCGGCGAAGTACCGGAGCTTGACCAACTCGGCCGCCTGGGGGGCGGCCGTGGTCAGCGAGCTGAGGGCTTCGTCGACGGCGAGTAACTCGGCGTCTCCCCGGTCGTCGGGTGCGACCAGGGCGTCCTCGGGGAGTTCGACGCGGGCGGCCCCTCCGCCCCTCTTGAGGGCGTTCCGCCGGCGGGCGCGTCGACCAGGATGTACCGCATGGCCTCGGCCGCGGCGGCGAAGAAGTGGCTTCGACCGGCCCATCGCGGGCCGTCGGCCGATCCGACGAGTTTGATGTACGCCTCGTGGACCAGGGCCGTCGCATCGAGCGTGTGGCCCGCGGTCTGCCCGGCCATCCGGGCGGCGGCTACCCGCCGCAATTCGGCGTACACGAGGGGCAGGAGTTCGCCGGCGGCTTGCCGGTCGCCGGCCGCGGCCGCGTCCAGAAGTCGGCTGACATCGGACATACGTCCGAGTTTACCCCGCCACCGTCGGGCGACAATCCGCAAATGGCACGAGCCGCTCGTCCTGCCAGGGCCGACAGACCTAATCGCCGCCGACATCCGTGTGTTGGGTGAGTGGCCTGAACTTGCGAGATCCAGTGCCGGCCGGCGGATAAGATAAGCCTGTCCCGACTTCGCCCCACTGAGGCCGCCATGACCCCACACGACACGCGGCGCGTCTTCCTCAAGCGGTCGGCCGTGGCCGCGGCCGGGCTGGCGGGCCGCACGGCCGCGGGCGACGGGGAGGCATCTATGTACCCCATCTGCGTGACCTGCGGCACCCAGTTCGCCGCCGCCGACAAGAACCCACCACGCTGCCCGATCTGCGAGGACGAACGCCAGTACGTCGGCCACGACGGGCAAAAATGGACGACCCTCGACGCCTATCGCACGACGCACAAGAACGTCTTCGCGGAGGCGGAACCGGGGCTGCACACGATCCACCCGGAGCCGAAGGCTGGCATCGGCCAGCGGGCGTTCCTGGTCCGTACGCCGGCCGGCAACCTTCTGTGGGACTGCGTGCCGCCGCTCGACGACGACACGATCAAACGCATCCGCGGCCTCGGCGGCATCGCGGCCGTCGCGATCTCGCACCCGCACTACTACACGACGATGGTCGAGTGGAGCCGGGCGTTCGGCGACGTGCCCATCCACCTGCACCGCGACGACGCCAAGTGGGTCATGCGGCCCGACGAGCGCATCAAGTTCTGGGACGGCGAGACGAAGCCGCTGTTCGGCGGCCTGACGCTCGCCCGCACCGGCGGCCACTTCGAGGGGTTCCAGGTGCTGCACTGGCCGGCCGGGGCCGGCGGCAAGGGCGTGCTATTGGCCGGCGACCAGCCGGCCGTCTGCCAGGACCGCCGCTGGGTCACGTTCATGTACAGCTACCCGAACATGATCCCGCTCGGGCCGGCCGCGATCCGCCGGATCGTGGCGAGCCTGCGGCCGTTCGCGTTCGACCGGCTGTACTCGGCGTTCCCGGAGCAGGTCGTCAAGGCCGGGGCGAAGGCGGCCGTCGAGCGGTCGGCCGAGCGCTACCTGCGGGCCATCGGGGTGTGAGGGGAAGACCCGATGCCTTCCCACTCCTTGGCCCGGTGGAACGGCGAACGGGCCGAAGCACTCGACGAGATCGAGAGCGCCCACGCGATGGTCGGCGGGACCGAGCGGGGCCGGCGGTACGCCACCCAGCAAATCAACTACTCGTATGCGGCCCTCTTGTCGGGGCACTTTCAGGGATTCTGCCGGGACCTTCATTCGGAGTGCGTCGATCACATCGTTGCCATCGCCCCGGCGCAGCTTCAAGGCTTCCTGCGGCTGGAATTCATCTGGAATCGGAGCCTCGGCCGGGGCAACCCACATCCGGGTGCCATCGGGTCCGACTACAACCGACTCGGGGTCGAGTTCTGGACGGACGTGTACGCCTTGGACGCACGGAACGAGCGGCGGCGCGAACTGCTTCAAGAGTTGATCGACTGGCGAAACGCGATCGCCCATCAAGACTTCGATCCCGTCTCGCCGGGCGGTAGTCCGACGCTTCACCTGGCCAGGGTCCGGGGGTGGCGGAGCGCCGCAAACGTCTTGGCCCGCTCGTTCGATCAGGCGATGTACAATTACCTGCGGGCGCTGCTCGGCGGCGCTCCATGGTGACGAGTGACGGAGGACAGACATGGCTGACACGCGCTTCCGCAGCGGTGATCGGGTCCGGTTCCGGTTGGGGGATCCGTTCCGTCGAAGGGAAGTCAAGGAAGACCGCGGGCCGATCAGGGTCAGGCCGGCACCTGTACTTGGTGGAGTTCCGCCCGGAGCCGCAGTCGCCGTCGCTGTCGCAGATCGAACTGCCCCCCGACCAACTGCAAGCCGTACCGGCGTAGCGCACCGCGGGGATACCGATGCGAACGACCGTCGGCCTATTACTCGTCCTGGCATCGCCCTTCGCGGCCACGGCCGACGATTGGCCACGCTGGCGCGGGCCGGCCCTCAACGGCGTCTCCGCGGAGACGAAATGGCTCGACCGCTGGCCCGACGGCGGGCCGGCCGTCGCGTGGCGGGCCGCTGTCGGCACCGGCTTCTCGGCCGTGGCGGTCAGCGGCGGTCGGCTCTACACCCTCGGCAACGCCGACGACGCCGACACCGTTCACTGCCTCGACGCCGTCACCGGCAAGCCGGTCTGGCACCACACCTACGCGGCCCCGCGCGACCCGAACATGTTCGACGGCGGGCCGACCGCCACCCCGGCCGTGGACGGCAACCGCGTCTACACGCTGAGCCGCGGCGGCGACCTGTTCTGCTTCGACGCCGCGACGGGCAAGGTCGTCTGGTCGAAGAACGTCGTCAAAGAGACGGGCCAGCGGGTGCCGACGTGGGGCCTGTCCGGCTCGCCGGTCGTCCACGACGACCTGCTCCTGCTCACCCTCGGTGACTGTGGCGTCGCGCTCGACAAGGCGACGGGCAAGGTCATCTGGAACTCGGAGGTCAAGGACGGCGGCTACTCGTCGCCGGTGCCGTTCCGCCGCGGCGGCGAGTGGTATGCCGTGTTTAGCTCCGAGGACGAGTACGTCGCCGCCAACCTGCGGACGGGCAAGCCGCTGTGGCGCATCCCGTGGCCGACGCGCTACGGCGTCAACGCGGCCGACCCGATCATGGCCGGCGAGCAGGTGTTCGTCTCGTCCGGCTACAACAAGGGCGCGGCGTTGTGGAATGTCGGCGGCGGTGAGCCGGCGACGGCGTGGCAGAGCAAGACGCTGCGGAACCAGATCAATTGCAGCGTCTTGATTGGCGGCTTCCTGTACGGCATCGATGGTGATACGTCGAGTCGGGCGAAGCTGCGGTGCGTCGAGCTAAAGACCGGGGCCGTCCGCTGGGATGAAGAGAGCGCCGGCTGCGGGTCGCTGATGGCCGCGGGCGGCAAGCTCATCGTGCTGAGCGACCGCGGCGAGCTGATGGTCGCGCCGGCGACGCCGGACGGGTTCAAGCCGACGGCGCGGGCGAAGGTGCTGGACGGCAAGTGCTGGACGGTGCCGGTACTGGCCAATGGCCGTATCTACTGCCGCAACGCCGACGGCGACCTCGTTTGCCTCGACGTGAGACGAGACTAACCACAGAGGACCGTGGACAGGGGACGGCGTTTAGCCCCGAAGGGGCGCGATAGCGCAGCCCAGGGCAACGCCCTGGGAAGAGCCGTCGCCCTCGTCGGGCAGCCCTGAAAGGGCGAAGTAGGCCGCCCTTTCAGGGCTAGACGATTCGCGACTTCTAACCCCAGGGCGTTGCCCTGGGCTGCGCTATCGCGCCCCTTCGGGGCTAAACGCCGTCCCCTGTCCTCTGTGGTTCAACCTTAAGGAGCCACCGATGAACCGCCGCCAATTCCTCGGCACCACCGCGGCCCTGGCCGCCGGCCCGTACGTGCTGGCCCAGAATGGCCGAAAGTACCGCACCGCCCTCATCGGCTCCGGCTGGTGGGGCATGAACATCTTGCGCGAGGCCATCGCCGCGGGGCAGGCGAGCGTCGTCGCCCTGTGCGACCCGGACACGGGGGCGCTGGAAACCACGGCCGACCAGGTGAACGACCTGTGTGGCGACTCGCCAAAGAAGTACCAGGACTTCCGCGAACTCCTCGACAAGGAGAAGCCGGAGGTCGCCATCATCGCCGCCCCGGACCATTGGCACGCGCTCCTGACCATCGCCGCGCTCAAGGCCGGTGCCCACGTCTTCGTCGAGAAGCCGACCGGGCATACCGTCGGCGAGAGCCGGGCGATGGTGAAGGCGGCGAAGGACGCGGGCCGGGTCGTCCAGGTCGGGCTGCACCGGCGGATCGGCCCGCACCACGTCTCGGGGCTGAAGTTCCTGCGCGACGGCGGGGCCGGCAAGATCGGCATGGTGCGGATGTTCGCCCACGGCGGCGGCGGGGCGGAGCGGCCGACGGCCAACGGCGAGCCGCCGAAGAAGCTGAACTGGGACCTGTACTGCGGCCCGTCGGCCCTGCGGCCGTTCAACCGGAAGATCCACCCCGGCGGCTGGCGGAACTTCTTGGACTTCGGCAACGGCACCCTCGGCGACTGGGGCGTCCACTGGATCGACCAGGTGCTGGCGTGGACCGACGAGCCGGCCCCGAAGCGGGTGTACTCGACCGGCGGCCGGCCGATCACCGGCCCGGCAATCCTGACGGAGAAGGAGCAGACGACCGACGCCCCGGACAGCCAGGTCGCGGTGTTCGAGTTCGAGTCGTTCACGGCCACCTGGGAACACCGCCGGTTCGCGGACAACGGGGCCGAGAAGCACAAGATCGGCTGCTACTTCTACGGCACCAAGGGCACCTTTCATATGGGCTGGCGCGACGGGTGGACGTTCTACCCGAGCAACTCGCGTGAGAAGACCGTCCACGAGAACGCGCAGCTCCAGGAGCCGGACGGGCACAACATCAAGCTGCTGTGGGCCGACTTCCTGAAGGCCATCGAGACCGGCAGCCGCCCGGCCGCGGACGTGGAGCGGGCGCATCGGGCGACGACCGCGGTGTTGCTCGGCATGCTGTCGATGAAGGCCGGCCGCAGCGTCGCGTGGGACGGGAAGAAAGAGGACATCGTCGGCGACGCCGCGGCAAGTGCGCTCTTGCGCCGCCAGTACCGGGGGCCGTGGCAGTACCCGGAGGCGTGACGGTCGTCGGGTCAAGGTCCGCTCGATCGGCCGTGGCGATGGCTTTGGAAGATGACTGCTGCCGGCCCCACCAAGCGGAGACACGACCGGACGGCCCAGCCCAGATCGTGGAGCCTCGACCGTGAACACGCAACACGATCCAAACGCGACCGCCGACCTCGCCGAGGGGCGAGAGGGATCACGCGACACCGACGCGCTCCGCGCGGGCAATCCGCGCAGCACCATCGACCACGCCCCCGACTCGGCCCGTACCGACGACCGGTGCCGCGGTGTCGACGCAACAGCGGGTGACGTGCCTGCGGTGCCCGGCTACCGCGTGCTGCGCGAGATCGCCCGCGGCGGCATGGGCCGCTTCCTCGCTGCCTACGACCTCGGCCTCGACCGCGACGTCGCGCTGAAGGTCCTGCTGCCCGGGGCCAACGCCGACCGCTTCGTCCGCGAGTCGAAGATCACTGCCCGGCTGCCGTACGTTGTCACGGGGAGTCACGACGAGACGGCCCGGTTAAGATGGTACCGCGTCGCGCTGACGCGTCTGGTCGCACAGGGTCGAACGCCGCGACGTCCTACCCTATAAATCCATTACAAGCCGGAGTCGCCGCGCGGCGAAGCCACGAACGGCCAGTTCCTCTCAAGAGACCCACCCCATGCACCGCACCCCGACCCGCCGCTCGCCCTTCGTGCGCCCCTGCCTTCATCAGTTGGAGGACCGCCTGGCTCCGGCCGGATTCTTCGCGGCGGGGGCCGATGTCGGCGGTGCGCCGGAAGTTCGCGTGTTCGACGCTCAGACAGGGGCGATGGTGGCCGACTTCCAGGCTTACGACCCAGCATTCCGCGGCGGCGTCCGGGTCGCTCTCGGCGACGTGAACGCCGATGGTGTCGCCGATATCGTCACGGCACCCGGAGTCGGCGGCGCGCCACACATCAAGGTCTTCAGCGGCCGGGACCTGCGCTTGTTGGCGAGCTTCTTCGCATACGATTCCACGTTCATCGGCGGCGCGAGCGTTGCGGTCGGCGATGTCAATGCGGACGGCATTGGGGACATCATCACCGGCGCGGGGATCGGCGGCGGACCGCATGTGCGTGTCTTCAGCATCACGGCGGGCATGGCCACGCCGATCGGCAACTTCTTCGCGTACGATCCGAGCTTCCGCGGCGGCGTGACCGTGGCGGCCGGCAATCTCGATGGCACGGGTGGCGATGAGGTGATTACCGGGGCCGGTGTTGGCGGTGCGCCGCACGTGCGGGCGTTCGCCGCAGACGGCTCCGTTGTGGCCAACTTCTTCGCCTATGGGACCACCTTTACAGGCGGCGTCTACGTGGCGACTGGTGACGTCAATAACGACCAACGCGACGACATCGTCACCGGAGCCGGCGCGGGTGGCGGCCCGCACGTCAAAGCGTTCAGCGGAACCGAAGGCTCGACGCTGGCGAGTTTTCTCGCCTACGATAAGGCGTTCACCGGCGGCGTCCGCGTCTCCAGCGCGGACCTCAATGCCGATGGACACGCCGACATCGTGACCGGGGCTGGGCCGGGTGGCGGGCCGCACCAGCGGTACTTCGACGGCCAGACGTTCGACGAAGCGACGGGTTTGCTCGCGTTCGATGCCGGCTTCCTGGGCGGCATTCAGGTTGGCGGGGCGGCTCGCGATACGAGCGGCGATCCGGACTTTCTCCAATTGCGCCAGGAGGTGCCCGCAATCAGTCGGCTCGGTCGCTTCGTGCCGAGTGCCGTACCGTCGCTGAGCAATTGGACGACGCAGAGCGCGAACGATGCATCGTTGGCCGGCAAGCACGTCTACGCGATCGCCCACGGCTGGGCACCGGGCTTCGGCGATATGGTGAATGCCTACACCGCCAACAACCTGCCGAACCCGCCGCTCAAGTGGTGGCAGACACTCGACACATCGCTTCCACAAAGCCCCGGTGTCCCCGACTCGGGCGAGATGTTCTACGGCTCCGCCGGCGACGGCGTGCAGATCAGTCCCACGGGCCTCGCTTACGCGATCACGCAGGCCGACCCGTTGGCTGTGGTCCTTGCGTACAGTTGGATCGACGAATCTGCGACCGACGATCTGGTCGGTGGCATTCCGACCAAGGCGTACCTCTCCGAAGCGTACACCGCGATGAACGGCAACCGGTTGGCGAACGCCCTCGAAGCGGCGCTACCGAGTAACTTCGCGACGAGCGGCGGCGGGTTGCACCTGATCGGCCATAGTCACGGCTCCAAGGTGGCGACCGTCGCGACCGACGTGTTGACGCGCACGGCCAACACGAACTATCACGTCGCACACCTGTCGCTCCTCGATTCGCCGGAGAATGGCTCCTTCCTCGTCCGGCAAGGCGATGCGGCTAACAATCTGTGGTACTTCCTCGGAGCGCTCAACACCGGCCGCTCCGGCGCGACGACCTTCGTGGACAACTACATCTCCGAGTTCGACAATCCACTCGGGACCATCCAGGGCGTCGACCCGTTCAACACGAGCCAGACCACGACCGCTCTCCAACAGGTCATCGATGTGTCGCTCAATCCGAGCGTCCTGTTCGATTCGACTTCGTTTAGCGAACTGCACGCCTATGCCTTCAACTGGTATGCCGGCGCGAGTTTGGCCTGGGCACAGAATCCGACGCCGACGGTCGCCGACCAGTGGTCGCCGCTCGTCAACCCGACGATACCGGACACGTTGGCCGGCAGCTACACGCAATCGTGGACCAAAGCGACCGATCCGCAATTCGCGCTGACCGCGAACGGTACGCCGCCGAACATCAACACAGTCACCGACACGCCGGCATTTTCCGATCTGACATTCTCCAGCACGACGACGACTGCCGGTGCGAACTTCACGGGCGGTACGGTCACGCTATCGCAGTCGGGTGGCAGCAATCCGACGTTCACGGGCAAGTTCAGCCCAGAAACGGACATCGCCGGCATCGCGTTCAACTTCCAGTTCACGAACGTCGGCGCGGGCGACCAGCTCGTGATCTCAATCGATACCGGGGCATTTCACCTTTACTACCAGACCTACTACTTCATGACCGGGACTGTCGCCGGCACCGCGCCCCAGTTCGCAACGCTGAGCCTGGGCAGCCTGGCCGACGCCATCAGCGACAGCACGATCAAGATCGAGTTGATAACGACCGCCAACAGCGGTGCCCAGGTGAAGGTCACGAACATGCAGCAGTTCGTGCAATAAACGCCGGTGCGACGATGGTGCTCGATCAGCCGCGCGCAAGCTCGGTCCACAGCGCTTTGTAGTAGCGCAGCATCTCCGCCCCGCTCTCCGCGTCGGGCGGCGACTTCGCGACCTCGCAGAGCGTGTAGCGGTCGTATCCCATGTTGCGCAACAGCGAGAACAACTCGCGGTACGGGTATCTTCCGTCGCCGTCCTTGTACAGCTCGTTGATGTGGCACGACTTGATCCACGGCTTCAGCATCGCGAACGACTCTTTCACCGAGCCGTCCTTGACGTCCGTCGGGTTCGAGTTCCAGCAGACACCGACAGCGGGATGGCCGCAATGCTCCATGATCGCCTTCATGTTGGCCGGCTCCTGCGTCTTGGAGCCATGCACTTCGACCCAGACTTCGACGCCAGCCTCGGCCGCTGCCTTACCACACGGGATCAGCGCCTTGCCGATCTGCTCCAGCGTCTTCTCCGGCGGGACGTCCTTGCGCAACCCGTTGGGCCGAACCTTGACACCGCGTGCGCCAAGATCGGCGGCGAGTTTCACGAAACGTTTGCACGTTTCGATGTGTCCGTCGACCTTGGCAGGGTCTTCGGCGTGGAACTCGCAAACGGTCCCGAGACCCCAGATGGTCACGCCGGCGTCGGCGCAACGCTTCTTGACGTCATTCCGTTCCATCGAAGTCAGCGTTGGCTCTACGCCGTGCGGATGCGTGGTGCGGAATTCGACGCCGCTGACTTTCGCCTGCTGCAGAACCTTGAGGACGGTCGGCAGATCCCACTTGGCGGCGATGTTGTAGGTGACGATGCCGAGCTTGAACTTGAGCGGCGCGTCGAGGGAGGCCGTCCCAGGCGCACCCTCGGTGCGAAGGGCAGGTGCGGCGGCAGCAAGCGCGCCGGCGGCCAGGAAGCGGCGGCGGGAGAGGGACATCGGCGGAACCTCCTAGGGTGTGGGGTGCGCCGATAATGTAGGAACGCTGCCAGACGACGACCGAGAAAAATAGGACCGAAAGAAACCATCGCGCGCGGCAGCGAGCGATGTCCAGCTACCGCTTCAGCGGTGGGATGTCGAAGTTGAGTTCGGAATCGTGGTCCGGCAGATCCTTCTTGGCTTCGTATTCGGGGAACAGGGCCTTGCCCATCGGCAGATCGTCGCCGCCTTTGCCATCGAAGCCCATGATGCGGATGTGGTAAGAGCCGGCCCGGACGCCCTTACCACTGGCGGCGGTGCTGTACCGGCCATTGATGATGTTGGCGACGCCCTGTGTGCCGGCCGTACCCTTCGAGGCGTCGGGGTCGAAGACAATGTGTCCGGCCGGCACCGGCTTGCCGGCAAAGTTGACCGTGCCGGACACGATGTAGGTCTTCACCCCAGGGCTGCCGCCGCAGCCGGCGGTGGCCAGTACGGCGGCAGCGAGAACGAGTCGGACCGAGCGCATGGCCGCTCCACGGTTAGTAGTCGCCGAGCGTCTCACCGCCATTGCGGCTAGCCAGCGCTTTGTAGGTGTTAATGTCGATGGACTCGCGAATGAACTTTACTGACCCGTCGCCGAATGCAAAGTTCGCCCCGCCGGAATGCTGGCTACCCATCGGGATGTTGTTGAACGGCTGCGTCAGGTTGACGTTGTAGATCGAATTAATGCCGTTGACCACGTTCCGGGCGCTGACGACGAACCCATCGCCATTGCTACCGCGGAGCCAACTGCGGTAGCGAGTGCCGTAAGTATCCACTGAGGTCGTGCCGGACTTCTCGACGAACCACGACATCTCGCCGAGCAACAGTGTGTTCGACGTGCCGTCGGTCACATCGCTCAGCTTGATCGTGAAGTCCTTCAAGAGCATTCCGGAGATGGCCAGCTGGGCGTTCTCGTGCGTGGGGATGGTGCCGTTAGGCAGGACGAGGACAGGGTACGATTGGCCGCTGGTCGGGTTGGTGCCGAGCGGACCGTTGAACCCGTAGTAGTGAATGGTGTAGGGGCCCTCACCGGTGTTGGCGGGGATGAACTCGGCCGGGGTGACGTTGTGCGGGGCGGTCGTGACCTCGCGATCGGTCAGACCGATCGGGCACAGGAACGCCTCGACCCGGGTCAGGCCGTAGGGGGTGTTCTTGCCGGTGTCGGTGTACGCACCAGCGGCCTGGCTGATCGACTTGTAGAGGTTGTCACCCTCAATGTATGGCAGGATGTATACGGTCCAACTGAGCTGGTTGCCAATGGTGGCGGACCGCACGAGGTTGCCGACAGCGTCGTGGTAGTTGTGGTGGGCCAACGCCAACTGCTTCATTTTGTTCTGACAGGACATGCGGGCAGCCGCGTCGCGAACCTTCTGGACGGCTGGTAGCAACAGGCCGATTAGCACCGCAATGATCGCGATGACGACGAGCAGTTCGATCAAGGTGAACGCGCGCCGACGCGAGTCATGAGACATTGAGAAATCCTCCACGAGGAGAGCGCGGGCGGTCTGGAGAGATTCAGAGCCGATCAGTCACAGGTTGGACATGAAAAAGTGATGGGTTTAGGGATTGAGGGTCCACAGTTTGGGGCGGGCATTGGTCGACGGCATGCGAGCCTGGCCCTTAAGCCTCAGACCCTCCCGAACATGGTTGCCCGCATGTCGCGGCAACGGTACATTCGATGGTATGCCCTTCATGCGCGCGAGATCGCCGTATGCTTGCTAAACTCCTCGTTGTCGCCGGCCCCGATACTGGCAAGACTTTCGAGATCAACGCCAAGGTGCAGACCGTCTTCGGCCGCAGCCGCGAAGCCGATGTCAAACTCAACGATCCGCGCGTCTCGCCATTCCACTGTCGTCTCGAAGTGCGCCTTAGCGAACTCTTCGTCGTCGATCTCGACAGCACGACGGGCACCGCGGTCAACAACGTGTTCGTCCTCGAATACACCCTGCAAATGGGCGACACATTTACGATCGGCGATACGACGCTCCTGGTGCAAGACCCTGACGATGTCGGTATCCCCAATGTCGCCGCTGGCTCGAAGATGCCGTCTGCACCAAAGGCAACCGCCTCGTCGGCGGCAGCGAAGGCCGTTGCAGCCGTCAAGCCCGCGCCGGCCGCACCGGCCCCGAAACCTGCGGCAAAACCCGCCACTCCGCCGATTCCCGCGGCCGCCGCGTCCGAGACGAAATCGTCCGACCTGCCTGAACGAGCCGAGCATTTGACTGGCCATGTCCTCGCTAATTACAAGATTGGCGAGATGCTCTTCCGTGGCCGATCGGGTGTCGTGTTCAAAGCGCACGACCTGAAGCATGGCCGGGCGGTCGCTCTCAAGGCGATGTCGCCGGCGTTCGGGGCGGACGAGAAACACAAGCAGACGTTTCTCAAAGCGATGAAGCTGGCGATGCCGCTTCGACATGAGAACATCGTGCCCGTCCTCGGCGCGGGCAAGACCGGCCCATTCTGTTGGGTGGCGATGGAACTGGTCAATGGCGAGAGCCTGAACGCGACGATTCGTCACGTCGGCGTGGCTGGCTCGCTCGACTGGCGGCGGGCCTTGCGGATGTCGATCCACCTGGCCCGCGGCCTGGTGTACTTGCACGAGCAGAAAGTCGTGTACCGCAGCATGGGGCCGCAGAATGTCTTGTGCGAGGGCGAAGGTCGCATTCCGCGGCTCTCGGATTTCATGCGCTGCCGGCCGTTCTTCGACCCGTGCGAGGGCCAGGAAGAGATGCCGGATAGCCTGTTCCTGTACATGGCTCCGGAGCAGACGCGCGAGGAATCGGAAATCGACAGCCGGTCGGACACGTTCAACCTCGGTTCGCTTCTGTACCAACTGCTGACGGGCCGGCCGCCGTTCGAGGGCGGATCGTTGGCCGAGACCATCACGAAGATTCGCCGCGAGAAGCCGGAAGACCCACGCAAGTACCAACTCGCAATTCCGCAGGCGTTCGCCGGCGTGGTCTTGCAGATGCTCGCGAAGCGCCCCGAGGATCGCTACCAGACGATGGCCGAGGTGCTGCGCGACCTGGAGCGGACGCTCAAGTACCAGGGCATGACGCTGACTCAAAGCTGATGCGGGCGGGGCCATCAGGCCGGCGGCGGGGGCAGCGACCGCACGCGGATTCGCCACTCATCGACCACCGCGAACACGCCCGACCAGTCGGGCCGCGACTGCACGACCGCCGCCACGCGGGCGATCATCGCCGCGGGCGCGTCCGTCGGGATGCGGAACAGGATGACGCCGCAGGTGGCCGGTAGGCCGGCGTGGAAGGCCAGATCGCCGAAGTCCTTGTCGAAGGTCAGCAGAACGCGGCCTTCGGCGACGGCGTGGGCGAGGACTTGTTCGTCGGTCGCCCCGGCCATCGCGATGCGAACCCAGAAGACGTCGTGCCCGGCCGCGCGCAGGGCGTTGACGGCCCCGCCGGGGAAGTTTTCGTTCGCGGAGAGTTTCACGAGACCGCTGGGACCGGGTACACCCGCTCCTGCTCCAACACCATGTGGGCGTAGCGCAGGCAGGCCACGATATCTTCGGCTGTGATGCCGGGATAGTTCTCCAAAATCTGCGCCTCGGTCCAGCGGCCCGCCAACAGGCCGACGACGAATTCGACCGACAGCCGCGTCCCCCGGATGACCGGCTTGCCAACGAGTACCTTCGGGTCGACGGCGATGCGGCCCTGCCAGTTCGAGTCGGTCATTGCGTTCCCTCCGGACATGCAGCGATATGGCGTCATTGTGGCCGAAACGCCGGCGGACTACAACGGACGAGCCCGGAAGCCGATTGGTCGCAAGGGTCGCGCGGTACGAGTGGGCGCGACCTGTCTTTCGTCTCATGCGCTCCACGCAACTGTCATTCGACCCATGCAACCTTTGAGTCGAATAACTTCTTGCACCGACTGAACGGGCGGTTAAGATGAGGCGCGAACCTCATCCCCTGGCCCGAGGGTCACAGCCCATGTCCGCCGACCGCAACCTGCTCTTCGGCATCCTCGCCGTGCAACTCGACTTCATCACTCGCGACGCCTTGATCGCCGGCATGGGCGACTGGCTGCTGGACAAGGGCAAGCCGCTCGGCGACCACCTGCGCGACCTCGGCCACCTATCGTCAGCCCGGCTGCAACTGCTCGACGCGCTCGTCGAGGAACACCTGCGGCAGCACGACAACGATCCGCAGAAGAGCTTGGCCGCCCTGTCGTCGGTTGAGCCGGCCGTCGCGCATTCGCTGACCGCGCTCGCCGACGCCGACGTATGCGCCAGCCTCGGGCATGTCAGGGCTGGCCGCCGCGATTCCCGCTCGACGATCGATTCGCCGGCCGGCCCGGCAAGCCGTTACGAAATCCTCCGGCCGCACGCCCGCGGCGGGTTGGGCGAGGTCTTCGTCGCCGAGGACACTGAACTGCATCGGTCGGTCGCCTTGAAGGAGATCCAGCCGAGACACGCCGACGACCCGGACAGCCGCGCCCGATTCCTTCTGGAAGCCGAGATCACCGGCGGGCTAGAACACCCCGGCGTCGTGCCGGTGTACGGGCTGGGCACCTACGCCGATGGCCGGCCGTTCTACGCCATGCGGTTCGTCAAGGGCGACAACCTGCAACAAGCGATCCGGCGGTTCCACGATCTGGCCGCTGGCGGCTCGCCGAGCGACGAGCCGCCCGCCACGCCGCAAGTGGCGCGATTTGACTCCCTGGAATTCCGCCAACTCCTGCGTCGGTTCGTGGACGTGTGTAACGCGGTGGCCTACGCCCACAGCCGTGGGGTACTGCACCGCGACCTGAAACCCGGCAACGTCATGCTCGGGGCGTTCGGCGAGACGCTGGTCGTGGACTGGGGGCTGGCCAAGGTCGTCGGGCGGGCGGCCGCCGACGGCGACGAGCCGACGTGGCGGCCGCACTCCGGTGGGTCGTCGGCGACGGTCGCCGGTCGGGCGCTCGGGACGCCGGCGTACATGTCGCCGGAGCAGGCGTCTGGCCGGCTCGACCTACTCGGCCCGACGACCGACGTATACAGCCTCGGTGCGACGCTATACGAAGTATTGACTGGCCGGCCGCCGTTCGTGGGGGTCGACCTGGACGCAGTCGGCAAGGGGTTGTTCCCGCCGCCGCGCGCGGTCCACCCTGGCGTGCCGCGGGCGCTGGAAGCGGTGTGCCTGAAGGGGATGGCCCTCCAGCCCGGCGACCGCTACGCAGGTGCGCTCGCCATAGCGGCGGACGTGGACCACTGGCTGGCTGACGAGCCGGTGACGGCGTTTCCGGAGCCAGCGGGCATGCGGCTGCGGCGGTGGGTCCGCCGGCACGCCCGACTCGTGACCGGGCTGGCGGCGACGCTCGCGGTCGGCGTGGTGGCGTTCGCGCTTCTGGCGTGGCAGCGGGAGCTGGCCCGGCAGGGAATCGCGAACGAGCAGGCGGCGACGGCAGCGGAGCGGGACAAGGTTGCGGAGGAGCGCGACCGAGCGGTGGTGGCCCGCAAGGTGACGCGGGAGGCGCTCGACGCGATGGTGTCCGGCGTGACCGGCGAATCCGTCGCGACGCAGACGGAGCTCTCCGAGGAGCAGAAGGCGTTCCTGCGGCGCGCGCTAAAGTACTACGAGCGATTCGCGGCCGAGCCGGGCGAGGACCGCGAGGGTCGGGAGCGGCTGGCGAAGGCCCACATACAGCTCGCCACGATCCACCAGCGGCTGGGCCAGAAGGAGGAGGCGGCCGCCGTGGCCCGGCGGGCAGTCGAGTTGTACGGCGGACTGGCGGCTGACTTTCCCACCGCGCCGGGTTACCGCTCCGAGTTGGCCGGCGGCCACCACCTGTACGCCCTGATGCTCAAAGGGGTGGGCAAGCGGGCGGAGGCGGAGGCGGAGTACCGGGCCGCCCTGCGGTTGCGGGCGTCTCTGGCGGCCGAATTCCCCGCCGTGCCCGAGTACCTGTACGAACTGGCCGGCAGCCACAACAATCTCGGCGTGTTGTTCTGGGGCCAGGGCCGATTGCCGGAGGCGCTGGCGGAATACCGCACTGCCCTAGCTCTTCAGGAGAAGCTGATCGCCGACTTCCCCGACACGCCCAAGTACCGGTTCGAGTTGGCTGGCAGCCACCACAACGTCGGCAACCTGCTCGCCGACGAGGGCAAAAGCGCGGACGCGGATGCGGCGTTGTCCGCGGCGCAGACGCAGTACGAGACGCTAATCGCCGCCGCCCCGACCGTGCCCGACTACCGGCGCAACCTCGCTCGCAACCACAACGCCCGGGCCATCCTGCTCGAAGAGTTGGGCCGGCACGCAGATGCCGTGGCGGCGTACCGGGCCGCCGTGGCCGGGCAGGAAAAGCTGGCGGCCAATTTCCCCGCCGTGCCCGAGTACCGCAGCGACCTGGCCCGCAGCCACCACAACTTCGGCGTTTACCTCCGACGCATGGGCAAGCGCCCGGATGCCGAGGCGGCGTTCCGGGCCGCCCTCGCCCTCCGCGAGACGTTGGTCTCCGCCTTCCCGGCCGTGCCCGAGTACCGCCAGGAGTTGGCGGAGAGCCACAACGGTTTGGCCAACCTGCTGAATCGCTCTGGCAAGCCGGCCGAGGCGGAGGCGGCGTTTCGCGCCGCCCTGGCCGTCCAGGAGAAGCTGGTCGGCGACTTCCCGAACATGCCTGGTTACCGCAACGCCGCCGCCCTCAGCCGCGCCAACCTGGGCACACTACTCGATGAAATGGGCCGACGCGCCGAGGCCGAGGCGGAACTCCGCGCCGCCCTAGCCGTCCAGGAGAAGCTGGCGGCGGACCAACCGAAGTTACCCTTGTTCCGCAATAACTTAGCCATGACCCACAACAACCTGGGCATGCTGCTCATGGACCTCGGCCGGCGGCCGGAGGCGGAGGCTGCCTTGCGGGCAAGCGTCGCCCTGTACGACCGACTCGTGGCGGACTTCCCGGCCGCGCCCCGCTACCGCCACGACCTGGCGAACGGCCACAACAACTTGGGCCAGCTGTTCGCCGCCCAGGGCAACCTGCCGGCGGCGGAAGCGGCGTTCCGGGCCGCGTTCGCGTTGCGCGAGCGGCTCGCCGCAGACCACCCGGACGTGCCGTCTTACCGCGGCGAGGCGGACAGCACGTTCTTCGCCCTCAACGACGTGTTGGTGAAAGCGGGCAAGGCGGCGGAGGCGGTCGCGGCCGTCGGCCAGGTCGCGGACGCGCCGGGAACGTCGGAGGCCCAGCTGTACGACTGCGCTTGCATCTTCTCCCTCGCCTCGGCCGTCCCCACAGATGCTAGCGCGGCCCACGCCGCCCGTGCCGTTCAACTCCTGCGGCGGGCAGTCGCGGGCGGCTACCGTAATGTGCCGCACATGCTCAAAGACGCCGACCTCGATCCGCTGCGCGGCCGCGACGACTACGCGGCGCTACTATGGGACTTGGCCGACGGCCTGCCGCCGAGTGCCAAGTGACGCTCGCGGTGGCAGCTCACGGCCCGGGGCAGCGCGGCACGCTGCGAACCACGGCAACGCCCGCGCCGCCCGCCGGCGCTGACGCCGGGCACCGAGCCGTGGTATGCTGACGCCGCCCGCTCCCATGAGACTCGTGCGATGACGCCGACCCTGACCGCCCCCGACCCGGCGATCTTCCCGGCCGCCGTGCTGGCGTTCGCCGCCGAGCGCGGCGTCACCGACTACCTGACGCCGCTCTACGACCTGGCGAAGCACTGCTTCCCGGGGGCCGACGTGACCGTCACGTTCGAGAGCGACTGCGAAGAACCCGGTTTGCACTGGATCGTCTACGGCGTCGCAATCGGCCATTGGCCGCGCGAGGATCGAACCGCGGCCCGCCGTCGATGGGGCGACGAGTTCCTCCGGTTGGTCCCGCCCGCGGCCCGCGAGCCGTTCGCACTGGGGCGGTCATGACCGGCCGAGACTTCCTCGAATCGGCCGGCCGGTTGGCCACCAGTCCTGAAGAGGCCGACTGGCGCAACGCCGCCAGCCGGGCGTACTACGCTGCCTTCCACGTCGCCCGTGACCTGCTGACCGCCCTGCGGTTCCGCGTCCCGCGGGCCGACCGCGCGCACGAGTACCTTTACCGTCGGCTCAACAACTGTGGGCACCTTGCCGCCCAGGATGCGGCTCGTCTCCTGCACGACCTGCGGACGCTGCGGAATCGGGCCGATTACGATTTGCGTTTGCCGTTTGACAAGGTGGACGGCATCGATTCGGTCGACGAAGCGGAACAGGCGATCCAAGGGTTGGAAGCCGTGACGCCCGCCGAATTCACACAGATCACCGACGCGATGAAGCTCTACGAACAGAGCGTCGGCGATGTGACCTGGCAGCCGTAGGCCGCGTCACCCGCCCATCCGGTGAACGGTCCCGTGGAGCGAGCCGTCCACCGCCCGGCCGTCGGCCCCGCGGGTCGAGTACCACAACTCCAACCCACGCGTCGGCCGCAACTCCGGGATCGTCAGCGTCACCGTTCGCCGGTCGGCCGACAGCGCCGCGGCCGTCACCCGTAGCGGCCGCTCGTTCACGTGCGGTGAGCCGTACCGCTCGCTCCGCACCAGGTCCCACACCTTCAGGCCGAAGTTCGTCGCGTCTATTGCCGCCGGGTCGAGCGGGTCGCTGAAGGTCAGGGCCAGGCCGTCCGCCGTGACGTGGTAGCCGACTGGCAGGCACGCCGGTTTGCCGGTCGCCCGGAGGCGGTACAGGCCGCCGGGGGCCTGCTGGTTGCCGGCCCAGGCGTACATGCCGCACAGGTACAGGTGCCCGTCGGCCGGGTTGAACCGGCCGCGCATCACCCCCGTCGGGAACGGCGGCAGCGGCAGCGCGACCATGCCGCCCTGCATCCCGTCGCCGATTCGTTCGTGCGGCACCACGTACACCTTCCCGGCTCCGTACGACAGGTTCAGGAGCGCCCCGTCCAGGCCGCCCCAACCTTTGCTGGCGACGCGGACCAGCTCGGCCGGCGAGCGGTCGAAGCGGTTGGTGATCCAGCACACCGGCTCTTCCTGGGCCGCGTCGGAGCGGTCGGTCACGGCGGTGTAGCCCCACAGGTTGCCGAAGAACCGCTCTCCCGGCCGGACCCAGTTGATGCGGTTTTTCGGCACCCAGTGGCCCTCCTGGTCGGTCACGAAGAAGGTGCCGTCCGGGTTCACGCACACACCGTTCGGGGCGCGGAAGCCGGTGGCCAGGATGTCCGTGTGCGACCCGTCCTTGCTCACCCGCAAGAGCGTCCCGTGGTGCGGGACGACCGCCGGCTTGCCGTGCCGCGCGCCCTTGGCGTAGATGAAGTTTCCGTCGGCGTCGGTTTGCAGGCCCATCGCGAACTCGTGGAAGCTTTCGGTCACGAGGTGGTCGCTGTTGAAGCAGTCGATGGCGTCGTCGCGGCGCACCACCGCGATCTGGTCGCGGCAGCCGACGTAGATCGTATTGTCCACGACCTTCAAGCCGAGCGGTTGGAAGAGGCCGCTCGCGATGCGTCGCCAGGTGAGCCGGCCGTCGGCTCGGTCGAGACCGGTCACGCGCCACACGTCGCCGTCCCAGGTGCAGGCGGCCAGTTCGGTTCCGTCGGCGAGGAAGTCGAGGCCGGTCAGGCGGAACTGCGCCGACCAGGGGTTCTTCGCTGGCACCGGCAGCGTGTCGGCCGCGAAGGGGCCGTCGTCCTGGCCGCGTTCGAGCGTCGTCGTCAACTTCTGCGGCCAAACCGGTGAGTTGCCGTTCGTCAACGAGCCGAAATCCCTCGGACCCAACGCCGCGGCGCCCGGCGCGTCGCGGCCGACCCAGACGCTGAAGCGCAGCGTCGTCGGCCCCGCCGGCAGGCGCAACACCCGATGCCCCTCGGCGAAGGTCCAATCCGCGTCCTTCGGTTGGCCGGCGACGCCCGCGTGTACGTCGCCTTCGCGGTGGACGCGCAGCGTCATCGGCTTGGCGCGCGGCCCGACCTTGAACGCTCGGACGAACGCGGACCCCGATTTCGCAGGGCTTTCGTGAATGGCCGTGCCGCCGATCTCATACGACAGCACCACCCGGTCGCGGATGTAGTAATGGCCGTTATACCGTCCCCAGGACCGCGGTAGCGGGCCGTAGGGCTTGCCGTCGCGGCCCATCGGCCGCGGGTCGGCGAACGAGCCGGTGTCGGGGTTGGCCCAGCCGGGGCCGGCGGCAGTGTCGAACGCGACCGTGCCGACGACCTTCGGGTGAATCTCGGGCCGGCCGTTGATGTTGATGCCGTTCCAGTCGATGAAGCCGTCGCCGGTCCACGCGCCGGCGACGCGCAAGGTGTCGTGCTCGAACGCCAGCCACGCCCGCCCCTGGGCCACGCCGCCCGGCCCGTCGTCGAGGCGCACCGTGATGCCCTTGTAGGCGATGTTGCCGGGGCCGATCTCGAACGTGCCGGTCAGGACGTTCCCGTAATCCATCCGCCGCCACGGCTCGGCGTCCGGCGGCGTCGGCCCGCGGCTGGTGCCCTTCGGCAGCGTCGCCAGGTAGGCCGCGTCGGCCGGGACGTACTGCGACGGGTTGTGTGGCTTCAGGTATGCCTCGCGGACGTAGTGGATGACGTCGTACTTCTGCCGCGGCACGAGCATGGTCTGGGCGGCCATCAGCCCGGAGCCGCGGGTCAGGGTGCGGTACAGGCTGGCCGGGTCGCTGCCGCTCTTGAACTTGCCCTCGGCGAACCGCAGCGATGTCGGCATCGACCCGACCTGCTCCTTCGTGCCGTGGCAGCTCGCACAGAGGCGGGCGTACAGCGCCTCGCCGCGGGCGAACGCGGCGGCGTCCAGCCCGGCGATCAGGCCGGCGTGGTCGAGATCGGCCTCGTAGGCTGGCAGCGGCGGGTCGATCACCGCCGGGTCGGGGCGGAGGGAGCGGGCGCGGGCCGGGCCGAACTCAGCACACTCGATCAGGAACGCGGCCAGGTCGAGGAACTGCTGGCGGTCGGTCAACTGGTTGGCCAGGCCGGCCGGCATCAGCGAGTGGGCCGCGGCCGACCGCTCGTCGATAGCGCCCCTCGGGATGACGACCGTCTTGCCCGCCTGCGCCGGGTCGCGGAGGACGAGGGCGTCCTTGCGGTCCTCGGCCACGAGCCCGGTGACGGACGTCCCGTCCTTTCGCAGGACGGTGACGGCCTCGTACCCCTTGCGGATCACCTTCGACGGGGCCAACACGGACTCGACGACGCCCTCGGCCGTGGCCCCCGCCTCGGGCCGGGCGAGGTCGGGGCCGAGCGGGGATTCGCCGTCTCGGCCGCCGCAGGCATGGCACTTGGTGCAGCTCAGTTGCGACTGGTAGAACAGGACGGCTCCGCGAACCGGGTCGCCTTGCGTCCGGGCGGCCTTGGCGAGCGCCGCCGGCCCTTCGCGCAGGAGCGCTTCCTCCAACGGCCGGTTCACCTTCGGCTGGGCGATGATGACCGTCGCAGCGACGAGTCCGGCGATGACGGCGAGGGTTCGGACGGTCATTGGAAGCCTCGGGACATTCCGGGACCGGGGTGCCGTCCATCATCCTAAGAGCTGTGGTGGGGACGGACTGTCCTGCTGCGTCGATTTTCGTCTTGTCCCAATCCTTAGAATGCCGATAAAGATACTGTATACTGGATCGTCGCTGACCCACGTGATACTGGCCTGAGGATGGGCATGGTTGTCGCACGAATGTCGGAGGCCGATGTCGAAGCGGCCAACCGGGAACTCGCGGACGCCACGCCGGAAGCCATCCTCCGCTGGGCTGTCCGCGAGTTTCACCCGCGCCTCACAATGGCCACCGCCTTCGGGGCCGAGGGTTGTTGCCTCATCCACATGCTCGCCGAGATCGAACCCACGGTGCGCATCTTCAATCTGGATACGGGTTACCAGTTTCCGGAGACGCTCGAACTACGCGAACGACTTCTGTACCGCTACGGCATCGCCGTTGAATTCGTCCGCCCCGAACAGACGGTCGCCGAGTACGAGGCACATCACAACGGACCCCTGTATCTGTTCCAGCCGGACCAGTGTTGCCACGACCGCAAAATTGTGCCGCTGCAGAAGTCGCTCGTCGGCTACGACGCCTGGCTGAGCGGCATCCGCGGCGACCAGACGGAACACCGCAAGCAAGCCGTGTCGGTCGCCTGGGACCGCAAGTTCGGGCTGCACAAGGTCAGCCCGCTCTTGTCGTGGACCCGCAAGGACGTGTGGCGCTTCATTGCGAAGTACGACATCCCGTATAACCCACTGCACGATCACAACTATCCGTCGATCGGCTGTGCGCCCTGTACGCGGGCGGTCGTGGAGGGCGAGGACGAGCGGGCCGGCCGCTGGTCCGGCAGCGCCAAAAAGGAGTGCGGGCTACACGTCATGCCCGAGCACGAACAGGGAAGCGGTATCTAGTAGTGGTCAGTGGCCAGTGGTCCGTGGTCAGCCAGACCAGACCCGTACAGGTCATGACCGTTCGGCAAGGCTTCCGACTGACCACAGACCACTGGCCACTGACCACTATGCGAACTCTCCCGTTCTCCGCGAAAGCCGAATATGCGTGCATCGCCATGCTGGAGTTGGCGAGTCGCTATAGCGATACGTCACCAGTGCGCCTCAAAGCCATTGCTGACGCCCACGGCATTCCCCAGCGGTTCCTCGTCCAGATTCTGCTTCAGCTCAAGGGGAGTGGGCTGGTCGTGAGCACCCGCGGCGCGGCCGGCGGCTACTTGTTGGCCCGTGCGCCGAAGCTGATCTCGCTCGCCGACATTCTCAACATCCTCGACCGTGCCGACCGCCCGGCCGGCGGTCGGTTGAACGACGGCGGACCGCCCAACCCGGTGGTTGAGGCGATCCGAAGCGTCTGGAAAGACGTGCAGGCCGCCCAGCAGCGCATCCTCGAACAGACCTCGCTCGCCGACCTCGTCACGCGCTCCCGCGAGGGGCACGCATTGGTGTACCAGATCTAACGCCCGTTTCGTCAAAGCCCACCCGCGGCAACGGGCGGGGCATCCGAAGAGTGGCTCAGATAAGCGATTTGATTCCACCGCCCAGTGGCAGGGGTTTTGTCGAGCGCATCGTCTCAATCAGGGAAAGCTTCGGCTTCGCCGCCGGCTCGCGTCGCAAAAGTCGGGAGTATAGTATCCGCGGTGTAGGTCAGAAAGCGCGCAGAGCCGTCAGCCAACAGAAAGTTGGCTCCGCCGGGATGTAGGCTCCAATAATGCAAGACATCACAATACACGCCGAGGGAACCGGCTTGAAAGTGGTACGGCCCCGGCGGGCATAACCCGACGAGGCCGTCGCCGGAGTTGCGCTCGCGCGCTCCGAGGAGCATGTCCGCCGAGGCGGTCCCCTCTTGGCCGAGGCCGGCGTACCACCAGCCGTACCAGAAGTCGTCGCTCGGCGGTCGCTCACCGGCCAGTAGCGTGTTGGAGATACCGTCGGTGATTTCGCCGAAAGTCACCTTCGAGTCGAGCATCAATAAACCGTCGCGACTCTCGTAGTCCAGCCCCAGGTTGCCGACGAAACTCGTCAAGGCGACGCGGTAGTTGTTGTAGGTGTCCTGCGGCGTATCGACGCGAGCGTCGGACGGACACAGGAAGGCCGGGACGACAGTGGCGAGTCCGGCGTGCGGCGTCTCGCCGAAAGGCGTGCGGCGTGCGGCGTAATCGCGCCGGGCCTGCTCCCACAGTTGGGTTTGCTCCAGGTACGGTAGTAGCCGGGCCGGCCAAGCCAGGTACGGCAAGGATGGGTCGCGCCGGCCGGTCAAGCCGGGCGGCAAGCGACCGTTCGCATCGTGGAATTGGTGGAACGCGAGACCGAGTTGGCGGAGGCGGTTCAAGCACTGGGCCCGCGCCGCACGTTCGCGGACGCGCTGCACCGCCGGCAGGATCAGCCCGGTCAGGACGCCGACGATGGCGATGACGACGATCAGTTCGATCAGTGTGAAGGCCCGACGGCATCGCAGATTCACGGCTTTGCCTCCGATGGGAGCGGTCCGGGAGTAACGACCGGCGGTACGTGGCGGGCGCGACGGTGGAACCAGAGCGCGAGCAGGCCGCACGCGGCGGCGACCCCTGTGAAAACGTAGGCGGTGGGGAAGCGGCGCGGCAGCGGGCCGAGTGGGTCCGGTAGGCCGAACGACGCCAAGCGAAACTGTTCGGGCGGGGCCGGCCCCGTCTTGGTCGGTTCGTAGGCGACCTCGATTGCCATGGTTCCGTGGGCCGCGTACGTATTGAACCGCGTCGAGGCGATCCGCCGGACGCCCGCGCGGTCCGGCTCGGCAAAGGTGTTGACGACGGCGACCCGCAATCCGTTCGGAAAGACGAACTGGTAGGACCGCACCGCCCAATCGTTCGCCGGGTCGAAGACGATGGAGCCGTGGCTTTCAAAGGAGTGTTTGTGCATCGGCTCCGTCCCCGACGTGCGGTAGTGCATGCGGATGCCGTCGTCGTCCGTCTGGGCCTTTTCAAAGGTAATCGTCGAATCGCCCTTAAGGGCAAGGAGGTCGTAGTATTTCCCCGAGCTGAACGTAGTCGTGGGGCGAACGATGCTCCAGAAGTTCGACAACAGGGATTGGATGTCGTCCTTTTGCTTCAGCGCCCCGCTGGACCCAAGCTGCCAACCGGTATCCCCATTGCGTCGGCTGATCTGGAACAGGTGATTTTCGGTATAAACGTAAACGCGAGTCCGGCCCTCGTTTTTTCCGCTGAGTTCTTGCGCTTCCAGGCGGAGACAGCCGGTGCGGCGGACCCAGTCGAGTTTCGTCTTGCGTTCGACCTTCTGGTTGTCCTTGAAAAACGTGTCCGTCCAGGTCATCATCGCGGCATACGTCAGATCGTCGTCGGCCTTCTCCAGCCGCGCCCACCCTTGCGGCGCGTCGGTACGGAACCGGGCCAAGAGCGTGGCGGAGTCATCGGCAGCGGCCCGACCGATCAATAGAGACGCAAGGACGAAGGGCGCCACAAGACGGATTGAGGGGGTCATGGCGTATACTCCAGATTCTGTGCGTCGGCTTCACCGCCCTCGCGGTGAAGCCGGCGTCTCGCACGGGATTCGAGCAAGTGCGATGCTCTACGGCTAGTCGGTCCCGCAATCGCACTGCCATAATCCAATCCAGGCATTGCAGTTGCATGTGCAACTGGCACAAACGCCCTGGCATGGAGGCGCGGACGTGCAGGGAGTACAGCCGATCGCGACGCACGTCCAATACCCTTCGGGTTTCTCCGGCACCGCCAGTGCGGGTGTGGCCAACCCGGCGAGCAGCAGCAGCAGCGCCAAGCCCGCGCCACCGAAAAGGCGCGCCATCAGTTCGTTCAACACGTCGATTCCCTCCCCATACTCACGAACTGCCGGCACGACCGCCGTGCCGAACCATAGCCATATCACCGCCAGGATGGTCCCGGCGAAACGCTATTGCCCCGAGGTCACCGCCGCCCTCGACGGGTTGGCGACGCGACAGCCGACCCGGTACGGCAACGACGGCGCTTTGGCCGAATCCGTCCACAGCGCTGTATCGATCGTCAGCACGCCGTCGGTTGCGTCCAGGACGCGCATCTCGACCGTGACCGGACGGCTTTCGCCGGGCGGGATTTCGAGGGGCAAGTTTGAGCGAACCGACAGCGGGCAAGTCCGCGGCCACCCGACGACGCGAACGGTGCTGCCCGACCAGTTCCGGACTACGACGATTCGCTCGATAGTCTGACCCGCCGCCGCAGTCCCGAAGTCGATGTAGGCATCATCGAGCGTTACGTCGTAGTCTTGGAGCCGCAGAAGCGCGGTGTGAACTGATCCATACCGGACGATGCCGAACGCGGCCAACGACGTTAGCAGGATGCCAGCGACCAGCATCGAACCCGTGATCGACGACCCGCGTAATAGGTGTGAATCTGGGGGGGGGCAGCACTTGGGTAGAGTTTGGAGTTGGCGAACAGTAGTGCCAGAAGGCACGAATCCAAAAGGAAGACACCCCACGGGTTAGCCGGGATGGCACCGAGGCAGCCGCATTTCGAGACGCCGCTCAATCCGAGCCACAAGCTAATCGCCGCAAACGCGCCGAAGGTCCACATCGCGACACGAACCGCCCCGCGCGGCGAACGGCCGGAGATGAGCCAAAGGCCAAGAACGGTTTCCCAAAGCGAACCGCCCAACTGTACCGAGGGCTGGGACAACCAACCGACTTCGCTCACGGCGGAGACGTGTACGCCGTAGAGTTTCGCCACGGCAGCCGTCAGCAACATCGCACCGGCAACGGCCGGGGCTGCGCGGTCAAATCGGAAGTGAGAAGGAGTTGCCACGGCCGTAGGCCCACTATGGCGTTCGCAGAACAACCTAGCATCATGTCAGAGACGATAGTCGTTGTCAAATAGGTGGACGCTTTGGTAGTGTCTCACTTCCGCTATCTCGCTAGTAGATCGCACGCGCCTGGAGGACTACGGCCTGACGCGGCGTTTCGTCAATGCGGTCGTGGCGGAGGCGTCGACGAAGGGTCTGTGCAGCGAACACTTCTGCAGCGAACTCTTCTCGGTGGATGGCACGCTGGTCCAGAGCCTGGTGTCGGCCAAGAGTTTTTGTCCGAGGAAAACGAATTGGTAAGTCGAACTCGTAGGCTATCCCGAGTCGATGGCCAAAAACGACTGCCAAACAGGACTTTTCAGTAGCATGCTCGTACGCCAACATCACTCTTGAGTCGGTGTTACGCCCTTCCAATTCCGGGCTGACATGCCAGCGACCATGGAGAAGCCATACAGACTACCGGGTCGGGCCGCCGTCGGCCGCGTCCCAGAGCAGATCGACGAAGGCCGGCAACTGACGCAGGGCGTCCCATTCCGAATCGACGATCAACCCCGTGTGGCCGTCGGAACCTGCCGCGATCGCTCGACGAGCCAGACCGACCGCCCGGTCAGCATAATCCTTGGAGAGCGACGACGCCTTCGCGTACACCAGGGCCATCGCATAGACCCGATTCGGGGGCAGGGAGCCGGCTCTCAGGGCGGATTCAGCGTCAGCGACGGCCGCGGCATCGGCGTTAGCCGATGACAACGCTTCGGCCCGGTGCGACAGAAGCCACGATCGCTGCGCCGGTCTACGGGCCAGGGTCAGGGCGCTCGCCCAGTCGGTGGCGGCATCGGCATACCGCCCTGCGTTATGCCTAGCGACTGCTCGGCCCTCGTAACTCATCTGCAGATAGAGCCGCGACCGCTCGTCGCCTGGGGCAATGGGTGCGAGAACATGGATGGCCCGATCGTAGAACGGAAGCGCGCCTGCTGGCTTGTCGTCATCGCGCAGGAGCTTTGCGAGATTGTAACACGTGCTGCCCAGGTCGCGGGCCGCGAAGGCCGAGTCCGGGGCCGCGGCAAACAGTCGTTCGCGGACGGCCAACGCCTCGCGATAGGCAGTCTCGGCACCAGGGGAGTCCTTGGCGTCGGCGAGAGCGTTGCCGCGGTTGTTCAGACTGACGCCCACGCTGCGCTCCGCCTCGTCATCCCGAATCCCGGCAAAAAGCTGAGCCGCTTGTCGAAACGCCTCGGCCGACTCGATGTAGCTGTGCTTGCGGTAGAGGATCATGCCAATCCGCATCTGATCGCCCGCTCGCATTGTGTCCGAAAGGCCCTGAGCGGCTGCAAACCGCCGGTAGTACGGTAGGACGAGGTCGAGCTGTTGAATCTGCTCCCGAGTCAGTTGGCGCGGCTCGGCCAGGTCGCCAGTGATGGCCGTGGTCGCGCGATCGAGCGCTTCGCGTACCGATCCATGTAACTCCGTCAGCGCGACGTTATGCCGGCGAACGACAGCGAACCCAATGGCGAGGCCGACGAGCGAGACCGAAGCGGCTGCGACGACTGTGCCGACGAGCGCGCGGTGCCGTCGCGCCCAACGGCGGAGTTGCTCGGACCACGGATCGCGGTAGACCCCCACCGGCTCGTCGCCGAGCCAGCGCTCCACATCGGCTCGGAGGTCGGTAACGCTGGCATAGCGATCGGCTGGGTCTGAAGCGGTCGCCTTGCGACACACGGCGGCCAAGGCGGGCGTCACGCCTGAATCGACGAGTCCCGGACCACGTGGTGGGCGTCCGGTCAGCAGGTGGTGAAGTGTTGCGCCAAGGGCATAGACATCCGATATCGGTCCCACAGAGGCATGGTCGCCGCGCATCTGCTCCGGCGGCATGTATGCGGGAGTGCCCGCCGCGACACCCGTTGCCGTTTGCTCGACGTCTGTACGGATACCGTTCCAGCTCACGTCAGAATCGTCGATGACTTTCGCCAGCCCCCAATCCACGACGTACGTTTCGCCGAAGCTGCCGAGCATCACGTTGGCGGGCTTGAGGTCGCGGTGGACGATGCGCTGGCTGTGCGCGTAGGCGACGGCGTTGCATACAGCCACGAACCGGACGAGTAGTTGCCGTACCTGTCGTTCGCGGTCTGGCCCGGATGGCAGTGCGTGGGTGCGAGCAATGGCATCGCGCAAGGACTCGCCGGCAATGAAGCGCATGGCGTAGAAGGGTTCGCCGTCCGGCCCATCGACACGCCCGTAGATCGGCACGATCCCAGGATGCTCCAACCGGCCCGTGATCTCCGCCTCGCGAGCGAATCGGGCGCGGCGCGCCGGGTCGTTGGCAAGTTGCGGCTGGATGCGCTTGAGAGCAACCCGGCGTGGCAACTCGCCATCGGTTGCGATCAGGACCTCGCCCAACCCACCGCGTGCATGAAACGACAGCACGCGGAAGCGCCCTGCTTCCGCGGGCAGGTCGGCAGGTAGCGCTGCTTCGGGGCCGGTGGGCCAGGCGTTCGTCGGAATGGGAGGGGTGGCCGGCGAAGACTGGTCATCGGCTGTCGTCATGCAAGACCTCGGATGCCATTGCGTCAAGCGATGCCGTACGGATCGGTTCGATCCACCGTTTCCTTGGCGAGGCACGTGAGGGTCTGGCTTCGGGGATGCGCTCGGCCGCCATGTCGGCTACTTATCGTCGGCCGACGTGTGATCGTAGGTCACGCGCCATCCTTCGGGCTTCTTCTCGATGAACAACGTGAACCGCCCGCCCGGCTTATCGGGCGACTTGCTCAGAGTCAGTTCCCAGCGGCCGGTGATGATGTAGAACGCATCGCTCACCTGCCGGCCCGTCGTATCGCTGAACGCGAGCTTGCCCATCTCCTTACCTTCGGCTTGGTAGCGCTTCTGGTAGCGCTCCATCGTCGCGTCCCAGCCCCGCGTCACCTTGCCGCCGGAAACGAAGGTCAGCTCGGGCGATTTCCAGTAGCCGGCCATGAAGCCGGCCAGGTCGCCGCGGTTCCACGCCTTCTCCTGGTCGAACACGAGCTTCATCGCGTCGTGGACCGGCGGCATGGGGTCCGCCGCCGCGGCCACGCACGCCAAGCCGAGCGCGACGAGCGGTGCCCAGATGCGGACGTTCATGCCATGACTCCCATGACGGGCGACCCGGCGGCGATTGCGAGCGGACGGCCGAACGTGTCGCGGACTTCCGAATTCGGGTCGATGCCCAACAAGGCGTACACCGTCGCGGCCAGGTCGTCCGGCTTGACCGGGTCGCTCGCCGGGTACGCCCCGGTTTTATCCGACGCGCCGTGGACGTGCCCACGCTTGACGCCACCGCCGGCCAACAGGGCGGTGTAGCACTGCGGCCAGTGGTCGCGGCCGGCCTCCTTGTTGATCCGCGGGCTACGGCCAAACTCGCCGACCCACAGAACCAACGTCGAATCGAGCAAGCCGCGCGCGTCGAGGTCGTTGAGCAAGGCCGGCAGCGTCTGGTCGGCGAGCGGCAGCAGGTAGTTCTTGAGGACCGGGTTCATCGGCACGCCGCGGAAGCCGTGCGTGTCCCAACCGCCCGGCGGGCCGCTGCCGCCGATCGATTGCGACAGGTACACGTTCACGAACTTCACGCCCGACTCCACCAGCCGGCGGGCGAGCAAGCACGACTGGCCGTAGGTCGTCCGGCCGTACTCGTCGCGGAGCTTCGCCGGTTCTTTCGAGAGGTCGAACGCCTGCTTGACCTTCGGTGAGGTCAGCATGGCGATCGCCTTCTGGTACGTCTCGTCGATGCCCTTGGCGGCCGCGGAGTGTTCGAGCAGGCCGGACTGCTGGTCGATCAGCTTCAAGATTTCGCGGCGGTTCTCCAGCCGTTCGAGCGACAGGTCGCCGGGCAGTTGCAGCTCCGGCAGGCCGAAGCTCGCCGAGTTCGGGTCCTGGGTGAAGAACAACGGGTTGTACGCCTTGCCGAGAAAGCTCGCGTGCTGGCCCGGCGTCACGGACCCGTCAGACATCCGGTGCGGAAACGCGACGAACGTCGGCATCCCGTTGGTATTCGGGGCAAGTTTGTCCACGACGGACCCGTAGGCCGGGAACAGGTCGAGCGAGTCGCGCAGGCGGATATCGTCCAGGGGCGGCACCCGGCCGGTGAGGCTGTAGTACGCGGCCGAGTTGTGGTTCTTCATGGTGTGCGTCATCGACCGGACGAGACACACCTTGTCCATGACCTGGGCGGTGCGCGGCAACAGTTCGTTGACCGGCACGCCGGGTAGCTTGGACGGGACGGCCGCGAAGATGCCGCGAATCTCTTCCGGCATCTTCGGCTTCATGTCGAACGTCTCGAACTGGGAGGGACCGCCGAATTGGTGCAGGAAGATGACGGCCTTGGCCTTCGCCCGCTCGCGGCCGGCGGCGAGTTGCGGCAGCGCCAGTCCAAACAGGCTGGCGGCGCTGGCGCGGAGCAATTGGCGGCGGTGCAGCATGTCGGAGTTCTCGTTTCGCGATACCTCGCAGAAGCGTTTCTACTATACCGCCGCCTTCCGACCGATGCCAGCGGGGTGGTACAATACCGATGTTCGATTCGCGAGGAGGCGACGCGATGCCGAGTCCGTTCCTCGGCATGGACCCGTACTTGGAAGCCCCACGGCACAACGCGGACTTCCAGTTGCAGTTCCTCCTATGCTTGGAAGAAGCGCTGCTCGACCTCTTACCCGACGGCTACGACTCGCGCCTCGACTTCCGCGCCCGGCCATTCGATACCGTCGATTGTCCGCCCGACATCACAGTCGTTCCGCGGCACAACGTCACACCGCTCCCCTGGCTGCCGCACGGCTGGCACACGGTCACGGTTTCGGCACCTACGAACGACGAGGAGCGCGTGCGGTTCCTCCAAGTCCATCGTGGTACCGAACAGCAGGTCGTCACGCACATCGAGATTCTGTCGCGGTCGAGCAAGAGCGGGTACGGCCTGTGCGAGTATGAAAGGACGCGGGCCGCGCTACTCCGGCGGAACGTTCACGTCGTCGAATTCAACTTGCTCGTCGGCGGCACGCGGCCGGAAATCCAGTCGCCGTGGCCGGCCGGCGACTACTACGGTCTGGTAATCCGTGGAGGCCGGCGGCCGCAAGCCGGCGTGAAGTGCTGGTCCGTCCGCGCTCCGCTGCCGGCCATCCCGATCCCCCTTCGCGCCCCCGACCCAGACATCTCGGTAGACCTTGCGCCGGTATTTGCGACCGCCTACGAGCGTGGTCGTTATGCTCGTCGGCTCGATTACGCCGCCCCGGTGCCGGCCCCCCTGGCCGATGCCGACCGTGGCTGGGCCGAGGGTGTCGCGCGGAGTGCTCTCGGTTCGCCGTCAGCGTCGTGACGACGCTTCATGGCCCGTTGGCCGTGAGCGCGATGCGGAAGCCGATCGAAGCGTCGCGGTTCTTCGCGCTCCAACTGCTAGTGCGGCCGGCCGATCGAAGGTAGTACGGCATTCCCTCCCACGACCCGCCGCGGATCACCCGGCTATCGTTCGTGGGGTCCTGGCAATTCGGGTCGCGCCGGGGAGAACGCTGGTAGTAGAGCGTCTCGTGGGCGTCCTCGCACCACTCCGATACGTTGCCGTGCATGTCGTACAGGCCAAAGGCATTTGGGGCAAAGCTCTTGACCGGGGCGGTGAAGGCATAGCCGTCGTCGCCGGCGATCATCCCACGTCGCATTGGGAACTGGCGCTTGAGGGCGCCGTCCGGTCCGTTGCCGTGGCGGAACAGCTCCTCCGGGTCGTTACCGAACGAGTAGGCTGTCTTCGACCCGGCTCGGCAGCCGTACTCCCACTCGGCCTCCGTTGGGAGGCGGTAGATTCGGCCCTCTTTCTCGCTGAGCCACTTGCAGAACGCGCGAGCGTCGAACCAACTGACCCCGACGACGGGGTGCTGGTCGGTCTGTCCCATGCCCGTGACGCGCCAACTGCCGGCCTTGTTCCCGACGAAGTCGCCGGCCGCCGGGTCGAAGCGTTTGAAGCCAAGTCCGCTGGCCTCGGCGTCGGTGCGGTGGCCGGTCGCTTCGACAAACGCGCGGAACTGGCCGACCGTCACTTCGGTCTGGCCGAGGTAGAAGTCGTTGGTCAACTCGACCTCGTGCTGGAACTCCTCAACCCCGCGGTCCTTCTCGCCTGGCGGCGAGCCCATGACGAACGTACCTCGCTTGAGGCGGACCATCGTCAAGCCGACGGAGTTCGTGAAGTCGCCGGCCGGCGGGCGGGCCACGTTTGGTGGCGGTGGCAAAGGGGGCATGGGCGACTTACTCGGTGGCGACGCCGTCACGGCGGTCGTGCCTTTGAGTACCCACGTCCCACTGAAGTCATTGCGGACCTGCGGTATCTGAGCCTCGCCGAGCTTCAAGCGCGAGAAGGCCTTCGTCTTGTCGGTGACGTACCCAGTCAGATCGTTGAGCGACACGGTGCCGTCGCGGCCGGCCGCGCCCTTCCAGCCCTCGATGACGTGGTGGAAAAAGACGCCGTGCTGCAATTCCGGCCACTCGAAGCTTCGCTGCCCGGCCGAGCAACTGAACAGGGCGACGATCCCTTCCGGCACCGGCTCGCCTTGCGGTCGGCTGACGCTTTCCAGCTTCGCCACCTCGCGGCTGCGGGCCAACTCCGACGCCGGGTCGTTGCGGCAGGCATCGACGAGCAAGAGCTTCCGCTTCGCCTTACATTCACTCAGTCGCCTGTACACATCATCGAGGGCGATGAGCGTTTTTTTGTCGCCGAGCTTGGCGTCGAGCGGGCAGAAGTAGTTCTGCTTCTCGCCGGCGAACTGCACACCGTGACCGGCGAACGCGACGACAACCGTATCGTCGGCCGCGAGGCCACTCAGGAGCAAGTCGAACTCCTTGCGGATCTTAGCGCCTTCCGGCAAGTAACGGCGATCCTGCTTGTCGGTCAGGAGAACGACATTGTCCGGGTCATAGCCGCTCTGGAGCAGTACGTCGCGGAGGGCGGTCACGTCGGCGACGCTGTACTGGAGCGGTTTGAGTTCGGTGACGTCGTATTGGGAGCAGGCGACGAGGAAGGCGTAGTTCGCGGCCTGAGCCGGCGCGGCGACGAGCGCAAGGAGTACGGCGAGGCGGTACATCAGCGAGTCCTCTGGAATGGTATTTCGATGATACCTCCGGCTTCCGGCCAACGCCAGCGGTGTGTCGCGTCAGTTCGCGATGCGAAACGACGGCCGGGCGGTGCCGTCGCCCCTAGAATCACAGTTGACCCCGTTACTGCCGGACGACTCCATGACTGTTGCGACTGCTAAGGGCACTCTCGCCTTTGTTAGCCTCGGCTGCCCGAAAAACACCGTGGACAGCGAGCGCATGCTCGGCTCGCTGGCGCAAGACGGCTACGCCCTGACGGCCGACGCCGACGGGGCCGACGTCGTGGTCGTCAACACCTGCGGGTTTATCGAACCGGCCCGGCAGGAGTCGCTCGCCGTTATCCGCGAGATGCTGGCCCTGAAAAAGCAGGGCCGCGTCGGGGCCGTCGTCGTCGCCGGTTGCCTCGCGGAGCGGCAGAAGGACATGCTCCTGGAGCAAGTGCCGGAAGTCGATCAGATCGTCGGCGTCTTCGGCCGGGAGGAGATCGCGGGCGTCGTGGACCGGGCCGTCGCCCAGCAGTCGGAGCAGCGGAGCCTGTTCCGGCCGGCCCCGGTGCGGGCGCTCGAGGACACGGCCCGGCTACGCATCACCCCGCGGCACTACGCGTACCTCAAGATCAGCGAGGGCTGCGATCGGCTCTGCACCTTCTGCGCGATCCCGCAGATGCGCGGCAAGCACGTCACCAAGCCCATCGAAGAGGTGGTTCGCGAAGCGGAGGAACTTGCCGCCGACGGCGTGCGCGAGTTGATCGTCGTCGCCCAGGACACGACGTATTACGGCTTCGACCTCTACGGCAAGAGCCGGCTGGCCGACCTCATCCGTGCCCTCGACCGCGTGACCGGCATCGAGTGGGTGCGCGTCCTCTACTGTTATCCCGAGCACTTTACCGACGATGTGGTGACCGCCCTCGCCACGTCGAAGAAGGTGGTGCCGTATCTCGATATGCCTTTGCAGCACATCAATGACCGTATGCTGCGGCGGATGCAGCGGCGGGTGACGCGGGCGTCGACCGAAGAGCAGCTCGGCCGGCTGCGGGCGGCGATTCCGGGCCTGACCATGCGCACCACGTTCATCGTCGGCTTTCCCGGCGAAACGGACGCAGAGTTTGACGAGCTGTGCGGCTTCGTTCGCGAAGCGGCGTTCGAGCGCGCCGGTGTGTTCGCGTATTCGCTCGAACCGGGCACGCCGGCCGAAAAGCTGCCGGGCCATTTACCGAATGACGTGAAGGAGTCGCGCCGCGAGCAACTAATGGCGATCCAACAAGAGGTTGCGTTTGCCTGGACACAGAAGCAGATCGGCCGGGAGATCGAGGCAATCGTGGACGGCCCGGATCCCGAGTTCGCCAACCACGTGCAAGCCCGTGGCCATGCCGACGCGCCGGAGATCGATGCGCTCGTGCGGGTAAAGGGCAAGAACCTGCGGCCCGGCGACATCGTGCGGGCGAAGGTGACGGCAGCCGACGGCTACGACCTGATCGCGCGAGCGCTTGGCGCACCGCGCTAGACTTCCCACCCGTTGCTACGGATGGGCTTTATTGGGGACCCACCATGAAGCGCAAACTCGGCGGCATTGTCGTCATCGACGGGACCGACCACGAATTCCTGTGGTCGGACGAACACGCCCACCAGGAGTCGCCGATCGACATGCCCGTCGAGATGGGCGCGGGGCCGGTGGCGGTTCGGGTGCCGCACCTGAAATTCGGCGGCGAGATCCGCATCGAGGTGATGCTGACGGCCGAGGCCCGCACCGACGGTGACGTGATCGTCAGCGGGGCCTGCAAGCTCTACGAAGGCGCGAGCGAGAACACGACCAACCTCAAGGACGAGAAGCGGGTCGCGCTCAAGATTCCGAAGGGTGGCTCGCCCGTGATCGAGCGCGTACCGCTCGGCAAGCCGAAGAGCGATCGAGCCGACATCCTGCTATGCCTGGTCAACGCCCTGGCCGAATGATTAGCCACCGGTGAACACAGATCAACACGGATAAGAATCAATATGTCTTATCCGTGTTGATCTGTGTTCATCGGTGGCTCATGTGTTTACCGCGCCCGGCGGGCGGCGACGCCGCGGAGGGCTCGCTCAGCCACGGCGTAGAACGGCGCGAATGGGACGAATACGTTCACTTCGCCGTAGAGTTGCCGTTCCTCGAACGGCACGGCCGATCGCTTCAGGCGATCGCGCCAGCGGTCGCCC
Organism: Gemmataceae bacterium; assembly: GCA_046350275.1. Lineage (GTDB taxonomy): Bacteria > Planctomycetota > Planctomycetia > Gemmatales > Gemmataceae > JAXMAS01. Next base: position 39,483 of record JAXMAS010000029.1, read on the forward strand.
AAAAAGCCGCTCATAAACGTTTCAGAGAACTGAAAATCGCGAGCCGGCCGGTCGGCGACAAACCGCTGCACCTTCTCGATGCACCCGAACCGCCGTTCCAACATCCGCGACGCCTCGTTCTGCGTGACGGTCGCCAGGGAAATCTCTTCGAGCCCCGCGGCATCGATGTAAACGAAATGGTCGCCGTCGTGGGTGTACGACTCGGCGAGGATGAGGCGGTTGTGGCCGGCGTGGGGATTGGTGTCGAGCTTGGCTTCCCAGGCATCGCCGAGGATGCGTTCGACCGCTTCGATCGATAGCCGCACAATGCCGTTGGCGACGATCTCGGCAATCTCGGCTGCATCCAGTTCCGCGTCGAGCGTACGGAGGGCGTCCGCCCCGGCTCGCAGCAGGTAGCACGCTTCTTTGGAATTGACGGCCCGCCGCTCGTTCACTGCAGGGCCGACAGCCGGCCGTTCGAGGGTCTGATTCATCCTGATGCTCCCGCCCGTAGATATCCCATCGTCGGATACCAGCGTACCGCGGAGCCGCCCCGCCATCTGTAAGCGGGATCACAATGTCAAAAATCGCAAAAAATGACGAAAGGATCTGCGGCCCGAGCGGTGGCCGGCCGGCGAAATCAGTCGAGGGCCGGCGTCGGCTCACCGCCGGCGCGGGTGGCCAGGGCGGGCAGGAGCGGGTCAGCGGGATAGGTCAGGAAGCGCACGGAGCCGTCGGCGAAGAGGAAGTGCACCCCGCCGGGGTGGTGACTCCAAAAGTGGAACGCCGCGCACCGATCGGTCGCGGAGCCCAACTCGAAGTGATACGGTCCCCGCCCGCACGACCAGTAGCGGGGATGCACGCATTGCTCCCGGACCCCTAGGGTCGAGTCGAGAGAGCCGGTCTTCAGCTGTCCCCACCCGGCGTACCACCAGCCGAGGTAGCGGTCGGGACTTGGCGGTCGCTCGCCGACGAGCAAGGTGTTCGCCGTCCCGTCAGTGATTTCACCCAGCCGAACGTTGGAGTCGCAGAAAAGAATGCCATTCCGCTTGAACAGGTTGTGTCCTTCGACGCCAAGGTAGTCAGTGAAGGCGACGCGGAACGCCTTGTAGTCCTGGGCTGTCTGTGCGGCGTTGTCGGATGGACAAGTGAACGGCGGCATCGGCCGACCGAGGATTGGCAGGTGCGGTGGCCCCTCAAAGAATCTTACTTGCTCGAACGCCTTTTCTGCGTCCCGCCACAGAGCCTCATAGTCCAACTGCGGCAACAGCCGTGTCATCCAGGTCATGTGGGGCTGCGGGTCAGTGCCGTCGCGGAAGCTGCAACCGGCCGGGAAGTGTCGACGGGTATCGTGGTCGGCGTGCAATGCCAGACCGATTTGCTTCAGGTTGTTCTGGCACTGCGTGCGCTGGGCGGCAGCCCGGACCATCTGGACGGCCGGGAGTATAAGGCCGACCAACACACCGACGATGGATAGGGCAACGAGCAGTTCGATGAGGGTGAACGCACACCGGGCTAGCCATTCGATGGCCAGACTCTGGGGGGTTCGGAATGCGGGAATAGCGGCCGTCGTCATGCCGTGGCCCGCCGGCGGGCGAGCGCGCGGAGTAGCACAGATGCCAAGAGAGCTGCCATGGCACCGGCGGCGAGCCAGAACCAGTGTTGCCGGCCGCCCGACGGGGGCGCGGCGTCGGTGAGGCCGAACGCGGCTAGCGTGAACTCGGATGGGTCGGCGGGTCGGTCTTCGAAATCGGTAAGGTCCCAGATTTCGACGGTGCAAGCCTTCCCTCGACTCGACCCGTACACCTCAATCCGTTGCGGCCGCGGTGGCCCCGTTGCGGCGGCGTAACGCACCACACCTTGCATTTCGAGAGAATCGCCGTTGTAGGCGTCGCGGAAGTTAAATGCGTAATCGCAAACCGCCCAGCAGAGGCCGGGAATGCACGAGAATGAGCCGGTGAGCGGGCCACAATCGCGCCAGGTTCGCAGAGAATCGTCCGGACCGGACCCTGGCGCGGCCTCGAACCCGATGGTGACGACCGGGACTCCCATCTTCTCGGAGCGGGTAACGAGTTTGGCGGCGAACGTCGGGTGGGCCAAGAGGGCGGCAATGGGCACGCGACCATCAAGCTTGTAAGGGCAACGCAATTTCATGGTATCGTCCAGCAACGACTCTTCTACTACCTTGCAATTCTGGTCGAAGTCGCGGCGACCGAGCCAGAGAGTGCGGTAGGTGGCCTCGTCCGGCGACCGCCGCAGTCGGAAACACAGGTCGGCCGTCGCCACCGATACGCTGGAGGAACCGATGGTCCGCTCACTGCCTTCAAAGGCATCTTTCGTCACGTCTTGGGAGTAGCGCTGGCTGGCCCCGTTGGAGGCGAAGGCAAAGTTGAAGTGACGCTCTTTCGCGGGGCTCATAAAGACGTTGCGGAGCATGTACTTGCCCCGAACCTGAAGGTGCCGATACATGTCCTCGATTTTCGCCTGCCCTTGGGCACACTCGCGCAGCACCGCCGCATTGTCGGGGCCGCCGAGTGCTTCTGGCTGCCCGACTGAGACAACGGCAATCGCGATCACCGTGGCCGAGATTACGGACACGCGAAACACATTCATGTGGACCCCGCGTCTCATTGACGCCCACTGGCGAGGTCGGTTATCACCTCGGGCCGCTCGCCGTCCGGCGTCGAACCGATAAACCCACAGTTACTTGCACTTGTAGCCGTTCTGGGTACTGAAGCAACCACAGGCACTCTCGCAGTCTGTAGCGCTCGAATTGCAACTGCTGTTGGGGTAACAATTGCTGCCGCTGAAGCTCATGCTACATGTTAGATAGCAAGTATTGTTACTCTTGACGTGAGTGCATAACGAGCAGAGCAATGCAGCCGGAGGATCACCGGGATCATCGTCTGCGGCATACGCACTTCCGGCCGCGGCCAAAAATAGCAACGCGAAGAACACCCCACCAGCCACTTTCGACCCGAATTCGCAAGCTGCCCTCATCGTCGTTCTCCCTTCAACGTTTCGCGCCCTGACTCCAAGCTCTCTGTAGCGGATCCGGTACGCCCATGGCGACAGGCCCGATCTGCGATCATTGCCCCGCTACGGGCGGTTCGTTCGATCCCTTCGGCTGCCAGACCGCGGACACCCTCAGCGGACGAGGTCGCGCATCCGTGTACAGCAAGTAGTCGAATTTCCCGTCGGCCGCGCACGACCGCAATACCAACCCGAGGTGAAGTGGTATCGAGTCGCCCGCCGGGATCGTGAGCGGCAGTCGCTCGCGGATCCTGCACGCACAGTCGGGATTGCCTCCCAAGATGCATACGGGTTGGCCACTCAGGTTCGTCACCGTCACTGCTTGGGAAACAGACGCGTTTGGAGCTACCGCGCCGAAGTCAACCGCCGCCGGCTCAACAACGACACGCTCACCACGGGCGTAAGCCGCGGCGTGGGCAATGCTGCCGAACTGCCAGACAGCCCAAGCGACTACGGCCGCGACGATAGCAACCGCAATCCCAGCGACTTGGCCGATACTCGCCCCCAGGGACGGAGGTCGGCTCGCCGGGGCCGTTTCGGGCGGAGTCGATATCGACATGAGTTTCTCCCAGGTGTGGAGTGGTAGAAGGCATAATCGTCCCTTCTTGCGTCCGCTAGGGTAGCTCTGGGGGAGCTATTACGATTTTGCCCCCCCCTCGCGCTTCCCACAGCACGCCTGTGCCGAGGCCGTCGCCGCCAAAGTGCAGGCCGCGGTACTTCTGATTGCGGTTCAGCGCCTTGATCGTCTCGTGCAACCGCTCCTCCGAGACAACACCGTCTTCCGGCGGCATTGGATCGTCGATGCGCGGCGGCCAACCGCGTTGCTCGAAGGCGTCGATAATCCGGGTCTGGTTCTCCGCCGCTTGGCGGAAGCGCTTCACCAGCCGGCCGCGGAACCACAGCTCGCGCCGGGCGGCGTCCCACCGCGGACGGTCGTCAATCGGGGCACGCAAATCGTACCGTTGAGCCACGGGCGGACTCCGGTCAGAAATGGAAGGGCTTCGATATTCTTGTTAATTGCGATCTGCGCGAAAAAGTGGACATGTCGTCGCGTGTTTTCTGCACCACGGAGCCGATCGATTGGTGTAAGCACTGTTAGCGAATGTGCTTGCGCTACGATCGGTCCTAGCGATGAATCGGAGCCTTCCACAGGATTGCGTACACGGATTCGCAGATCATCCTAGATGGCGGTGACGCCGCTAGCGGACCGGTCCGTTGGCCAGTACACTCTCCGCACGGAGGGCGATCCGCCGATGATCGATGACGCCAATCTGCGCCGGCGGGCCGTTCGACGCAGTTGGTTCTGTCCGGGGGCGGGCTTCGCGCTTCTGGGGCGACCCACCGTCGCCGTCATGAGCTACGCGGTCAACATCGCCGCCATCGTCGCTGCGAGCGCGCTGGCGATCGCTCCGTCCTATCCGCTGATGTGGACACTCCTCGCACTCGCGGTCATCGCGGTCGGCTTGTGGTTGGCCGAGCAGATCGTGGCAAAGGGGATATTGCTGCGGCCACCAGGACCCGCGTTTTTGGTGCGCTGGTGGAGCGTGGCCGCCCTGGGCATGTGGCTACTCGCTATTGCGATCGTGCCGGCCATCTTACTCAACTACGGGTCGATGCGTGTTGCCGGAGTCGGGATGATGCCGACCGTTGGGTCCGGCGAACTGGTGGTCTACGACAAGCGCGTCGATCCCGCACGCTGGGTCCGGGGAGCACCCATTGTCTTTCGGCTTCAGGGGCAGACCGCTCCCGTTCGCTCCGATTGGCCGACGCTTGGTCGCATCCTCGCGGGGCCGGGCGATACGCTTGCGATCAAGGGCGGCCGCTACCGCGTCAACGGTGCCGATGGTCCGCCCGTCGTCCCGGTCACCGGTATGCCCGCGGCCATCGCTGTGCCGCGCGAGCCGCAGTCGCTGACGGTGCCGGATGGCTGTTACTTCGTCGTGCAGGATGCATCGAATATTGGTTACGACAGCCGCGTGCTGTCGTGGGCGCGGAGCGACCGCATTGTCGGTGACCGCTTGGCCCTGGTCGCCCGCCGTGGTCTGTTTCGGCCCATCGAGTGACGCCCGGAGGATTTCGATGTTCGCGAATGAACGACATCTTTACGCCAACCTGCTCGACTATGCCCAGCGACTGGCGGCCGACATTCCCGAGGAGAAGATGGCGCATCAGCCGGCTCCCGACATGAACACGCCGCTCTGGGTGCTGACGCACCTGGCGATCTGCACCGACTACGCGGCCGAGTTGCTCGGTGGCACGAAAGTCTGCCCCGAGTCCTGGCACCGCGACTTCGGGCCATTCTCCAAAGTCGGCGAACACCAAGGTCCGGTGGGGACGAAGGCGGAAATCCTGGCTGCACTCGCCGCCGGCCACGCCCGCGTGACGGAGCTGGCGAAAACGCCCGACTCGGCAGCGATGGCCCAGGCAAACCCGTTCGAGTTCGTCCGCAAGCCGCTTCCGACGGTCGGCCTGCTTTTGGCCCATCTTCTGACAACGCACGAGGCGATCCACCTTGGGCAACTATCGGCGTGGCGGCGCGTGCAGGGCATGCCATCAGTGTGACAGAAGAGGTATATCCGCAGATTGCGCAGATGACGCAGATTCAGAAGACAGGAATACATATTTCAATATGTACTTCTGTTTTCTGAATCTGCGTCATCTGCGCAATCTGCGGATATACCTCTTCTCTCTTTCCACCCACTAGCGGGTTCGGGTAAACTCTGCGGCGGTCTATCCGAAGGAGCCGTGCCATGGCGAAGGAACGCCGGCCCGCCGCCGACTATGCCGTGTATCTCGTCGTCCGTTTGGTCGTCTGTGTTTTGCAGGCGCTGCCGCCGTGGCCGGCGGATGCTTTCGCCCGCGGGCTGGCGTGGCTGGCGTACCGCGTGGATAAGCGGCACCGCGAGGTTGCGCGCGGCAACTTGCGGCACGCATTCCCCGATTGGTCGGATGCGGCTATCGATGCGACGGTACGACAGGTCTACCGCCATTTCTGCACGATGATCGTCGAGTTGGTGCAGATACCGCGGAAGATGCACATCCACAACTGGGGCGACTACATTCACCTCGTCCACGGCGACCGCGTCGTTCGCGGGTTGACGGATCGCCGGCCGCTCCTGTTCGTGACGGGCCACTTCGGCAACTGGGAGATGGCTGGCTACGCGCTGGGCATGTTCGGCTTTCGCACGTCCGCAGTTGCTCGCCGGCTCGACAACCCGCACCTCGACCGCTTCCTCAAACGGTTCCGCCAAGGTACGGGGCAGGCGATCCTCGACAAGAACGCCGACTACGAACGTATCCAACAGGTCTTGCGCGATGGCGGCGCGCTGGCGATGCTCGCCGATCAGGACGCGGGGCCGCGGGGGCTGTTCGTGGACTACTTCGGCCGGCCAGCCTCGACGTTCAAATCGATCGCGCTATTGTCGCTGGAGTACGACGCGCCGCTCATCGTGATGGGCGTGCCCAAGGTGGGTGAGCCGATGCGGTACGACGTCGTGGCCGAGGAAGTCCTCGACCCGCGCGACTACGCTTCGGAACGCGACCCGGCCAAGGCGATGACACAGCGGTACACGGCCGCGCTCGAGCGGCTGGTGCGGCGTGCGCCGGGCCAGTATTTCTGGCTGCACCGCCGCTGGAAGCACGCCCCGCCGGCCAAGAAGGCGAAGAAGGCGGCGTAGGCGGTACGGCGGGTTGATTCGTTGCGGGCTGCCGTCGCCATTCGGCGTGCTGACATCCCGCTGTCAGCATTAACTCGCTCGCAAGTCCGCTTCGAGCAGGCACTGGAACTCGCGCGGGAAATCGACCGACACCCGCGCGTGGACGGCGCCCTGGCGGTCGAAGAATCGCTGCGTGCCGGCGATCGAGAACACGCCCTCGTGCCAGACCTCGGGGTGGATGTACAGGCCCTTCGACCCGTCGAAGCGGAAGCACACGAAGTCCTCCGGCTTCACGTCATCGCCCGGCTTGGCGAGCGGGACGACGAACGGCCGCTTGTCGAGCGGCATGAAGAGCTGCCCGCCGTCTGGGTGATAGTTCGCGTGCCAGAGGAGCAGCCGCTCGGGAGCGCGGGTATGCCCCTCGTTGGCCTCGCCCGGGTCCACGGCATAGCCGAGGATGTAGTGCCCCTTCACGGCCTCGTTGCGGCCGTACAACACGTCGCCGTGCCACTCGCTGATGAAGATGCCTTCGGTCGTCCCGGCCTCGTCGCCGGTGTCGATGTCGACGGGCCGCCACCCCTTCGCCGGCCAGCGGACAATCTCGACTTTCACGTCTTCAGGCGAATTCACCAAGCAGCCGTAGCCCTTGAGCGAATCGGCCGTCGCGTCCACGACCGGCATGGCGACGCGGCGCAGGCCCGGCGTGATGTTGGGATTGAGGTAGTTCGGCGCGGTCATCATGCGGTAGTTCCTTGAACGGCAGCGGGTCGTCGATTCGGTCGACGGTCCCTCTCACCATAGGGTCGGCGTGGATCGGTGGGCATAGTCGAGGTGCGGTATTCAACAATGGTGGCGCGATCGAACCACGCCGAGCCATCCGTACGGGGCGGACCAATGCCGTCCGGCCCCGGAAAAGTCGCCAAGTTCGCGCATTTCTAGTCGCGTGCGGACCCAACGACCCTTACGACGAATGAGTTGAGGCTCGACAGCACACGTCTGGCGGACGTCGCGCGGGTCCGACGTTGTTCGCTTCTGATCCGCGGGATGCGGCCGCGCCAAAAAAATGTAGCGTCAGGTGACCTTTTTCTCCGACGGGGCTTGAAATGTATAGTGGTCATATGTATAGTATTCTTCGGGTAACGATTGTGCCGTCTGAAACGTCCGTAGATTAGACGGGGTTTGATAGCCGTACTGGCCCTTGCTTCGTCTTGTATTGGACGTCGGAGACACGTTTATCCCGCGCCCCACAATGAGGCGCATGTGCTGGCCACGACGGCCGACCGCTTGACGAGGAACCGTCATGATTTGCTCACGTTGGATAGCGCTGGCCCTGGTCCTACTGCCCGCTTCGACCACGAAGGCCCAGATCGCCTACACCATCACTGACCTCGGGTTTCTTCCTGGCATCTGGAATTCGAGCTTTGCACATTCGATCAACAATGCCGGCCAGGTTGCGGGCGACATCATGTCCATGCAGTCCGGCATGCCAGCCAACCGCGCGTGGCGGTACACGCCAGGCGTAGGGTTGATCGACCTCGGCAGCCTCGGGACGAGTTCGGTCAGTACTAGTTTGGCGTCGCAGATTAACTCTAGTGGGCAAGTGGTCGGCGACTCAAGCTTACCGTCGGGCGTCGTCGGCGGTGCCTATCGATACACGAGCGGCGTAGGCATGGTTGGCCTTGGAACTCTACCTGGTCACAACTACAGCAAGGCGATGGGGATCAACGACGCTGGGCAGGTGGTCGGCGAGTCGGGGATCGGCGGTATGGGTCCGGCCGTCGCCTTTCGGTACACGGACGGCGTTGGAATGGTGAGCTTGGGGATGCCGCCGGGTGCCGTCAGTAGCCAGGGGCAAGCGATCAATAATGTTGGGCAAGTCGTGGTCAACGCTGCGGTCCCGTTGGGAACGGTGCGCACCTTTCGGTATACCGATGCCCTGGGTTTTCTAACCCTCGGCACCTTGGGAGGTCAAAACACGGTCGGCTTCGCGATCAACGACGCCGGGCAAATCGTTGGCTATTCGGAAACTGCGGCGGGCGAAACGCATGCCTTCCGTTACTCGGATGGGTTTGGAATTGTCGATCTCGGAACCGTCGCTGGCACATCAGGCAGTTTAGCCCGTGGAATGAACAATCAAGGTGACGTAGTTGGGCAATCGGGAACCCGCGCTTTCCTGTTTCGGGATGGGCTGGGAATGGCCGATCTTAACGGCTTGATCGACCCAACAAGCGGCTGGTTTCTCCAAGTCGCCACGGACATCAACGAGAACGGGCAGATCGCCGGATTCGGGACGCTCGGCGGAATCACGCGAGCGTTCGTGCTAACTCCGGTGCCAGAGCCGTCGTCGCTGTTGCTGGTCGCTGCTTTCGCATTGGCGGGGGCAGTGGCCCACCATCGCAGGCGCATTCCAACTTGGTTGCCTCGACGCCTGCAGCGAGCATATTAGGAATCTTCCTTCGTAGGCGTGATCCTGCGGTTTCTGACTGAGTACCAAGCGGGCCGCGGTGGTCCGAGCGCGCGACCCGGCGCACCGAAAGCGACCGGTCCGGCTCAGGGTGCGCGCTAATCGAGCGCTGTTTCCCCGAATCCATGGGAGGACCGTGCTATGGGTGACGGAATTCTGGTCGATACCACCGACCTGATTGCGATCGACGACACCGGCGACATCCTCATTTACCAGGAGTGAGCTATGGCGAACAAGCGTATCCGTGACTTGGACAAAACGACGACCGTTAGCGACGACGCATTCTTCGCGCTGGACGCTGTCGGCTTAACTGCCGCACAGGCGATCACGACGGCCGGGCTCAACGATGCAGTGTCACTCACGTTGATTCCCCGGCTCGCGGTCGGGGACTCGGCGGCCGCGGCCGCCAACACGGCGGCCATCGACGCGGCCCTGCTCGCGTACGCCCAGTCCGGCAACAAGAAAGGCACGCTGAAGTTACCCCGCGGCAATGTATGGGTGAATCGGGCCGTGTTCATTGGGTCTGAACACAGCGGCCTGACGATTGACGGCGACGGCTGCGCCCTGATCAACGCCCAAGGCGGCCCGCCGCCGGACAACCAACTCCTGGTCGTCGGCTACGGCCTTGGTGCCGACCCGATTGGATATCACGTTCCAGTTTCCTACCCGCCAGAGGGGACAAGCCTGACTTTCCCGAACGGTTCGGGCAATCCGTTCGGCTATCAGAAGGGCGATGCGCTGCTCTTGTTCAGCGCCGACCAGAATACAACCGAGCGACAGATCAAGCAGCAGACGGTAATCATTACGAATTGGAACCCCAACAGCCCGGGAACGATGACCGTCGACACGCCATTGGACTCAGGTCTTAAGGAGGCCAAGTACCTGTACAATGGCCGCAAGGTGAGCGGCGGCGTTGAAGTCGGGGCGACGACGCTGACCATCGCCGGGGACGTCACCGGACTATTTCGCAAGGACACTTGGGCCTACATCACCGACGGCGTCGGCACGTTTGAAGCCTACGGCGAATACGTCCGCATCGTCGGCATCACTCCGCCCGGCGGCCCGAACACCGTCTTGACGCTGGAGAGTGGCGTCCGAAACGCCTACGTCAGCGGCCGTACGGCGATCGTCCCCGGCCGCAAGACCAACGTCACGAACAAGCGCGGCTGGGTCGAGGACTTGACCATCCGTGGTCTGACCCTGGGCGGGGTCGCGCCGGTTCAGCACCTGTCGCAACTTTCGGCCAAGTACTGTGTGAACCTGCAACTGGAGCAGGTCCACAGTTCTCTCGGAGACTCGATTGCGACCAACATCCAGAACAACGGCAGCGCCATCACGACCAGTGGCCACATCGCCGTGAGCGACAGCTCGTTCGCCGAGGAGGCCGGCCTCGAACTCAACACATGCCGGGACGTCCTCATCGAACGCACCCGCGTGCAGGGCCGTAGCGAGGAATTCTGTAGCGACATCACCTACCGCGACTGCGATATCGTCGTCGCATATGTTCACTCGGGTGGTGCCATGCGGATCGATGCCGACGGATGCCGGTTCTGGAACTGCGAGATCGGCACGGGCACGGCCGCCGGTGACTTGGGCTTCTACAACTGCGACGTATTCTGGGCTGTGGGTACCGCTCCGACCGTCGCGGCGATGCGGTTCCAAACAGACCGTTGCACGGTCCGTGGCTTGCGGACCCACGGCGCGCCGCTACATATCATCGCCGAGAGCGGCACCGGCCATATCGTCGGCGAGTTGCATGGCGACCTGCAGCCAGACCCCGCTGTGCCCGGCCTCGTCCTCCAGTTGGACCCCGGCACCAGCGGCACAATCGTCGGCCCGATCGTCGGCCAGGTCCAGGCTCTCGCCAACAATTACCTGCCGAGCGAGTGGGTGCGGATGACGACGGCTCAGGTCGGCCGAATCCTCCACCCGGGCGACG
>JAXMAS010000030.1:0-46474 GCA_046350275.1 Gemmataceae bacterium
GTCGCGAAACGAAACTCGGGTGAACGATGCGAACGTCCCTTGCTCTCCTTTTCCTCGCCGCCCCCGCGTTCGGGCAAGACGCCGCCCTGGCGATCAAGAACGCCACCGTCGAGACGATGACGCCGGCCGGCCGGATCGAAAAGGCCGTCGTCGTGATCCGCAACGGCAAGATCGAAGCCGTCGGTAAAGACGTGAAGGTGCCCGACGACGCCAGGGTCATCGACGCGGCCGGCGGCACCGTCATGCCGGGCATTGTCGAGCCATACTTCGAGGTCGCGGTCGCAGCCGCAGCCGCGGCGGACGGCGGAACGCGCACCGTCGTCATCCAGGGCCGAGTCATCACCCTGCCGGCCGCGCCGGCCCCGCGAACGACGTTCACCCGCGTTGCCGACAACTTCTACCCCTACGACGCCGGCTACAAGCCGCTGCCGCGTGCCGGGTTCACGCACCTGAACCTCATCGCGCCCATCGTCGGCCAATCGGCCGGCGTCCGCGTCACGCCGGCCGACCCGGACCACATGCTCACCCGGCCCAACGGCGTCGCCTACGTTTCGGTGACCAACTCCAGCGATTCGCTCGACGCCCTGCGGTCGCGGCTCGAAGGCGTGCCCGTCCGCGAAGGGGCGGGCGGCCTCGGCGGCGGCGGTCGCGGACCCGGCGGCGGCCGCGGTGGGCCGGGCGGCAAGGCAGCCGGCAAAGCCGCCGGCCCGCCGACGCAACTCGGGCCGCCCTCGACGGCCGGCATGGCGCTTTGGGCGGACGTTGCCGCCGGCAAGGCCCCGCTGTTCGTCACCGCGGCCAACTCGGCCACGGTGCTGCACGTCCTCAAGATCGCCGAGGGGTATAAAGATCTCAAGCTGACGTTCGTCCTGCCCGCCGACGCGGTGTACGAGGCGGCTGACGCGCTCCGCGGCAAGAAGGTGTCGGTGATCGTTCGGCCCGGCATCGACCTGGTGCCGAGCAATCGCGACCGCTTCCTGGCCACCAAGGTGCTGCACCAGGCCGGCATTGATTTCGCGTACACGCTCGCCCCTCGGGCGGCCGCGGGGGGGCAAGACCTGCAAGCCCTGCTCCAGGGGCAGACGCCGGCTGCGGCCGAGTCGGGCGTCGCCGACCAGGATTTCCCGCTCTTCGCCGTGGCCATGCAGGTCAAGGGCGGGCTGCCGCGGCAGGTCGCTTTGGAGTCGCTCACTCGCCGCCCGGCTGCTATGCTGGGCATGGCCGACACGCATGGGACCGTGGCCGCCGGCAAGGCGGCTGACCTGCTTATCTACACCGGCGACCCGCTCGACCCGGCTAGCCGGCTGCGAATGACGCTGATCGAGGGGAGGACGGTCTATGAGAACTGATTGGGTTCGGAATCAGAGCCGCGACCGTCAGGGAGCGGTTGCCGCAGTCCCGCTCGCTCACGCTCGGGGCTTCTATCGCGCCGTTGCCGCGCTAACGCTCGTCGCCGCCCTCAGCGGACTGACCGCCACAGCTCAGGACAAGGGCGACGCGCCGGCGAAGAAGACCGACACTCCCGCGAAGGAGGCCAAGGCGGCCCCGAAGACGCCAGCGACCCCGACGATCGCCATCGTCGGAGCCGATGTCTACACCGTCACCAAGGGCGTCCTGCGAAACGCCACGGTGATCGTGAAGGACGGCAAGATCGCAGCCGTCGGCCAGGACGTGACCATCCCCACCGGCGCCGTGAAGATCGATGCGACCGGCAAGTTCGTGTCGCCGGGCTTCGTCACGCTCAACGCGACGAACGTTGGCCTGCGCATGGCCGGCGGTGGTGGCGGTGGGCCGGGCGGCGGCCCCGGTGGTGGTCCCCAGGGCAACCAGCCGAAGTTCGCCGACGCCCTGAACCCGTACGACCGGACGATGCTCTACTGCCTCGGCTCGGGCATTACGACGGCGTGCATCGAGGTGTCCGCCGGCGGAGGCCGCGGCTTCAACCGCTCTCCGGACGACACAGGTGACGGCACGAGCGTCTGCCCGTGCTGTGGCCTGACCATCATGCCGATGGAGCCGATCACACCGACGCCGCCGACCGAGCGGACTCCCCGCCGGGCCGCGGTCTTGAAGCTGACCTATGGCGACATGGCTCCGATGCTCGTGAAGGAATCGCCGTTCTACAGCCTGCCGGCCGGCTCCTTCGCCGGGGCGCTCAATCGTATGCGCTGGCGCGAGTCGCTCGCCAAGGCGAAGCAGTACGTCAAGGACCAGGCCGCATACGACAACTCGACCGACGAGAACGCCGTCGCCCCGCGCCGCACCGTCTCCGACGAGTTGGTCAAGCTGGCCAAGAAGGAAATTGCGCTTCGCACCGAAGGTACGTCGGTCGAGCAGATCCGCGAAATGCTGACGCTCGCGAAGGAACTCGACTACAACCTGATCCTCGACGACGTATACGAGGGCTGGCTGATCCCGAACGAACTGGCCCAGGCCAAGGTGACGACGGTCATCACGCCGCGGAGCCGACGCCGGCCGACGCCGGGCAAGGAAGATACGTCCGGCTCGTCGATCGAACTATCGGGATCGCTGGAGAAGGCCGGCGTGCCGTTCGCGGTGACGCCTTTGGGCGCGTCGGTCAGCCTGGACGGTATCCCGGGCCGCGACCTGACGAGCCTGGCGCTCGAAGCTGCATACGCCGTCCGCGGCGGCGCGAGCGAGTCGGCAGCGCTCGCCGCGCTGACGATCGAGCCGGCGAAGATTTTGGGCCTGGCCGACCGCATCGGCTCCATCGAAGAGGGCAAAGACGCGGACATCCTGATCCTCGACGGTCCACCTTTGGACTACCGCAGCTACGTCGAGAAGGCGCTGATCGGCGGCAAGGTGTACTACGACCGCGAGAAGGCCAAGGTCTTCCCGGAGCGGCTGCCGAATAAGTGACGCGAGGTTCTACCTGCACATTGTGCAGTGAGTCCCGTAGGGTGGTACGACCGCAGGGAGTGCCACCAGAACCGCGAAGGCCTTCGCGGTTCTGGTGGCACTCCCTGCGGTCGTACCACCCTACGGTCGTTATGCCTGCACACCGTGTCCAGGATCCGGCCGTTCTGGTGGCACTCCCTACGGTCGTACCACCCTACGGCTTCTCCGCCGCGGCCCATACGCGGACGGTGCCGACCAGGATGCCGCGGAATTTGAGGTGTTCCTCGTTGTAAAACGCGGCGGCCAGCGTCTGGCCGTCCGGGGCGAACGCAAGCGACGCGACGCCCGCAAACGAGCCCTGGAGTGCCGCCCTGTCCGCCACCGGGAGCGGCAGCCGATTCTTCGCCGGCGTGCGCGGATCCCATACGAAGACGAGTTCGTGGTACGCCGGCTGAACGTCCCCACCTTGGAGTTGCAGGTTGCCGATGATGGCGGCGGCGACTCGCGAGCCATCGGCGGTCACCGCCAGCGCGGCGACGCGATGGTCGAAGCCGACCTTCGACTTCTCCTGAAGCGTCTTCCCATTCCACACAATGACCACACCTTCGGCGTCACCGGTGACGAGCGTGCTGCCGTCCTTCGACCATGCCGCCGCGGTGACGGTCGCCTTGTGTCCCTCGATCAGTCGGTTGCCGGGGCTGCCGGCGTCGTAGTCGCCGCAGACATAGGCCCAGAGGACGTTCTTACCGGTGTCCCCGTGGACGGGGCCGGTCATGACGGCACAGCGCCCGGCGGGATCGACGGCCAACGGCACAGCGAACCTGTCGGCCGGTTCCTTGCCGGCGGCGACCGTACTCGTGTTCAGGGTGCCCACCTGTGGCCAAACCATCCACGACTTGACGACGTAGCCGCGGGCGTTGCCGAAGACGACTTGCTTGCGCGGTGGTCCCACGCCCGCCCTCGGCCGATCCGGGAAGAACGCAACGGCGGTTGGCCGGCTGCCCTTCTTTTCGAGCATGTCGCCGGCCTTGCCGGTCGCGGCGTCGAGCAGGCGTACGCCGTCGGGCACCGTGGCACCGAGCGTCTGGCCGTCCCATGAATACGCCACCGAAGCAAAGTTGCCGCCGACGTCGGTGTCCCACTGCTTCGTGTAGCCCGTCGTGTCGTAGGCCGTAACTCTGCCGTTCGTCCCACCAACGGCGAGCGCCTTGCCATCCGGACGGAACGCGACCGACGGAATGAGATGCCCACCGTGCATGATGACGGTGCGTTCCTTCCACGCACGGTCGCTTTGAGGCGCGACGTGCACGGCCGGCGGTGGGTTCTTGTCGGGTGGGGGGGCGGGGGTCGGCGTCGGTTGCGCCATCAGGACCACCCCAAACGTGGCGGCCAACACGAGCGACGCGGCCGCGGCCATCTTCACGAGTGCCATCGACGTTACTCCCTGGGCGGTCAGAGCCAAAACGCCGGCGGGCACAGTCGCATCGCCGGTCGCAATGGCGGCGGTGGATGCGGCGAGGGCCGCGCTCACGGACGGCACGCTGGCCGGCGTTAGGGTCGACGCCAGCCCGCGCCGCACGAGCCGCGCTCGCAGCAACTCCCGGCCGCGGTCGAGCCGCTTCTTGATGCCGGACTTCGATAGTCCGAGCGCCCCCGCGGCATCGTCCTGCGTCCGCCCGTCGAAGTAATGCAGCACGAGGGGCAGCCGGTACTTCGGCGGCAGACCGCCCAATTCCTCATGCAGTACGCGCCGCTCCTCGGCGTCGTCGGCCGGCTTCGCTTCGGTGCGTTCGGGCATGCGGCCCTCGTACCAGCGCCGGCGGTAGCGGGCCGTCCGCGCCTTGCGGGCGACCCGGTCGGCGACGCCGTAGAGCCAGCCGGCCAAGGCCCGCGGGTTGCGGACCGTCGCCGCCTTGGTGGCGAGCACCAGGAACGTCGCCTGGAACGCATCCTCCGCATCGGCGTCGTTGCGTAGCACGCCGCGGCACACGGCCCAGACGATGCCGCCGTGCCGGCGGACGAGGGCGTGGAACGCCACCGCGTCGCGCTGGCCGACAAAGCGGCACAAAAGCTCATCGTCCGGGTCGTCGGGGACGGCAACCGTGGCAATGGCGCGACGGACGGCTGTGGTCAGCGGCGACTCGTCGCGAACGGTCTGTGCGGATTCCGGCAAAGCGATCCCACATGCTGTGTCGGGCGTCTCTGCCGGTATAGTGCCCGGAGGGGGGCGACGGGGTTACTTTATTTTTCGACGCATCGGACAACGGGGTTCGGCGGCGGATGGATATGTGTGCCGTGCTCAACGTGCTGGCAAGCACGGCACACACCGTTCCGATTCACGGCTGTCCGGCCCGAAGCAAGTTTAATTCCTGGAGGCGCTTGGCGATGTTCTCGAAGAGCTGCCGCGTCGCGGCGATGCGTGTGCGATGCTGTTCGTCCTCCATCTCATAGTTCACGACTTCGCGGGCCCCGTTCTGGGCCTTGGCAAACTCGGCCTCGTACTCGACGGTGGATCGGTCCAACTCCTCCAGTTCCATACGCAGCGACACCAGATAGAGGCGAAGCAAGGCGGTCGGATCGTTCTCCGGCACGCCGGGCAGCCTGGCGAAGTCCACCCCACGCCGCCGGAGCAGCAACAGCGCCGCCACCGCGTCCTCGCTCTTGCCGCGGGCCAAGACGTTCTCGACGGTCGCGACCTGGGAGGCCGCCTCACGCTTGCGGTGAAGCATACTGGCCCGCTCCGCCTCGATCTTGGCCATGCGGTCCACGAACATGTTCGTGTTGCCGGTGCTGGTCCGGAAGAACAGGAACGGGTTCGCCTTCCGGAACTCGGCATACTTCTGCATATCCTGTTCGAGCTTGGTCGCGAGCACTTCACGTGCAGTCTGGATCAGGTCCACCTGCTTGGTCAGTACCTTCGGATCGACGGCCGGCGGCGGGTCGAGCTTGGTGAGCAGCCGGTCGAGCTTCTGCTCCAAGGTCTGCAACCGCTTCTCGGTGTCGGTGCCGGCCGACGGAGCCTGGGCGGTGGTCGGCGCGTGGCCGGTGACCAGCCACGCCACGACGACGGCAAACATAAACGCAATGAAATGAACGGGACGACGCAGCGACATGGTAGCGGCTCCTACGTACGGGCGATATCGGTATGTGAATCGTGGTGCAGCGTTGCGGGAGGTCTTATCACTTCGCCGGCCGATCGAGGTCGCGCGCGCGGCTTCGACGGCGTCCAACGCCTTGTGCGTGCGGGCGACCTCCTCGGCGAGCGACTTGTCCTTCGCGGCAAAGGAGGCCAGTTCCCGGGCGGCACCCTGGTCCTTGATGAACTGAAGCTCAAGCGTTTGGATCACCGTTTCGTACTCTTCGCTCTGCTTTTTCGCCGTCGCTATTTGGGCCGTGAGTTTCTTGAACTCGTTAGCCTCAGCCGTCGCCCGGAGGGAGCGTTCCATTTTGGCGATCTGCTCCTCAAGTTCGGCCTTTCTCAACATGGCCTCGTGCCGCTTCGTCTCGGTCTGCGCGAGCCGGTCCTTGTAGGTCTTGGCTGTCTCTTCGCCGCGGAGCGCGGCCTGCGGGTTCTGTTGACGCAGGTCGGCGAGGCGCTTTTCCCCGGCTGCGAGTTCTCCGCGCAATCGTCCGGCGGCGTCGGCCAGGATACGGGCCGCGGCACTTTCGCCGGGCCGTCCCTCAAGTGGCCCGATCAGCCGGGCCATCTGCTCCACTTTCTCTTCGACGGCCCGAAGGCGCTTCTCTAGGTCGCCAGGCGACGGAGCCTGGGCGGTGGTCGGCGCGTGGCCGGTGACCAGCCACGCCACGACAACGGCAAGCGTCAACGCCATGAAGTGAACGGGACGACGCAGCGACATGGTAGCGGCTCCTGCGGGCGGGCGACCTCGCCACGCTACCGCGCCGCCGGAGAACAGGCAAACGAAATCCATCCCGTCCCATGCCCCTTGCCTGCCGCCGCCGGGGTGGCGAAGATGGTGCCAGCCCGACTCCCGAGGTCGTCCGATGACTCGTCGCTTCTTGTGGACGCTGATCCTGGTGCCGACATGGGCCGTGGCCGGCGACCCGCCGGCCGTCGATCACGTCGCCCTCGCTCGTCGAGCATGGGCCATCACCGACGTTGTCGCCGCCCACGGCATCGATCCGCCACCCCGAGGCGACCTGCTTGCGGCCGGGATGACCGCCCTGCTCCACCCAACGGATGGGAGATTGCCGGCGGACGTCCGCGCCCGCCTGGCGACCGTCGCCGACGCCGATGGGCTGGCCGCGGTCCTGCGCTCCGTCTGGCCGGCGGATGCGGCGGCCGACGCCTTTCTGCAAGGCCTGTTGCCACGGCGGCCCGGCGAACCCGAGGATGGCGACCGCCTGCACACGGCCGCCGACCTCAAGATTCGCGAGCAGATCGCCCAGAACCGCTACGTCGGCACCGGCATCCAGACGCGGTTTCGCTCCGAACTCGGCTACTCGCAGATCATCATGTCGTTCGTCGGCGGCCCGGCGCGCCGCGCCGGTGCTCGTGCGGGTGACCTGATCGTCGCGGTGGACGGCGTGGACATGAAGGGCAAGCCGATGATGACGGTCGTTCAAGCCCTTCGTGGCGAGGCCGGCACCGACGTGACGATGACCGTCCGCCAGCCAGACGGCGAAGCAACGCGCGATCTGAAAATGACGCGGGCGGTCGTACCGTTTGAGACAACCCTTGGCTACCGGCGGAACGGGGAGGCCGGATGGCAGTATCGGCCCGATCCAGCTCTGCCGATTGCGTACCTCCGACTCGGGACCGTCAACGTCAGCACGCTGCACGACCTGCGGCGCGTCGAGAAACGACTGACCGCGGACGGTTGTCGCGCTCTCATTCTCGACCTGCGGCGGTGCATCGCTGCCGAACTCGACCACGTCGCGCTCGTCGCCGACGGATTGATCGATAGCGGCGTCCTCTGGCGGGTCCGCGATGCCAAGGGCCGTGTCACCGAGCGTACGGCTGACCGCGACGCGCTGTTCCGCGACTGGCCGATCGTGGCGCTGATCGACGACACCACGGCCGGCACCGGTGTGTTCGCTCTGGCGGCCGCACTTCAGGATCGCGGCCGAGCGATCTGCGTCGGCCAGCCGACACCGCCCGCGGGAGCCGTCCGGAGCCTGTTGCCGTTGCCCGACGGCGGGGCGGTCACTCTGACGACCGCCGTCCTCGAACGGTCGAAGGGCGCCGGCGAGGCGGCGCGGCGCGTGCTGCCCGATCACGTGGTCGAGACACCAAGCTCGCGGCAGCTAGCCGTCGAGGCATGGCAACGGGCACAGGAGAACCCGGACGCGGACCCGAATGCGAGTCCGCCCGATGATGCCCTGCTGGCGCGGGCCCTCGAACTACTGAAGGTGGCGCGGCCGTGACCGCCAAGACTCTGTGGTGCCCGGCGGCAGCCGCGCTGGGCGTCCTGCTCGCCGCGGCCATCGGGCCGGGCGCACCCGCGGGACCGCCGCATCGCCCGGTCGCGCTGGCGCTATCGCCGGACGGCCGATGGCTCTACGTCGCCAATCGCCGCGGCAGTATTTCGGCCCTCGACACGGATGCCCGGCAAGTCGCGGCCGAAGTCGCCGTCGGTCGGGAACTGTCGGACCTGGCGCGACACCCCGACGGCCGATTGCTCGCCACCGACGCGGCGACGAACCAACTGATCGCGCTGGCGTGCGGCGGGCCAACGCTGAAGGAAGAGCGCCGCGTTGAGGTCGCGCCATCGCCGGTTTGCGTCCGAGCCAGCCCCGACGGGTCGCGCGTCGTCGTCGCGTCGCTGTGGCCGCGGCGCATCACCGTTCTCGATGCGTCGCTGACCACGGTCGCCCGCATCGACGTGCCGTTCCCGCCGCGGCTGATGCAGCCGATCCGCGGTGGCGAAAGGTTGATCGTGGCCGATGCGTTCGCCGGCCAACTTGCCGTCGTGAATGTGATCCGCGGAGCGGTCGAGGCGGTCCACACCTTGCCCGGCCACAACGTCCGTGGCCTCGCCCTATCACCGGATGGCGAACGACTTGTCCTGGTGCATCAATCGCTGAGCGAACACACGCCGACGACGAAGGACGCTGTTCACTGGGGCAACGTTGTCGCGAACAACGTCCGCGTATTGAACACGACCGAGGTATTGGCTCCCGGCGGCGATCCACTTCGCCGCAGCCGACTGGTCCAACTCGGCGGTGTCGAGGCGGGCGCGGGCGACCCGTCCGGCGTAGCAGTCACTGCCGGCGGACTCGTCCTGACGACCCTCGGCGGCGTCGGTGAGTTGGCTGCCGGCCCTGAAGCGGTGCCCGACGAGAGCCGCATCGCCATCGGTCGCCGGCCGACCGCCGTGGTCGCGGACGCCGCGAGTCGCCGGGCGTATGTCGCCGACACGTTCGGCGATGCCGTGGCCGTCGTCGATCTGTCGGCCCGGTCGGTCGTCGCCACAATCCCGCTCGGGGCAGCCGCTGAACTCACTCCGGCCGAGCGCGGCGAGGCAGCATTCTACGACGCACGCCTGTCGCACGACGGCTGGATGAGTTGCCACAGTTGCCACCCGGATGGGCACACGACCGGGCTGCGGAACGACAACCTCGGCGACGGCTCGTACGGCGCGCCGAAGCGCATCCTGTCGCTTCGCGGCGTGGGCGATACGGGACCGTGGGCGTGGGATGGCGGGGCGACCGACCTTGCAGGACAGGTCCGCAAGTCGATCCTGACAACGATGCACGGCAAGCCACCGGCCGACGGCGTGGTCCGCGATCTGACCGCCTTCCTGCAAGCGCTGCCGCCACCGCCGCCGGGCACGACGGACGCAACCAAGGCTCAGCGCGGGCGAGCCGTGTTCGACTCTCAGGGATGCGCCCGCTGCCACAAGCCACCAAGCTACACGGCGAGCGGCACCTACGACGTGGGCCTGACCGACGAGGTTGGAACGAAGCGGTTCAACCCGCCGTCGCTGCGCGGCGTGGCGCATGGTGGCCCGTTCTTCCACGACGGCCGGGCCGCTACGCTCGCCGACGTGTTCACCCGGCACAGGCACCAATTCAAGGGCGACCCCGCGGCCGGTGCGATCGACGATCTGGTCGAGTTCCTGCGAAGCTTGTGAGTGCGTTCACCTCATGGCAAGCCGCGTTTCCCTCTGCTTGATCGCAAAGAACGAAGAGGGGTCGCTGCCGACGTGCCTGGCCTCGACGGCCGGCCTGTTTGCCGAAACCATCGTGGTCGACACCGGCTCGACCGATCGGACCAGGGAGATCGCGGCGGCCTTCGGCGCGCGAGTCGTCGAGTTCCCGTGGGTCGATAGCTTCGCCGCTGCCCGCAACGAGGGTCTGCGCCACGCCACGGGTGATTGGATCTTCTATCTCGACGCCGACGAGTATCTGGAAGCGTCCAACCGGGACAAACTCCAGGACCTGTTAGCCCGCCTTGGAGACGACAACGTCGCCTACGTCCTCCAGCAGCGGTCGCGGCTGGCGGAGGACCGGGCATCCCGCCTCCTGCTCGATCGGGTTTGCCTGTTCCCCCACCGGCCGGAACACCAGTGGCGGTACCGCGTTCACGAGCAGATCGTGCCCGCGCTTCAGTCGACCGGGGTGACCTTGGTCCGAACGGAGATTGCGGTCGAACACACCGGCTACGCGGACTCCGCTGCCACCCGCCGGAAATCGACTGGCTACCTACGCCTTCTGGAGTTGGAGTACGCGGAGCGACCCGACGACGCGAGCATCCTGTTCAACTTCGGCTGGACCACCCTGCTCCGCGGCCGTCCGGCCGACGCCTTGCCACTCTTACGCCGCGCCCAGGAGCGGCCGCGGGCCATTAACCACCTGCTACCGTGGATCGCCGTCCTTGAGGCGGCGTGTCTGCGGCGGATTGGCCGGCCCGGTGAGGCGCTCGCCGTGCTGGAAGCCGCGCGCAGTCGGTTTCCGGCAGACGCGACACTGATTCTGGAAGAAGCACTGCTCAACCAGGAGCGCGGCAACCTCGACCGGGCGGAAGCCGGCCTTCGATCACTCCTGAACGGCCCTTCGGCGGCGTGGCCGGCGCACGAACCACTCCGCTACCCGGGTCCCGTCCGCGCTGGCTTGCACGGCTATCTGGCACGGCACCACCTGGCGACGGTACTCGCGGAGGCGGCGCGGGCCAACGAGGCCGAGACCGAGTGCCGGGCTGTCCTCACCGACCAGCCCGCGTTCACACCCGCGGCGGTCCTACTGGGGGACCTCCTGGTCCGCCAGGAGCGCTGGCCCGAAGTGGAACAAATCCTGGCGGCGCTCGAAGGCGAGTGCGGCGCGCCGGCTGACGCCGCGGTCCTTCGCGCACGCATCGACCTGCATCGCGGGGCCATCGACGCTGCCCGGCGGATCGCGGAGGAGGCCCTTGCCAACCACCCCACAAACGTCGGGCTGCATGTCGTCCTCACCCACGCCCTTCTACAAGCCGGCTGCGAAGACGACGCCGAGGTCGCCCTGCGCGACGTGTTGCGGCTCGACTGGGCGCAAGCCGAGTCCTGGCGCAATCTGGCCAAGCTCTTGCGCAACCAGGGCCGACTCGCCGAGGCGGCGGACGTCTGCGATGAAGGGCGGACATACTGCCCGGACGAGCCAGACCTGCTGCGCATCCAAGGGCTGTGCCTCCAGGAGATGAACGACGCTACTGCGGCCGAACCTTGCCTACTCCGCTACCTGGAGGTGCGCGCCGGGCGACCAACCACCGAGGCGACGGAACTCGCTCACCGAACTGCGGTGCGCTACCAGCTCGGCCGCATCTGTCGCAGCCTGGGCCGCCCGGCCGACGCGGAGGCCCACTGGCTAGCGCTTGTGACCGAGGAGCCTGCGTACACAGCGGCCTGGCTCGAGTTGGGTAACTTCTACCTGGCAGAGCGGCGCTGGCCCGAGCTGGCAGGGGTCATCCATCGGCTGGAGGCCGACTTCCGGCTGACGGAGGACGCGGCCCTGCTGCGGGCAAGCGGGCACCTGGCCCGCGACGAGTTCGCCGCTGCGAACCGTATCGTGGAGCAACTGTTGACGGCCAACCCCGAGAGTGCAGCTGGCCGGACCTTCCTCGACGTTCTCCG
Organism: Gemmataceae bacterium; assembly: GCA_046350275.1. Lineage (GTDB taxonomy): Bacteria > Planctomycetota > Planctomycetia > Gemmatales > Gemmataceae > JAXMAS01. The sequence continues at coordinate 11,928 of JAXMAS010000030.1, forward strand.
CAGGCGTGAAGCGGAACTCACGGCCCAAGCGTCTGTTCAACTTCCTTGAGGAAGGACGCGGCGTCCCGGTCGTTGGCCCAGCGCGGTGTGGCCGTCAGGCCGCGGAGCCTGCGGAACGCGATCACCGCGAGCTCCCGCTCGCCCAGTCGGTGATAGGCGAGGGACAGGAACGCGAGATCGGCCGGCGTCGCCTTCGCTACGGCATTGGGCTGGCTCACCGGTTCGAGAACCTTGACGGCCTCGCGGTACTTGCCCACGCGGTACAGGCACATGCCGAGCGTCGTGCGGTAGTTCGCGGCGTGGGGGACGATTCCCACAGCGACTTCGGCCTGGCGTAGCGCCCGTTGGTAGGTCGCCGGCTCCGCCCCAGGCACCTTGGCCGCCGCCCGGCTCAACCGATTGAGGATCGCGGGGCGCTCAGGGCTTCGCTCGGCCACGTCCCGAGCATCCTGCCATACCGGATCAGGCAAACCCGGATTCGCCCGCAGATGGGCGACAACCTCGGCCTGCAGAAGACCCTTCGCGAAGAGGGCATCGACAGCCCGCTCCGCCTCGCGGCGCACCGCCGACCGTTCGTACGACTCGGCCTCGGCCAAGGCGTATTGCCGCACGGACTCGCGAATGGTCGTGTCGCGGCGCAGTTGGGCCAGCACGTCGGCTTTCGCCGGGTATTTTGTGAACAGGGAGGCGACGACACTTTGGCTCTCCAGACGGTCGAGTGTCTCGGGCGTCAAGTCGCGGCCATCCCAGATCGCGACGGTGGAGTCCGCGGGCGTGACCCGTTTGCCGCCCGTGACGAGGACGCGCCCATCGAGACTGAACGCCAGACTCATCACCTCGACGGGCAAGACCCGCGAGGCGAACACTTCCTGCGCCGTAACGGCATCCCAAAGCCTCACCGTCCGATCCTGACTGGCAGAGGCCAAGCGCTGGCCATTCGGGCTGAACGCCACGCTCCAAACCCGATCCGCATGGCCCTCAAGGGTCGCGATCTTCGCACCCGTCGCCGGGTCCCAGAGCCGCACGGTCTTGTCCGCCCCCGCCGACGCGAGACGGGAGCCGTCGGGGCTGAACGCTATGCTCCAAACGCCTCCGTCGTGGCCGGCGAGCGTCGCGGTTCGATAGCCGGTAGCGACATCCCAGATCTTGACCGTGCCATCCGCACAGCCGGCCGCGAGCGATTGGCCATCGGGGCTAAATGCCACGCACCGGACCGCCCCGCCGCCCTCCGGGTCGGCATGCACGGGCCAGGTGTGGACCTCACGGCCCGAGGCAACCTCGCGGATCGTGACTTCGCCGGCCTCTCCCGGTATCCCGCTGGCGTAGGCGATCCATTGGCCCGAGTGATCGAATGCCACGCTCCACACGTCGCCTGGGCAGTGGTAAACGGAGGGGGCCGAGCGCGGCGCATCGAACTCCCAGATCCGCACGGTACGATCCAGGCCGCCGGTGGCGACGTGTAGGTGGTCCGGGCTGAAGGAAATGCACCGCACGCTGTTGGTGTGGCCGAGCAGAATCCGAGTTTCCCGACCACTGACGGCATCGCAGATCCGGACGCCCCGGTCGGCATCGGCGCAGGCAAAGTGTCGGCCGTCCAGGCTGAAGGCCACGCCGTAAACCATCGCGATATACCCGTGCAACGGACCGATGTCCCGGCTGGCCGACGCGTCCCAGACCTTGGCTTTGCCGTCGCCGCCGACCGACGCGAAACGCCAGCCGTCGGGACTGTACGCGATGCCCTGGACGGGGCCGGTGTGGCCGCGCAGGATCGAAACCTCCGCGCTGGTGCTTGCGTCCCAGACCCGGATGAAGTGGTCGTCGCACCCGGCGGCGAACTGTCGGCCGTCCGGGCTAAACGCGATCCCCTTAACGCGCCCGACAGCCGTTCGAACCATCAGCGCGGCCGTGAGCGGTGCCTGCGCCGGCGCTTCCCAGAGCTTCGCGTCCCATAGCCGGATGCTCAGGTCCGCGCCCCCGGAGGCGAGCCGCTGGCCGTCGGGGCTAAAGGCCACGGCCGCAACGCCGTCGGTGTGCTCGCGGAACACCGCCGCCTCAATCCCGCGGTCGGAGTTCCAGACGCGCACCGTGCGATCCGCGCTCGCGGAGGCCAACCACCGGTCGTCCCGGCTAAAGGTGAGGGCATTAATGCCAGCCGTATGGCCGCGCAGGTCGAAGCCGGCCTTGCCGCCGTCGGCTTCCCGCAACCGGATTACGTTGGCAGTCGAACCTGGTTTGTCGCCCTTGACTTCGTCCGCCCAGGCGAGCCATCGGCCGCCGTGGCTGAACGCGACGGCCCGTACCGGCCCCGCGGACCCGGCCTGGCTCCAGATTTCCCGAGCCGTCGCCGGATCCCAAACCTTGATCTCGCCCGACTGGCTGTCGCGGTCACCAACGGTGGCCAGCCGGCGACCATCGGCGCTGAAAGCCATATCCAGGATCGGGCCTGCGTGACCGATCCAGGACCGCAGTTCGTTTCCCGTGGCCATCTCCCAGAGGATAATCCGGCCGGGTCGATCGCTGACGCCGCCACCTGTGGCCAGCAGTCGGCCGTCGGGGCTGAAGGCCATCGCCCGAAGCGGGCCGCCGCCCCCGTCCAGGGAGTACAAGGCGGGGCGACACTGGCGGTGCAGGTAAAACCATTCGAAGCCGCGCCGATCGGGGTCGTCGGGCCGTTGCGGCAGTAGGCCATCGAGACGGCGCAGCGCGGCGGCAATGTGGCCATCGTTCCAGTCTTTGTGCGCCAGGGCAATTTCGGCTGCGTACCGCCGGCGTTCGCTGAGGACCAGGGCGTCCCGGACTTCGCCCTCATTCTTCCGCGCCAGGGCCGCTGCCGCCGCCGACTGCACGGCGAAGTACCAGGCGACTGCCGTCCCGATGACCAACGACATCGCGATCCCGAACGTCAGAGCCGCAACTTGCGGGTTGCGCCGACACCAGCGCACCAGCCGCTCGACCGCTCCCGCGGGCCGCGCCCGAATCGGCTCCCCTGCGAGATAATGCCCCAGGTCCTCGGCCAGCGCCGCGGCACTGGCGTATCGCTTGGTCATGTCCTTCTGAAGACACTTCAAGCAGATCGTGTCGAGATCCCGGTCCACCGCCCCGTTGAGCTGCCGCGGCGGCACCGGCTCCTGGTAGAGAACCTGACGAAGCGTATCGAGAGGCAGCGCGGACTGGAACGGCGGACGGCCGGTCAACAGACAGTACAGGGTCGCCCCAAGCGAGTAGATGTCGGCCGTTGGGCCGACGCGATCGACGTCGCCGGATGCCTGTTCGGGCGGCATGTAGTTGGGCGTGCCGAGGACTTGCCCGGCCTGGGTCAGGTCACTGGCCCCAGCGACCCGCTTGGCCAGGCCGAAGTCGGTGACCTTGGGCTGACCGTCCCGGTCCAACAGGATATTCGCCGGCTTGAGATCGCGGTGGACGATGCCGCGCTGGTGCGCGTACTCGACAGCGTCGGCCACCTGTCGGATCAGTCGGGCGGCTTCGCGAGCGGGCAAAGGCCCGTCCTTGACGCGCCGGTCGAGGCTACGGCCTTCGACGTAGCCCATCGTGAAGTAGTGTCGCCCCTCGCTTTCACCGATCTCAAAGATTGGGACGATGCCGGGATGATCGAGCTGGGCCGCCGCCTCGGCTTCGCGGAGGAAGCGCTGGACCTCCTCCTCGGATGCCAGGTCGCCTCCGAGGATCATCTTGAACGCGACCGTCCGGTTCAGGCTCCGTTGTCGGGCCTTGTAGACAACCCCCATGCCACCGCGGGCCACCACCTTGAGCAACTCGTAGTCGGCGAAGGCTGGGAGGCCGGCGGGCTTGGGCGGGTTGAAGTCGGGTCGGGGGCTGTCCGGGCTTAGGTCAACGGTAATCTGCTCGGACGGCATGTGGTCCGGCTCGGGAACGACCGACTCCGGCTCGGGCTCCGGGGCCTCGCTGGGCGGCGGATCGACGGCGCGGCCGATGCCGGAGATGGTTGGCGGTTCGTCGCCGTCCGCCCGCCCCTGCGTGTCGTCGCGGGGATGCAACGTGGAATCAGACTCGCGACGGAAGTCGCTCATGCCCACAGCCCCTGCGTCGGATCGCGATCGGCTGCCCAGCAACGAATGAGCCACCTGGCTTTTCGGTAGCCAGCGAACGATCGGACGACCCGGCCCGGCTTAGCAACGGCTGATACACGTACACGAGTTGGACGAATCGCAGGCACACTCCTGCATCTCTTCGCACGTGATGGTCGTCTCGCACGATCCCGAGCAGGTACACGCGACGCCGGTTCGCGCTCCGCGCGGCGCGGCGCGGGCCAACCAGCTATACGTCTCGCGGATGACGGGGGGCGATTGAATCGGGACACCCATGGCGACTCTCCCTACCAGGCCAACGGACGCTGAGGCGGCGCGGGGATGACCTCATGCAGACCACGATTGAACCGAACCGAGCGTGACGGGGACGACATCGCCGACGTCGACCATGTACCGGTACACCCGCCGAAGCGTCGGGCTTTTTGTCGAGCCGTTGGTGAAGTGCAGCTCGACGTCGTAGCAGGCCGAGTGCGGGTGGCTGACTTCGCAGGGGCGGACCTGGACGCGCTCGAGTTCCGCGCTCGGCCACTTCTCAAGGGCCTGCGCGATGGCCTGCCCAGCCTGGTAAGTATCCGTCGCGGCGTGGTTAATTGCCCGATCGTGCGGGGTCAGCCCCAAGTTCCGCATCCCGTGGTAAACGCGCTCCAGGAACTCGCCGAACACGTCCTTCCACCGCCCGTGGAGCTTCTGATTCGGCTGTTCCTTCGTCAGTCGCTTATCGAACGCGTCAAGCAGCGTCTTGGTCGTCCACGAACACAAGCCGCGGAGGTCTGGCTCGAGAACGGGTAACGACGCCGACTGCGTGCGGTCCATCGAACCGGCGACTCGGCCCGGGACGGCGACCCACTCCGTCCACTCCGTCTCGCCGAGCTGTTTGCCGGACGGGTCGATGCCGAGTTGGCCCTGGAGTATCGTCACCAATTCCGCGTAGATTCGGGCCGCAAATGGACCGGTGGGCCGAATGATGTAGATCGGGATGCCGTCCCGTTCGAGCGTCCACTCCACCGCCTCCGCGGCCCAGTCGTTGGTTTTGAGGTAGTGAGCCAGGTCTTTCCGGCTGAGATCCTTAGGGCTGGCGGCTTTGGCCGCCCCGGCGCTGATCTTCTGAAGGAACGAATAGCGGCGCGTTTCGTTTGCCAACTCACAGCCGAGTCGACCCAGGGGATAGACCATTCGGGGCGCGAACGCCGTCACCCCACAGCCACAGGCAGCTTGGGAGCCGCGGTCGTTCGTCGATTCGGTCGTCTCGGCCATGGTGCGGACCTCTTGGGTGACCGCGGGGCGGGCCGTCGAAGTGTTCGACCACCCCGCGAGCAGGCACTGGCGTCGGGAGGAGTGTCGGTAGGTACGAGCCAACGCTAAGGGCAGCGAGACCCGAACGATGCACCACAGCGTTGGCTTTTTCTTTTCCTAGTGTGAACATTACTGTGCGAGGCGGCAAGCCCGAATATCGCTCTCTGGTTCATTTCGCCCAAATTCGCCCGACAACTGTCGCGCCGCCTCGGAGGGACTGGGCTTGGCCGGACCCATGCGACTCGCGCGCTTCGACGAGACCAATCTGTACCCCGGCGTGGCCAGCCGCCGCCTCAACGCGTCGCTGGTCGAGTGCGACGGCGGTTACGCCATCGCCTTCCGCTCGCGCTGGCACGCCGCGGAAATCTATGTCGGCCGCCTGGACGCGGGGTTGGCCCCGGTTGGCGACCCCGTGCGGCTATGCCTGCGGCACGTCGAATGCAGCTGGGGCCGCGAGGACCCGCGGCTATTCTGGCACAGCGGTGCGCTGCACTGTGCGTTCGTCGCGGCGCGGGGCACAGCCCAGCTCGTGAGCATGCGCCAAAGTTATGCCCGCCTCGGCGACGACTTCCGCGTCGAGGCGATGGTCCACCCGCCGTATGCTCGCCGCAACCGCTGGGAGAAGAACTGGCAATTCTTCTCGCACGACGGCGACCTTTTCGCCGTGTACACGGTCGCACCGCACCGGGTCTTGCGGGTCACGGATGGGACGGCGGTGGACGCTTACGAGACGGCCAACCCGCTACCGTGGTCGGGCGGCTTGCTGCGCGGAGGTGCGCCGCCGATACGGGTCGGTAACGAATACTGGTGCTTCTTCCACGGGCTCACGCAGGAAGACGGGGTCCGCACTTACAATGTCGGCGTCTACACGTTCGAGGCCCGGCCGCCGTTCCGCGTCTTGCGGCAGACGTCGCGGCCAATCCTGATCGCCGACGCGACGACTCGGCCGGAGGGCCAATACGCGAATGTCGTATTCCCGTGCGGTGCGGTCTTGCGCGAGTCGTCAACTGGGCGACAATGGATCGTAAGTTGCGGCATCCACGACCGCTGGACCGAGGTCTACGGCTTCTCGTGGGACGAAGTGGAATCGGCCTTGCAGCCGGCGCTGTGATGCGGCGGTCAGAACCGCCGACGAGCGTCAGGCGGATTGGCTCATTCGGGCGCGGCAATCGCCTCGCCGCCAGACCGCGAGGCGAGGGCCGGCATCACGGCGTCGGCCGAGTAGGCGAGGAACCGCACCGAGCCGTCGCAAAAGGCGAAGAACGCGCCGCCGGGATGGACGCTCCAGAAGTGGAGCAGGTCGCACTGGTTGGTCAGCCGCCCTGGCACAAAGTAGTACGGCCCGAAGTCGCACGCGGCGACGCCGATGCGGCCGGCCGCGTGCGCCCGCACGCCCAGGGTGTGGTCGCCCGTCCCCACGTTCTCCATGCCCGAGCCGCCGTACCACCAGCCGAAATCCATCTCGGCGCTCGGCGGCCGCTCGCCAACGAGCAGCGTACTACTCAGGCCGTCGCGGATGTCGGCGAAGGGCACCGCCGAGTCGATGAACAGCACTCCATCGAGCTGGTTCTGGTGCTTCCCCTCCACACCGAGGTAGGCCAGCAGGGCGGCCGTCCGCCCCACGGTTCGGCTGTCCGCGGGACAGAGGAACACCGGCAGGACAGTTTTGACACCCAAATGCGGCGGGTCGTTGCGGAAGTCGCGGTCCTGGGTGAATGCCGCCAGCGCGTTCTGCCACAGCGCGTCTTGCTCCAAGTACGGCAAGAGGCGGGTACACCAGCTCATGTGCGGCTGGGGCGACTTGCCGTTGCGATAGCTGTTCCCCGGCGGCAGCACCCCGTGCGCCTGGTGGTACTGATGGTGGGCCAGGCCGATCTGGCGGAGGTTGTTGGCGCAGCGGGTCCGCGCAGCCGCGGCCCGCACCTGCTGGATGGCCGGCAGGACCAGGCCCATGAGAACGGCGACGATGGCGACCGCTACCAGGGTTTCGATCAAGGTCAGGCCGGTTCGGCCAGTCGCGGGCGGCGTGGGGCCCATGGCTGCCTCCGGCGCTAAGCCGCGGCTCGGGCGCGCTTGCGGCGACGCCAGGCGATGACGATGGTGGCAACGACGGTACACGCCAGGGCAGACGTAACGAGGGCGAACGCCAGTCGTCGGTAAAGCGACTTCTGCTTAACTGACGCAATGACCGTTTCAGGTTGCACGCCTGGGGCTAAATAGCCCTGCCCGGTCAGGTCGTCCCACACCTCAGCGTTGGCGGGAAACTGAAGCGTGAACCGCTCGTCGGGGATGTCGACGTTGAACTGGATGTCTTTGATCGTGACGGCATGCGTCGTCCATTCCATGAGGGCGCCGTTAGCGTGCCGACCAGCGTAGTAACTGATAACAGCGTGGTGTGGGAACCAGATGGGTTCGCCGGAGCCGGTATCATGCGAGCGGAAGTCGCCGAACTTGTGAATCTCAATCACGTCCTGCTTCAACATGTTGCCAGCTTTAGCAATGACTCGCCGCTCGACTATTCGCCGCTGTTCATCGAGCAACAGTTCGAAGCGAAAGCGGTCAATCGTCGGATGCTGCATCGATACCACGACGAATGATCCGGCGCCCGTAGCCTCACGACCCGATCGGTAGTCCCGGCCATTCTCAACAAGGTTCGAGTGGGTGATGTCTTGAAAGACGTGTACCAAGTACAAGGGATGAATGCGTCCTTCTGTCAGCCAACTGTCGGTTGGTGCCGAACTGATTTTGCCGGCCGGTGTCGTGCCCTGGGTACCGAGGCGGCGAACGATTTGGCCATCGAATGCTGTAATCTCGTTGCCCCGGCGCGATGCGTCCAGGCTTGTCGTTTCGAGTCGCTCTCGTAACCCCTCGCGCCACCACTCTGCCCGATAGCTCCGGTTGCGCGCCCGGGCCGCCGGGACGATGTTATTGTTTGCCTTACGCTCGTCGCCCCGCTCGCGCCAATGATCCCTCAGCAAGGCAATCATCTCGGGCTTTGTCGGGCTGGCGATCACTTCATACTTACAAACGGCGCTGCGAACGAGTCCCTCCTGGTGACGGAGGTAACTAGTGAGCGCCTTGTGCGTGTCGGCCGGCGACTCGTCGTAGGCGTGCAAGCGACCGACGTTCCAGAGTCCGGCCGAGAGGGCCGCGGCGAGGGCCACCTTGAATCCGAAGACGAGATGGCCATTCCCATCAGACGTACCGATGCGCATCACACAACCCTTCAAGAGTGGTGTTGAAATGAGCGGGTCAACCGCCGCTGGCGGACAGCCTCCAGTGATGTTGGCTACCGGAGGCTGCGCCACTTTCATCTACGCCCTAACAGTCTGTCCCACACACAGCGTTGGCGTCTCCATTGTCACCACCGCAGTCTTCAAGGTACGTCGCGTTCGCACAGGTCTGATACGTGCCGCAGCTCCCGGCCTGGCCGCCGGGCGTACCGACGTACCTTTGGGTCCCATCACATACCCGTGTGCCCGTGTAGTCGCACATGCTTGAGCTTGGGTCGGGAGGCTCCACCTTGCAGCATATTTTTCGCTTCAAGGCGTTGTTGCCGGCACAGTAGTAGCAGTCCCCAGAGCCGTAACTCTGGTTGGTGTTACAGGAGACTTCCTTCTTGCACCACCTCTCCGGGGCGTCGCCCAAGATTCGCCCCATCGCGTCGTCGGTCAAGACCCGGCCCAACTCCGCGGCCTCCGCCCTCACGCGGCCGCGCCCGAGAACCGCCACAGTGACGACAACGAACGCGAGTACCAGCCCCAGCCTCCCGAGGCCCGTCTTCTGCCTCATGCCACTCATCGCACATCCTCCACTTCTCATTGACTGGGCGAGATTGTCAGTTGCCGAGCGACTATCCGACGTGACGCCGGAGCTATTCTTCGGGCAACAGCGTCATCAACCTGCGGTCGCCGACTGTAATGGTTACGCGGCTTTCGCCCAGCGGAGAGCGCACGGTGAGCGTGGCCTTCCTACGGAGTGGCTGACCGCCCCTGACCGCCGACGGCTCGACGCACACCGTCCAAGTCCCGTGGCGTTCCGGGTGACAGCGAACACTCAGCGCGTCTTGAAGGCTGCTGTCGTCCCACCAAATTTCCGGCGCTATGGTTGACTTGCCGCGGGCAACCACCGTAAACCGGCGTTGCCACTTCGTCGCCGCTTCGGTGTCACTCACGACCGCGCTTGCAGGGAAAACCGACAGTGCCGGCACTACTTCGACCGCGACGTGGAACGGGGCCGGTACCGCGTCGTCCGACAGCCCGTCGCGGACGCTGAGTCGGTAATGATGCCACCCGACCTTCGCAAATCCTTTCCAGCGTACGGACAAGCTGATCCGCCCATCCGGCCCCTCCCGCACAGCGGCTTCCAACGGGGCGCTATCCGGGACGCTGACTCGGAGGTTCGAGGCCGCGATGGCTTTCGGGATATCCATGTTGACGAAAGCTTCGGTCGATTGTCCCGGCAGCATGTTCTTCAACATCAATGCGGGCTTCTCGAACCCGACCGGCTGTTCGACGTAACCTCGCACCGGCACGCGCACGACCTTCGTGTTGGGCTGATTCGTCGAGAGTTCGACGGAGTGAAGGAAGCCGCCGAGTTGATCGGCGGTGCCAGCGAGCCGGAGCGTTGTGGCACCGCCGGGGGGCACCGTGGTCGCATCCACGCTCGCGGTAAAGCACGACGGGCACGACGCCTTCACGCCTTCGATCGCGAGCGGCGCGTCTCCGACGTTGGTGAGTTGCAGCGTCGCGTACCACTTCTGCCGGAACACCCGGCCGGCCGTGACCATACTTGTTGCTAGTTGCAACCGCGGCCCGCCGGTCCGTGCATCCGCTTCCGGCGGGTCCAGCCCCAGCCGCCGGTAGTCCAGCGGGGCCCGGGACAGAAGGAGCGCCCGGCCCTCGTCTCCGAAGGACTTCTCAAAGAGGTCGTCGGGGATGACACCTGGCGGCCGCAGCGGGTAGACGACGCGCACGCCGTCGTCCTCGAAACCCGTCACTGCCGCGAAGCCGACGCCGTTCAGGTGGACGATCGCGTGCTGGCCGAGCTGCCGCAGCCGCCGCGGCGTCACTGCCACGCCGAGGCCGTGTAGTCCATGCCGCCGTGCCAGGTCACGCAAGCTCAGCATGTCTGTACCGCGGTCGCCGGCCTCGTCCAACAGCCTCTCGGCCTCCTCGACGCTCAACCCAACGCCCAGATTTTGCAAAACTGCCAGCAGCGCTAGCGGGCCGCACGCAATCTCGCTCAGGTAGGCGTTCCGCCGGATTTGACGGTAGTCCGGGAAGTCAGACGGTGGGGGGCCGCTTGTTTGAGCGGGCGGCCGAACGCGACCGCGGCCGTCCGCGGCGGCCGTTGGGTATTGCAACAAGTCCTCTGGAGCGTCGGTCGCGACATCGACGATGCCGTCGTGTAGCCGCAGGAAGTGTGGCAGCCGGACGACCCACGTTTTGGCCGGACTCAGGCGGCCGCGGACCACGGCGCTACTCCCCCCCCCCACGACATCGGATTCCAATGGGGGGAGTTCGACGAGCGCAAGCTTCATGCCGCCAGAGACGTCTGCTAAACTGCGAGCGAGGCCGACATACTGCGGCAGGTACCGGCGGCAGCCATCGCACTGCCAGTGATAGAGCATGACGATCCAGTCGCCGCGCCCGAGCTTCGGCCCGATGTCGATGTGCGGCAATAGAGGGAGCCGCTTGCCGACCCAATCGGCAGGTGCGAGGACGACCCGCTTGGCCGCGGCATCGATGGTGCCGTCGTCCGTCATCGGCACCGCGAGGTTTCGCCAAGCGAACCCGGCCCCCGCCAAACCGGCGACGATCGCCAACCCGACCCCGAGCCGTAGGCCGCCCTCGCCAGCTATGGCGCGCATGCCGTGCCACCGTGCGTCGAGGCCGAGACCGAGAAGGATCGCCGCGTCGAGTACCACCGTGAACCACGGTGAGACAGTCAGGTCGCCGAAGCAGTCGCAGGACTCCTCGCCGGCGAAGGCTTTCACCAGAGACGTGCCGAGGAATGCGGAAAAGCCGACGAACGCCGCGGCACGGGCCAAGCCTGGCCGCCACCCCGAGACCAGCCAGACGGCCATCGCGAGTTCACCGACGGCGACGGCAAGTTGAGTCGGGGGCGGCGCGCTACGGGCGGCAATCAAAGTGACCGCCTTCGCCGTGCCGGACACGACGAGGATCGCGCCAATCAGCCAAAGACCCGTGTGACGCTTCATACGTCTTTGCCTCAACGGCAACGCGTGCGTCGAAATACGAGACCTCTATCTTGGATCAAGGTCAATCGAAATGTCAAATAAAAATTGATGCAATTGTTGTGATTTTGTGATTTATGGCAGGTACTTCGCCGTCAGATATTCGAGGGAATTCACGGGCGGCGTAAACTTCTTCGTCACAGGGTTAGCGTGGTTCGCACGCGAGAAAAGATACCCTGCGCCACCCACCTTTCGAAACGCTTGGCTCTTACGATCCCTTCGCTTCCGGCCCGCCGCGAGATGGCCAGCCTTGAAAGCAACCTAGTGCCTCATTCCGATCGATCGTGGCGTTCGGGCGATCTGCCACAACCGCGCGAGGCTGACGACCAACACCACGACGGCGACCGTCAGCGCCAACGAACGCAGCGTCGTCGGGCCGACGGTGAGGGCGAAGTCCAGCCCCCAGCTTGGGGCCGACAGGTTCTCCCACGCACGGTCGGCGATTCGCCGCTCGACGCCCAACGTCAAATAGCCGGCGGCGGTCAGGGCCGTCAGTGTCCAGACGACTGTCGCCACCCGCGGATGGGCCAACCACGCGCACAGCCGGGGCGCGCCGAGCGCGGGCCAACGGGCCGCCAACTGGTAGGCGAACAACGCGAGCGGCACGCCGAGCATCGTGATCAGAAGAAAGCTGCCGATGGCCCCGCTCAGGACGATGCCCGCGAGTCCCAGGCGCAACGCATTGCCGTCGAGAGCTGCGATGAAGACGAAGAGTAGCCAGGCTGGCTGACAGGCCACCAGGACCCGGGCACCCCACGCGCCCGCCCGGTCGATCTGCGCCATCGGGGCCATCGGCTTGATGACCGGCGTGTTGTCGCCGCTCCGGGCCGAGTGCAGGTTGCGAACGCCGTACCACACGGCGTTGGCTCCCATCGCCGTTGTGATAAACGTGCCGACGGACGCGAAGAGGACCTCTTGCGCGCTCCAGTCAGGTACGTCAAAGACCGCGAGCAGCCGCATCAGTGCCCACACGACGGCAACACCGCCGACCAGGGCTGCGACCTTGGCCAAAGCCGGCGGCATTGCCCGCCCGTGGCGATAGCGTTCCAACGAGCTGGCGTTCACCGTCATGAAAGCCAGAAATGCCAGGAGCGCGGGCCAGCCAACATTCAACGGATCCAGGCGGAAGAACGATAGGGATTCCGGAAGCCGCATGCTCGGCCCCAGCCCCGATTCGGTGACTCGGGCGGCCAGGTCCGTCAGGTCCTTCGGCCGAAGCGTTTCGACGGCCAGCGGCGACACGTCCCACTCGCCGTGGCCGCGGACGATCGCCAGTTCACCACCCGGCCCCTGCCCCTCCGCGAAAGACGCACCGACAAACCACGCGATCAACTCCCCCGTCACCGGGTCCCAAACGAGGACGCGGTCGATGGACTGACTAGTCGGGGGCACGGAATAGGTGCCGCGCTGCGTCTCGGGCGACAGCGCGAAAAGATGTCCCCATTCGCGACCAACGATAAAGCGGCCGTCGGGCGTATAGGCCAACGGAGCAAGGCGGGTGCTGCGGCCGATCGTGGGCAGCCGACGCACGACCCCTCCCGTCGCCACGTCCCGAATCACAAGTTGAGGCAGAACGTCTCCAGACCCCTCACGCGGCCCTTCGCGCCAGGCGATTTGGGAGCCATCGGGGCAAAGGGCCAGGGCTTGGGGTGGGTCCGTGTCCGGCGGAACGGGTATCTCGGCCACGACGCGCCCTGAACCCGCCCGGCTGACCGCGACGGCCTGCCGGCCCGGGTGCCACCAGGCCAGCCGTTCGCCGTCGGCGCTGAAGCGCACGACCCACTCCGCCAACCACACCTGTGTGCCGTCGTTGCTCCTCATTGTGACCCGCCCCGGCACCGGCCCGGCAACGACAACCGGTGGCCCCTCGCCCGCCACGTCCCACAGTTCTAACTGCTGGTCAGTCGTTGGCCCCTTGCTTGTAGTGACCACGGCCAGGCGGCGGCCGTCCGGCGAGAACCGAAGTGCCTTAAGGTCGAGAACCCGCCGGTCGATCCGCTGCCGTCGGCCGGTCGCGCGATCGACCAGGACGACCTTGCCCTGGGCGTCAACGGCCGCCAGCGCGGCGCCGGTCGGATCGGCGATGGCCGGGCCGGCACCCGTGACGGTGAGCGGGGTACAGCGGCCAGTCGCGGCATCGAACTCGGCACCGGGCAGGAAGAGCCGACGACCGGCCCGGTCCCAGGTGAACGGCTCGAGCAACCGCGCCCGGTCCGCAGGCTTCAACGGGTCGTCGCCCGAGCCGTCGCGAGGGAATAGGGTGCGTGGCCCAAGCTCCTCGGCTCCGAAGACGCTAAGCGCCTCTTCGAACAGCCGGTGATCTGGCCGGATGCTAGCAGCCCGTTGCAGCAGTTCCAGGGCGCGGCCACGCTCGGCCGCCGGCCCTTGCCGGGCGACCCGGGCCTTGAGGAGCAGGATCGTCCACCCGCGTTCGCGAATCTCCGCCCACAGGCCATACGAGAGGCACGCGGCCACCAACAGCGCGAGGGAGACGATCCCCGACACGGCCCACGGCCGTTTGCGCAGCCAGACGCCAGTTCGCCGGAGCCGGCCCGCGGGCCGTGCCCGCACCGGCTCGCCGGCCAAGAATCGGCCGAGGTCGTCGGCCAGCTCGCGAGCCGAACCATACCGTCGGTCGGGCCGTTTCTCCAAGCACTTCAGGCAAATCGTCTCCAGGTCTCGCGGCACCGCAGGATTCCGTTTCGATGGCCGCTCCGGCTCGTCGGTCAGGACCTTCATCAGCGTGTCGAGCGGCGTGGCGGCCTGATACGGCGGCCGGCCGGTGAGCGTCGCGTACAGCACCGCCCCGAGGCTATACACATCGGCGAGCGGGCCGACCAAAGCCGGGGTACCGCCGGCCTGCTCCGGCGGCATGTACGCCGGCGTGCCAAGGATGTCCCCAGTCGCGGTCGGGCCGTCGCCCTTTTGCACGTGCTTGGCCAGACCGAAGTCCGTGATCTTAGGAGTCAGGAGACAGGCGTCAGGAGTCAGAGAAGCAATCTCGGACCCCTGATCCCTGACCCCTGACTCCTGACTCCTGACTCCTGCGAGCAGAATGTTGCCCGGCTTCAAGTCGCGGTGGACGACGCCGCGGTCGTGCGCGAATTGCACCGCCTCGGCCAACGGCCGCACCAGCGCCACGGCATCGCGCGGCGGCAGCGGCCCGCTGGCGAGCCGGTCGGCCAAACTGCCGCCTTCCACATAACCCATCGAGAAGTACTGTTGCCCCTCGAACTCGCCGACCTCGTAGATCGGCACGATGTTCGGATGGTCGAGGCACGCTGCCGCCTCGGCCTCGGTGCGAAATCGCCGCACGTCCGCCGCCGAAGCGAACTGGCCGCTCAGAATCATCTTCACCGCGACGACGCGGTTGAGTGACACCTGTCGGGCCTTGTAAACGACGCCCATGCCGCCACGCGCGATCTCGTCCAGTAACTCGTAGTCGCCGACATAGCGGACGCGGCTGCCAACCAGGTCCGGCGGCGTGGCCGGCGCGAGCGTCGGGGCCTCCGCGGGCGATGCTTCCGCGAAGGCGATGGTTCCACCAGCCGGGGGGGCGATCCGGTCGAGCCGATCGGCGTCGGCGAAGAACGCTTGCAGCTCGTCGGCCAGGTCGGGGTGAGCCGCGAGCAACGCGGCCCGGTCCGGCGCGTGGCCTGCGTCGGCGGCGGCGAGGTAATCCGCGATGATCTGGTCCACACGGCTGGCATCGCTCATGGGTCGACGTCCTTCAACAGCTCGCGCAGCCGGGCAAGGCCGCGCTTGAGCAGGCCGGCCGTTGCCGCCGGACCGCGGCCGAGCCGGGCGGCAATCTCGGCGAGCGGCAGGCCGTGCAGGTGTCGCAGGGTGACGGCCTCCCGCTGGGCGTCGGGCAGAGCCATCAGCGCGTCGGCCAGCCGGGCGAAGTCTTCGCCGCGAACCGTCCGCTCGCTGGGCGACGATTGCTCGGCCGCGAGCCAGTCGTGCAATCGGGCCGACGACTCGTCGAGAGCCGCTTCCACCGAACGCTCCCGGCTTATGTCGCGCTTGCCGCGGCCCAGGGCGCGGATGGCATCGGCCAGGGTGCCGGCCAACACGCGGCGGAGCCACGCCGCCTCCTCCGCCGGCGTCTGCCCGCGGAACTGTCCGCGCTGCCGGTGGGCCGCCAGGAGCGTCTGCTGCACCACGTCCGACGCCTCCAGCCGGCCGCCGTGGCCGATGTGCCGCCGGGCAAGCAGCAACAGGTAAGCGCGGTAGCGCTCCAGCGGCGTGTCCACGACGGGCCTCCCAAGGGGTATAGTCGTCGGCCGCCCGAGAACGGGGCGCGCGATTCCGACGGGGCTAGGATAATTGCCTAAAAGAGGTGCATCCGCAGATTACACAGATTCCGCCGATTTCAGAAGACGGAAAGACAGATTTATATCTCTTAATCTGTCTTTCCGTCTTCTGAAATCGGCGGAATCTGTGTAATCTGCGGATCAACCTCCGGTTAGTCTGTGGGCCGTATCATAGAGGCGTCGTTCCCACCAAGGAGGCCGAACCGACGTGAAGATCATTCTGGCGAACCCTCGCGGCTTCGGCGCCGGCGTCAACATGGCCATTGAAAGCCTCGACCGCGCCCTCGAACTGTTCGGCGCGCCGATCTACGCCTACCACGAGATCGTCCACAATCGGCCCGTCGTCGAGCGGTTTCGTAAAAAGGGCGTCATCTTCGTCGAACACATGGACGAGATTCCCGAAGGCGCGACCGTCCTCTATAGCGCCCACGGAGTCGCGCCGGTCATCCGCGCGGCGGCTGCGCGCCGCCGGCTGCGGGCGATTGATGCCACGTGCCCGCTCGTCACCAAGGTCCACCTCGAAGCGATCCGCTACGCCAAGGAGCGTTACAACATCATCCTCATCGGCCACGAGGGACACGACGAGGTCGTCGGCACCATGGGCGAAGCGCCGGAGAGCATCACGCTCGTCGAGGACGAAGCCGACGTGGCGAAGCTGCCATTCCCGCCCGATGCCAAGGTTGCTTACCTGACGCAGACGACCCTCTCTGTGGACGAGACGACCGGCATTATCGCTGCGCTGCGGAAGAGGTATCCGCAGGTCATCGCCCCGGCCAAGGACGACATCTGCTACGCCACGCAGAACCGGCAGGAGGCGGTGAAGGAGCTCGTGCCGGACGCCGACGTGGTGCTGGTCCTGGGCAGCCAGAACAGCTCGAACAGTCAACGGCTCGCGGAGATTTCGCGGCAGTATGGCCGAACGGCGCACCTGATCGATGGCGTCCACGAGCTGCGCGACGAGTGGTTCACGGGGGCGAAGACGGTGCTGGTAACGGCCGGGGCGAGCGCGCCGGAGGACGTGGTCGAGGCGTGCGTCGAGTACTTGCAAACCAGGTTCGGGGCGGCGGTCGAGAGCCGGGTGGTGCGGGAGGAACACGTCCACTTCCCGCTGCCGCGGGAGCTGCGGCCGCTGCCGGTGGTGTCGGCGTGAGGGATAATCGCAATGAAGACGGCCATTAAGCGCTTTGGCCCCGCCGACCACGGCCGACCCGTCGGGGATGAGGAAGCCGCGAACGCTCGCTACAAAGAGGGCTACCTCTACGAGGTCATCGAAGGGAGGTTGTATGTGTCGCCGGCCCCAAACCCGCCCGAGAGCTACTTGAACGAGTGGCTCAAGGACAAGCTCAAAGCCTACGAGGTGCGCCGCCCCGAGGTCGTGAACTTCGTCGCCGGCCGAACCCGCGTGTTCCTGCCCGACCGGGAGCTGACGACTTGCCCGGAACCCGACGTGGCGGTTTACCACAGCGTCCCGCTCGACAAGTCGATCCGCAGCCTCCGGTGGGAGGACCTGTCGCCCGTGATCGTGGCCGAGGTGTTGGTCGATTCCGAACCGTTCAAGGACCTGGTGCGGAACGTCGGGCTGTACGTTCAGGTGCCCTCGATCCGCGAATACTGGATCCTTGATGGATCGGACGATCCGGACGAGCCGACACTCATCGTTTACCGACGGCGCGGAACCGGCTGGCAAAAGCGGCGCGAGTACCGCTTCGGCTCGACCTACACGACGCCCTTTCTGCCCGGCTTTCGGCTCGTGATTGACCCGCACCGCTGAGGCCATCATGCCCCCTGCCGACCACCTGCCCCGCCTGCCCGCCCGCCGCGACTGGCGCATCGGCTGCGTCGGCGCCGGGTTCATCGTCGCCGACTGTCACCTCGTCGCCTACCGCGACGCCGGGTTCAACCCCGTCGCCATCGCCTCGCGCGATGTCGCATCGGCCCGCGCCTGTGCCGAGCGGCACGGCATCCCGACTGTTCACGCCACCGTCGCCGATCTGCTCGCCGACGAGTCGGTCGAAGTCCTCGACGTGGCCGTGCCACCGGAGACTCAGCCCGCGATCCTCCGCGAAGCGGTGAAGCACGCCGGGCATATCAAGGGCATCCTCGCGCAAAAGCCGCTGGCGATGAGCGTCCGCGAGGGCCGGGAACTCGTCGAGCTGTGCGAGCGGGCCGGCATCGTGCTGGCGGTCAACCACAACATGCGGTACGACCATTCGGTGCGGGCCGCGAAGGCGCTCATCGACCGCGGCGACCTCGGCGACCCAGTGCTGGCCACCATCGACATGCGGGCCATCCCGCACTGGAAGCCGTGGGCCGAGGGATTGGCATCTCTGGCGACATTCGTCATGTCGATCCACCACCTCGACACGTTCCGCTACTGGCTCGGCACCCCGGAGCGCGTCCTGGCCAGCACCCGGCCGGACCCGCGGACGAAGTTTCCGCACGAAGACGGCATCAACCTGTACATCCTCGAGTTCGCAAGCGGAGCGCGGGCGGCGGCATGGGACGACGTGTGGACCGGCCCAGCCCGCGAGGGGGCCGACGGCGACATCGGCATCCGCTGGCGGATCGAGGGCACCGAGGGTTTGGCGCGGGGCACGATCGGCTGGCCGGGTTGGCCGGCGCGGGTGCCGAGTACGCTCGACTACTCGACCAAGCATTCCGGCGGCTGGCAGTCGCCGCGGTGGCCGGAGGCGTGGTTCCCGGATGCGTTCGTTGGGACGATGGCGCAACTCTTGTGCGCCCTCGAAGAGGGCACCGCCCCGGCAATCTCGGGCCGCGACAACCTGGAGACGCTGGCCCTATGCGAAGCGGTGCGAGCCGCGGCGAAGGAGCATCGCGTCGCCACGGTCGCGGAGTTCCTATGAACACAGGACAGAGGACAAAGGACAAAGGACAGAGGACAGACGACAGGCTGCCAAGTACCCAGTACTCGGTACCCAGTACTCGGTACTCGGTACTCGGCAGCCTATCCTCTGTCCTCTCTGTGCCTCTGTGGTTAGCGCTTTCTTACACTGATCCGTATGCCGGACCTCGCGATCGAACAGCTACTCGCCGAGTCGGCGGCCGCAGGGCCGCAAGTCACCGCCCGCTCGCCCGGCCTACGCGATGAGTGGGTGCCGGACTTGTTGCGGCTCTGCACCGCGTTCGGCGTACCGCTGGCCGACACATTCCTTCCGCCGTGCGTGTTTGCCCAGCCGGTCGGCAAGAAGCACGTCGCCGTCGTCACAGTGACGGCCGACGGCTCACCGCCGCGGCTGCGCTACCATGCTTTGGTGATGGCCCGCAGCCTGTACGCGACGATCGGCGACCCGTTCGCCCTGGCCGAACAGTTCCCTGCCCCGTGGGGCACGACGGTCGCGCTGCCGACTCTCGCCTGGCTCGAAGGGCCGCCGCCATCCCGCACGGTCGCGCAGGTCCAGCGAGTGTTGCAGGAAGACGACTCCGCGACGCTTCTCGGCGGGACACAGGCGCTCCTGGACGGCAGCCGGCTGGCGTTCGAGCGGCCGTTCCCGGCCCCGGACCTGATGCGCCGATTGTGGTCGCTCTTGCCCGACAGTACACGGGCCGAGTTGTGGCCAGCGAGCTACGTTCTCGGACCGGGCCTCGAACTGCACGCCGTCGTGGTGCCGGCCCTCGACGCCAAGGACTGGCCGAACTACCTGACCGAGCAACAGGCCGGCGACTACCCGGACGGCCGGTACGAGCATTCGCTGCAAGTCGCCGCGGAGGCCGAGGACCAGCACGGCATCGACCAGTTGTTCGCCCGTCGCACCAGCCGGCAGACGCTGCAACTGGCCGTCGCGATCCTGCTGTTCGCCATCGTGGCATCGCTGTTGACGCAGTTGTTGTGACAACCATGGGTCAGGGGTCAATAAGACAAACCCGGATTTTTGACTCCTGACTCCTGACCACCGATGCAAGAACACGTCCTTGTGATCCCCGCTGCGTCCATCGCCCGCTTTACCGGGTTCAAGCCCGTGTCGGCCGACGACCTCGCACGGTTGCTCGACCCGGCGCGGCTGACGTTTCGCGACCGAGCATCGGTCGAGACGGACCCGTCGTGGCTCCAGCTCATCCCCTACGTCGTGCTGACCTGCGGCAACGACGTGTTTCACTACACGCGCGGTAGCGGCGGCGGCGAGGCCCGTCTGCGGGCGAAGCGATCCGTCGGCATCGGTGGGCACGTCAACCCCGTGGACGCCGCAGCCGGCGACCTCTACCAGGCCGGGCTGGAGCGCGAGCTGGGCGAAGAGGTCGCCGTCGGGTCGCCGTACTCGGACGAGTTGCTCGGCCTGATCTTCGACCCCTCGACGCCCGTGGGCGAGGTCCACCTGGGCGTCGTCCACCGGTTGCGACTCGACCGGCCGGCCGTGACGCCGCGCGAAGGCGGCATCGCCGATGCCGGCTTTGCCTCCCTCGCAGAACTCCAGCCACAATTGATGGAGTTCGAGACGTGGTCGCAAATCGTGCTGGATGTACTGGGTCGATGATCGATGCGGGTTGACCGTCGGCCGTTGCGAATGCGGACGATTGGGGAATAGTTCGAGGAGCGGAAAAACCATGGCCGACACCACTCCCAGCTCCGCCCACGTCGCGCTCGCCGATGCCCTGGCCCTTGGCCCGCCGCCGACCGGCAACCTGGCCGTGCCCATCTTCGCCCACGGCACGTTGGTCGTCGAGATGTATACGCCGGTCGGCCACGACCCACAGCAGCCGCACGACCGCGACGAGGTGTATGTCGTCGCCCGCGGCCGCGGCACCTTCTTCGACGGAGCCGACCGCCGACTGGTCGGCCCGGGCGACTTCCTGTTCGTCGCAGCGGGTCAGCCACACATTTTTGAACATTTTTCCGAAGACTTCGCAGTCTGGGTTTTCTTCTACGGCCCTGTCGGCGGCGAGGCGGCCGCTACGACGTGACAAACGCACTACGCTTCGCAGCGCGTCGCAGGCGCATTGCGGCAAAGGTCTTGTGTCGCCGTTCGCGCCTTGGCATAATAGAACGGTTTTTTGATCGATGCCTGACTTGACCATGTTGATCGACTATCGCGAGGACCGAACCGGATGTTCGACGGCCGGCAATTGATCCGTCAGAGAAAGTATCTCTATTCCGACACCGTCGGCCGCGATGCCTGTGGCATCGGCGGCGTGGCTGCGCGCGATGGGAAACCCACCCACGAAGTGCTGAAAAAGACCGTCCTCGGCCTGAGGAACGTCGAACACCGCGGCGGTATCTGCGGCGACGCCGGCGACGGGGCGGGCCTCATCTGCCAAATCCCGCACGCCTTCTTCAAGGAAGAGGCCAAGCGCCTCAAGCTGGCCGGGGCGCGCGACCTGAAGCCGGAACATCGCCTCGCCGTCGGCGTCGTGTTCTTCCAGGACGCCGAGGACGCGAAGCGAGAGCAGGCTCGCTCGCTGATCCAGGAAGTACTCGCGGAAGGGCCGATGCAGTGGCTCGGCTGGCGGCCCGTGCCGACCCGCCACGACGCGCTGCCGGCACTCGCCCGTGCCAGCGAACCGGTCGTCGAGCAGTTGCTATTGCGCGTCCACGGCGAGCCGGCGGAGGCTGAGGCGTTCTTGTACCGCGCTCGGCTGGAGTTGCGTCACCGCTTCCGCGAGACGGGGCTGACGACGTACATCCCGTCCTTGTCGGCGCTGATGGTTGGCTACAAGGGACTCTTGACCAGCCCGCAGCTCATCGACTACTACCCCGACCTGTCGAACGACCAGTTCGAGACAGGACTGGCGCTGTTCCACCGTCGTTATTCGACGAACACTTACCCGAACTGGACGCTCGCGCAGCCGTTCCGCTTGCTGTGTCACAACGGAGAGATCAACACGATCCGCACAACGCGGAACGCCGTCCACGCCTACGCTCACGGGCTAGAGCCGGCGCTCCCCGGCCGCGACCTGCTCACCGCCGGCGGGTCCGACTCGGCCGGCCTCGACGAGTGGGTCGAACACCTCGTCCGCACCAAAGGCTGGAGCCTGTTGCGCGCGCTCCGCGTCACCATCCCGCCGGTGTGGGACTCGGAAGCCGACTACTGGGGCCAGGAAGCCGTGGACCTCTTCACCTACTGTCGGCGCACGTATGGCAGCCTGTGCGCCTGGGACGGCCCCGCCGGCATCGTCGCATCCGACGGTCGCGTCTTGGCCGGCCTGGTGGACCGCATGGGCCTACGGCCTGTGCGGTGGTGCTCGGACGACCGCGGTTGGCTGTACATCGGCAGCGAGTCCGGCATTTATGGTCTCGATACGACGAAGATCGTCGCGTCGGGCCAGTTGCAGCCGGGGCAGATGATCGCCCTCGACACGGCGACCGGCGAGCGGCTCGATAGCCATCAGATTCTCGCGCGCGTCGTCGATGAAGCGCGCGAAGAACTTGGCGACATCCACGAGTTGAACCGTTCGCACATCCTGGTTCCGGAGTCGTTCGACTTCGTGCCGGCACTTGACGAGACCATCGGCGACGAACTCGAACAGCACCACTGGACCGTCGATCACCTACTGCAAGCCCACGGCTGGGACTTCGAGCGGGCGCAGGCCGTGAAGGAGATGGCGAAGCTCCGCAAGGAACCGCTGTCATCGATGGGCTTCGACCGGGTGCTGACGGTCTTCTCGGCCCACCACCCGACCTTGTTCAAGTATCTGCAACAGACCTTCGCGGAGGTGACCAACCCGCCGATCGACCCGTACCGAGAGGGCGGGGCGATGTCGCTCGTCACCTATCTGGGGCGGCCCGCGGCGGTTCGCGACGCTTCGCAGAAGCGTGACACCGACGAAAGCTTCTACGAAGCGTCGCGAACCGAGGGTGAACTCCCCTGCCGGCAGATGGAACTGAGTGCCCCGGTTCTCTCCGACGCTGTTCTCGAAGAGGTGCGCCGCCACGAGGTCCTCGGCTACCAACTGCTCTCGGCCGTGTTCCCCCTGCGGGGCGGGGCCGACGCTTTGCGCGAGAGCCTGCACCGGCTGCGCTCCGACGCCGAGCGAGCGGTCCATGCCGGATTCAACGTCCTGTGCGTCTCCCACAAGGAGGCGTTCCACGACGGTCTCGTGCCGATCCCGTCCCTACTCGCACTGGCGGCCGTCCACAACTACCTCTGCCACCAGGGACTGCGGGACCGCTGTAGCCTGGTCGTGCAAGCCGGTGATGTGCAGGAGGGGCACGACATCGCTTGCCTCGTCGCCTTCGGAGCCGACGCGGTTCACCCTTATCTGATGCTCCGGCTCATCCGCAACGGCCTGACGTTCAAGGATCCGGATACGAAACAGGAGTGGTCGCTCAGCGCCAGGGAGTGCCTGGAGAACCTATTCGCCGCCATTGAGGACAGCCTCAAGAAGATCGTCTCAAAGATGGGCATCACCACCGTCGAGGGCTACCGCGGGGCGATGCTCTTCGAGGCCGTTGGCTTCGGGCCGGAGCTCATGGAGTTCATGGGGCCGGTGCCGTCGCGGATCGGCGGAATTGGATTCAAGGCCCTCATCGAGGATGCCGCGTGGCGGATTGAGCAGGCCGAAAAGATGACCGTCCTCGGACGCAACCGCGACTATCACGCCTTTAACTCGAAGGTCCGGATGGCGCTCCGTAAGGCGGCCACGGCCGACGCGGGGGGCGGTGAATCGGCCTACGCCCGCCGGCTCGAACAGAACGTCACCGCGACCGGGTTGTCGAAAGAGTACGTGGACTTCTCGAACATGGTCAACCATCGCACGCCGACGGTGTTGCGCGACCTGTTCCTGCTCAAGCGTACGAGCACGCCGACCCCGATCAGCGACGTGCAACCGGCGATCGACATCGTGCAGCGGTGCTTCCACGGCGCGGCCATGAGCCACGGAGCGCTGACCCGCGACAGTCACCAGACCCTTGCGGCGGCGTTCAACGATCTCGACGCGCTCTCAAACTCCGGCGAGGGCGGCGAGGCCCGGTTCCGCAACGACGCGCCCGAGCGGGCCTGGGGGCCGTTCTGGGAGAAGACATTGGCCGAGCGGGCCGACGACCCGGAATTGTGCCTCAACGGCGACGTCCGCAAGAGCCGGCTCAAGAGCCGTATTCGCCAGGTGGCCAGCGGCCGGTTCGGCGTGGACGCGGAGTACCTCGTCAACGCCGACGAGATTCAGATCAAGATGGCCCAAGGCGCGAAGCCCGGCGAGGGCGGGCAGCTCATGGGCAAGAAGGTGACCAAGGAGATCGCCGAGATTCGCTACGCCCGGCCCGGCACCGACCTGATCTCCCCGCCGCCGCACCACGACATTTACTCCATCGAGGACCTGGCGCAGCTCATCCACGACCTGAAGGCCGTGAAGCCGGGCGTGCCGGTGTCGGTGAAGCTGGTCGCGGTCGAAAACGTCGGCACGATCGCGGTCGGCGTGGCGAAAGCTGGGGCCGACGTGATCGAGATGGACGGCATCGACGGCGGCACCGGCGCGGCGATGGCGTCGTCGAAGGAACACGCCGGCCTGCCAAGCGAGATGGGCCTGAGCGAGGCGCACCAGGCACTCGTCTTGAACGGGCTGCGCAAAGCCGTGAAGCTGCGGGTCGGCGGTGGCATCAAGAACGGTTACGACGTGGTGAAGTACGCGCTGCTCGGAGCCGACGAGTTCTCGTTCGGCCAGGCGCTGATGGTGTCGGTCGGCTGCATCGTCTGCAAGTCGTGCCACATCCCGAACTGCCCGACCGGCATCACCGGCACCCAGGGCGAGTACAAGGGCACGCCGGACCACACCAAGGCGTACCTGCTCTCGGTGGCCGAGGAGACGCGGCAACTGTTGGCGCAACTCGGGGCGAAGTCGGTCGGCGAGATCGTCGGTCGCAGCGAGCTGCTCGTGCCCAGCCCGTCGGCCCAGGGGCGAGCGAAGCTCGTGGACGTGTCGAGGTTCCTGCACCCGGACATGGCGCTCACAAAGCTGGACGCGTTTCCGATCGCGCAGACGGCCCGCGGCGTGTGCGCGACCGGCGGAACGTTGAACGACCGGATGGTGGACTCGGCCCGCGACGCGATCGAGGCGGCGGCGAGCGCCGACCTGATGTTCCGCATCCGGAACAGCGACCGCTCGGTCGGGGCGACGCTCGCCGGCTTGATCGCGAAGCTCTACGGCCGGGAAGGCATGCCGAACGGCAAGCGGATCAAGGTCCGCTTCGACGGCGAGGCCGGGCAGAGCTTCGGGGCGTGGTGCCTGGACCTCGCTCGACCTGGAACTCCGCGGCTGGGCGCAGGACGGCGTGGCCAAGGGCATCTCCGGCGGCGTGGTCACGGTGTCGCTCGACTACACGGCCAGCGACTACGGCGGCGAACTGCAGAGCGTGGCCGGCAACAACGTGGCCTATGGCGCAACCGGCGGCACCGTGTTCGTCGGCGGCCGGGCCGGCCACCGCCTCGGCATCCGCAATTCCGGGGCCCGCATCGTCGCGGAAGCGGCGGGCAAGTATGCGTGCGAGTACATGACCCGCGGCCGGGTGGTCATCCTCGGGCCGGTCGAGAACGAGATTGGCAGCGGCATGACCGGCGGCGAGCTGTTCGTGTACGACCCGCGGAACGAGGTGCCGGCGAAGCTGCACAGCCGCAGCGTCGCGGTGATCGACTGCAACTACGTCGACTACGAATGGATGCACCCGCTCATCATCCAGTATCACGCGCGGACGGGGAGCCGGCAGGCGGAGAAGCTGCTCAAGAACTGGGCTGAGGTGCGCCGCGGCCGGCGGCTGCGGAAGGTCGTGCCGCTGGCGGTGGCCCGCAAGGCCGAGGATTTCGCCGCGTCCGGGACGAACGCGGGGTGACACTCGGCGCGGTTCGCGACGCTTCGCAGAAGCGTGGAAGTTTCTGCGAAGCATCGCGAACCGAAGGCGATCCAATCCATGCGCCGCCAACTTCCCCGTGTCGTGGTCGCTCTGCTCGCCGCCGCGGCGCTGCTATTCGGCCTGCTGCGCCTCGGCCAATTCACCCGCGCCAGGCTCGACGCGGCCGGGCACTACACTCTGCGGCTGCACGACTTCCGCTGCGATGCGCCGCCCGGCCTCGCCCGCGACACGTTCCTCGACGAAGTGCAGTACCTCGGCGGCTTGCCCGATTCGTTCGACTCGCTCGACAAGACGATTGCCATTCGGCTCGCGGCCGCGTTCGCCCGGCACCCGTGGGTCGAACGCATCGACGCCGTGACGTTGCGACCACCGACCGCCCGGCTGACGTTTCGCGCCCCCGTCCTCGCCGTCGCCGACCGCGCCGTGGATGCAAGCGGCGTCCTGCTGCCGGCCGGTGCGCCGCTCGACGGGCTGCCGGTCTTATCCGGCGTCGCGCCGCCGCAGGTGCCGGCCGGGACGCCGTGGGGCAACGCCGACATCGAGGACGCCGCACGAGCAGCGGCGGCGCTCAAGTCGTTCGCGGACTGCCTGCGGGTGACGGCCGTCGAGGCGACCCCGGATGGGCCGGTATTTACCGGCAGCGTCCGCATCCGCTGGGGCCGCGGCGATACGACGGCGAAGGTCGCGAAACTGCGCGAGGCATGCGCGAAAGCCGGCGGCCTGGGGGCAGAGATCGACCTGCGGTAAACGACCGTCCCACCCGAATCGGATCGCCGCGATGCCGCGACTGCGACCACGACCGCGACTGAAGAATCGCCTTCTCGCTTTACTCCGTCGGCTGGAGCGGCTATAAATGGCGTTTGGAATGCCAGCCCTCCGCGGTGAGGGCGAGGTTCGTCTGCTGAGGAGGTTCGGGACATGACGAAGATTCTGCTCGGTGCGCTGGTCGCTGCCATGCTGACGTTGACGGGCATCGTCGCATACTCCCACTTCACGGCTGCGCCGGGTATCGACGCCGCGACATGCGAAAGCTGCCCCGCGTCAGGCGGCTGCAAGAGCTGCTCGTCGTGTTGCACCTTGGAGATGCCGGCAGCCACGGCATCGGCCGGTTGCCCCGAATGCGAGAAGGCGAAGACGGCCGCCACCGACGAGGTGAAGGAACAGAAGTAACCTCACGCGCCGGCCCCGGAGGGGCGGCCGTGGGTTAGCTCGGGGCTTTTGCCTCGGGACAACATCGATCAGACGACACAGCCCCGGAGGGGCGACAGCTTCTGTCGCCCTTCCGGGGCTGGTCTACGTTGGGGAGCTGAGTCATGGGGCCAACCATCCTTTGCGTGGCCAGCTATTACAAGGGCGACCGCTTCCTCGAACGCTGCAAGCACGAGGGCTGCCGAGTCGTCTTGCTGACCAGTGAACAGTTCCTGCACGACTCCTGGCCCCGGCACGCCATCGACGAAGTGTTCGCACTTCCGAGTTTTGCCGACCGCCGAGGCGTCCTCAATGCGGTCGCGTACCTGGCCCGCACCCGGAAGTTCGCCCGCATGGTCGCCCTCGACGATTTCGACGTCGAAATCGTTGCCCTCCTGCGCGATCACTTGCGGATGCCCGGCATCGGTGAGACCCACGCCCGGCTGTTCCGCGACAAGCTGGCCATGCGCACGGAGGCCGCAAAGGTCGGCGTTCGCGTGCCAGAGTTCGCCGCCCTGGTGAATCACGACGATGTGCGACACTTCCTCGCCAACGTGCCGGGACCGTGGCTCATCAAGCCGCGCTCCGAGGCGTCGTCGATCGGCATCCAGAAGCTGTACCACGCCGATGAGGTCTGGCGGGCCATCGACAAGCTGGGCGACGATCAGTCGTTTCACCTGATCGAGCGCATGGTGCCGGGCGAGCTATACCACGTCGACTCGCTGGTGGCCGATGGCCGAGTCGTGTTCGCCGAGGTGAACAAGTATCACAAGCCGCTATTGGACGTGTACCACGGTGGCGGTGTATACGCGACGCGGACGCTACCGCGCGACCGGCCGGAGCTATCGAAACTGCGAGCCGCCAACGAGAAGCTCCTTGCAGGCTTCCATCTCGGTCGCGGCGCATCCCACACCGAATTCATGGTCGCTCACGCCGACGGCGAGCCGTACTTCATCGAGACGAGTGCCCGCGTCGGCGGGGCCTGCACGGCGGAGATGGTCGAAGCCGCGACGGGCGTCAACCTTTGGAGCGAGTGGGCCAAGCTCGAAGTATCACCCGAGGAGCCATATCAGCTGCCGGCACTGAAGCAGCGTTATGGAGGCGTGGTGGTATCGCTGGCGAAGCAGGAGTGGCCGGACACATCGCAATTCTCGGATTCCGAGATCGTGTACCGTCTGCACAAGAAGCAGCATGTGGGCCTGGTCGTCGCCGCCGATAACCCGGAGCGCGTCGAGGAGTTGCTGACGGACTACATGGCGCGCATCTCTCGCGACTACCACATGGTCCTGCCGCCGGCAGCCAAGGCGTCGGCGTAACCGCGCAAACGTTACGCTTCTACGAAGCGTCGCGAACCAGTCGAGCAAGGACCGCGACGCGCCGCGCATCGATGCTTCCTTCCCGCCCCCCGTCGCACGCCGCCCCGCGCACGGCGAACCAGTCGGGGCGCACGTCGCGCAGACGATCGATTTCCGTGACACCGAGCGATCCCGCGAGCGCCACGGGCACGCCGGCTTGGCGACAGAGTGCGACCATCCCGGCAATGTCGTCGAGCGAGAGCGCGTCGAGCAGCGTGCGGCCGTTCTTGGCAAACGTGTCGATCAGGAAGGCAGCCATCCGTCGCTCGGCCGCGAACGCCGCGACCTTGGCCGGGTCGGGCGATTCGGCGGCGGCCCAGTCCGCGTAAGCGACCGCGACAGCGTTTGCCGGTGTGGCGTGGAGTGCCGCTCGCCAGTCGCGTTTGGCCCATCCGGCGAGACCCCACTTGACGTAATCGAGCGCAACGGGCGGTACCGTCGCGCCCGCCATCAGTTCGCCGAGTGCCGCGCTGACGGGCACGCGCCCGGCGACCGCCCGCGCGACCTCGGCGATCGTCGACTCGTCGGCCCGGCCGAGTGGGCCGCAGGTGGGTTCTTTCACGTCGATGAGGTCGGCCCCGCCAGCCAGGCCGGCAAGCGCTTCGGCCACATCGCGGACGCTGACCAGGAGTCGCGGTCGGTTGTGCATTTCGCTAGAGTATGGGCGGGAGGATGTGCAATGTCCGCTGTGCCGAAGACGCTATTGACGCCGCAGGAGTATTTGGCCCGCGAGCGCAAGGCTGCGTACAAGAGCGAGTACTACCGGGGCGAGATGTTCGCGATGGCCGGGGCGAGCGAGGAACACTGCCTCGCCAAAGACAACCTGGCCCGCGAAGTCGGGATGCAACTCAAGGGCGGCCCGTGCAAGGTCGTTACCAGCGACCTGCGGGTCAAGGTCGATGCGACCGGACTGTATACTTACCCGGATGTCGTTATCTACTGCGGCAAGGCCGAATTCGAGGACGACCACTTCGACATCCTGCTCAACCCCACGGCCCTCGTCGAAGTACTGTCCGATTCGACCGAGAAGTACGACCGCGGCAAGAAGTTCCACCACTACCAGCGGATCGCAACGCTCCAGGAGTACATCCTCGTCGCCCAGGACGAGCCGCTCGTCGAGCGGTTCGTTCGGCAGCCGAGTGGCGATTGGCTGGTGACGAAGTACGCCGGTTTCGATGCGACGCTAGAGTTCACCAGCGTCCCGGTGCGGGTGTTGCTCGCCGACATCTACCGCGGCATCGAGTTTCCCTCCTCGCCGCCGCAGTGACACGCAGGTACGAACCATGGGGCTACTTTTTCGTGTCGCCCTCGCCCGAATCTCATCCGCTTGCAACGGATCGACACCCCGGACATGCCGCGATACTCCCAGGTCTGAGTCGCCAACCGGCAGCTCGACCATGCCCACGATCTGTCGCGGTCCAACCTCGCAGGGCCGGTGACGTAGAATCCCGGACGGCCCTGGGTTGAGCCGGCCGGCCGGCCCGCGGTATGATGTCGGCGGATCGCCCCTCGAAGGAGGCAACGCCATGTCGGTATTGACGGCCCCGCCGCCCGCGGCCCCGAGCGCCCCGCTGCCCACGCGGCCGCGGCCCTCAACGTACGGGTTTGACCCGTCCGCGTACCGCTTCACCGTCCGCCAGTACGAGCAGATGACCCGGGCGGGCGTGCTGACGAAAGACGATCGGGGCGAACTCCTCGAAGGCTACCCGGTACTAAAAATAGGGCACGACCCGGGACACGACGGAACGCTCGATCTGGTGAAGAGCGTCCTCCCGACCGTACTGCCGGCCGACTGGTTCCTGCGCATCCAACAGACGGTGAGCCTCGCCGACAGCAACCCGGAACCGGACGTCGCCATCGTCCGTGGCACGTCTCGGACCTTCCTCGCCCGCCACCCCGGCCCGGCCGACGACGCGCTGATCGTGGAAGTGCCGAACTCGTCACTCGACCGCGACATGGACGACAAGGCCGTCATCTACGCCGCCGGCGGCATTGCGGCGTACTGGGTCATCGATGTCGTCAACGGGGTCGTCGAGTGTTTCGCGCGACCCGCCGGCAGCACCTACGCCGACCGGCGAACCGCCCTTCGGCCGGACACACTGACCTTCGACCTCGACGGCACGCCAGGGACGCTGCCCGCCGCCGACGTGCTACCATGAGCCGCTTCCGCTGCGTCCTGCTCGCGCTGTACCTCGCGGACTTCGCGCTGCTGGCGTGGCTGGTGCCGCACCGGCCGGCCGTCAGCTTCAACGTCGGCGACTGGTATTCGGGCCCGCTCGGCTTCTCGCCAGACGGCACCCTATTTGCCACGGCCACCCGCTGCCCGCTCGACGCTGAGGAGTACGACGTTCGCCTGTGGGACATCGCCGGACGGCCGTGGTTCGGCCCGCCGCGGCTCGTCGCCGAGCGGCACTTCGACCGGCTCGCGCACCTCGGCTGGAACTGGCCTGACGACCCAGGCCGACGCTGGCTGTTCTGGCAGTGCGCCCTGGCGGACGATCCGCAAGCCCGCGCTGACGAACTGTACCCCGGCGTCGGCCTTGACGCCGAGCGGCTGGACCCGACGGAGACGCCGCCGCGGTTCCGCGCGTCGGCCGACGGCCGCTACTACCTCTTGCGGGTGCCGATCCGTCGGTTCGAGGTCCGCGTCCGCGATGGCGGCCGCGTACTGTGGACAACGCCGCAAGTCGAGACGACGCCGGTGTTCGGCCCGGGCCCGGACGAGTTGACCGTCCTGGAACCGACCGACGCGGCCGGCCGGGCGGCCGTCGTGCGGTACGAGCTGTCATCGGGCCGCGAGGCGCAACGGGTCGCGGTCAAGCTGCCAAAGGACGGCCGGCACGTCGTCCGCGACGTGCGGCTCACGCCGGACGGCCGGTACGTCGGCGCGATCGGCGGGGGCGAGCGCCACGCCCTCGTGCTGTGTGAAGTCGCGACCGGCGCGCAGATCGCGGCAACGGGACAGTTTCTCGCCGTGCGCTGGATCGACCCGCCCGGCCGGCTCGTCGCGAACCGGCTGGCCCTCCGCCGTGAAACCAATGCCGAGTTTTGGACGCTCGGCCGTGAGACACCCGTGGCCACGGTCGATCCGCCGACCGGCCACTTCGACTACGCAAACCTGTTCGCCGAGGCCAGCCCCGACGGCTCGGCTGTCGCATTTCTCACCAGTCGGCCGCGCAGCGCGACGACGGCCGGCTGGCCGCCTTGGCTGGCTTGGCTTTACCGGCGGTTCGTCCATACCGACTGGGACAGCGCGACCCTCGCGTTGCACGCCATGGCTGACGGCCGCTCGCTCGGGACGATTGAGATTGCCCACGGCGGGCCGAACCGCGTGACCGGCGAGGGGGTGGCCGCGTTCTCGCCCGACGGCCGCTGGCTCGCCGTTCGAGATACCGAACTGACAGTTCGCAACGGCGTACACATGAGCGGTGAAGCCGTCGTCCGCGTTTACCAGTACCCGCTCCGTCGGCCGTGGCCGTGGATTCTGGCGTGGGCAGCCGCGCCGCCGGTCGGGCTGGCGTTGCTGGTCGCGGGTGTGCGGCTGTGGCGGGCGCAGCCACGCGCTGCGGTTCGTAGTTCCCCGTCACTCCTCGACCGGGAAGAACCGCATCCACCCCGGTAGCCGGCGGAATGGCAGCACCTCCGGATGCTCGAACCGGAACCCGTAGAGCGGCGGCCGGAACCAACTCAGTTCGTTCTTGTGCAGCTCCTGCTCGGCCGCGAACTCGGCGGCCGTGCGGTATGTCGTGCAGCCGACCAGCGTCGCCGCGCCGACGATGCCGCCAGCCAGCCGCGTGAAGTCCTGCAAGTGCGGCGGGATGTGCTTCCAGGCGTCCGGCCGTGGGTCCGGCACGCGGGCGGCGTGGACAAGGATTCGGCCGCGGCGGTCCGTCGGCCAGACGCGGACCTCGACGCATTTGATGCCGTGGACGAGCATCGTCGCCCACGGCTGCTTCAGCGACAGAGCGTGACTCGTCACTTCCCCTCCGGGAAGATGGCGACCAACGACCGGCCGGTTGAGTCGGCGACGCCGCGGAACATCGCGTTGGTATTGAACGACGTCGCCACCTCGCCGGTATGCGACACCACGATGCAGCCGCCGATACCCGGCTTCAGCACCTTGAACATCACCTCGTCCGCCGCCGCCTTTGCAGACATGCCCTTGTACTCCATCAGGTGCGCGATCGACCGGGCGACACCGTGGCGGATGAACTCTTCGCCGGTGCCGGTGCACGATACCGCGCACGAACGGTTGTCGGCGAACGTGCCCGCGCCGATGATCGGTGAATCACCCACCCGGCCGAACTTCTTGCCGGTCAACCCGCCGGTCGAGGTCGCCGCCGCGAGGTTGCCGTGCGTGTCGAGACATACGCAGCCGACGGTGCTTCCGCCCTTCACCGGCTCGGCCTGCTTCTTCTGCCACCGCTGGAACTCCGCGTACTTCTCCGGCGTATCGAAGTAGCTGTTGGGGACGCGCTCGACCTTCATCTCGTCGGCAAACTTCTCGGCCCCGGCGGCAGTCAATAGGACGTGCCGCGTCTTGGTCATGACGAGCCGGGCGAGGGTGATTGGGTTCTTGATCGTACTGACGCCAGCGACCGCGCCGCAGGCAAGCGTCTTGCCATCCATGATCGATGCGTCGAGTTCGTGCTTGCCGTCGGCCGTGTAAACGGCTCCTTTGCCGGCGTTGAACAGCGGTTCGTCTTCCATCGTACGGATGACCTTTTCGCACGTATCGAGAGCGGTGCCGCCGTTCTTCAGCGAATCTTTGCCGATGGCCAGCGCCTGGGACAGACCGCCCTCATAGGCCTTTTGCCTGTCGAGCGTGAGCGCCTCTTCGGCCCCGGCCCCGCCGTGAATGACAAGGACCCAGCGCGGCGGTTGTGCTACCGATGGCAGCACGGCCAACCCGAGACAGACGACGACGCCAACGAGTGCTTTCGACACAGCCGATCCTCCGGAGATGGGCGGGCGGTCAGTATACCGATGCTCCGGCGAGCGGGGCGTGTCAACGCCCCGGTTCCAACTTCTACCGGGGCGTTGACACGCCCCGCTCGCCGGTGAACTTCTTGGTGCGTCCGCAAAAACTCGTCGTCCATGGAACGAAGTTTGCAAGCATCCTCTGTGCCCCATTGCCCCGGTCGGCCGCGGCCCCTGGTCGCTGCGACACGACTGAGCCCGCCGCATTAGGTCCGCGCGGCAGGTCAGGAGGGCCACCGATGACGGCAATCCCAACGACACGCTTGTTCGCCCGCCCCGCCAAGTCAAGACCTGCCTGCCCCGCGGGTCGGGTCGGCACCGCACCAGCTTGCGACGTTCCTCGGCTATTTCGGCCACGGCCTCGCCGAACGGCTCGCGGCGCGGCGAGTAACGGACGCCATCGGCGGTGACGACCCGCTGTTGATCGCCGCCGCGACCGCCCTCGACGTGAATTGTGCGTGCCAACACTCGTGAGCCGGCCCGCCCGCCGGCATTCGACCACCCCGCCGGGAGGTCCGGCTGGGACTTTCGTGAGGTGACAGCTAGGAGGACGGACCATGCGAACGGTAACGCGCCGCGAGGCGCTGGCGACGGGGGCGGGGGTGCTGACCGCGGCGGGGTTCGCCGTACGGGGGGTGGCCCAACCGCCGGGAGTCGGGCCGGCCGCGATGAGCAACGGGCTAGACACGATGTTCGCGGTCTGCCTGTTGGCCAAAGGCCGCAAGCAGATCGACGTCTGCCGGTTCGCCCAGCCCAAGCTCCACGACGACGGGGTCAAGCAGTTCGCCCAGGCGGAGATTGACGAGCACGAGACGATCCGGCGGAAGCTCGATCAGCTCGGATATGCCTATCCCGCCAACATCCCGTCGGCCCCGGCCGGCGGCATCACCCAGGCCGGCGGCACGCAGCTCATGGCCGGGCGGATGCCGGTGCCGCCCGGCATGGCCGCCTGGCTGCCGGTCGAGAACGCGTTGATCGAGCAGTGCATCGCCACCGAGAAGGCCGAGTTGGGAAAGAAGGAGGGCGTGAAATTTGAGAAGGCGTTTGTCGGCTGTCAGCTCGCCGCTCACTACGGCCTGTTCGACACCGCCGTGACGTTCCGCAAGTTCTGCTCGCCGCAGATGGCCGCGATCCTCGATGAGGGCCGCGGCGTCATCGAGCGGCACATCCAAACGTGCAAAGGTCTGATGGAGTCGCTTGAAGCGAAGAAGGACCACGCCGGGTCCTGACCAACCCCGCCGCCCCCGGGACCCCGCCGGCGGCGGCCCGCCCCTCGCCACCTACCCGCCCCCCCCC
>JAXMAS010000031.1:0-26247 GCA_046350275.1 Gemmataceae bacterium
CGCGGGCCTTTACGAACGCCCGAACGACGGTAATCCGAAACGTTCGCTTTGACCCGTATCCCGGTGCGCCAGGTTTCGAGGCCATTACATTGCGGTATGCGGAAGGTGCGGCCAGCAACTACATTCAGACCGACCGAGTTTTGGTGTACGACTTCAACGGCATCGTCGGGGACAACTTCCAAGTGTATTACCGGGAGCAAGGTGCTGGATTCATAGTACCCCAGACGACCTACTACGGCTCCGACGACAACGGCGACGGCATCCCCGACCGGGTGGACAGTCAAGGCTCGCCAGAGGCGGGCTTAACGAACGCACAGAACTGGGCAAAGTATGGGATTGCCATCGCGGGTGGAGTCGCCCCGACAACGGCAACCCGGGCCGGGATCGTCGGGCTGGTGCGGAGCATGTAGTACCGTTTCAGGCGGATAGCTGTGTGAAGGGATCGAGGTGTTCTCAGCCGTAATAGTCGCTGACGCGGGCCTGCATCCTGCCGGTCCCGCGTCATCTTGCCGGTCCCGCATTTACTGTTTGCGCGTACGGCAGGTCGGGACTGGTGATCCACCGCTTGGTCCACTTCGACCCATGTCCCAGCCGCTTGACCGTCGGCCAAATGGCCTCGCGGGAGAAGTGGTGCGGGGTCAGTTCTTGCTCGAAGGCGATCTCAGCCAGCAGGCCCAAGGTCGCCGACCATCCGGTAAAAAATCGCCCAGTCGTCCACGTACGGGATCGGGATGCCATACCGCCAAGTGAACGCCGCCATCGCCAGACGCCGACGAATAGGCGTTCGAGCACGTTCACGTAGGCGGCACTGGATCGGCTCTGTACCTACCAATCCGCTGTTTCGCACAATGACGGATGGTGGCGGCGAGTTGTTGCACGTCAGCCATGTCGCGCGTCTGCTCCATGGCACTACCGACCGATTGAGTGGCCGGAGTTCGGGAGGCGCGCCGATGGTATCTACCTTGATGCACTCACGGGAGCGTCGCCGGACGCGGGGGTGAGTCGGCCGGCGGGCAGACCGAGGGCTCGTAGAGCACCCAGCGCATATGGCAAGGCCCGCAGCCGAAGCCGCTCCACGTAGGTGGTGCGGCTATGCGCCCGGTTGAGGAACAGCGTGTTGCAGTGGTCGCGGAGTGAGAACCGCAGACAAAGAAATCCGAGGCTCTCCAGCCGCTTCCGTGTGGCGCGGATCGCCTTGCCGTCGACCTGCCCGTTGAAGTCGTGAAACTCCACAGTAATCTGCGTTATGCCCGCGAGCAAGCGGTCGGACGCGGCCGCGAGCGCTTCGATCTCGGCTCCCTCGATATCAACCTTCAACAGATCGACCGGCGGAAGGGCGTGACGGCGGACCAAGGTATCTAGGTCGATGCCCGGTACGGTCACCTGCCCGACCGGCGACTCGGCGGGTATTTCGTGGAGGCTGGAACACTCGGAGTTACCACTCAGGTGGAAGGTGAGATCCTGAACCTTAGACCACACCGCGTAGTGAAACTTCCTCACTTGGGCTGTCTCTTCGAGGACGGCGAAGACCGCGGGCGAAGCCTCGACCGCGTAGCAACGCGCCGCGTAGCGATCGGCCATGGTCCGCGAGAACTCGCCCCGGTTTGCCCCTAGGTCGAGAACGACCATCCCCGGCACGAGGTCACGCGCGCTCAGCGTATGGCAGCAGACAGTTTCGATCAGATAGCTTTCGTTCATGACCGCCTCCCCGGAGCCAGATTGACGGCCTATAATTTCGGCCGGATCGCCGACCGTAAAAACGCATAGTCGCCGTCGAACCGCATGCGATCTGCTTCGTCCCAGTAGCCCATGCCCGAGAGGTAGCTGACCTTTACGGCCAAGCCGCCGCTCCACGGCTGGCCCAGTTCGACCGCTTTTTCACCGATCGCCCGCCCGAGCAACTCGGTGCCCTTCTGACAGGTCATGTTTGCCATCACCCAACTCCGGGGATCGAAGCGGTCCGCGCGCTCGACCATCGTGAGGAGTGTGTCCGGCAGCCCGGTCTCCGTGGCATAACGTCCGGTGTATTCGTTGATGTAGGGGTACGGGTGGCCGTAGTTGAACCCCGCGCGCAACACGCACGGCGTACCGGCGAACATCCCCTCGACGATCACCCGGTTGAAGCCCTCACGCCTTGACCACAGGAGGTTGACCCGAGCGCGGTTCATGTGGCGGTTCACCTCTGCGGGCGTCAGTCGCTCGTAGCATTCTACTTGGTCCGCGACGCCGTAGAGTCGGGCCAAGTCTCGCACCTCGGCCATCGTGGAACCGACGGGGTAGCCGATCAGCACCGCCCGCAACTTCACTCCGCGGATGCGCAGGCGGCGCAGAGCGTCAAAAAAGGCGAAGTGCCGCTTGTACCCCGCCCACCCAGCGACCATGACCACGTCTGCGTCCTTTGCGACGCCGGGCATCGGCCGGAAGACGCGGTGGTCGACCCACCAATTGCCCGCGACCGGGACGGCGACCAGGTTGGAACCCAGGCGTTGAAGGAACGCGGTGTCGCGGGGTTCTCCTGACTGTACAAACACCGGCACTCCGAGGCGGCCGTAGCTCAAGATGTTTGCGTCACAGAAGCCACACCAACTCGGCTCCAGAACCAAGTGGTAGCGACTCGTCACGCGGTCGGCGTCGAAGAGTTTGAGGAACATGGCATAGACGTACCCGTAGTTGAGGACGAGAACTCCCTTCTCGCCCCCAGATGGCGACTTGAGGACGGTCGCCATGGAGCCAAACAAGCGGGTCGGGTCGTCGAAGAACTTAGCCGTCGTCGGCCCCGGCGGGGTTCGTTCCACGTGGTCTCGGTAGGCGTCCAACAGAGGATGTGGCGTGCCCGCTGCCGCGGCCTGCGCTAGCCGCTCCGCCCGCCGGTTGGCCCACGACAGGAAATCGGCCCGGTGCAGCTTGCTCAACAGGGCGAAGCTTTGCCGGGTTCGGCCCACGGCCCCGAGTACCCACGCCGCCACTAGGCCGACTGATCCGACCAACGCCTGAAGGACGGCGGCGTCGAACGCCAAGTACTCGTTGACCCGGGCCTTCAATACCGCCCACCGCAGCGCCTGGCGGCGACGGTAGCCCAACGGGGTCGCCGGCGCGGCGGCCTTGGAGGTGTCGGGAGCGGCGACAGCCGTTTGCATGAGGTTCTCCGGCGGGCCGGGCATCCATTGCCCGCTACGTCACTGACGCCCTACACCCGTTTTTCCAGTTCGGCCTGGGGCGTTCCTGCCTGCGTCCAAGATGGCACACCGGTACTCCCACGCCGCTGAGCCATGGCGCGCAACTTCGTCCACGCCGCGCGGAACCGCTCGTTCCAGGAACAAGGGAAGGCCGTCAGGCCGAGCAGGAGAGCGTTGCGCCCGGACCAGCGCAGCTTGAGTGAACGCCAAACGCTGACTCGGGCTCCCGCGCGATCACGAGCGTCCAGTTGGGCGATGCTCAGTTGGTCCAGCAACGACACCAGCCGCTGTCGCATCGCGGGCGTGGCCACTAGGTCCGCCTCGCCGACGACCCGCTCGAGCAGCCGCAGCTCCTCGACCAGCGAGTCGCGGACCTTCCACAGCCCCTGTTCGGGATGCAGCCGGTAGACGATGAGGTTCTCGGCGATGTATGCGAACGGGCTGTGCTTCGCGACCCGCAGCCAGAGGTCGTAGTCTTGCAGCGTGTTCCGGCGGATGTCGGTGTCGAACCCGCCCACCGCGTCGAGGACGGCCTTGCGGACCATTACGCTCGAGTTGAAGATGGCGTTGCTCAGCAGGAGCTGGTCGTAGCACCGGCCGACCAGCAGGCCGGATCGACTCGCGTAGTGCCACCCCTCAATGAACGCCCCGGACGGCGCATCGAACAACCCAGCGTTGGTGTGGACCAAGCCAAGCGTCGGGTCCGCCGCGAACAACTCGACTTGGCGGGCAACCTTCGTCGGCAACCACCAGTCGTCCTGATCGATGAAGGCAACAAACTCGCCGCGAGCATTACGAACACCAGTATTGCGCGCTTCGGAGACGCCAGCGTTCTGTTGGCGAATAGCGCGCACCTTATCTCCGTAGGAAGTCAAGATTACCGGAGAGTCGTCGGTCGAACCATCGTCGACAACAACGATTTCGGTCGGCGCATAGGTTTGCCCAAGCACACTGTCGATCGCCTGGCGAAGAAAGCGCGACCCGTTGTAAACGGGCATCACCACACTGACCAACGGTGCAGACATGTTTCCTCTTTTCAACCGTGCTGCCCTATCCGGCTGAATGTGATCCATTGTTTCGAAGTGATTGGCGAAGTCGCTTACCAATTTCGATCGTCCGCGATGCGGTGTTCCGACCGAGTCGCAAAAGCGAGGTCATCGGGCCAAGGCCCTGGAGAATGCCGGTGGTGAAGTCACTCGCGGCATTTCCTTCGAGTATGGCCTCTTGGAAGCCCGCTTCACGATTTGCCAACACTCGAAGGTCTGCGCCCGTCAACGAATAGCCGAACAAGGCGAATTGCTTCTGAATGAAAGCACCCCACTGCCCCCATGACTTTTTCCGGCACCGGGAAAACTCCCCGTAGGCGACCAAGAACCAGTACAGGCCGCGAAATAGAACCCAGCCAACGGACACATCGCCAGTTTCCAAAGTCCACTCTTGGTCGATGATCTCAAGCCCGCTTGGCGTACTCACCAAATTGAATGGTGTGGCGTCCAGGAGGTTGGCAGGGAGCTTTGTGTGAAGACCGCGAGCCGGTCCAGCCCGCTTGACAAGGAACTCGTGCCATTCCGCCACCAGTTTTTCGAACTCTTTATCCCCCTCGGCACCGGCGCGACGCAGCGCCCGGAGCATTCGGAGTGAGTGCTTTTCGCCGACGACGTAGGGCGAATGACCGATCCTCTGCCGCACAAGACCCACCGTCTGTTCGCCACTAGTCGGAAACAAATAGCTCTTGCGAATGACAGGACCCGAATCCGCCTGTTCGAGCCGCGTTTCCGTCTGATATCGTCGACGACGATTGATCGAGTAATAAGCGGCGTCCCACGGACAAGATGGGGTCGGATCGCCCTTCTGTGTGGCTAGGACGACGAACGAGTTCGCAAGGTCCGCAAGCAACCCATTCTTTTCGAGTTCGGGCAGGACGAGCGGTTCTGAAAACCGCAATGGGTCGCGCGTCCGCTCGTACCACTGGCTGAGATGCAACCCCTTGTTCGTTGATGCGGCGTTCAGGATGACGCGGGGCAGCTTGTAGTCGGGGAGCGGCAAGAACAGGTCTGTGGCGAACCCCGCTCGCTCGAAGCACTGGATCAGTTCTTGCTTGCCGAACGTCCGTACTTGGGTGCCGGGATAGTAGCCCTCGATCCCTTCGTATGGCCGAGCTGTGTGATCCTCAGCAGCCCCACCAAAGTACTTCGTTCCAAGCTTGTTCTCGATAGCCAGCAAGCATACCCCGCCAGGAGCCATGGCATCGCGAACGAGTCGGAGAAACGCCTGCCACGGATCGGCATGATCAGCCAGGAATTTGCCGGCGTATTCAAGGACGCCGATGACGACCACGAGATCGAATTTCGTCGTGAAGCGAACGTCGTCGAGATTCGCACAAACACATGTAACGTTTTTTAGATCAGCGCAGCGGTCGCGGACGATGGCGGCGCGATTGGGCGACCCTTCGAGCGCTGTAACGTGCTTGCACGTTTCAGCAAGGTATCGAGTGATGGCTCCGCAGCCCGAACCGATCTCAAGGACGTTGGCGTAGCGAGCCAGGTCAAACGGGCGCAGCAGATTGGTGCGGGCACGACTGAGGTGATATTCCGTCGGCCAGTCGCAAATGCTTCGCTCCAACTCGAACGATGCGCTACTTCGATCAGCTGCGGCCCGAATAACACTGTGAATTCTCGCTTCGACTTCATCGCCATCGGTGTACGCGAATGCCCTCGCAGCAAGTCGAGTTGGCCGATACAGGCCGTCGCGATCCGTAAAATCATCAGGGAATGTCCACGGCCCACAGGTCCGGGCGACGGTGTCAGTGGCACCATTTGAGGTGGACATTCCCGCAGGGGCACATTGTAGGTTCTGCTTCATTGGTTCGCATGTCCGAATAGCATCTGCCAACTGTCACTCCCAGCTTGCACATTTCCGTTCAGGGTCTGACGGTACTCCAAGCGGACCGCATCACAATCGCCCCTTGCGTGGCGGTCGGAAGTCGGCCAGTGCCGTGTACGTCGGTGGCCATAATGTCAAACGTCGCAGCTTGCTCGACAATGTCCTCGAGCATGTGGTAAATCGGTCCAGCAACCACGCCAATGTGATATTGCCCAGGCGACAACATGAGCGGGCCAAACTCGCAGCGGACATAACGCGGACGGCCCTGGACAAGTTCCGCCGAATCGGACAGGTGCGTGCCCACCGTGAAGAGGCGGGTGCCTAAGGAATCTTCGACCCAGGCCGCATAGTGCGTCTGTTGGGCATTCCCAGGTTCTACCTCGAATTCGAGTGTCATGCGGTCGTCGCAGGTCAACTGTGTCACAGGCGTGCCCGTGTCGTCGAGAATCCGGAGCTTCCGAAACACGACAGCCTTTCCCGAGGGACGATTTGGGTGGTTAGCGAGATCGATCTCGGCTCCCGATGCCGCTTCGCGACCTTTGAGATACTGCCGTACGCCTTGCTCGCTTGGGCCGAGATAGGCTAGCCGGCCCCGGTCAAGGACCGCGACTCGCTGGCAGAGGCTGAGGATCGTCGGCATGCTGTGGCTAACGAACAGCACGGTGCGTCCGCCGCGACTGATGGAGTCCATCTTGCTAAGGCACTTCTTTTGGAAGATTTGATCGCCGACGGCCAGCACCTCATCGACTACGAGAATCTCCGTCTCAAGGTGCGAAGCCACAGCAAACGCCAATCGGACGTACATCCCGCTGGAGTATCGCTTGACAGGCGTATCTAGGAAGCGCTCGACTTCGGCGAAGGCAACGATCTCGTCGAACTTCCGGTTGATTTCGCGACGAGTCATTCCCAGGATAGAGCCGTTTAGGTAAATGTTCTCTCGGCCGGTCAGCTCTGGATGGAAGCCAGTGCCGACTTCCAGCAGGCTACCCATGCGCCCACGGATTTCTACCCGACCGGCTGCCGGCTCCACAACGCGGCTGAGGATCTTCAACAACGTACTCTTACCCGCCCCATTGCGACCAATGACTCCAACGACCTCGCCACGCGCAACATCAAACGACACATCGTCCAGCGCCCAAAGAGTCTCGGGCTCAGCGCCGTCCGCTGTAGCGCGCCGTAGCGCGCCGCGAACCGCGTCTCCAATCGACTCACGGAAGGTGCGGTAGTAGCCGTTCGACCTCGCGCCGAGGTGAAACCGCTTTGAAAGGTGTTTGACGCGGATTGCGGGTTGCATAGAAGCCCTAGGTCGGCTGAGCGACGCATGGAAACCGGGAGGCCAGACCGGGCGCGACGCGGACGAACGCCGTCCGGTCGCGCATGGGTTGGCTGGTCAGCTTGAGTATCCCGGCCCCGATCATCACCATGAAGTAAGGCACATCCAGGCTAATGGCGCTAACGAACTGAGCCGAGACAAGGAAACCGGCCAAGGCCGCAATCACCTGCCGAGCCAGGTCGCGGTGGACGGGCTCGATTTCCCGACGACTCAAGATGAGCGCTGACAATTGGGCGAAACACAGGACGTAGAACAGCACCAGCCATGCCAGCCCAACGATCCCGAGCTCAGCCCCCGTTTGCATCCATGTGGAGTGAGCTTCCTTGCCGCGCGGCCAGCCGTACTCGTGAGCCACTAGCGGCCAGTGCCTCGGGCCAAGGCCCAGTAGCGGGTTTTTCGCCATGGAGTCCAGACAGTCTTGCCAGAGGTCGATCCGGCTCTGGGCCGACCCGTCGCGGTTGGCGTCGTCCGCAAACGTGCTTTTCAGTCTCGCCTGGACTTCTGGGCCGGCCAAGCGGACGCCGATCAACAGCGCGGCCAACAGCACTAGGTAGTACCACGGCCGCTTCGGGATGAGAACGAAGGCCACGCCGGTCGTGACGATCAGCCCGAGCATCGCCCCGCGGGAAAACGACATCAAGATCACATGCAGGATCAGCAGGCCGATCCCCAAGGCAAGCAACTTTTGCCACCACTTCTCGGCGGTCAAGCCAAGAAAGAACGT
The DNA here is from genome assembly GCA_046350275.1 of Gemmataceae bacterium. Lineage (GTDB taxonomy): Bacteria > Planctomycetota > Planctomycetia > Gemmatales > Gemmataceae > JAXMAS01. Next base: position 8,117 of record JAXMAS010000031.1, read on the forward strand.
CATCCCAGCACACGTTGTCATCGAGATGGCAAAGGTATTGTTGTCCATACCTCGGAAGCCCAACTCTTGGACGCGGTTGAAGCCTTGGAAGTAGCTCAAGTTCATCTCAAAGGCAACCAGCCCCTGGGTCAAAACGATCGTCCAGACGAGCTGCTTTAGCTTGGCGGTCGAGTCGAGGGTCGTAATGCCGACTAGAAACGGCAGCACGATCTTGCTCTGGTCATCGATGAAAGCCCAGGCGGCGTCCTCGTTTCGAGCCGCGGCTGCGGACAAGGTCGCCCACAACATCAACCCGAGAAGGGCCAACACGATGCCCCACGCCTTACCAAATCGCCAACTGCCGAACCCGTGGAAGGCCCACCCAAGAAGCATGCCACCAGCGATCACCTTGCTGTAGCTCAGGCTCGGAAGAGCATGGCCCCAGAGGTCCTCCGCCCCTAACAATCCGAGGCAAACATAGGCTAGAAAACCGATGTACGGGCGAAAGAGACCTACAGCAGCCCCGCCGAATGCAATCAGAATCGTTATCGCCGACCCGTACATGATTGCCCGATCTCGGCGGCCGCCCGCCGCCGTTTTCAACCTTCCCATGCCCGCACGTAGACGCCTAGTAGCAATTCTCAGGGTATGGCAACCCGACCGCGGACAGCCCCACCCCACCGTCCCAGTTCCAAGCGGCGGAGTAGATTGAAGCGATACAACATACAGAAGCCCGGTAGCTAGGCGAAGGACAGGTCACTGAATCCATGGCTCTCGAACAACCTCCGCCGGCGGCCGTGGGTGTTCATCCGAAAAGTAACAGGAAACGTGTCTCTCTCCTCCGTCCCCACAGGACGCGCTAAGCGACTTAGTACAGGCCGAAACGGAACGGTCACAGCCACGAGCGCGGTAGGCGACCAGCGGTTGATGGTGTTGACCACGACGCGCCCTCTCGACCGCTTCACCCGTACTAGGACCGCAGCCGACATCCAGCCACTCGGCCGCTGGCCCGGCCCGCTTCGCGACCAGTGCCTCGTAGTTCAAGTCCGACGGGGCGTAGCCAACCCGCTGCCACAACTGCGGCACAGGCCCGAGCTGAGCGTTGGGGCCGAATCGCTGGTGGAGCACCTGGGCCAAGTCCGCCGCCGTCGGACGAAGATCGGCCTGTGACGCAGAAACTGGTGTCATGAATTAGATGATGTCCGCGAACTGCCGTTCGATACGACGGAAGTATAGGCTGCCCAGCACCAGTAGCACCAGGCTCACCCCTGCCGATACCGATAGGGCGTACCAGTCGAATGGGCCCCCGAGGAGAGAGCGGCGGAAATTCAGGATCAGTCCGTAGGCTGGATTCAGTGGCAGCAGCGTTCGGCCTAATGGTCCGACCACATCGTCTGCATTCAGGTAGATGCATGGAGTGGCGAACATGCCGAACTGTAAAAGAAAGGGCACGACGTGACGGAAGTCACGGAAGGCGACGGTCAAGCCTGCCAATAGGATGCCCGCACCCATAACGGCGATCACCAACAGCAACAGGATAACTGGGGCCAGTAATACTCCGACCCCCGGCCCGATGCCGTAGTAGGCCATCATAACCGTCATCATGGCGAACGCGACTGCGAAATCTACCAGCCCGGCCCCGGCCGCACTGACGGGAATGATCAGCCGTGGGAAGTACACTTTGGTCACCAGGTTCTGGTTGCCGACCACGCTGCCGCTAGCCGCGCCGATCGCGTTTGCGAAGAAGGTCCAGGGCAGCAGACCGGCAAATGCAAATAACGGATAGGGAACCCCATCCGAGGTAGCACCGACGACTCGACCAAGAAAAAGGCTGAACGCCACCATCGTTGCGAACGGTTGAAGTATCGCCCAGACGGCCCCGAGAACGGTCTGTTTGTACCTGACCTTGATGTCCCGCCAAGTCAGGAAGTAAAGCAACTCCCGGTAGCGCCAAATCTCACCGACGTTCACGAACCGCCAGCCGGGCCTGGGTTCGATAATCGTCAGCAGGCAGCTGTCGTCGCTTGGCTCCTGTGAGTCCGAGTCGCGAGCGATACAGCATTTCTCGTCCAGCGTATCGGCGGCAGTCACACCTGCTCCTCACTTATCCCATGCACAAGTTCGTTCACCGCCAAGTCCAATGGGTAGGCGTCGCCCCGTCACACCTGCTCCGCAGCATTATCCCTTGCGTCTGTTAGCGCGCACTTCGTGCCCGTGGGTTGCGCTAACCCGCACTCGAACTGGACGGCGAGTCGCCGGGCCGATGGCATCACCGGATGCTTGCGCTCCGGCGACCTACATAGCGAAAGTTCAGATAGCCCCCAACTAACGCAAACGTCGTACCGAGTTGCCACTCGGAACCGCACAACGACGGTCGAATCGGCCAAAAAGCCAATTGAAACCAGATCAAAACGACTGCAACTCATCTCGGAGCTGGCCCTCAGAAACCATAGCTCGTTTACAACCGACTTGGCAGGGCAACACCGATGGCCCTTAACACTGTGAAGCGAGATATACAGGTCGAACCATCTCGCCCAGTTTCAAATGCCAACGACGGCTTGGCCGCGTTGCTCGGTCAGGATCGGAATTGGATCGCCCCGGCAACAGGCGACGTCCTCGGCCCGGATGTTGGCATCGGCCATCCCAGGACTCGACGCTACCTCGGGTTGCTCAAGGCCGGCCAGCGGCAGACGGCCCAGACCCCCACCTCCAAACAAGACAGGGCCCAAGTCGAGCGAGCCAGGCGGGTTCACGGCGGCCTGAAAAAAGGCAAGGTCGAACGGCTAAGGCTGTCTTACGTGCACGAATCCGGGCTCTCGCCGCTGCTCCCGACCGTGTACTCATAGTACTTGCTGAGGCAGCGGAAGCGGGTGCAGTACAAGTGCACACAAGATCGCCAGGCGTTCAACTAGGTCCAGCATCACGACCCGTAGCTTCACTACCAAGACAAACCGACGGGTTGCTGTCGAGGCCGGGCTTGACGCCTTCCGCTGACGAATCCGGCCAAAAAATGGTTAGCCAACTTCGGCTGGCAGCTTAGTGCTACAAGTTGTAGCGGGTCGGAATCGCCGAGAATCCAACGGTTCCTGGCGTACCTGAATCAACGGGTTTCCGATAGTAGTCGAACGATCAATGGTACTGAACCAGTGATCTGAGACTGTAGGATTAGGCCGAGCCGGCTGTGCCGCGCGGGTCATACTCCTCTGCCATGACACCAGAATAGACGATCTTTGGCCGCCGACGCGTCGCCAACAGGTTCCGCGCCATCTGTCGAATGCTCGGTGTCAGTTGCGAGAAACTCGTGTTCTCCTCATTGTCGAACTTCGGCAATCGGCAGCTGTAGCAAATGCTATCGGGTTTTGCGACGTTCACAGACGCTCGCAGCTTGCGGAACTTTCGGCCGTTCCAGACCGAGTCGAAGCTGCCGCCGGCTATACTGCCCATTGACCGCCAATAGATGCAACATGGCTTGACCTGCCCAAGTTCGTTGATCGAACACGTTTGCCAGGGGTGGTAGCAGTTTACCATCTCTAGCCCCGGTTCAGGTGCCGGGGCAGGCTTACCAGGGAGGCCGACCTGGATCAAGTTGGTCTCAAATGTGCCGGTGCTGAAGTCGTCGGGAATGTTGACGATAATACCCAACTCCCGCGCGACCAAGCGAGCCTCGGCGAAGTACTTATTGGCCGCGTTGCGGTGGTAGTAGAGCATCTTGTACTTCTGCGTCGGCACGTACGGCGTCAAGTTCATGATCTGGATGCGGTCCACTCCGACGCTTTTGGCGAGCCGGATCATGTCCGGCAATTGGTGGATGTTGTCGGAGTGCGCGCAGAATCGCCATTCGACGCGGAAGTTCTTGCCGCGGTCGGCCTTGCCCTGACAGATTTTCTCGACGTGCTTGAGGAAGAATCGCCACTTGAACCCGCGAATCTTCTCGAACTCCTCCTCGATACCTTCCATTGAGAAGCCGATGACTGTGAGCGTGTCGAGTAAATCGTCGAACCACTCGTCGCTCATTCGCGTACCGTTGGTCGTTAGGTTAATACCGACCTGGTATTTCTTGCAGTCTTTCACGAACCGGTGGAAAGTCGCTGCCGTTGTCATCTCGCCCCAGTTGGTGCCGCCTAGGTTGCACACGTAGGCGGTCGGCATCAACTCTGACAAGATAGTCTCATATACACCGTCAGACACTTCTTGCTCGGACGTACGGCCGAAGACGTTGTAGCCGCAGTGCTTGCATTCAAGATTGCACGATCCGTTGAGGTCAAACCAGAAGAACAAGGGTCGCGTCTTGAGGTAGGTCGCTCCGGTGTTGATCTCTTGATAATTGGCGGCTCTGTTGGCGGCTTTCTGTTCCAAGTAGTCCATGACAGGCTCCGTGACAGATTTCGATCTGGGAGTGCAGGTCACGCTCAATCAAGACTTACGTGCGACGCAGCGAAGTCGTGGACTGCCTACCAGGAGACGCTTGGATTGGACACACACATCTGAAGCTACGATATCGCCAAAAGGACCACCGCCTCAATGGGCTATCGATCCACATGCGCTTGCAAAGCGAATCCTAGCCCATGTGGGGTAACAGCCTACGTTGACGGTTGGCAGATATCAGGGATCTTTTTTATGTTTGGTGCTACCGCTACAAACCGCCTAAAACCAGGTGATATCACCTGGACTCGTTTAGCGTATGCACATCAATAACGTGCTTGAGAGCAATCCTCGTACCACAGACCTAAGTGGTACTTCCTTTTGTGCTTATGAGAGTAGAATTCCTGCGAAAAACACGCAAAGAGAGCAAACCTTAGCCGGAAGTTTAGGACATTGGCTCGGCTTCACGAAACCACGAGATCTGGTTATTCCGTTAACGGTGTCAAGCCAGATTAACAGGTGAATCACATTGATGAATCCACTAGCTCTGAAACGCGATGTCCTAAAGGATGTGCCTAAAGTAAGCTTGCGATGCGATACGTGGTCGGTGGAACCAGCCAAGTAGAGCGGTTTCTGCCCAGATGGCCGTTCGGACCTGCTGTGTCAATCGGAAACCCAGCCAGGCACCCGCAACACCAATCATCAAGTCGGTGACACTCGGCACACGGGTCGGCAGGAAATAGCGCCCAACCTCAATCGTCAGGGCTGCGGCTGTCGCTACCAGGAGCACACGAAGGCCTGCCCCACGCCGATAGATATCGGGGTCGCGCCACGCCAAGATGACGCCAAGCGGCAGAAACGCGAGGGCTTTGCGAAAGAAGTTGTCCAGCGCGTGATACTTGCTGCCCCAGTAATAGTCGACGAATGGCAACAACGTCATGTTCCGCCAGCCGATCGTCGGCAACTCAGTTGAGTCGGTCCGAAATCGAGCTGGATCCATCGTAAAGTCAAAAGGCCGCCAATAGAAATAGGTCACCGTAATCGACCACACGATCAAGGCGACAACCGTGGCCGCCCGCGATGGTGGATTTGACGCATTACCGCCGTCCTTGAGGTGTCGCCTCAGTGCATATCCGATTCGCCAGCCGATCCACACACCCACAGCACCCGTTATGACATCTGTGATGTCGAAATACCGCGAGTAGACCACGAGTTGAAGTGCTTCGACGAGCGCCGGGATCGCCAAGAGCGCCAGGGGTGGCCGCCACCACATGCCATGAGTACGCCGCGTCTCCAACCCAGTCAACAGGCCCAGTGGCGCGAACGCGAACACGTTGAGCGCCACCTTCAGCACCGAGTCGAACCTTGTCGGATCGAAGGCTCCGAACGGCCGCAATAGGATCTTGCCCTCGGCATACTTCGTTGCAAGTTCGTCTCGACGAACGACGAAATCGAACGGCATCAATTGCACAATGAGCAGTCCAACGAGGTAGAATGGCAGCAAGCGGTCCGCTAGCCCTTTAAGGCTCCCGACGTTTGCAAAGACCTCGACCCATTTGGCCACACGCGAGCCGACCAGCAACCAAACGACAACGCCCGCGACGGCTCCCGAGACCTCAAATACGATGTCGTTGAGGGAGACCGTGCGGGGCGGAAAGTAGATTTGGGTGTACTCGATACCGACGGCGAGAGCCGCACACGCCGGCACTACCAGGACTGCAGCCAGGATCGACGGACAGCCTCCCTCGGCGCACAGCGCGCCTGCCAGCAGAAAGCTCAGAATCGCGTACTGCGTCGAACTGACCAACCAGTCGCCACGAGCCTCCAAGTCGGATGCATCGTACCAGCGAAACAGGCGCTGCGTCGCCTGAGCAGCCTCTTCGGATGATAAGGGCGTCCACCGAAACGGCAGCAGGCTACCGTAGATGGCCAGTAGGACTGCACCCAACGCGGCCCAACAGAAATAGCGCGCCGCAGGGGCCGCGTCGACCGAAGCCTGCGGAAGCGGTTTCATCGCCAGCCCTTCACATCAATAGCCCGGCCGCTCCTACGCCGGCAGCATTGCAACTTCGTTGGCCTGTTCGACGGCCGGCAAGGCGACCAGATAGTGTCGCTCGACCGTTTCCGGCGCAGGCATGGAGAACAACTTGCGCAAGACAGTGAACTTCACGCCGACCATTTTCAGTGCCGTACTTGCCAGGATGCGCAGGTCCAGCCACGGCCCCACCGCTTGGATGTAGTACAGGTCGTACATCAGCTTGCACTGCGAACTCTTCAGATCGCCAGTGTCGGGCGGGGCTTGCACCTGCGCCAGCCCGGTAATTCCGGGGCGGACCAGCAGGCGTTCCAGATAGCGAGGCAGGCTGTTCGAAAGCTTTGCGACAAACATCGGCCGTTCCGGCCGCGGGCCGATCAGACTCATGTCGCCTCGAAGCACGTTCCAAAGCTGGGGCAACTCGTCCAAGTGCGTAAAGCGCAGAATCCGACCGACTGGCGTGACGCGCGGATCGCCCTTTTCGGACCAGCGCGGCCCCGACTTCTTTTCGCAGTCGTGGTACATGCTCCGAAGCTTGTAGATCGTGAACTCGCGACCATCGAGACCGACCCGCGTCTGGGCGAACACCGCGTTTCCGCGCGATGTCAACCGCACCAGAAGGATCGCAATCCCGATGAATGGCAGCGCAACGGCGAACATTGCCGCCGCGACAAGCCACTCGATGACAGCACGCATCGGCAAATACCAACCGAACGTGCGACGGCCGAGAGCGGGAAAGTCAGACCACGACGACGTAGCGTTTACGGGACACTCCGCAGATGGATAATCAAACGATAAAGGCATGGAATCGACACCTCAGACAACGGGGGGGGCACCGCTGTGCGAGCAGTCGGGGGGCGACTGCTGAGGTCGCAGAGGACAACGGGGTGGCCGCTAGGCGGCCGGAGGCACCAGGGCGACTTTCAACTGAGGCAACAACGAGCGAATCAAATCGTCAGTCAGAGCGTCGGCATCCGCGCGGTCGTCCGGGGCGACAACGCGAACCACGTAGAGCTTGAACAACACCGGGCTTCGGGCGTATGCGATCCGCGCGTCTTCCGGAGCATCCCAATCGCCGCCGTTACTCCAGCCATACATAACTCGCAGATTCGTCGGCACAGCATCGGGCTTCTGAAATCGCAGAGCGCGGAACCGGGCAGGACGGTCGGTGGTGGATACCGTGGCTCCAGTAGCCGCTCCCACCTGAGCGAAGCCCGCACCGGGAAAACACACATCCGGCGTATGCAACGACACAGGGCCGGGCCGGCCGCACACAACCGAAACAGCCAACCTCATACCTGTCTTCCGATGGACGTAGTCGCGTCGAAGAATGCCGTCGGCCTGGGCAATCTGAACTTCCTTTGGCGGGACCGGGCGATCCTCACCGTCCCAATCTCCGGCCGAGGCCGGGACGTGGCTGAGTCGTTCGGCCGCCGCAGTCGCTCCATTGCTCGTCGACCACCGATTGGTCCAAATGCCGCTCAGCACGCCGGACAAAACTACGACGGCGAAGGCGATCGCTGTGGGTAAAGCACGAAACACAAGTCTTCCTCCCGTCAGGCCATACGCTCTCCGTTGCGTGATCAGGCCTGGCTCTCCGCCTCAGTCGCTTGGGCGTAGGGATAATAAGTGCCGTACTGCTCGCTGCGTACGCCGTTCATGATCGCACCCAGCACGCGGACACCACCGGCCGTCAATCGCTGGAATGCCGCATATACGTTCGGCATTCGGCTCGTCCCGCTCAGGACCGAAATAATGGCCCCGTCAGCGTGCTGACCGAACAACAGTGGATCGACGACGGGTAAAACAGGCGACGAGTCGATAATCACGAAATCGAATCGATTACGGACGGCTTCGATCATCTGGCGAGCACCATCGCGGGCCAAGGCTCGCGTGGCCTCGGCATCCCACCGACCCGCGGTAATCATGGACAAGCCATCAATGGCCGTCGGCTGTACGATCTCGTCGAGTTGCACCTGGCCTCGGAGCAAATCGCACAAACCGGGATCTCGCTCGAGGTCGAACACCTTATGGGCCACCGGACTACGCAAATCGCCGTCGATCAAGAGTGTCGGATAGCCAACCTGCGCCAGGCTAGTCGCCAGGTGCGTCGAAAGCGATGTCTTGCCTTCACCGGCCTGAGCACTGGTGATAAGAACGACCCGCATCGCCTCGATCTGGGCGGCCCGCACCAACATCGTCCGGGTTGTCTCGACGGCTTCGGTGAGGATGGCCTGCCCGGTTCGTCCTCCCGTCTTCGACTTCGACGCCCACGCTTTCGCGTCCGGGATAACGCCAACCATCGGGACGCCCAATCCCAGCGAGACTTCATCCGGAGTACCAACTCGTCGAGTCCGAAACTCCCACAAGGAGAACGAGAGCAATACGGCTGCGAAGGCTGCCGCGCCGGCCATGCCAGCGGTCATCAGTGCCTTTTTGCTCTCAGGCGGTCGAATAATGACCGCTTCCTCGACGAGTTCGTAGCGGACCGGCGCATCGAGTTCGACATGCAATGCCTCTTCCTCCGCAGCCAGTCGCCTGGCAACGGTCTCAACGTGATCGATGCTCTGCCGAACTACCTCCAACTTGGCCGACTTCTCGCGGCCCGCTTCCATATCGGCGCGAAAGTCATCGACCGTCTTCTTGGCCAGTTTTTCCTCTTCTTCAAAGGAGCTAATCCGTCCTTTGGCCTGAGCCAACGATCGCTCCGCTTCCTGGCGAGCAAGGCGGCGCAGCTCCACTGTCAGCCCTGGTGTGAGCTTCTTACGCAATGCCGTTAGCCCTTGTTCACCCTCGGCAATCTGCCCTCGAAGCCGAACAACGGCCGGATTGCGGTCCTTAGGCTCCGCGGCCACTCGTAGAGTTTCATCGAGATGGACTTGAAGCGCCTGAAGTGTTCCCCGTGCGATCTGCACGGCCGGTTCTTTATTGAATTGATCCTCGAGTACAGCTGTCGGAATTGGCAATGACTTTTCGTCCAGTTTCAGTAATGCCTCATTCGCGGCTACCTCGGCCTTGGCCTTTCGCAGTTCGGATCGCACCGTCAATAGTTCTTTTTCGGCCCAGGTAAGCTGCTGTTGGAGAAATGCGACGATCATCGCCCGTTCGCCATTCGTCTTCGTCGCGCCGGCCAACTCAAGATCCCGCTGTTCCTCCCGAACACTCTTCAGCCGATCTTCATACTTCTTGTGACTAGCCGTCACCAGTTCGAGTCGCGCCGCGCGGTCGCGCTTTTCTCGATCGAGCACGGTTGTCACGTACGCCTCGCGGATGGCGTTCACGACCTTGATCAGCTCGCTGGGCGAATCGCCGGAGAGGGAGATGCGCAGAATCTCGGGAGCGACGGTGAAATCTGCGACCAACTCTTGTTCGAGCCATTCCACCGGTTCAATCTTGTCGATTCGACTTTGGAAGATCTGTAGCTCCTGAAGACCTGGAACCTTCATCGCCTCTTTGAGAACGTTCCGACTCCGAACACGCGCCATCTGATTGCGCTGGTGTTCGTTGAGGCCGACGCGTTGTTCGCCGGTCGGGATAAAATACGGCGCGCTAACTGGAACGCTGATCAGCGTACGAGCCGTTGTCTTCGGCGGGGGCATGATGAAGTAGGTGCCAACCGCAGCAGTAGCGGCCAGGATCGTTCCCAGGCACACAGCCAGAAGGGCGTGACGACGCAAGGCCTTCAACAGCATTAGAGGGCTTGGCGGCGACGAAAGGGCCGCCGGGACCGCAAGAGCGGTCTCCGTGCCGCGGGCGGCGGCGGGCGTTCCCTTATCGATCACGGTCATCACACTCCTCCGCAGACAGTGCGAACCGACAATCACCGAACAGCCGGAACAACAGGAGCCTTACGGCCCGTCGGCACGTTCATGCGCAACGGCCCTCGCTCCGGTGCCTTGACTTCGATGAACAAGTGCGACAGGAACTTCAGCTCTAACCCCAGCGCTGCTAAGGCCATTGGCATCATTAGCCAACCGGCAAAGTCGTGGAACACTTTATCGCCCCAGTACTTGCCGGCCGTTTCGTAGAGGATGCTCGTCGCAATGATTCGTATGACGTTGACGCCAACGGCAATCGGAATGGCGCTGACAACCACGACCACCTTCTCCCACCACGGACGCTCGATGAGCATGGCGACCGCCGTTGCCATTGCGAAGAACAGCATCAACATCCCAAGACCGTTGCACGCTTCCTCAACCCCAAGGCGCATGTCGTTGATGACAATCACGTTTCCTTCAGAAAACGCCGGCCGGCCGAGAGTTTGGAGAACAAATGTACTCGCTATCGTCGCCATTCGTTGGAGCGGATGCGAGAGTGCCGTTTCTACGCGGAACGGAAGCGGCACCATAAACACGAGAAACCCAATCGACCGCCAAGACCACCGCAAGGCAGCCGGCCCGGCCACCAACAGCACTGCGCCTGCTAGCAACGGCAGCAGTGAAGCCGCCACCAACCAATCGAAGAACACGACAACGCCCACCAGCCGCAACGCGACCCCGAGGGCCATGAGCAGTAAACCCCACCAACTGGGCCGAAAGGCCGCTGTGCTAGTCGGGCAATAGCGCCAGAGTAAGTACAGCGAAAAGGCTGGGACGAGGTACGCGTGCGAATACTGCGGGTCGCTGGACCACTTCGCCATCATGTCGGCGAGTTCCGGAGCGTAGCTCCAGATGACAGCCGCCAATAGGGCGCCAAAGGCAAGTAGACTCCCGAGCCATGGCGAGTCCGTCCGGGTATTGGCTGTAGTAGTCATGGATGCAGGGGAGTTTGTGTTGGGCACGGCGAGTCAACCTGGCGACCCCGAAATCGATTCTCGATTCGGTGAATGAACACCCCATCTCGGGCAAAAGCCATCACTCGCTGGGAAGGTCGAACCGAACGCCAAAACGCCCGTCGATTAGCTGGGCGATCGCTAAGGACGGAAGTTCAGGTCAGGACTGACTTTTGCTCGCGGTCACGATTAGCAAACTGCGTACCGAGCGATTTCTCAGACCGAGAATTCCCGTTGCGTGAGCCAATTCCTTGATGGGAAACCGTTTACGATATGCGATTAATCCCAAACTTGGGATGATGGATGTGCCAGAACGGAAAGCAAAGAAGGAGAGGTTCACACGGATGATTTACGGCGTTAACGATAGTTTACACCCAGTCAATGGGCTAGCTCACCGAACAAACATCGTGCCTCTCAGATCAGATTGCCAAGCGGATAGCAATGTTGTCAGTAGGCGGCAGTGTCTCCGGTATGTTGTGGCTGGCCTGACAGAGGCCAGCCACAACATACCGAGACACTACCCAGCAGGCGACTTCGGTCGCTAGGGCTTGATCTCGGCCAGGAGCATCTCGACTGCCTTTTCGAGTGGTTTGCCTTCGAGACCCTTATACCGGACGACACTCTTTGCATCGAGGACATAGATCGTTGGGTAAAGAAAGATGGACGTTCCAGGCCGACACCATCCGGCCGTCGGTTCCTTCCCACCAGTGCACCCACGGCATCGGCTCGTTCGTCGGGAACCGGGTTAGCGCTTCCTTGTGTTCATCGGCACTGACCTGAATCATTGCAAATGGCCGGTCCTTGAACCACACGACCATTTCGCGCTGGTGCGGAATCATCTTCCGGCACAGCACGCACGTCGTCGTCCAGAAGTCGAGGACGACAACTTTGCCCCTGTAGTCCGACAGCCGGGCGGCCGTCCCGCCGACCGTTCGGCTCTCGGCGTCCGGCGGGGCCTTGCCGAGGGTTTTGTAGTTCGAACAGGGCGCGGTTGGCCGACTCAGCCAGTGTGACCTTGCCCATCGTCACGCCGTCGAATTCCTTGGCCGCGCGAGTGAAGTAATGGGCCGCCTCGGCCGCAGCGGCGTCGCCTTCGCGGTCGGACCGGACACGAGCGATGTGGCCCAGGCCCATGCACGCCCAGCCGCGGGCCTCGTGAAAGGCAGTCGAGCGTCGGTGCGTCAGCCCGACGTGGAAGGGTCGTGCGACGCTTCCACGTCGGGCTGATGTACCGACGCTCGCTTGAATTGCGTTTTTGACTTCGCCTCAGCCCCCGTCGCTCTTACCGCTTGTCGCGGGCGACGGGGCCGGACCGAACTCCGGCAGGCCAAGCCGCACGGGTGGCAGCGGCGGCACCACAGCCTTCGGCGGCGGCGGGGCAGGTTTCACCGAGATGACCGGCGGCAGATGTGTCGGCCGGGCCTTCTCCTCCTCGCCCGCTTGACCGCGGACCACCGGGTTCGGGTCGAGCTGCGGCTGAGCGGGCGGCAGCGTCGTCCGCGTGACCACTCGGTTGGTCAGGTCGGCGCGAGCCGGGCCACCACCGTTCTGCGCGTTCATCGCGAACTGAGCGGCCCCCACACCCTTCGTATCGCGTAGGTGCTGTAACCAGTTTTGCTCCAACTGCTCGACCGATTGCACCTGGAAGTACGTCTGACTTGCCCGGTCCCATTCCCCGCGGAGGCCCATGCCCACAAAGCCGAGGAACGCCTGCCGGCCACCGATGCCGACCAGGTAGTTTGTCACCGAGAAACCCTGAGCATAGAGCACCATGACGTTTGAGATTTCCTGGTACTCCTTGAGAGTGAACAGTCGACGGAGCGGTACCCCCTGCCGACCGTTGAGGTAGTCGCGGGCCAGTCGATCGTGGGTCTGACGCTCGCGGTCGTCTTCGCTCAAGACGGACCCACCCTCATCCGCCCACCGCGGAACCGGGTAGCGGAAGTGATGGGCAAAGACGGTGTGCGTGACTTCGTGCGGCAAGACGCTGTGCAGCATCCGCTCCATTTCGCCGTCGATCTCCATCGACAGCACCTCGTAACCACCCTGGAAGTCGTAGTTGAACTTGGTGTTGCCGCCGGCCCCGCCCATCTTTGGCGTGACGCGGAGCGGGCATGGCTTCGGCCACGGCGGCATCTCCTTGCCGAGCCAGAGAAGCGCCTTTTCCTTGCGATAATGTTCGGCCGCTTGGGCGAACTGCTGGGCGGCTTGCTGCGTGGGGGCGGTGACGATGAAATTCTGCGAACGGGCGGTGGCGTCGGCGTAGGTGACGGGTGCGAGGGCGACGAGCAGGGCCACCGAGGCAACGAACAACGGACGCGACGAGTGCATCCAACGATCTCCGGGAAGACGGGTCCGGGCGTGGGGTCCAGGAGCTTAGCGAAATGTCGCTGCAAGCATAACCGCAAACCGCGAGCCACGAGCCGTTCCTGAGCGAAATCGCCTGCCGACGACGCGCCGAAGTTACCGCAGGGATGGGTGTTGGGTAGCGAACGGATTGGAGCGGATTGCGCCGCGCTCGCTAGACGGCTTGTAACTTCTACCAGCCGCGGCACGGGTGCGGACGTTGTAAGAATGACAAAGGCCGCGGACGGCACAGATTGCCACCGCAGTGAGCTGGAGCGACCCGATAAGAGCCGCGAGCGTGAGCGAGCGTGTACAGCGTCAATCGCTCGCTCACGCTCGCGGCTCTTATCGGGTCGCTACGCTATGTGCCGTCGACCTTTACCACGTGGATACGGCCGTACTCGCTCCACTGGCCATTCTTGCGCCCCCTGGCTGACAGTCGCGGCGAGAAAGACGGTTTTGCCGTCTGGGTGAACGCGGCGCGGGTGACGCGCGATTTGGTGTCGAGCTTGGCAACAAGCTTGCCGTCGCCGGCCGCGAACAGGGCCGTCGTCCACGTCCCCTGGGCCTGCCGGCCGGCCATCAGGAACGCGCCGCCGTCCGGCGCGAACGCCAGCGTTTCCATGAGGCCGGTGCCGCCATCGCCATCGCGGATTTGGCCGAGCTTCGTCGGCGGCGACGTCCGCCAGTCCCAGCGCTGCCAGGTCATCTTGCCGTTGCCGGCCATCGGGTCAGTCATCGGCCCCATGCCACAGACGAGCAGCGCCCCGCCGTCGGGCGAAAATGCCAGACCGTAGATGCCGCCGCAGTAGTGCGGACTCTTGATGATGCCCCAGCTCGTGAAGTCCGGCGTCGCGATCGTCGCGGCCAGCGCCCCCGTCTCCACGTCCCACACGCGAACCTCGCCCATCATGTTGGCGGCGGCGACGTGTCGGCCGTCGGGGCCAAACGCGACACTCAACACCGGTGGGCCGTGGTCGAACGCCCGTACGAGGTCGCCGGTCACGGCGTCGTAAACCTTGACCGTCGGCTCCGGCGACGCGGCCGGCTCGTACCGCTCACCGCCAGCGAGGTATTGGCCGCTCACGGTGGCGACCCGCCGGCCGTCGCGCGACAACGCCATCTGCCACGACCAGAACGTGTGCGCGTGGACGCGGCGGAAGCAGCGCTTCGTAGTAACGTCGTGCCAGAGCAGCCAGCCGTCGTAGCCGGCCGAGATCAGCGTCCGTCCGTCCGGCGTCAGCACACAGCCGGACGCGAAGCTCGCGTGCTTGCCCTCGAACGGTGTGAGTGTCCCGCTGGCTGGGTCCACGGCATAGATGACGCCGTCCATGCACGCGGCGTAGAGCGCGGTGGCGAGCGTCGAGGCGTCAGCCCGACGTGCTTCCCCGACCGCGAGGCCGAGGACGCCGGTCGGCAACCGAAGGTCGGTGGTCTTTTCCAGCTTCACGCCAGCAGCTCCTTGATCGGCTCCGCCTTGTCTTCGACGCGGTGGAACGTGGGGAAGCCCGGCAGGTCGTACTCGGCGTGCGGGTCGATCCCCAGGGCGGTGAAGATGGTGGCGAAGAGGTTCTGCTCGTTGAACGATCGGCCGTCGGGGTCTACGCCGTCGATATCCGTGCCGCCGACGACCACGCCGCGCTTCAGGCCGCAGCCGGTCATCATCAGGCTCCAGGCGTGTGGGTAGTGGTCCCGGCCGCGAGAGGCGTTCAGCCACGGCGTCCGGCCGAACTCGCCCATCGCCACGACCAGTGTGTGGTCCAAGAGGCCGCGGTCCTGCAAGTCAGCGACGAGGTGATAGAGGATGCGGTCGAGTTCGGGGACGAGCATTTGATGGATTTCGTGCTGGAGGACGTGGTTGTCCCACGGCATCCCGTTGGCGACCATGACGAACGGCGCACCTTTCTCGACGAGGTTACGGGCCATGAGCGTATGCAGGCCGAAAGTGCCGGGGCCGTAGCGGGCGCGGTCGGCCTCGGGCAGCTTTTTGAGGTCGAACAGGTCGGCTGACGCCATCAGCCCCTTGACCTTCTCGAAGGCCGCGTTCTGGGCCGCGGCGGTCGGCCCACGGCCGGCGGCTTCGTAGCGCTTGGCGAAGAACTTGCGGAGTGCGTCGCGGTCCTCTCGGTTGCCGGCGAGCGCGTCGGCGGCCTTGCCGAGTTGCGTCTTGTCGCCGCCGAGCTGCACCGGGGCGTGGTCCGGTCCGAGCCAGCCGTGCAGGTCGCTGGCCTTGTACTCCTTGAACTCGTTCCCCTCGGGGTTTGGTTCGAGGAGTATGAAGTTTGGCAGCTTCGTATCGATGTTACCCAGCGCCGCAGAGACGGCCGCGCCGAGCGTCGGCCGGGTGAACCCGGCCCGGTCGGGGTTGCCGCGGGTCAACAGGTTGATCCCTTGCAGGTGTTCGGTCTGCTTCGTCCGCATGCAGCGGACGACGTTGAGGCGATGGGCGATGCTCGCGCACTTCGGCATGAGCGCGGAGAAATGGACGCCGGGCACGGACGTGCGGACGGTGCCGAACGGCCCGCCGGACGGTCGACCCGGCTTCGGGTCCCACGTCTCGAACTGGCTCGGCGCGCCGCACAGCCAGAGGAGGATGACGTTTTTCTGCGCCTTCTTCGCGGCGTCGGCGAAGGCCGGGTTGGTGAACAGGCCGGAGAAGCTCGCGACCGACGTCGCCCCAGACGCGGCCAAGCCCTTGAGGAACAGGCGGCGGTGCAAGCGGTGTTCGTCGGGCCGGCAGCCGGTGGACGGGACAGTCATGGTTTCCGCCCGCGGTGGGTCATTTGTCGAGTGAGATACGATCCGTCGTAAGCATAGCGTCGGCCGCGAGGTTGTCTATCGGACCGGCCGCGGGGGGATTCGGTTCGGAGCGTCCGCCGGGCATTTGGACTTTGGCGAACGGGCGGCGTCAGCCGGCTGTAAGCTCCAGCAAGAGCGGGCGCGGTTCCTTCGACGCTGGAACTAATCACCGGCACTTTTCTTCGCCATTCGCCCGAGTTCCACGCGTGGCGCATCAAGGACACGACTTGCTTCGTAAGCATGTCGCACATACGCAGCCGCTTGCCCTTCGGGCGTCCGGACGATCCGGTCCAAGGGGAATGGCGGCCGGATCGGGCCCGAGGGATCGGGGTACGGAGCATGTCATTAGGGTACCGCGCCCGCGGAAGCCCCGAAGACCCACCGGCCGCTCGACCCCTCAATGGTTGGTCAGAAACTCCGGCCCGCTGACGAGCGCCCAGAGCAATTGCCCGGCCGCATCGGCTGGCGTGGCAGCGTGGGCCGTCAGGAACGCGACGCCGCGGGCCAGCTCCTCGGCGTCCGGGTCGCGGACCAGGGCCAGGCGGAAGGCGGCCCGTACGCGGTCGGCCGGCGCTTGTGGTGCTGTGACGCGCTCCGGAGCGGTGCGGAAGAGAGCGGCGATCATGTCGCCGCTATTGAGGAACATCGCCTGCTGGGCCGTGGCGAGCGTCGCTCGTGGCAGAACGTCGGGAAACCGCTCGACCACGGCCTGCCGCAAGGCGTCGTCGTCGGCCGGGCGGCCCGCGGCGATCCGCAGCGACCGGGCGATCGCCTCGCCGGTCAGCGGTTTCTCCAGCGCCGCGGCGAACGCCTCGGGCCGGGCCGACCCCGCCGCCAGTTGGTAGCCGCGGCTCAGGACGATCGCGCGGATCAGCCGCCGCACGTCGTACCGGTGCGATGCGAAGTCGGCGGCCAGGGCGTCGAGCAGTTCGGGGTGGCTCGGCGGGTGCTTCGAGTTCATCTCGTCCACCGGGTGGACGATGCCGCGGCCCATGAGCAGTGCCCACGTGTGGTTGACGAACGACCGGGCCAGTAGCGGGTTGTCGTGGGTGACGGCTTCCGCCAGGGCGGCCCGCCGCGAGTTCTTCGGCACCTTTACCGCTGCCTTGGGGTCGACGTACTTGTCCGGCGTGTCGGTGTCGCCGCCGACGGGTTCGTCGAGCGTCCGGCCGGTCAAGAGCGTGACGACGGCGGGTTGCGACTCCCGCTTCAGGTTCGTGAAGTTCATCGCCCCGCCGACGGCCGACTCCAGGACGGCCGGCGTGCCGCGCTCGGCGTTCTTGCTGCGGTTGAACGCGGCGACCAGGCCCCAGTAGTGGCCCTGTTTGATCTCGGCGGCGAGCGGGTGGTCGTGGCACTGGGCGCAGTCGATCCGGGTGCCGTAGATGACTGGCGCGAGCGCTTCAGCGATCTGCTGATGTTCATTCCGCCGCTCGAAGAGGAACCAGATCGCGCCCTTGTCTTGCTCCTTCTCGGGCCGGGCGGTGACGACGGCGCGGACCACCTCGTCCCACGGCCGGTTCTGCTTGTACGCCGCTTCGAGGAACGCGTACCAGCCGCCGTCGCGCCGCCGGGCCTCGCGCCGGTTGCCGCGGCGGCCCATGAGCAGGGCGTCCCACACCTCACGGAAATTCCGCGCCGCCTCGTCGCTCGCCAACAGCCGATCAACCAAGGTCTGCCGCTTCGTGGCCGACGGGTCGTAGAGGAATGCTTCGACCTCCTCCGGTGTCGGGATGCGGCCCACAAGGTCGAGTGTGACCCGGCGGACGAACGTGCGGTCGTCGCTGAGCGGGGCCGGCGTCAGGCCGAGTGCCTGCCAGCGGGCGGCGAGATAGTGGT
>JAXMAS010000032.1:0-11620 GCA_046350275.1 Gemmataceae bacterium
TCACAGCCGCGGTGGCATGCGCGGCGGGCGCGGGGTCAAGACCTCAATGACCGCCTTGATGACACACACCACACCCCGCACCAACCCGCCGATGCTGAACCCACCCTCGACTTGCATCAGCTCGTCGGCGGGCACCGCGGTGAACCCACGGTCGTTGTCGAACTTGTTCATCGAACCTCTCCCGCTCCGTGCCCGCCGCCCCGGCCCGCGGGGGCCGCCGACCGTCGGCGGCCCGGTGACCCACGGCCGCCCGGCGGGTGGTCGTCAGCGAGGTAACGGGCAGTGCCCGCAGGCGGCACCGCCCGGCCGGCCCCTCGCCCTGGGCCGACGATTACTTCAGGTGCTGCAACACCCACCGGACGATCCGTATCTCGATTGGTTCCGGCGGCGGCGTCGGCTTGGTCATGCCGCCCTCGACCAGCATCCGCTCGTCCGCGGACGCGGCGCGGACCCCCTCGGTCGTCGCATCAATGTCGTTGATCACGTTCATGGGATATCTTTCGACGGGCGTGGTTCGTGTCGGCGGGTGACGGGCGGTGCCGACCAGCGGCACCACCCCGTCATTCCCGCCACCGCTCGCGGGGCGTCGCCCGCGACCTTAGAGGATCGCGGCGACCGCGCCCGCGACGACGGCGACGACCTTCGCCACCGACTTGAGCTTCGACCAGAAGCTGCCGCCTTCGACCAGCATCAGCTCGTCGCCCGACACTGCACTGAACCCATCCACTGCGAAACCGTTGCTCGTACCCTTCATCGTGTGTCACTCCTGAAACGATGCCGCCCGCGGGCGTTCGAGAGATATGCCGAACGCCGGCATGGGAAGTTCCTCGGCTGCTCCGCCGGGCTGCAAGACCTGCTCGTGCTGGGCCGCCCGACGCGACCCATGTCACTTGCCATGCCATGCTGAGCGTTGGCCGTGGCGCAGTGTTACAGCATGTTTCCAGTTTTTTTCATGCCGCTCGCAGGCGGCCGAGGGCTACAACGGAAGGGAGTCGCAAGTCCGCGCGAGGTACCTCATGCGAATATCGGATCACATGAAACTGTGTTGCTGCGTTGCAGCGTTGGCACGGCTATCAGTACAGGCGGCCGACGTGCATTCCTACGCTCGACCGGACCACGTGCGTGTCCGGCACGTGGACCTCGACCTCGACGTGGACTTCGCCGCCCAGCGGCTCCGCGGCACCGCGACGCTGACGGTCGAGCGAACGTCGAAAGATGCGACACAGCCGCTCGTCCTTGACTCCCGCAAGCTCGCGATCGAAAAGGTCGAGACGTCGGCCGACGGCAAGGCGTTCGCGCCGGGCCGGTTCGCCGTGGGGCCGGAGGACGCGATCCTCGGCTCCCCGGTGACGATCCCGCTGCCGGCCAACGCGACGGCGGTGCGCATCCACTACGCCACCGGGCCGCAGGCGAGCGGGTTGCAGTGGCTCACCCGCGAGATGACCGCGGCGAAACGGCAGCCGTTTTTGTTCACGCAGTCGGAGGCGATCCACGCGCGGAGTTGGATTCCGCTGCAAGACTCGCCGGCCGTGCGGGTCACGTACAGCGCCCGCGTCCGCACGCCGCCGGGCGTCGTCGCGGTCATGAGCGCCGAGGCCGCGGCGGCGGACCGCGAGTTCCGCTTCACCATGAAGCAGCCGATCCCGCCGTACCTGATCGCGCTGGCCGTCGGCGAGTTGGAGTTCCGACCCCTCGGCCCGCGAACCGGCGTGTACGCGGAGCCGGGCGTCGTCGCCAAGGCGGCGGGCGAGTTCGCCGACCTCGAAGCGATGGTGGCGGCCGTCGAGCGGCTGTACGGCCCGTACCGCTGGGGCCGGTACGACGTGCTGGTGCTGCCGCCGAGCTTCCCGTTCGGCGGCATGGAGAACCCGCGGCTGACGTTTGCGTCGCCGACCGTCCTGGCCGGGGACAAGAGTCTGGTGTCGCTGCTCGCGCACGAATTGGCGCACAGTTGGTCGGGCAACCTGGTGTCGAACGCGACCTGGGGCGACTTCTGGCTCAACGAGGGCTTCACCGTTTACCTGGAGCGGCGCGTCCTGGAGGCGGTGTACGGGACCGCCCGCGCCGACATGGAGGCCGTCCTGGGCCGGCGGAGCCTCGGCCGCGAGCTGGCCGACCTGAAGCTGTCCGACCAGGTGCTGCACATCGACTTGCAGGGCCGCGACCCCGACGACGGGCTGACCGACATCCCCTACGAGAAGGGGGCGCTGTTCCTGAAGCACCTGGAGGTGGCGTTCGGCCGGCCGCGGTTCGATGCGTTCCTGAAGGGCTACTTCGACCACTTCGCGTTCCGCAGCATCACCACGGCCGACTTCCGGGCGTACCTGGAACAACAGCTGTTGCGCAGCGACCCTGCGGCCGCGGCGAAGGTGCCGGTGGACGAGTGGCTGACGAAGCCCGGCCTGCCTGGCACCGCCCCCGACTTCCGGGCGAAGGCGTTCGAGGCCGTCGAGCAACAGGCCAAGGCGTGGGCGGGTGGCGCCACCGCCGCGAAGGACCTGCGAACCGCCGAGTGGTCCACGCAGGAATGGCAGCACTTCCTGGAAGAGCTGCCGGCGAAGTTGACATCCGAGCGGATGAAGGAGCTGGACGCCGCCTTCGGCCTGACCCGGCGGACGAACGCGGGTGGCGTTCCCGTGGTTGCAACTGGCGGTGCGTCACGGCTACGAGGCGGCGTACCCGCGGGTGGAGGAGTTCCTGACGACGCAGGGCCGGCGGAAGTTCCTGAAGCCGTTGTACGAGGAGTTGGCGAAGACGCCGGCCGGCGTGGCGCAGGCACGGGCGATCTACGCGAAGGCCAAGCCGACGTACCACCCGATTGCCGTGGCGACCGTGGACGCCATTCTGGCGGGCAAGTAGCCGCCATCGCCGGCCTTATGGTAGCCGGCACACTCGTGTGCCGGCGTTTCCGGCACACGGAGTGTGCCGGCTACACGCCCGACCTCGCGACGGAGCCGAGGCCGGGCATAGGCCCATGCGCGGTCGGCAGCGGCTCGGCGACATTCCGAGCGGCGAGCAGCTTCATCAATGTCAGCCCGGCGAAGTAGCGGCTGCACTAGCTCGGCCTTGGACGGGTCGCGTGGCGAGCCGGTCGAGGGCCTCATCCAACGCAACGACGTCGTCGTCAGGCTCCGGGGCGGCCACGTCGGCCAGTTCGCCGCGGCCGCGGCCGCCGCCGCAGCTCGCGGCGTTGCGGGCGCGGGCGGCGTCGACGAGGATGCGGCGCATGGCTGTCGCGGCCGCGGCGAAGAAGTGACGGCGGTTGGCCCACGTTGCCGCTTGCGGCTTGGCGGGCGAGACGAGCCGCAGGTACGCCTCGTGGACGAGGGATGTCGCGTTTAGGCTGTGGTTCGCCTCGCCGGCGAGCTTCGCCGCGGCGAGGCGACGCAACTCGTCGTAGACGAGCGGCAGCAGCTCGGCGGCGGCGTGCGGGTCGCCGGCGTCGGCCGCGTCGAGCAGGCGGGTGAGATCGGTCACGGCCGTCACCGCAGCGGCGTTTCGGGGAAGGTCACGTCGCGGTAGATTTCGGCGAGCAACACGCGGGCGGGGACCGACGCGAACTCGAGTGTCGCGTCCGGGCCGCGGAACTCCGACAGCAGCCATTGGCCGTCTGCTTGGCGGACGAACCGCTCGACGAGCGGCTTGTCCTGCGCGACCAGGACGTACTCTTGCAGCGACGGAATCTGCCGGTATTGGGCAAACTTCTCCCCGCGGTCGTACGCCGCGGTCGATGTCGAGAGCACCTCAACGATGACTGTCGGGTTGAGCAGCGTATCGATGTCGGCATCCTCGAACTCGGCTTGGCCGCAGTAGATCACGATGTCGGGGTAAGTGTACAGGCCGGTCGTGCTCACCTTGACCCGCATGTCGCTGGTGACGACCTTGCACCGGCCGCGGAGTTGCCGTTTGACCTCCGCGGCGAGGTTGTCTTTGGCAAGGCTGTGTTCCTCGCTCGCCCCGGCCATGGCGAAGGTTTCGCCGCGGTAGTATTCGCTCTTGAACTCGGCCTGACGCTCCTGGGCCAGATACTCTTGCGGCGTCAGCAGTCGCTTCGGTACAGCGGACATCGTGCGATCCTCCCCGCGGATAGTGTACCGCGCTGCTGCGGCGGTCACGGCTTTGCGGCCGGCGGGTCCGCGGGCGGCCGCTTGGGCGGAGTGGTGAAGTCGAGGCCAAGGCGGTCGGCGGCTTAGCGGACGAACGCCCCGCCGCCGGTCAGCGGCCGGCGTGCCGCCAGGCGGCGTCCAAGGCTTCGGCCACCCTGAGCGAACCGGCCCAGCGGCGCAGGTGCGGCTCGTCCAGTTGGCCCTGGATGAAGAGGATGTCGGCCACGTCGTTCAGGTCTTTCGGCCGGCCGGCCAGGAGCTTCGCCAGGATCAGGTCCTCGGGGCTGACGAACCAGGCCGTCCACCCCTCGCCGGCATGCCGCTGGCGGCGCTGGAGCAACTGTCGCTGAAACGCCGTCTCGGCCAGGAACACGTCCACGTCGATCATCGGCGTGCCGACGGCGAACTGGAACTTGACGACCGGCAGGCCGCGCACGGCGTCGACCCAGCCGGTGCGCTGGGCGTCGGGGATGGTGTAGCCGAGGTCTTCGTCGAGGTCGTACAGGCGGTTCAAGTCGTCGCGCGGGATCGAGATCGTCAGGTCCACGTCGAGGGTCGGCCGGGGCAGCGCGTAGAGCCGGACGGCGACCCCGCCCATCAGGGCGTAGTCGATGCCTGCGGCCTCCAACACGCCGGCCACGTCGCGGACGACATCGTCGAGGCTCTTCACGGCAGTCCTTCGGCGTCGGCAAGCCGTTCGAGCATGGCGCGGTTGCGGGCGTCGTTCTCGCGTCGCAGGAGGGCGAAGCGGCGCTCCACCACGTCGCGGGGGCCGTGCAGCAAGTACGGCAACGACACGCGGGTGGCGGCGAACGACAGCCGCAGGCGTTCGCTCGGCGTCATGCGGCGGTAGGCGGCGAGGGCTTCGGGGCTGAGCATGGTCGCGTCTCCTCCGGCCGTCAGTGTACCATCGGCGCTCGCGCGACGGAACCGATGTCGGCTAGCGGTCACGGCTTCGCGGCCGGCGGACCCGCGGGCGGCCGCTTGGGCGGGGTGGTAAAGTCGAGGCCGAGGCGGTGGTCGGTGGCGTAGCGGACGAACGCCCAGTGGTCGGCGAACCGGCGGCCGTCACGGGACGATGTTCTGCCACAGGTCGGCGGGGACGAAGCGGCTCAGGTGGCGGAGGTTCGCCGTGGCGACGACGGCGGGCGCGCCAAGGGTGGCCGCTTGCGCGGCGAGGATGACGTCGCTGTCCAGGGCCGGGTCGGGGGCGGTCGGGTAGCCGCCCTGCCGGGCCTGCGCCCAGAACTCGGCGGCCAAGCGGAAGGCGTCGTACGACACCGGCAGGTATTCGAGCCGCTGGGCCAGCGCGTCTAATGAGGCCACGCTTTGCACCGCCCGCAGCCGCAGCAATTCGCGACGGACCTCGTAGTCGGCCACCGCCGGGACGACGACGCGCCGGCCCGCGGCCAACAGTTGCCCGAGCCATTGGAGGCCGGCCGCGGTGGCGCGGGTCAGTTGCGGGTTGGCGAGTAGCCCGAGCGGCCCCGCGTCGAGAATGACGGCCGGTCCTACCACGTCGCGCCCTTCTGCTCGGGCGGGAACAGCGGCGGTTCGCTGGGGCCGCGGTTCGCGTTGAGGGCGTCGAGGAAGTCGTACCCCTCGGGCAGTTCGTCGCGGCCCTTGGCGTCGATCAAAGACTGAACGAACGCCGCCGCTTCCTGCCGGCGTGCCGCCGCGGCGGCATCGCCCGCCGGGTCATCGGCCGCGACATCGAGCGTCACGCGGACGGCGACGCCTTCGGGCAGGGCGAGCGGCACGGTCGGCCGGAGGACGCCGCGCTCATAGATGGCGGTCAGGGTCTGCGTCATCGGACAGTTCCTCGCGGGCACCTTGCATCATACCCGTCGCGCCGGCCGGCTTCGAGGCCGTCACGGCGTCGGCCGCTTCGGCGGGGTGGTGAAGTCGAGGCCGAGGTGGTGGTCGGTGGCGTAGCGGACGAACGCCCAGTGGTCGGCGAACCGGCGGCCGTAGCGGTTGCCGAGGTGCTTCAGGACGACCTTGCGGGCCTCGCCGTAGCACGTCGGCATCTTGAGCAGCTCAACGAGTTCCTGCGTCGTAAGCCGGCACGGCAGCGGTTCCGCGGCCGCGGGCAAGGCGGGCAACGCGGCGAGGGGGCCAGCCGCGGCTGGGCCGAAGTGCGCGAGGGCCGATGCTGCTCGCCGTTGGACGAGCGACGGCGCGTTGTCTGTGAGGAGTTGGTCGAGAACAATCCAACCGAACGTTTCGCCAGTTCCCGCATCGTCGAGGGCGCGCGGGTCGGCTGCGATGATGCGGGCCAACTCTCGCGACCGGCGGTGGGCATCGGCAGAGGGGAGCCAAGTCAGCAGTCCGGCGACGGCCCCTCCTTGTTCCGGCCAGTACCCTGTACCCCACGTTTTCGCCGACGCCAAGGAACACAACCGCTCGACATCGGCCGTCACGAGGTGACCGGCGATGGCCGTCATTCCTTGGACCAAATCCCAGAGGGCGTTGTCGTCGCTCTCGCGAGAGAAGGCGTTGGAGAGTCTGCGAGCGGCTTTCCCGCACAGTAGCGCGGCCCTCTCTGCCGGCAGGCGGTCGGCGACCTGTGCCAAGCCTCGCGCCAAAGCACCTAGGACGTGTGGGTCGTCGTCCCGGCCGAGGGCATCGACTAACAGCCGGACGGCTTCCTCCGGCGGTAGCCGAACGACGACCTGCGCCAAGCCCGCTGCCAATGACCGCCGGTTATACTTGTCCGCCTCGTTCGCCAGGGCGTGGGCCAAGCGTTCAGTAGACTCGCCACAAACGCGGACGGCTTCGTGTGGAGGCAGGTGATCGGCGAACCGCACCAAGCCAGCGGCCAGCACCGGCCGTCGTCGCACGTTCGTTTCGTTGGCGAGCCCCTCAAGCAGTAGCCTGCCTGCCGTGCCGCACATCGGCGCGGCGACCTCCGGTGGGAGGCGTTGCGCGAGGTATCCTAACCCCTCGGCCAGTGATTGCCGGCTGTAAGGGTCCGTCTCCCTGGCCAGCGCGTCGGCGAGACGCCGGGCCGCGTCACCGCACGCCCGCGCGGTGTCATCCGACGGCAAGCGGGCGGCTTGTCGTGCCAAGCCCTCCGCCAACCTCTTTCGGACGGAAGGTGTTGTCTCCTTAGCGAGTACAGTCGCTAGGAGCGAAGTGCCATCTTCCGGAGCCAAGCCGTCGGCGAACTGCACCAAACCTTGTGCCAAATCCAACCGGCTTGGTCCATCAGCCTCCGTGGCAAGTATGTCGGTCAGTAGGCGGCCGGCTTCACCCGGCGGTAGGCGGCCGGCGATGGCCACCGCCCCTATCACTAACGACCTTCGGGCACCCTGCTCAGAAACCTTGGCGAACGCATCGGACACAATGCGGGCGGCGTAATCGGGCGGCAAATGGGTAGTCATGTTCGCCAGACCTTGGGCCAACGGCCACTGGGGAGATTGCCCTGTCGCCTTGGCCAGTGAGTCGCTGAACAAACGGGCCGCGCCTCTGCAAAGCCGGGTCGCCTCCTCCGGCGGCAGTCGGTCGGCAGCCGCCGCCAAGCCTACCGCCCACTCCTTTGAGGCAATGAGATCTCGTTCGATCGGGATGGCCTCGGCAAAGAACCGGGCCGCATCAGCCGGCAACAGGCGGTCGTCGCGGCTGAGCAGTCGTCTCCCGACGATCTGCGACAATCCAGGCTCCTTCGTCAGCGTGGCGCGGAGCGTTTCGACGATCATCGCATTGAGTTCGGCTGTAGGGTCAATCAGCTCTAAGCCGACCAGGGCAAGGTCGGCTCGCTGGCTGAGGTTGAGTTGTCGGTCGCCGAGGTGGTTAGCGACCAGTCGCAGCGCCCGTGCCCGCCGCTCCGGGTCCAGCCCGACCGCCGCGATCATGGCTGGTTCGGCTCGCGCCCGCAGTTGAGCCGCCGACAGTGGCAATCGCGTAGCTTCGGTTAGGAACCGATCACCGAGCCGTTGCTGGCCCTGCGCCAACTCCCACATCGCTTCCGACTCGGGTTCGCTCAACGTGTAATTGCCGCTGATTTGTAGCGGCCTACAGAGGCTGCGGGCCAACGTGCCCTCCAACCCATCATTCGCCGTCGCCAAGTCGTTGCGTGCCGCGACGGCCGCCGCCTCGCTGCGCCGCGCCACGTCGGCTTGCCACAGACTCACGCCCGTCGCGGCCAGCAGCACGACGGCCAGCGTCGCCGCGGCCGACAGCGGGCCGCGGTGCTTGCGGGCGAACTTGCGTAGCCGGTACGCCGCGGTCGGCGGGCACGCCTCGACCGGCTCGTCGGCCAGGTAGCGCTGCACGTCGCGGCTCAGGGCCGTCGCCGACTCGTACCGGCGGTTGCGGTCCTTCTCCAACGCCTTCAGCGCGATCCAGTCCAACTCGCCGCGGACCAGCTTGCCGAGCGCCGCCGGCTCGGCCTGCCGCAGCGCCGCGACGCTCGGCAGCGCGTCCGACGAGCTGAGCCGCGTCGACGGCTTCGGCGGCTCCTCCTCGCGGATCAGCCGCCGTACCTCGTCCCACGCGGCCTTCGCCAGCCGGGCGCGCTCCAGCGGCGTCGTCCCCGTCAGTAGCTCGTACAGGATGACGCCGAGGGCGTACACGTCGGTGCGGGTGTCCACGTCGAGGGCGTTCGTCGCCACCTGCTCCGGGGCCATGTACAAGGGCGTGCCGACGACCGCGCCGAACGCCGTGTACAGCGTCCGCTCGGTCAGGGCGTGCGCCGCGTGCAGGGCCTTCGCGAGGCCGAAGTCGATGACCTTCGGCACCGGCGTGCCGTCGTGTTCGGTGACCAGGACGTTCGTCGGCTTCAGGTCGCGGTGGATGATGCCCTTCTGGTGCGCGTGCTGCACCGCGGCGCAGACCTGGGCGAACAGCTCGAGCCGCTGCCGGACGGTCAGGAGCCGCTCGTCGCAGTAGGCCGTCAGCGGCAGGCCCTTGACCAGCTCCATGACGAAGAACGGCCGGCCGTCGGCCGTCGTGCCGCCGTCCAGGACCTTGGCGATGTTCGGGTGGTCCATCAGGGCCAGCGCCTGCCGCTCCGCCTCGAACCGGGCGATCACCTCGCCCGAGTCCATGCCCGGCTTGACCAACTTGAGGGCGGCGAGCCGCTTGACCGGGGCGGTCTGCTCGGCCATCCAGACCGTCCCCATGCCGCCCTCGCCGAGCTTCTGCAGTAGCTTGTACCGGCCGGCGATGACGGCCCCGGCAGTGCCGACGCTCTCCGGCGGGCGGTACGGCCCGGGCTGCCACACCGGCACGGACGGCGGCGCGTCGAGGAATTGGCCGGTGCGGCCATCGGCGGCGAGCAGCTCGTCGACCTCGCGGCGGAGGGCGGCGTCGCCGGCGCAGGCGTGGTCGAGGTAGGCGGCGCGCTCGGCCGGGTCGGCGATGGCGCGGGCGGCGGCGAAGATCGATTCGTCGGTCACGGCACGGGCCTCCGGGCGTCGCCATACTATGCGGAAACGGCGCGGCGGACGCACCAAGAATTTCTCTGGCGAGCGGGTTGCAGTGGCTCAGCCGCGAGATGACCGCGGCGAAGCGGCAACCATTCCTGTTCACGCAGTCGCGGGCGATCCACGCCCGAAGCTGGATCCCGCTCCAGGATTCGCCGGCCGTGCGGGTCACGTACAGCGCCCGCGTCGCAGGAATGGCAGCACTTCCTGGAAGAGCTGCCGGCGAAGTTGACATCCGAGCGGATGAAGGAGCTGGACGCCGCCTTCGGCCTGACCCGGCGGACGAACGCGGAGGTGGCGTTCCCGTGGTTGCAACTGGCGGTGCGTCACGGCTACGAGGCGGCGTACCCGCGGGTGGAGGAGTTCCTGACGACGCAGGGCCGGCGGAAGTTCCTGAAGCCGTTGTACGAGGAGTTGGCGAAGACGCCGGCCGGCGTGGCGCGGGCACGGGCGATCTACGCGAAGGCCAAGCCGACGTACCACCCGATTGCCGTGGCGACCGTGGACGCCATTCTGGCGGGCAAGTAGCCGCCATCGCCGGCCTTATGGTAGCCGGCACACTCCGTGTGCCGAGCGTTACCGGCACACGGAGTGTGCCGGCTACATTACCGCCCGACCTCGCGACGGAGCCAGGCGCGGGCATAGGCCCATGCGCGGTTGGCTCCACAGACTCGCTGATCTATGGCATCGTGTTCGTCTCAAACACGGCACTCTCCACGCGTTTGTCGATCAACGGTAGCACCGGCGTGTTCGAGTTCGTCCAAGACCTGTCCGTCCCTCCATGACCGCCCGTCTCAGGGAGGTGGACGATCCCTCCGATCACGGCTTCAGGACGACCTTGATGCAGCCGTCCTTTTTGTCGCGAAACGTCTTATACGCCGCTGGACCGTCGTCCAGTTTGAGCGAGTGCGTCACCACGAACGATGGGTCGATCTCACCGGCCTCGATCTTCGCCAGTAGCGGCCGCGTGTACCGCTGCGTGTGCGTCTGCCCGGTCTTGACGGTCAGGGCCTTGTTCATCAGCGCCCCGAACGGCAGTTTGTCAGGGAATCCGATGTACACGCCGGGGATCGACAGCGTTCCGCCCTTGCGACAGCAAAAGATCGCCTGCCGCAAGGCGTGCGCCCGGTCGGTGCCGAGCCGGACGGCCGTCTTGATCTTGTCATACACCGCGTCCAGGCTGCCAAATGCGTGCGCCTCCGCTCCGACCGCGTCGATGCAGCGGTCCGGGCCGCGGCCCATGGTCATCTCCTGCAGCCGCTCGTACACATCCTCGGCGTCGAAGTCGATCGTCTCGGCCTTGCCGTGGGTGCGAGCCATCGCCAGCCGCTCCGGCACCCGGTCAATGGCGATGACGCGACCGGCCCCGAACATCCACGCGCTCTTGATCGCGAACTGCCCGACCGGGCCGCAGCCCCACACGGCCACCACGTCGCCCGGCTCGATCTCGGCGTTCTCCGCGGCCATGTACCCGGTCGGGAAGATGTCGGACAGGAACAGCACCTTCTCGTCCGGCAGCGCTTCGGGGACCTTGATCGGGCCGACGTCGGCGAACGGCACCCGCAGATACTCTGCCTGACCGCCCGCGTACCCGCCGAGCATGTGCGAATAGCCGAGCAGCCCCGCCGGCGAATGCCCCATCGCCTTCTCGGCCGTCGCCGCGTTGCGGTTCGACTTGTCGCAGCAGGAGAAAAGCTGCTTCTGGCAGAAGTAGCACGCCCCGCACGCGAGGTTGAACGGCACGACGACGCGGTCGCCCTTCTTGAGGTTGGTCACGCCTGCGCCAACCTCCTCGACGACGCCCATCGGCTCGTGGCCCATGACGTCGCCCGCCTCCATCGTCGGCATGAATCCGTCGAACAGGTGTAGGTCGGACCCGCAGATGGCCGTTGACGTGATGCGGACGATTGCGTCGCGCGGGTCCTCGATTCTCGGGTCGGGGACCGTGTCAACGCGGATGTCGCCGATGCCGTGCCAGCAGAGGGCTTTCATGGGTACCTTTCGAGGCGAAGGATCGAGTGCTGCGCGGCCCGGACCAGGCGTCGGGGGGGCCGGTAGGTTGCGAAGGGCGTGCCGCCGCCCCCG
>JAXMAS010000033.1:0-2543 GCA_046350275.1 Gemmataceae bacterium
TGCGGCCGATCCTGGCGGAGAACTGCTTCGCCTGCCACGGCCCCGACTCCGCGGCCCGCAAGGCCGACCTGCGGCTCGACCGCCGCGACGACGCGATCCAATCCGGCGCGCTCCAACCCGGCAAACCGGCCGACAGCGAACTCGTCGCCCGCATCAACACCGACGACCCCGACAAGCGGATGCCGCCGGCCAAGGTCCACAAGACGCTCAAGCCGGAACAGAAGAAGACGCTCGAACGCTGGATCGCCCAGGGCGCGGAGTACCAGCCGCACTGGTCGCTCATCGCCCCGAAGCGGCCGGCCGTGCCCGCCGTCAAGGACGCGGGGTGGGTCAAGACGCCGGTCGATGCGTTCGTCCTGGCGGCGCTCGAGGCCCGCGGGTTGAAGCCAGCCGCCGAGGCCGACCGCCGCACCCTCGCCCGCCGGGCGAGCCTCGATCTGACCGGTCTGCCGCCCGACCCCGCGGCCGTGCAGGCGTTCGTTGATGACCCGTCGCCGAACGCCTACGAGCGGTACGTCGACGCCCTTTTGAAGTCGCCGCACTGGGGCGAACACCGCGGCCGGTACTGGCTCGACGCCGCCCGGTACGCCGACACCCACGGCATCCACTTCGACAACTACCGCGAGATGTGGTCGTACCGCGATTGGGTCGTCAACGCCTTCAACCGGAACCTGCCGTTCGACCAGTTCACCCGCGAGCAACTGGCCGGCGACCTGTTGCCGAACCGCACGCTCGACCAGCAGATCGCCAGCGGGTTCAACCGCTGCAACATCACCACCAACGAGGGCGGCACGATCCCGGAGGAGTACCTCGTCCTGTACGACCGCGACCGCACCGAGACGACGGCCCAGGTGTGGATGGGCTTGACCGCCGGCTGTGCGGTCTGCCACGACCACAAGTTCGACCCGCTCACGATGAAGGACTTCTACTCCCTGGCCGCGTTCTTCAACAACACGACGCAGAACGCCATGGACGGCAACGTGCCGAACACGCCGCCGATCGTGCCGGTGCCGCGGCCGGAGGACCGGGCGAAGTTTGAGGAACTAGCCGCGCGTCTGGCCGCTGCCCGTGCAAAAGTCGAAGCCCGCAAGACGGAGGCCCGGCCGGACTTCGATCAGTGGCTCGCAAAGGCATCGTCGGCCGAGGCGTATGGCCTGACGCCGATAAAGGACCTACGAGTTCATGCCTGCTCGACAGGCGAAAGCGACGCGATTACCGCCGATGGCCATCTCGCGGCCCTCTGCTCGCGAGCAACTATGCCGGAGCCTTGCCCGCGGGATCCACGGCGTGGCCTGCTCGTCCGTCCCGGCGGGGCGGCCGTCGAAGTACTACGCCGGCGACTTCGACCGCGATCAACCGTTCGCGGTCAGCGTCTGGGTCCGTGACGCTGGCGCAACCAGACAGGGCATTGCTCGCACATAGCCTCAGTAACGGCTACCGCGGCTGGGACATCTGATGCAGGCCGACCGCGTCGGCATTCACTTCGTCAGCCATTGGCCCGACGATGCCGCTAAGGTTGTCGCCAAGGCGCAGATTCCACTCAACCAATGGACGCACGTTGTCGTCGCGTCCGATGGCTCCGGCAAGGCGTCGGGCCTGCGTATCTATTACAATGGCGAGCCACAAGCGGTCGATGTCGAGGCCGACCGGCTACAAGGCACGACCCGCACGTCGGTGCCGCTGAAGCTCGGCCAGCGCAGTGCCGGCGACCGCGTACAGAACGTCAGCCTGTCGGATCTGCGGATCTACAGCCGAGCACTCACGGGCGGCGAGACATCGCAACTTGCGAAGTCGTCGCGCGCGGCCGAAATCCTCGCGAAGCCTGCAGCCGACCGCACGGACACCGACAAGAGCGAACTGTTCGCGTGGTGGCTCGTCACCCGTGATGCCCTGTACCGTGACCTCAACGCGAAGCTCGGCGACATCCAGAAGGATGAAGTCATGCTCAAGTCGCGAGGCACCATCGCCCACGTCATGCAGGAGAAACCGGGCGAGGCGATGGCGTATATCCTGCAGCGCGGCGAGTACGATCGGCGTAAGGACAAGGTAACGCCGAACACACCGGCTTCGCTGCCGGCGTATCCGGCCGACCTGCCGAAAAACCGCCTCGGCCGGGCCGAATGGCTCTTGCGGCCCGACCATCCGCTGACGAGTCGCGTCACCGTCAACCGCTTCTGGCAGGAGCTGTATGGCACCGGCCTCGTGCGGACCGCCGGCGACTTCGGCATCACCGGCGAGTTGCCGTCGCACCCGGAGTTGCTCGATTGGCTGGCCGTCGAGTTCCGCGACGGCGGCTGGGACGTGAAGAAGTTCTTCAAGATGCTCGTCATGTCGGCCGCGTACCGGCAGTCGGCTGCGACGACGCCGGAGAAGCGATTGAAGGACGCCGACAACCGGCTGGTCTCCCGCGGCCCGCGGTTCCGTATGGACGCCGAGATGGTCCGTGACCACGCCCTGGCGGCGAGCGGCATCCTCGTGCCGAAGCTCGGCGGGCCGAGCGTGAAGCCGTACCAGCCGGAGGGCGTGTGGGAGGCTGTCGCCAT
>JAXMAS010000034.1:0-2062 GCA_046350275.1 Gemmataceae bacterium
ATGCAGTGGTTGAGCATCAGGCCGCCGGTTTTGAGTTTCGACTGGAGGAAGCCGAAATAGGCGGGATAGTTCGCTACTCCGATGTGTTCGGTCAGTCCGATCGATGACACGGCATCGAAGCCGGACTCCCGGACATCGCGGTAGTCGCTGTGCCGGACTTCGGCGAGCTCGGTGAGGCCCTCGTCGACGATCGCTTTCTGCGCCCACGTCGCCTGCTCGCGAGACAGCGTGACACCGATGGCCTTCACGCCGTGCCTAGCCGCATAGCGGACCATGCCACCCCAGCCGCATCCGACGTCCAGGAGTCGGTCGCCCGGCTTCAGACGCAGCTTCTCGAACACCAACCGGTATTTGTTGTCCTGAGCTTCTTCGAGCGTCGCGTCGGTGTCGGGATAGCAGGCGCAGGTGTAGGTCATCGAGGGGCCGAGGACTAACTCGTAGAAGGCATTCGAAACGTCGTAATGGTGGTGAATGGCCTCGGCGTCACGGGTTTTGCTGTGCCGCAACCCCTCCGCGATGCGCCGCCAGCGCGGCAGCGCCTCCTGTGGTGGGGGAGCGATCGGCTTGAGGTGTTCGAAACCGATCGACCGGATGACGTCGACGAGCACCCGGGGCGACGGCCGCTTGATGTCGTTTTGCGCGGCCATCGCCGCGAGCAGTGGGTAAGGGTCCCCGGAGTGGACG
This sequence comes from Gemmataceae bacterium, assembly GCA_046350275.1. Classification (GTDB taxonomy): domain Bacteria; phylum Planctomycetota; class Planctomycetia; order Gemmatales; family Gemmataceae; genus JAXMAS01. The sequence goes on from JAXMAS010000034.1 coordinate 685, forward strand.
CCGAGCAGATCAAGGTCGCCGGAGACGTATGCGCGGGTCAGTCCGAGGTCGCCGGGGGCGGTCGCCAAATACGTTGTGCCGCGTGGGGTCAGAAGGTCCAGGCCCAGGTCGGCGTCGTCGGGCCCTGCACTGCTTCCGTCGTAGGCCGTGAACTTCAGCGGGAGGCCGTCGCCGGCGGCGAAGATCTCCAGGATTTCGGCGAGGCTGAGTTTTCCGCCCGGCACCTGCCCCCCGATCTGTACCCCGTCAGCCTTGAATGTCGTCATTGCCGTTGTACCGCCTTTGCGTAGAGATCGAGCAACCGCGAATCGGGATCGTAGGTCTTCTTCACGGTGTTGTAGGACTCCGCGCCGTAGAGACCGTCGAACTCCTCGCGGGTGTAGAAAGCGTCCGAGTACAGCGACTTGTGTCCACCCAGTTCGGACACCTTGCGTTCGATGAGTCTGTTCGTGTGCCCCTCGGAACCGGACACCGATGGCACCGATGACCAGAAGCCGATGTTCACGTACGTCTGTCCGGCGCGTAGCGGGTACAGCGGCCAACCGTCATCATCGCGCAGGCGCAGCGGGCACAACCAGACCGGCTCGATCGGAACATTGTGGAGGAACCAGGTCAGGAAATTCTCGGTGTTCTCCAGCGGCACTTCGACGTCCTGCACAACACGCTCCAGCGGCGGGCGGCCGTGCCGGGCTTCGATTCGATCGGCGATGCCGAACCTCTGGTCGTAGCCGACCAGCTTCCAGTAGAAGCTGCTGCGCCGGTAGCGGCGCGGCCACCATCGACGGATGGCCGGGTTCTGGGCGCCGAAAGCGCGCGAGCACCAGAACCAGTCGGTGTCCCAGCGCCATAGGTAGTCGTGGATGGTGAGTCGGTCGTGCTTCACGCCGGCCGGATGCTGAATCGAGCGGTAGTAAATGTCGTCGCCGGTGTAGTCGCTGACCGGGCCGGGCGTGGTGGTCTGGGTTCCCAGCGTCAGATAGCTCTCGGTGGCGCTGAATACGACCCCGTCCAGGTAGTCGGCGCGCACCCCGTCGTGGCTCGCCGCGTCGACGATGGCGCCGGCGGTAGTGATCAGGTCGGACAGGCTGTGGAACCTGATGTGGTGCAGGGCGACGAAGGGCTTGACCGGCTCGAGTTCGATGCGGAGACGCACGGCGTACCCGAGGGTTCCGTAGGAATTCGGAAAGGCGCGAAACAGTTCCGGTTCACGCGACCGGTTGGTGGTGACCAGTTCGCCGCCGCCGGTCAAGACGTCCATTTCAAGGACCGATTCGTGCGGCAGGCCGTTGCGGAACGACGCCGACTCGATGCCGAGCCCGGTGACCGCGCCGCCGAGCGTGATCGTCTTCAACTGCGGGACCACCAGGGGTGAGAGCCC
>JAXMAS010000035.1:0-1769 GCA_046350275.1 Gemmataceae bacterium
TGAACCCCCGCGGTGGGATGAATTGTCTCACTTGACGACCCAGTGTATTGTGAGGAGAACCCCCACCGATTGCCATCGGTGGGCTTTCCGGAGGATGAGAATGAACGCTGACCTGCGCCGCCGCGTCGATGACCTCACGAGCCGTCTGACCCAGCTACGGGACTCCCTTTGACGTGGCCGGCAAACGCGCCCTGCGGCAGCAGCTCAACGACAAGATGGGCGAGCCAACGTTCTGGGACAACCAGGAGAAGGCCAAGAAGACCATCGCGGAACTCAAGCCGCTCAACGCCCTGCTGAAGCCATTCGACGAGTTGGAGTCGGCTGTCGGAGATGTCGGCGCGCTCGCGGAGTTGGCCGAGGAAGACGCCGGCCTCGACGGCGAACTGGAAGGGGAGCTACCCAAGGCCGAGACGCGGTTCGAGGACTTCGAGCTGAAGGCGATGCTCAGCGGCCCGCAGGACGCGGCCAACGCCTTCCTGCGTGTCCAGGCCGGGGCGGGCGGGACCGACGCCTGCGACTTCGCCGAGATGCTGCTCCGCATGTACGCCCGCTGGGCCGAGGACCACGGCTTCAAGATTGAGCTGCAAGATGAGCTTCGCAACGAAGAGGCGGGCATTGCCAACGCGACGGTAAAGGTCGTCGGCGACTACGCCTACGGCTACCTGCAAGGCGAGGAAGGCGTCCACCGGCTGGTGCGGATCAGCCCGTTCGGCTCCGGCGACACCCGGCAGACGAGCTTCGTCGCCGTCGAGGTAACGCCGGAGTTGGACGACTCGATCAACATCGAGATCCGCGACTGCGACCTGGAACGGCAGACCTTCCGCTCGGGCGGCCCCGGCGGACAGCACCAGAACAAGACCGAGTCGGGCGTGCGGTACATCCACAAGCCGACCGGGGTGGCGGCCGAGAGCCGGAGCGAGCGGAGCCAGTTCAAGAACGACGACAACGCCCTCGCGATGCTGAAAGCGAAGCTCTACAAGATCGAGATGCAGAAGCGGATGGCCGAAGTCGCGAAGGAGTACAACGCCAAGGGCGAAGTCTCCTTCGGCTCCCAGACGCGCAACTACGTCCTGCAACCCTACACGCTGGCGAAGGACCTGCGGACAGGCCACGAGACGCCGCAGGTGGCGCAGGTCCTCGACGGCGATCTGGAACCGTTCATGCACGCCTACCTGCGGATGCGCGCGGAGCGGATGCACAAGGCGAGGGGGGGGAAGTAATCGTGTACGCTTCGGGTCAGTGGAATGGCTGGTGGGAACAGGCGATCTACGGCCGCCAGCCGATGAACGAGTTCACGCTCCGCTTCGACGACGGCGACGTGAGCGGTGGCGGCGTCGATGTCGTCGGCCGGTTCACGGTCCGCGGTGATTACGATGACCGCGGCACCATTCGCCTCATCAAGCAGTACGTCGGCAAGCATGTTGTCTGCTACGAGGGCCGACAGGATGGCGAGGGCACGATCGTCGGACAATGGTCGATCCCGCCGCTGTGGAGCGGGCCGTTCGCGCTGCGGCCCGTCGTCAGCCCCGATACGCCGATCCTGGTGATCGAGTGACCGGGACGTCGCTCGCGGCTTTGCGTGCGAAGCCGCGAGCGGCTAGGCGGCCTGGCTCATCGCCGGCGTACCGCCGCTATCGATGAGCAATCGGGCCAGCGACTCCACTTCACTGCGTAACTCCGCGACACGCCGTTCAGACGCTTCCCACCGGCCCCGCGCCAACGCCATCCGTTCGCGATTGCGCGCCGTTTCGTCGGCGATGGCTGCCTGG
>JAXMAS010000036.1:0-1616 GCA_046350275.1 Gemmataceae bacterium
GTGCTGTGGAGCCTGGCGTACGGGGTGCAGAGCCTGCGGGAGCAGGCGTCCCCGGTGGAACAGGTCATGCTCACCGGGGGAGCCGCCCAGTCACCGGCGGTCCGGGCGATCGCGGCCGACGTCTTCGGGGTGCCGGTGCTGACGACCGACCCGTACGAGAGCGTGGCCGTCGGCGCGGCTCGGCAAGCCGCGTGGGCGCTGACCGGTTTCCTGCCGGAGTGGTCCTCGCCGGTCTCGGGTCGATCTGAGGTACGGGCGTCGGCGCGAGGTGCGGTCACCGCCGAGGAACTGGATGACCGCTATCGGACGGTGTTGGCGGAAGTGCAGGATCGCGCCTGAGCGCACCTGACCAGCGACCCAATTGGTTCGGTGTCAGGAATCACGTCCGTTCGATGCTGCGATGACCCCAAGCCGAGAGACAATTGAGAACATCATGAGTATTCCTGTTCCTCCGCTTGACTGGCCCCACTACGGCATCGGGTTCGTCCCGGCCGTGAAGCGCGCCTTCCAGAAGTACGCCAAGTTCGACGGCCGCGCCAGCCGCGGCGAGTACTGGTGGTGGGTTCTCGCCAACTCGCTGGTCGTGTTCGTGTTCTACGGGTTGTCCCTCGTCATCCTTGCGACCTCGCCGGCCACGGCTCGCGGCGAGTTTCCGCCTGCCGCGGTCTTCCCGCTCATCGTGCTGACCGTTTGGGGTCTGGCCACGATCGTCCCGACGATCGCCGTCAGCATCCGGCGGCTTCACGACGCCGGCTACACCGGCTGGTTCTACCTGTTCAACATTGTGGGCCTCGGCATCGTGACGTTGATCCTGTGCGCCATGCCGACGTCGCCGAACGCCGCGCAGTATGGCCCGCCGGCACCGGAGGGCTATTACCCGCCGCAGCCCGGCGTGCTGCCGCCCGATCCGTACGCCCAGCAGCCCAACTACGGGCAGCAGCAAGGCTATGGCCAGCAGCAGCCGCCGCAGGGCTACGGTCAGCAGCCGCCCGCGCCGCCGCAGGCCTGATCCACTCGAACACCCGCAACGCCCGCACACCCCACGGTGTGCGGGCGTTCCGCGTTTCAGGCCTCCCGGTGGGTTGTCTCGGCCGGGTGTGAGCACTTGGTGGCTCCGGGGCTCCGGGGCTCCGGGGCTCCGTGGCTCGGGGACGGAGGGGGCGGGGGAAGGTCAGTCAGGAGAGTTGGCCGTGCGACTCCAACTCCAGCAAGGCACGTTTGGCCGGTAGACCGCCGAGGTAGCCGCTCAGACTGCCGTCGCTGCGCAGCACCCGGTGGCATGGCACCACGATCGGCAGGGGATTCGTGGCGCAGGCCGAGCCGACGGCGCGGACTGCCGTCGGCCGTCCGGCTTTGGCGGCCAGCTCTGCGTAGCTGACGGTCGTCCCGTAGACGATGCTCGGCAGCAACAACTGAACGGTCCGCCGAAACGTGCCGGTCGTGGTCAGATCCAGAGGTAGGTCGAAGCTGCGTCGAGAGCCGGCGAAGTATTCGTCGAGTTCACGCGCGGGTTCGTCCAGCCGACCGGGCGCACGCAGGATCCGCGGACTGATCGTGGCTGCGAGGCCAGCCAACACCTGGTCGTGGCCCTCGCTCGCGAAGGCGACCCTGGTCAG
>JAXMAS010000037.1:0-2307 GCA_046350275.1 Gemmataceae bacterium
CGTTGGGAAGCTTCGACGTGGTCTTCGTGCGCAACGTCCTCATCTACTTCGACGTCGCGACCAAGCGCGACGTGCTCGATCGCATCGCGCGACAGCTCAATCCTGGTGGGACGGTCTTCCTCGGCGGGACGGAGAACACGTTGGGTGTCACCGAGTCGCTCGTGCGCGTCCCTGGCGGGACGGCGTCGATGTATCGCCGGCCGGGCGACCTCTCCACGATGGGCGTCGCCGGAGCAGGGAAGGCCGTTGCCTGACGAGGGGCGCGTTGGTTCTCGCGTCGCGAGCGGATGTACAAAGCCCCCGGTGCCACTGGCACCGGGGGCTTCGTGTCGAACGAGGCGATCAGGTCGCGATTACTGACGGCAGGAGGCCGAGGTTCCGGCGTTCCCGACCGACCAGATCTCGACGCGGCGGTTCACGCCGTGCGCCTTCTTGGTCTTGGCCGGCTTCGCATGATCGTCGTCGAGGACCAGGCAGGCCTCGCCGAAGCCCTTCTGCGAGATGCGCGAGCCGTCGATGCCACCCTTGGTGAGGTAGCCCACGACCGTCGTGGCGCGGCTGTCGGAAAGCTTCTGGTTGTAGGCATCGCTGCCGTACGGGTCGGTGTGACCCTCGACCGCGACCTTCCAGTCCGCCTTGTCCTTCAGCGTGGCGATGACGCGGTCGAGCGTGTCGCGCCCGGCCTTGGTCAGCGTCGCCTTGTCGAAGTTGAAGTAGACCCAGTTGAGGCGCACCAGGAGCTCGTTGACCGTGACCGTGACGGTCGAGGTCACCGTGTGCCCGTTGGCATCGCTGCAGCTGGCGGTCACCGTGTGCGTGCCGGCGGTGAGCGTCTTGGTGATGCTGGCACCCGTGCCGAGATCGCCGTCACGGTTGCTGCGCCACGTCACCTTGTTCGAGATGGTGCCGTCTTCCTTGTCCGTGCAGGTCGCCGTGAAGGTGACCGGGCCGGTGAAGGCCGAGCCGTTGGCCGGAGCCGTGATCGTGATGACCGGGGGCTCGTTGGCCGGCGGCGGCGGCGGCGGCGGGGGCGGCGGCGGCGGCGGGGGAGGCGGCGGCGGCGGAGCCGGCTTCGAATAGCACTTGCCGTTCACCGAGTAGCCCAGGCCGAGGCGCAGCCCGTAGTTGGTCGCCTTGCCGTCCAGCGTCCCGCTGGTGCTGTTCTGGTTCGGCGACGGGTTGTAATCGCCGACCACGTCACCGCGCAGGTTCCACTTCTCGTTCAGGCACTGCTTGATGCCGATGAGCCCCGTGAACGCATCCTCGTACTCGTTCTTCGAGTAGAGCTGCGACGTGACCTGCTCGGTGCGGCCCTTGTAGACGTTGTTCTGGTAGCCGGCGCCGATGAGAAGGCTCGTCTTCTCGGCGATCTTCGGCGCATAGACCAGGCGCGCCGCCCACGGACGCAGGGTCAGCGACTTGGTGCCGCCGCCCGGGATGGCCCAGTCGGCCTTCCCGAACTGGATGTCACCTTCGGCCCAGAGCCGCTTGAAGAGGTGCACGCCAGCGCGGCCACCCACGCTCAGCGTGTTGTCGATGTCCAGGTTCTTGTCGAACAGGTTGAACTGTCCGAAGCCTCCCACCTCGACGGCGAGCGGCTTCTGGGCGTGGGCCGGCATGGCAGCCATGGCCACCGCCAGCACCGCAACCCCTACGAGTCGTTGTCTCATGCAATCCTCTGGTGAATGGAGCGATTCACTGCGTCGCACGACGGCCACCGGATGTCCCCAAGGGCGCGCCACGCCAGAAGTTCCGACAACATAGCGGAATCCGGCGCCTTGCGACAACCTTTCTCGTCAGGCAACCGATGTCAGTCCTGAAAACGCGGGGACTTGTCAGGTAAGACCCCGGCAGCCGCCGACGAGTCAACCGACGGGCAACCTGACGGTCTGGCAACATCGCGACGAGGACGGCCCGCGTCGGCATCCGTCCGTTCGCCGCGCTACCCCTTCTGCAACACCCGCTCCACCGCGGCGAGATCGGCATCGATCTCGATCGGGCGGTTGGCTCGCGGGGGAGGGGGGGACGCCTCCTGATGATACCACTGCAGAACGCCGGGGTCCTTCAGCACGTGCCCGGTGAGGATCGAAACCACGCGATCGCTCGGCGCGATGATCCCTTCCTCCACCATCAACCGCACTCCCGCCACGCTCGCTGCGCTGGCCGGCTCGCAGCCAACCCCAGCGCCGTCGATGGTCGCTTTCGCCTCGAGGATCTGTGCATCGGTGACGCGCGTCACAATTCCGTTCGTCTCGCGAATGGCAGAGACCGCCCGGTCGTAGGACGCCGGATCGCCGATCTTGATCG